>NZ_JBWKEA010000022.1:0-164059 GCF_056435685.1 Amycolatopsis sp. NPDC043885
TCACGACCACCGGCACCGACGCCTCACCGCCACCTTCCCCCGCGGGTGGGAGGGCGGTCCGATGAGGTCCTTCGTCCCGGATCTGGTCAAGATCCAGGCGACGATCAGCGGGAGACCGAGCACCCAGACCCAAGGAGCGAGCACCTCGGTCGCGATCCGCGCGAGACGTCGGCGGGTCCCGGGGGCTTCCGTGGTCTGCGTCGGCATCGCGCGTGGTCTC
This sequence comes from Amycolatopsis sp. NPDC043885, assembly GCF_056435685.1. Lineage (NCBI taxonomy): Bacteria > Bacillati > Actinomycetota > Actinomycetes > Pseudonocardiales > Pseudonocardiaceae > Amycolatopsis > Amycolatopsis sp. NPDC043885. Next base: position 221 of record NZ_JBWKEA010000022.1, read on the forward strand.
CTCGGGAATCGTGGCCGGAGCGGCTCCTGCCGGACTCGTGCCCGGCAGGAGCGGTGATCATCGTTCCAGACCGCGGCGGCCCGCCCGCGCGAGGATGTCCGCGCCCGCCGGGTCCGCCCGGACGGCCTCGTCGAAACTCTCCTTGGGCAGCACCGTGTTCCCGGCCACGGTCACCGTCTCGGGTGGGGTGTCGTAGCCGTCGGGCAGGGCATCCCAGAAGTTGCCGACGAAGGCGACGTGCTCCATCGGCGGTCCCACCTGGAGCACGATCGGGGTGTCGGCCCGGTGGACGATGTTGCCGAGAACGGTGATCCACGCCGCGCCGTAGTCGGTGTAGAGGCCGAAGTTGTACGAGGTGAGGACGTCGCGGATGACGTTGCCGCGGACCAGCGCCCCACCGGCGAACGACGAGCCCTGTGGGGCCGACAGGTAGATCCCGCCGCCGTCCATGAGCTTCCCCAAACTGCGCTCGACGAGGTTCGAGATCACCTGCGTGCCCTTGGCGCGCTCACCGCCGGTGATCACGATGCCGTTGTGCGGGACGTCGTGGATCTCGTTGTGTGCTACGATGGTCTCCGCCGACTCGACCACGAGGACGGCGGACGAACCGCGGTACTCGGTGCCGATGTGGTGGACGAGGTTGTCTTCGACCGCGACCCGGGTGCTCATGTGGACGGCGATCCCGCTGCCCGAGATCTCGTCGAAGACGTTCGCCCGGATCCGCACGTCGGTGGCGTCCTCGATCAGCAGTCCTCCCGCGCCGAGCCGGGTGAAATGGTTGTCCTCCAGGGAGACCCGGCTGACCGACGTGAGGCTGACGTTGGCGGGCAACTGGACCGGCTCGGCGGGCACGTGGACATAGCCCACGTCCGCGCCGAGGTCGATCTTCTGGAAGTCACCCCGCTCGTAGCGTGCGTTGCCGTGATAGTGCAGGTAGCCGCCGGTGCGGGCAGGACCGGACCAGGTCGCGTCGGTAAAGGTGAAGCCGCGCAGCACGAGGTCGTGCACACCTCGTCCGCTGATGAGCGTCTCGAGCACCGGAGCGACGACGCTGGTCTCGCCGATCTCCTCTCCGGGACGAGGACGGTAATGCAGGACGTGCTCGCCTGTGTCGATGCGGCTGACGGCGAATGTTCCCGGTTCGGTCAGGAAAGCCACGTTGTTCTCGAGCGTGGACGGTGCGGCGAGGCCGTCCCAGGAGCCGTCGCCACCGGCGCCGTACCACTTGGCGTCGTAGAGGGATTTGGCATGGTCGAAAGCGGGCTGAGCCATGGTGATCGCGGTCGAGGAGGCGTCACCGGAGATCGACGCGACCGCGAGCCGGGCTTCGGACCACGGGTAGACGCCCGGATACACGAACTCCAGCCCGGAGGGGTCCGGCCACGCCTGAGGCTCCGTGCTGTCCGTGACGTAACCTGCCGCTGTTTTCGTCACGTTTCCCGGGAGTCCGTCCGTGCGGGCCGCTCGTGCCGCGGGTTTGCCGTCGACGGTGAGCTGTCGTGGCGCCAGGTCGCCGATCGGCGCGGTCCAGACGCCGTCGTCGCCCGTCGTCCAGCTGGTGATCTCGCGGCCGCCGCTCAGTTCGACCTCGGCCTGGTCGGCTGTTCCGTAGCCGTGTGCCTGGAAGATCACGCGGAAGCCGTTCGGCCCGGAATCACCCTGTGTGTCAGTGAAGACAAGGGGTTCGTCCAGGCGGTGGACGCCTGCCGCGAAAGAGACGATGACGTCGCCGGTCATGGTGGCCGTCGCGGCACGGACGGCCACCTGCGCGGCTTTCGGGCTGGCGAACGGCTGTTCGGCGGTGCCGGGCCAGTCGTCTCTGCCGTCCGGGGATACGAAGAACCTGATTTCGGGCATGCTGAAGCGCTCCTGCGGGAGGTATATGGGATATACTGAGGTTTATCAGCTAAACACGAGCGAGTGAAGAGCGTCAAGGGAGTAGCGGTGGCGAAAGACGACACGCAGCCGGATCCGGAGCGTGCGATCGAACTGCTGTGGGGAACGTCCGAGCCGGAGCGGCCCGGGTTGAGCCTCGGCCGGATCGTCGCGGCGGCCGTCGAGGTCGCGGACGCCGAAGGGCTTGCCTCGCTGTCGATGCGCAAGGTCGCGGAACGGTTCGGTACCACCACCATGTCGCTCTACCGGTACGTCCCCGGCAAGGCGGAACTGGTGGAACTGATGCGTGACGCGGTGTACGGCGAGTTCCCGATGGGGGCTTCGAACGGGCTCGGCTGGCGAGCGGGCCTCGAACGCTGGGCGCGGCGGGCCTGGGAGATGCACCACCGGCATCCGTGGCTGGTTCACAGCTCCGGGTCCCGCCGCCTCCCGGGGCCGAACATCATGGCCGGCTACGACCACGCGCTGGACGTGGCTTCGCGTAGCGGTTTGGCGCCGGCGGAGGTGATCGCGGTGGTGAACCTGGTGGGCGGATTCGTCGAGTCGGCCGCGCGTCAGGCGGGGGAGGCCGCGGAGCTCCAGCGGCGCACGGGGGTGACCCATGAGCGCTGGTGGAGCGAACGCGAGTCCCTCTTCGAGCGCCTGGACCGCTATCCGGCACTGGAGCGGCTGTGGAAGGCCGGGGGAATGGATGCTCCGCTGGACACCTTCGAATTCGGGCTGCGGCGGACCCTCGACGGTGTCGAGGCGCTCATCCAAAGCCAGGGGAGTGAGGTAATCAGTGACGAAACTGGGGGAGGGGAGTGCGTCGTCTGCGGTAAGCCGCTGGATGGGGGAGGGCGGGGCAGGCCGCGGGACTACTGCTCGAGGGCGTGTCAGCAACGCGCCTATCGGCGTCGTCAGGCTCAGTCGGACTGATTCGGTCGATTCAAAGTGTATAACGACCTATTCAGTCGGGCAATTGACAAGATCAACTTTAAGCCGACGACAAAACCCGCAAAGACTGTCGGGGGCCCTGGCTAGGGTTGCCCGGTGATCACCGAGGTCTTGCTGGAGCAGTTGGAGGAGGACGCCTCGACGTCCGTGCTCTTCCAGGGTTTCTTGGAACCTGGAGCACAGGCGGCCCAGGCGCTGCTCGTGCTGGGGAAGGTCGCCCGCACCCGGTTCTGGATGCCGCCGTCCATGGTGAAGCGGTTGATCGCCGAATCCGATCCGGTCTTCACCGCGGACCGGACGACGCTGCGAGCGGAGGCTTTCTCGCCATGCTGCGGCGTCTACGCCAGGCTCGATCTGCTGGAGGCGGGTGATCTCGGTGAGGGTTGCACCAATGTGGACCTGTCCGAGGCGACGCGGACCGTTCTGGCCGGGGTCGTGGCCCAGGATCCGTTACACCTGACCGTTCGTGGTGAGGGGATCCGCCTTCGCACTCTCGACGGGCAGAACGACGAGTCCGTGGTGCCGCTGCCGGATCGCTGGGTGTCGGGGTTCGCCGAGGTCGCCGCTGTCACGGTGGGAGCGGTCGAGAAGGCGGAGCTGGACAAGGCGGAGGCACGGAACTTCCTGCGGAGGCTCCCCACTTCGGTTGGCAAGTCTTGGGCGGTGGCGTCGGGCCGTGGGCTCCGGCTGACGTCACGGCCGGGCCGGGACTCGATCCCGGCGACCGGGCTCCATCGGTTGCGGATCGTCGAGCCGCTCATCCGGTTCGTCCAGGGACTGACCGTCTACACGCGACCGGACAGCGAGGTCGCGACTTGGGTGTTTCGGTTGGAGCGAGCGCGGCTCGTCGTCACGCTGTCCCCGGAGCCGTCCCGCGGTTTCTCGGGCGAAGGCGGCTGGCTGAACGCGCTGGCGGCGGGGCTCGAAGCGCCGGAACTCGTCGCGGGTCGCGCCGGACACGACGTCGTCGACGGCATGTGGTTCCCGCGCGAGCTCCCGAGCGGGGCCGCTCCGGCGAACGGCCGGCTGGCGAAAGCCCAGGAGCTTCTCGCCGCCGGAGCCGTCCGTATGTTGCCGGACGGTGGCTACGAGATCACCCGTGCCGGCTCGGTGCAGCGTGTCCGGCTTTCGCCCGCCGGGTGCACGTGTGCGTGGTGGGCCAAGCATCAGGAGAACCGAGGGCCGTGTTCACATGTGCTGGCGGCCCGGATGTCAGCCGCTGAGTCGTGACGCCGCCTTCGCCGCTTTCGAACCGCCCTTGAAGCCTGCGAGCCATTCCTTCGTTTCGGCGCTGATCGTGCCCGCTCCGCGGTCCACGAGGTCCGCGGCGAGCTCCAGCAGCGCGAAGATGCCGCGGTGGGAGGGCGCCAGCTTCGGCAGCAAAGTGTCGAGTGTGGACAGAACGGCGATCGGGTGTTCGTTCGCGATCACCGCGAGCCGGGGTGCCAGTCGCGTGATGATGAGCTGCGAGCCGAGTACGCCCAGCGCCTCGCCGAGCGCGCGGGGGCCGAGCATCCGCCGGTCCAGCAGGGTGAGCACGGCGTCCGTGCCGAGTTGGACGGCGGCGGGGCGTTTCAGCGAGAGGGTGGTGGCGAGGAGCGTCGTGCCGGGGAGGCCCGGTACCGAGGGGCTGTCGAGGAACGGGGGCAGCGCGGCCTGCTCCACGGGATAGCCGACTTCGATGTCGTTGAAGTACAGGTTTCCGGCGACCGTGGCTTCGAGGTGGTCGCGGTCATACGGGGACGAGACCGCTTCGTGGCATTCGGTGAAGCCGAGCCACTCGGGGGCCCGGCCGTCGAAGGGGATGCCCAGCCAGGGAGCGCCCGGTGAGACGGGTTCCGGGGTTTGTTCGACGTTCAGTGTGTTCAAGCCGTAGTGGGTCAGGCCGGCTTTCGCCGTCCAGGTGATGGCCGGTCCGGGTTCGCCGCGGAGTGCGGCGGCGGGGTCGGCGGATTCGGGGTGCCGGGCGCGGGCGGCGGCGAGGGCGGTCCAGCCCGTGTCGTCGATGGCCGGTCCGCCGAGGGCATAGCGAATGGTGTCGGCGTGCGGCCCGGTGAGATCCGCGGCGAGCGCGAGGGCTTCGGGTCTCGTGTCGGGGGCGAGCCGGAGGAGTGCGTCGGCGACGTCGTCTTCTGCCGCGTCGGGGTGTTCGAGCATGCGGGCGACGAAGGCGACGGGGTCGAGCCAGCCGCCTTGGTGGGTGGCGGCGGAGACGGGGACGGCGGTGCCTTCGAGGAGGGCGGTGACCCGGTGGTGGAGGGGGCGGCGCCAGCCGTCGACCTTCGGCGGAGGGGCGACGTCGCGTCCGGTGAGGCCGAGGATGAGGGTGGCGATCATCTTCGGTACGGCCGCGCTGTACTTCTGGTCGGCGATCCGGGCGGCGCGTTTCACCAGCGGTTTGAGGGCGTCCCGGAGTTCGCCGGCGACACGGTGGGCGCCGTCGAGGGCGGCCAGGAGGAGGTCGGCCTGGTCGGGGTCGGCGAGCAGGGACGAAAGGGCTTCGGCGACCGCGGCCGGGGTGTCGGGGATTTCGAGCGGGACGGTCAGCGTCCTGCGCTGGTCCCACGGTGTTCGGGTGGGTTCCGCGTACTCGGTGGTCTCGATGACGGGTGCCGCGTCAGGGGTGACACCGAGCCGGGCGGTGGCGATGGCGCGGACGTCGGAGGCGTCATGGGTGAGTGCCGCTTCGAAGACCTCGTTGGCGAGGTCGGTGAGTTCGGGGCGTCGGTCGGCGATGCGGCCGGTGAGTTTGAGTGCGAGTTTGGCGGTGGCGGCGCCGCGTCCGGCGGCTGCGGCGGGGAGGTGCTGGAGTGCGACTTCGTCGTCCAGCGTGCCTTGTTTATCCACAAGGGACAGTGCTTTGACGGCGAAGGAGACGGTGCGTGGGAGGCCGCTTCCGCACAGCCGGGCATAGCGGTGCTGAGCCGCTGTGCGTTCGTTCGGAGTGGGGGCGAGCGCTTCGTGGAGCGCGGTGTACCACTGGGCGCGGAAGGCGGCGAAGTCGCGGGCGAGGATGTCGAGGGTGAGGTCGAGGAGCCGGGTGCGGTCGAGTTCGCCGGTTTCGGTGAGTTCGAGCAGCGCGGTGGACCATTTGTCCTCGTCGCGGACGTACTTGTCGAAGGCGGCGAAGCTGCCGTCGCCGTTGCCTTCGATCGTGAGCAGTTCCCAGATTTCGGTGAGGGCTTCGGGTTCGGTCCGGAGCCGTTCGGCCAGTGGTTTCCCGCCGAAGCGTCCGGCCCAGCGGAACCAGCCGGCGTGGTACTCCGGTGTCCGGATGGGTTCGAGGTCGCCGTCGAGGATCATGCGGCGGATGGCTTCCCAGGCGGTGTGGTGGCCGATCATGCGCAGTGCGATCGTCTTGCGCTCGGTGAGTGATCGGTCCTGCAGGACGCGTTCGAGGATCGTGGGTGAGGCGATCCAGAGCTTGCGGAGCAGGGGGTCGCCGGCGGGGAGGATGGCCCAGAGGGCGGTCGCGGCTTGCTGACCCCTGAGCGGGTTGCGGGCGCCGTAGGTGTTGGGCTTGACCTCGACGAACTGGCTGCTGTCCTTGAAGGCGGCCAGGAGTTCGGGGAGGAGGGCTTTCCGCTCGGCGTGGGAGAGCTCGAGGGTCCGGGTGAGGACTTCCGAGGGCTGGCCGGTGAGGAGCGCGTCGAGGTGCACGGGCTCATTGTGTCGTGAGTGGCGAGGACGGTTCTAACCGTCCTTACCACTCACGAGGTGTTTGGGCGCTTGAAGGTGTGAAGGTCGAGTTTCTTCGGCTGAGCCGAGGGAAGGGGTCCTTCACGGACCGAGCACCTCAGGGGACGAGGATCGCGCGGCCGCGGATGCGTCCGGCGTCGAGGGCGTCGAGCGCGGTTTGGAACTCTTCGAGCGGGTAGCGCGCGGTGTGGAGTTTCACGCGGCCCTTCTGCGGCGAGGACCATGAGTTCGCAGAGGTCGGTGTCGGAGTCGTGGTGGTCGTCCAGGACGACGTGGACCCGGGGCGCTCCGTCGAGCGCGGTGAGGACGTCTTTGGCGTCGGAGGCCATGAGGTAGGCGAAGTTGGGCGAGCAGAACGACGTCGGGAGCCTCAGGTGGACGGTGACCTCGGTTTCTTCGACTGGCCGGAGAACGCCAAGCAGTTGCGCCGGGTGGCGCGGGAGGCGGCGTCGCGATCGTGCGGTGTCTCGCCGAGCCGGGGTCCACTGTGGTCGGTGCGGCGGAGAAGCTCGGGATGGGCCGGGCGACGCTGTACCGGAAGATGGGCCAGTACGGGATCAAGGCGCGGCAGTTCCGCTCTTAGAGGGCGGCGAGCCTGGCGAAGCCGTCGGAGCCGTGGCCCGCGTCGATCGCGTGCCGGACTTGGGCTCGTGCCGCGGTGAGGACTCCGTTGTCGAGGCCTTGCGCGCGGATCGCGTCGAGGACGTGGTCCATCGTCGCGGCGGTGGATTCGAGGGTGCCGGCGTCGCCGGAGTAGTTCTCGGTGGCGACCTGTTCGGCGAGCAGGTCGATCATGGCGGGGAAGAAGCCGAGCAGTGCCTTGGCGTGTGCGGCGATGTCGGTGGCGCCGATGTTCTCCGCCTTGGCGAGCGCGAGCATGTGGATCACTCCGCTCATGGAGGTCCAGAGCATGTCCTGCAGGGATGCGTCGAACGCTGCGGCGTGGCCGGGTGAGTCGCCGACGTGCAGCGCGTTCTCGCCGAGGGCGGCCAGTGTGGGCCGGTGTGTTTCGTAGACGTCGGCGGGGCCGCTGAAGAACAGGGCCGCGTCCGGGCCGCCGATCGCGTCGGTGGTGGCCATGATCACGCCGTCGAGGTAGTCGATGCCGTGTTCGGCGGTCCAGGCCGCCATTGTGCGGGCCTGCCGTGGTGATCCGCCGCTGAGGTTCACGAGCGTGCGGCCCTTGAGCGCGTCGGCGTCGAGGATCGACTGCGCCACGGCGTAGTCACGCACGCAGACGATCACGAGCGGGCTGGCGGTGAGCGCTTCGGCGGCAGTGGCGGCGACGGTGGCGTCGAGGCCGTTTTCCTTGCCAGGAGTGCGGTTCCAGACGGTGGTGGGGTGGTCGGCGGCGGTGAACGCGGCGGCGAGGGCGTGGCCCATGGGGCCGAGTCCGAGGACGGTCACGGTGGTCATGGCGGCTAAGCTAAACCTTGACATTGACGTGAGAGTCAAGTCGGGAGTGCGGATGCGGATCGGGGAGCTCGCGCGGCGGACCGGTGTCAGCGAGCGCGCGCTGCGGTATTACGAGGAGCAGGGCCTGCTCACCCCGGAGCGGCGGCCGAGCGGCTACCGGGTGTACGGCGACGCCGACGTGGCGGCGGTGCGGCGGATCAGGATCCTGCTGGCGGCCGGGCTGAATACCGCGCAGATCCTGGAGATCCTGCCCTGCATCGTCGACGAGGACGGCTGGTTGACGCCGGATTGCCCGGAACTGGTGGAGGCGCTGCGGCGGCAGCGCGACCGGATCGACGAGGCGATCGGTGAGCTGGAGACCACCCGCGCGAACCTCGACACGATCATCGGCAGCGAAAAGGCGGCCGCGTCCCGGGGGACGCGGCCGCCTTCGTGAAGGTGGTTCAGGCTCAGATGAGGCCGAGCTTCTTCACCGCGTCGCGCTCTTCGGCCAGCTCGTTGACCGAAGCGTCGATGCGGGCACGCGAGAAGTCGTCGATCTCCAGGCCCTGGACGATCTTGTACTCGCCGTTCGCGGCGGTGACCGGGAACGAGGAGATCAGGCCCTCCGGGACTCCGTAGGAGCCGTCGGATACGACGGCCGCCGAGGTCCAGTCACCTTCGGGGGTGCCGTTGACCCAGGTGTAGACGTGGTCGATCGCGGCGGAGGCGGCCGACGCCGCGGAGGACAGGCCGCGGGCCTCGATGATCGCCGCGCCGCGCTTGGCGACGGTCGGGATGAAGTCGTCGGTCAGCCACGCCTGGTCGGTGATGACCTCGGTCGCGGGCTTGCCGGCCACCTCGGCGTGCGCGATCGACGGATACTGGGTCGCGGAGTGGTTGCCCCAGATCGCGACCTTCTTCAGCTCGGTCACCGGCACGCCCAGCTTCTTCGACAGCTGCGCGAGGGCGCGGTTGTGGTCGAGGCGGGTCATCGCGGTGAACCGCTCGGCCGGGACGTCGGGTGCGTGTGCCTGTGCGATGAGGGCGTTGGTGTTGGCCGGGTTGCCGACCACGAGGACCTTGATGTCGCTCGCCGCGCCGGCGTTGATGGCCTCACCCTGCGGCTTGAAGATGCCACCGTTGGCCTCGAGCAGGTCGCCGCGCTCCATGCCCTTCGCACGGGGACGGGCGCCGACGAGCAGGGCGACGTTCGCACCTTCGAAGGCCTGCTTCGGGTCGTCGAAGATGTCGATGCCCGACAGCAGCGGGAACGCGCCGTCTTCGAGTTCCATCGCGGTGCCCTCAGCCGCCTTGACCGCCTGCGGGATCTCCAGGAGCCGCAGCTTCACCGGGGTGTCCGGGCCGAGCAGCTGACCGGACGCGATGCGGAAGAGCAGCGCGTAGCCGATCTGGCCGGCCGCACCGGTGACGGTGACGTTGACAGGGGCTTGGGTCATTGCGGTTCTCCAGCTTGAGGCGACATCGACTTGTACCGCGATGCTAGTCCTGTCCCGAGTCGCCGTTCGGGTGCGTCCAGTCACTGTTTTCTTGATCGATGCGGTCCGCGGCCGCATCACACCGCCGGGTGACCCGGCTCACGCGCTGCGCCGCGTGGGGAGGGAGGTCCGTGTGCGGTACGGAAAGCCTGTCTCTCCGGGATCGTCAACGGCGAACCCGCGAAAGCCTTTTTCATATCGTGCGAAGTGAATGGTGTTTTCCCGGTCCGGCGGTGTTTCCGTTGAATCCGGAAAACGGTTACAGGCCATGATTTCATTTCATGAACCGATTGCCGGGACGTTTGCGTCCGATCGGCGGACGGCATCGTGAAGATCGTTTCGCTAACATGGGTCCGCCCAGTTCCCCGCCCCCCGTGTGGAAGTTTTCGGGAAGGACCTCATGCTCAATACAATGGTCGCCGCCGTGTCGCTTTTTTCGTCGATAATAACACCGAACAGCATGTCCCCGCCGCCGGGACCGCCGCCCGATCGCGTCGTCATCGACGTCGTCACCGTCAACGGCTCCGGATGTCCGCCGGGTTCGTCCGCGGTCGCCGTCGCCAAGGACAACACCGCGTTCACCGTCACCTACAGCGAATACACCGCCCAGATCGGCGTCGGCGCGAAGCCCACCGACTTCAGGAAGAACTGCCAGCTCAACCTCAACATCCACGTTCCGCAGGGATTCACCTACGGCATCGCCAGTGCCGATTACCGCGGTTTCGCCCATCTCGAATCCGGCGCCAAGGCGCTGCAGCGGGCGAATTACTACTTCCAGGGGAATTCCCCGACCGCGCACGTCAATCATCCCGTCAACGGGCCGATTTCGGACAACTGGCAATTCCGTGACGAGGCCGAAGGTGGTGTCATCATCTACAAGCCGTGCGGTGAGGACCGGAACCTCAACGTGAACACGGAACTGAGGGTCGGTGCCGGTTCGTCGGATCCGAAGAAGACCACCAGTTTCATCACGATGGATTCGACCGACGGCGCGTTCAAGACCACCTACCACTTCTCGTGGAAGACCTGCCCGAAGTCCTGACAGCTGTTTCCGGGTGACGGCCTGCTTCCCGGTGCGGAAGAAGGCCGTCCCACCCATGCCGGTCAGGGTCTTGGCTGCCCTGCACGAGGGCTTCACCGCTCGTCGCCGCCCGCTCGGCGGCGACGAGCCTTCTCGACGACCTCATTTTCGGCGGTCACCCCCGTCCGGTGACCGAAACCGTTCTTGGGAGGATCCCATGCTCAACGCGCTGGTCGCTGCCGTAACGCTGCTCTCTTCGGTCGTCACTCCGAACGCCTGGGTGCCGCCCCCGTTGCCGTCCGACAAGATAGTCATCGACGTCGTGAACGTCAACGGGACCGGATGTAAACCGGGTACGGCCGCCATTTCCGTCTCGCCGGACAACACCGCGTTCACCGTCACCTACAGCGAATACACCGCCCAGGTCGGCGTCGGCGCGAAACCGACCGATCTGCGCAAGAACTGCCAGCTCAACCTGTATGTCCACGTGCCGCAGGGATTCACCTACGGCATCGCGGGCACGGATTACCGCGGGTTCGCCTCCTTGGCCGCGGGAGCCACCGGGCTGGAACGGGCCAACTACTACTTCCAGGGCAATTCCCCGACGTCCTATGTGACCCACAGCCTCAAAGGCCCGTTCGAGGACAACTGGCAGTTCACCGACAACATCGAAATCGGCGCCATCGTCTACAAACCCTGCGGCGAGGACCGGAACTTCAACATCAACACGGAACTGCGGGCCGCGGTCGGCACTTCCGATCCGAAGAAGACCACCAGCTTCGTGACGATGGACTCGACCGACGGCTCCATCAAGACCACGTACCACTTCTCGTGGAAGAACTGTCCCAAGCCGAAGAGCTGATTCCTGACGGCTCGTGAGTGGTGAGGACGGTTCTAACCGTCCTTACCACTCACGAGCCGGACGGCTCCGGATCCGTGGCCTCGATCCCGAACGCGCGGCCCAGCGCGATCACCGTCTCGTCGAGATGCCCGAGACTGGTGAGCACCGAACGCGCCCGCGGATCGTCGATCCGGTCCGCCACCGGCGTACCGTCGTCCCGGATCAGCGTCCCGTGCCCCGAACCGCCGGGATCACCGATCGCCTTCCTCAGCACCGCGGTGTTCTCCCGGATCCGCCCGGTGTACAGCAGCAGCCGGTCCGCCTCGTTGAGCAGCAGCCCCGGCTGCGACCGCGCGGCGACGTGGCGGGAGTGGAAGGCGATCGCCTCCACCGTGGTGAGCACGTGCCAGCCGTAGTCACGGCGGCTGCTGAGATTCACCGGATGGGTGAGCGGCTCGATCGTCGTGCGGACCTTGTCCACCGCCCGGTCCAGATCACGCGACTTCTCGATGACGCTCACGTTCTCCGCGCCGGACAGCAGGCCCGCGGCCTTCTCGACGAACTCGTCCAGCTCCTCCAGCAACGCCGAGACGTCGTCCAGCATCACCGCCCGCGTGCGCACCGGCACGATCACCACCGCCGCCAGCACCCCGGCCGCCGCGCCCACGGCGGTCTCCGCGACCCGGATCCACAGCACCTCGAGGCTGAACGTCCCCAGCAGGCTGTACAGCAGCCCGAGCATGCTGGTGATGAAGAACGCCATGATCACCTGCGACACCCGCGCCATGTAGACCATGCCGAACACGCACACCAGGATCAACGCCAGCGTCGCCGGCACACTGCCCGACACCAGCAGCGTCAGCACCAGCCCGCCCACGATCCCGATCAGCGTGCCGCCGAGCCGCCGGACACCCTTGACGAACGTCGCCCCCGCGGTCGACGAGCCGATGAACACCACGAACACGGTCAGCACCGCCCAGTACCACCGCTGGCTCGACACAAGCTCTCCGCCGAGCACGGCCAGACCGCCGCCCACCACGGCCTGGATGGCGCTGCGCGTCTGGTTGTCGTAGGCGAACGCCGACGACTTCTCCTCCTCGGGGTCTTCGGGATCGTCGGCGGCGTCGGAGACGTCGTGCTCGGCCACCCGCTGTGCGCGCACGTCGGCCAGCGCGAGTTCGGCGAGCGCGCGGCGGACGCCGTCACCGGGCGCGGCGTGCTCGTCGATCCGGCTGCCTTCCACCAGCATCTTACTGAACTCTTCGGTCTCGCTGATCAGCGGCAACTCTCGCGGGTCGCGCTCGATCAGCGACCGGAAGCGCCGCATCCGGGCGATCAGATCGTCGCGGACGTCCTCGTCGAGGTCTTCGGCGCAGGTGCGCTGCACCGTGATCGTGAGCCACTGCACCGCCAGCTCGACCTCGATCGCCCGGCGGCGGAGCCGGTTCACCGAGTCCGCGCCGATCACCTCCGGCGCGGTGTCCTCGATGAGCAGGACGGACTCGTGCATGCGGGCGTTCGTCCTGCGGAGCCGTTTGCGGGTGCGTTCGCTGCCGCCCACGGCGAGGTGGTCTTCGGCCGCGCGCACCACCGCGGCGAGCCGGGCCCGGAACGCCCGCCGGATCCGGAGGAACTCCGCGTCGGTGTGCCTGCGTACCAGGACGAACCGGACGACCGCGTTGGCCGCGATCCCGATGGTCAGCGCCAGCAGCAGCGCCGGGACCTGCTTCAAATGCGTCTGCAGGAACATCGCGAAGAAGAACAGGAAGAACGACAGCGAGCCCAGCGCGATCCCACGCGAGCCGAACCGCTGGGCGTAGACCGCGACGAAGATCAGCAGGACGAACACGACACTGTCCAGTGGCGGCACCGCCGAGCCCACGCTCGCCGCCGTGAGCGACGCCGCACCGAATACCAGCCCCAGCACCAGCGTCACCGCCTGCTGGCCCGGGGTCGCGTCGTTGACGGTGAAGGCTGACGTCATCCCCGCGATCGCTGCGACGAGGATGACCGTGAGCGGCTGGTGGAACGGCAGGATCGCCAGCACCGCGACGACGATGCTGAGGACGGCCGAGAAGCCGAGCCGGAGCCGGACCAGGCCCGGATCGGAGGCGACCAGACGGTCGGTCGTGGCCTGGGTGATGCGGGTGATCATCGGGCGAGCAGCTCTCCTTGGGCGAGGGTGACCCGCCGGGCGGTGGACGAGGTGACGCGAAGACGGTATCGGGCGTACCTCGCCGTCCCGGCGAGGGCGAACGGCCGCGTCTGGCGGCGCCAACGGAACTTCTCGCCTTCACGCTGGTCCAGCAGCGTCCAGTGCTCGCCGTCGTCGGATCCCTCCAGCACCCACGAACGCGGATCGCCCCCGCGGCTGCCCGAGGTCAGCGTGTACATCACCACCTCCCGCGACCCGTTCTCGACTGGGAACTCGATGACCGGTTCGCGCTCGGGGAAGGTGACCTCGGTCTTGGTGGTGTCGTCGAACAGGGGACCGTCGGCCATCGTGATGTCCGTGAGCGGCCGCGGGTCGGCGGGCTCGGCTGGGGAGCGGCCCCAGTCCGACGGCTGCTCGCCCATCGTGAACCGCAGCACGGCGCCCTCGGCCAGCGTGGAATGCGGGAGCGAGCTGCTGTCGTGCGGACGTCCGTCGATCGTGAGCCCTTGGACGTACACGGTGTCGCCGGTGTTGCCGGGCGCCTCGATGACCAGGTCCTTCCCGTTCTCCAGGTGGACGGTCGCCTTCGTGAACAACGGTGCGCCGATCACGTACTCGGGGCTGCCCATCGCCAGCGGATAGAACCCGAGCGCGGCGAAGACGTACCAAGCGGACATCTCGCCGTTGTCCTCGTCGCCCGGATAGCCCTGGCCGAGGTCGCTTCCGACGTAGAGCCGCCGCAGGACCTCCCGCACGATCCGCTGCGTCTTCGAGGGCGCGCCCGCGTAGTGGTAGATCCAGGGGATGTGATGGGACGGCTGGTTGGAATGTCCGTACTGTCCCATCCGGACGTCGCGGGCCTCGGTCATCTCGTGGATCAGCCCGCCGTAGGAGCCGGGTTTGAGTCCGGTCTCCGGGGTCGCGAAGAAAGTGTCCAGTTTGGACTCCAGCGCTTCGGTGCCGCCGTGCAGCGCGGCGAGCCCGGCGCCGTCGTGGGGTACCGAAAAGGCGGTGTTCCACGAGTTCGTCTCGGTGAAGTCGCCGCCCCATGCCTCGGGGTGGTAGCCCTCGGGGGCGAAATGGCGGCTGCCGTCGCGGTTGCGACCCTGGAAGAAGCCGATCAGAGGGTCGAAGTGGTTCGCGTACTGCTGCGAACGCTGCCAGAAGTACGCGGCGTCGTCGTGGTGCCCGAGCGCTTCGGCGAAATTGGCCAGGCCGAAGTCGTTGATGCAGCCCTCCAGTGCCCACGACAGCCCTTCGTGGACCGACGTCGGCGTGAAGCCGAGGAAGATCGACTCGTGCAGGCCCTTGCGGCCGACGCTCTGCCCGCGCGGCGTCACCGTCGCGTTCTTCAGCGCCGCTTCGTAGGCGGCCTCGACGTCGAACCCGCGCACGCCTTTGAGGTACGCGTCGGCGAACGCCACGTCGGAACTGGTGCCGGTCATGAGGTTGGCGTAACCGGGGGAGGACCAGCGCGAGATCCAGCCGCCTTCGCGGTACTGCTGGACGAACCCGTCGATCATCCGCCCGCACCGGCCGGGCGTGAGCAGGGCATACGCGGGCCACGTGGTGCGGTAGGTGTCCCAGAAGCCGTTGTTGACGTACATCTCGCCGTCCACGACCTTCGCGCCGGTCCTGGTGCGCGTGCTGGGCCAGAGGCGGCGGATGACCGGGCTCGCGTGACGGACACCCTTCGGGGTGACTTCGTGCGCGGAGTTCGGATACAGGAACAGCCGGTAGAGGTTGGAGTAGAACGTGGTGCGCTGGTCCTCGGTCGCGCCCTCGATCTCGACCCGGTCCAGCACCTCGGCCCACTGCGCGCGGGCCTGGTCACGGACCTGCTCGAAGCTCGTGCCTGCCGGGATCTCCTGATCGAGGTTCCGCTTGGCCTGCGCGAGGCTGAGCAACGACGTCGCGATCCGCATCGTCACCTCGCCCGCGGCGAACTCCAGGAAACCGGTCACCGTGCGCCACACCGGACGCCGGATCCTCCCTCCGCGTTCGGCCGGGACGTCGAACTCGGCGTGCACGAACATCCGCCGCGCCCCGGCCGACAACCTGCTGCGCACCCAGGTGTGGCCGGTGACCACGCCGTTCGCCGGGTCGAGCCTCAACCCGCCCCGGTTGAGGGCGTTGTCGAACAGCAGCCAGCCGCGATCACCCGGGAAGGTGAAGCGGAACAGCGCCGCGTGATCCGCCGGTGCGATGTCGGTGGTGACGCCGTTGGCGAACCGGACACCGTAGTGATGCGGCCGGTCGACCTCGTCGTCATGGGAGAACGCGAGCGCGCGCCGGACCCGGTCGGCCTCGACCGGACCGATCCCCGGCATCACCTGGAAGGTGTGCCGGTCGCCCATCCACGGGCTCGGCTGATGCGACAGCGCGAACGCCTGCAGCGCCGGACGGTTCGCGGCGTCGTTGTGCCGGTGATAGCTGTAGATCCAATTGGTGGCGCCCGCGTCGGTGACCGGGGACCAGAAATTGAAGCCGTGCGGGACCGCGGTCGCGGGGAAGTTGTTGCCGCGCGAGAACTTGTCGCTGGACTGTGTGCCGCGGGTGGTGCGGACGTGGTCGACCGGCTCGCGGATCCCGACCGCGCGTTCGGCGATCCGGACGTCGTCCACCCAGCCCGTGCTCTCGCCGTCCGGTGGTTCGCTGACCAGGGCGACCCGGGCGATCCGCCGTCCGGCGAAGTCGCCCAGCCGGCGGCGCACGAGATTCCACTGGTCCACGTACAGCGTCTTGTCCAGCCCCTGCTCCGTGGCGCTGAACCCGGCCGATGTGCCGTCGGCGAACTCGACGTCCAGCGCCACGAAGGTGCCGCGGTAGTCGGTCCCCGCTTCGGGGAAGACCACATAGGACAGTTCGGTGTCGCCGGTGACCTCGACGTCCACTTCGAACACGGTCGCGCGCAGCGTGTTCTCGTAGCGGAGGGCGTGCGCGCCGGTGAAGCCGACGCCGGTCTTCGCGGTCGGCGACGAAGCCGGGCCGGTGCCGACGCGCAGGGCCGGATCGACCGGCTGCGGATCACCCGTTTCGAAGGAGGAGAAGAACCCGGTGATCGTCACCAGGCCACCGTAACTCGGACGCGTGAGCGCGGCTCGGTGTGCCGCATCCAGAGGACTAAACGCGTGAGGAAAGGAACTCCTCATCGGCCCGCTGATCACCCGCGTCGGCCTCGACAAGGCCGCCTGGCTCAGCGCAGCCGCGGTGGTGTGCGGGCTCGCGGTCTACACGGTGTTCGGCGGGCTCGGTTACGCCTGGATCGCCGTCGCGCTCGCCCTCGTGGCAGCGGGGAGGCGCATGGTCGGTGTCGTGGCGGGCACCAACGTCATGCGCGGCCTGCCCTCGAACCGGACCACCATCGGAGCCGCGCTCGTCGACACCTCCAGCGAGGTCACCACCGGGATCGGCATCGCGCTCAGCGGCACCATCCTGGCGCTGGTCTTCCCCGGCGCGTTGACGGCGGCTCAGCGGTCGGCCGACTTCCCGGAGGCGATCACCTGCGCCGGGCTCGCGCTCACCCTGCTGTCCGCGGCCCTCGTCGGGTTCGGTATCGTCCGCGGCCGACGTCCCGAATAGACGTGAAGGCCCCCTTCACCGCGCCAGGCGCAATGAAGGGGGCCTTCACGTACTCACCGGAGGACTACAGCTTCGCGCACTGCCCGGCGGCCGGGCCGCGGACGGTGTTCTGCAGGTCGTAGTCCGTCGGAACGGGGGAGTTGGCCGCGCACGCCAGAGGTCCACCGATCGTGCTGGCAGTCAGCACCGGCCCCTTGTTGCCCGTCAACGCCACCGGCCCGCCGATCTCGGTCAGCTCGATCGAGACCGACCCGGTCGTCCCGGTGATCGCCACCGGACCGCCCACCTTCGTCCGGTCCAGCACGACCTGCGCCGCGCCGGTCGCCGTCAACGGCCCGGAAATCGAGCCGCCGCGAACGATCAGGCTCGCACCCGCCGCCACCGACACCGGACCGGAGATCGTCGCACCGTCCACACAGGTCACGCCGCTCCGAACGGTCAGCGGACCCTTGCGCTCGCCGGTGATCGTCTCCGTGCATGCCGCGTCGGGCTTGCCCAGCACCTCGAACTCCGACAGCGACGCCTCCCCGCCCGTGGTCGCGGTGACCTCGAGCCGGTAGTAGGCGTAGTGCGCCGGATTCGCGATCTTGAACGCCCTGGCCTGCTGGCGCCACTGGAACGTCTGGTCGGTCCGCCGATCCGCGACCGCCCACGTCTTCCCGTCGTAGGAGCCCTTCAGCACCCAGCTCTTCGCGTCACCCGCGCCCTTGCCCGAAGTCAGCGTGTAGAACGAACCCGCCTCGTTCGTCGAAGGCACCTGGTACTGGATCGGCGCCTTGACCTTCGCCTCGGTCCGCGACGTGTTGTCGAAGAACGCGGCGTCCCCGCCGGAGACCGGCTTGGTCAGGTCGTGTACCGGGGTCGGCACCGCGTCGCCCTTGGTGATCGACTTCGGCGCGTCGTCCGGGCCGGTACCCCACGACGACGGGTTCGGGCCCATGTCGAAGTCGAGCGTCCCGCCGTTCGCGATCGCCGAATGCGCCAGTGACGTCGAGGTCTGCGCCTTGCCGTTCACCTTCAGACCCTGCACGTAGACGTTCTTCGCGCTGTTCTTCGGCGCGTTGACCACGATCTTCTTGCCGCCGGGCAGGTTCACGGTCGCCTTGGTGAACAGCGGCGAGCCGATCGCGTAGTCCGAGCTGCCGACCTGCAGCGGGTAGAAGCCCAGCATGCCGAACAGCCACCAGGCCGACTGCTCACCGTTGTCCTCGTCACCGCCGTAGCCCTGGCCGAGCTCGCTGCCGACGTACAACCTGGCCAGCGCCTCGCGGACCTTCGCCTGTGTCTTCGACGGCTGACCCGCGTAGTCGTACATGTAGAGCGTGTGATGCGCGGCCTGGTTGGAATGCGCGTACATGCCCATCCGCACGTCCCGTGCCTCGGTCATCTCGTGGATGACACCGGGGTAGGTGCCGAACTTGAGACCCTGCTCCGGCTTGGCGAAGAACTCGTCCAATTTGGACGCCAGCCCCGCCTTGCCGCCGAAGAGGTTCGCCAGGCCCTGTCCGTCCTGCGGCACCGAGAACCGCATGCCGTACGCGTTGGTCTCGGTGTAGTCGATACCCCAGACCTCCGGGTCGAACTCCTCCTTGCTCCGGGTGAACTCGCCCGCCGCGTCACGGCCCTGGAAGAAGCCGACACTCGGGTCGAACACGTTCACGTACTGCGTCGCCCGCTCGGTGAAGTACCCGTAGTTGTCCAGGTACTCCTGCTTGCGCGGATCGTTCGCCGGAGCCTCGTCGTGGAGCTTCTTCGACATGTTCGCGATGGCGTTGTCGTTGACGTAGCCCTCGATCGCCCACGAGAACCCGTGGTCCGCGGTGTTCGGCGCGTACCCGAGGAACGTGCCCTCGTCGATTCCTTTGCGTCCGACCGCGCCGTTCGGTGGGGTCACCGTCGCGTTCTTGATAGCCGAGTCGTAGGCCGACTGGACGTCGAAACCCTTGACTCCCTTGAGGTAGGCGTCCGCGAACGCGGCGTCCGAACTCGTGCCGGTCATCAGATCCGCGTAACCGGGGGAGGACCAGCGTGAAATCCAGCCGCCGTCACGGTACTGCTGCACGAAACCGTCGACGAGCTTGCCGGTGGTGTCCGGGCTGAGCAGCGAATACGCCGACCACACCGTCCGATAGGTGTCCCAGAACCCGTTGTTGACGTAGAACTCGCCGTCGACCAGTTTCGCCCCGGTCTGCGTCGGGGTGTCCTGACCGGCCTTGGGCGACACCGGGCTCGCGTACTTCTTCACCGGCTTCTCGACGGTGCCGACGTTCTCGAAGCCCGAGTTCGGGTACAGGAACAGGCGGTACAGGTTGGAGTACAGCGTGATCAGCTGGTCCTTCGAGGCGCCTTCGACCTCGACGACCTTGAGCTTCTCGTCCCACGCGTTCTGCGCGGCACCGGCGACGGACTCGAGCGTCGCGTTCGGGGCGAGTTCCTGCTCCAGGTTCTTCTTCGCCTGGTCCACGCTGATCAGCGAGGTCGCGATCCGCATGTTCACCGTCTTGTCGGCGCCCGCGTCGAACTTCAGGTAGCCGAGGACGTTGTCCCGTTTCTGGTCGCCCGAACCGGTCGACAGCTTCGAACCGGCGGTCACCGGCTTGTCGAAGGTGGCGTAGACAAACATCCGGGTGGCGCCGGCCGACAGCCCGCTCTTCACGTCGCTGTACCCGGTGATCGCCCGGCCGGCGGGGTCGAGGGTGAGCCCGCCGTTGTTGTTGACGTTGTCGAAGATCAGGTTCGAGTCCGCCCCGGGGAACCTGAAGCGGTACAGCGCCGCGTGATCGGTCGGCGCGACCTCGGCCTTGATCCCGTTCTCGAAGTCGACACCGTAGTAGTGCGCCCGCGCCGTCTCGTTCGAGTGCTTGAACGGCAGCTTCCGCGCCTCACGGTCGGGATTCGGCACGCCGGACGCGGTGGAGGGCAGGAACTGGAAAGTCTGCCGGTCCGCCATCCACGGACTCGGCGCGTGACTCGCGGAGAACGCCTGCAGCGCCGGGAGGTTCTGCTCGTTGTTGCGCGAGTGGTAGGAGTACATCCAGCTCAACGTGCCCGCGTCGGTCGTCGGGATCCAGAAGTTGAACCCGTGCGGAACCGCGGTGGCGGGCATGTTGTTGCCCCGCGAGAACGACCCGTTCGACAGCGAGCCGCGAGTGGTGAGCACGTTGTCGGACGGGCGAAGGCTCGCTGGCGGTGTCGGCGTCGCCGAAACCTTGATGTCGTCCAGCCAGCCCTGCAGCGAACCCGGGCCGTCGGCGTTGTCGTAGCCGACGAGGATCCGGTCGATCGTCTTGCCCTTCGCGACCACACCGATCTGCGAGCGCACCAGGTTCCACTGGTTGGTGTACAGCACCTTGCTCGCGCCCTGGCCCTGCGGGGAAAGCCCGAAACCGTACTGGTCGACCGCGCCGAGCTGGCTCAGATAGGTGCCGTCGGTGAACGCCAGGTCCACCGCGACGTTCGTGCTCGGGTACTTGAGGTCGCCGCGGATGAACTCCGGCTGCACCTTGTACGACAGCTCCGAGGTCGCCGCCACCGGGATGTCGACGTCGAAGATCTTGTTGTACGACCAGCCGTGCCCCTGCGCCTTGTGGCTGCCGGAGTAGCGGAACGCGCGCAGACCGGTGAACCCGACCCGGTTCTTGCTGGTGTAACCGCTGCCGGGGCCGCTGTCGGTGAAGCTACGCATGTTCGGCAGCGCAGGCGGCGCCGGGTCCTCGTTGGCCAGCAGCAGCTCCGAGAGCTGCATGATCGGGCCGCCGTTGTTCTTGGTGATCTCGAGCCGGAAGAACTTGTACGCGGCGCTCGCGGCGGCGAGGCGGTATTCCTTCTTCTGGAACGGCTCGCTGAACTTCTGCCCGGTCTGCTTGTCCAGATCGGTCCAGGTCTGGCCGTCGGCGGAGCCCTTCAGCGTCCAGTCCTGCGGGTTGCGGTTGTCGAAGTCGTTCGCCGAGGACAACGCGTACCGGGTGATCGACGTCGGCTCGGACAGCGTGATCTGCGCCCAGCCGGTCGGGGTCCAGGCCAGCCACTTGGTGTCGGTCGAGCCATCGACGAGGTTCGCCACCCCCTCGTTGGGGGTGTTCTCGCTGTTGGCGGAGACCTCGGTGACCTTGCCGCGGATGTCACCGGGGATGGTGGTGGCGTTCGCGCCGTCGACACCGAAGGCCTTCGGCTTGCCGGACGGGTCGACGTCGACGGTGTCGCTCCACGTCGGCTGCGGTTCGCCCGGCTCGAACGAGGAGTAGAAGTCCGGCGGGGCCTCTTCGGCCGCGGCGGTGGCGGGGAGGGCTACCAGCCCGGACGCCACGACCGTGGCACTCAGAAGGCTGCAGACCCAAGGTCTGACGCTTCGGGGCATCGTTGCACCAATGCTTTCTCGCAGGGGACCGGTGACGCCAAGAGAGAAAAGCTCGCGTGTGACATCGATGTCAAGACACTCGGACAAACCTGGCCCGAACTGGACAACCCGGATGCCCGGAAACCTGGTGGACAACCGCCGGGGCCGGGGCCAGGGTGAAGAGACGACTGAGGCCGATCCGGGAAACTGGGGTGGGGACATGCGGCGGTTGTCCATGCTCGGCGTGGCAGCGCTCATCACGGCAGGCTCGATACTCACGGCTCCGGCGGCCACCGCCGGAGAAACGACGTTCCGCCCGGTGCGCACCTGCGCCGATCTGGTGCGGACCTATGACATCCCCGGCGCGGTCACGCATGTCGAGACCGCGACCGTGGTACCGGCGACGGCGACCGAACCCGAGAACTGCGACGTCCGCGGCTACGTCGAACCTGCGGTGCGGTTCCAGCTCCGGTTGCCCACCAAGACCTACGCGGGCCGGTACCTGCAGTTCGGCTGCGGCGGGTTCTGCGGGGTGGTCACCACGCCACCGTTCGCCGACTGCGGCCTCCCGCACGGCGGCGACGTCGCGGTCGCGGCCACGGACGACGGTCACGTCGGCAAGACCCCCGCGATCGTCGATGACGGCAAGTGGGCCGAGAACGACCAGGCCGCGCGCGACGACTTCGCGTTCCGCGCTCCGCACGTGGTCTCGAAGGCGTCCAAGCGGCTGATCACGCAGTTCTACGGCGCTCCTCCGAAGAAGTCGTACTTCAGCGGTTGCTCCGACGGCGGCCGCGAGGCGCTTCTGCTCGCGCAGCGCTATCCCCACGACTTCGACGGGATCCTCGCGGGCGCGCCGGCCGGATATTGGGGGCCGCTGCTCGGCGTCTACCAGACCTGGCTCGCCAAGGTGAACACCGGCGCCGACGGCGAGCCGATCCTGACCGAAGACAAACTCCCGGCCCTGCACGCCGCCGCACTGTCCTCTTGCGACAAGTCCGACGGGCTCGGCGACGGTGCCATCGACGATCCGCGCACGTGCCGCTTCGACCCGGCCACGATCGCCTGCCCGCCGGGCACCGACAACGCGGGCTGCCTCACCACCGCACAGGTCGAAGCCACCAAGAAGATCTACGCGCCGCCGACCGACGAACGCGGCCGCAAGCTGTACCCGGGTGGCCAGACCGTCGGCTCCGAACTCTCCTGGTACGGCTGGATCATCCCGTCCCCGGAAACCGGCGGGATCCCGTTCGCGCACTCGCTCGCCGACAACTACCTGAAGTACATGGCGTACCCGATCGGGACACGGCATTCGTCGGTCGAGAAGTTCGCCTTCACCGCTCGTGAATTCGACAGGCTGACCCCGGAAGGCGTCCGCTCCAACGCGATGTCGACGGACCTGCGCGAATTCCGGCGTGCGGGCGGGAAACTCGTGATCTGGCACGGCTGGGCGGACCAGGCGATCCCCGCCGCGGGCAGCATCGACTACTACGAGCGGCTCACCCGCGCCAACGGCGGCCCCGCCGCGACGCGGGACTGGGCGCGGCTGTTCATGGTGCCCGCGCTGTACCACTGCGCGACCGGCGACAAGCTGACCGAGTACGACCCGCTGAAGGAACTCGTCTCCTGGGTCGAGCGCGGCGCCGCGCCGGACCGGACGGTCGCCACCGGCCGCGACGCCGACGGCAAGGTCTTCCGCACGCGGCCGGTGTTCCCGTATCCGCTGCAGGCGAAGTACGACGGCACCGGAAGCGTCGACGACGCGGCCAACTTCGTGCCAGTCCCGCCCTCGCGGCCTTCGCGCGATCTTGTGAACTGGGCGGGAAACGGGCTGTACGGGAAGGCAGGGCCGGTAGCTCCCTAGAGGTGTTGGGGCGCGTCTCGTGAGTGGTAAGGACGGTTAGAACCGTCCTTACCACTCACGAGTCAGGAGAGGACGCCGTCCAGCAGTCGTACCCGCCGGTCCGCGATCCGGTGCACCTCGTCGTCGTGCGTCGCCACGATGACCGCGGCGCCCTCTTCGGCGCAGCGCCGCAACAGCCGAAGCACCCGCGGCGTGCTCCCGGCGTCCAGGTGCGCCGTCGGCTCGTCGGTGAGCAGGACCCGGGGCCGCCCGCTGACCGCCCTGGCGAGCGCGACCCGCTGCTGCTGCCCGAACGAGACCTCGAGTGGGTAGCGGTCACCGAGATCGCCGATCCCGAGTTCCTCCAGCAGCTCCGAAACCCGCGTGTGGATGTCTTTCGCGCTGGGCTTGGGAACGTCGGATCGGAGCCGCAGCGGCAGCGCCACGTTCTCCGCGATGGTGAGCTCGTTCGCGAGGCCGAGCGCCTGCGGCAGGACGGCGCAGGTGTGCCACGGCGGCGCGCCCGCTATCGGGACGCCGTCCAGCAGGACACTGCCCGAATCGGGCGAGTCGAAACCGCACAGCAGCGCCAGCAGCGCGCTCTTGCCGGAACCCGACCGGCCGGACACGGTGACCAGTTCTCCCGGGGCCACCCGCAGTTCGAGCCCGCGCAGGACTTCGACGTCCCCGCTGGGATGGGGGAACCGGCGGCGCAACCCGACGGCCTCGAGGGCGGGTTCCGCCATCACGGCACGACCTCCCGTTCTTCGACTTCTTCCAGCCTGCCCTTGTGCATCCGCGCGACCCGGCTGCCGAGTTCGATGAGCCGGTCGTCGTGCGACGCCACGATGACGGCGAAATCCTGATCCGCCAAATACTTCAGGGTGTCGAGCACCCGGTCGGCGGAGCCTTCGTCCAATTGGGACGTCGGCTCGTCGGCGAGTACGACGGTCGAGCGTCGGGCGAGGGTGCAGCCGAACGCGAGGCGCTGCTGCTGTCCGCCGGACAGTGCGGAGATCCGCCAGCTGCCGGTCCCGCCGAGCCCCAGTTGCTCGAGGATGTCGTCAGGCAGGCATTCGGTCCCGGCCGATTCGGCCGCCGCGCGGAGATTGTCCGCGACGCTCAGATACGCGAGCAGGTTGTCGGTCGGATTCTGGAACACCAGGCCGAGGTGGTTCCGCCGCAGCGCCCGCCGGTCACGATGCCGCAGCTTGCCGGTTTCGCTGCCTTGGAAGGAGATCGTGCCCCGTACGGGCTGCTCGAAGAGGCCGAGCGTCCGTAGCAGGGTGGACTTGCCGGAGCCGGACGGCCCCGCCAGCACGGTGATCCCGCGCGCCGGGATGTCGAAGGTGACGTCCTCGACGCCGGTGACCGTGCCCGCCGGCGTCTGGTAGTCGACGCCGATCCCGCGCAGCCGGAAGATCGGTTTCTCAGGCACGGATCAACTCCGCGGTCCGGGCGGTGCGCACCGAGCGCATCGCGATCCAGCCCGCCAGCGCCACGACGAGCACACCGACGGCGAGCACGGTCAGGGCGAGCGGGGTCGGGTCGGGCAGCGCCGACTGCGGCGGGAGGAACGTCGCCGGATCGAACCGCGGCACCGAAAGCCCCGCGACCGAGACACCGCACACGACGCCGATGACCATGGCGAGCCCGCTGAGGGTGCCCAGTTCCATCAGATGACTCGCCAGCAGGGCACGTGGCCGCATTCCCATCCGCAGCACCAGAGCCCCGGCGAGCGCGTTCTGGCGCCGTCGGACTTCGACCGCGACCAGCAGCGACAGCACGGCCACCACGCCGAGCACGGCCCCGAGCAGGGCCATGAACGAGAACGTCCAAGACACCACGTAGAACGGGAGCGCGTCGAGCGCGGACTCACGGGTGACGCGGTTGACCGCCGTCATCACCCCCACCGAGGCCAGCGCCTCGGTCACCCGCGTCATCGACGAGCTGGACAGCACGCTCCACTTGGGCACGGTGCGCAACTGCGCCTCGGTGAGCGATTCCCGCGAGATCACGTACCCGGCCTTGGTGCCGATGATCGGGAACATCGGCAGTTCACCGATCGCCTTGGCCTCGGCGAGACCGGCGGGCAACGTGGTCTTCTGGGCCGCGTCGTGTCCGATCCGGATCGCCGGGACACCGGTGCCCTGGCTCGACAGACCGCTCAGCAACCGGTCGACCTCGGCGCCGTCGAGCGGACCGAGCGTGGCGGCCTGCCGGAAGGTCCGCGGGTCCACGACCAGCACGACATTGCCGGTGCCGGTCAGCTCGCCGACGATCGTGGTGCCGCCGTCCAGTGAGGCGGGCAGCGCGACCTTCCCCGTGCCGACGACGCTTTCGGTGTCGACCCTGGTCTCGGCCCCGACGAAGATGGCGGACTTCGTCTGCAGGGCTTCTTCCTGCCCGCGCGCGATGCCGATCCCGGTGGCCAGGGTCCCGATGGCGAGCGTGCCGATCACGAGCACACCGGTGACCGGCGCGCGGGCGCTGGCGAGCCGCCGGATGGCCAGTTGCAGTGCAGGCCGGGACCACAGCCGGGCGCGATGCGAGGCGTGCAGGGCGAGCCAGGCCAGTCGTGCGGCGACGAGCCCGACCGTCAATACGACGAACACCGGATACGTGAGCGCGAGCGGGTCGACCTGGGGGAGCGGATTGCCGATCCGCGATCCCTTGCTGTAGTCGACGAGCCGGTTCCAGCCGAGCAGGGCGACACCGGCGGTGAGCAGTTCCCACGGGAAGAAGGCCAGGAACTTAACCTTCTTGCGCCGTCCGGAGCGGACCCTTCCGAGTTCGAACTCCCGATGGGTCCGGACGGAGATCACCCCGGCGAGCAGTGCGAGCGAGACGAGCAGGATCCCGGCCGCGACGAGCGATCCCCAGAACGTCGCGCCATCATCCAGTTCACCTGGTGGTCCGTAGAGCCCGAGCAACAGCCGCGCGAGCGCCGCGCCCAGCGCGCCACCGGCGACGATCGGGAGCCCGAGTTCGGCGACCGCGAGCAACCCCAGCGCCCCAGGGCCGCTGCCGCGTGCCGACAGCAACCTCAGCTGCGGGTGCCGCCGCTGGTACCACTGCAACGCGACGGTGCCGATCCCCGCGCAGCCGACGAGAATGCTGATGGCCGCGAGCGGCAGGATCGAGACCAGGACGTTCGATTCCGCCTGGTTGCTGATCTCGACCGAGCGCTCGAACGGCAGCGACCCGACGATCGCGTCACCGAGGCCACGGGAGCCCAGATCCGCCTTGACCGCGGCGATGAGGGCCTTCCCCCGTTCCTCCAGGTCCTCGGCTTCGCTCACGGTCTTGGGCGGAGCCTCGTAGAACGACATGTGCAACGTCTTGATCGTCGGGACGCCCAGCGCGCGGACCGTGTCGTCGAACGTCTTCCCGTCGTTGGCGAACATGACCGAGTCGAGCGGGTCGTTGGCGAGCCTGCTGACGACGGCGTTCCGCTGCTGCGAGCACCACCAGCGCGGCGCCGTGTCGGGAAGGTCGCGGTACAGCCCGGTCACCGGGGGTATCGGGGTGTCCTTGATGCTCGGCGTGGCTCCGACCTTGATGTTCTCCGCCCCGGCGACGACGGTGCCGAGCAGGAACCCGGCGCCCGCGGATCCGCTCGTCACGTCGAGGTGGCCCTGCGTCGCCTGGTCACGATGGGCGAGAACGACCTTGTAGTTGGGGTCGCCGTTGAACTCGGTGCCGTAGAGGTACTGCGTGTAGCGGGAGGTGACCGGCGCGGGAAAGCCGTGCGCCGCGGCGTTCCGGCGGACCGAGTCGACGACCTGCGGAGCCACCGCGGCGGGCACGTTGTCCTTGCTGAAGACCGGCCCGTAGTAGTCCGGGCACACGATGCCGGACTGATACGTGACGGCCGCGCCACCCGCGGCCGAGGCCTGCAGGACGGCGGCGGTCCCGAGGAAACAGGCCAGCAACGCGGTCACCGCGGCGATGATCAAAGTCAGGGGACTGGTCAGTGCCGCTTTCGGAGCCGCTCGCCACGGCATCGTCACCCTGGGCCCGCCGGGAGCCCCCCACTTCACCCGCATGGATACGCACGCTACCGGTCATGGCGCTCCGGCGACAGGAAGAACTCACTGTTTGTTGCTGACGTGAAGTAAGGCCTGGTCCATTGTGGTGACACGGGCCCGTGCTCACTGACTGTCCGTCACCAATTGATCGATGGGTGTCGTCTCACCCGCCTCGCACTCCGCCGAGAATGCGGTTTCTCCGAGCGCCGCGACGATCACGCCGGTGATCCTGTCGACGTCGTCGCGTTCGGCTTTCGGCAGGGGTGCACCCACCGAGCGCCGCGAAGCCGCCGCGGCACCGAGCAGCCGCGCGGCCAGGCGATACGAGCCGGCTGCCGCCTCCGCGCCGGCCAGGCCCTCGAGACCGAGCGCGATCGCACGGGGATCCTCGCTCTGGCGAGCGATCGCGAGACCGTCCAGGTGGAGCCGCTTCGCCGCCACCGCGTCTCCGCGTTGCTCGGCGATGAACCCGAGCTCCGCCAGGATCAGGGTGCTGCCCGCTTCGGACTCCACACGGCGATGCCAGTCCAGTATGGACAGCAGCCGCCGCTCGGCCTCATCGAACAGCCCCTGGCGCCGTGCGCCGAGCGCGAGCCCAGTCTCGGCGTACACCTCACCGGGTTTGAAACTGTGCTCGACGGCCAAGGTCCTGGCCCGCTCGTGGAACTCCTTCGCTCCTTCGAAATCGCCAGTGAGCAGCGCCGTCCGGCCCAGCCACGACAGTTTGTAGGAGACCTCCGGCCACAACTCCAGTTCCTCCGCGCGGCGAAGGCTTTCCCGATGGACGCGGGCGGCGTGGTCGTAATCCCCGGCGATCGACGCCAGCATGCCGATGACGAACGAAGCCTGAAGCCAGCCCCAGCGTTCGCCGAGCCCGTCGAAGATGCCGGCGCTCTGCGCCGCGATCCGGCCACCTCCGGTGAGGTCGCCACCGGCGATCAGGTGGGCCGCCCTGTCGCTCAGCGCGGCGGCGGCGCTCCAGTCGTCACCGATGTCGCGGGCGGTTTCCAGCGCGCCGAGCGTGAGCTTCTCCGCCCGGCACAGGTCGCCGACCGTGGACCACGCGTAGCCGAGGAACCACAAGATCCGTGCTTGTACGAGAGGATCGGTGATACCCCACGCGATCTCTTCCGCCGCTCCGTCCGTGCCGGTGCCGTCGAGCACGGCGATCCCGGTGCGCCAGCCGAGGGCCTGCGCGTATTCATCGCCGGTGCCCGCCTCGGTGCCGAGCACGAGGTCCAGCGAGCGCTTGGCCTCGGTGAGCCGTCCGCGGAGGAACCAGAACCACGCCGTCGCGTTCACCAGTCGCGACGCGAGCCGATGTTCTCCTTGCCGCAGCAGCGTTTCCAGCGCGCGCCGGGTGTTGGCTCCTTCAGCGTCCAGCCTGTCGAGCCAGCGCCGCTGCTCCCTCCCGCGCAGGCCCGTGTCCCCGCGTTCGGCCAGCTCGACGTGGAAACGGGCGTGCCGCAAGTACAGGTCGTCGAGTTCGCCCGCCTGCTCGGCGTGGTCCAAGGCGTATGCCGATACGGACTCCAGGAGCCGGAACCGCGGTTCACCGGACCTGCCGGGCCTGCTGACCACCAGCGACCTGTCGACGAGCCGGGACAGGAGATCCAGCACGTCGCCGGCGGCGATCTCACCGCCGGCGCAGACCGACTCGGCCGCGTCGAGCCCGCAGCCCTCGGCGTGGACGGCGAGCCTGCGCAGCACGATCTGCTCGGGCTCGCTCAGCAGGCTCCAGCTCCAGTCGATCATCGCCCGGAGCGTCTGCTGGCGACGCGGCCCGCCTCGCCTGCCCGACGACAGCAGGGCGAACCGGTCGTCGAGGCGGGCGAGGAGTTCGTGCACGCCCAGCGTCCGCACGCGGGTGGCGGCGAGTTCGAGCGCCAGCGGGATGCCGTCGAGCGTGCGGCAGATCCGGGCGACCACGGCCGCGTTCTCCGCGTCGAGCGCGAACCCCGGCGCGGCCGCGGCGGCACGCACGGCAAACAACCGGACCGCGCTCGACTCCCGCACGCCGGCGAAATCCGGCAGCTCGGGCAGCTCCAGCGGCGGTACCACCCAGACGTTCTCCCCTGGCAACCCGAGCGGCTCCTGGCTGGTGGTGAGCACGCGCAGCCGGGGCGCCGCCGCGAGCAGCCTTTCCACCAATGCCGCGACCGGCTCGACGACCTGTTCACAGTTGTCCAGGACCAGCAGGATCTCCTTGTCCCGCAAGGCATCGGCCAGCGACTGGGACAGCGTTCCAGTCGACGTCGCGTCCTCCCGGAGATCCAGCACGGCCGCCAGGACGACGGCGACGAGATCCTCGGGCGGGCACGTCGGGCACTCGACGTTGTCCAGACCCGCCAGCTCGACGAGCCAGGTGCCGTCGCCCATCACGACCTTCGACGCGGCCTCGATGGCGAGCCTGGTCTTGCCCACACCGCCGGGGCCGGTGAGGGTGACCAGTCGTGCGTCGGTGACGAGCGCTACCACTTCCTTGACCGCTGTCGTGCGGCCGACCAGCTCGGTCACCGCCTCCGGCAGGTTTCCGCGCACCGGCCCGGCGGCGCGGACTGGCTCGAGGTCCGGACTGCGGGTGAGGACCGCCTGGTGCAACGCCGCGAGCTCCGGCCCCGGTTCGAGACCGGATTCGTCACGCAGGCGGGCGCGCAGTTCGGCGTAGGTCTCGAGAGCTTCGCTGTGCCGTCCGGCCGCGTACAACGCGCGCATCAGCAGGCCGCGGAGCCGTTCCCTCAGCGGATGGCGCGAGACCAGCGCGGCCAGCTCCCCGGTGAGGACGCCGTGCTCGCCGAGCGCCAGCCGGGCTTCGGCTCGCTCCTCTTCGGCGAGCAGCCTTTCCTCCTCCAACCGCTGAGCAGCGGCGACGGCGAACGGCTCGTCCTCGAATCCGGCGTACGCGGGCCCTCGCCACAACGCCAGCGCGTCCGCCAGCAGTGTGGCACGGGCGCGCGGGTCGACGGCGTCGCGGGCCCGTGCGGTGAGCGCGCGGAACCGATGGACGTCCAGGTCACCCGGCTCGACGGCGAGGACGTACCCGGCCGGTTGGTGCGTCACGAGTTCCCGCGCGCCATGCTCGGCGCGATCCAGCGCGCGGCGCAACTGGGAGATCTTCGTCTGCAGGGTGTTGCCCGGATTGCCCGGCGGATGCTCGCCCCACAGGTCGTCGGTCAGCGACGACACCGACGCCGCCCTGCCGTCGCGGCTCAGCAGCCCGGCGAGCAGGAGGCGGACCTTCGCCTCGGGCACGACGACGGGCTCGCCCGCGGTCGTCCACACGGCGAGTGGTCCCAGCACTCCGAATCGCACGAAACCGACGTTAGCGCGGAGCACCGACAAGATCGTGCGCGAGGCCGTGCGCGGACCCGCAGCGATCCGTGCGCGGCCCGCGTCACGGTGGTCCCATGAGCGAACACGGCAAGACCCCGGTGACGGTACTGGGGCTGGGCGCGATGGGAACCGCGCTCGTAGAGGCACTACTGGCCGCGGGACATCCGGTCACCGCGTGGAACCGGACCGCGAGCCGCGCCGAGGCGGTGGCGGCGAAGGGAGCTTCGGTCGCTTCGACCGTCGAGGACGCTCTCGCGGCGAACCAGATCGTGATCGCCTGCCTGCTCGACTACGACTCGGTGCACGAGGTCCTCGACCCGGTGGCGTCCGGGCTCAAGGGACGGCAGCTGATCAACCTGACCAACGGCACCCCCGGCCAGGCGCGCGAAATGGGTGGTTGGGCCGAGGAACTGGGCGCGGAGTACTTGGACGGCGGGATCATGGCCGTCCCGCCGATGATCGGCACCCCCGCGGCGTTCATCTTCTACAGCGGCTCGGGCACGGTCTTCGGCCGGGCACGCACCGCGCTCGACACCTTCGGCGGCGCCAACTACCTCGGCGCGGATCCCGGACTGGCGCCCCTGCACGACATCGCGCTGCTCAGCGGGATGTACGGGCACTTCATCGGCGTCATCCAGGCATACACGCTGGTCGGCTCGGCGGGGGTCAAGGCGCGGGAATTCGCGCCGCTGCTCCGAGCCTGGATCGACGCGATGAGCGGCTTCCTGGAGCGCGCGGCCGAACAGATCGACGACGGCGACTACGTGACCGACGTCGTCTCGAACATCGCGATGCAGGCGGCCGCCTACCCGAACCTCGCCAAAGCCGCGGCGGAACAAGGCGTCAGCGCCGAACTGCTCACCCCGCTGCAGTCGCTGATGGACAAGCGGGTCGCCGATGGACACGGCGCCGAAGACCTGATCGGCGTCATCGAACTCCTCAAAAAGTAAAGGAAGACACAATGATCACACTGATCGGGCTCGGCCCGATGGGACAGGCCATGGTCCGGGTACTCCTGGAGAACGGCCACGGAGTGACGGTCTGGAACCGCACCGCCGCCCGCGCGGACGACGTCGTCGCGGCGGGCGCCGTGCGCGCCGCGACTCCCGCGGACGCGGTGGCGGCGTCGGAGCTGGTGCTGCTGAGCCTCACCGACTACGCCGCCATGTACGACATCCTCGGCAAGGCCGAGGACGCACTGGCGGGCAAGGTGATCGTCAACCTCAGCTCGGACACTCCGGAGAAGACCCGCGAAGCCGCGGACTGGGTCAAGGCCCGTGGCGGGCAGTTCCTCGCGGGTGGTGTGATGGTGCCCGCCGAGTTGGTCGGCAAGGAGGAGGCGTACGTCTTCTACAGCGGCCCGGCTGACGTGCTCGAGAAGCACCGCGAGACCCTGGCGCTGATCGGGCGGCCGGATTACCTCGGTGACGACGTCCGGCTGGCGCAGCTGTTCTACCAGGCGCAGCTGGACGTCTTCCTGACCTCGCTTTCGGTGTTCATGCACGCGAGCGCGCTGGTGCGCTCGGCCGGTGTGCCGGTGGAGAAGTTCCTCCCGTACGCCAAGGACAACTTCAAGATGATGGATTTCTACCTGGACGCCGCGGCCGAGCAGATCGAGAAGGGCGAACACCCCGGCGACGACGCCAGCGTGACCATGATGGGCGCGACGGCCGACCACATCGTCCAGGCGAGCCGGGACGCCGGGGTCGACCTGGCCCTGCCCGAGGCGGTCAAGTCGCACTACGACCGGGCGATCGCCGCCGGACACGGACGTAGCTCGTGGACCAGCCTTTTCGAGATCATCAAGGCGGACCGCAAGTAAGTGCCCGGCTCGTGCGGCCACCAAGGTCGTGAAGGCCTCCTTGCCTACCCTGAGGGTTGGCAAGGAGGCCTTCACGACCTTCGGGCAGGGTGCGAAGGGCGAGTTTCGCTCACGACGCCCAGAATCTCCAGGAAGGCCTTCGCCGCCGGAGTGACCGTGAAGCGGTTCCAGACGAGATGTTCGATCCGCGCGGGCGCGTCCCGCACCGGCACGGTGACCACGTCGGTCAGGTTCGGCACGAATTTCGACGGCAGCAGCGCCACCCCCAAGCCCTGATGGATGAGCCGCGCCATGAAGTCGGCGGCCGTCACCTCAAAGGCGACCTCCCGGGTCACTCCCGCCGCGGCGAAGGCCTGATCCGTCTGGGCACGCCCCGCGGATCCGGACGGGAAGTCGACGAACACCTCCGACGAAAGCCGCTTCAAATCCACTTCGGACTCGACGGCGAGAGGGTGTCCGGGAGCCACCACGGCGATCAGATCGTCCCTGCCCAGTTCGCAGGTGGCGACGCCGTCCGGCCGGTCGGTCACCGGAAGGCCGAGGAACGCGACCTCGATCGCACCGTCCTTGATCTGCTCCACCAGCTGCCCGCTCGCCCCGACCCGCAGCCCGATCCGGACGTGCGGATACCGACCGCGAAAGGTCTGCAGGGCGGCCGGGACGTCGACCGCCGCGACGGTCGGGATCACACCGACGGTGAGCCGCCCGCGGATCTCGCCGACGGCCGCCGCGACCTCCGATCCGGCCCGCTCCGCGGCCTCGAGGCATTGCCGGGCGGCGGGCAGGAACGCCTCTCCGGCGGCGGTGAGCCGCACCCGTCGGCTCGTGCGCTCGAACAGCCGCGCGCCGAGTTCTCGTTCCAGCCGCGCGATCTGGTGGCTCAGCGCCGACTGCACGACGAGACACCGTTGCGCGGCACGCGTGAAGCTGTTCGTTTCCGCCACGGCCACGACGTATCGCATCTGCTGAAGCTCCATGAATCCATCTTGAATCACGATGGATCAAGTGACAAACATGTGTTGGACTCATTGATCGTCGGCGTCGAAGCTGGGAAGCGTGAAAACGCTGACGACCACACCGCTCGCCGCAGGTCTCGCCGGAACCGCGCTGACCGCCTTCGCCCCCATGGTCTGGGGGACGACCTACGTGGTCACCACCGAACTACTTCCGCCTGGACATCCGCTCTTCGCAGGGCTCATGCGCGCCTTGCCCGCCGGACTGATCGCGCTCGCCATCACCCGCACACTCCCGCGCGGCACCTGGTGGCTGAAGGCCGCCGCGCTCGGCGTCCTCAACATCGGGATGTTCTTCCCCTTGCTGTTCGTCGCCGCCGAACGGCTGCCCGGCGGCGTCGCGGCCACGCTCGGTGCCGCCCAGCCGCTGCTCGTCGCGATCCTCGCCGTGGCCGTGTTACGCCAGAACCCGTCCGCGTGGCGGCTCGCCTGGGGGATCGTCGGGATCGTGGGTGTCGGCCTGGTGGTGATCGGACCCGCGGCGGGCTTCGACCTGATCGGGGTGCTCGCCGGACTCGGTGGCGCGGGCACCATGGCGCTCGGCGTCACGCTCACCAAACGATGGGGACGCCCTGCCGACGTCGGGCCGACCGCGTTCGCCTCGTGGCAGCTCACCGCGGGCGGGTTGTTTCTGGTACCGGTGACCTTCTTCTTCGAAGGCGCACCGCCTGCCATCGACCTGAACGCGGCACTCGGCTACCTCTGGCTCGGCCTGATCGGCGGCCTGCTCGCCTACGTGCTGTGGTTCCGTGGCATCACAGCCCTGCCGGTCACGTCGGTCGCGGTCCTCGGCCTGCTCTCGCCGATGGTCGCCGCGGTACTCGGCGCCGTGCTGCTCGGTCAGTCGCTCGGGCCGATCCAGCTCGTCGGCTTCGCGCTCGCTCTGGCCTCGATCGTGGCAGGCCAGATCACCCCGAAGAGCAAGCAGGAAGGCGCTGTCCGATGAAGATCGCCGTTGTCGGAGCGTCGGGAATGGCGGGTTCCCGCATCCGGACGTGAACGTCGTGCGCGGCGACGTCACTGACACAGGGCACATGAGAGCGGTATTCGGGGGAGTCGATGCCGTCGTGGGCGCGACGAGACCGGCGCCCGGCGCCGAAGACACGGTCGCCGCCACGGTCACGGCCCTGCTCGACGCCGCGGCGGGCACTCGCGTCCTGGTCATCGGCGGCGCCGGGCCGTTGCGGGCGACTGGGTGTACCTCAGCCCGCCCGCGATGCTCGAGCCCGGCGTCCGGACCGGCGTCTACCGGCGGGGAACGACGACCATCCTCACCGCGGAGGACGGGTCATCCGGGATATCGGCGGAGGATCTCGCGGTCGCCGTCGTGGACGAGCTCGAGAATCCGGGCCCGGACCGGCATTTCACCGTCGGGTACTGACGCTACAGCCGCCACTTCAGCTCGGGCGGGTCTCCGGGCGAGGGCGTTTCGGGGCTCCGTTCGGCCTCGATCTGGATCTCGATGTTGGTCTTGTGCGAGATCGGGTCCCAAATCTCCTCGATCGGCGCCAGCAGTGACTGGCTGACGCCTGCCCGGCGGGCACGCGCGGCGTACCACGCGAACCCGGCCAGGAAGAGGGGAAGGCTGAGGAACGCGGCCACGGGCGCCAGGACCTCCATGCACCCGACGATACAGTAACGTCGTGTATCCAGAAACGTTCTGTTACTGAATAGGGCGGGCGATGACCAGGCTGACACGGGCCGAGCAGCAGCAGCGCACCCACGAACACCTGCTGGAGGCCGGACGCCAGGTCTTCTTGCGGCGCGGCTTCCTGGCGGCGACGGTCGAGGAGATCGCGGCCGACGCCGGGTACACCCGCGGCGCCGTCTACAAGCACTTCGGCGGCAAGGAAGGGCTGTGGCTGGCGATCATCGAAGCCACCGCGGAAGGACACCTCTCGGAGCTGAAGAAATCTCTCGCCGTGGCCACCGACAGGGACGACGTCATCGCGGCCTTGGCCCCCGACGACGTGGTGGACAAGGATGCCGCCCGCTGGAGCGCGGCGGCCGCCGAAGTGCTCGCCGCGACGGCACAACAGCCCGAAACCGCCGCTCTCGTCGCCGCCGTCCAGCGGCGTCACGACGACGACGTCGTCTCCCTGCTCGTCGAGCATGCGCGGCGGCTCCGCCTCGAACCTGCCATGCCGCTCCACGAGGCCGTGGTGATGCTGGGAGCTCTGGGTATCGGGCTCGCCCTGCGGCAGGCGGTCGCACCGGCCGCCGACTCCGCCGCCATCCTCACTCACGTGCTGGACTCGGTGTTCCCGCCCGAGGCGACATGAGAAGCTCGTGCGCGTGATCGATTCCTTCACCACCGCCGACCTCGTGGACGAACACGGCGACCGGCTGCGCGTCTGCGACACCCAGTTCCGCCAGTTCGGCGGGCACCGGAAGTTCTCGGGCCCGATCCGCACCATCTCCTGTCACGAAGACAACGGCCTGGTCAAGAAGGCCCTCGCCACCCCCGGTGACGGCGCCGTCCTGGTGGTCGACGGTGGTGGCTCGCTGCACAGCGCGCTCACCGGCGACATGATCGCGAAGTCCGCCGTCGACAACGGCTGGGCGGGCATCGTCGTCAACGGCGCGGTACGTGACAGCGCCGAGCTCGCCGGGCTCCCACTCGGGGTGAAGGCGCTCGGCACCAACCCGCGCAAGAGTTCCAAGGCAGGCGCCGGCGCTGTCGACGTCCCAGTCGGTTTCGGGGGAGTGACGTTCACCCCCGGAGACACGCTCTACGCCGATGACGACGGCGTCGTGATCCTTCCCGCGGCCGGATCCTGAACCGGCTCAGACGACGATGACCCGGCGGCCGCGGGCGTGCCCGGCGTGGCTGTCGGCATGCGCCGCCGCGGCGTCGGCGAGCGAATAGGCCTTCTCGACCGGTATGTGCAGCTTCCCTCGTGAGATGAGATCGACGGCCTCGGCCAGTGCGTCCGGCACGCTCCCGGCCACGCCGGAGAAACGGACACCGAACTCGGGCGCGCCGAGGTCGGCGATGGAGATGACCTTCCCCGGATCCCCGGTGAGCTCGACCAGGTCCGGGATCACGCCGGATCCGGCCAGGTCGAGAGCGGCGTCGACGAGGCCGAGCCGCCGCACCCGCTCCACCCAGCCCTCACCGTAGGTCGTGGCGAGCGCGCCCAGGGCGCGCAGGTAGTCCTGGTTCGCGGCGCCCGCCGTGCCGATCACCGCGATGCCGCGTTCCCGCGCGATCTGCAGCACCGCCGACCCGACCCCGCCGGACGCGCCGCTGACCAGCAGTATCTCGCCAGGCCGCACTCCGGCTTCGCGGATCAGCCGTATCGCCGTCTCGACCACGGAGGGGTATCCGGCCGCCTCCTCGAACGTCAGACCTTCGGGCATCACAGCCCACGCCGTCAGCACGGCGAACTCGGCATAGGTACTCGCACCCTCGCCGAACACGAAATCGCCGACGTCGACTCCGGTGACGGCTTCGCCGATCTCGTCCACGACCCCGGCGGCGTCCAGGCCCACGCCGGACGGCAACACCGTCGGATGCGCGCCCAGGACCTGGCCTTCACGGATTCTCCAGTCGACGGGGTTCACCCCCGCAGCTCGCACAGCGATGCGTACCTGGCCTGGGCCGGCGTGCGGATCCGCGGCGTCGACGAGCTGCAGGACTTCCGGACCACCGAACTCGGTGAAGATCACTTTCTTCATGCGATCGACCGTAGCACTAACGGTTAGTATTTTGAAACCGTTGTTGTTTCGGATCTGATAGCGTCCCCGCATGACCGTGCCGACTGGACGGCGTGAGCGGAAGAAGGCCGCCACCCGTCAGAAGATCGCCGACACCGCACTGCGGCTTTTCCTGGAACGTGGGTATGACGCGGTGGGCATCCGCGAGGTGGCGGCGGAGGCCGACGTGGCCGTCACGACGCTCTTCTCCCACTTCGCCTCGAAAGAGGCCTTGGTGTTCGGGCAGGACGCGGAGTTCGAGCAGGGCCTCGCGCGGGCGGTCACCGAAAGGGCGCCGCACGAGCCGCTCATTCCCGCGCTGCGCCGGGAGGTCCACGCGATGGTGCGCCATTGCACGGCGGACGGCGCCGCACCGATCTGGCGCATGATCGACGAGTCGCCCGCGTTGCGGGAGTACGAGGACTCGATGCGGCTGCGCCACGCGGAGTCCCTGGCGGCGGCCATCGCGGCGGATGTGGAGTCGTCGCGGTCCGCGATCGCCTGCCGGACGATCGCGAGGTTCGTGATCAACGCCTACTCGCTCGGCCGGGAGGCGGCCGATCCGGCGGCCGCGGTGGACGAAATCTTCCGGATGATCGAAGCGGCCTGGGAAGCCAGCCGTAACGGGACATCACAAGCGGAGGGATCGCCGTGCTGACACAGGTCGCGGAGGGTGTACTGGTCCACCAGAGCGCGCTGCTCGAGAACAACACGGTCGTCGTGGAGGGCAGGGACGGCGTGCTGCTCGTCGACCCCGGGATCACGGGCGACGAAATGGCCTGCCTCGCGCACGATCTCTCCGATTCGGGCCGCCCGGTCGTGGCGGGTTTCGCGACCCATCCCGATTGGGATCACGTGCTCTGGCACGCCGAGCTGGGTGACGCGCCCCGCTACGGCACCGCCCGTTGCGCGGAGTACCTGCGAGATCTGCGGTCGAACGCGGACTGGAAGACCGGCGTCGCCGAGGGGCTACCGCCGGAAATCGACGGACAGGTGCCGCTCGACCTGTTCGGCCTCATCACCGGCCTGCCCGCCGGAACCACCCGGATTCCTTGGGACGGCCCGCGAATCCGGATCGTCGAGCATCCGGCCCACGCTCCCGGTCATGCGGCGCTGCTGATCGAGGACCGCGAGGTGCTCATCGCCGGCGACATGCTTTCCGACGTCCTGGTCCCGATGTTCGACGACGACGGGGATCCGATCGAGGACTACCTGGCCGGGCTCCGGGTGATCGAAGACGCGGCGGGCGACGTCGACGTCGTCGTACCCGGCCACGGAGCCTTCGGCGGAGCCGGTGAAGTGCGGGCACGGATCGACCTGGATCGCGCGTACGTGCACGCCTTGCGCGACGGCCGGACTCCGGACGACCCGCGAATCGGCCCGTCGGCGAAACCCGGCTGGGAATGGGTGAGCGATCTGCACGCCGGGCAAGCCCGAAGCCTCGCCCGGCGACAACCGTCCTGAGCCGTCATCCCCTCGGCATGACGCAGAGTTCCCTGGACCGCCCCGACTTGAAGTCGTAGACGACGGGGTTGCCGTACTCGTAGCCGGGCACGGAGTTGCAGTCCGAGCCGGACCCGGACGCGAGCTGGGCGATCACCGAATAGTTGGCGGAGCTGTCCGAGCAGTGGACCCGGACGGCGCCGGCGCTGAACGCGCCGTTGCTGCCGGCGTCTTCGTCGGCCGAGATGCAATCCCCGGCCTGCGCCGAGAACGGGTCGGGGTCGACCTCGGGAACGCCGGCACCGGAAGCGCCGCCGCCCGTGGTGATGGCCACGGTCACCGCGATCGCCCCGCCGGTGACGACGACCGCCGCGGCGGCGATCCCCACGATCAGCCCCGTCTTCGGGGTCTTCTTCGGCGTCGCGACGGGGTACTGCTGCCAGATGGGCGGCTGCTGCTGCTGAGGGTAGGTCACGCCATCAGGATCGGCCACGTCGATGAAATTCCGATGACACGGTTCACTTGCGGGCGACGAGCCGTTCCACCAGCCCGAGTTTGAACCGCTCCCGGTGCTCCACGGCCAAGCCGAGACCGTCGACCTTGTCGAGCGGGCGACGGAGGAAGTGCTCGCCCGCCATCGGCACGGTGATCTTTTCGGCGATCCATTGCAGACCGCGGACGGCGCGCGACGAACTCGCGATGTGGTCGAGCAGGATGAGCCTGCCCCCTGGCCGGAGAACCCTGGCCATTTCCCGCAACGCCTTGCCGTCGTCGGGGATGGCGCAGAGTCCGAGCGTGCAGACCACGGTGTCGAACGAATCGGCGTCGAAGGGGAGGTCATGGGCATCGGCCCGCCGCAGCGTCACCGGATGGCCGAGGCGTTCGGCGCGGCCGCGGGCGATGGTGAGCATTCCGTCGCTGAGATCGATGCCGGTGAGCGTGACGTCTTCGGGATAGAGCGGCAGGTTCAGGCCGGTCCCGACGGCGACTTCGAGAACTTCGCCGGTGGCCTGGCCGCAGGCCCACGTACGGGAATCGCCGAAGAGCTTCCGGTCCAGGAACTGCATCTCCCGGTCGTAGTTCTGGGATTTGCCGTCCCAGTAACGGTTCCATCGGGCGGGCCGGGTCATGACGCTCCTTTCAGCAGCAGTGTTCCCCGCGCCAGGCCTCGCGGCCTTCCTTGATCGCGACGGCGGCTATGACGAGCGCGACCAGCGGGTCGGCCCAGTACCAGCCGAGGAGGCTGTTGAGCAACAGCCCGACGAGCAGCACACCGGAAAGATAGGTGCAGAGCAAGGTTTGCTTCGAGTCGGCGACGGCGCTGGCGGAGCCGAGTTCGCGCCCGGCGCGGCGCTGGGCGTAGGACAGGAACGGCATCACGAACAACGAGACCGCCGCCAGCACGATGCCGACAGGGGAGTGTTCGGCGGGGTCGGCGCCAAACAGGGCGCGTACCGATTCGACGGTGACGTACGCGGCCAGCGCGAAGAAGGACACCGCGATGACCTTGAGCGCCGCGCGTTCGCGGGCTTCGGGGTCCTTTCCGGAGAACTGCCAGGCGACCGCCGCGGCCGAGGCGACCTCGATGACCGAGTCCAGGCCGAAACCGATCAGGGCCGTCGACGAGGCGATGGTGCCCGCCGCGATGGCGACGACCGCCTCGACGACGTTGTACGTGATCGTCGCGGCGACCAAGAGCCGGACCCGCCGGGAAAGCACGGCACGGCGATCCGGGGCCACTGTGGACCTCGCGGCGCAGCAGCCATCCGCACAGGAACCGCTCTCCACACTCATCGGAGCGCCTCGTCCATGCAGGGCTCGGCGGTGTCGACGGCCAGCACGACCTGGACAAGTTCCCGCAGGGCGCGGGCGAGATGCTCGTCCGCCAACGAGTAGCGGACCTGCCTGCCCTCATAGGTGGCCACGACCAGCCCGCAACCACGCAGGCAGGCGAGATGGTTCGACACGTTCGAGCGGCTCAACCCGAGTTGCCCGGCCAGCAGCCCGGGATAGTTCACGCCATCGAGCAGGGCGACCAGGATCCGGCACCGGTTCGGGTCGGCGAGGGCACGACCGAGCCGGGCGAGGGCGGCCCCCTGGGTCTCACATGTCAGCACAGGCGAGACAGTACAGCCAACGCTGACGTATCAGCAAGGGCTGAACCATTGCCCCTACTGAGTGTCCGGACGCGACCCTCTGTTTCGTCGCGGTCTGTCAAGTCATCGCCGAACAGGGACGCCGGACCAACCCGAAAGAGCCCGGTGTGGCCACTCCAACGGCCGCATCGCGGGTACCCGGGGGAATCCCGGCGCGGCTTCGCGTGACACCTCAGCGCAATTGCTGGCCCGATTGCGTGGCCACCGTAAAACGTCGAGTGACTTTGTTAAAAAGCTTCGTGCGCAAGGGAAATTCGGCATTCGGGTGGCATTGTCGTATTACCTGAAAGTGCGCTTGTGTGGGAAAAACCCCTTGCTATGTTGATCCTGCGGACCGCACTTCGGGGCAGGACCGGCGCGCCGCGAATTGTGGATCTTGTTTGTTCACACGACTATCGAAGGGTGGACCTTGCTGTGACCGTGACCGAATCGGACACTTCCGCCGAAGGTGTCCAGGGGCCGGAAAATCCGCAGCTGAGTTTGGGCAGGGCCGCCGCGCGCAACCTGGCGACGACCACCAAATCCGTTCCGCAGATGCAGGGAATTTCGTCCCGCTGGCTGCTGAAGTCGCTCGAATGGGTTCAGGTGAACGGTGGTGCCTACCGGGTCAACCGGAGGCTCAATTACGCGGTCGGCGACGGGCGGGTGACCTTCTCGAAAGCGGGCGCCGAGGTGAGTGTGATCCCGGCGGAACTGGGAGAGCTGAAGCCGCTCAAGGGATATGACGACGAGGAAGTACTCGCCGAACTCGCCCGCCGATTCGAACAGCAGGAAGTGGCGGCCGGCGACGTGCTCGTCGAATTCGGCCACCGGGCCGACCGGGTCTACCTCATCGCACACGGCAAGATCACGAAGACCGGCCCTGGTCCTTACGGTGACGAGACCGCGCTGGGCGTGGTCAAGGACGGCGACTATTTCGGTGCGCAAGCCCTCGTGGACGGTGACGGCATCTGGGAGTTCACCGCCAAGGCGGCCACCGCCTGCACCGTGCTCACCCTGACCCGCCAGGACTTCGAGCGCATACTGGAACAGTCCGAATCGCTGCAGGCACAGATCGAGCAGGCGTCGCAGGACTCCGGGCGCGCCAACGACTTCGGCGAGGCCGAGATCGACATCTCCTCCGGGCACGACGGCGAGCCACTGCTGCCGGGTACGTTCGTCGACTACGAGACCTCGCCGCGCGAATACGAACTGAGCGTCGCCCAGACGGTGCTCCGGGTCCACAGCCGGGTGTCCGATCTCTACAACCAGCCGATGGACCAGACCGAGCAGCAGTTGCGCCTGACCATCGAGGCGCTGCGTGAGCGGCAAGAGCACGAAATGATCAACAACACGGACTTCGGCCTGCTCCACAACGCCGACTTCACCCAGCGCATCGCGACACGCACCGGCCCGCCCACTCCTGACGACTTCGACGACCTGCTCGCACTGGTGTGGAAGGAGCCCGGCTTCTTCCTCGCGCATCCGCGCACGATCGCCGCGTTCAGCCGTGAGTGCAGCAAACGTGGGATCTACCCGACCGGCACCGATCTCGGCGGGCACAAGGTGCCGTCCTGGCGCGGCGTGCCGATCCTGCCCTGCAACAAGATCCCGGTGAGCCAGACCAGCACCAGCTCCGTGCTGCTGATGCGCACCGGCGAGAAGAACCAGGGCGTCGTCGGACTGCGTCAGATCGGCCTGCCGGACGAATACGAGCCCGGCCTGAACGTCCGGTTCATGGGGATCTCGGAGCAGGCGATCATCTCATACCTCGTCAGCACGTACTACTCCGCCGCCGTGCTCGTACCGGACGCGCTGGCCGTCCTCGAAGCCGCCGAACTCGGCCGCGAAGGATGACCGCCACGACGCCGGAGGCCGACCGGCGGCTCAGTCTCGGCCCCGCCGCCGCGCGGAACCTGGCGACGACCACCAAGACGCGGCCGCAGATGCAGAGCATCACGCCGCGCTGGCTGCTGAAGATGCTGCCCTGGGTCGAGGCGTCCGGCGGTACCTTCCGGGTCAACCGGCGGCTGACCTACGCGATCGGCGACGGACGGGTGAGCTTCACCAACGTCGGCACCGAGGTCCGCGTCGTCCCACAGGAACTCGCGGAATTGGCCCTGCTGCGGGGTTTCGACGACGAGGACACGCTCAACGCGCTCGCCGACCGGTTCGTGCAGCACGAGTACCAGCCCGGCGAGACCATCGTCGGCCACGGGACTCCGCTCGACGAGGTCGTGCTGGTCGCGCACGGCAAGATCGCCAAGGTGGTGCCGGGCGAGTACGGCGCCGAGGCCTCTGTCGGCAGCATGGCCGACGGCGACCACTTCGGTGAAGAAATGCTCGCCGGCATCGACCGGAACTGGCCGTTCACCGCCAAGGCCGTCACCCCGGTCATCGTGCTGACCCTGCGCGCCGAAGACTTCGCCGACCTCAACGGCCGGTCGGAGGCGATGCGCCGCCACGTCCAGGACATGCTGGCGCATAAGGGAAAGCCGCAGAACGCCAAGGGCGAGGCCGAGATCGGGATGTCATCAGGGCACGACGGCGAGCCACTGCTTCCCGGCACGTTCGTCGACTACGAGATCTCGCCGCGCGAGTACGACCTTGCCGTCGCGCAGACTGCGCTGCGGGTGCACACCCGGGTCACCGATCTCTACAACGGGCCGATGGACCAGTTCGACGAGCAACTCCGGCTGACCGTGGCGGCACTGCGGGAGCGGCAGGAGTACGACCTGATCAACAACCGCGAGTTCGGGCTGCTGCACAACGCCGACCTCAAGTCGCGGTTCCAGACCCGGTCGGGTCCGCCGACACCCGACGACATGGACGAACTCGTCAGCCGTCGCCGCAAGACGAAGTTCTTCCTCGCCCATCCGAAGGCGATCGCCGCGTTCGGCAGGGAATGCACGCGCCGCGGCCTGTATCCGGAGGGCACCACGGTCGACGGCAAGGTGGTCGCCGCGTGGCGCGGCGTGCCGCTCCTGCCCTGCGACAAGATCCCGATCACCGACAGCGGCACGTCCTCGATCCTCGCCATGCGGACCGGTGTCGAGGACAACGGCGTGATCGGACTGCACCAGACCGGCCTGCCCGACGAGTACGAGCCGGGCCTGAACGTGCGCTTCGACGGCATCAACGAACAGGCGATCGCCAGCTATCTGGTCAGCACCTACTACTCGGCCGCCGTGCTCGTTCCTGACGCGCTCGGTGTCCTGGAGAACGTCGAGGTCGCGCGGTGACCCCTCGCCCCGCGACGACAACGGACAACAACGCTCCAGAAAGGACCACACACGTGACCATCGCCCGTACTCCCGCTCCTGCCAAGGTGTTGCGCACCGAGTACCAGAAGTCGGTGGCGTCGTACTGGAACAAGGAGAAGGATCCGGTCAACCTGCGTCTGGGCGATGTGGACGGGCTCTACCACCACCACTACGGGGTCGGCGAGGTCGACTGGTCGGTGCTGGAAGGCCCCGAGAACACCCGCGACGAGCGGATCATCGCCGAAATGCACCGACTGGAGACCGCTCAGGCGGACGTCCTGCTCGATCACCTCGGCGACGTCAAACCGGACGACCGGCTCCTCGACGCCGGCTGCGGACGCGGCGGGACCAGCATCATGGCCAACGCGCGCTTCGGCTGCCACGTCGACGGCATCTCGATCTCGGAGAAGCAGGTCGAGTTCGCCAATCACCAGGCGGATATCCGAGGTGTCGCCGATCGGGTGCGCTACCACTTCCGGAACATGCTCGACACCGGCTTCGAAACCGGCTCGCGCAAGGCGATCTGGAACAACGAGAGCACGATGTACGTCGACCTCCACGAACTCTTCGCCGAGCACGCGCGGCAGCTGGAGTTCGGCGGGCGGTACGTCACCATCACCGGGTGCTACAACGACGTGACCGGCGGCCGGTCCAAGGCCGTCGCGCAGATCGACCAGCACTACACGTGCAACATCCACCCACGCAGTGAGTACTTCAAGGCCATGACGGCGAACGACCTGGTGCCGATCTCGGTGGTGGACCTGACGCCGGACACGATCCCGTACTGGGAGCTGCGGGCGAAGTCTTCGGTGGCGACCGGGATCGAAGGACCGTTCCTCGACGCCTATCGCGAAGGCAGCTTCCACTACCTGCTGATCGCCGCGGACCGCGTCTGATCCCGCGAGACCATCGGAGCAAGCGATGACCGAACAGGGTGCGCT
This sequence comes from Amycolatopsis sp. NPDC043885, assembly GCF_056435685.1. Lineage (NCBI taxonomy): Bacteria > Bacillati > Actinomycetota > Actinomycetes > Pseudonocardiales > Pseudonocardiaceae > Amycolatopsis > Amycolatopsis sp. NPDC043885. Next base: position 45,104 of record NZ_JBWKEA010000022.1, read on the forward strand.
CGCCACACTGCTGGCCGGTCCGAGCGGGCTGGGCACGTCCGCCGCCCGGCTGGCGGCCCGGCTGACCGCTGTTCCCGCGGCGGTGGAGGACGGTCCACCGCCGCAGGAGCCCGCTCTCGACCCGGCGTACGCCTACCGGCCGTGGGGCGACGGGTCGGCGCCGCCGCTGTACTGCCCCGTCACCGAACGGATCAACGATCCGCTCGCCCTGGAGGTCGACCGGCGGCTCGTCCTGTGGGCGGGGGAGTGCGGGTTCGACGAGGAGGAGTGCGAGCAGATCGGGAAGGCGGGATTCGGCAGGCTCGTCATGCTCGCCCACCCGGACTGTGAGGATCCGGACCGGCTGTTGATCTCGGCGAAGCTCAACGCCGCATGGTGGGCGGCCGACGACCTCTACGCCGACGACACCTCCCTCGGCGCCGTGCCCGCCGAGCTGCCGCCTAAGCTCGCGCTGGCGATGGCCGCGATGGACCCGGTGCCGTCGTTGGGCGAATTCAGCCGCGACCTCGACGAAACACTGCGGAACGACCGGGTTCTGGTAGCCCTGGGCTCGGCGACGGACTTCCTGCGGCGATCCGGGACCGCGGCGCAGGTCCAGCGAGTCTGCTACTCGACCTTCGCGATGTTCGTGAGCTGGACCGCCTACGCCGCGTGGCGCCACAGCGGGAAATACCCGCCGGCGTGGGAATACCTAGCGGCACGGCAGCACGACAGCTTCTACACCTCGATGACGTTGATCGACGTCCTCGGTGGCTACGAACTGAACTCGAACCTGTACTACGACCCCCGGGTTCGCGAGGCGGCGATCCAGGCGGGGACGGCGGCCGTGCTCGTCAACGACGTGCACTCGGTCGCCAAGGACCTGGAGGACGAGTCGCCGCCCTGCAACGCGGTCCTGCTGATCGCCGGCGACCGGAAATGCTCGATCGAAGAGGCCACGGCGATCACCGTCGAACTGCACAACGACGTCGTACGGGACTTCCAGGCGGCGCACGAAAAGCTGAGCGCCGTTCCGTCCCTCGAGCTGCAACGGTTCTTACGCGGGTTGCGAGGGTGGATGGGCGGCGGTTTCGAATGGCACTCGACGAGTCCGCGGTACAAGCTCGTGAGTGGTAAGGACGGTTAGCACCAAGGGTGTCTTCGGTACCTACGTGGTTCCCGGATGCGGTTGAACGTGGGGTGAGCCGTGAAGGCCTCCTTGCCTACCCTGAGGGTTGGTAAGGAGGCCTTCACTACCTAGGTGACCGCGACGTTCGCCCCACAGGAGCCAGCAGCCACGCCACTCACGAGACCCATCGCTAAACGACACCGGCCTCGATCAACTGCTGCCAGATCACGCCTTGGTCCACGACCTCGACTTCGAGTTTCTCGGCCTTGGTGAGCTTGCTCGCCCCGACGTCGGCGCCGGTGATCAGCATGTCCGTGTTCGCCGAGACCGAAGACGCGATGGTCGCGCCCGCCCTTTCGCACAGCCGCTGGAAGGTCGGGCGCGGCACCTTCTCGCCGGAGCGGGGGTCGCTGATCGAGCCGGTGACCACGACCGTCTTGCCTTCCAGCGGCGCGCCGGCCGCGACGACCGGCGGGAGGTCTTCTTCGCGTACGTCCAGCGAGACTCCGGCTTCCCGCAGCCGCTCGAGCTCGGGACGAAGCCGAGTGAGGTGTTCGATGAGGGACGCGGCGACCTTCGGGCCGATGTCCTCCACGGCGACGAGGCCTTCCTCGCCGGCGTCGGCGACGGCTTCCAGCGAACCGAACCCTGCCCGGCACAGTCGCGCGGCGGTGCCCTCGGACGCCATCGGGATCGCGAGCCCGATCAGCGCCCGGCGCAGGCCGACGGTCCGGCTCGCGTCGATCGACTCGATCATGCGGGTGGCGGAGATTTCGCCGATCCGGTCGAACTCCAGCAGCTTCTCCTTGGTGAGCCGGTAGAAGTCCGACGGGTGCTCGAGAATCCCGGCCTCGGCGAGCCGCTCGATCCAGACGCCGCCGATCGCGTCGATGTCCGCGGCCGCGCGAGACGCCCAGTGGATCAGCCGCCGGACGGTCTGCGCGGGGCAGGCGACGTTGGTGCAGAACAGTTCCCGGCTGTTGCCCTGTTCGGTCAATGGTTCTTCGCACGACGGGCACACCGAGGGCGGCACGATCTCCCGCTCCTCGCCGGTGCGTTTGGCGGCGTCGAGAACGCCAGCCACGAACGGGATCACGTCGCCCGCGCGGCGCACCAGTACGGTGTCGCCGATCTTGATGCCGCGGGCCTTGATGACCTCTTGGTTGGCCAGCGTCGCCCGGGTGACGGTGGTCCCGCCGACGAACACCGGCTCCAGCCACGCGACGGGTGCGATCTTGCCGGTCTTGCCGACGTCCCATACGACATCGGCGAGCACGGTTGTCTTCTCCTCGGCGGCGAACTTGAACGCCAGCGCGCCACGCGGTGAGCTGGACCTGGTGCCGGCGGCGGCATAGGCGTCGCGATCCGCCAGGCGCAGCACGGCACCGTCGAGGTCGTAGTCGAGTTCGTTGCGCTGCTGCTCGATGGTCGTGATGACCGCCTGTGCCGCCTCGGCGTCCTCGCAGTGGCGCATGTCCGCGGCGGCGAACCCGAGCGTCCGGAGAGCGCCGTCGAGATCGGTCTCCGCACTTTCGGGCTCGGTGGAGAGGTCGAAAGCGAAGAACTGGAGACGCCGCTCGGCGACGGTGGCCGGATCCTTGGCGCGCAGGGTGCCGGCGGCGGCGTTGCGCGGGTTGATCAGCGGTTTGTCCGGGTGGACCTTGTTGTAGGCGGCGAAGGTGGAACGCAGCATGACCGCCTCACCGCGGACCTCGACCCGGCCGGGGGCGTCGACGGTGTCCGGGACGCCGTCGGTCAGCGCCCGGACCAGCATGGTCACGTCGTCGCCCGTGGTCCCGTCGCCGCGGGTGACCGCCCTGGCGAGCCGTCCGTTCTCGTAGACCAGCGCCAGCGACAGGCCGTCGAGCTTCGGCATGACGACCACCGGCTGGCCCGGGAACCGGGTGAAGAACGCCGCGACCTGCTCGGGCTTGGTCGCCTTCTCCAGTGACAACATCGGGCGCGAGTGCCGGATGGGCGCGTGCAGGATGGCGGGCGCGCCGACCTGGTCGAGCGGGTTCGGATCCGGGGTGAGCTCGGGGTTCGCCTCGATGAGCCCGCGCAATTCGTCTTCGATCGCGTCGTAGTCGGCGTCGGCGACCTTCGGCGAGCCACGGTAGTAGGCGTCGCGAAGGACGACGATCTGATCGGCGAGTTCTTGGATGTGGTTCCGAGCGTTCACGGGGCAGAGATTACCCGGGACCACCGACAGAACACCGTCCGAAGAGGACTCGTGTCACGGGTTGATGGCCAGCACCAGGAACGCGGCCAGCAGGACCAGGTGCACCCCGCCCTGCAACCGCGTCGCGCGACCGGGGACGACGGTGAGCACGCTGACCGCGATCGTCAGCGCCAGCAGCACGATGTGCGTGGCGCCGAGGCCCAGCAGCAACGGCCCGTCCAGCCAGATCGACGCCAGTGCGATGGTCGGGATGGTGAGCCCGATGCTCGCGATCGCCGAACCGTAGGCGAGGTTCAGGCTGGTCTGCATCCGGTCGCGCCGCGCGGCCCGGGTCGCGGCCAGGGTCTCCGGCAGCAGCACCAGCATGGCGATCACGACGCCGACGAACGACTGCGGGAACCCCGCGGCGCGGACTCCCGCTTCGATCGCGGGCGATTCGACCTTCGCCAGGCCGACTACGGCGACCAGCGCGACCAGCAGCAGCCCCAGACTGGTCAGGGCGGCCTTGTTGGTCGGCGGTTCGGCGTGTTCTTCCTCCTTGACGGAGCCCTCACTGTCGACCGGCAGGAAGAAGTCGCGGTGGCGCACGGTCTGCGTGAGCACGAAAAGTCCGTAGAGCAGCAGTGAGGCGACGGCGGCGAAGGTGAGCTGTGTGCCGTTGAAGGCCGGGCCGGGGGTGCTCGTGGTGAACGTCGGCAGCACGAGGCTGACCGAAGCGAGTGTCGCCACGGTGGCGAGCGCGCCGCCGCTGCCTTCGGGGTTGAAGTGTGTCTCGCCGTAGCGGCGGGCGCCGACCATGAGCGAGATGCCCGCGATGCCGTTCATCGTGATCATCACCGCGGCGAACACGGTGTCGCGGGCGAGTGTCCCGGCCTCGGGGCCGCCGGAGGACATCATCGTCACGATCAGCGCGACCTCGATGACCGTGACCGCGATCGCCAGCACCAGCGAGCCGAAGGGTTCCCCGACGCGATGCGCGACCACCTCGGCGTGGTGCACCGCGGCCAGCACGGTACCGCCGAGCGCGAGCGCGACGATGGCCACGGGCACCGGGCCCAGGTCACGGCCCCAGCTCAGCGCCAGCACGACTATGGCGAGGACCGGCATGACGGTGGTCCAGGACACGGGAAATCGTCTGCGCGAAGCGGCCATGCCGTCACCTTCGCACACTCTGCGTGACGTCGCCCCTCCATGGGGGTCGCGAGGTGAATGCCAGGCGAGTGTGGCTTGGTCTTACTTCCCTGGCCGCAACTCCCTCTCGAAGGGGCAAGACCATCACGAAGGGCGACCGTCGGGAATCGTGACCGTGATCCGCTCGTCCGCGGCGACGATCCGCTGAAGGCGGAACCGGCAGAGGGCGTAGAACATCTCGCCCAGCGCTTCGGGGTCGATGCGGCCTTCGAGGTCGCGCTTGCTCGCGTTGAGCACCCGGCTGATCACGGCCGCGGGTACACGGCCACCGAACTCGCCCATCAGCCAGACACCGATTTCGCCGATCTCTTCCGTGATCGTGCGTTGCGCGGTCATCAGCCGTACCTCTCTGCGTCGGAGTGTCACGACACTCCGACGGGTGACGGAAACACCCATGACGGGATACCCGCGAGATTGCTCTGCTCGGCCTAACCGCCCGGCGTCGGTTGCACCGAACCGTGCAGCGGGCCGGGGCGATCTCCGGGAGAACCCCGATGTGATCGACATCCGGGTGTGCCAGCCTCGTTGATGACCATTGTGGACAGTCAGGGAGGAGGGCACACGCGTAGTGGCCCCAGCAAGTGATGAAGAGACCGCGCGATGGATAGCGGAGTTGACGGACCTCTGTGAGCTTTACCGGTCCGCGGAGATCGCGGGATCGGCGGAGGCGGTGTCACACGCGGGGTGGCACACCGGGGCCCGGATCGGGACGAGCACCGCGGACGGGCGGATGCTGGCCTACCACGATTCGGGTGTCGAGGCGGAGTGCGTCTTCCGGGAGGGAGAGCGCACGCTGTTCAACATCATGAGCACCGGATACGGGCGCGACACCGGCGAGCGCGGGTTCGCGGTGTGGAGCAGGCGACCGGGCGTGCTCGGCGCGATCGACACCGGGGTCACCCGGCTGGAGGTGGCCGACGCGGACGGCGACATCGTCCAGGCGGCGATCGTGGCGCACACCTTCGCCGTGGACGTGGACCTGGGTCCGGTGCCCCGGACGATCGACGAAGTGTTCGCCCCGTGGGAGCCGCCGGAGCTGACGGTCCGGGTGTACGGCGCGGGTGACGCACTGCGGTACGAAGGTCCTCTGCTGACCACGTGAAAGTCGGTGAAGGCCCCCTTCACGCGATGAAGGGGGCCTTCACGTACTTGTGAGGTCAGCCGTTCGGAGTCGTGATCACCGCGAACGTGGATCCCTGACTGGCGATCCGCTCGCTGAGATCGGTGGTGATCGTCTCGATCGGCGCGTAGTTGTTCAGCTCACCGGCCTGGCAGGGGCCCGACCGGGACTGCTGGTTGCCGACCAGGATGCCGAGTGCCGCGTGGTCGGCCTGGCTGAACAGCGGTCCGCCGCTGTCGCCCGGACGCGCGCAGAGGTCGGTGTTGATGCCGACGTCCGTGGAGAGGACGCGACCGCACCGGGTCCCGACGAGGTAGCCGGCGCCCGCGCCGCTGTCGACGGAATCGGGGTAGTTCACCGCGCTCGACGCCGTTCCGGAGGCGCAGACGACATACCCGGCCTTGATGTCGGCGAGCTTGCGGGCACTGGTGATGTACTCGTCGACCGAGGTGGCCTGAGCGCCGCACGGGGTGTCACCGTTGCTGTCCATACCGCCGTTGCGGCAATACTTCAGTACGCGGTTGCGGCCGGTCTGGCCTTCGAGCCACTGCGTCGACGCCGCGTCGTTGACGTACGGCAGGGCCGCGTAGTCGTACGGGTACGAGCTCTTCTCGATGCCGTGCTGCTGCAGCACGTCGTTGCCGTTGTGCTGCGTCGGCGTGTTGTTGGTCTTGGTCCGCATGCAGTGGCCCGCGGTGAGCACCCAACCCTTACCGGGGAACCCGCCACCGGTGGACCGCAGGTTGAAGCCGCTGGTGCAACCGCCCCAGGTACCGTTGTCCCGCTTCATGTCCAGCCGGAGGCCGCCGCGCATCGGGCCGTAGTTCGTGCAGTAGAGCGGGTGACAGAAACCCAGATCCACGTTCGCCGTGGACAGCGCGTTCGGGTTCTTCAGCACGCGGGAGACGACCATGCCGGATTCCGCCGCCGCGGCCTGGTGCGCGGCGTTCGTCTCGGCGGCCGCGGCGCGCACGGCCGCCTTCTCCTGCGCCACCCAACCGCGTTCCCAAAGCACGACACGGTTTTCGGACTCGCTCACCGAAGGCAGGTAGACCGCTTCCGGACCGGCGCCGACCTTGGCAGCGACGCGATACTTCGCCGCCGTGAGCTGCTGCAACGAGTGCTGGACCTGTTGCGTGCGAACAGCGGAGCGTGCGGGCATCGCCTTCAGATACGGCTCGGCCGCCGAGGGCTTGGTCATCGCCACGACCAGCTGCCCCTTGTCCTGGTCGAGCCACATGCCGCCGTACTCGGCACCGCGGTCGCGGCGCAGCAGTTCGTCCAGTTTGAGGCTGTCGGTCTGCAGTTCCAGACGCCGCAACGCCTCCTGCTCGCTCACTCCGTAGTTCTCGACCAGATAGCGCATCGACTCCCGCACCGAAGCGGGGTCGAGCGAGGTGTGGAACGACTGCACGGTGTCGGCCGACGCCGGGCTGCCCAGTGCCGTGGCCGCCGCCAGCACCGAAACGGCCAGGGCCCCCAGTCTTCTAGCTCTCCGCACGAGATCTCCTCACATGTCGGGACTTCGCGATCATTCAACCGGAAGTCGCCGCACAGGCGGGGAGATTTTCCGACATTGCCGGGCGCCCCGCGCCCGCGAGGTGACGGGCACGGGGCGCGATGCGGTTACAGACTCGGCTCTCGCCGCTGTTTTCCTCGGCGGGACTTGACGATCCATACGCAGAAGAGGGTCAGGAGACCGACAGTGGTCCCTGCCGACAGCCCGATTTGCGGAGTGCTGATCCTGACGACGCCGACGACGATTCCGCCGCCGATCGTCAGCAGGAGGCACATCCGCAGCGTCGGGGCCCAGCCGGCGAGGACCGCCATCGCCAGGCAGAGCCAGCTGTCGCGCGTCTGCTCTTTGCGGTGGCGTCCCGGTGTCCTCAGGAGCGGCCGCGCCGTGCGGATCATCTCCGCGGACGTCGCGACACGCCGAGCCGGCTTTTCGGCGTTGTCGATGACGACTTTGACCCGTTGGGGCGGCTCATTGTCTGGTGTCTTCGTGTTGTCAGGCTGTAAGGTCACGACCGTCCTGTCCTTGTTCTAGCGAGCGGGTGAATGGACATCCGCGTGGCCTCCTGTGACAGCAGGGGGCCACGCGTGCGTTACCGGTTCTTGACCGGTGCGGCTGAAGACATCTTGGCGAAAGCAGACTGTGACCGTTCAGTAGTACAGCGTGTGTCGCGCTGAACGGTATGCACGCGTCGCTCAACGGTCCGGGTGACTTCGAAAACTACTAAAAGTAGTGGGTGGCGCCGAATGGATCAGTGCCGCCGAGAGATCTCCGCGGCCCGGCAACTTGCCTTCCCGGTGTCGAGTCAGGTCATCGCCAGATGTGCCGTGGTAGCGAAGTCCCGCAGGTGAAGCCCGATGTTGGCGCTGTCGTGCACGCTGTTTTCGCATTGTGCGAAATGCTGATCGCAACTGCCGAGTTAAGTCGAACTTCGCCCAGGTCCAACGAGATCCGAGCAGCGTGCTCACGGTGTGTTCACCCGATCAGGCGGGTGTTCACCCGTAGTCGCCTCGCTCGGCTTACCAACAGCGAGTGACTGCTCTGAACGGGTGGTCGCACTCCGAACACTCTCGCCGGTTGCCGGCTCAGCCGAGCAGGAGGAGCGCGTAGTAGGCAAGGAAGTGTTCGACCATGTAAGCACCGCCCGTGGTTTGTGCGAGTGAAGCGTGGGTATGGGCGTGCGTGGCTTCGAGGATGGCGGGGATCCGGTCGTCATTGCCCGGGATGGCGTCCGCGATGCGGTGCCAGCACCACGCCCGATGCAGGTTGAGACCGTGGAGATGGGCGAGTTGTCCGTCGGAGGTGTCCGTGACGGTCACCGGGGTGAAGAGAGTCGCGGGTCTACGCTCCGCGATGCCAGGAAAGAAACGTCCCAGCCAATCGGTGAATTCGGCCGCGGGCATCAGGCGGGACATGAGCTCGGCTTCGGCGAGCGCGGGGGACAGGAAATCGGCCCCGGACGGCTCCCAGGAGCCAGGGTAATCGCGGTCGGATCCGAACCAGCGCCATGCGGTCTCGGTGATGAGGCCGCGCAACCGCGGGTCGCCGTGGTCGGCGAGGTATCCCGCGTACGGCAGGGCGCGGGACAATCCGAACGCGCCGTTGTCATGCACCCCGTACCGGATCGGGTACGTGGCCTGGGGAAGCCAGTCGAGGTAACGGTTCACGAAGACGGCGCTCAACTCATGCAGCCCCGCTGACCAGCACGCGGCGTCCGGGTCATCCCAGGTGGCGGTTTCGAAGGTGAGTTCCAGCAGTGCCGACCAGCCGTACGGGCGTTGGGTGTTGCGCTGCTCCTCGGGGGCGAAGAAAGCGACCTCGCCCGCGAGCGCCTCGACGGTCAGGTGCTCGCCGAGAAGCCCGCGGATCTCCTCGGCGGGCACGAGTTCGGCGTGACGGCGCAGCAGACGCACGAGTACCCAGAACATCTCCACGCAGGAATGCCAATCGAAACTGCCGTAGAAGCACGGGTGCGAGAGCCGAGGGGAGAGGATGGGCACACCTTCGTCGTACCAGTGACTCTCGTGGTGCGGATACTCGAGCAAGACGTTCGTCAGCGCCGTCCTGGCCAGCGCGCCGGCATTCGACTTCAGCAGCCGGTCGCGTTCGAAATCCCATTCGGTCATCGCACCGCCCTCCGTTACGCACGAGGTTACGATGCCGGAGTGGACGAACGACCGATCACCACGGCGCAGCGCAACTTCCGGCGGGTCGCCGAAGAGTTGGAAAGCATGGGGACCCAGGATCGTTTCACCTACATCTTCCGTTCCCGGCTGTGGAGTTCCTCTTCGGTCTCCGGGCCTGGTTCGGAGTCGGTCCAGACGCGGGAATTGAGCGACAGGTTGCCTGCTCTTCTCGCTCGTTTCGGGGTACGCACCCTGCTTGACCTGCCGTGCGGCGACTACGGCTGGCTCAGTGAGGTGGGCCTTGATCTCGACAGGTACATCGGCGCCGACATCGTTCCCGATCTGATCGAGATGAACGCCGAACGGTTCCGGGGCGACCCGGTCCACGAGTTCCGGGTGCTCGATCTGACCGGCGATCCGCTGCCGTCGGCTGATCTCGTGCTGTGCCGGGATTGCTTGGTTCATCTGAGTTTCGCCGATATCGGGCGGGCCTTGCGCAACCTGCGGCGGAGCGGTTCCCGGTACCTGCTGACCACGACGTTCACCGAACTGCGGACCAACACCGACATCGTGACCGGCGACTGGCGGCCGCTGAACCTGTGCCGGGAGCCGTTCGGGTTCCCGGAGCCGCTGACCGTGCTGGTCGAGGGGTGCACCGAGGAGGATGGCGCCTACGCCGACAAGTCCTTGGGCCTGTGGGAGATCTCCGCGATCGTGGACTGATCGCGGCGGCTTCACCGAAGCGGGGAGTCGGCGCCGTGTTCCTCCTTCGGGCGCGGGCCGTGGATACGCCGCTCGGTCTCGGAGATGGCGACGTCGTTGATGCTCGCCTCGCGACGGCTCATGAGACCGTGCTCGTCGAACTCCCACAGTTCGTTGCCGTAGCTGCGCCACGATCGACCGGCCCGGTCATGCCATTCGTACTGGAACCGGACGGCGATCCGATTCCCGGTGAACGCCCAGAGGTTCTTGCGCAGCGCGTAGTCGAGTTCCCGCTCCCACTTCCCGGTCAGGAACGCGACGATCTCCTCGCGGCCGCGGACGAAGGTCTCCCGGTTCCGCCACACCGAGTCGGGCGTGTACGCCGACGCCACCTTGCGAGGATCCCGGGTGTTCCAGGCGTCCTCTGCCGCTTGGACTTTCCGCAGTGCCGTCTCGCGGGTGAACGGCGGGTAGGGCGGGCGATCTTCGGTCATGTCGAGCCTCCCAGGTTGAGAACGTGCGTTCTCCACGTCTGGCGCCTACGATAGGGAACGCACGTTCTCAACGTCAAGGGAGACCCGATGCCGGCCGCCGTCACCGATGAGCAGAACCGCGTCGATCGCGAAGCCCTGCTCGATGCCGCTGAGAAACTTTTCTACGAAAACGGCATCCAGGCGGTCGGCATGGACCAGGTGCGCGCGGCGTCCGGCCTCTCGCTCAAGCGGATCTACCGGTTCTTCGAAGCCAAGGAAGACCTCGTGGTGGCGATGCTCAAACGCCGTGATCAGCGCTGGCGTGGCAGCCTGGCCGCCCATGTGGACCGGGTCGCGGATCCCCGCGAGCGGGTGCTCTCGATCTTCGACTGGCTCGCGGGGTGGTTCGCCGAACCGGGTTTCCGCGGCTGTGCCTGGATCAACGCGCACGGCGAACTAGGCGCGTCGTCCGAGGCGGTACTGGCCGAGGTGCGGGCGCACAAACAGGCGTTCCGCGAACAGATCGACACCTGGGTGCGGGCAACGGGTCTGCCGGTGACCGAACCGGTCTACCTGCTCGCCGAAGGAGCCATCGTGACGGCGGGAATCAGCGGGGACCCGGCGCCTGCCCGTCAGGCGCGCGAGGTGGTCGCGGCGTTGCTCGGAAGTCAGACCGCGCGGGCGATCGCGATCGAGCCGTCCAGGCGTGCCCCGGCCTCGTAGAACATGTACTCCTTGCCGTTCATGGTCCCGAACGACGGAGCCGCGCAGCGCCCGTTGTCCGGTGCTCCCGATATCGGGGCGTGGAAGACACCGAGGTGTTTGCGCTTGCTGAAGTCGTTGTAGATCACGTACGTCAACGTGCCGAGCTGGGCGATGGTCGGGGCGGATAAGCGAGGTCTGCGAGAACGTCCAATTCCGCCCGTCGGCGGACCGGCCCCAGCCGATCGAGCGATGGTTGCTCCTGTCGTTGATCATGAAGACCATGACGTACTTCGCACCGCGTGACGGGCTGATGGCGTCCTGCAACCAGGTGTTCAGCCTCTCCGACCCCACGAGCACACAGACCGTGTGGGCGTCGCAGTAGGCCGGGGTGCGCCCCGAACGCGCGATGGTCTCGACGCTGCCGTACACCTGGTGCTGTACCTGTGATCACGACGTCCGACGGGCTACGGCTCGACAGCGTCCGGCACGACGGCGGCCCGGAGACGGTCGTGCTCGTCCACGGCATCACCGCGGACCTCGACGAGAACGGGCTCTTCACCGAGCTCGCGCCGAGGCTCACCGCGGCGGGATTCTCGGTGCTGAGGGTTCCTTCCGCGGGCACGGCCGTAGTGACGGGCGGCCGAGGGACATGACCGTCGCGGGCGAACTCCTGGAACTGCGCGCCGCGGTGGACGAGCCCGTTTCGGTGGTGGCGTCGAGCTTCGGTGCCGTGAGCACGGCACTGTCGCTGGCGTCGCTGCCTGTGCGGCGGGTCGCGCTCTGGCAGCCGCTGCTCGACCTGCGGCGGGCCTTCCTGGAGCCGGAGCTGCCCAGGGGGATCGCGTTGTACTCGGATCGTTCTTCGTTGGCGGATAACGGGTTTCTGGACATCGAAGGCCGGTTCGAGCTGGGCGCGGCGCTGTTCGAGGAGTTCGCTCAACTCGACCCGCGGGTCGCCTTCCTGGCGTCCAGGCCGCCCGCGCTCGTCGTCCATGGCTCGGGGGACGAGCACGTCTCTCACGACATCGCGCGGGAAACGGCCGTCGCGCGGCCCGAGACCGAGTGGCACTCTCCTGCCGGCGCGGACACGGCTTCGGGGACTCGGCGGAAGAGGCTCTGGAGGTCACCGTGCGGTGGCTTTCGCGGGTCAAAGCCAGCTGAGCGCACCGTCGCTGATGACGGGATGCCGTTCTCCAAGGCCGTGGACGTAGTTGTCGAGTCGCTCGGCGATCTCGTCGAGGATCTCGGTCACGCTCGCCCAGTCGGACCAGTAGATCCCCTCGCTGGCGTACCACTCCATGACGCAACCGTGGTGCTCGCCGGGCCGGAGATCGGCGCACAGCAGACCTCCGTCGATGGCCCGGCCGATGGGGAGGATCGCGGTGCAGAAAGGGAATCCGGCCTGGCCCGCCTCCTTGCGGTGGGTGCCTTCCGGAGTGCAGCAGTCAGGGGCGGGATACCGCGACTGCCGGGTGTACTCCTCCTCGGCTCGCGCCACCGACAGAGGCTGGTAGCCCTTCGGTATCAGGTTTCCGGTTCCGCGAACACGTTCGTCGTCGACGCCGTCCATGAGGGCCCACCAGGCGAGCAGTTCGGGCGGGAGTTCGAGGCCGACGCGATTCCGCAGGCGCGCGACGTGCGCGGCCGGTGCCGGGGGCCGGATTTCCCGCGCGGTGGCGGGTGCGTGTTCGGACAACAAGGCCATGATGCGCCGCCACGTCGCTTCCACCGGTGCACCCTAGCGAGAATCGGCGGCCTCGGGCACGCGATCAGGTGACTGAATGCGGGTCGGCAGGCCCCAGGCCTCCGCCACGCGTTCCGGGGTCAGCACTGACGCCGGAACACCTTCGCCGACGAGGCGGCCGTCCTGGAGCAGCAGGCAGTGATCGGCCCGGCCCGCCACATCGAGGTCGTGGGTGACGCGCAGGACCGTCGTGCCTTCGGCGAGTGTGGCGCGCAGGGCTTCGTCGATCAGGCCGCGGGCGTGCAGGTCGAGCCCGGCCGATGGTTCGTCGAGCAGCAGCAATCCGGCTTGCTGAGCCAACCCCTGCGCCACCAGCGCCCGTTGGCGTTGCCCACCGGAGAGCGTGCCGATCAACCGGTCCGCGATCGACGTGATCTCCAGTAACTCCAGGCATTCCCCGACGATCTCCCGGTCCGTCTTCGACAGCCGCCGCCAGTGTCCGCGGTGCGCCCAGCGCCCCATCGTCACGGTGGCGCGGACGGTGATCGGCAACGACCGCGACACCTCGCTCTGCTGGGTCACGTAGGCGACGCGCCCCGGGTCTCGCCGGGTCACCGTGCCGGTGGTCGGCGGGAGCACGCCCGCGACGAGGTTCAGCAGCGACGACTTCCCCGCGCCGTTCGCGCCGGCGATCGCGGTGAGCCGCGCCGACGGCACCTGGGCGGTGATCCCGCGCAGCACCTCGCGGGAGCCGTAGTGCGCGTGCGCGCGGTCGATCGTGAGTGCCGCTGTGTCCGGGGTCATCACACCTCTTTCAGATAATGACAATCATTACCACTATAGTGTGACGGGTGGAGTGGTTGCTGATCCCCTTCGAGGTGTCGTTCGTGCAGCGCGCGCTGGTGGCGGGAGTGCTCGTTTCGGCGGTGTGCGCCGTCGTAGGCACCTGGGTGGTGTTGCGCGGCATGGCCTTCATCGGCGACGCGATGTCGCACGGCATGTTGCCCGGCGTGGCGATCGCCTCGCTGACCGGCGTGAACCTGCTGATCGGCGCTGCGATCAGCGCCGGGGTGATGGCGCTCGGCGTGACCGCGCTCGGCCGTTCGCGGCGGCTGTCCGAGGACACCACGATCGGGCTGCTCTTCGTCGGCATGCTCGCGAGCGGCGTGATCATCGTGTCCCACTCACGGTCGTTCGCGGTCGATCTCACCGGCTTCCTGTTCGGCGACGTGCTCGCCGTCGGATCGGGCGACCTGGTGGGCCTCGCGATCACCCTTCTCGTCGTGGGGGTGGTGGCACTGATGGGACATCGTTCGTTCACCGCGCTCACCTTCGACGTCCGCAAGGCGCACACACTGGGGCTTCGTCCACGTTTGGCGAACGCGGTGCTCCTCGGGCTGGTCACGTTGACGATCGTCGCGTCGTTCCGCGTCGTGGGGACGTTGCTGGTGTTCGGCCTGCTCATCGCCCCCGCCGCGGCGGCGCTCTTCTGGTCACGGCGGATCACCACGATCATGCTCATCGCGGCGTTGCTCGGTATCGCCGCCACGGTCGGCGGCCTGCTCGTGTCCTGGCATTGGGGCACCGCGGCGGGCGCGACCATCGCCGCCGGCGCGGTCCTCCTGTTCTTCCTTTCCGCGTTCCTGTCCTTCGTACGACAGCGATTCCGTTCCCTGACACCGGAGATCGAGAGCTCACGATGAAACTGAAAGCAGCGACGGCGGTCGTCGCGGCGCTGACCCTGGCGGCGTGCGGCTCGGAGCAGCCGAAGGAGGTGACCGCGGAAGTCCCGCACGGCTACGTCGAAGGCGCCGAGGAGGCGGCCGAGGCGCAGTCACGGCTGATCGTCGCCGACACGGACACCGGCGCCGTTCGGGTCGTCGACCTGATCACCGAGGAGGTGCACGAGGTCGGCCGAGTCGACGGAGTGCGAGCCGTGACGGGTGACGGCCGCTTCGGTTACCTGACCGCTCGTGACGGCACGATCCGGGTGATCGACAGCGGCTCGTGGATGGTCGACCACGGTGACCACGTCCACTACTACCGGGCGAAGGTCCGAGATGTCGGCGTGGCGCCCGGCAAACAGCCCTTGGCGGCCTACAGCGATCCCGCCGTCGCCGCACTGTCCTATTCGGACGGTACGACGACCTTGCTGGATCGAGCCGCGCTCGACAAGGGCTCTGTGACCGAACTGGGGAAGATCACGCGCGAGCCGCACGCGGGTGCCGCGATCCCTTACCGCGAGCACATCATCGCCACGGTGGCGGACGCCGGAAAGCCGCTCGCCCGCGGAGTGCGCGTCCACGACCGTCAGGGCAAAGCCGTGGCCGAGATCGACCAGCCGTGCCCCGAGCTGCAGGGCCAGGCCGTGACCAGGCGCGGAGTCGTCTTCGGCTGCGCGGACGGCGCCTTGCTGGTGACCGAAAAGGACGGCGCGTTCGCCGGGGTCAAGATCCCGTACCCGCGCAGCGTCACCGCGCGGGAACGTGCCACCGCCTTCTTCCACCGGCCCGGTGGCTCCACGCTCGCGGCGCGGGCGGGGGCGTCCGCGGTGTGGTCACTGGACGTCGGCCGACGCAGCTGGCAGTACGTCGAGACCGGCCCGGTCGCCGCGGTGAACGCCGTCGGCGAGGGCGGACCGCTGCTGGTCCTCGCCCGGGACGGAAAGCTGCGCTCCTTCGACGGCTCCGGAAAGGAACAGACGGCCGTCCCGCTCCTGACGCCCGAAGCGACCGCCGCCGAGGTTCCGTCGATCCAGGTCGATTCGACCCGCGCCTACGTCAACAACCCGCTCTCGGCCGAGGTGTACGAAATCGACTACAACGACAACCTCCGACGCGCCAGGACGCTGAAGGTCGGCGGCAAGGCGGGGCACATCGTGGAGACCGGCCGATGAGGCGCCGCGTACTCGCCCTGTGCATGGTGGCGCTGCTGGCGGCGGCAGGCTGCTCCGGGACCGGCGGGGGCGGCAAGTCGGTCGTCGTCACGACGAACATCCTCGGCGACATCACTCGCGCCGTCGTCGGCGATCAGGCCGAGGTGACGGTGCTGATGAAGCCGAACGCCGACCCGCATTCCTTCGGCATCTCCGCACAGCAGGCGGCCCAGGTCGAGCGTGCCGGTCTGATCGTCTACAACGGACTCGGGCTCGAAGAGGGGATCCTGCGCACTGTCCACACGGCCGAGGAAAGCGGCGTACCGGCGTTGCCCGCCGGGGAGCGGGTGAACCCGATCAATTACGCCGACAGCAAACCCGATCCCCACTTCTGGACGGATCCGGCACGGGTGCGCGACGCGGTCAAGACGATCGCCGACGAGGTCGTCGCCCATGTCGACGGGGTCGACGAAGCGGTGATCCGCGCCAACGCCGAACGCTATCGCGGGGAGATCGAGGCGCTCGACAAGGCGATGACCGAGAAGTTCGGCGGGATTCCTCCGGAGCGCCGGAAGCTGGTCACGAACCACCATGTGTTCGGCTATCTGGCACAGCGGTTCGGCTTCCAGGTCGTCGGTGCCGTGATCCCCGGCGGTACCACACTCGCTTCACCGAGCTCTTCGGATCTGAAGGCACTCGCCGACACCGTTCGCGCGGCGGGAGTGCCGGTGATCTTCGCCGATTCCTCGCAACCGGACCGGCTCGCGCGGGTCTTGGCCGAGCAGGCAGGGCTGCACGTCCAGGTGGCCCCGTTGTTCTCGGAATCGCTCAGTGAACCAGGCCAGGGCGCGGCCACCTATCTCGAAATGATGCGCGCCAACACCGAATCGATCACCACCGGTTTGACCCGTTCCTGATCGGAACAGACGAAAGGCACAGGAAAATGGCACGGAAAGCCCGATATCTCGCGCTGATGGCGACGACGGCGAGCACCCTCGCGCTCGCCGCCTGCGGGACCGAACAGCCGGCGGCGGAGCCCGCGAAGGACGCGGCTCCGGCACCCGTCGTCGCCGATCCGGTGGCTGTCACCTATGACGGCGGAATCGTCCTGCTCGACGGGAAGACCTTGAAGGAGGCGAAGAACCTCCCGCTGGAAGGCTTCAACCGGCTCAACCCCGCCGGGAACGACCGACACCTCCTGGTCTCGACCTCCACCGGATTCCGGGTCCTCGACGCCGTCGGTGCCGTGCTCACGGACAACGAGGTCAAGGCGGCGAAACCGGGACACGTCGTCCGGCACGCCGGCAAGACGGTGCTGTTCGCCGACGGGACCGGTGAAGTGACCGTCTTCGACCCGAAGACGATCGGCACCGCGGCGCTCCCCGCGCCGAAGCACAAGACGCCCGAGGCGCATCACGGTGTGGCCGTCGAACTCGCGAACGGCGAACTGCTCACCACCGTCGGCGACAAGGACAAACGGTCCGGGATCGTGGTGCTGGACAAGGACAAGAAGGAGATCGCGCGCAACGAGCAGTGCCCCGGCGTGCACGGTGAAGCCGCCGCGCGCGGCGAGGCGGTGGTGGTCGGCTGCCAAACCGGTGCGCTGATCTACCGCAACGGCGTCATCACCAAGGTGACCAGCCCGGACCCGTACGGGCGCATCGGCAACCAGGCGGGCTCGGACGTCTCCCCGATCACCTTGGGCGACTACAAGGTCGACGAAGCGGCCGAGCTCGAACGCCCGACCCGGATCTCCCTGATCGACACCGAGAAGGCCACGCTCAAGCACGTCGACATCGGGACCAGCTACACCTTCCGGTCGCTGGCTCGCGGACCGCAGGGTGAGGCCCTGGTGCTGGGCACCGACGGTCAGATCCACGTGATCGACCCGGTGAGCGGTGCGGTGACGCGGAAGATCGCCGTCCTCGGTACCTGGCAGGAACCGATCGAGTGGCAGCAGCCGCGCCCGGCGATCTTCGTCCGGGGCGGAACCGCCTACGTCACCGATCCCGGCAAGAAGGAGATCCACTCCGTGGACCTCGCGTCCGGCACGAAGACCGCGACCGGGACGATTCCGGGAACGCCGAACGAGGTCAGCGGCGTGCTCGCCCACTGACCCACTCGTGAGTGGTAAAGACGGTTCCAACCGTCCTTACCACTCACGACCTATGCTCGACCACGCCGCCGCTGTGACCGCTGAGGCTGGTGGTGTTGCTGGGAGAGCGGGCGGCGATCACGTAGTCCGTGAAGGCCTCCTTCCCTACCTTCAGGGTAGGCAAGGATGCCTTCACGGACCGCCACATTCAGCAGAGGAGGCGCTGCCGTTCAGCGCCGGATCAGACCGAGGTCGGTCGCGGTGGCGACGGCGGCGGTACGCGAATCGACGCCGAGTTTGGTGTAGCTGCGGGCCAGATGGGATTTCACCGTGCCCTCGGTCAGGTGGAGCCGATCCGCGATGGCCCGGTTGGACAGGCCGTCGGCGACCAGGACCAGGACTTCGATCTCGCGCAGCGTCAGCGCGGTGGCGGGCATCCGCATCCGGTTCATGAGCCGGTCGGCGACGGTCGGGGCGAGCGTGGTGCGTCCGGCGGCGGCGGTGCGCACGGCGGCGGCAAGATCCTCGGGAGGGGCGTCCTTGAGGAGATAGCCGGTGGCGCCGGCTTCGATGGCGGGCAGCGTGTCGGCGTCGGTGTCGTAGGTCGTGACGATGAGGACGCGGGGTGCGTCCGGCCGCGCCGTGATCGCCGCGGTGGCCTCGGCGCCGGTCATCCCGGAGCCGAACCGCAGGTCCATCAGCACGACGTCGATGTCGCCCTCGGCGGCGCGGGACACCGCTTCCTCAGCGGTCGCGGCTTCGGCCGAGACCACGAGACCCGGCTCGGTTTCCAGGACGGCACGCAGTCCCGCCCGGACGATGGGGTGGTCGTCGGCCAGCAGGAGCCGGATCGGGGGTTCGGTCACGGGCGTTCCTTGGGCAGTCGCGCGGACACGGTTGTTCCGTGTCCGCGGGAGGACTCGACGGTGAAGATCCCGTCCAGCGCTTCGGTCCGGGTGCGCATTGCGGTGAGCCCGAAGCCGCTGTGTTCCGGGTCGAAGCCGACGCCGTCGTCGACGACCTCGAGGGTGACGTACTCGCCGCGGTAGCTCAGCGTGACATCGGCGGTGGACGCGTCGGCGTGCCGGACGGTGTTCGCCAGTGCCGCCTGACCGATGCGCAGCAACGCGACTTCGTGCGCGGTCGGCAGCGGAACGGGGTCGCCGGCGAGGTGGAAGCGCGCGGTGGTCCGGTGCCGGGCGCTGGTGGTGGCGCACAGCCGTTCCAGCGCATCGGCCAGCGTGGTGTCGTCGAGCGCGGGAGGCGACAGGGCGACGACGAACCGGCGGGCTTCGGCGAGGTTGTCCGCGGCGGCTTGACGAGCCTGTTCGACGTAGCGGGCGGCGTTCCCCGCGGTATCGGGCAGTGTCCTTTCCGCCGCGCGCAACAGGAGCTGAATACTCGACAGTCCCTGGGCGAGGGTGTCGTGGATCTCGTGGGCCAGGCGCTCCCGCTCGGCGAGCACTCCCGCCGCGTGCTGGGCTTCTGCGAGGTCTGCGCGGGTGGCGGTGAGCTCCTCGATCAGGTTCCGGCGACGTTCGCTTTCGCGGTACAGCGCCTGGTAACCCCAGACGACGGCGACCGCGACGGCGGCACCGAGTGCCGGGCCGATCGCCGCAGCCGGGGCGAAGGAACCCTGGTGGACGGCGAACGCGATGATCGCCGCCAGCGCGGTCGCGATCACCGCGACCAGGCCTTGACGGCGCGGCAGCAAATGCAACTGCAGGAAGTACAGCGGGAAGGCGACCCAGACGCCGTCGGCGGTCAGCACCAGCAGGACCAGCCACACGAGGCCCACCGCGACCAGCCACCACAGGGCGGCCGGCCGGGACGTCCTGACGCGGGGCAGAAGCGGGCCGGCCGCGTACACCACGGCGCACGTCACCGCCACCGCGACGACCGCTCCCGCTTCGGGTGAGCCGTCCGCCACCGCCCGCGCGGCCGCCAGCGCGAGCAGGGCGACGAGCAGCAGGTGCAGACACCAGGTCAGCAACCGGCTGGTCGGGGTCAAAACGGGCGCGGCGGTCACAGTGCGTCCAGATTACGGAGCGGGATCGGCGAGCGCCTCTATCCAAAGGTAGAGGCGGCGTGCCGTCTTCCGGCGGGCGAAGTGCCATCTCCGGCCGGATGCCGTCACGGTCACCGGCGGCGATCGTGGAGAGGTACCCAGCCCACCCGCCGGAGAGGACAGACCCGAGCCGTGTTCGTCGCCTGGAGAGATCTGAGATTCGCCAAAGGACGGTTCGCCCTGATGGGTGCCGTCGTCGTGCTGATCACCTTGCTGGTCGGCTTGTTGTCCGGGCTCACCGCGGGGCTGGGCGAGCAGAACATCTCCGCGATCACCGGCCTGCCCGCGGACAAGATCGTCTTCGCCGCCCCCGGTGCCGGGCAGAGCCTCTCCTATGCCAATTCCGCGGTCACCGAGACACAGCGGCGGCAGTGGGCCGAGACCCCGGGGGTCACGGCGGCCGAACCGCTGGGCATAGCCACCACCAAGGCCACCGCGGGCGACCGCAGCGCCGGGATCTCCGTTTTCGGTGTGCGGACCGGGTCGGCGCTCGCCCCGGGCGTCGAAAGGATCTCCGGCGACTCGGTGGTGCTGTCGACGTCCGCCGCCGACGATCTTGGCGTCCGCAGTGGGGACACCATCGCCGTGGCCGGACGCCCGTTGACGGTCGCCGCCGTGACGGGAGACGCCTGGTTCAGCCACACACCGGTGATCTGGGCGGGCCTCGACGTCTGGGCGAAGACGGCGCCACCCACCGACGGCGCGCCGAGCGCGACCGTGCTCGCGCTGACCACCACGTCCGACGCCGATCTCGGGGCCACCGACCTCGCCGCAGGCACGACGACGGTCTCGAAGAGCGACTCACTGTCCGCGATCGGCTCCTACACCTCGGAGAACGGTTCGCTGCAACTGATGCGCGGTTTCCTTTTCGCCATCTCCGCCCTCGTGATCGGCGCCTTCTTCACCGTGTGGACCATCCAGCGCAGCGGCGACATCGCCGTCCTCAAGGCGTTGGGGGCGAGTACCGCCTTCCTGCTGAAGGACGCGCTCGGGCAGGCCGTCGTCCTTCTCGTCGGCGGCACCGCCATCGGAACCGGCTTGGCCGTCGGGCTCGGCACGATGGTCGACGGCTCCGCCGTGCCCTTCCTGCTGACTCCGGCCAGCGTGCTCGTGCCGTCCGCCGTGATGATCCTGCTCGGCGCGCTGGGCGCGGCGCTTTCCGTCCGCCGCATCACTTCCGTCGATCCGCTGACCGCACTGGGGAGTGCCCGATGAGCCTGAACCTGACCGGTGTCACCCTCACCTATCCCGACGGTGACACCCGCCTCACCGCACTCGATGACGTCACGTTGGACGTCCCGCCGGGCACGCTCACCGCGGTCGCCGGCCCCTCCGGCTCCGGCAAGTCCAGCCTGCTCGCCGTCGCGGCCACCCTCATCACTCCGGACCACGGGACCGTCACGGTCGACGGCACCACGACCACCGGCCTTACCCGCGGCGAACTCACCGGACTTCGCCGGCGCAAGATCGGGATCGTCTTCCAGCAGCCGAATCTGCTGCCCGCCCTCACAGCCGCCGAGCAGCTTCAGGTCATGGCCCGGATCGACGGCCGCTCCCCGGCCGGAGCACGGGCCGTGGCCATGGACCTGCTGGACGCCGTCGGGCTCGCGGCGCAGGCGGGGCGTCGCCCGCACCAGCTCTCCGGTGGCCAACGACAGCGGGTGAACATCGCCCGCGCGTTGATGAACGAACCCACCTTGCTGCTGATCGACGAACCGACGAGCGCCCTCGATCACGAGCGCGGCGCGGCGGTCATCGACCTGATCGCCTGCCTGACGCGCGAGCGGGCCACCGCCACCGTCCTGGTCACGCACGACCGCGTCCATCTCACCGCGGTGGACCGGATCGTCGAAGTGCACGACGGACGGCTCTCCACAAAGGACGGACGCTCGGAACCGCCGTCTTCATTCCGATCCACACGTAAAAGGATCTCGTAATACGCGGCGAGCAGGGTAATTCATTCCGTTTTGTCACGCTGTCGCGCGGCCCGGATTTCGAAGCCACTGCGAATACGTCATTCTTCTGCCCTAATTCCATCGAACTCGGCTGTTTGCCGCCATAATCTTGCACGCTGTCGCCGGGTTATGGCCCACGAGAAACGGACGGCCGATCTTTCGTACTTATGGAGGTATCCGTGGAATGCGTCCCGCACTACTTTCCAAACCTGTCATCCCTGCCAAGGCGCCTTGTCCGGCAGGGACTCCCGGACCCTGTCGTATGCCCAGCCGAGAATGCGGCCATTCGCGGCGACGACCCCATGAAGGAAAATGGTGAATTATTCCCCGGAACTCGATGTCGGCCCGGACACACCTTTACGTAATCCGCGAAGCGAAGGACTGGTCATACGAAAATACGGTGGATCGTCGCTGGCCACCCCGACATTGGTGAACCAGGTGGCCGCCGAGGTGACGGCGATCGCCGAAGCCGGACATCGAGTGGTCCTCGTCGTGTCGGCGATGGGAGACAGCACCGACCGGCTGATCGCGCTGGCAGGCGAATTCGCCGAACCGCCCGCTCCCCGGGAACTCGACCAGTTGATGGCGACCGGCGAACAGGCCTCCGCGGCGGTGCTCGCCATGGCGCTGGCCGAGCGCGGGGTCGAAGCCGTCTCGCTGTCGGGTGATCAGGCGGGGATCGAGGTCGCGGGCGAACCGGGAGCGGGAACCATCGTCCGGGTCGATCCCGGCAAGATCGTCGCGCGGCTGCGGGACGCGCGGGTCGTCGTGGTCGCCGGGTTCCAGGGACGGACCGCCGACGGTGAACTGCTGACTCTGGGCAGAGGTGGCTCCGACACCACCGCGGTGGCACTGGCGGCCGCGCTCGGTGGCTCCGAATGCGAGATCCGCACCGACGTCCACGGCGTTCGCACGGCCGACCCCCGGATCGTGCGGGACACCCGGCCGGTCCGGACGATCTCCTACGACACCATGGTCGAGCTCGCCGAGCTCGGCGCCCGCGTGCTGCATCCCCGATCCGTCGAGCTCGCGCGCCGTCACGGGGTGGCGGTGCGGGTGAAGCATTCTTCGGATCCCGGCCCGTCCACCGTCGTCACGGCGGGCGAAGAGCCGCTGGAAGGCACTCCCCGCGTCATCGGTATCGCGCACGAACGCGACGTGCGGCTGGTCCGGGTCGAAGTTTCGGCCGCGGACCCCGATCGCTACGCACGCGTGCTCACGATGCTGGCCGGCTGCGGCGTGAGACCGGCGAATCTGAGCTGGCCCGACCCCGGCGAACTCAGGTTCACCGTCCGGGGTACGGAGCCGCTCGGTCCGCCGATCACCCGGCTCGCGATGGAGCTGGACGCCCGCTCCACGGTCTGTGAGGAGCTCGGCTCGGTATCCGTGGTCGGTACCGCACTGCTCGATCCGCCCGGTTTCCTGCCCGAGTTGCTGCGGGTCCTCGCCCGTCACCGGGTCACGGTGCCGTCGATGACGACGTCGCAGTCGCGCCTCACCGCCGTGATCCCCGCCGACGTCGTCGACACGACCGTCCGAGCCCTGCACGACTCCTTCGGCTTGGCGGAGGACAGGACATGAGCCCGTACGGACAGTTCACCACCGACGGCCTGGTACTGACCTGTGACGGCCACGAACAGCGGGTTCGATGGCGGGCCGGTGACCGGCTGGAGCTGCTGTACGAGCGCCTCTGCGATCGGTTGCGCGCCAACGGGCTCGGAGACCGCCTGGCAGTGGACGCAGGAGGCGTGAAGGTCACGTTCGACGGGCTGGACGGGCGAGCCAATCGGCTCGCCCGGCACCTGCTGGCGCGAGGGGTACGGCCCGGTGACCGGATCGGGCTGCTGTTCGCCGAACCGGTGCATCCCTACGTCGCGATGCTCGCCGTGCTCAAGGTCAACGCGGCGTATGTGCCGCTGGACGTGGGCTTTCCGGACGACCGTCTGGCCTACATCGTCCAGGACGCCGGCGTCCGGCTCGTGATCTCGACCTCCGGGCTGCGCGATCGGTTCGAACCGGGCAGTGTCGACCTGGTCTGCCTGGACGACGACTCGGACCGGATCGCCGGGCTGCCGGGAACACGGCTCAGCACGGCTGAGAAGGGCACACCTGCCGACGAACTCTGTTACGTCGTCTACACCTCCGGCTCGACCGGACGACCGAAAGGCGTGACGATCGACCACGCCTCTATCTGCAACTTCGTCCTGGTCGCCGCCGATGTCTACGGCATCCGGGACACCGACAGGGTCTACCAGGGCATGACGATCGCGTTCGACTTCTCGGTCGAGGAGATCTGGGTGCCGTTGCTGAGCGGTGCGACGCTCGTGCCGAAACCCGGCGGTGCCGCCCTCGTCGGGCACGATCTCCTCGAATTCCTGCGGGAGAACCGGGTCACCGCGTTGTGCTGCGTCCCGACCCTGCTGGCCAGCCTCGACGAGGACCTGCCGCTGCTGCGGTTCCTCCTGGTGTCCGGCGAAGCGTGTCCCGAAGACCTCGTACGTCGCTGGTATCGCGCGGACAGGCGATTCCTCAACGTCTACGGTCCGACAGAGGCGACGGTCACCGCGACGTGGTCCGTGCTGCGCCCCGACCGGCCGGTGACCATCGGGGTGCCCCTGCCCACCTATTCGGTCGTCATCCTCGATCCGGACGAGCCGAGGGCGCTGGCCGCGGGTGAGCTGGGGGAGATCGGTATCGCGGGGATCGGGCTCGCCGGCGGCTATCTGAACCGGCCGGACCTGACCGAGCGCGCGTTCATCCCGGACTTCCTCGGCATCGGGCACAATCCGTCCCGCCGGATCTACCGCACCGGCGATCTGGGCCGGATCACCCCGGACGGGGAGATCGAATACCACGGCCGTGCCGATACACAGGTGAAGATCCGTGGCTACCGCGTCGAGCTCACCGAGATCGAGTCGGTCCTCCTGCGGATATCCGGCATCGCCCAGGCGGTGGTCGAGACCCACCATCCGGACGCGGGCACCACCGAACTGGTCGCCTACTACAGCCTGCGGCGCGACAACGAGGACGTCGATCCCGGAGAACTCCGTCGCCGCTTGGCGGAACTACTGCCGGGCTACATGGTGCCCGCCTATCTCGAACAGCTCGACCACATCCCGTTGACACCGGCGGGCAAAGCCGACCGTAAGCATCTCCCGGCACCCACGAACCCGAGAAGAGCGGCGAGCGACGTCGACTACGTGGCGCCCGCCACCGAGACCGAACTGCGTTTGGCGGAGGCCTTGAGCGGTGTCCTCGGGATCGATCCGGTCTCGGTGACGGGGCACTTCTTCGACGACTACGGTGCCGACTCCCTGCTGCTGGCCAAGTTCTGCGCCGTGATCCGGGATCGTGGCGAGGTCGCGCCGCTGTCGGCCAGAGAGGTGTACCTCAACCCGACCATTCGCGGCCTCGCCGAGTCGGCCACCTCCGCGGCCGAGGTCATGGTCGCTCGCGCCGAGGAGCCACGCCGGGCGTCCACCGCGTCGTACGTCCTCTGTGGAGTGTTCCAGCTCATTGCCTTCCTCGCCTATGCCGCCGGTTCGGGCTGGCTCCTGGACACGGGATTCGCCTGGATCGACGCCGCGACGGGCTTCGCCGAGAGCTACGCGCGCGCCGCCGGGCTCGGGCTCGCCGTGTTCGTCGTTCTCTCCGTGGTGCCGGTCTTGGCGAAGTGGGCGATCGTCGGCCGGTGGAAGCCGGGGGAGATCCCGCTGTGGAGCGTCGGCTACCTGCGCTTCTGGACAGTCAAGACCTTGGTCAGGTTCAGCCCACTGATGCTGTTCGTCGGCACTCCGCTGTACTCGTGGTACCTGCGGGCGCTCGGTGCGGACATCGGCAAGGGCGCCCTGATCCTCTCCAGGAACCCGCCGGTCTGCACCGATCTGCTCAGCGTCGGTGCCGGGGCGGTCATCCGGAAGGACGCCTACTTCTCGGGCTACCGCGCCAGAGCGGGCCGGATCCAGACCGGCACGGTCACGCTCGGCGCCAACGCCTTCGTCGGCGAGATGACCGTGCTCGACATCGGCACGGCGCTCGGAGACGACGCGCAGCTCGGCCACTCGTCGTCCTTGCACTCCGGACAGTCCGTCCCCAGCGGCGAGAGCTGGCACGGGTCGCCCGCTCGCCTCTCCAGCGTGGACTACCGGGCGCTGGGCACGGTCGCGCGCGGCAGGCTCAGGCCGATCGTCTTCTGCGTGGCCAGCGTGCTGCTTCTGCTGCTCGGCACGCTTCCCCTGACGCTGGGTGGTGCCGGTGTGCTCGTCGAACAGTGGTTCACGACGACGGTGGACTTCACGAGCTGGGCCTTCTACCTCGGCCGGATCGCCGACTCGGCGCTGATGTACTTCGGTGCGCTGCTCGCCGGGCTGGTGGTCGTCCTCACGATCCCGCGCCTGCTCGGCCTGTTCCTCCGGCCGGACCGTGTCTACCCGCTCTATGGCAGGCATTTCGCGATCCAGCGGCTGATCGCGCGGCTGACGAACTTGCGCGCGTACACGTACCTGTTCGGTGACAGCAGCTACATCGTGTACTACCTGCGTGCGCTGGGGTACGACCTGTCGAAGGTCCAGCAGACCGGATCCAACTTCGGGGTCGAGGTCAAGCACGAGACACCGTTCCTGAGCACGGTCGGCACCGGGACGATGGTTTCTGACGGCCTTTCGCTGCTCAACGCCGACTTCTCCGCTTCGTCGTTCCGGCTGCGCAGGACGTCCGTCGCGCCGCAGGCGTTCCTGGGCAACGAAATCGCCTTCCCGCCGGGCGCGAAGATCGGCCGAAACTGCCTGCTGGCCACCAAGGTCCTCGTTCCCTTGGACGGACCGGTCCGGGAGAACGTCGGCCTCTTGGGCTCGCCGGCGTTCGAGATCCCTCGCACCGTCCGCCGTGACACCGGGTTCGAGCACCTCGGCACGGGGGACGCGCTGCGCCGGGGCCTGAGGGCGAAGAACCGGCACAACACCGTCACCATCGGCGTCTACCTGCTCGTGCACTGGCTGCACCTGTTCGGAATCCTGTTGATCGGCGCGGCGGCCGGAGTCCTGCACGCGCGGTTCGGCCCGCTCGCCGTCGGTGGCGGCATCGTGGCGACGCTGGTGTTCTCGGTCGCGTTCCTCATGCTGGCGGAACTGGCCGTACAGGGCTTCCGGTCGATGCGGCCGCTGTTCTGCTCGATCTACGATCCGGCCTTCTGGCGGCACGAACGGTTCTGGAAACTCAGCCCCGCCCGCTATCTCGCGTTGTTCGACGGGACTACGTTCAAGCCGTTCCTCTTGCGCCGTCTCGGCGTCCGGATCGGCCGCCGTGTCTTCGACGACGGATGTGCCATCCCGGAACGGTCCCTGGTGAGCATCGGCGACGACTGCGTGCTCAACCTGCACACCGTCGTGCAAGGACATTCGCTCGAGGACGGGACCTTCAAATCCGACCACATCACCATCGGCGCGGGATGCACGCTCGGTGTCGGCGCCTTCGTCCACTATGGAGTGACGATGGAGGAAGGAGTGATCGCCGAGGCCGACGCGTTCCTGATGAAGGGCACCGTGGCCCCGGCGCGAACCCGCTGGCACGCCAATCCGGCGGTCGAACTCGAAGCGGCCGCCGAGATCGCCGCGGTAAGGAGGTCGCCATGACCCACGCTTCCACGACGAGGCCGGCGCTGGCACCTCGCGTCGAGGGCTCCCTGCCGGGGCCGCGCTCCGCGGAGTTCCTCGAACACCAGCGCCAGTGGGAATCCAGTGCGCGGGCCTATCCACGCCACCTGCCGATCGCGATCGCGGGTGCGGCGGGAAGCTACCTGTGGGACGTGGACGGGAACGTCTTCATCGACTTCCTGGCGGGCGCGGGTGTGCTCTCCCTCGGCCACAACCATCCCGAACTGGTGCACGCGGCCACCGAACAGCTCCACGTGCTCACCCACGGCTTGGACTTCCCGACGCCGGCGAAACGTGACTTCGTCGACGCTCAGCTGTCCATGCTGCCGCCTGGCCTGCGCTCGCGGATGCGGATGCACTTCTGCGGTCCCGGCGGGGCCAACGCGGTGGACGCCGCGATCAAACTCTGCAAGACCACGACCGGCCGTGGCGACTTGGTGTCCTTCCAGGGCGGGTTCCACGGCTCGAGCCACGCGGCGATGGCATTGACCGGTCTCGTCGACCAGAAACGACCGATCGTCAACGGCGTACCCGGCGTGCATTTCTTCCCGTACTCCTACTGCGCCCGGTGTCCGGTGGGCCTTGCGCCCGACACGTGCGAGACCAACTGCGTTGGCCTGCTGGAACGATCGCTGCGAGATCCCAACGGCGGTATCCCCCTTCCCGCCGCGGTGATTCTCGAAATGGTGCAAGGCGAAGGCGGGATCATCCCGGCGGACCGTGACTTCGTACGGCGCGTCCGCGCGCTGACCACGGAACTGGACGTCCCGCTCGTCGTCGACGAGGTGCAGACGGGCTGCGGCCGCACCGGAACCTGGTTCGCCTTCGAGCACTACGACATCGAGCCCGACGTGATCATCGCTTCGAAGGCCTTGAGCGGGATGGGGCTTCCGGTGGCGGTGATCTTCTACGACCGGCGACTGGACGGCTGGGCGCCCGGCGCGCACACCGGCACGTTCCGGGGCAACCAGACCGCGTTCGCCGCCGGCGCGGCGGCCGTCCACGTCGTCCGGCGGGACGACGTGCTGGGCAATGTCCGGCAGCGCGGGCGGCAGCTCTCACGACGACTCGACACCCTGCACGACCACGTCTGGGTCCGTGAGGTCCGTGGCCTCGGCCTGATGTGGGGGATCGAGCTGGCCGATCCGAGCGATGGCCGCCCGGCAGGCGGATATGCCCGCGCCGTGCAGGCCCACGCGCTGCGGCATGGGCTGATCGTCGAGCTCGGCGGCCGCGACGACAGCGTGATCCGGCTGATGCCACCGCTCACCGTGACCGCCGAGGAGATCGAGCTCGCGTGCGGGATCCTGCTCGACGCGATCGAGCGCTGCTGCCCGGCAGGGTAGGGCACCGCTGATTGGTATTATTATACCGCCTACTGCTAGGGTGCCGGTATAATAATACCAATCAGCGACACGAGGATCCGATGATCGAACTGAAGACGCCCGCCGAGATCGAGCGCATGCACGTGACCGGGCGTTTCGTCGCCGAAGTGCTCACCGAGGTCGGCGACCTCGCGAACGTGGGCGTCAACCTGATGGACTTGGAACATCTCGTTCGGCGACGGGATGGGACCAACCGGTGCTTCGCGAACGCCGGCGTCACCGGCACGGAGGCCGGGCGGTGTGGCATCGCCCGGCCTCCGTCCTGGTCGCCCCTGGGTGATGTTCGACCGAAAACTCCGAATACGGCCCGTCGTCACGGCGCGACCGTTAGAGTGAATGGTCGCTGTTGTCATCACCCATGAGGAGTAGCGGTTCATGATCGCCGAGAGCGCGAACCAGCAGAGCGTGACCTTCCCGCAGGAAGCCACGCCGATCTTCGACCTGGTCGCGAAGATGGTGGCGCGGACGCAGACCGAGGATGAGCACGACTTCGACCGCGAAGCCGGTCTCGCGACCTCGGTGTAGCTTCCCGCCGAGAGTCATTCAGGTGGCGTGCCCGTGTGGGCACGGAGTTCCGCGGCCGTGCGGCGGGCGTGGGCCAGACCGTCGAGGATCCATTGCGGGGGCTGACGGTCGCTGGTCGCGATCCGCTCGTAGGCGGCGACCAGCCTTTCCGCGATCTTCAACCGGGCGTCCGCGGCCGCCGGTTCGCGTACCGCTTCGCCTTCGCCCTGTTCAGCCGGGATCGTGACCAGGGCGAGGTGCCCGGCCGGCGAACGGGCCGGTTCCGTCGCGGACTCGGCGGTGTCGGGTCGCTGTTCCGGAGTCGGCAGCCGTCGTAGGTGGAAGGCCGTCTGCTCGGTGTGCTCCGGCACACCCTCGCGGCGCGCGTTCTGCGAGGGGAAGGGATCCGCGCGGAACCGCGCGACCGAGGGCCAGTACCGGGTCCGCACGGACCGCGGGGTCGCGCCGTCGAGTCCGCACGCGATCTCCTGCCAAGTCTTCCCGTCGAGCCTCGCGGCGACCACCGCCGCCTCGAGGATCTGCTGTGCCATCCCGATCAAGCCGGAATGATCCCGCGTCGAGCACGCGTCCTCCCGGGCGGCGTTCGCGGCGAGATCGGCCAGCTCCGCCGCGTGCGCGGCGAGGACGAGGTGAGCCCGGGTGGCGGCGGTGGGGATGGAGTGGCGGGTGGTCACCGTCCACTCCTCGTGGCGGGCCGGGGGATCGACAAGAGGCTCGCGGAATCCCGCATGCCGTGACTCACAGGTGTTCTCACCTTCTCTGATATGCAGACTTGCATAATTGTGCAATTCGTGACCGTGTGCTGGTGCTCAAATAACGCGTTTTTGTGCCCTGATCGGGTGTGGTCGCGCCCGATCGGCGCGGGGTGAGGTTCGGCGGCTCCGGAAATCGGGCACGATCAGGGGTGTGCGGACGGCTGGACCTGCGGGGAAGGGATGCCGATGAACAGCCCCCTGTATCAGGCGACGGCGGAGTTCTTCAAGACGCTGGGGCACCCCGTCCGGATCCGTGTGCTCGAACTGCTCAGCGAGCGGGAGCATCACGTCTCGGAGCTGCTCGCCGACCTCGGCATCGAGCCCGCCAACCTGTCGCAGCAGCTCGCCGTCCTGCGTCGCGCCAACCTGGTGGTGCCCCGCAAGGAAGGCGCGACCGTCTCCTACTCGCTGACCAGTCCGTCGGTCACCGAACTGCTCACCGTCGCTCGCGGGATCCTGACCGGGGTCATCGCCGGCCGGCTGGGGTTGCTCGACGATCTGCAGAACTCCGCCGGATTTTCCGGTGATGTGTCTTCATCCGAAAAGGGATGAAAATCGAAAACGGTCTATTTCGTTTGCTCATGGCGTCAGGTGATCGTCATTTGTTTTCGTCGACGGCGTCCGCGCGTTGCTCGCTCGATTCTGAATTGTCATCGCGGGGGAGCGTGCCATTTCCGGCGGCCGTCCTCCTCGTCTCCTCGACCAGAGAGTCGAAGATGGGGGTTCCGCACAGCTCCACATGGTCCTCCATCGTGCCGGTCTTCGTGCCCGGCC
This sequence comes from Amycolatopsis sp. NPDC043885, assembly GCF_056435685.1. Lineage (NCBI taxonomy): Bacteria > Bacillati > Actinomycetota > Actinomycetes > Pseudonocardiales > Pseudonocardiaceae > Amycolatopsis > Amycolatopsis sp. NPDC043885. The sequence continues at coordinate 75,994 of NZ_JBWKEA010000022.1, forward strand.
ATCTTGCCCCGGAATGCCTTCTTCGATCCAGTTCCGCCGGGCAATGCACTCGATAGAGATCACCCTCTGGGGTGAGCCATTCGCTGATGTGAAAAGCCGAGTGTATGACACGACTCTTTCCGCGCGCGCACTCAGTCCCGCCGGTTTGCGGAAATAAGGATTCCACTTTCCCATGAGCGGGCGAGAAAAGGATTTCTCTCGCCTCGGGCGGCCCGCGTGTCTAACCCGTGGCGATCAGCGCGGGGCGGAGAACTCGACTCGGTAGCGCGTCGGCGTCGTGCCCAGCGCGGTGGCGAAGTGTTCGCGAAGACGGGCAGGGGTGCCGAAGCCGGACTGCGCGGCGACCGCGTCGATGCCGAGCGAGGTCGTCTCGAGGAGTTGGCGCGCCCGGGCGAGGCGTTGTGCGACGAGCCAGCTGTGGACGGTGGTCCCGGTGCGGGCGCGGAACGAGCGAGTGAAGGTGCTGCGGCTCATATGTGCCCGGGCGGCGAGGTCGTCGATGCTGTGCTGCGCGTCCAGATGGGACCGCGCCCAGCTCATCACGGTGGTGAGCGGATCCTCGTCCGCGGCGGGGACGGGCAGTTCGATGAACTGGGCCTGGCCGCCGGGACGGTGCGGCGCGGCGACGATCCGCCGGGCGACCCGGTTGGCGACGACCTGCCCGGCCGTGCGGGCGAGCAGGTGAAGGCACGTGTCGATCCCAGCGGTCGCGCCCGCGCCGGTCACGACGTCACCTTCGTCGACGTATAGCTCCTCTGGACGCAGTTCTACGAAGTGGAAGCGCCTCCGGAAGGTTTCGACCCATTTCCAGTGGGTGGTCGCGGCGCGCCCGTCGAGGATGCCCGCGTCCGCGAGAGCGAAGACTCCCAGGCAGAGCCCGACGACGAGCGCTCCGCGTTCGTGCGCGGCTCGCAACGCGGCGGCCACGGGCGAGGGCGTCGAGGTTTCCGGGTCGGACCACCATGGCACCACGACGATGTCGGCTTCCGCGAGGGTGCCGAGACCGGCGGGAACGTCGATCGAATAACCGGCGCTCGTGGTGAGTCTGCCCGGTTCGACGGCGACGACCGTGATCGGCCACGGCTCCATGTCGCCCGCCGGCGATTCGGGTCCCCACACCAGCGACGGCACGGCGAGATGGAACGGGCTGATCCCCTCGAACGCCAGGACGGCCACACTCGGAGCGCGCATCGTTCCCTTCCCGCGGATGTCGGCCGATCTCGACCACAGCTGACCCGAATCCGTATCTCACTATCGGATCGGGTCAGCAATCATGGTAGCCGTACCGACCGGAAAGCGAAGGAACACACGATGACCAGCACCACTCTCCGCGAAATCAGCACCTTGCCGACGACCCCCGCGACGCTCTCGGACGCGACCGTGATCCTCGTCGACTACCAGAACACCTACACGCGCGGCGTGATGGAGCTCGACGGCTGGGGAGCGGCACTCGACGAGGCGGCCACCTTGCTGGAGCGCGCTCGTGCCGAGGGCGCGACGGTCATCCACGTCATGCACGACGGCGGCGAGGGCAGCCCGTACGACCTCCGGCAGGACATCGGCCGGATCCACGAACGTGTCGCCCCCGTTCCGGGCGAGGAGGTCGTGGTGAAGACCGCGCCGAATTCGTTCGTCGGAACCCGGCTGGGGGAGCTGGTCGATGCCGCAGGGCACCAGGACGTCGTCGTGGCCGGGTTCATGACCCATATGTGCGTCACGTTCACCGCGGAGGGCGCGTTCCTGCGCGGGAACACCCCGACCGTGGTCGCCGCGGCCTGTGCCACGCGCGCGCTTCCTTCCGTCGCCGGTCCGGTGACCGCCGCGGAACAGCACCGCGCGGCGCTCGCGACGATCGGTGATCTCTACGCCGTCGTCGTCGGTTCCTCGGCGGAACTCGGCTAGGGCCGCGCCTTCACGGACCCGGCAAGCGCCACGTCCACCAATAGTCACAGCAGCTGCGCGTGAAGGCCCCCTTCCCTCGGCTCAGCCGAGGAAACTCGACCTTCACACCTTGCCGAGTACATGAAGGACCTCTTCCTTGCGCCTAGGTACAGGAAGGGCTCCTTCATGTACTTCGGGCGAGCAAGGGGGCAATGGCACCGACGCGGTCAAGCTTCAGCCGGTCCTTGGCGAGCCCACTCCCACCGCTGCCTCGATCAGGCCATTCTTGCCTTATGCCTCAACAGGACCTGCGAGGTGGGGTCCGCACGTGGATCATGAGGGTATTCGCCGCCGAAGCATCGAAGGGGTCGTGATGGCCAAGCCCAACGTCGCCGAGCAATTAGTCCAAGTCCTGGTGCAGGCCGGGGTGGAACGGATCTACGGCGTGGTCGGAGACAGCCTCAACCCCGTCGTCGACGCGATCCGCCGCACCCCGGGCATCGAGTGGGTCCATGTCCGCAACGAGGAGGCGGGTGCCTTCGCCGCGGCCGCCGAGGCCCAGCTGACCGGACGGCTCGCGGTGTGCGCGGGGAGCTGCGGCCCCGGCAACACCCATCTGGTGCAAGGGCTTTACGACGCCCACCGCACCGGCGCCCCGGTGCTCGCGCTCGCCTCGCATATCCCGTCCGGCCAGATCGGCACCGGGTTCTTCCAGGAAACCCATCCCGAACGGCTGTTCGTCGACTGCAGTGGCTATTGCGAACAGATCAGCAGGCCCGCTCAGATGCCCAGGGTGCTGCGGATCGCCATGCAGCACGCGTTGTCCCGCGGCGAGGTTTCAGTGCTGGTGTTGCCCGGCGACATTGCGCACCTCGACGCCGTCGCGCCCACGGGGACCGGGACGCCGGTCACCGAGCACGGGACGGTCATGCCACCCGAACCCCAGGTGACACGGCTCGCCGAGTTGATCAACGACGCCGAGACCGTCACCTTGTTCGCCGGCGCCGGGGTGCGCGGCGCGCACGCGGAGGTGATGGAGCTGGCCGGGACCGTGCAGGCGCCGGTCGGCCACAGCCTGCGCGGCAAGGAATGGATCCAGTACTACAATCCCTACGACGTCGGGATGAGCGGGCTGCTCGGCTACGGCGCCTGCTACCGGGCCATGCACGACGCGGATCTGCTGGTCTTGCTGGGCACCGATTTTCCTTACGACTCCTTCCTTCCCCAGGCCCGGACCGTGCAGGTCGACCACGACGCGACCCGACTCGGCAGGCGTACCCCGCTGGAACTGGCGGTACACGGCGACGTGCGGGAGACCCTGCGGGCCGTGCAGCCGCTCCTGCGGCGCAAGACCGACCGGACGTTCCTGGACCGCATGCTGCGTGATCACTGCAAAACGCTCGAACAGGTCGTCGACGCCTACACCCGCAACGTCGAGCGGCACGTGCCGATCCACCCGGAGTTCGCCGCGGATCTCCTCGACGAACTGGCCGCGGACGACGCGATCTTCACCGTCGACACCGGCATGTGCAATGTCTGGGCGGCCAGGTATCTCACCCCCAACGGGCGCCGCCGGGTCATCGGGTCGTTCCTGCACGGCACGATGGCCAACGCCCTGCCGCACGCCATCGGCGCGCAGTTCGCCTATCCGGGACGCCAGGTCGTGTCGATGTCCGGCGACGGTGGGCTGGGCATGCTGCTCGGCGAACTGCTCACCGTGGCCTTGCACGACCTCCCGGTCAAGATCATGACGTTCAACAACTCCTCGCTGGGCATGGTGAAGCTGGAGATGCTGGTGGACGGCCTGCCCGACTATCAGACCGACCACCGCCCGGTCGACTTCGCCGCCATCGCCAGTGGTGCGGGTTTGCGCGCCGAGCGGGTGACCGACCCGACCCGGTTGCGCGCCGCGCTCAAGGAAGCGCTGAGCCACGACGGCCCGGCACTGGTGGACGTCGTGACCGATCCGAACGCGCTGTCCGTCCCGCCGCATATCACCGCCGGTCAGCTCGGCGGATTCGCCTTGGCCGCGAGCAAGGTCGTTCTCGAAGGCGGGGTCGGCCGGATGATCGACCTCGCCCGGGCCAACCTTCGCAACATCCCGCGGCCGTGACGCTTTCGCGGCACCGGGGTGCAGGTCGCGCGTCAGGCCCGGCCGGTGCCCATCCCGCGCCACAGCAGGTCGAGCAGGCTCGCGACGTCGCGCCGCCATTCGCCCTTCGGGTCGAGGTACAGCAGTCCGCCCAGTCCACGTAGGACGGTCTCGGGCTCCAGGCCCGCGCGCACGGTGCCGGCGTCGATGTTGGCCTGCAGCAAGGTGGAAACCGCGCCGACCATGTCCTGGTAGGCCCCCGCGGGCAGCTCGCCGCGTGAGGCGGTCGCGGCGCGCAGGGCGTCGGCCAGGCCGCGTTTGGTCATCATGTAGTGCGCCAGGTGGTCGGTCGTCCACACGCGGAACGCCTGCTCCGGTGCGTACTTCTCGAGCAGGCTCGGCACGATCTCGACGAGCTGGCGCACCTCACGCCGGTACACCGCCAGGATGAGGGCCTCCGGCGTGGGGAAGTGCCGGTACACCGTGCCGACGCCGACCTCGGCCTCCTTTGCGATGGCGTTGAACGAGACTTCGCCGGAACAGGCCAGCGATTTCGCCGCGGTGGCGAGGATGCGCTCGTGGTTGCGGCGGGTGTCCGCACGCCGGGGATTGACCGATCCCGTCGTCATGGTCCCTCCTGTCCGCCGACCTCGTTCTCCGGTGAATGTAGCCGAGGAACCCGTCGGACCTGGAGCGGCTCCAGGGCGAGCATCGACCTTGCCGAGCGGATTGTAATCCGCTAGCTTGGAAATCGAAGCGGATGAATATCCGCTTCACTTCGCGAACGGACTTCCCACCACCTCAACCTACGCCGTCGGGCCCGGCCCGGACGATCTGCGGAAAGAGATCCAGTGGACATCTCACTCGAAGTCAATGGCAGGACGGAACATCTCGGGGTTGATCCCGGGGTGACCCTGCTCGACGCGCTGCGGGAGCGGCTCGCCGTCACGGGCCCGAAGAAGGGCTGTGACAGAGGGCAGTGCGGAGCCTGCACGGTGCACGTCGGCGGCCGTCCGGTGCTCTCCTGCCTGACCTTGGCCGCCACCGTGAAGCAGCCGGTGACCACGGTCGAAGCACTGTCCACAGAGGACGTGCTGCATCCGGTTCAGCAGGCGTTCGTCGATCAGGACGCCCTGCAGTGCGGATTCTGCACGTCCGGGCAGATCATGTCGGCCGTCGCCGCCGTCGAGCAAGGCGTCGAGGACGTCCGGGAGTTCATGTCCGGCAATCTCTGCCGATGCGCGGCGTACCCGAACATCGTCGCCGCGGTCGAGCAGGCGAGGAGAGCCGATGCGTCCCTTTGAGCTGCTCGCACCCGAGACCGTCGAAGACGCGGTCGGCTCGTCCGGCACGTTCCTGGCGGGCGGGACCACCCTCGTCGACCTGATGAAGCTCAATGTCCTGACACCACCGCAGGTGCTGGACATCAACGCCGTACCGCTGCGTGGCATCGACACCACCGACGGGCTCCGCTTCGGGGCGCTGGAGCGCATGGCCGACATCGCCGGACATCCCGGGGTGTACCCGGCGATCTCCCGTGCGCTGCTGCTCAGCGCCTCCCAGCAGATCCGGAACATGGCCAGCATCGGCGGAAACCTCATGCAGCGCACGCGCTGCTCCTACTTCCGCGACGTCGCCATGCCGTGCAACCGGCGAATCCCCGGCAGCGGCTGCCCGGCGATCTCGGGCGCCAACCGGATGCACGCGGTGCTGGGCACGAGCGATTCGTGCGTGGCGACCCACGCCAGCGACGTCGCCGTCGCACTGGTCGCCCTCGATGCGCGGCTCCGCCTGGTCAGCGAGACCGGGAGCCGCACCGTCGAGCTGGGCTCCTTCTATCGCCTGCCCGGCGACACTCCTGAGCTCGAGAACGACCTGCGGCCCGGCGAACTGATCGCCGAGGTCGAAGTCCCGCGGCTGGACTGGGCGTCGAACTCCACCTACGTCAAGGTGCGGGACAGGCAGTCCTACGAGTTCGCGCTGTGCTCCGCGGCGGTCGCGCTGCGGGTGGAAGACTCGCGCGTCGTCGACGCCCGGATCGCGGCAGGCGGCGTGGCCACCGTACCGTGGCGGCTGCCCGCGGTCGAGGAGGCCTTGCGGGGTGCACCCGCGACGGTCGCCGCCTTCGAAGACGCCGCGGCACTCGCCGCCGAGGGCACACGCCCGTTGGCCGCGAACGGATTCAAGACGTCGCTGCTGCGGCGGACCATCGTCCGCGCGCTGCTCGAACTGACCGAGGGGAGCCGCTCATGACCAGCAGGGTGGACGGGCCGCTGAAGGTCACCGGCCGGGCCGAGTACGGGGCGGACCACACCTTCCCCGGACTCGTCCACGGTTACGTCGTGCTCAGCACGATCGCCCACGGCGAGATCGACACGATGGACGTCACGGCGGCGAAGGGCGCGCCCGGCGTGGTCGGCGTGTACACGCCATTCGATCCGCTGGAACTGCGCACTCCGGCCACGCCGTTCATGGGCGAGACTTGGGTTCCGTTGCAGGACAAGGAAGTCACCTACTACGGCCAGCCGATCGGGTTCGTGGTCGCCGAGACCTACGAGCAGGCGCGCGACGCGGCGATGCTGGTCGAGGTCTCCTACCTGACCAGGCCGGCCCAGACGTCCTTGGAGGACGGCCTCGCCTCGGCCGAAGAGCCGCCCGCCGCGAGAGACGGTGGCCCGTCGGCCCTCGCAGTGCTCGCCCCGGGTGTCGAGTCCATCGAGGACGCGCTCGCCGAGAGCCCGGTGGTCGTCGAAGCCACGTACACCACCGCGCCTCAGCACCACGCCGCGATGGAACCGCATTCCGCGGTCGCGGTGTGGGGGCCCGACGGCCTGACGATCCACAGCGGCAACCAGGGATCCGACCTCCAGGCGGCGGAGCTGGCGATGGCGCTGGACACGAAGCCGTCCGAGGTGCACGCGGTGAATCCCTTCGTCGGCGGCGCGTTCGGGGGCAAGGGCCGCACGTCCACCCCGGCGTTCCTCGCCGCGGCGGCGGCCAGGGTGCTGGGCAGGCCGGTGAAAGCCGTGCTCGGCCGGGAGCAGGTCTTCACCGCGACCGCGGGCCGCGCCGCGACGGTGCAGAAGATCGCCCTCGGCGCGGAGCACGACGGCACGCTGAACGCGCTGCGGCACGATTCGTGGTGCAGCACGCCCCTGGACCGGTCGTTCGTCGAGCCGACGTCACACGGCACGTCGCGCGAGTGGTACGCCACCCGGAACCTGGCCATCAGCCAGAAGATGGTGCCGCTCAACATCCCGCCGACCACCTTCATGCGGGCGCCGGGTGAGGCACCGGGATCCTTCGCGCTGGAGAGCGCGATCGACGAACTCGCGGTCGCGCTGGACATGGACCCGATCGAGCTGCGGCAGCGGAACAATTCGACCGCTCCGCCCGGCAAGGATCTGCAGTGGTCGAGCAAACACCTCGACGAATGTTTCCGCGTCGGCGCGGCGCGATTCGGCTGGGCGGATCGCGCGCCCCACGGGCGCACGGACGGCGACTGGCTCGTGGGCATGGGCACGGCCACCGCCATGTTCCCCGCGCTGCGGTTCCCGGCCACGGTCGGGATCACCCTGCTGCCCGACGACACGGCGGTCGTCGAGACCAGCGGGGCGGACCCCGGGACGGGCCTGCTGACCGTGCTTTCGCTGGTGGGCGGGGAGTCGCTGGACATCCCGCCGGACCGGGTGGTGCCGCGGCTCGGCGATTCGACCCTGCCGCCCGGAGGCATGTCCGGCGGTTCCACGGCTACCGCGAGCGCGGGCACGGCCATCATGATCGCCGCGGCCAAGACGATCGACGAGCTGCTCGCACTGGCGTCGGCACCGGGCGCGCCGTTCGACGGCATGGACGTCTCCTACGCGGACGGCCGGGTGCTGGCCGGAGACCGGACGATGTCCTTCGGGGAACTGTTGCGGGCACTGGGCCGACCCTCGTTGTCCGTGACCGGTTCCTCGGCTCCCGGCGAGGAGCTGACGAAACATTCGTTCAGCTCGTTCGGTGCGCAGTTCTGCGAAGTCCGCGTGCACGAGTGGACCCGCGAGATCCGGGTGTCCCGCATGCTCGGGGTGTTCGACGCCGGCCGGATCATCAACCCCGTGGCGGCTCGGAGCCAGATCCTCGGAGGCATGATCTGGGGTGTTTCGGCAGCCCTGCACGAGGGGTTGGAGGTCGAGGAGAACGGGCGATTCGCCAACGGTGACTTCGCGAGCTACCTGATCCCGGTGAACGCGGACATCCCCGAGGTCGACGTCCACTTCCTCGAGTATCCGGACACCCTGCACAACTCGGTCGGCGCGAAGGGGCTGGGCGAGATCGGCATCGTCGGGATGGCGGCGGCCGTCACGAACGCCGTCCACAACGCCACGGGCATCCGGGTCCGGCACATCCCCATCCTCATCGAGGACCTCCTCGACGAGTCCTAGGAGATCGTGGAGATTCGGGACACGTGACGTCCCGGATCTCCACGAACGCGACGGTCGCCAAGGTCACTGAGCCACGTCACATCGGGCGTACCCGCGGTATCGGGGTGGCCGTGCCGTAACCGTCCGGGGAGGACACCTCCACCGGAATCGACAGCGGCCGGCTGACCGTCCGGGTCCACACCGAGTCGATCCAGTCGGCGGCCGTGTCGACGACGAGGTCCGCCGAGAGCCCTCGCGGAAGCGGCGGTACGTCGGGTTCCCAGCCTGTTTCGTGGTGGACGACGCCGAACAGATGGCGGTGTTCGTCGATCGGTTTGTTCAGCACGTAGGAATCCCGGCCTTCGAACCGGGCCCAGACGTCGAAGGTGCCCTCGCCGTCCTGGTCGGGGAAGACCTCGATCTGCAGGCTTTCGACGGTGTCCCCGATCGCCTCGACGATCCTCCTCAGCCGCGTGGCGACGTCTTCGGAATGCGCGTCGAGCACGCGGCGCAGTCTCCGGCGGTACTCTTCCTGGTCCACACAGGACAATTTAGCGCGCCCGTGTGACCGCACTAGCGCCCCTTGTCACTCATGACCCCGGAACTCCGCATCGCCGGTCCGTCAATGCGCGGTCTCCCTATGGCGCCCGTAAGGCTTGGCGTCGATAAGCGTGACGCCCACCGCCCCGCCGCTGGGCACGCGATACTCCCGCCTCTCGCCCGGTTGCGCGCCGTGAAGCGCGCGGCCGAGCGGGGAGTCGGGGGAGTAGACCTCGAGTGCGCCGTGGCCGGCCTCGTCCCGCGTGCCGAGCAGGAAGGTCTCGGTGTCGCCGTCGTCGTACCGGACGGTGAGCACCATGCCGGGCTCGGCGATCCCGTCGTCGGGAGGATCCTGTCCGACGACGGCGCCGCGCAGCATGTCCTCGATCTGCCGGATCCGGGCCTGCCGGTGGGTGTTGTGCGCGATTTCGTCGTCACCGTACCGGTCGCCGGTGCCGGGGCGCCGCAACGTGGCGAGTTCCCGCACCAGGCGCGCGTGCGCTTCCAGGGTCAGCCAAGGGCCTGACGAGACGGTGGACATGATGGTGATCGCCTTTCGGGGATACGTCTGTGGGGGCCGGGCGCGGAAACGGCCCGCCCCCCACAGACCTTCGGTGAAGCCCGCGTCGGTCAGCGGGCCTCGGGTTCGGGTGACTTGTGCCGGAAGACGCCGGCGTCGGTGGCGAACCCGATCGCGGCCTTCAGCAGAAGGTCCTTCTCAGCGCGGAGGAGGGCGTTCTCGGCGCGAAGACGGTCCACTTCGGACTGTTCGGCCGGCGGCGTTTCGTTGTCCGGAGTCATCGGCGAAGCGGGTCGAAGGGGCGCAGGGCCTCAGGTTGTTTGCCGGTGGTGATGTGCTCGGCCAGGAGTCGTCCGGTGATCGGGCCGTGGGTCAGTCCCCACATCCCGTGCCCGCCGGCGACGTAGAGCCCCGGGGTGCTCGTCGCGCCGATCACGTGCCGCCCGTCGGTGGTGACCGGGCGGGAGCCGACCCATTCGTCGGTGTGCCCCTCCCAGTCCAGGCCGGTGAGGAAGGGCCGTGCTGACGCGATGATCGCGGCGATCCGGGCCGGATCCAGCGGCGCGTCCGGCTTCCGGAACTCCATCGTCCCGGCCACACGGAGGCCGTCCCGGTACGGCGTGCACGCCACACGGATGTCCGGCAGGTAGAGCGGGCCGGGCACCGGGCGGTCGGTCGGCACGGTGAAGGAGTAGCCGCGTCCGGCGCGGACGGGGATCTTGACTCCCCACTTCCGGCCCAGGTCACCCAGCCAGGCCCCGGTCGCCAGCACGACCGCGTTGGCGTTCACCGTCTGGCCGGTCTTCGAGCGCACGCTCAGCGCGTGCCGGTGCGCGCGCAGGGAGGCGACCTCGAACTTGTGGCGGATCGTGCCGCCCCGGCCGACCACCGCCCGTGCGAGCGACTCGACGAACCGGCCAGGGTCCACGTAGCGCTGACCGTCGATCCGGACGGCGGCGCCGAGCCGGGCCGTGGCCTGGGGGAACCGCTCGGCGAGATCGGCCGCGGTGAGTCGTGTCCAGGAGATGTCCTGACCCGTCTCCGCGACGCGCCGCAGTTCGGAGATCAGCGCCGAGGCCTGGTCCGCGGTCTCGAACGCCGCCGTGATCGGCGCTTCGATGGTCGGCGCGTCCACCCCGTTCGCGGTGAGGACGCCGAAGGCTTCCAGGCACTCTTCGTTCAGGGGCGAGTTCGCTTCGACCGCGCGAGTCCACGATCGCCCGGTGCAGTTCGCGGCGAAGCGGGCGAGGAACGACCACAGCCGCGGATCGGGGGACGGCGGGACGTGCAGCGGTGCCTGCCGGTCCAGCAGGGTACGCAGCCCGTAGCGAAGGACGCCGGGATCGTTGAGCGGGATCGCGAGGCCAGGGGAGAGCCAGCCGGCATTGCCCCATGACGCTCCCGCCGCGATGCCTTCGCGATCCAGCACCGTGACGCCGACGCCACGTTCTTGCAGGAACCACGCGGTCGACAGGCCGACCACGCCGGCTCCGATCACGATCGCCGAACGCGGGCCGCCGTCGATCCGGTCGAGCTCGCCCATGAATTCCTCCGCTGCACGAGTGGTGCTGTCGCGGTCAGGATGGCTCGGATCCGGACGGTGGAGATTGTCCGGTTCCGACAATCCGGGCGGGTCGGTTTGGCCGGAACGGTCAAGGGGCCGGATCGGACACGGCCAGCTCGATGATCATCGCCAGCCGTTTCGCGGGCTGGTCGAGGCGGAGTTCGGTCACCTCCGCCATCTTCCGGAGCCGGTAGCGGATCGTGTTCGGGTGGACTTCCAGCCGCTCGGCGGCCTCCGCGAGATCCCCCTGTGCCTCGAGCCAGGCACGCAACGTCGCGACGTAACTGGTGGCGTTGGCACTGTCGTGCCCCCGCAACTCGGTGATCGGGCCGCGGGCCGGAGCCCTGCCGGACGCCGCGGCGGCTCGCAGCCGTTGCACGAGGATGTCGTCCCAGGCCTCGTCGTAGGCGATCGCGGATTTCGTGCCCGGCCGCACAGCGTGCAACGCAAGGCATTCGTCCGCTTCCAGCCTGCTGGCCGGCAGTTCGGCCGACGCCGCGCCCGCACCGATCCCGGCCAGCATCGTCACCTGCCGGGGCAGCGCCTCGCGGATCGAACGCACCCATGCCCTGGCCGCCCCGACGTCGTCCCCGGGCAGGACCGTGTAGACGGTGTTGCTGAACAACGTGCTGCGGCCGGGCCGTGACCAGCCGAAACCCGTCGTCGCCCGCTCGAACGCGAGCAGGAGCGCGGCGTGACGCTCGTCGCCGATATGGGCCTGGAGCGCGATCACCCGGAACCGGCCGGGAGGCAGGCCGAGCCTGCTGAGCACGGCGGCGGCGTCCGGCGTTCCCTCCACCAGCCGGATCACGAGATCGGACTCGACCTGCCGCTCCAGGTCCGCGCTCGCCCGAGACCGCAGGAGGTGCAGGCCGACGGTGCGCGAGCTGTCCCGCAGGACCGCGCGCCGCGCGTCGGTCAACGGCCGGTCGCATTCCACCCAGATCGAGCCCAGTAGCTCCCGGCCCGCGCGGACCGCGACGACCATGCGCCCGGTCAGTCCGTGTTCGGGATCGGCTTCGACGAACAGCGGCTCGTCGGATTCCGCGAGATGCGCGAACACGCCGCGCCGTTCGAACAGTTCGCGGACCGGTTCCGGTACCCGCCTGCCGAGGATCGTCTCCAATCGCGCCCGGTCGGCCAGGTGCTGCCGGCTGGAGTAGGCCAGGACCCGGGAGAGGCGGTCCTCGATGGTCACCGCGCTGCCGAGCGCGTCCGCCAGGCTGTCGGCCAGCGCGAACAGATCGGTCGGACCGCGTCCCGATTCGGTTTCGCGGCCTTCCAGGACGAGGCCGTAGACGACGCCGGCGAGCTGACCCCAGGACACATCCGGCTCCACCAGCAGCACCGCGACGCCGCCGCGCTCCGCACGTTCGGCCGCCGCGGGATCGGCCGCCGACCCGCGGACCAGGACGACCGATGCCCGTGCCGCCGCGGCCAGCTCGACGGCCGTCGGGACGGAGTCCGTCCCGACGGCGAGGTACACGTCCCCGCGCAGGTCGCGGGGGTCGGCGGCGTCGTGCATCACCACATCGCGCAAGGCCGCCTCGCGCGACACCGGGCAGCACCACAGCCGTGCCCCGTACCCACCCAAGACGTTCACGAGCCGATCCAGCGTCACCATGGCCGCGACCCTGCCATCAAATGGTGCCGGGCACGACGCGTTCACCCGTTGACTGTGAGTTTAGGAACCTTTTACACTGCGATCGTTAGGAAACTTACTTAACTAAAGCGACTCCGGCTGACAAGTCGCCGCCCACCGCCGGTACTCGCCGACTCCGCAACGTCGAGGAGTTCGCATGAAACGGAGAACACCCCTGGCCGGTGTCGCGGTGGCGACGCTGGCCCTGCTGGGGCAGACCTTGATCTCGTCGGGTACCACCGCGCAAGCGGAATCACTGCTGTCCGGGGGCAAACCGACCACGACCTCGTCGGTCGAGGGCGTCGAGTTCGGCGGCGCCAACGCCGTCGACGGCAACGCCACGACCCGGTGGGCGAGCGAGGAGATGGTCGATCCGCAATGGATCGCCGTCGACCTCGGCGCCACCGCGACCGTCACCAAGGTCAGACTGAACTGGGAAGTCGCCTACGCCAAGACGTACAAGATCCAGGGCTCGGCCGACGGCAGGACCTGGACCGACATCAAGTCCGTCGTCGACGGCGACGGCGGCATCGACGAACACCTCGGCCTCAACGCCACCGCACGCCACATCCGCGTCCACGGCACGGCTCGCGGCACGACCTACGGCTACTCGTTGTGGGAGCTGGAAATCTACGGTGATCGCGTCGGCGGCGGTGACACGCAGGCGCCGACGGTGCCCACGGGTCTCGCCACGAACGCCACCACGACGGACAGCGTCACCCTCGGCTGGACCGCGTCCACCGACAACGTCGGGGTCACCGAGTACGAGGTGCTCCGCGACGGGAACGTCGTCGGGACCACGGCGACGACCACCTACACCGACAGCGGCCTGGCGTCCGGAGTGGAGTTCGGCTACTCCGTGCGGGCACGGGACGCGGCGGGCAACGTCTCCGCGGCGAGTCCGGTGATCAGGGCCGCGACCCAGCCGGGCGGCACCGGCCCCGTCACCCTCGCGCTCGCGGGTGACATCGCCAACCCGGAGCTCTTCTCCACGCACCAGGGGACCGCGAACCAGGTCGCCAGAATCAACCCGAAGTACGTGCTGACCGTCGGCGACAACCAGTACCACAAGGGCACCATCTCCGAATACCGCTCGCACTACGACAAGACGTGGGGCAAGTTCAAGAGCATCACCAAGCCCACAACGGGCAACCACGAATGGGACGACCAGCTCAGGGGCTACAAGGAGTACTTCGGCGCGATCGCGTACCCGCAGGGTTTGCCGTACTACAGCTACGACATCGGTGACTTCCACTTCGTCGCGATGGACTCGAACCCGATCTACACCGGCGGTGGGTCCGACCAGGTGACCTGGCTGCGCAACGACCTGGCGAAGAACACGAAGTCCTGCGTCATCGGGTACTGGCACCACCCGCGCTTCAACTCGGGGAACTCCGGGGACAAGAGGCAGATGGCGCCGCTGTGGAACGAGATGGCCAACGCGAAGGCGGACATGGTGATCACCGGACACGATCATCACTACGAGCGGACGAAGCCGCTGGACGTCAACGGCCACGTCGACGAGGCCAACGGCGTCCGCTCGGTCATCGCCGGCATCGGTGGCGACTACCTCTACACGGACTACAGGGCGCGTGAAGGGGTCGAGAAGATCCTCGCCAAGCACGGGGTGATGAAGCTGATGCTGAACGGGAAGTCCTACTCCTGGGAAATCCACGACACCAACGGGAATGTGCTCGACAAGGCGGGACCGTACACCTGCCGCTGATCGCCGTGGTCCGGTGCCGAACGCGGCACCGGACCCGGTGTCGTGAGTGGCGAGTTTCGGACTGACCACGGGAGCCCGCCGGGCGTTAAGTGTCCACAAGGGACACTTTCGGACGGTGATATGTCTTGTTCGTGTATGAATGTGCGGTTTTCGAGCGAGGTCGTGAGTGATAATGACGGTTAGAACGCTCATTACCACTCACGACCCCGCGCAAAGTGTCCAAAACGAACATTACTGCCTGGCCGGCGTCCCTTGTGGATGGTCAAGAACGCGCCAGGCTCCACCGCCGACTCGCCATCGGTAGCCCCTAGTCAAGACATGACACATTGCTTACCCCTCAACATGAAACACGCCTTAAGTCCATCCAGGAGTACAGGTGAATCGAATGGTGAAGCCGGGCACCGCCGCGATCGCGGCGATCGTCCTGCTCGCTCAGCCCGTGATCGCTTCCAGTGCCGCGGCCGGACCGGCGGAATCCCTGCTGTCGGTCGGCAAACGCACCACGACCTCCACCGTGGAGAGTGAGGGTTTCAGTGGCGCGCTCGCCGTCGACGGCGATTCGACGACCCGTTGGGCCAGTCTGGAGAGCGATCCACAGTGGATCGCGGTCGACCTCGGCGGTCCGGCGGACATCAGCCGGATCAAGGTCTTCTGGGAATCAGCCCACGCGAAGGACTATCAGGTCCAGGCGTCCGACGACGGCCAGAACTGGCGCGACGTGAAAACCGTGGTGGGCAGCGACGGCGGCCTCGACGAGTTCACCGGGCTGAACACCTCGGCCAGGCACGTCCGGATCTTCGGCACGGCGCGGGCGACCGTTTACGGGTACTCGCTGTGGGAGCTGGAGGTCTACGGCGTCCGGACCGGTGACGGCGACATCCAGCCGCCGTCGGTGCCGACCGGGCTCCGGCAGACGTCGTCCACCACCGAAAGCATCACGCTCGGCTGGACCGCGTCCACCGACAACGTCGGGGTCACCGAGTACGAAGTCCTGCGCAACGGCAACGTCATCGGCCGGTCCACGACGACTTCCTACACCGACACGTCGCTGGCGTCGGGCTTCGACTTCCAGTACGCGGTGCGGGCGCGCGACGCGGCGGGGAACCTGTCCGGATCGACCGTGCCGGTGAAGGCGTCCACCCGGCCGACGGCGTCCGACGGCATCGTCATCGCGCTCGCCGGCGACATCGCCAAGGCGGAGCTGCCGTCCGAGCACCAGCGGACGGCGGAGCTGGTGAGCAAGATCAACCCCCGGTACGTGCTGACGGTCGGCGACAACCAATACGTCGACGGCACCATCGAGGAGTTCCGGACCTATTACGACAAGACCTGGGGCAAGTTCAAGAAGATCACCAAACCCACACCGGGCAACCACGAGTGGAACAACGAGCTGGCGGGATACAAGCAGTACTTCGGGAAGATCGCGACACCGAAGGGGAAGCCATACTACAGCTTCGACGTCGGCGCCTTCCACTTCGTCGCGCTCGATTCGGACCCGGTGTACAACGGCGGGGGCGCCGAGCAGGTGGCGTGGCTGCGCAAGGATCTGGCGAAAACGAAGAAGTCCTGTATCGCCGGATACTGGCACCACCCGCGCTTCAACTCGGGGAATTCCGGCGACGCGAAGAGTATCGCGCCGTTGTGGAACGAGCTGGCCAGGGCGAAGGCGGACGTAGTGTTCGCCGGGCACGATCACCATTACGAGCGGACGAAGCCGCTGGACGTCAACGGGCATGTCGACGAGGCCAACGGTATGCGGTCGGTCATCGCCGGTATCGGCGGAGACAGTCTCTATCTCGATTACAAGGCCCGTGAAGGCGTGGAGAAGATCCTGGGCAAGCACGGGGTGATGAAGCTGGTGCTCAAGGGGAAGACCTATTCCTGGGAGATCATCGGCACCAACGGGGAACTGCTTGACAAAGCGGGCCCGTACACCTGCCGGTGACAGGAAAGGGGACGGAATGAAGCTCCCGGTGAAGTTCGTCGTGGCGCTGGCGGGTGTCGCCGCGCTCGCCGCCGCCTCGGTGGTGTACGTGGTGCAGGCCAAGGCGAACAGCCCCGAGCGGCGGACGGCCGACGCGGCGGTCGCGGTGGATTCCTCGGGGCGGGTCGTACTGAGCGAGCCGGGGAGGCTGCTGTTCCGCAACGGCGCGCCGGGGCCGGGGTACGGGAACGTCGCATCGGTCCCCGTTTTCGAACCCGGGGGCCCGCGACGGATCAGTTCACTCGGCTGCGAACGGTTCTACACGGCGGTCGACGGCGGCCTGTGCCTGGCGAAGGAACCCACGCCGCTGCCGGGCGCGGTCGCCAAATTCGTCGACTCCGCGCTCGGCGAGGTCAAGCGCGTCGACGTCCCCGGCATCCCCAACCGCGCGAAACTCTCACCCGGTGGCCGGATGGGGAGCTGGACCACCTTCGTGACCGGTGACTCGTACTCGACGCCCGGCACCTTCTCGACGCGAACGGCCATCATGGATCGCGAACGGAACGAGCTTTCGAGCAATATCGAGGGCATCCCGCTGCGGATCGGGGACGCGGTCCACCGGGGCGAGGACGTCAACTACTGGGGTGTCACGTTCGCCACCGACGAGCGGACGTTCTTCGCCACGGTCGCCACCGGCGGGCGGACCTATCTCGTGGAGGGCGACAACGAGGCGTGGAAGGCGCGCACCCTGCGGGAGAACGCGGAATGTCCGTCGTTGTCGCCGGACGGCACGAAACTCGCGTTCAAGAAACGCGTGGCCGACGGCGACGTCCGGCCTTGGCGGGAGCATGTGCTGGACCTGACCACGATGCGGGAGACCCCGCTCGCGGAGGCGCGCAGCATCGACGACCAGGTGGTCTGGCTCGACAACGACACGATCGCCTACGGCCTGCCGCGCGGGGACGGCAAGGAAAGCGACATCTGGTCCGTGCCCGCCGACGGCACCGGATCACCGCGCCTTCTGGTCCCCCTGGCGTCGTCGCCGTCGGTCACGACGGCTCGTCGATAACGGCGAATCTCCCGTCCTCCCGGTACAGCCAGTACCGGCGCAGCATGCGCAACACCACGGAGACCTGCAGTGCGGTGATCCCGGGTAAGGGAGCGAGGTCCCTGGTGAGGAAGTCGGCCATTTCGTCCTCGTTCCGGAACACGCCCTGGTGGATGACCGAAGCGGTGCCGGCGACGATCGACACGTACCGCGCCGACGGATGCCGCGCCAATTCCCGGGCCACGGCCTGGATGGCGCCCGGGGTGATGGTCAGCGCGATGACCGCCTCCAGTTCGTAGCCGAGCTGCGCGGGTTCCACCTCGACGCGTGGCCGGACGATGCCGCGCCGCAACGTCGACTGGATCAGCCGGTAGGCGGTGGACTGGCTGAGGCCGAGGCTCCGGCCCGCTTCGGCCGCGGTGATCCGCCCGTTCCCCGCCAGCAGCCCGATGAGCCGCCGCTCGTCCGAGCCCACCTCGTCGGCGTCGAATCCGTCCGGCGCGGCCGGTATCACCTGATCGCGGGACAAGATCTTCTGCTGCTCTTCGCTCAGCCGGTGCAGACGCCAGGAGTCGGCCCTGGTCAGCGCCCGCAGCACCAGTTCCGAATGGGTCCCCGCCACGCCCGGCACCCCGGGGATGCGCTCGGCGAGCAGTTCGCGTGCCTCGGCTCGGTCCGGAACGTGCACGGCCAGGTAGACGTCCGACCGGCCCGCCGTCTCCGCCGCGAGCTGGACCTCGGGAAACCGCGCGAGCGCCTTCGCCGCCGAACCGGACGCGCCCGGTTCGGTCGTGACCCAGACATGCCGCGGGTTTCCGCGAGCCCTCGCCGTCCACTCGACCTGGCCGATCACCCGGAGGATCCGCTGTTCCTCGAGGCGGACCAGCCGTCGTCCCACCGTGCTGGCGGAGACGTCGAGCGCCTCGGCGAGCGTGGCAACCGAGGCGCGCGGGGCGATCTGGAGCGCCGCGATCAGGTCCAGCTCGGGTTCGGTCAACATGAGGTGAATATATCAGTCATCTGGCGCGCCTATGTGACTGTTCCGTGCGGAATACAGTTCAGGGTTGCACTATTCGTTCGCTTGAGTTTGTAATGGGCCTCCGATCAGGAAGGAGCCGCGCCGGTGAGTTCCAGCCAGGCCAGAACGACCTCACGTCCGATGAACCTCCTGCTGCGCGCGCTCGACGGCGTCGAGCGGCTCGGCAACAAGCTGCCGCACCCGTTCTGGCTCTTCGTCATCCTGAGCGCAGTGCTGGCTCTGGCCAGCTGGGGGCTCAGCGCGGCCGGGGTGTCCGCGGTGAACCCGGCAACGGGCAAGACCGTCGAGGCGAAGAACCTGTTGTCCTCAGACGGCGTGCGGATGATGGTGACCGACGCGGTCAAGAGCTACACGTCCTTCCCGCCGCTGGGCACGATCCTCGTGGTGATGCTCGGCGTGGCGGTCGCCGAGAGGTCCGGTCTGCTCGCGGCCGTGCTCCGGTCCGGTGTTTCGAAGGTCTCGCCGCGGTGGGTGACCTTCGCGCTGGCATTCACCGGAATGGTGTCCCACGTCGCTTCCGACGCGGCCTACGTGGTGCTGATCCCGTTGGGGGCCTTGGCCTTCCGCGCGGTGGGGCGCAGCCCGATCCTGGGTATCGTGGTCGCGTTCGTATCCATCTCCGCCGGGTACGACGCGAGCCCGCTGATCACGCCGACCGACGCCATCCTGTCCGGGCTGACCACGGCGGCGGCGCAGACGATCGATCCGGCCTATTCGGTCACGCCACTGGCCAACTACTTCTTCTCGCTCGCCTCGTCGGTCGTGCTGGCCGCGGTGATCACGCTCGTGACCGAGAAGGTCCTGGCGCGGCGCGCCGAGGCGATGCCCGTCGACGACGACGCGGAGGAGGACGATCTCGGCTCGCTCCAGCTCAGCCGCCAGGAACGACGGGGCCTACTCGCCGCGCTCATCGCGCTGGCCGTCTTCGTGATCGCCCTCGTGCTGGCGGTGCTGCCCGCGTCGTCGCCGTTACGCGGCAAGGGCGGAAGCATCATCGAGTCACCGTTGCTGACTTCCATCTCGATCTTCCTCGCGCTGGGTTTCCTCGCGGCGGGCTGGGCCTACGGAAAGGTCGCAGGGACGGTGACCAGCAGCCGCGACATCCCGGGGTTCATGGCACACGGATTCCGCGAGATGGCGCCGATCCTGGTGCTGTTCTTCGCCATCTCCCAGTTCCTGGCCTACTTCAAGTGGACCGGTATCGGCGAGATCACCGCGATCAACGGCGCCGGTCTGCTCAAATCCGCCGGCGTCTCCGGACCGGTCATCATGCTGGGCATCCTCGTCGTGGTGACCCTGGTGAACCTGGTCGTCACCAGCGGCTCCGCCCAATGGGCGCTGATCGGCCCGGTGTTCGTGCCGATGCTGATGCTGCTGGACATCCCGCCGGAGACCACGCAGGCGCTGTACCGCATCGCGGACTCGTGCACGAACGCGATCACCCCGATGAGCCCGTACTTCGTGATGGCGCTGGGTTTCCTGCAGCGTTATCGGCGTTCGGCGGGGATCGGCACGCTGTTCTCGATGACGGTCCCGCTCTCGTTCGCCCTGCTGGTGGTGTGGACGTTGCTGTTCTTCGTGTTCTGGGTGTTCGGCATCCCGCTCGGCCCCGGTGCCCCCGCTCGGTAGAAAGGATTCTCTTGTCACACACGGATTGGTCCCGCCAGGCACTGCCGGCCATGCTCGACGATCTGCGGACGATCGTCGAACTGGAGACGCACAGCTACGACAAGCCGATGCTGGACAAAGGCCTCGACACGATCCGGGCCTGGGTCTTCGACCGCCTCGGCGCACCCGATGCCGAGGCCCGCCACACCGACACGGTCCGCGGCGACGTGCTCGAACTGAGCTATGCGGGGACGGCGCCGGGAATGGTGCTGCTGCTGAGCCACTACGACACGGTCTGGCCGACCGGGACGCTCGCCGGATGGCCGTACACCGACGAGGACGCCCGCGTCACCGGGCCGGGCGCGTTCGACATGAAACTCGGCTTGGTGCAGTCGGTCTGGGCCTTGCGAGGCCTCCGCGAACTCGGCCTTCCGCATCCGTCGGTCAAGTTCCTCTTCAACGGCGACGAGGAGATCGGCAGCCCCCACTCGCGGCCGTACATCGAAGCGGCCAGTGAAGGCGCGCTGGCCACGCTTGTCTTCGAGGCGTCACTGGACGGCAAGCTGAAGACCGCGCGCAAGGGGGTCGGCCTGTTCGACGTGACCGCCACCGGCGTCGAGGCGCATGCGGGCCTGGACCCGTACGCGGGAGCGAGCGCGATCCACGCCCTCGCCGAGATCGTCGGACAGCTGGCGGCCGCGGGCTCGCGTGAACACGGGACCACGGTCAACGTCGGCACCATCTCCGGCGGTACCGGTCGTAACGTCACCGCGGGCGGCGCGAGCTGCGGCGTCGACATCCGCGTCGCCGAACCGTCCGAAATGGACCGGATAGACAAGGTGTTCGCCGGCCTGGAGGCCGCCGATCCTCGCGTGACCGTCTCGGTCGAAGGGGAGTGGAATCGACCACCGATGACGCCGAACGACCCGTCGCGGGCGCTGTTCGCGACCGCTCGGAAGGTGGCCGCCGAAGAGGGCTGGGAGCTGGAGGAGACCGCGGTGGGAGGGGCGAGCGACGGCAACTTCGTGTCCGCGCTGGGCCGCCCGGTGCTCGACGGGCTCGGTGCGGTCGGAGGCGGCGCCCACGCGCGCGACGAACACATCCTCGTGAGGCACATCCCGGAACGGACGGCGCTGACGATCGGGCTGATCGCGGCACTCGCCTGAAGAGTTTGCCCGCCTCCCGCGGGGGTATCCCCGGAGCTGTCGAAAGGAGGTCACGATGGCCGACCACTTGCCGTTGGCGAATTACGACGAACTGCCCGCGGGGACGCTTCAGCACCGCATCCGTGCACTGACGGGGCCACAGCTGCGCGAACTGATCGACTACGAGCAGGAACACGGTGGGCGTACTCGGGTCCTCGAGTTGCTGCGGGTCCGTCTCGACGAGGTCGTCGCCGATAATCGTGCGGTGGCCGGAGTGCTGCAGGACAACCGGTTCGCCACGCTGTTGCTGAATCTGCTGACCGAGGACGAGAACGCGCCGACCGGAGCACCGGCGAGTTGCGCTTCGACATTCCGCTCCTCGCCGACCGAGTGGTCACCGCGGTGAACAAGATCGGGCACCACGAGGTGGTCCGCGGCTTGCCGATCGGGTTGTTCGGTGCCAGTACGGGTGCCGCGGCGGCGCTGATCGCCGCGGCCAGGGAGAAATCCGTTCGTGCCGTGGTGTCCCGTGGTGGCAGGCCGGACCTGGCGAGCGGCGCCTTGACCGAGGTGAGAGCTCCGACGCTGCTGATCGTCGGCGGCCTTGACCATCCGGTCCTGGAGCTGAACCGGCTCGCCGCCGGGCGACTCGTCGCGCCGAACCGCATCGAGGTGGTGGCCGGGGCCACCCATCTGTTCGAAGAACCGGGAGCGCTGGCCGAAGTGGCGAGGCCGGCGACGGACTGGTTCGACCGGCACTTGCCATGACCGGCAGGACGTGAGCAGTGATGTCAGCACCGGAATCCACCATGGACAAGGGAGCCGTCGTAACCGGCTACGACGGCTCCGAAGAAGCACGGAAGGCCGTGCGCTGGGCCGCGGGGGAAGCCGCTGCCCGCGGCTGTGGATTGGTCGTAGCCCACGTCGTCGGGTTCCCGTCCGTACCCGAGGCGGTCCCGGGTGGCGGGGCGTGGCCGCGGCCGGGGTTTCTCGAAGCAGGTCAGGAAACAGCACAGCGGCACGCCGAAGCCATGCTCGGCGACATCGCGCGGGAATGCCGCCGAGCATGGCCGGATCTGGCCGTTTCGACCCGGCTGTTGTCCGGCCGCGCACCCGACGCGCTGGCCCGTGCCGCGGAGAACGCGGATCTGCTGGTCATCGGGTCGTCGGGGCTCACCGCGCTGCCGAGGCTCCTGGTCGGGTCGACGGCCAACGAACTCCTGCACGACTACCACCGGCCCATCGTGGTGGTACGAGCCGGTGACGAACCGCCGGCGGACTGCGATCGGAAGGTCGTGGTCGGCGTCGACGGATCCGAGACCAGTGTGGAGGCCATCGGGTTCGCCTACGACTTCGCCGACCGGCACGGCTGTGTGCTGGTGGCCTTGCACGTCTGGTCCGATCTTCCGCTCGAAGCGATGGCGGTGAGTCCTACCGAGCACGACAGGGAGATCATCGAGGAACGGGGAAAGCCCCTGCTCGACGAATCGCTGGCCGGATATCGGGAACGGTATCCGGACGTCCCCGTCCACCGGGTGATCGCCGTGGACCGGCCCGCTCATGCGCTGGCGGAGCAAGCCGAGTGTGCCGCGCTGCTCGTCGTCGGCAGTCATGGACGCGGACCGCTCCGCCGTGCTCTGCTCGGATCGGTCAGCCGGGCCATGGTTCACCACGCGCCCTGTCCCGTCGCCGTGGTCCGTCACCACAAGGACTGAGACCGGTGTCAGGGCCCGGAACCACTTCGATCCGCGGAGTCGGCCGGCTTCGTCCGGAAGGTGTTGTGCGTCCACACGAGCGCGCTCGCGGCGGCGACTCCGCCCAGGAACACCAAACCCCTGTCGCTGAAGAGGCCCACCATGATCATGAGGATCGCGGTGACTTCGGCGACGACGAGCACGGCCCACCAGGTCTGGACGCTCGCCGGACGCTTCACCTGGTCGAAGGCCGCCACGAGGTCGGGATCGCTCGCGGTCAGGTCTTCCTCGATCTTCTGCAGGACGCGGCGGTCTCGGTGTAGCACGATGCCTCCTTTGTCGTCGTGTACCCGCGCGTACCCGTCGAGGCCCGGAACAAACAGGCCGGTTCGCGGCGTCGGCTTCCGGGGAGCCGAACGCCATGGACCCGGTGTCGGAGGCAAGGCGGGCGGCGTGGCCACTCCGTGATCCGCGAGATCTGGACGAGGTGCTGGAGAGGACCTCGTCAGCTCGATATGTGCTGATCGGCGAGGCGTCGCACGGTACTTCGGAGTTCTGCTCGTGGCGCTCCGAACTGACGAAACGGCTGCTGGCCGAACAGGATTTCGCTTTCGTAGCCGTGGAAGGTGACTGGCCGGACTGCCATCGGCTGCACTGCTGCGTGGCAGGCGCTCCGGGTACGGCGGACGATCCGGCCGAGGTGCTGGGGGAGTTCGACCGGTGGCCACGATGGATGTGGGCGAACGAGGAAGTGGCCGGATTCGCCCGGTGGCTGCGCGGGTTCAACACTTCACGACGGCGACCGGCCGGCTTTCACGGTCTCGACGTCTACGGCCTGTGGGAGTCGCTGCACGCCGTGCTGGACTACCTGCGGGCCCACGAACCCCGCAGCGTGGACACCGCATTGGCGGCGCTCCGGTGTTTCGAGCCCTACGCCGACCCTCAGGACTACGCGTTCGCGACCCGGGTCGTGCCCGAGACCTGTGAGAGCGACGTCGCCCGCATGCTCGCCGAGTTGCGTCCCGTTCTCGACGAAAGCTCGTTGCCTGGGCTGGACGAGTCCTTCTTCGCCTGGCAAAACGCCGAAGTGGTCGCCGGCGCGGAGCGGTATTACCGGGAGATGATGCGCGGCGGCGGCCGGTCCTGGAACCTCCGCGATCACCATATGGCCGACACCCTCGACCGCCTGATGGCCGCCTATGGGCCGAAGGCGAAAGCCGTGGTGTGGGCGCACAACACACATGTCGGTGATGCCCGGGCGACCGACATGGCGGCCGCGGGGACGGTGAACCTCGGGCAGCTGGCCCGCGAACGGCACACCGCCGACGACGTCGTGCTCATCGGGTTCGGCACCCATCGGGGGAGGGTGATCGCGTCGGACTTCCGGGGCGGGCCAATGCGTCGGATGCCGGTGCCGGAAGCCCGTGACGGGAACGTCGAGGACTTGCTGCATCAGGCTGTTCCGGACGACGACGCGGTCTTCGTCGTGCCGGGTGACTCATGGGCCGGACAGGTTCGCGGACATCGGGCGACCGGCGTCGTCTACCGCCCGCTCAGAGAATGGGCAGGCAACTACGTACCCACGATTCTCGGCCGCCGATACGACGTGTTCCTTCATTGCGACCACACCGACGCGGTCCATCCGCTGCATCGGCTCGAGCCTGTCGACGGTGAACTGGAGACGTATCCGTTCGCGGAATGACGGGAAGCTCTCTCAACCAGCGGTCGGCCACTCGCGGCTGAGCACGTCTCCCGGAGAACTCCGCGACCTGGCTGGTCAGCGCTCATGATACGCACATGCTTACGATCGCGGTTCGCGCCGACTACCCGAAGTCCCACGGATGAATCCCGCGGGACCGGGTGAACGACCAAGTACACGCTTCCCGGTGGCAGGGCCCCGGTGACGCTGCCGACCGCGTCGTCCCGTCGACAGAATCGGTCATGAAGTTCATGCATCGCCTCTTGACCCTCGCCGTGGTCATGGCCGCGACACTTCTCAGCTCGCCTCCGGCCTCCGCCATCGGCACACCGAGGCTGCTCATCGGACAGGACTTCCCGGACCCCGACATCGTCAAGACCGACTCCGGCTACTTCGCCTTCTCCACGAGCACCGGTGCGGTGAAAGTGCCCTATGCGCACGCTCCGGCGCCGGAAGGTCCGTGGCGGGTGGCCGGTGACGCTCTCGCGGCCGCACCGCGGTGGGCGAAACCGGACAGCGGGTCCTGGGCTCCCGATGTGACCCGGCTTTCCGACGGTACGTTCCTGCTCTACTTCTCGGCGGCGGTGGCTCCCGGAGGGGAGATGTGCATCGGCGTCGCGACCGCCGCGAAGGCCGAAGGGCCGTACACGCCTGCCGGAGACGGTCCACTGATCTGTGTCCCCGGCGACGGCGGTGACATCGACCCGCAGACCTTTGTGGACTCGGACGGCTCGCGGTACCTGATCTACAAGAGTGACGGCGCGGCGGTCGGTCCGCCTGCCGCGATCTGGTCACAGAAACTGCTCGCCGACGGGCGGACACCGGACGGTCCGCGGATCGAGCTCCTGCGCGCCGATCTCGTGTCGGAGAACGCGGTCGTCGAAGCACCGTCGGTGGTGAAGACGGCGAGCCGGTACTTGTTGTTCTACTCCGCCGACACGTTCCAAAGTTCCGGCTACCACACGGGATATGCCTCCGCGCCCGCGCTGAGCGGGCCGTTCGTGAAAGCCGGTACACCATTCCTGTCCACCGATCTGCTCGGCGGCAAGGTCGACGCACCGGGCGGGGCTGACGTCGTCGACGGCCATATCCACTTCCACGGCTGGCTCGGGGGTGGCCGCACCGCCCGCGGGATGTACCAGCTGCCCATCGGATTCCCGAACGATGTTCCCCAGCTCGGCTGAGAAGGTTTCATCGCCGGCGTTCGGGTATCCGCACGGTGAAACCGACCGAAGGAGCACCGGCGATGACAGCCCAGCCGCCCGACCCGGAACCCGAGAAAACACACCGCGAACCAGGAGGTGGTGTCGCACCGGGCGACACGCCGCCCGACTCGGCTCAGACGTCAGGGCTATCGCATCCGCAGCCGATGCCCTCCAAGGCGATGCCTGTCGCCTGGCTGATCCTCACCGGTGTTCTCGTCGTCCTGGCGAGCGGGTTCGTCGTCGCGCTGGCGCTGGGATGGCTCAAGCTGGGCTGACCACGGGCAGGCATTCGTCGAGCAGGCCGACGACGTCGCGCCACGCCCGTTCCGCGTGCCGCGCGTGGTAGGCGACGCCCGGGAGCACGGCGTGGTCGACCGTGGGATGATGGAAGGCGTGCTGGGCGCCGCCGTAGACCACGAGCCGCCAGTCGACGCCCGCCTCCTGCATTTCCGCGGTGAACGCCTCCCGCTGCGCGGGCGGCATGATCGGGTCTTCGGATCCGACCCCGGCCCAGACCGGGCAGCGGATACGCGCCGCGTCGCCCGGACGGCCCGTGGTCAGTGCGTTGACCGTCCCGATCACGCGCAGGTCGACACCGTCCCGGCCGAGTTCCAGCGCGATCGCGCCGCCGGTGCCGTAGCCGATGGCGGCGATCCTGTCCGGGTCGGCCCGCGGCTCCGACCGCAGCACGTCGAGGGCCGCGTGGCCGATCTCCCGCATCCGGTCCGGGTCGGCGAGCAGGAGCATCGCATACGCCAGCATCTCGTCGGGGTCCGAGAACCAGCGCCCGCCGTTGATGTCGAAGGCCAGCGCCACGTACCCCAACCCGGCGAGAGCGTCGGCCCGGCGTCGCTGGAAATCGTTCAGCCCCGGTCCTTCCGGCCCGATCAGGACCGCGGGACGGCGGTCGGCACCGGTAGGGAGCGCGAGGTGCCCGACCATCGTCAGTCCGTCGGCGGGGTACTCGACCGTGCGTGTGGTGACCGGCATGAACCGGACTCTAATGATCGCCGGACCCGGCCGGGCGGGTGTTCACGGACAGCGGAACCACGTCGTGCGGTCCGTCCACTGTGGATTCCTCGGCGCGAGAAGGGATGAGGCGGAACAGAGCCATCGCGCTGATCATGCTGACGCCGCAGATCGCGGCCAGGTACCAGGTGATGCCGGCGGTCGAGCCGGTGGCGTTGAGCACCGCGGTGGCGATCATCGGAGCGAGCCCGCCGCCGAGGATCGCACCGCCCTGCAGCAGCAGGGACATACCGGAGAACCGGACGTTGACCGGGAAGGTGTCCGCGATGATCGCGCCCTGCACGCAGTGGGTGATCGGGACGACCAGGCCCATACCCGCCAGCGCGAGCATCGCGAGAACGGTGTTCCCGGTGTTCAGCAACGGGAAGAACGCGAGGCACCACAGCAGGAGCGCGGCCGACCCGGCGACGAACATGGTGCGCCTGCCGTGGCGGTCGGCGATCCGGGTCCAGATCGGAATGGTGGCGAACCACAGCACGGCCGATCCGGTCACCGACAGGATCAGGAACTGCCGGTCGTAGTGGAGGTTCTGGGTTCCGTAGGACAGGGTGAAGACCATGAACACGTAGGCGACCGCCGAGTTCGCCACGCCGACCAGCAAGGTGAGCGCGAGCCTGCCGAAGCCGACCTTGAGTGCCGCGCCGAGCGGGAACCGGACCACCTTGTCGTCCTGAGCCGCCCGGGTGAACGACGGTGATTCGGTGATCCTCAGCCGGATCATCAGGCCGATCGCGACCAGTACGAAGCTCAGGAGGAACGGGATTCGCCAGCCCCACGCGGCGAACGCGCTCGCGGGCATCAGCGCACTGCTACCGAGGAACAGCAGATTCGCCAGCACCAGACCGGCGGGCGTGCCCATCTGCGGGAAGCCGGCATACCGGTTCCGTTGATCGGCGGGCGCGTGTTCCATCGACATCAGGGTCGCTCCCGCGCCTTCGCCGCCGAGCCCGATGCCCTGCACGATCCGCATCGCGACCAGCAGGATCGGCGCCCAGATGCCGATCGCCTCGTAGTTCGGGATCAACCCGATCAACGTGGAGCCGACGCCCATCAACATCAGCGACACCACCAGCGTGGACTTGCGGCCGATCCGGTCGCCGAAGTGGCCGAACACCAGACCGCCGAGCGGGCGGGCGATGAACCCGACGGCGAAGGTGCTGAACGCGGCGAGGGTGCCGACCGTGGGGCTCAGCGAGGGGAAGAACTGCTTGTTGAAGATCAGCGCGGACGCGGTGCCGTAGAGGAAGAAGTCGTACCACTCGAGGGTGGTCCCGGCGAGTGTGGCGGCGGCGATCTTGCGGGGCGCGGGTGCGTTCATCTGCGAAAACCCAATCGACTCGGGCGACAGCCGATCGCGGCTGCTGGCGATTGGGCAGAAGCCTGACACCGTGAGGCATAGGCCACAAATGCCGAATTGGCGGTCTGCCATGTCTAAATGGGCATAGCTTGGGTGGGTGGGGATGCGCCCGGTCCCGCAACACGCTCGCTGGACCGTCGTGAGTGGCGTTTCGGGTTCTAATACTCCAGCTGTAGATCGTGATTGTGCTGGTCGCCCCGGTGAGATGGGTGCGGCCACCGCAGTGATCATGGGTGTTTGTGAGGACAACTCAAGATCGTGTGGTGGCCGCGGCTGCCAGCGTAGACCTTGTGCGGTGGCAGGCGTTGCTGGGTGAGGCGTTGGTCAGGATCGGGGGCCGGTTTTCCCGGGTGGAGCCGCGGCGGCGGGCCGGGCGGTTCGTGGCGGGGCTGTTGTCGGGGTTGCCGCGGGTGAATTGCTGGACGATCGCCGAGCGGGTCGGGGACCGGACTCCGGATGGGATGCAGCATCTGTTGTCGCGGGCGGTGTGGGACGCGGACATGGTCCGTGATGACCTGCGGGGTTGGGTGCTGGAGCACCTCGCGGACCGGGACGCGGTGCTGGTCATCGACGAGACCGGGGATCTGAAGAAGGGCGACCGGTCGGTCGGGGTGCAGCGCCAGTACACCGGGACGGCGGGGCGGATCGAGAATTCGCAGATGTCGGTGTTTTTGACCTATTCGGCGCGGCGCGGGCACACGCTGATCGACCGGGAGCTCTACCTCCCGGCAGGCTGGTCGCGGGACCCGGTGCGGCGGGAACGCGCGGGTGTCCCGGCCGGGACCGGGTTCGCTACGAAGTCGGCGCTGGCCTTGTCGATGATCATCCGGGCGTTGGACGCGGGCACGCCCGCGAAATGGGTGACCGGGGATGAGGCCTACGGCAAAGACGGCACCGGGCTGCGGGACCCGCTCGAGACCCGGGAACAGGCCTATGTGCTGGCCGTGGCCTGTGACCACCGTGTCCCCGGCCCGGACGGCTACGTCCGCGTCGATGAGCTGGCCGGCCGGCTCCCGGAACGGGCGTGGCAGAAACTCTCCGCCGGGCCCGGCGCGAAAGGACATCGCTATTACCTCTGGACACGGATCCGGCTGAACCCGGCCGGGGAATCCGGGCATCGCTGGGTCTTGATGCGCCGGAACCGGCGGACCGGCGAGACCGCGTTCTACCGCTGCTACAGCCCGAACCCGGCGTCGCTGCCCGAGCTCGCCCGGATCGCGGGGCGACGCTGGACCATCGAGGAAGCCTTCCAGACCGGCAAAGAACTCACCGGCCTCGACCAGCACCAGGTGAGGACCTGGACCTCTTGGTATCGCTGGACCACGCTGGTGATGCTCGCGCACGCTTTCCTCGCCGTCGCTGCCGCTCACGCCCGCACGGACGCCACGCCGGGCCTGATCCCGTTGACACGCAACGAGATCAGGCACCTCTACAGCAAACTCGTCATCGAACCGGCCTACGCCACGATCAACGTTCTGGGCTGGTCGGAATGGCGCCGCCGACACCAGCACCGAGCCAAAACAAGCCACTACCAGCGACGACAGCACGATCACGATCTACAGCTGGAGTACTAACCCGAATCGCCACTCACGAGGCGTTCGGTGGGCTCGGTACCGGAGCGCCGATGTCGGCAAGGTGTGAAGGTCGAGTTTCCTCGGCTGAGCCGAGGGAAGGGGGCCTGCACGCGCGGCCGCTGCGCCTGCTGTGGTCGCTGGTGTACCTGGGACGAGAGCGGCGACCCTCAAGGTAGTGAAGGCCTCCTTCACTACCGTCAGGGTAGGTAAGGAGGCCTTCACGGACCAGGCCCGGGGTGGCGTTCGCGTGGCTGAGTGGACGACTCCACGAGTCGTACGTCCAAGCACGCGTGTCGTCCATCGCGAACCTCCGGAACCCAACGCTGCGATATGCCCTCCAGGGTATAGCTAGCGAGCAGATACGCATTTGTTCCGCATGGCGCGGCCCGTCAGAGTGAACGCCATGACGCAGTCAGTGCGGTGGATCCGCAACTTCGTGGACGGTGAGTTCGCCGCGCCGGACGGGCCGGGGTTCCCGGCGGTCGATCCGGCGACCGGCGCGGAGTTCGCCCGGGTGCACGAGGCCGACCGGGAGCTGGTGCACCGCGCGGTCACCGGTGCGCGCGCCGCGTTGCACAACGGCTGGGCGGACACTCCGGTGCGGGAGCGGACCGCGTTGCTGCGCCGGGCGGCCGACCGGATCGAGGCCCGGTTCGAGGAGTTCGTCGCGGCCGAGGTCGCGGACACCGGGAAGCCGGTCACCCAGGCCCGCGAACTGGACGTGGCCCGCGCGGTGGCGAACTTCCGCACGTTCGCCGACGTGATCGCGGCCGCCGGCCAGGAATCGTTCGTCACCGATCTGCCCGGTGGGGCGCAGGCGCTGAACTACGCGGTGCGCAAGCCGCTCGGTGTGGTCGCGGTGATCGTGCCGTGGAACCTGCCGCTGCTGTTGCTGACCTGGAAGGTCGCGCCCGCGCTCGGCTGCGGCAACGCGGTCGTGGTCAAGCCGAGCGACCAGACCCCTTCCACGGCGACCCTGTTGGCCGAAGTACTGGCCGAAGTCGGCCTGCCCGCGGGTGTCTACAACGTGGTGCACGGGTTCGGGGGCGACTCGGCGGGCCAGTTCCTGACCGAGCATCCCGGTATCGACGGGGTGACGTTCACCGGCTCGTCGGCCACGGGAACCCAGGTGATGCGCACGGTAGCGCCCCGGGTCCGGCCGGTCTCGTTCGAGCTTGGCGGTAAGAACGCCGCCATCGTGTTCGAGGACGCGGATCTCGACGAGACGCTCACCGGGCTGACCCGGTCGGTGTTCGCGAACACCGGGCAGGTGTGCCTGTGCACCGAGCGGGTGTACGTGCAGCGTTCGGTGTTCGAGGACGTGGCGGCAGGGCTGGTGGAGCGGGCGCGCGAGCTGCGGCTCGGCGACCCTTCGGCGGAGGAGACCACCACCGGCCCGCTGATCTCGCCGGAGCACCGGCGCAAGGTGCTGGACTACCTCGCGCTGGCCGAGCAGTCCGGCGCCAAAACCCTGACCGGCGGCGGGATTCCCGAGCTAGGACCGGAACTCGACGGCGGCTCGTGGCTGGAGCCGACCCTGTGGACCGGCCTGACCAACAAGGACCTGCCGGTGCGGGAGGAGATCTTCGGCCCGGTGGCCGCGCTGATCCCCTTCGACACCGAGGCCGAGGCGATCACGTTGGCCAACGACACCGAATACGGGCTGGCTTCCTCGGTGTGGACACAGGACCTGCGCCGGGGGCACCGGGTCGCGCAGGCCATGCACGTCGGCATGTCCTGGGTGAACACCTGGTTCCTGCGCGACCTGCGCTCGCCGTTCGGCGGAATGGGGCTTTCCGGTATCGGCCGGGAGGGCGGCGCGTCTTCGCTGCACTTCTACACCGAGCCGACGAATGTGTGCGTGCGGCTGTGAGCGCGCCGATCGAGGCGGCCGCCGCCCGTCTCACGACCGCGGCGAGCACCGCGACCCCGTGCCCGCCGGTGCGGGAATTCCTGGGCATGCAAGACGTCGACACCGCCTATGCGGTGCAGCGCAGACTGCGTGACGAGCGGGTCGCGGCGGGTGCCAGGGTGGCCGGGGCGAAGATCGGGCTGACGGCGCCTTCGGTGCAGCGGCAGTTCGGCGTGTACCAGCCGGACTTCGGCGTGCTCTTCGACGACATGCTGTACGCGCACACCGAACCCGTTCCGTATCGGCGGTTCCTGCAACCCCGCGCCGAGGGCGAGATCGCGTTCGTGCTCGGCC
Source organism: Amycolatopsis sp. NPDC043885 (assembly GCF_056435685.1). Classification (NCBI taxonomy): domain Bacteria; kingdom Bacillati; phylum Actinomycetota; class Actinomycetes; order Pseudonocardiales; family Pseudonocardiaceae; genus Amycolatopsis; species Amycolatopsis sp. NPDC043885. The sequence goes on from NZ_JBWKEA010000022.1 coordinate 107,893, forward strand.
GCGATCTGGACGTGCCGGGCGCCTCGGTCGTGGACGTGCTGCGGGCGACGGAGTTCGTGCTGCCCGCGATCGAGATCGTGGACTCCCGGATCGAGGCCTGGGATCTGTCCATCGTGGACACGGTGGCGGACAACGCGTCCAGTGGCGCGGTGGTGCTGGGATGCACCCCGGTCTCGTTGACCGGCCGGGATCTCGCCGCGATCGGGATGACGTTGGAGCTGGACGGTGAACCGGTGTCGTACGGCGCGGGCCACGCCTGCCTCGGCTCGCCGGTGGTCGCGGTCGCTTGGCTGGCTCGCGAGCTGGCCGCCCGCGAGCAGCCGTTGCGCGCGGGCGATGTCGTGATGTCCGGGGCGCTCGGCCCGATGGTGCCGGTCACGGGAGCGGGCCGGTTCCGGCTGCGGCTGGACGGGCTCGGCGAGGTCGACGCGGTGATCGAGGAGGAGACTCAGTGACAGCAACGGTTCCGGTCGCCGTCATCGGCTCCGGCAACATCGGCACCGATCTGATGATCAAGGTGCTGCGGTTGTCGAAGACGCTGCGGATGGCCGCGATGGCGGGTATCGACCCGGCCTCGGACGGGCTGGCCAGGGCCGCCAGGCTCAAGGTGGCCACCACCCACGGCGGTATCGACGGCCTCGCCGGGCTGCCGGAGTTCGCCGACGTACGGGTGATCTTCGACGCGACCTCGGCGGGTGCGCACCGGCGGCACGCCGAGGTGGCCGAGGCGCACGGCAAGCTGATGATCGACCTGACCCCGGCCGCGCTCGGTCCGTTCGTGGTGCCGCCGGTGAACCTCGACGAGCACCTCACCGCGCCGAACGTGAACATGGTGACCTGCGGCGGACAGGCCACGATCCCGATCGTGGCCGCGGTGTCCTCGGTCGCCCCGGTCGCGTACGCGGAGATCGTCGCGTCCATTTCGTCCCGCTCGGCAGGGCCGGGAACCAGGGCGAACATCGACGAGTTCACCGAGACCACCGCGGCCGCGATCCGCGAGGTCGGCGGTGCCGCGATGGGCAAGGCGATCATCGTGCTGAACCCGGCCGACCCGCCGATCGTCATGCGCGACACGGTGTACTGCCTGGTCGAGGGGGAGCCGGACCGGGAGAAGATCGCGGCGTCGGTCCGGCAGATGGCCGAGCAGGTGCGCGAGTACGTGCCCGGCTACGCCCTGAAACAGGAAGTGCAGTTCGACCAGGTGCACCGGCAATGGGTGCCCGAGCTCGGCCGGGAGATCTCCGGGTTCAAGGTCTCGGTGTTCCTCGAAGTGCTCGGCGCGGCCCACTATCTGCCGGACTACGCGGGGAATCTCGACATCATGACCTCGGCGGCGCTGCGCACGGCCGAGCGGATCGCCGAACTGAGGGGGTGGCTCGTATGAAGGTCTACCTCCAGGACGTGACCTTGCGCGACGGCATGCACGCGATGGGGCACGCGTACACAGTGGACCAAGTCCGGCGGATCGTGTCCGCCGTGGACAAGGCCGGGGTGGCGGCGATCGAGGTCGCGCACGGCGACGGGATCGGCGGGTCCAGCGCGACGTACGGATTCGGCGCGCACACCGACGCGGAATGGATCACCGCGGCCGCGGAAGTGATCGAGAACGCCACGCTGACCACGTTGCTGCTGCCCGGCATCGGCACCATCGGCCAGCTGCGCCGCGTCCGCGACCTCGGGGTGCGCAGCGTGCGGATCGCCACTCACTGCACCGAGGCCGACGTCGCCGCACAGCACATCGCCTGGGCCCGCGAGCAGGGCATGGACGTGTCCGGATTCCTGATGATGAGCCACCTTTCCACGCCGGCCGCGCTCGCCGAACAGGCCAGGCTGATGGAGTCCTACGGCGCGCACTGTGTGTACGTCACCGATTCCGGTGGGCGGTTGACGTTGGGCGGGGTCGCCGAGCGGATCGACGCGTACCGGCAGGTGCTCGGCCCGGAGACGGAGATCGGCATCCACGCGCACGAGAACCTTTCCCTCTCGGTGGCGAACAGCGTGACCGCGGTCGAGCACGGCGCCTACCGGGTGGACGTCGCGCTGGCCGGGCAGGGCGCGGGGGCGGGCAACTGCCCGGCCGAGCCGTTCGTCGCGGTCGCCGACCTGCTCGGCTGGGAGCACGGCGCGGACCTGTTCGCGTTGCAGGACGCGGCGGACGATCTGGTCCGCCCGCTGCGGGAACGGCCGGTCCAGGTGGACCGCGAGACACTCACCCTCGGTTACGCCGGGGTGTACTCGAGCTTCCTGCTGCACGCCGAACGCGCGGCCGCGCGCTACGGACTGGACACCCGGCGGATTCTCACCGAGGTCGGCAGGCGGAAGCTGGTCGGCGGGCAGGAGGACATGATCGTGGACATCGCACTCGACCTGGTACGGAGCGGCACATGATGGCCACCGCGGAGATCTCGGCGCTCGCCGATCGGCTGGACACCGCGCGGACCACGTGCGCGGACACGCCGAGCCTCGCCGACGATCACGAGATCGGCATCGCCGACGCGTACGCGATCCAGGCCGAGCTGGTGGCCCGCCGAGAGGCGCGTGGCGAGCGGGTGCTCGGCGTCAAGCTGGGGCTGACCAGCAAGGCGAAGATGGCGCAGATGGGTGTGTCCGAGGTGATCGCCGGCAGGCTCACCGACGAGATGCGGGTCGCCGACGGCGGCGAGGTCTCGTTGGCGGGCTTCATCCATCCGAAGGTCGAGCCGGAGGTCGCGTATCGGCTGGCCCGAGACGTCGACTTCAACGACCCCTCGTTCGATGTGGAGTCCGCTGTGGATGCGATGGCGCCGGCGATCGAGATCATCGACTCCCGATACCGGGACTTCCGGTTCACTTATACCGATGTGGTCGCGGACAACACTTCGGCTGCCGGGTTCGTGCTCGGACCGTGGCGCGCGTTCGGGGAGGCAGCGAACCGGGCGGTGCGGCTGCGGTCCGGGGACCGTGAGGTGATCGGCTCGACGGCGGCGATCCTCGGCGATCCGGTGCGCGCGCTGCACGCGCTGGTCGAGCTGTGCCGGAAACGGGACATCCCGTTGCTGGCCGGGCAGGTGGTGCTGGCCGGGGCGGCGACCGAAGCGGTGCCGTTCGCGCCTGGCGTCGCCGAGGCGGACATCGCCGGACTCGGCCGTGTTTCGATACGGGGGCTGGCATGAGCGGGCGGGTGATTTCGGGGCTGGCCAAGCCGAGGGGCCGGTTCCCGCATGTGAAGGTCGCGGGAGATCTGGTCTTCGTGTCCGGTACCAGCTCCCGACGCCCGGACAACACGTTCGCCGGCGTCGAGGTGGACGAACTCGGCACCACGAACCTGGACATCCGGGCACAGACCCGCGCGGTGATCGAGAACATCCGCGGCATCCTGCACGACGTCGGCGCCGACCTCGCCGACATCACACAGATCACCACCTTCCTGGTTTCGATGAACGATTTCGGCGGCTACAACGAGATCTACGGCGAATACTTCGACGAAACGGGCCCTGCCCGCACGACGGTCGCGGTGCATCAGCTGCCGCATCCGCATCTGCTGATCGAAATCCAGGCAATCGCTCATCTACCGAATAACACGGAGGTCCCGCGATGACCGACATTCCCGAGGTCGTCAATTTCCAGGCCTGGATCGCCGAGCACGAGCATCTGCTCAAGCCGCCGGTGAACAACCGGACCATGGCGCTCGGCAACGATTTCATCGTGCAGATCGTCGGCGGGCCGAACCAGCGCACCGACTTCCACGTCGACCCCTATGAGGAATGGTTCTACCAGCTCAAGGGCAACATGCACGTGGACATCATGACCGGCGAAGGCCAGAAGACCATCCGCATCTCCGAGGGCGACACGTGGCTGCTGCCGGGCGATATCCCGCACTCGCCGCAGCGCCCGGAGGCCGACTCGATCGGCCTGGTCATCGAACGCGTCCGTGAGGAGGGCACGCTGGAGAAGTTCCAGTGGTACTGCCTCGAATGCGCCGCGCTGGTGCACGAGGTGGAACTTCAGGTGCGCGACATCGTCGAGGATCTGCCACCGGTCTTCACCGCCTTCTACGGTGACGAGCAGGCCCGCACCTGCGGCGGCTGCGGCGCCCTTCACCCCGGGAAGGGCTGAGATGGCCGGCCTGATCGACATCCATACGCATTACGTGCCGAACGGCTGGCCGGATCTGCGCGCGGACGCCGGACCGGACGCGCCGTGGCTGCGCGCGGAGACCGAGTCCGAGGCGATGATCATGATGGGGGACAAGGAGTTCCGTCGGATCGCCGCGGACTGCTGGAACGCGGAGACCCGGCTGCTGGACATGGACGCCGATGGCGTGCGCTCCCAGGTGGTCTCCCCGACGCCCGCGTTCTTCAACTACGGCCGGACTGGTGAGCAGGCGGGCCGGATCGCCCGGATCTTCAACGATCTGGCGCTGGAGATCGTCGCACCGGCGCCGGACCGGCTGATCCCGTTCTGCCAGGTTCCGTTGCAGGATCCCGACGCCGCGTGCCGCGAATTGGAACGCTGCCTGGCAGCGGGGCATCGCGGGGTGGAGATCGGCAACCACGTCGGCGATCAGGATCTGGACAGCGCCGGGGTGGAGACCTTCCTGCAGCACTGCGCGTCGCTCGGGGTTCCGGTGTTCGTGCACCCGTGGGACATGACCGATTCGCCCCGGCTGGATCGGTGGATGGCCCGGTGGCTGACCGCGATGCCCGCCGAAACGCACCTGTCGATCCTGGCGCTGGTGCTCGGCGGGGTCTTCGACCGGATCGACGCGAGCTTGCAGATCTGTTTCGCCCACGGCGGCGGGTCGTTCGCGTTCTGGCTCGGCCGGATGGAGAACGCCTGGCATCGGCGGAACGACGTGATCGGCACTTCGGAGTTCCCGCCGTCGCACTACCTCGATCGGTTCCACGTCGACTCGGTGGTCTTCGACGAGCGGGCGCTGCGGCTGCTCGTGGACACGCTCGGCGCCGAGCGGGTGATGGTCGGCAGCGACTACCCGTACCCGCTCGGCGAACGTCCGGTCGGCGAGGTGGTGCGCAAGAGCGGCTTCTTGAGCGAGACCGAGCGTCAGCTGATCACCAGCGGGAACGCCGAACGCTTCCTGTCCCTGTCGTGATCGGACAGTCCTAATGCGACATGGCGGTGGCGACGTCGGTCAGGCTGCGGATCAGCGCGTCCACCGACGGGCTGAGCGTGCGCTGGGCGGGCAGGGTGAGTCCGACGCTGTGCCCGATGGGTTCCAGCGCCAGTGCGACCCTGGTGATCCTCGGATCGTCCTTGGTGATCAGGCTGGGCAGGGCGGCGATCACGTCGGTCTCCAGCAGCAGCTGCCGCACGGTGAGGAACGAGGTGGTCTCCACCCGGTTCGCGGGCAGCGGGAAGCCGTTGCGGGTGAACAGCTGCTCCAGCTCGCGGCGCAGCGCGGTCTCCGCTCCGGGGAGGATCCACGGGTACTCGGCGAGGTCGGCCAGCTCGACGCCGGTCGCGCCGGCCAGCGGATGCGCGGTGCGGACGACCAGATCCACCGATTCGTCGTACAGCTTGCGCCGCTCGATCCGCTCGTCCGAAGGCGCTGTCAGCCTGCCGATGATCAGGTCGACCCGGCCGGCCTCCAGCTCGACCAGCAGGGCTTCGGGAGAACCTTCCCGGACCACGATGGTCAGGTACGGCCGCTCGGTCTTGATCGCCGCGATCGCGCGCGGCAGCAGCATGTTCGATCCCGCGAGATGGGTGCCGACCACCACCGTGCCGCGTTCGGCGTCGGCCAGCTCGGCGACGTGCCGCCCGGCCTGCTCGAGCTGGGCGAGCACCGCGCGGGCATGCCCGGTGAACGCCTCGCCGAACACGGTCGGGGTGATACCGCGCGGGCCGCGTTCGAACAACCGCACGTCGAGGATCTCTTCGAGTTCGTGCAGACTTCGGGTCGCCACCGGCTGCGTCACGTGCAACTCGGCGGCGGCCCCGACCACGGTGCCCTGCCTGGCCAGCGCGTCGAGCAGGACGAGGTGGCGGAACTTCAGTCGGCCGTCCAGCAGGCGAGGCAAGATCACCAGCCGATCCTACCCGCGAGGTGCGTATGACCACGATTGTCCGAACAGGACCGATTCGCTATGCCACAGCGGCGCGGTTCGCGCTGCCGGTCGCCGTTTCGGAGCAGACGCCGTCCAGCGGTGAGCTCAGTCCGCAACCGCCGTCCCGGCTGGACCGCGTGATGGGCCCGCCGCGCGATCGCCTGCCTCAGGGTGAGGACTGTCTCAACCTGATGATCAGCACCCCCGGCGTGGATGACGGACGCAGGCCGGTGCTGGTGTGGCTGCACGGTGGGGGATTCTCCAGCGGTGGTGGGTTGCTGGACTGGTACGACGGCGGCGCGCTGGCGGCCGAAGGTGACCTGGTGGTGGTCGGCGTCAACTACCGGCTCGGCGCGCTCGGCTACCTGTACCTGGACGGCGTCAGCCCCGGCAACCTCGGGCTGGCCGACCAGCTGGAGGCGCTGCGCTGGGTGCGGACCAACATCGCGGCCTACGGCGGGGACCCGGACAACGTGACGGTCGCCGGGCAGTCCGCGGGCGGCATCTCCATCCGGCTGCTGATGGATCTGCCCGAGGCACGCGGCCTGTTCCGGCGGGCGATCCTGCAGAGCGCGCCGCTCGGCCTCGGCGCCCGCCGGCCCGAGCAGGCGGAGAAACTCGGCCAGGTGTTCGCCGACGCGCTCGGCACCGACCCGCGCACCGCCGGGATCTCGGAAATCCTTGCCGCGCAGAAGGAAACCGCGCTGACCAACCTGCGGCTCACCGGCGACCCGATGGAGCCCGCGTTCATTCCGGTGGACACGCTGGACAAGGCGTCCTTCGCGGACAACGTGCGCGACCTCGGCGTGCTGTACGGCTGGAACGCCGACGACATGACCGCGTTCCCCGGCGCCGCCGGCACCGACGAGATCTACGTCGAACCACTGGCCGCTTTCGGCGACCGTCTGCGCTCAGCCGGAGCGGACGTCTTCTCGTATCGCCTGGACTGGCGCCCCGAGGGATCCGAGTTCGGCGCCACCCACTGCCTGGAACTGCCGCTGCTGCTCGGTACCCAGCGGGCCTGGGAGGACAGCCCGATGCTCGGCGAGGTCCCGTGGTCCGAGGTCGACGCCTTCGGCGCTGCCCTCCGTGCCGTCTGGGCGACCTTCGCCCGCACCGGCGCCCTCGACCCCACGCCGGTGGCGGGCCACCCCATCCGGTTCGGCGCGCAACTCGCGTGATCGAAGCCGTAACTCGCGTGATTGAAGGCGTAACTCACGCATCGTGAGGCCCTCACATGCCTGGTGAAAAGGGCCTGACAGTAGAGGTGGGAGCGCGCCCGGTCAAGACGTTGTGCTGACCGGCCGCGCGGTCCTATCGTGTCGATCGAAGCGCTTCGACAGTTCGGATCACCGCGGATTCCGAGGGAGGCCACGATGGCCGGCGAGCATCACCGACTTCTCTGGAGGGAACCTCTGATGTCGAAGCGAGTACTGGCCGCCGCGATGGTCGCCATGCTGGCCATCGCGGGCTGCGGGTCCGGATCCGGCAGTGGCGACCCGAAGACCCTGAAGCTGTGGCACTACGAGCCCCCGGACAGCGCGATGGGCGTGGCCTGGGCTGAGGCGATCAAGCAGTTCGAAGCGAGCCATCCCGGCGTCAAGGTCGCCTTCGAGGAGAAGGGCTTCGAACAGATCCAGAAGACGGCACCGATGGTGCTCAATTCGGGCGACGCGCCGGACCTCCTGGAATACAACAAGGGGAACGCCACCGCGGGACTGCTGTCCAAACAGGGACTGCTGACCGACATCAGCGAAGAGGTCGCCAAACGCGGCTGGGACAAGCAGCTCACCCCGGCGCTCCAGACCACCGCCCGTTACGACGAGAACGGCGTGATGGGATCCGGCAACTGGTACGGCGTCCCGAACTACGCCGAGTACGTGAAGATCTTCTACAACAAGGACATGTTCGCGCAGCAGGGCCTCGAAGAGCCGACGACCATCGAGCAGCTGACCACGGCCATGGCCAAGTTCACCGGTGCCGGGATCACCCCGCTGGCCGTCGGCGGCTCGGAGTACCCGGCGCACCAGGTCCTGTACCAGCTCGCCCTCACCAAAGCCGATCGCGGCTGGGTGGACCGCTACCAGCGCTACACCGGCAAGGTCGACTTCCACGACGCCGCGTGGACCTACGGCGCGACGACCTTCGCCGACTGGGTGAAGAAGGGCTACATCAGCAAGGATTCCGCCGGGGTCGACGCCGAGGGCATGGGCATGTCGTTCATGCAGGGCAAGTACCCGATCATGATCAGCGGCAGCTGGTGGTACGGCAGGCTGGTGCAGAGCATCAAGGACTTCCAGTGGGGTTCGGTCCCGTGGCCGGGGATGACCTCGGGTTCCGCGGGCAATATGTGGGTCATCCCCAAGGGGGCGAAGAACCGCGACCTCGCGCTCGACTTCATCGCGATCACGATGTCCCAGCCCATCCAGGACAAGCTGCGTGAGGCAGGCGGTGTCCCGGTGGTGAACGGCCCCACGCCACCGGCCGAGCCGCGCCTGAAGGATCTGGTCGAGGACTTCACCGCTCTGTCCACACAGGACAAGCTGGCGTTCTATCCCGACTGGCCCGCTCCCGGGTACTACGACGTCCATGTCTCGGCGACGCAGAAGCTCATCACCTCGAGCGCTCAGCCGTCGCAGGTGCTCGACGAGCTCGCCAAGCCCTACGAAGAGAATCTGGCGAACGTCGGCAAATGACCAGGGGACGGGGAAACTACCTGCTCTTCCTGATCCCCGGCGCGCTGCTGCTGATCGCGGTGATCCTGGTGCCGTTCGCGATGAACATCGGCATCAGCTTCACCCAGTGGTCCGGTGCAGGCGATCCGAAGTGGACAGGGCTGGAGAACTATCGGCGGTTGTTCGCGGACGACGTCTTCTGGGCGTCGTTCCGCCACAACCTCGGGCTCGTGGTGGCGATGGCCATCGTGCCGACGGTGGCAGGGCTGGTGATCGCGGCCGCGTTGTTCGATTTCGTGGCCAAGCGGTTCGGGACGCGGGCGGCCAGCGTGCTGCGGGCCTGTGTCTACCTGCCGCAGGTGCTGCCGATCGCGGTCGCCGGCATCGTGTGGAGCTGGATACTGGCCCCCGAGGGCGCGGTGAACGAACTCCTCTCCGCCGTCGGGCTCGGCTCGCTCGCCCAGAACTGGCTGGGCGATCCGGATGTCGCGCTGTGGAGCGTGATGGGCGTGATGGTGTGGATCCAGGTCGGCTATCCGGTGGTGATCTTCATGGCCGGGATGCAGCGAGCGGATCCTTCGCTGCACGAGGCGGCGGAACTGGACGGCGCGTCGTGGTGGGGCCGGTTCTGGCATGTGACCGTGCCGCAGTTGCGGCCCGAGGTCTTCGTGGTCCTGCTGACCTGCACCATCGCCGCGCTGAAGGTGTTCGGGCCGATCTACGTGCTGACCAGGGGAGGCCCCGGAGGGTCCACCAACGTGCCGTCGTACTACTCGTTCCAGAACTTCTTCGAGAAGACGCAGGTCGGCTACGGCGCGGCGATCGCGACCGTGCTCACCGTGCTGATCCTCGTGCTCACCACGGTGTTCCTCCGGATCCAGAGGCGGGGTGAGCACGCGTGAAACGGCACGTGACGCTCTGGTCGTTGATCGTTCTCGCGGTCGTGATGCTGGCGCCGTTCCTGGTCGTGGCGCTGAACGCGCTGAAGTCTCCGGCCGAATACGCGGCCGACGGCCCGCTGTCCTTTCCGGACGGCGTGTACCTGCAGGGGCTGATCGACTTCTGGGTCCGGGTCGGGTTCGGGCAGAAACTGCTCAACAGCGTCGTGATCAGCGGGTCGGTCGCGGTGCTCGCGGTGGTGATCTCGGTGCTGAACGCCTACGCGCTGGGCATCGGCCGGGTCCGCGGCCGGACGTGGATCCTGGTCGCCTTCCTCATCGCGAACACGCTGCCGCAGGAAGCACTGGCGTACCCGCTATACTTCCTCGCCAACGAGACCGGTCTCTACGACACGCAGCTCGGCGTGATCATCATCTTCACGATCATCCAGGCCGCGTTCGGCACCTATCTGCTGTCCTCGACGTTCGTCGGATTCCCGCACGAACTGCTCGAGGCCGCCTATCTCGACGGCGCGAACAAATGGCAGACCCTGGTGCGGATCGTGGTGCCGATCAGCAGGCCGACGCTGGGTGTGCTGTTCGTGTTCTTCTTCATCTGGACGTGGAACGAGTTCTTCCTGCCGCTGATCCTGCTGATCTCCAACGACACTCAGACCGTCCCGGTCGCACTGGGTGTGCTGCAGGGCCAGCGGATGATGGACGCGACCATGACCAGTGCCTCGGCGTTGCTCGGGGTCATCCCGGCGATCGCCTTCTTCCTGATCTTCCAGCGGACGTTGACACGTGGCATCACGGCAGGGGCGGTCAAATGAAGTTCAGCAACGGATACTGGCTGTTGCGTGACGGGGTACAGGCGGCGCATCCGGTGGAGGTGTACGACCTCACCGCGGGGGACGGCCGGATCGTGGTGCACGCGCCGACCCATCGCATCCGCCACCGTGGGGACCTGTTGAAGGGACCGGTGGCGACGGTCGGGTTCTCCTCGCCGATGCCGGACGTGATCGGGGTGAGCGTCACGCATTTCGAGGGCGGGCTGCCGCGAGAGCCCCACTTCGAGCTGTCGGCCGTCGACGACGAGGCGAAAGTCTCCGAGGACGGGCACACGCTCACCGCGGGCGCGTTGTCGGTCCGGCTCCACCGCGGCGAAGGATGGAAGGTCGATTTCGTCGCGGACGACAAGGTACTCACCACCAGCGGGGCCAAGGGCATGGGCTTCATGAGCCTCGACGGCGAGCACCATGTCCGCGACCAGCTGGACCTCTCGGTAGGAGCCCAGGTCTACGGGCTCGGCGAGCGATTCGGGCCACTGGTGCGCAACGGGCAGGTCGTCGACATCTGGAACGCCGACGCCGGCACGAGCAGCGAACAGGCCTACAAGAACGTCCCGTTCTACCTGACCAACGCCGGCTATGGCGTGTTCGTCGACCATCCGGGGCGCGTGTCCTTCGAGGTCGCCTCGGAAGCGGTGTCGCGGGTGCAGTTCAGCGTCGTGGGCCAGTCGCTGGAGTACTTCGTCATCTACGGCCCGAGCCCGAAGGAGATCCTGCGCAAGTACACGGCGCTGACCGGCAGACCGGAGCTCCCGCCCGCGTGGTCCTTCGGGCTGTGGCTGTCGACGTCGTTCACCACGTCCTACGACGAGGAGACCGTCTCGGGATTCGTCGACGGCATGATCGAACGCGACCTGCCGCTGAGCGTGTTCCATTTCGACTGCTTCTGGATGCGCGAGTTCAACTGGTGTGACTTCGAATGGGATCCGCGGACGTTCCCGGACCCTGTCGGCATGCTGGCGCGACTGAAAGCGCGTGACCTGCGCATTTCCGTGTGGATCAACCCCTATGTGGCGCAACGGTCACCGTTGTTCGCCGAGGGCGTCGCGGGCGGGTACCTGCTGCGGAAATCGAACGGCGACGTGTGGCAGTGGGATCTCTGGCAGCCGGGGATGGCGCTGGTCGATTTCACCAACCCCGCCGCGCGTGAGTGGTACGCGTCCAAACTGGACGCTCTGCTCGAACAAGGCGTGGACTGTTTCAAGACCGACTTCGGCGAGCGGGTGCCGACGGACGTCGTCTACTTCGACGGATCCGATCCCGAGCGGATGCACAACTACTACACCTATCTCTACAACCAGACGGTCTTCGACGTGCTCCGCAAACGGCGTGGGGAGGGCGAAGCCGTGGTGTTCGCGCGTTCGGCGACCGCGGGGTCTCAGCAGTTCCCGGTGCATTGGGGCGGCGACTGCGAGTCGACGTACGAGTCGATGGCAGAGAGCCTGCGTGGCGGCCTTTCCCTCGGTCTGTCCGGTTTCGGGTACTGGAGCCACGACATCGGCGGCTTCGAAGGCACCCCGGATCCGGCACTGTTCAAACGCTGGATCGCGTTCGGGATGTTGTCCTCGCACAGCAGGTTGCACGGCAGTTCGTCCTACCGGGTGCCGTGGCTGTTCGATGAGGAGGCCGTTGACGTCCTGCGGGTGTTCTCCAAGCTCAAGGCGCGGCTGATGCCGTACCTGTGGCAAGCGGCGGCACAGGCGGCGGCCGAGGGTACGCCGATGATGCGGGCGATGGCGCTGGAGTTCCCGGCCGATCCGGCGTGCGCCCATCTGGAGCGGCAGTACATGCTCGGCGACTCGCTCCTGGTGGCACCGGTGTTTTCGGACGAGGGCGAAGTGACCTACTACGTCCCGGACGGTGTGTGGACCGACTTCTTCACCGGCGACGAGATCCAGGGGCCGCGGTGGGTGACGACCGTCTGTGACATGCTCACCGTCCCGCTGCTCGTGCGTCCCAACACCGTTCTGCCGCTGGGTGCCGTAGACGACCGGCCGGACTACGACTACGCCGACGGCGTCACGCTGCGGCCGTACCGGCTGGAGGACGGCGCCGGGATCACCACCACCGTCGGCGGCTCGACGTTCCGCACGCGCCGGGAGGGCGACAGCGTCCACGTCGACGTCGACGCCGCGCCCGATGGCTGGCAGGTGGCCTTTCCCGGGGGTGACGAGACGATCGTGGCGACGGGAAGCGCGCTGACGATTCGTGGCGCTGGGGCACCGAACTGAGTGTCGCGAAGCGGAGCCAAGGGCTCCGTGGATTCCGGGCGGAGTTGGTCCCAGGCCCTGTCCGTGAAGGCCTCCTTGCCTACCTTGAGGGTAGGGAAGGAGGCCTTCACGGACTCCATAATCGCCACGTTCGCCCCAGGTGCACCAGCAGTCGCAACGGGGGCGCCGAGGAAACTCGACCTTCACACCGTGCCCGAGTACATGAAGGGGGCCTTCATGTATTCAGGCGGGCAAGAACACTGGTACCGAGCCGGTCGGGCCTAGGAAGGCGCCGGGCCGGTGCTGCCCCGTTCGGTCAGGCGAGGTGACAGCAGCCGGACCTCGGCCTGGCCTCCGTCATCGAGACGGCGCATCGCCATTTCGACGGCGAGGCTGCCGAGTTCGGCGGCCGGGATGGCGATCGACGTCAGCTGTACCGACTGCGCCTCGGCCATGTCCTCCGGGCAGACGGCCAGTACCGAGATGTCCTGGGGCACCTGCTTGCCGCGACGGTTCAGTTCGGACAGCAACGGGCCGAGGATGGCCTCGTTGTGCACGACCAGCCCGGTGACGCCGGGGTGCTTGGAGAACACGTCGTCGAGGCAGGCACGCAGCGCGTCGTAGGAAGGGGCGCACGGGAACGAACCGGCGCGCACCTTGCGTTTCGTGGCCGTCTGGCGGAAGCCGCGCAGGAAGCGTCCCGCGTAGCTCGTGCCGCGTTTGTAGACCGCGGGGGATGGGCCGATCAGCGCGACCTCGCGATGGCCGAGGTCGGCCAGATGCGTGACGCTCGCGGCGCCGGCGGCGGTGAAGTCGAGATCGACGCAGGTGAGGTCGCCGGGGTCGGCGGGAACTCCGATCAGCACCACCGGCCGGTGCAAGGATCTCAGCACCGGAAGACGCGGCTCGGAGGTTTCGACGTCCATCACGATCAGCGCGTCCGCGATGGCGGACGCCGCGATCCGGCGCAGGCCGTCCGGGCCTTCGTTCTTGGTCAGCAGGAGCACGTCGTGGTCGTAGGTGCGTGCCTCGGTGACGGTGGCCGCGACGAACTGCATGACCACCGGGACGTTCAGGTCCGTCCGCAGCGGGACGACGAGCGCGAGCACGTTGGTGCGGCTGCTGGCCAGCGCGCGGGCGCCCGCGTTCGGGTGGTAACCGAGTTCGCTGATGCTGTGCTGGACGCGGCGGCGGGTGTCCTCCGAGATCGAACGCCGTCCGGACAGCACGTAGGACACGGTGCTCGGGGAGACCCCGGCCGCCCGGGCGACGTCTGCGATGGTGACCATCAGCCGATGATAGTGCGCGTCGAATCGATTCGACGGATTCAGGATCGAGAGGGTCGCGCACCGCCCTTGCTCAGTTCGATCAACCGCGGCAACGCGTCAGTGGGCAGCGAGACACCCCGGTAGGCCATGAGTTTGGTGAACTGGCGCATCGGCATCGAAGCGACCATGCGCATCCAGTCCGCGCTGCTCTCAGCCCGATTGCTCTGGCCGGCGAGCAACTCGCCAAGCTCCGGACCCACGATCGGGTGACCGAACCACTCTTCGACCGTAGAGTCGATCGACAGGACCGGGATGATGATGACGTCGCCGGCCAGCGTGACGAGCGCTTCGGCGACGATATGCGCGGCGCTCCGGCCGATCTGGACGGTGTAGTCGCCCGGCGAGACCACCCAGCGGCTCAGTTCGACCTCGTACCAGGCGAAAGCGCGGCGATCGAGGGTGAGCTCGACGCGGCGGGTCTCGCCCGGTTCGAGCGAGATCTTGGCGAACGCGCGGAGCTCCCGCGCCGGGGTGCGAACGGGAGCGGCGTCGGTGGCGACGTAGACCTGGACGACGTGTTTACCGGCGCGGGTTCCGGTGTTGGTAACGGTCACCGCGACGGTGGCGGAGTCGTCGCCCGTCGCCGTGACCGTCAGGCCGGCGGTCTCGAAGGTGGTGTAGGACAGGCCGTGGCCGAAGGGGTACCGGACCGCGACCTCGGCGGTCTCGTAGTAGCGATAGCCGACCATGACTCCCTCGCCGTACCGGACGTGGCCCGACTCGCCGGGGAAGTTGAGATAGCTGGGGTTGTCCTGCAAACGCAACGGAATGCTCTCGGCGAGATGACCTGACGGGTTGGTGACGCCGTAGAGCAGGTCGGCGAGCGCGCTGCCGCCTGCCTGGCCGAGCAGCCAGCCGTCGAGAATGGAGTCGACGTCGTCGTGCCAACCCTCCAGTGACACCACGCCGCCGTGGGAGAGGACGACCACGGTGCGCGTGCTCGCTGCCGCGACCGCCTTGATGAGCTCGACCTGTGCCGCGGGAAGGCCGATGGTGTCCCGGTCGAACCCCTCGGATTCGTCCCTTTCGCTCAGACCCGCGAAGACCACCGCGACGTCGGCCTCACGGGCGACCTCGACGGCGTTGTCGGCCAGGCCGCTCGCGTAGGTCACGGATTCTCCGAGCTCCCGGATCGCGTCGAGCGCGGTATCGACCCGGGTGGGATTGACGTGGGAGCTGCCGCCGCCTTGGAAGCGGGGGTTCGCGGCGAACTCGCCGATGACCGCCACCGCGGATCGCGTGGTCAGGGGCAACGTGTCCCGGTCGTTCTTCAGCAGGACAGCGCAGCCGGCGGCGACTTCTTTCGCCACCCGGTGCTGCGCGTCGGGGTCCACGTCGCCACTCGGCGGCAACGACCTGCCGGCGAGGGCGAGAACGCGGCGGACACTCCGGTCGACGACGGCTTCGTCCAGCTCCCCGCGCCGGACCGCCGCCACGATCTCGGCGTCGCCGCTGCCGCCGGTGCCCGGCATCTCGAGGTCGAGCCCCGCCGCGAGTGCGGCGACCCGGTCGTTCACCGCACCCCAGTCCGAGACGACCAGACCGTCGAAACCCCATTCGTCGCGCAGGACGTCGCTGAGCAGACGGCGGTTCTGGGAGGCGTAGACGCCGTTGACCCGGTTGTACGAGCACATCACCGTCGCCGGGTGCGCTTCGGTCACGACGCGTTCGAACGCCGGGAAGTAGATCTCGCGCAGGGTCCGTTCGTCGACCTCCACGCTGACCCGCATCCGGTCGGTCTCCTGGTTGTTGGCCGCGAAATGCTTCACCGAGGCTCCCGCGCCTTCGGCCTGCATGGCCCGCACGTAGGCGACGGCGAGCGCCCCGCTCAGCAACGGGTCCTCCGAGTAGTACTCGAAATTGCGGCCGCACAACGGGGACCGCTTGATGTTCACACCGGGGCCGAGCACCACCGAGACCCCTGCCGCGCGGACTTCCCTGCCGATGGCCGCGCCGACCCGCGCGGCGACCTCGGGATCCCAGCTGGAACCCACCGCGACCGACGGCGGGAAACAGGTGGCGGACACGCTGTCGTGCACGCCGAGATTGTCGGCCTCGTCGTCCTGCCGTCGCAGGCCGTGCGGGCCGTCGGAGAGCAGGATGGACGGGATCCCCGCGACCTCGATCGCCTCGGTGTGCCAGAAGTCGCGGCCGGACAGCAGCGACGCCTTCTGCTCGAGCGAGAGGCCGGTGGGTTCGATCGAGGTCAACGGGATTCCTTCCGGCCGGCAACTGTCCACTGTGTTCGAGAGTGCCAGACGGACACACCGCTGGCACGACGCGGCCGAGAGCATTGTCTCGTCGTGTCCTGTCCGCTAACATCGCCGTAACGCGACTGTCGAATCGTTTCGACAGTCGGATCTCCTGCTCGATCGCCACCCGATCACGACCGCTCGAAACTCGCCGAATATCGCCGCCCGTTTCGTCGAAGCGCTTCGATTACTCGCGATGGAGACTTCATGAGCAGAGCAGCTCTCCCCGTCCGCCTCCGCCGGATCGGCATGTTCGCCACGACGATCACCCTGGTGCTGGGCCTCGCCTCACCCGCGGTCGCGGACGAGCTGAACGCTCTTCCGTTCCGTGATCCGGGCCTCCCGTTGACCACGCGCGTGGACGATCTGGTGCGGCGGCTGACCCTGGCGGAGAAGGTGTCGTTGCTGCACCAGTTCCAGCCGGCGATCCCGCGGCTGGGCATCCCCGAATTCAAGACGGGAACCGAGGCCCTCCACGGTCTCGGCTGGACGACGGAGCGCACGAACGGCGCCGTCGTGACCGCGAGCGCCACGGTCTTCCCTCAGGCGATCGGGCTCGCTTCGACGTGGGACCCCGCGTTGATCGAACAGGTCGGGGCGGTCGTCGGTGACGAGGCGCGGGGCTACCACTCGCAGGACCCCGGGTTCTGGGGGCTCCAGCTGTGGGCGCCGGTGGTGAACCTGCTGCGTGATCCGCGATGGGGGCGCAACGAGGAGGGCTACTCGGAAGATCCTCTGCTGACCGGGGCGATCTCGACGGCGTACGGCAAGGGGATGACCGGCGACCATCCCCAGTACCTCAAGACCGCTCCGGTGCTGAAGCACTACCTGGCCAACAACAACGAGATCCGCCGCGACACCACGTCGTCCAACCTGCGCCCGCGAGTGCTGCGCGAATACGACGAGCAGGCGTTCAAACCGGCTATCGCGGCCGACGCGGCGACCGGCGTGATGGGGTCGTACAACCTCGTCAACGGACGGCCCGCGACGGTCAACCCCGACCTTGACGACGTCGTGCGGACGTGGACCGACAAGACGCTTTACAACGTCAGCGACGCGTCCGCCCCGTACAACCTGACAGGCTCCGAGAAGTACTACGGAACCAACGAGGAAGGGTTCGCGGCCACCCTCAAAGCCGGTCTGGACGGCTTCACCGTCGACAACCAGAACCCCGGCCCCACCATCAAGATCATCACGTCCGCGCTGGCCAAGGGATTGCTCGCCGAGGCCGACATCGACAAGGCGGTGAAGCACGTCCTGAGCGTCCGCTTCCGGCTCGGCGACTTCGATCCGGACGGCGGCCCGTACGCCAAGATCGGCAAGGACGTGGTCAACAGTCCGGCGCACCGGCAGCTCGCCCGCAAGGCGGCGGGCGAGGCCATGGTGCTGCTGAAGAACGACCGCGGCGCGCTGCCGCTGGACCCGAAGCGCGGAGTCGCTGTCATCGGGCCGTTGGAGAAGACCCTGTACACCGACTGGTACTCCGGCGGACTGCCGTACAAGGTGACCCCGGTGGACGGGATCCGCGCGCGGCTCGGCGGCGGGGCACAGATCACCGACACCGAGGCCGTCGACAGGATCGCCTTGCGCGACGCCGCCACCGGCAGGTACCTCAGCGGCGGCGCGGGTGAGGCGGGCGCGGTGCTCAAGACCGGCGCCACCAGTGCCGGGGCCACGGAGCAGTTCGACGCCTTCGAGTGGGGCGATAGTGTGCTGACGTTGCGCAGTGTCGCGAACGGGAAGTACGTCGAGCGGCAGAACCTCGCCGATGCCACCAGTCCGTTCCTCAACCAGGCGCCGCAGCCGCGGGACTGGTTCGTCCACCAGCAGTTCAAACTGGAGGACGCGGGTGACGGCACGGTCGTGATCAGGTACGCCGGTTACGAGCTTCCGAACGACTGGGACGGGCCGAACAGCTATCTCACCGTAGCCGCCGACGGCACACTGACCCTGGGCTCGCCGAACGCGGCGGGAGCGACCAAGTTCCGCAAGGAGCAGATCACCTCGGGGATCGACAGCGCGGTGAAGGCGGCACGATCGGCCGAAACGGCGGTCGTGGTCGTGGGCAGCATGCCGTTCATCAACGGCCGGGAAGACCACGACCGCACCACGACGGCGCTGGCCCAGAGCCAGAGCGAACTGATCAAGGCCGTGCGCAAGGCGAATCCGAACACCGTCGTGGTTGTCGAGAACAGCTATCCCACGACCTTGAACTGGGAGCAGGAGAACATCCCGGCGATCGTGTGGACCTCGCACGCCGGCCAGGAGACCGGCAACGCGCTCGCCGACGTGCTGTACGGCGACGTGAACCCGGCCGGCCGTCTCACCCAGACCTGGTACCGCTCGGACGCCGAGCTCCCGGACATCCTCGACTACGACATCATGAAACGCGGCAGCACCTACCAGTACTTCACCGGTGATCCGCTCTACGCCTTCGGCCACGGTCTGTCCTACACGAACTTCCGCTACAGCGACCTGCGCCTCGGCAAGCCGGGTCCACAAGGGACGTTCGAAGCGACGGTGAAGGTGACCAACACCGGGAAACGTGCCGGTGACGAGGTGGTGCAGCTCTACACCCATCAACTCGTGTCCCGCGACAAGCAGCCGAATCAGCGGCTCCGCGACTTCGAACGGGTGCACCTGGAACCAGGGCAGACCAAGACGGTGCGCCTGTCGGTGCCCGACCTCCGGCATTGGGACGTCACCCGGGGCAAATGGGTGCTGGAATCGTCCGTCCACGAGGTGATGGTCGGTGCGTCCGCCGCCGACATCCGGCTGCGCTCGGCGATCCCCGTTCGTGGCGAGCAGATCCCGCCGCGCGACCTGACGCGGAACACCAGGGCGATCGACTTCGACGACTACTCGGGCGTCGAACTGGTCGACGAAAGCAAGGTCCGTGGCGACGCGGTCGGAGTCGGCGCGGGAGACTGGCTGCGCTTCAGCGACGTGGACTTCCGTTCCGGGGCACGGACGTTCACCGCCAGAACGGCTCGCGCCGCACCAGGAACGTCCACTGTGGAAATCCGGCTCGGCGGCCCACGCGGCAGGCTGGCCGGCACCGCGCAGATCGCCAGTACCGGCGACAAGTACACGTACTCGACGACCACCGCGACGTTGTCCGGGCTGAACGGGCGGCACGACGTCTACCTCGTCTTCACCGCCGATTCGAGAATCAGCACGTTTTCTCTGCGGTAACGGTCCATTTGGTGAAAAGACACGGAAGGAGCCCGGCTATGCGCAGGCAAGCACGATCCTTGTCGAGCAGTGTCGTCATGGCGTTGGTCGCCACCCTGATGGTAGGAGGGACGGCGCAGGCCGCCACCTGGAGCTCTTCGGACAAGTGGGGGAGCTGGTCGAACGGCGGCTACACCGTCCGCAACAACGTCTGGGGCGGAGGCGCCGGCCCGCAGTCGATCTGGGCGAACTCCTACAGCAACTTCGGCGTCTGGGCGAACCACCCGAACACCGGCGGAGTGAAGTCGTATCCGCATTCGGCGAAGAACCTCGGCCGCCAGTTGAGCGGACTGCGGAGCCTTTCCAGCAGTTTCAACGTCTCCAGGCCGGGTGGCGGCGCCTACGCGACGGCGTACGACATCTGGGCGAACAACAACGCCTACGAGATCATGCTGTGGATGAACAAGCAGGGTGCCGTGGGAGCGATCGGTTCGAAGGAGACCACGGTGTCGGTCGGCGGCCACACCTGGGACGTCTACCGGGGGAGCAACGGCGCCAACGCGGTGTTCTCCTTCCTGCGCACCTCCAACACGAACGCGGGTTCGGTCGACGTGCTCGCCGTGCTGAACTGGATCAAGAATCGCGGCTGGTACGGCGACGTGACGGTCGGTGAAGTGCAGTTCGGCTTCGAGATCACGTCGTCCAGCGGCGGCATGAACTTCTCGTCGAACAGTTATTCCGTCTCGTCGTCCTGATCGGTAGCCACCTTCACACCACGCCCGACCCCGCCTGGATCAGATCCGCACCGGCGGAGATGCCCGACCGTACCGCTCCGACTTGCGGGCCCGGTGCCGTCGTGTCACCAATGGACATGTTCCGAGTGGCGCGAACGGCGAGAGGACACGTACAGCCCTGTGAACCTGACTCTCGTCGCCGTGCTCGGCGTCGTCCTCATCGTGGTGGTGGCCGCGTTCTCCGAACGGCTGAACCTGGCTGCTCCGCTGAGCCTCGTGGTGGCCGGGATCGGGCTGAGCTTTCTGCCGGGCGTCCCACATCCGGAGGTCGAACCCGAGCTGATCCTCGCCGGGGTGCTCCCTCCGCTGCTGTATTCGGCGGCGGTGAACATGCCGATGGTCGACTTCCGGCGGAACATCCGGCCGATCACCGGCCTCGCGGTCCTTCTCGTGGTGGGGACGACACTGGGCGCCGGCTGGCTGTTCCACTGGCTGGTGCCGGGGATCGGGTGGCCCGCCGCGTTCGCGCTCGGCGCGGTCATCAGCCCCACCGACGCCGTCGCGGCGACGTCCGTGGGGCGGCGACTCGGTCTGCCACCCCGGCTGCTGACCGTGCTCGAAGGCGAAGGGCTGGTCAACGACGCCTCAGCGCTCGTGCTGCTGCGGTCCGCCGTCGCCGCGGTCGCCGGGTCGGTGTCCGTCTGGGGCGTCGTGGGCGAGTTCGCCTTCTCGGTCGTCGTGGCGGTCGGGATCGGGATCCTGGTCGGGGTCGTCAACGTGCGGGCGCGCGCCTTGCTGGGCAACGCCGTGCTCAACACGGCCATCTCGTTCGTGGTCCCGTTCATCGCCTTCCTGCCCGCGGAAGAGGCCGGCGCCTCGGGCGTGCTCGCCGTCGTCGTCGCCGGCCTGGTGACCGGTCATCTCGCCCCGCGGCATCTGCGCGCGACGGACCGCCTCGCCGAGACCGTCAACTGGCGCACCGCGGCGTTCCTGCTGGAGAGCGGGATGTTCCTGCTCATGGGACTCAGCGTGAAGACCCTCGTCGACGAGGTGCACGAGGACGGTTCGAGCGTCTGGCGCGCGCTCGCCATCGGCCTGGCCGCGTCGGCGCTCGTCATCGTCGCGCGCGTCGTCTTCGTCGGACCGCTGGTCGCCGGCCTGTACCGCGAGCAGCGAAAAGCCGCGCGATTCAAACCGCGACTGGAAACCACGCAGGCGGTGCTGCGGGGCGACGAGTCGAATCCAGCCGTCACCGAGCGGCTGGACAAAGCGTCACCGAGACGGGTGGCGCACTTCCGGAAACGGCTCGATCGCGCCGCCGCGGACGTGGAGTTCCGGCTCACCGAGACTCTGGGCTGGCGCGGCGGTGTGGTGCTCGGCTGGGCGGGGATGCGCGGCGCCATCACCCTCGCGGCGGCGCAGACCCTTCCGCAGGACACCCCGGACCGCGCCCTGCTGGTCCTGATCGCCTACGTGGTGGCGACCACGACGCTGCTGGTACAGGGAATGACCCTCCCGGCGGTCATCCGTGCGGCGCGTGTGCCCGAGGAGGATCCGGACCGGGCGCGCCAGGAGTACGTCCGGCTCATGGCCGAGCTCGCCGACGCGGCGAAGTCCGTTTTGGACGATCCGGCCGACGGGCCCTTCAGCGAGGCGGTCCTGGACCGGGTGCGCTCGGACGTGCGCGTCCCGGGCAAAGCGACCGCGGGCCGTCCGGCGCCGGAGCAGGTCGAGAGCGTGCAGCAATATCTGCGGTTGCGCTTGCGTGTCCTCACCGAACAGTCCGAACGCCTCCAGCGAGCCCGGTCGAGCGGCGGATACAGCTCGGAGACGGTGAGCCGGGCGCAAACAGCCCTCGACGTGGAGATGGCCCGCCTCGAGCAGCTGGCGGATAAACCGGCGTCGTGACCGACAAGCTGGAGCCGACAAGGCGGCGATAGTGATCTAGGACACAATGTCTCCGGCGTTTGCCCCGAACCGTCCGCATCGACAAAGTCAACGATGCTTACATGCGCGGTATGAACGGATACGACTGGGCTCCGCCCACGGATGCGGAAATGGCCGTTTGGGAGGCCAAGGCCGCGGAATTCGAACGCCTCGCCGCCGAACAGGCCGAAGAACGTTTTACCGGTCGTTCGGATAGCGGCCTCGTCGAGGCCGAAGTGGACGGCAACGGACGGCTGACGGACCTCGACGTGAGCGCCGAGGCGCTGCGTCAGGCCTACCCGCAGAACATCGGCCCGGACACCATCGAAGCCATCGTCGCAGCCCGGGCCGCGGCCGGCGCGGCAGGCCGCGAGAAGGCCGAAGGAATCCTCCCGGGGGTGCGCGCTTGAGCCGCCGGCGCAGGCTGGAGAACCTGGTCAGCGAGATCGAGGAGCGCGACGCCGCGCTCACGACAGCGCTCGCGAACGCCAGGGATCAGGCCATCGAGGTCGACATCCCCGGCGAGCTCGGCGTCGTCGAGGTCTCCGGTGCCGGCCAGCTGCAACGCATCGACATCGACCTCGAAAACCTCCCCTACACCACGGCCCAGGCGTTGAGCGAGAGCCTGCTGGAGGCGATCGTCGCCGCCGAGGAGCACGCGCAAGAACTCAGGCAGCAGGCCCTCACCGCCTCGCGCCCCCGCTGATCACCGAACGGAGAACGACTTTGGCTCGAATCGAAGGCACCGGTTACTACGTCGTACCGGACGCCCTCCGCAAGAACACCGAGGCGTGGGTCACCACCGGGGACGCCTGGCGGGAGTTCGTCGACCGCGGCAGCGACTACGCGGTCATGGCCCCCGCCGACATGGGGCTGCTCGGTATGAAGACCGGTTTCCCCACGGACTACAACGTCGCCCGCGAGACCATCCTGAAGACCGCTCGGATCGGCATCGAGCAGATCGACGAGGTCCGCGGCAACCTGGACAAGGTCGCCAAGGAGTACGAGAACCGCGACGCCGAGTACTACGAGAAGTTCGGATACATGGGTGGCGACGACGACGCTGCGGACAGCCGCTTCTAGGCCCCGGCACACACTCGAAACTTAAGGAACAGAACAGAGCATGGCGACACGCCAGAAGGCCGAGTGGCCTGAGAACGCGGCTAATAAAGTCCAGGCGAAGGCCGAAGAGCACGAGCACAAGGGTGCCCTCGACACCTTGTTCATGATCCGGGATCTCCTCTTCGGCAACGCCGATCGGATGGAAGAACTGGCCGTGTGGTGGGGCCAGGCCTGGTACATGGTCGACTCGGAGACCGCGATCGACGACTCGCGCAACAACCTCGCCGCGTACTGGCAGGGCGGCGGGTACGACTCGTACAACACCTACGCGATCAACGCCACCAAGCGCATCTCCCGCAACGAAGGTGTGTTCAACGAGATCGCCGGCACGATGGAGAGCTGCATCGACATCGTCTACGAGACCTACGGCGACGCGATCGCTTTCATCAGCGAGTGCGCCAACCAGATCGCCGAGGCTTCGGCGAACTTCCTCGAAGACCTCATCAACCCCTTCGGTGAGGCCGCGAACGTCATCCGCCTGCTCAACGGTTTCGTCCAGAACGTCAGCGATCTGGTCGAGGCCTCCGTCCGCAAAATGGGCGACCTGCGCCAGATGGGCGTGTTCCTCGCCCGGCAGGCGAACGACTTCAGTGACGTCAAGGAGATGGCCGAGGCGGCCGGGAACCCCGAGCTCTGGGGGGTCAAGCCGGTGCCGAAGGAACCCGCGGCCGCGCAGTGACGGACGAACCGACGAAGGAGCCCGACGGCGAACGCCTGCTCGAGAACCCGTGGGATCCGGAGACACTCGCCGCCAAACGCAAGAAGGCGGGCAAGCCGAAGGCCAGGATCAAGGGGGCGGGCAAGCCCGCCGAGGAGGATCCTGAGTTCCGGCTCAAGTTCGGGAAGGCCTGGTAGTGACCCCGGCGGGTCCCCATAGGACGAAATGTCCTATGGGGACCCCTCGTGGCACGCTCGCGCGCAAAGGACCTCAGCCGATGGACGGGATGCGCCCCGTCGGCGGCACGACCGGCGTTCATGACGCAGTTGGTGCTGCGACGCCGTGCCGCGTGGGAACGCGTGGTCGTCGTGGAGCTGGGTTGGACAAGTGCTACGGGGTGTGGCCGTGGACGGCGTGCCGGACCTCGACCACGCGGGGGTCATCGGCGCGAAGGCGACCCGGTCACGTCAGCCGGTATTCCATCGCGTACCGACAGGCAGCCACGGATTTTCTGGGCCGTTCGACGTCCGGTCGCAACCGGTACCAACCGGTTCTGGCCAGCACAAACAGCCGGTACGACAGAGGGGGCGTTTGAAGCTCGCACATGAGCCTGAACGCCCCCTCTGGGACCTGCCTGACGGGTCGGCCGGGTCAGGCCGTCCGGGGCTGGTCGCGCCACCAGCGCTGACCGGCCTCGGGAAGGGTGGAGATCGGGTCGTAGTAGGGGTAGCGCTGCTGCAGTGCCTCGTCGGCGTTGGCGACGTTTTCCCTGTCCACGCTGGTCAGGTAGTTCTTGGTCCAGTAGGAGATCCCGAGCTCGCGGTCGTACTCGGCCAGCTGGTGAACCCACCGCTTCCCGACGTAGGGCACGTCGCAGACGATGCGGGGAGTCGCGTAGCCGGGCAGGTAGCCCATGATCGCGTGCTGGAGTTCCTGTGCTTCGTGCACGGAAACCCGCCAGTGCTCGGCGTTCGGGATCATGTCGCACATGTAGAAGTAGTACGGCAGGATGTTCGCCTCGCCTTGCAGCGCGAAGCACAGGTCCAGCAGGTCGGCCGGGGTCGCGTTGACGCCCTTCATCAGCACGCCCTGGTTGCGCACGTCGCGGACGCCGACGTCGAGGGCGGTCCTGGCGGCTTCGGCGACCAGCGGGGTCACCGACTGGGCGTGGTTGACGTGGGTGTGGATCGCGAGGTTGACGCCGCGCCGCTGCGCGGTGCCGGCGACGCGTTCGAGCCCTTCGACGACCTTCGGCTGGATCCAGTGCTGCGGGAGGGCGGCGAGCGCCTTGGTCGCGAGCCGGATGTCGCGGACGGTGTCGATGTCCATCAGCCGCATGAGGAACGACTCCAGCTGTGGCCAGGGCACGTTGGCGACGTCGCCGCCGGAGACCACGACGTCACGCACGCCCGGGGTCTTCTTCAGGTACTCGATCATCGCGTCCTGGCGGTCGACCGGTTTGAGCGAGAGCTTGTGCTTCTCGACTTGCTCGGTGGAGTTGCCGACCAGGTCCATCCGGGTGCAGTGCCCGCAGTACTGGGGACAGGTGGAGATCATCTCGGCGAGGACCTTGGTGGGGTAGCGATGGGTCAGCCCCTCCACCACCCACATCTCGGCCTCGTGCAGTGAGTCCCGTTCGGAGTGCGGGTGACTCGGCCACTCGGTGTCGCGGTCGCTGCGCACCGGAAGCATGTAGCGGCGGATCGGGTCGGCGTACCAGGCCTCGGTCACCTTCACCGGGTCGGTGCCCGCGCTGGGCGCCATCGTGTTGATCATCTGCGGCGGCAGCAGCATCGACATCGTGGCCATCTCTCGCTGGTCGGCGAGCATGTCCTCGTAGAAGCGCTCCTCGAGCAGGTCGCCCATGAGGGCGCGCAGTTGCTTGGCGTTGCGGATGCAGTGCACTCGCTGCCACTGCGCGTCACGCCACTCTGCCTCGGTCACGTCGTGCCAGCCGGGGAAGCGGCGCCAGTCGGGTTCGATCAGCTCGACACGGGTGTAGTCGTAGGGCTGATCGTAGGCGGCCACCGGCGAGGTCGGTTCCTGGATCGCAGTCACTTGTACTCCTCGTCGTCGGAAACGCGTGAAAATATCCTGTCACATCGTTCGGAAGACGTAAATATTCCTGTCTCGCGTTGTGTGTCGAAATGTCACCGACCCGCCGGTCACCTGGTCGTCCGCACGCTGCAAACTCGGGAGCGTGACGAACGCGCGAACCACGCTCCTGCTCGGCGGGCGTATCTACAGCCCCTCGGCCCCCGACGCCACCGCCATGGCGATCACCGACGGCACCGTCGTCTGGGTGGGACAGGACGGCCCGGCCAGGGCCCTGCATCCCGACGCCGAACTGGTCGACCTCGACGGCGCCTTCGTCGCACCCGCCTTCGTCGACGCACATGTCCACGCCACCGCGACGGGCCTGCACCTCACCGGGCTGAACCTCGCGAACATCCGCGGTGCCGGAGAGCTCCTCGCCGCGGTCCGCGATACCGCCCGCCCCGGCCAGGTGCTCGTCGCGCACGGGTGGGACGAATCCCGCTGGAGCGACGGCAGGCTGCCCAGCCGCGCGGAGATCGACGAGGCCTCGAACGGCACCCCGGTGTACCTGAGCCGGGTCGACGTCCACTCGGCGCTCGTCTCCAGCGCCCTCGTCGCGCTCGCCGCCGGCGTGCACGAAGCGCCGGGCTGGTCGGCCGACGGACCGCTGACCCGCGACGCCCACCACCTCGTGCGCGCCGCGATGCGCGAGGCGATCACGCCGCAGCAGCGCCGCGAAGCCCAGCGCGCGTTCCTCGCCGAAGCCGCCGCGCGCGGAGTCGTGAGCGTCCACGAATGCGCGGGCCCGGACATCTCCGGCGCCGAAGACCTCACGGATCTGCTCGCGCTCGCCTCCGAACCCGGACTGCCGGAAGTCGTCGGCTACTGGGGCGAGCGCGGTGGTGTCGACACCGCCCGCGCGCTCGGCGCCAGGGGAGTCGCGGGCGACCTGTTCGTCGACGGCGCGCTGGGCTCCCGCACCGCCGCCCTGCACGAGCCGTACGCCGACGCCCATGGCACCTCCGGGACGCTCTACCTCGACGCCCCCGCCATAGCCGAGCACATCAGCGCCTGCACCGAGGCCGAACTCCAGGCCGGTTTCCACGTCATCGGCGACGCCGCCGTCGCGGAGGTCGTCGAAGGGTTCCGGCTCGCGGAGAAGACCGTCGGCCGTCGAGCGCTGGCCGCCCGCCACCACCGGCTCGAACACGTGGAGATGATCGACGTCGACCAGGCGAAGGCGCTCGCGGGCTGGGGTGTGGTCGCTTCGGTCCAGCCGCAGTTCGACGCGGAATGGGGCGGCACCCAGGGCATGTACACCGAACGCCTCGGCGCGGAACGCGCCCCGAAGCTCAATCCCTTCGCCGCCATGGCCGCCGAAGGGCTCCTGCTCGCCTTCGGCTCCGACGCACCCGTCACGCCGGTCGACCCGTGGGCCACCGTCCGCGCCGGGACCTATCACCGCACGCCGGGCTCGGGCTTGTCCGCCCGCGCGTCCTTCACCGCCCACACCCGTGCGGGACACCGCGCCGCCGGCGTCAACGACGGCGTCACCGGCAGCCTGGTCCCGGGCGCTCCCGCGCACTACGCGATCTGGGACGCCGAAGACCTCGTCGTCGCGACACCGGACTCACGTGTACAGCGCTGGTCGACCGACCCGCGCGCGGGCGTGCCCCCGCTGCCGAACCTCGCGCAGGGCGCGACACTGCCCCGTTGTCTGCGCACGGTCCGCGACGGACAGGTCATCCACGATCTGTTCACCCGGACGGCCTAGGGTTCAGGAGTGTCCACGACCGTGACCGATCCGGACCCCGAAGCGGCGCCCCGGAAGCGCTTCTCCCGCGCCTGGCTCGTGCGTTTCCTCGTCGCCGCGGCGTCGGGATTCACGCTGTACCTCAGTTTCGCTCCGCGTCCGCTGTGGTGGCTCGCGCCGCTGGCGTTCACCGGCTTCGCCATGGTGGTGCACGGACGAAGGTTCCGGGGCGCGTTCGGTTACGCGTTCGTGTTCGGGATGGGGTTCTTCCTGCCGCTGCTGACGTGGCTGCTGGATTTCCTCGGCCCAGGCTTCGGGCCGTGGCCGTGGCTCGGGCTGGCGATGGCGCTGTCGGTGTATCTCGGTTTCGGCGGGGCTTTCGCCACCGTGGTGTGGAGGCTGCCGCTCGGGCCGCTGTGGGCGGCACTGGTGATCATCGCGCTAGAGACTCCTCGCACCTGGTTCCCCTTCGGCGGTTTCCCGTGGGGTCGTGTCGCGTTCAGCCAGCCGGAGGGCGCGTTCGTCTCGCTGGCATCTATCGGCGGTGCTCCGCTGGTCGGTCTCGCCGTCGTGGCGACCGGTTTCGGGCTCGCGGCGCTGTGCCTGCGGCTGAAGGGCGCGGATCCGCGCCGTTCTCTGGTGGCGGCGTCGGCACTGACGCTGGTTCCAGTGGTGGCGGGGCTCGCGGTGTGGCCGACGATCGGCACCGAAGCCCAGGACGGCGAGCTCACCGTCGCCACGGTGCAGGGCAACGCCCCGGACATCGGCCTGGCGCTGGAAGGCCGCCGCGACGAACTCCGGAGCAACCACCTCGCCGAAAGTGCCCGGCTGCTGGAAAAGCTCAAGGCGAGCAACACGAAGGTCGATCTGCTCGTATGGCCGGAGACCGCGATGGCCATGCGCACCGGCGATGCCGGCGTCGATCAACTGGTCCGCGACTACGGCACGCAGGCGATCATCGGTGCGCTGGTCCGGCTGCCCGACGGAAGCGCGCAGAACTCCGCGCTCGTCTGGGATCCGGTCACCGGCCCGGGCCAGCGCTACGCCAAGCAACAGCTCGTGCCGTTCGGCGAGTACATCCCGGCCCGTGAGGTCGCGAAGCTGGTGACCCCGTTCGTCGACAGCGTCGCCGACATGAAGCCGGGCGACGGAGCCAACGCCGCCCTGTCGGTCGCGGGTACCAAGGTCGGCGTCTTCATCTGTTACGAGACAGCCTTCGACTACCCGGCGCGGGAGTCGGTGGCCGATGGCGCGGAACTGCTCGTCGTACCCACCAACAACGCCTGGTACGGACCGGGGGAGATGAGCTATCAGCAGCTGGCGATGTCGCGGTTGCGAGCGGTCGAGCACGGGCGCGCCGTGATCGTTTCCGCCACCAGCGGGGTCAGCGCGATCGTCGCGCCGGACGGTTCGATCACGGCCTCCACCAGCCTGTTCACCGCAGACTCCCTGGTGGGGCGCGTACCGCTGAGGCAGCAGACTACGCTGTCGGATCTACTCGGTGTGACGACGGAGTACGGGCTGCTCGCCCTGGCGATCGCCGGGGTTACCGGCGGGTACGTGCTGCGTTTCCGCACCCGGCGCGCGAGCGTCGCCAAGGCAACGAGGGAAGCGGCGGGCTGACCCGCCGGAACACGGAGGAAAAGCGGATGGCGCAGGCGCCACGGGGGGCCCAGGGAATCGACCCGGTGCTGGTGGTGGTCCCGACGTACAACGAGCGGGAGAACATCGGCCCGATCCTGGAACGCCTGCTCGAAGCACTCCCGGAGGTCAACGCCCTCGTCGTGGACGACGGCAGCCCGGACGGGACCGGCGACGTCGCCGACGAGCTCGCGAAGGCCGACGAGCGGATCCACGTCATGCACCGGACCGAGAAGGCCGGCCTGGGCGCCGCGTACGTCGCGGGTTTCCGCTGGGGACTCGCTCGTGACTACGCCACCATCGTCGAGATGGACGCCGACGGCTCACATGCGCCGGAGGATCTGCCGCGGGTACTGGCGGCCCTCGAGGACGCGGATCTGTCCATCGGCTCCCGGTACGTTCCCGGTGGCAGCACGGTGAACTGGCCGTTCCAGCGCAAGGCGCTCTCCTGGGTGGCGAACCTCTACGCGAGGATCGCGCTCGGCACGAAGATCAAGGACATCACGGCGGGTTTCCGCGCGTACCGCCGCACGGTGCTGGAGAAGCTCCCGCTCGATGAGATCGCCTCGCGGGGCTACTGCTTCCAGATCGACCTGGCGTTCCGCACGGCGCTCGCCGGGTTCGAGGTGGTCGAGGTGCCGATCACCTTCACCGAACGCGAGGTCGGTCAGTCGAAGATGAGCGGTTCGGTCGTGCGCGAGGCGATCGTCCTGGTCGGTCTGTGGGGGCTCAAGCGTCGCTGGCAGCAGCTTCGCGGGCTGGCCAAGAAGGGCTGACCCCCAGCACGCTCACCCCGAGCTTTCCCAGTTCCTTCACCGTCGGCTCGTCCGGCGCCGCGTCGGTGATCACGCCCGCGACGTCGGACAGGGGGAGCACGGTGAACGGCGAGGCCGCGCCGATCTTCTCCGAACTGGCCAGCACGTAGGTGTCGGCGGCCCGTTTGGCGAGGGTGCGTTTCATCGCGGCCTCGTCGGAGTCGCCGGTGGTGAGCCCGGTCTCGGGATGCACGCCGGTGACGCCGAGGAAGAACAGATCGGCGTTGATGCCCTCGGCCGCCTCGGCCGCGGCCGCCCCGCAGGTGACGGCGGAGTGCTTGAAGAGCCGTCCGCCGATGAGGAACACCTCGACCTTCGGATGCGTGACGAGCGCGGCCGCGACCGTGGGGCTGTGCGTGACGATTGTCGCTTCGAGGTCGACGGGGAGTGCCTTCGCCAGCGCGAGCGCGGTCGTGCCGCCGTCGAGGATGACCGTCGATCCCAGTCGGATCAACGCTGCTGCACGTTTCGCGATCCGTTCCTTGCCTGCGACGCTGACCGCCATGCGCGTCGCGTAGTCCGCGGTGGCCGGGGAGACCGGCAGGGCTCCGCCGTAGACCCGCTGACAGAGCCCGGCGTCCGCGAGTTCTCGCAGGTCACGGCGGATGCTGTCTTCCGATACGCCGAGTTCGGCGGCGAGGTCCTTCGCCACGATGCGGCCTTCGGTCTTGAGTCGTTCCATCAGCAGGTCTCGTCGCTGCGCAGCCAACATGTGCACGTTTCTCCTTGTTCCTGCCGATTGTTGCACATTATGCTCCGGCGTATGAGCAAACCTCTGATGATCCTCATCGCCGGACCGTTCCGCTCCGGAACCGGCGACGCCCCCGAACTCCTCGCCCGTAATCTCGCCCGGCTCGAAGAGGCGGTCTGGCCGATCTTCCGCAGCGGGCACGTGCCGATGATCGGCGAGTGGGTCGCGCTCCCGGTGCTGCGCGGCGCAGGCGGGAAGACCGTCGCCGACCCGATCGCCAAGGAGGTCATGTATCCGACGGCCGACAGGCTGCTGCATCACTGCGACGCCGTCCTGCGGCTGCCGGGCGAATCCACCGGCGCCGACCAGGACGTCGCCATCGCCTTGTCCCGCGGGCTCGACGTCTACCACCGCGTCGAGGACATCCCGGGCTACCTGCCCGCCGCATCGGCATAATGCGTAACTTGATCGGGCGTGACGTTTTCGGGGAAGGTGAGCCGTGACCGGGAAGGTCTGCGGGATGTGCGGAGGCCCGCTGCCGTCGAAGGCGGATTCGCGCGGGCGTACGGCCGTCTACTGCTCGGCCGCGTGCCGCCAGCGGGCCTACCGGTCACGGCGCGACCCCGCCCCCGACGTGCAAACCCTCATCGCCGAGGTCGGCCGCGTCGCGAACCGGCTGGCACCTCAGCCGCCGGAGGTGTTCCTCACCGACCTTGCCTCGCTCACCTCCGACGTCGGCAGGCTGCGGCGCATCGCTCAACTGGCGCTGCGGACCAAGGACGAAAACGTCACACCGGCGCCCGTGACGGAAACCGTGGACGAGGTCGCCTTCGCCGGGAGGATCGAGGAGCACCAGCGAGAACTGCGCGTGCACTGCTACCGCATGGTCGGGTCCTACGACGACGCGGAGGACCTGGTCCAGGAGACGTTCCTGCGAGCGTGGCGCGGCCGCGAAGGGTTCGAAGGCCGGTCGAGTTTCCGCGCCTGGCTCTACCGCATCGCCACCAACACCTGCCTCGACTTCCTGCGGCGCAACAAACGGGTCCCACGTCCCTACGACCCGTTGCCTGACGTCGAACAGGGCGAACCGCCTCAGTTCCTGCCCTGGTTGCAGCCGTTCCCGGACGACTCCGCGGAGATCGCCGAGACCAGGGAAACGATGGAGCTCGTCTTCCTGGCCGCGATCCAGCACCTCCCACCGAAACAGCGGGCCGTGGTGATCCTCAACGACGTCCTCGGCTGGAAGGCCGCCGAAACCGCGGACCTGTTGGAAACCACCGTCGCTTCGGTCACCAGCGCCCTTCAGCGCGCACGCCCCACACTGCGCGAACGCCTGCCGGAACGCCGCACCGACTGGGCCAGGACCGTGCGGCCGACCGACGAGGAGCAGGCGATCCTGCGGCGCTACATGGCCGCCGCGACCGCCAACGGGGACAGCCGGGTCATGGCCGAGCTGCTGAGGGAGGACGTGCTGGTCACGATGCCGCCGAATCCGCTGTGGTTCTCCGGACGGGACGTCTTCCTCGAGTTCGTCGCCCAATCCCTCGATCCCGCCTCGCCGACGTACTTCGGGGAGTGGAAACACCTTCCGGCCGTGGCCAACGGGCTTCCCGCCGCGGCGGGATACGTCCGGCGGCCGGGCACCCGGGTCTACCGGGCACAGGTGCTCGATGTGCTGCGCATCGAAGACGGGAAGGTCGCCGAGATCACCGCGTTCGAGCCGCACCTGTTCCCCGCGTTCGGGCTGCCCCTGACGCTGATCTGAGGACCGATGAGATCTCCGCTGTTCCCCGCGTTCGGGCTGCCCCTGACGCTGATCTGAGGACCGATGAGATCTCCGCGCCTTCCGCGTCTCAACGGTCGTACCTGACAACGTGGAAGGAAAACCCATGAGCCTGCAGAACAAGAACGCGATCATCTACGGCGCCGGCGGGGCGATCGGCAACGGCGTCGCCAAGGAGTTCGCCGCGCGCGGAGCCCGCGTCTTCCTCACCGGCCGCCACGAACCGGCACTGACGAAGCTCGCCGACGAGATCAAGGAGACCGGGGGACGG
This sequence comes from Amycolatopsis sp. NPDC043885, assembly GCF_056435685.1. Lineage (NCBI taxonomy): Bacteria > Bacillati > Actinomycetota > Actinomycetes > Pseudonocardiales > Pseudonocardiaceae > Amycolatopsis > Amycolatopsis sp. NPDC043885. The sequence continues at coordinate 140,739 of NZ_JBWKEA010000022.1, forward strand.
GCCGAAGTCGCCGTCGTCGACGGCCTCGACGAAACCGCGGTCGACGCGCACGCGGCTTCCGTCGTGGCCGAGGCGGGCAGCATCGACATCTCGCTCAACCTCGTCCCGCGCGGCGACATCCAAGGCATCCCACTCGTGGAGATGTCGGTCGAGGACTACGTCCGCCCGATCACCGCCGGAATCACGACGAACTTCATCACCGCGCGGGCCGCCGCCCGGCACATGGTCGCTCAGGGCTCCGGTGCCATCCTCGCCCTCGACAGCGGATCCGCCCACGGCAGCCCGATGATGGGCGCCACGGGCTCGATCGACGCCGCGCTGGATACCTTCATCCGCAATCTCGCCGTCGAGATCGGACCGCACGGTGTCCGCGCGCTCGGCATCTGGGTCGCCGGTATCCCGGAGACCTTCACACCCGAGAAGCTCTCCGCGGTGAACAACCAGCTGCCGGCAAGTCCCGAGATGATGCAGAACGTCCTCGACGGCCTCACCGAGGCCCGGATGACCAAGCGTTCACCGCGTCTCGCCGAGGTCGCCTCCACGCTGGCGTTCCTCGCTTCCGGCGACGCCATGGGGATCACCGGCACGTTCGTCAACGTGACCAGCATGTACCCCAGCTGACCGAGCCGCCCCGAGTTCCGCCAGCACCGCCCGGATCGCGGGGCTGGACTCGGCACTGCGGCGCCACGCGGCGTGAACCTCGCGCGTCGGCGGGCGCCGCAGCGGCCGGGCGAGGAGCCCTTCGGCCAAGGGCGGGCGCGCCAGCCGCGGGATCAACGCGACGACCTCGCCTGAGGCCACCAGCGACAGCTGCGTGGAGAAGTCGTCCACCAGATGCCGCACGTCGGGTTCTTCCGGAAGGCCGGCGAACACACGCCGGAACCACTGGTGGCAGACCGTGCCCGGCGGACTGGTCACCCACGCGTGCCCGGCCAGGTTCGCACCGTCCAGCGGCGGCTCGGCGCGCGCCAGCGGATGGGTCTCGGCCATGACGACGTCGCCGAGGTCGGTGTGCACCAGGCGCCGTGACAGCGCGGGGGACAGCGGTACCGGCGCGCCGTCGGCGTCATGGATGAGCGCGAGGTCGGCGGTCCCGGCCTCGACGGAATGCAGAGCCTGGTCGGGGTCCTGTTCGGTGATGTGCAGCCGCAGGCCGGGGTAGCGCGTCAGGAGCCGCGGATGGACGGGGGCGAGCAGGCCGCGGATGCCGGTCGAGAACGCGGCCACCCGCAGGACACCGCGCGGCGCGCCCTCCGCGACCGACTGAGCGGCCTCGACGCACCGTTCGAGTGCCTGGAACACCTCCAAAGAGGAGTCGACGACGGCCTGGCCCGCCGGAGTCAGCACGACGCCGCGGCCTGCCGGAGCGAGCACCGGCATCCCGATCTGGCGTTCCAGCCGTTTGATCTGCTGCGACACGGCCGACGCCGTGAATCCCAGTTCGTCCGCCGCCCGCGCCAGCGTCCCCAGCGCGGCCACCGACCGCAGAGCTCCGACCTCGACCATAAAGCCAGGCTACGCAATACCGTCCAAAAACCATCGTTGGACCATAGGTATCGGCGTCGACAGGATCGGCAGCATGACCGAAACACTCTTCGGCTCCAACCTCGTCGCCATGGTCACCCCGATGGAACCCGGCGGGGTGCTCAGCGAACCCGGCCTCACCGGCCTGGTCGACCACCTGCTGACCACCGGCTGCGACGGCATCGTCGTCGGCGGAACCACCGGGGAGTCACCCACCCTGACCGGCACCGAAGCCGCGCGGCTCGTCCACACGGTGGCGAACCGCACCGGGAACCGGGCGCGCGTGATCGCCGGTGTCGGCACCTACGACACCACCACCTCCATCCGACGCGCGAAGGAAGCCGAGGCGGCCGGCGCCGACGCGCTCCTGCTCGTCTGCCCCTACTACTCCAAGCCGACACAAGCCGGGATCGTGGCGCACTGCCTGACGGTCGCCGACGCCACCGACCTGCCCGTGATGCTCTACGACGTCCCGGCCCGCACCGGGACGGCCTTGGAAGCGGCCACCCTGATCGAACTCGCCCGCCACCCCAGGATCCGGGCCGTGAAGGACGCCAAGGGCGACGTATTCGAAGCGATGGCCGTCATGGCGCGCACGCCGTTGGCCTATTACTGCGGCATCGACGAGCTCAACCTGCCCTATCTCGCCGCCGGCGCCACCGGCCTGGTCAGCGTCGTGGGCAACGCCTTCGCCGACCGCAACGCCCAACTCATCGCCGCCGTGCGCGGGGGAGACCTCGACACCGCACGATCGCTCAACGCCACGCTGCTTCCACTGGCGGAGGCCGTCATGCGCACCTCGCAGGGAGCGATCATGGCCAAGGCCGCATTGGCCGAGCTCGGCGTCATCCCGAACGCCACGGTCCGGCTCCCGCTGCTCGAATCGCCACCCGAGCACCTGCGGCGCCTTCGCGACGCACTGGTACCCCTGGTCGCGGTCGCCTGACCCCGGACACGGCGAAGCCCCCGCGGTGGGAGGTCGCGGGGGCTTCGCCGGTTCGTGGTGGGGCTAGCTACTTGTGCCGTGCGTCAGGCGGACCGGGTGGTCCTGCGTCCCTTCAGCTCGGCGAGACGTTCGTTGAGCAGATCTTCGAGCTCCGGGATCGAACGGCGCTCCAGGAGCATGTCCCAGTGCGTCCTCGGGGGCTTGACCTTCTTCTGCTCCGGCTGCCCGCCGTCCACGATCTCGGACTCGCTGCCGTGCAGCCTGCACTCCCACACCGAGGGGATCTCGGCGTCGTCGGAGAAGGGCACCTCGAACTCGTGGTTCTTGGGGCAGGCGTAGCGCACGGTGCGCCGAGGCGCGAGGTCGTGGTTGCGGTCGGTCTCGTAGCTGACCGCTCCCAGCCGGCTTCCACGGAGAACACGGTCGGCCATGATGGGGGTCCTTTCAGTCAGCTCCGGGTGGAGCCAGGGTGATGCTCACCCTATGCAACGACAGTGACGGCCAGAGGATTCCCTGGACAGCATGTCCTTGCTCACGATGAGCTGTGTCACCCGGTGGCAACAGCTTCTCCTAGTAGGAGTGGTTTCGCGCTCTGGCGTGACGTCAATACGGCCATCTTGGTGCGGATATCCCCCAGATGGGCTAGTAGTACGCCTGTCACGTCAACCGTAACTGACCGTGTTGGGCCGAGGAGGGCCCCAGGTCGCCCAGTCGAAAGTGGCGACGGCACAATACCTGATAACGGACCGTACTCGGTTCGCCCTCAGAACGTGATACCGGTGAAGATTCAACGACCATCTGCTCAGTATCCGCCACCACCACGGTGTCGCCGGCCCGCAGCACCTCGCCATCGGACACCCGCGCGTTGAACCGCCCCGTCTGCCCGCACCAGCACAGCACCTCGACCTGAACCGGCTGCAACTCGTCCGCCAGCTCGAACAACCGCGCCGCACCCGGGAACAACACACTCCGGAAATCCGTCGCGATCCCGAAGCAGTACACGTCGATCTGGACGTCATCCGCCAGTTCGGCCAGCTGATCCACCTGATCGGGCGACAAGAACTGCGCCTCGTCGACGATCAGGTAATCCACATGCCGCCCGGCCGCCCACTGCTCACGCACCAGCAACCGCAGATCGGTCTCGTTCCCCACCTCGATCGCCTTGCGCGTCAATCCGATCCGGCTCGTGATCTGCGGCTCCCCGGACCGGTCATGCCGCACCAGCACCATCCCACGACGACCCTGCCGCGCGTGGTTGTGGTCGATCTGCAAAGCCAGCGTCGACTTCCCGCAGTCCATCGGCCCGTAACAGAACTTCAGCTTCCCGACGACCGGCACACCCCGCCGTGAACCCGCCACCGGCACCGACGACAACGCGTCCGTGGGATCCGGGCCACTCTCCTTCAGTACGGTCACGACGCCCGACCCTATCGGCACGCTCCTCCCTCACAGCACCGCCGGTGGTCGGTTGCCCGCCGCCTCGATCGCCCGGCGCACCGGCACCAGCCACACGAACACGAAACCGAGCACGAAGAAGATCACCAGAGCGATGATCGCGTACCGGAACGAGCCGGTGATCTGCCCGACCGCCGCGAACAACAGCGGACCGAGCCACGACGTCCCCCGCTCACCGACCACGTACAGCGAGAAGTACTGCGCGTCCTTCCCATCCGGGATCATCTGCCCGAACAACGACCGCGACAACGCGTTCGTTCCCCCCAGCACCAGCCCGATCCCGACCGCCACCGCGTAGAACTGCAACGGCTGACCAGCCTCGATGAAGAACGCGAAGCACAGCACGGCCACCCAGGCCACCAAACTGCCCAGAATCGTCTTCTTCGCCCCGATCCGCGCCGCGATCGCCCCGTGGATCATCGCCCCGGCGTACGCCAGGAACTGGATCACCAGGATCGTGACGATCAGCACCTGGGTGCTGTACTTCAGCTCGTCCTTGCCGTACTGCGCCGACACCGCCACCACCGTCGTGATCCCGTCGGTGAAGACCAGATAGCTGCCGAGGAACGCCAGCGTCAGGGGATAGGCCCTCGCCTCCTTGATCGTCTGCTTCAACTCCTTGAACCCGGCCGTCAGCACCGACAGGCCACGCTCGCCCGACTTCGGCACATGAGTCTGGGGGAGCGCCCGCACCGCCGGGATCGTGAACACCGCCCACCAGATCCCCGACGTCAGGAAGCAGATCTGGATCGCCAGTCCTTCACTCACCCCGAAGAACTCGTGCCCCATGAAGAACCCGAGCTGCAGCGCCAGCGCCAGACCACCGCCGAGATACCCGAAAGCCCATCCCTTCGACGACACCGCGTCCCGCTCATCGGGCTCCGCGATGTCCACCAGGAACGAGTAGTAGACGACCAGCGCACCGCCGTAACCGATGTTGGCCAGGATGAACGTCCAGACCCCGACCTCCCAGTTCGTCCCCGCGATGAAGAACATCAACGCCGACGCCACCGCACCCAGGAATGCGAACCCGCCGAGGATCCGCCGCTTGTGCCTGCTCCGGTCCGCGATCGCGCCGGCGATCGGCAGCACCAGCACCTGCGTCACCGTCGCGATCGACAGCAGATACCCCCACAGCGAACCAGCGGGGAAGTGGAGCCCGAACAAGGAGACGTCGCAGTTCTGAAGGGTGCTCGAAGCTCCACTCGAATCGGTGCACGCCCTGTCCCCGTTAAGGGTGAAATTCGTCTTCGCGTCCGCCGACGCGATCTCGCTCAAATAGAGCGCACCGAAGACGGTGATCACCGACGAATAGAACGGCGAATTGGCCCAGTCATAGAGGTACCAAGCCCGCCACACCCGCTTGCGATCACGGGTCCCGGCCACCGTCATGCACTGCTCCTGAAGTCGAGAACGTCGAGGTCAGCGGGAGACTACTGGTGATCACACCCACCTGTCCGGCACGAGTCCGGACCGTGTTCGTTTCGACGCGGGACGAACCCTTCCCGGACACCTTCCCGACCATTGTCGGCGTGTCGCTGCCACGATCCCCGTGTGTTTCGTGTGAGGCTAGTGAGCGATCTGTGACTCTTGTGAAGCACGGGGCTGATACTTACTGTTCCGCTCATGAGGACCCATCGCCTTCGCACAGCACACCGCGTAGTGGCGAGAACACTCCTGCTCGCCCTCGCCGTGACGGGCCTGCAGATCGCCACCACCGGATCCGCCGCCGCGGATCCCCACGGCTCCCACTGGGCCAAGCTCCGCATGTGTGAATCGAGCGGGCGCTACAACATCAACACCGGCAACGGCTACTACGGCGCCTACCAGTTCGACCTGCCCACCTGGCGCAGCGTCGGCGGCCAAGGGCGACCCGACCAGGCCGCCCCCCGCGAGCAGGACTACCGGGCCCTCTACCTCTACCGCATGCGCGGCTGGCAACCCTGGGAATGCGCCGGCAAACTCGGCTTCCGCAACGACAGCGACGGCCGCAGCAAACGCGTCCCGTCCTACGCCGACTCCGCCTACATCGGCGGGGGAGGACAGCCCGCCCCGCCGCCTCCGCCCAAGCCGAAGCCCACCCCGCCCGCTCCGCCAGGCGGACCCAAACCCGCCTGGCCCGGCGTCGTCTACGCCTACGGCGACTGCGCGGTACCCCTGAAGCAGTTCCAGCTGCGGATGAACGCCTTCGGCTACGGCTTCACCGGAACAGGCTGCTACTACGACAAAACCCGCGAAGCCGTCCTCGCCCTCCAGCGAGCCAACGGCATCAACGACTCAGGACGGCTCGGACCCAAGACCTGGGACGCCGCCTGGAACGGAAAAGCACCCCGATGACGTCCCCGCGTTTAGTCCTCTAAATGCGCTTACAACGCATTTAGAGGACTAAACGCGGATCAGGAAGGCCAAGCGCCGCGTTCCCGAAGAACGTCACGCAGCAGATCCGGCCGGTCCGTCACGATCCCGTGCACCCCGAGATCCAGCAACAGCCGCATCTCCGCCGGATCGTCCACCGTCCACGTGTGGACCTCGAAACCCCCACGCGTCGCCTGCCGCAGGAACGCCCGGTCCACCACCTTCAATCGCCCCTGCCGCACCGGCACCTGCGCCATCGCACCCCGTGACAAGGCCCGCAACGACACCAGCGGCAAGAACCCGTTCGCCCACATCACCGCCACCGAACGCGGCCCCATCGCGGTAACCAGCTTCGGCCCCGCCAGCTTCCGGATCCGCGCCAGCCGCGCGTCGGAGAACGACGCCGCCGCGACCCGGTCGTACGCCCCGGTCCGCTCGATCGCCCGCACGAAGGGCGCCACCGCCTCGTTCGACTTCACATCGATGTTGAACCGCGCCTCCGGCAGCTCCTCGAGGACGTCCTCCAGCCGCGACAACGGCGCACGGCCACCGACCTTGACCGTCCGCAACTGAGCCCACGTCTGCCGGGAGATCAACCCCGCGCCGTCCGTCGTCCGGTCCAACGACGCGTCGTGATGAACGACCACCACACCATCCGACGTCGCGTGCACATCCGTCTCCAGGTAGCGATAACCCTCCGTCACCGCCTGCTGGAAGGCAGGCAACGAGTTCTCCAGTCCTTCCAGGTCACCGAGGTGCCAGCCCCGATGGGCGAAGGCACGCGGGAGCGGGTCGGCGAGGTACGGAAACGGTGTCGGCACCCCACTAGTGTGCACTTCGGTCGTGGCCTCGGCATGATCGCCGGATGGCCAGCTAGGGTCTGATCCGTGAGGGAAGTGGCCGAACACCCGAAGACATCCGCCGAAGAGGTGTCCGAACTCCGCCGCGCGGGGGTACCCAAACACTGCGGATGGTGCGGCCGGCGGCTCGAACAAGGCGGCAACGTCGGCAGGCGCCGCCGCTACTGCGGGCAATCCTGCCGCCAGCGCGCCTACGAACGCCGCACCGCCCTCCAACGCAGCGGACTCCCCGAAGACGCTGTCGTCCTCTCCGACACCGAGATCGCCACCCTGCAGGACAGGCTCTTCCAACTCCGCTGCGCCGCCGAAGACGTCGTCACCGCGGCCGACGACGGCGCTTCCGTCGCCGAACTCCGCGGCCTCGCCGGCGAGATCGCCCAGGCCGCCAAGGACCTCGAACAACTCCGCTGAGCTACAAGATCCCGTCCAGCGCCCGGTACGTCCGGTTGCTCGCGGCCGCCGCACGCTGCTCACGTCCGGTCGCCTCGATGTAGTTCTGGCTGGTCGCGAGGCTCGCGTGCCCCAGCAAAGCCATGATCTCGGACGCCGTCGCGCCGTCCTCCGCCAGCCTTGTCGCGAAGGTGTGCCGCAACGCGTGGAGGTTCGCCCCGACCGGCACGCGGTCGTGCAGGCCTGCCCACCGATAGCAGGATTTGACGAGGTACTCGAGCGCGCCGCGGCCGATCGGCTCGCCCGCACGATCCCGGAGGAGGGGAGTGGAGGGCCCGAACCGTTGCTGCGGGAACCGCCGACGACAGGAGGCCAGGTACTCCTCGATGATCTTCTCCATGATCGGCTGCACCGGGATCGACCGGTCGCGGCTTCCCTTGCCATGGACGTGCAGCCGCATCTCGCCCTGACGGCCGACCAGCGATCGCGCCGTCAGGGCCCGCATCTCGGCGGCACGCAGCCCGGCGACCAGCCCCAGCGCGATCACCAAGACGTCCCGCTCCGGCCATGGATCTCGTGTCCGGCGCGAGCCGTCGGCGGCGGCAGCGAGCAGCTGCTCCGGGGTTTCCTCACCGCGCAACGGTTTCGGCGTCAGCGGAGGCGCCTTCGGCCGGGCGACCGCGCCCATCGGATTGCCCGCGAGCAACCCGTCGGACACGCAGAAGGTGAGGAACTGATTCCAGGTCGACCAGGCGCGGAGCACCGAACTCTTCGCGTGGGTGTCTGCGAAGGCACCGAAGGCGTTGCGGAGCGCCTGGGCGGTGAGCATCTCGACAGTGAGTTCGTCAGGGGAGCGGTCCAGTTCGCGAAGCAGAAGTGCGGTGATGCCGGCGAGGTCGCGGCGGTAGGCGTCGGTGGTGTGAGGAGAATCCTTACGGGGACGACGTGCGGCGAAAAAGGCTTGCTGTGCCTCGGAAACCCTCATGAACATCTTGTACCGCATGGCACCGACAGTCTTACACTCGGTTATATTCCGTTTCATGCATAATAGTGATTATGCATGAAACGGAGTGATGGGTCCGGAAACCCCTCGCGGGGGATCCCGGTTCGCCCGTCGCTCTCCGGGGTGTCATGAAAGGGTCATTCAGGACGAAAGCGTCAGGAACGACCCTTTCGTGACACTTGGGCCACCTAGGCGGCACTTGGGTCCATGTCGTCGCCAGACTGGCCGACTCGACGAGATCCAACCGCGCCTGACGCCTCCATTGATCATCAATGGCTCCGTGAGACCCACATCGATTCGTCACAGTGACGTATTGAGGCTGGGTGATCGGACCTCCGTTTCGCGTCGCCGGGGGTGCCATGGGTCGCCTCAGGAGATCTGTGGCGACCCGGTTCAGGGTGAGCCAAAGGGAGCCATGCCCGCATCAGGCGTGACGAAGGGCGCTTTCACTGCATGAAATGCGACGAAGGACCCCTTCGCGCCTGCATCGAGGCCCCTCTCGGCCATCGTTATCCAGGTCAGCCAAAGTGCCGATAATGTACATTATGTCAAGTAAGGTCAAGTAAGGTCAGGACATGTCCTCCCTCAGGCTGAAGCGGGACATGGTTCGATGCCCTGGTGATTCCTACCGAAGCCGACCTTGCCGACGCGTTGACCACGGCCACTCGTGCAGCCGTCACAGACCTGTTCCGCGACAACCCCGGCCACACGTTCTACTACGTCACGCTGACCACGCCCGGCGAAGCCTTTGGTCCGGCTCTGTCGGCGTGGTCGCACGAGGCGCTGACACAGCGACCAGACGCCGACGACGTCCGCTACTCCTACGCCGATTCACCGTTTTCGATCGGTGGTGAGGAACATCTGAAGCCGGTCCGCGAGCTGTTCGCCGCCCGGCCGGAGGTGTTCGACATCGCCGACGACGATGCCTCCGACGCGGAGTTCGATCTTCGGCTTCGTGCGATGGAGACGGCGCTGCGCAGGCTCTCTGACGAAGGTCTGTTCGGTGTCGGCGAAGCTCGCGGGAACGTGCTGGTTCTGGCCGAGGTCGTTCCTGACGACGAGGAGAACGTCGCCCGTGCTCGTCGGCTCAACCCGCCCGGGCCGGCGTTGGACGCTTGGCTGGCTTACTGGGGCCTGGCCTGAATCCTGCGGCGAATACCCGCCACAGGATGTCGTGTATTCGGTGGATCGCGGACTTCGGCTCGCCGGACTCCCCCGACGCTGACAAGGTCATGCACGCCCAGCTCGACACCCCGCACGGATACACGCTGATGGCTTGCGACGTTGACGGCCAGGTCGAGGACGTGCCGCACTCCCCTGGCAACAACGTCGCGGTCTACCTCGGTGGCGATGGCGAACTCCGCGGCCATTTCGAGAAGTTGTCCGTCGGCGGCACGGTGACCATGCGGCTGGAGAAGCAGGCGCGGGGCGACGAGGCCGGCGCGCTCGTGGACAAGTTCGGGATCACCTGGATGGTCAACATCGCCAACGCTACTTCGCGTCGGACGGGACCAGACGCCGGGTGATCCGGTCGAACAGTTCCATCAAAGGCTCGCTGACGTCCCGGCCGAACTCCGTCAGCTAGGGTCGTTTTTCGGAAGAGAACCTGGGGGTAGTCGAAATGTCCGAGAGCGCCGCTGTGCATGTCGATCCGTCGAACGAGCGGATGTTGATGGCGTGGGACGGTGACGACGGCGCTCTTTGGGCGAAGCGCGCGCAGCGTTTCAACGACGGTGTCGCTGCTTATCGCGACACGTTCTTCGCCGCGGCCGGCATCAGGCCGACTGACAACGTCCTCGACGTCGGTTGCGGTGCGGGTCAGACGACGCGGGACGCCGCACGGTTCGCCAGTGACGGTTCCGCGCTGGGTGTCGACCTCTCCGGTGAGATGCTGGTTCTCGCTCGTCGGCTCGCCGAGGATGAAGGCGTTCCCAATGTCTCTTTCGCGCAGGTGGACGCGCAGATCCATCCGTTCGCCGAGGCGCGGTTCGATGTGGTGATCAGCAGGCATGGATCGATGTTCTTCGGTATTCCCCTGGCCGCGTTCTCCAACTTGGCCAGGGCGACCCGGCCCGGTGGCCGTCTGGTCCTGCTGACGTGGCAGCCGTTGCGGCTCAACGAATGGATCACCACGTTCCGGACGATCTTCGCGGCGGGCCGTGCGGTGCCGTCGTCGGATCTCGCGCTGAGCGACCCGGGCGAGACCGAGAAGTTGCTGGTGTCTGCCGGGTACTCCGACGTCCGGTGTACCGCGGTGAACAAGCCGATGTACTTCGGCCGCGACGTGGATGATGCGGCCGACTTCATCGTCGAGCAGCATGGTGGCCGGTTGAGCGACCTGGATGAGGCCGCTCGCGCCGCGGCTGTGGATGCCTTGCGAGCCGATCTCGCCGAGCACCAGACCGACCGAGGCGTTTTCTACGGCTCGGCGGCCCGGCTCGTCGAGGCTCGGCGTCCTTGAGCTACTGCTTGCGGGCGATCAAGTAAGCCTGTGGCGTGCTTTCGAATTCCTCGGACGGCTCACGGACGAGGGTGGAGAGCACGCTGAACTTCGCCTCCCCCAGCTGCTCGGTGATCTTCTCGGGCGACAGGCGGTAGGCGTCGCAAGAGATGTCGTGCCCATAGGCGTGCTCGATGTGGCGTACTTCGTCGCCGACCTGGAAGGCCACGAGCAGGTGGCCGCCCGGGGCGAGGATCCGGTGGAAGTCGGCGAAGATCTCCGGCAGCCGCTCTCGTGGTGTGTGGATGATGGAGTACCACGCGACGACGCCGGTCAATGCACCGTCCTCAATGGACAAACCGGGCATCTCCCCTACCCGGAAGTCCAGGTGGGGGTACCACTTGCGGGCGACGGCGACCATTTCCGGGGAGAGGTCGATGCCGTGGATGTCGAGGCCCAGCTGGTGGAGGTACTCGGTGATGCGGCCGGGTCCGCAGCCGATTTCGGCGACGCGGCCGCCTCCGGCGGCCTGGACGAGTTCGGTGTACGCGCCGAGCACGGCGCGGTCCCAGGTGGATCCGGCGAGGTGGTCGCGGAGCAGTTCGGCATAGTCGGCCGCGACCGTGTCGTAGGCGGTGCGGGTGGTTTGGAGGTAGTCGGTCACGGCGGCGACCCTAGACCCGAGCACCGACAACAATCGTCGCGTACAGCGCTTCGTCGGTGACCACTTCGGGGGTCAATCCGTTGTGTGCCATGGCTTCCGCGGTGCTCGCGGCCTGGCTTTCGCCGGTTTCGATCAGCAGGTGCCCGCCCGGTGCGAGCCATTGTGGGGCTTCGGCGGCGACGCGGCGGTGGACGTCGACCCCGTCGTGCCCGCCGTCGAGGGCGACGCGAGGTTCGTGGTCGCGTGCTTCGGGCGGCATCATCGCGATGGCGTCGGTGGGGACGTACGGGGCGTTGACGACCAGGATGTCGACCCGGCCTCGTAGCGTCGCGGGTAGTGGTGTGTAGAGGTCGCCTTCGAAGACCTCTCCCCTGGCTTGGGCGACGTTGACGCGGGCGCAGCGGACTGCGGCGGGCTCGATGTCGGCCGCGTAGAGCCGGATGTCGCCGAGTTCGGCGGCGATGGCGGCGCCGAGTGCGCCGGTGCCGCAGCAGAGGTCGAGGACGACCGCTTCTGGTCCGGCGAGGGTGGTGGCGTGGCGGACGAGGAGTTCTGATCGTTGCCGTGGCACGAAGACGCCGGGTTCGACGGTGATGCGCAGTCCGTGGAATTCCGCCCAGCCGAGGATGACTTCGAGCGGTTCGCCGTCGATGCGGCGCTGGATCATGGTGTCGAGTTCGTCGGGGGTGCGGGCTTCGGCGGTGATCAGGTGGGCTTCGTCTTCGGCGAAGACGCATCCGGCGGCCCGGAGCTTTTCGATGACGGTCACTGGTTTCGCAGTCTGGTGAGGATTCCGTCGAGGGCCTGGCGGACGGTGTCGGGGACGCCGTTGGTGCGCAGGTCGGTGAGGAATTGTTCGTTGAGCCCGCCGGGGGTCATGTGTTTGCCGGTGAGGGTTTCGAGGGAGCCGCTCTGCTGGACGAGGGAGTGTCCGAGCTGGCCGAAGATGTGGCTGGTGAAGGCGGTCGCCGTGGTGTCTTCGATGCCTTGGTCGGTCATCCAGGCGGCGATGGTGCCGAGGTAGTCGAGGTGGGCGGCGAAGGTGGCCGTGGCGCCGCTGAAGACGTCGAGGTCCTTCTCCGCGGCGGGGATGACGCTGCCGCCGATGCTGTCGAAGAGGGCTCGGGCTTCGGGGTTGTCGGGGTACATCGCGGTGAGGCTTTGGCGGCGCGCGGCCGGGGGCAGGGGAATGCTCCGGACGACTTCGCGGGCGGGGGCGGCCCAGTCGCGCAGCCGGTCGAGGGGGACGCCGGCGAGGGCGCTGATCAGGACGTGGTCGGGCCGGAAGGTGAGGTCTCGGAGGACTTCTTCGGCGATCGGCGGGCGGACGGCGAGCACGATGGTCGTGGCGCTGTCGAGGACGGCTTGGTTGCTGTCGCGGACTTCGACGTTGGCGAAGCGTGCCGAGAGTTCTTGGCCGACGCTGCGGCTGCGGGGTGAGAGGAAGATCGAGGGCGGGTCGGTGATGTCCTTGCTGAGGCCTTCGACGATGGCGGCGGTGATCTCGCCCGCGCCGACGAATCCGTAGTCCATGGTCAGGCTCCCGTGTGGCCGTCGACGCGTTCGCGGATGAGGTCGGCGTGGCCGTTGTGGCGGGCGTATTCGCCGATCATGTGGAGGTAGAGCATGCGCAGGGAGAACGGGTTCCCGCCGAGGTCGAAGGTGTCGTCGAGGGATCCTTCGGCGGCGGCTTCGTCGGCGAGCCGGATCTCGTCCAGGAGGATGTCGTATGCCTCTTCGGCTTTGGCGACGTCGAGGACTTCGAAGTCGTGGTCCTTGCCGAGGGCGGGGTCGTAGAGGGGTTCGATGTCCTGTGCGGCGTAGCGCAGGCGGAACCAGAAGCGTTCGACCTTGGCGAGGTGCCGGACGAGGCCGAGCAGGGTCATGTTCGACGGCGGGACCGATGCCGTGGCGAGCTGTTCTCCGGTGAGGCCGGCGAGTTTGTGGAGGAAGGTGCTGCGGTGCCAGGCCAGCAGGGAGGGCAGGAGGGTCGGCTCGTCGGCGGCGGTGTCGCCGGACGGCCGGGTCACCTCGGGGGCGGTCCATGTCATAGCGGCGATCATGCCATCGGGTGACGTGGGGTTCGTGGTGCGCCCGCTGGGGTGAGCGGGGTCACGTGGAGGCTGCTGAATCCTTTCGCGAGGGTCGCGGCTCTTGTAGGGGCCGGGACAAGCTCGGCGCAGGAGGAGGTTGTCGTGGAGGCCGAGTGGCCGAGGGAATCGTTGATCGTGGCGGCGCAGGGCGGGGACGCGTCCGCCATCGCCGCGCTGGTCTCGGGTTCCCATCCGCATGTGCAGCGGTTCGCGCGGTCGCTGTGTGCTTCGCCGGAGGACGCGGAGGATTCGGCGCAGGAGGCGCTGATCATCCTGTACCGGAAGATCGGCACGCTGCGGGCCACGGGTGCGCTCGCGTCGTGGATGTTCCGGATCGTGCGCAACGAATGCCTCCGTCGGGCGCGCCGGGTGGTGCGTGGTGCGGGTCCGGCGGATTCCGTCGCGGTGGTTTCGGCCGAGGAAGACGCGTTGGATCGGCTGGAGGCGCAGCGGGTGGCCGCGGCGATCGCCGAGTTGCCCGCCGACCAGCGTCGCGTCTTGATCATGCGTGACATCCAGGGGCATTCGGGCCGGGCGGTCGCCGACGCGCTCGGTCTGAGCACGGCCGCGATGAAGTCCCGGCTGCACCGTGCGCGGGCGACGGTCCGTGCCTTTCTCGACGACCCCGCTTCCTGACCTTCTTTTGAGGAGTTTTCATGCTCGAAATCGGTTCCACGGTCCCTGATGTCGCGCTGGAGGACACGACCGGGCAGGTCGTGCGGCTTTCGGAGTTCCGCGGTACGGCCGGAGTGCTGATCTATTTCATGCGCTCGACCACGTGTCCGGTGTGCACCGGCCATGTGAAGGACCTGGCGGCGCGGTCCGAGGAGCTGGCGGCGGCCGGTGTGCGGGTGTTGGTGGCGGTTCCCGAGGGCCGGGCGGAGGCCAAGGCGTGGCGGGCGAAGCGCGGGTTGTCGCTCCCGGTGGTCTCGGGCCGGAACGGCACGCCGCATGAGGCGTTCGGATTGGCGAAGAAGATGCTGCAGCAGTCGGGCAGTGTGCTGATCGACCGGGACGGGGTGGTCCGGCATGCCCATGCGGCGACCATGCCGACGAGTGCTTATGACAAGAAGGGCATCGCCAGGGCGGTGGAGGGGCTCGCCAGGGTGCGTTGACTGAAGGTGTGAATCAGTGCTTCACTTCTTGGGTGCCGTATCGACGTACACCGAAAGTCCAGGAGCGCCTGGACGCCCAGCGCGACGCCGTTCTCGCCGCCGCCATGGAGCAATTGGCCGAGCGCGGGTACGCGGGTTGCTCGGTGTCGGCGGTCGCCGAACGGGCGGGCGTGGCGGTCGGGAGCGTGTACCGCCACTACCCCACCAAGGCCGCCCTGGTCGTGGAGTTGTTCCGCAAGGTCGTCACGCGTGAGGTCGAGGCGGTGCGCGAGGTGTCGGAGCGGCCCGGCACGCCTGCCGAGCGGGTCGTGGCGGTCTTCGACACCTTCGCGAGCCGGGCGCTGAAGACGCCGCGGATGGCGTACGCGCTGCTGGCCGAGCCCGTCGACGCGCCGATCGAGGCCGAGCGGCTGGTGTTCCGGCGTGCCTTCCGTGACGTCGTGGCCCAGCACGTGGCCGACGGCGTCCGGTCCGGGGCGCTGCCCGCCCAGGACGCGGACGTCACCGCGGCGGCGCTCGTCGGGGCGGCCGCCGAGGTGCTGATCGGCCCGTTGACCACCGGCAGTGCGGACGAGGTGTCCGGGCTGCGCACTTTCGTCCTGCGTTCCTTGGGAGGTTCCGATGCCGAGCACTCATGAGGTCACCAATCAGGTCCCGCCGCTGGCGGAGTACGACGTCGCCGCCGACCCGGCCTTGCTGGAAGGGCTGGAGCGGGCGGGCGCGGGCTGGGCGGTGGCCGAGGTCCACGCCCTCGGCAGGCTGGCCGGGAGCGAGCAGGCCCAGGAGTGGGGCAGGCTGGTCAACGAGAACGAGCCGGTGCTCCGGACGCACGACCGGGTCGGGAACCGGATCGACGAGGTCGAGTTCCACCCGCACTGGCACGAGCTGATGGACGTCGCGGTGTCCCATGGGTTGCACGCGGCGCCGTGGCGGGATTCCCGGCCGGGTGCGCACGCGGCGCGGGCGGCGAAGATGTACGTCTGGGGCCAGGTCGACGCGGGGCACACGTGCCCGATTTCGATGACGTACGCGGCGGTTCCGGCGTTGCGGTTCAATCCCGAGCTGTCCGCGCGGTACGAGCCGCTGCTGGCGGCGACGGAGTACGACTTCGGGTTGCGTGAGCCGAGTTCGAAGCGCGGGCTCATCGCCGGGATGTCGATGACGGAGAAGCAGGGTGGCTCCGACGTCCGGGCGAACACCACCACGGCGCGGCCGCTCGGCGACGGCGGTTATGTGATCGTCGGGCACAAGTGGTTCACCTCGGCGCCGATGTCGGACATGTTCCTGACGCTGGCCCAGGCACCGGGCGGGTTGTCGTGTTTCCTGCTCCCCCGCATCCTGCCGGACGGCACGCGCAACGGGATCCGGTTGCAGCGGCTGAAGGACAAGCTGGGCAACCGGTCCAACGCGTCCTCGGAGATCGAGTACGACGACGCGATCGGCTGGCTGATCGGCGAGGAAGGCCGCGGGGTGCGCACCATCATCGAGATGGTGAACAACACCCGGCTGGACTGCGCGGTCGGGAGCGCGTCGGGTATGCGGTACGGCGCCGTGCGGGCGGTCCACCACGCGCGGCATCGTCTCGCGTTCGGGGCGAATCTGGTGGATCAGCCGCTGATGGGCAACGTGCTGGCAGACCTCGTCGTGGAGTCCGAGGCGGCGACGATGGTCGGGATGCGGCTCGCGTCGGCCACCGACCGGCCGGAGGACGAGCAGGAGCAGGCGTTCCGGCGGCTGGGGCTGGCGGTGACGAAGTACTGGGTGTGCAAACGCGGTCCGTCGCACGCGGTGGAGGCGCTGGAATGCCTCGGCGGGAACGGGTACGTCGAGGAGTCGGGGATGCCGCGGCTCTACCGTGAGGCTCCGCTGATGTCGATCTGGGAGGGTTCGGGCAACGTCGCGGCGCTGGACGCGTTGCGGGCGATGGCGAAGCAACCGGAGTCGGTGGCGGCGTATTTCGCGGAGGTCGAGCAGGCGTCCGGTGCCGACGCGCGGCTGGACGACGCGGTGGGCAGGCTGCGCAAGGAACTGTCGGATCTGTCGGACATCGAGTACCGGGCGCGGCGGCTGGTCGAGTCGATGGCGCTCGTGCTGCAGGGTTCGTTGCTGGTGCGGCACGGGACGCCGGCGGTGGCCGACGCGTTCTGCGCGTCGCGGCTGGGCGGCGACTGGGGTGTCGCGTTCGGGACGCTTCCGTCCGGAGTGGACACGCGGGCGATCATCGCCCGTGCGGAGGTCTGAGCGGCCGGGAGGGTCGGCCTCCCGATGACGGCTCGTCCGCGAAGGCCTCCTTGCTTACCCTGAAGGTAGCCAAGAGGCCTTCACTCCTCGCTGAGTTCCTTGGGTGGCGGCCCTGCCGAGGTATGTCGAGGTGTCGCGCAGGTAAGTGAGTCCTTTTCGCGCGTTCCGGACTCTCGGTGCCCGCATGACCACGTGCTGCGCCGGTCCGGCCGACTCCCCCGGTCGGACCGGCGCCGAGCACTGCGAACAACCGCACGATTGCGGAATTCGGGTGCATGCAAGGGCTCGCGCTTCGGCTACGTTCGTCGGTCATGGTCGATCGCCGAAGATGCCTGGTCCTGGTCCCCCTGGCGCTGTTCGCCGCCGGCTGCGCGACAGCGACTCCGACGCCGATCTTCGCCGCGGCGAGTTCGAGGCCTTCCGCGGGAAGTGTGCTGATGGAGGCGGCGGCCCCGTCCGGCGCGCCGTTCGTCGCGGTGGACGGGCGGAATCTGAAAGCCTGCTCGGATGGGGAGTGTGAGGTGCTGGTCCGGACCGGCGACCAGATCCCGAACGACGGCGGCGCCGGCCCGCTCGCGGTCACGGTCCAGTCCGGGAAGGTGGGTCTCGCTCCGGCTTCCGGCGGGATGGGCGAGGCGGTGTCGGGTCCGCCGGGGATGGTGCACCAGATCAACCGGCAGGTGATCGCCGTCGTCGCGGTGCAGGGTGACGAGGGGATCGTCCGGCTCAACCGGAAATAGCTCTGTACCTACTAGTATGTACGACATGCATGCGATGCAGTACGAGATCACCCTCCCCGCCGACTACGACATGGGCATCATCCGCGAACGCGTCGCCACGCGCGGGCATCTGCTCGACGACTTCGGCGGTCTGGGGCTGAAGGTCTACGGGATCCGCGAGCGCGGCGTCGACGGCTCGACGCTGAACCAGTACTCGCCCTTCTACCTGTGGCACGACGAGGCCGGGATGAACGCCTTCCTGTTCGGCGGTCCGTTCAGCGGCATCGTCGAATCCTTCGGGCGTCCCGCCGTGCAGCACTGGACCGTGCTCGGGTTCGAGGAAGGACCCGCTTTCGGCTCGACCCCGGTCGCGGCGGGAAAGCACGTCGTGCGGATCCCCGACGAGACCGACCCGGTCGCCTTCCTCGGCGAGACTCTCGACGGACTTCGCGAGCACCTGCGCCAGGACGGCGCGCATTCGGGCGCGCTCGCCGTCGACCCCCGGACCTGGCAGGTCATCCGCTACAGCCTGTGGACCGGTGAGGCGCCGGAGTCGGACGAGACCCGGTACCGAATCCTCCACCTGTCCTCGCCGCACCTGGATCAGCTGCGGCGAGGGCGGCAGTGGGATCAGCCGAGCAACGCGGCGAACAGCGCGCCGGGATCGGCTTCGGGAGGACCGGCGGGCCACTGATCCCGGTACGGATACCAGAGCCCGTCCTTGCCCAGCCGTACCTGCACCCCGGTTCCGTGGACGGTGCAGTGGTTGCGTTCGGCGTCCAGCCCCTGGCCGGGGTCGTCCACGACTTCGGCGAACGCGGCCCGTGCCCGGCCCATCGCCTGCGGCGGCGGGGTCCACGTGGTCTCCAGGACGTCGAGACCGGTCCGGCCACCGTACCGCCAGGCGAGCACCGCACGGTCGAAGTCCTCAGCGCTCTCGGCCGGGCGCAGCCTGTCGACGGTCTCCGGATGAGTCGCAGCGAGGCGGACGGCGTCCTGCTTACGGGTGAGCTTCGGCCGCGACGTCAGCAGCGCACCTGCCATCTGGCTCGCGTTGGCGACCAGCAGGGCGAAGGTCTCGGCCGGGATGCCGGGCGCACCCGGCACGGTCGGGCCTCCAGTGGGAGCGAATCCGGCGAGATCCGGCAACGAACCCGGCTCGTCGGCGTACGCGCGCTCGGCCGGGACTTCGTCGTCGCCGGTGCGCACGAACCGGGGAGCGTTGCGTCGCTGCAATTCGTCGAGCAGTTCCCGCTCCCCCTTGCCGCGCATCAACAGCAGCACGAACGGATCCGCGTCGAGCAACCACGAAGCCTGGAACGACAGCGCGGCGGCATGGCGGCACGGCAGCTCCCAGCCGGGGCAGTCGCAGTCCGGGTCGAGGTCGCCGATCCCGGGCAGCAGATGCACCCCGGCGTCGTCGGCGGCCTCGACGAGGTCGTGCGGCATGTCCCGGTCCAGCAACGCGGCGAGATGCCCGGCGCGCGAGGCGACCCGGTCGAGGAACCGGTCCCACTCGTCGCCGGTCAGCTCCGCGAGACGGACCTCGGTGCGGTACTGGCCCTCCTGGTCGTCGACCACGGCGGCGATCCGCCCAGGGCTGACCGTGATCGGACCGACCCGGCCCGCCGCGGCGTACTTGCGGCCCTGTTTGAGCTGACGGAGATCCAGCGCGGTGTCCTCCATCGCGCTGATCCACGCGCGGCCCCACCACGAGCGGGCGAACTGGCCGCGTCCGCTTTGGGCGCCGAAGGCGGGGAAACCGCGGACGCGGTCGCCTGGCGTGCTCATCGGCGGCTCCTCAACTCGACCAGTTCGGCCAGCTCGGCGTCGGTCAGTTCGGTCAGCGCGGCCTCGCCGCCGGCGAGCACCGCGTCGGCGAGCGCACGCTTCTCCCGCAGCATCGCCGCGATCCGGTCCTCGACCGTGCCCTCGGCGATGAGCCGGTGCACCTGCACCGGCCTGGTCTGCCCGATCCGGTACGCGCGGTCGGTCGCCTGGTCCTCCACCGCGGGGTTCCACCAGCGGTCGTAGTGCACGACGTGATCGGCGCGGGTCAGGTTGAGCCCGGTCCCCGCCGCCTTGAGCGACAACAGGAACACCGGCACCTCACCGGCCTGGAACCGGCGCACGAGCTCCTCGCGTTTGGGCACCGGTGTGCCGCCGTGCAGCAGCTGCGTGCCGATCCCGCGCTGCGCGAGATGACGTTCCAGCAGCCGTGCCATGGCGACATACTGGGTGAACACCAGCACCGATCCGTCCTCGGCGAGGATCGTGCCCAGAAGTTCGTCGAGCAGCTCGAGCTTGCCCGACCGCCCGTCCAGCACCGCTTCCGACGGCTCCTTGAGGTACTGCGCGGGGTGGTTGCAGATCTGCTTGAGTCCGGTGAGCAGCTTGACGATCCGGCCGCGGCGCGCGATGCCCTCACTCCCGGCGATCTCGGCCATCAGTTCGCGCACCGTCGCCTCGTAGAGGGCCGCCTGCTCGGCGGTGAGCGTCACCGGCCGGTCGGTCTCGGTCTTGGGCGGCAGCTCCGGCGCGATCCCCGGATCGGATTTGCGGCGGCGCAGCAGGAACGGCCGGACCAGCCGGGACAGGCGCTCCGCGGCCTCGGGGTCCTTCCCGGACTCGACCGGTTTCGCCCACACCCGGCGGAAGTCGGCCATAGTGCCGAGCAGGCCCGGTGTCGTCCAGTCCAGGATCGCCCACAGCTCGGCGAGGTTGTTCTCCACCGGGGTGCCCGTCAGCGCCACCCGCGCCGACGACGTCAGCGTCCGCAACGCCTTCGCCGTGCCGGAGCGGTGATTCTTGACGTGCTGGGCCTCGTCGGCGACCAGCAATCCCCAGTGGACACTCGCCGGCGGTTCCGGGTCGGCGCGCAGCGTGCCGTAGGTCGTGAGCACGAAGCCGCCGTCGAGATCCTCGAGCGAGCGTTCGGTGCCGTGGAACCGGCGCACCGGGACACCGGGGGCGAACCGGGTGATCTCGCGTTCCCAGTTCCCCAGCAGTGAAGCCGGGCAGACGACCAGCGTCGGTCCGTCCGCACGATGCAGGTGCAGCGAGATCAGCGTGATCGTCTTGCCGAGACCCATGTCGTCGGCGAGACAGCCACCGAGCCCGATCGACGTCATGGCGGTGAGCCACTGCAGGCCGCGCATCTGGTAGTCGCGCAAGGTCGCGGCCAGCCCGCGCGGCGGTGCCTGCGGCTCAGGTGGCGCGAGCAGCCGTTCCCGCAACGCGGCGAGCCAGCCGTCGGTGAGGACGTCGACGCGTTCACCGTCGACCTCGGCCGTCCCGCTCAGGGCGGCGCCGAGCGCGTCGATCGGCGTGAGCGGCTTCAACGCGCGATCCCGCGCCTTCGCCGCCAACGCCGGATCGACCAGCACCCACTGATCGCGCAACCGCACGACAGGTCGGTGGGCCTCGGCCAGCGCGTCCATCTCTGCCGCGGTGAGGGGTGCGCCGCCGAGCGCGAGCTGCCAGTCGAACTGCAGCAACGTGCCGCCGGCGAAGAACGACGGAAGGTCGGCAGGCGGCGCGGCACCGCCGCCGACGACGGCCTTCGCGCTCAGGTCACGGACGAGATCGGCGGGCCAGTGCACGTCGATACCCGCCGTGGCCAGCAGGGGCGCGGCCGTGGTGAGCAGTTCGGTGATGTCGGTGTCGCCGAGTACGACCTCGTCGGGCACCGCGGCGCTGAGCAGGGGTTCCAGCGGTGGCCACAGCTGGGCGGCGCGGCGAAGTGCCAGCATGACGTCGATCCGTGCTCGCGGGCCGAACCGGTCGTCGCCCGCCCAGAGCGCGGCGGCGTCGATCAGGACGCCGGGATCGGCGAGACTGTGCACCTGGACGACCCCGCTGAAGCGGCCGCTCGTGAAGTCGTCACCCGGTGCCTCGATCCGCACCGAGACCCGGACACCCGAATCCAGCCCCGCCGCGACCTCGGCCGCCCAGTCCCGCAACTGCGGGACACGATGCGCGGGCGCGGTGGCGAACGCCTTGACGCCCGCCGCCTGCGCGGCCGCCGGCGTACGGGGAAGGGTGTCGGCCACGGCGTCGAGGAACGCACGCAGCAACGGATACCGCGCGGGAAGCAGGTTTCCCTCGCCCGGGATCGCTCGTGCCCGCGCCGGCATGGCCTCGGACAACTCGCGCAGCCAAGCGGCGTCCGCGGGTTCCAGCGGCCCCGCGCGCCAGGCGTCCACATCGGACTCCGTGAGCCCGGGCAGCAGCCTGCCCGCCTCGGCGAGCTTCAACGCCGCCGTGGCCGCTGCGCTCCAGAAACGCGCGGAGGGATCGCCGCTCTCACGAAGCCGCAGCAGCGCGGGGAGCGCCTCGGCCATCGGGAGCCGCACGCACGGCACCGTGGTGACCTCGGGGAGAGCGACGGTCACCTCCCCGGTCCCCGGCGTGTCCCCCTCGGCGTTCCAGAAGACGAATCCGCTGGTCCGAGGGGGATTCTTCGGTTCGAAAACGACACTGCCGAAACCGTCGTGAGACGCCACTCAACCCCAATCTCTGTACGGTGTACAGTTCAGGATAACACAACTCTGTACACCGTAGAGAGAACGTGATGACAGACGCGGACCACACCGGCACGGGCGATCCACGGCGGACCATCGAACTGCTCTGGGGTGTGCGCGAGAAACCCCGCCGCGGCCCCAAGCCGAAGCTCACCGTCGAGGAGATCGTCACCGCCTCGATCGAGCTGGCCGACACCGAGGGCATCACCGCGCTGTCGGTGCGCCGAGGCGCGGAGAAACTCGGCGTCTCCCCCATGACGATCTACACCTACATCCCCGGCCGGGCCGAACTGCTCGACCTGATGATCGACCGGGTCCACGGCGAACTGACCGATCCACCGGAGAGCCACGACTGGCGGGTCACGATGACGATCCTCGCCGAGGACGCGTGGGAGATGTACCACCGGCATCCGTGGATGCTCCAGCTCACCACCGGCCGTCTCCCCCTAGGCCCGCACACCTTCGCCAAACACGAACGCGAACTGAGGGCCGTCGACGCGATCGGGCTCACCGACCTGGAAATGGATGCCGTGGTCGCGATGGTCAACGGGTTCGTCCAGGGCATCGCGCGCGGCTCGGTTGAATCGGCGAGTCTCGTACGGCGATCCGGGCTGACGGACATGGAGTGGTGGACGGCCAGCGCGCCCGTGCTCGCGGAGATCCCCGAAGCCGACGCCGGGCTGTTCCCGCTCGCGGCGCGGATCGGGCAGGCGGCCGGCGAGACGCACGGTGCGGCGAGCGCGCCGCTGCACACCTTCCGGTTCGGGCTGGCGCGGATCCTGGACGGCGTCGAGCAGCTGATCACTGGGCAGGCACGCGGGTCCGAGCGGGAACTGCCGTCCTGAGCGCGTGAAGGCCTCCTTCCCTCGGTTGACCCCAGGGGCCGGCAGAGCCGAAGTGGGGTCGTGAGTGGCGGTTCGGGTCAGGGCCGAGAGCGTCTTGGGTGCCTACTGGATTTGGCTGGGGCTGATCATGTGTCCGTGAAGGCCTCCT
>NZ_JBWKEA010000023.1:0-143993 GCF_056435685.1 Amycolatopsis sp. NPDC043885
GGATGAGACGACCGGCACCCCGCCCTGCCAGCAACCAGCCAAAAGATCAACAAACCCCACCAAGATCACCTAACAAACACATCGGTGGATCCAGGGTGAATGTCCCAAATCCTTCATGGACATCCCTGCGCCGCCGTCCTCACCACTCACGAGTCCCGAGCCGCATCACGACTGTCCGAAGGGGACGGTAGATTCCTCTCGCACAGGTTGTTCGGGGGAAGGAAGCATCGATGTCGTACCCATAGGAACCGCAAGGGCCGCAGTGGCAACAGGGCTATCCCCAGCAACAACATCCCCAGCAGCAGTACCCACAACAGGGCTACCCGCCGCCGGGCTTCGGCGGGCCGCAGTACCCGGGACCAGCCGCCGAAGAAGGGCAATGGCCTGCTGATCGGGCTGATCGCCGGTGGCGGCGCGCTCGTGGTGGTCGTCTTCGCGATCCTCGCGTTCGTCGCGCCCGGATTCCTGCTGAGCGACAGCAAGTCCTCGAAATCGGCCAGTGCGACGCAGACTCCGCCGAGTCGGCCTGCGCGGACGCAAAGGACAAGGTCCGCCAGACGGCGAAGGAATATGGCGACCGCAACGCGTCGCTCACCGCGCAAGAACCGCGTGCCGCGGGCCCGGACCTGATCGTGGTGACGATGACCGGCACCCTGAACTACAGCGAGAGCTTCACCGGGACTATGGAGGTGCGGCGAGAGGCAGGCGACAAGTACTGCATCTCGTCGGTCTCGCCCGTTCCCGCGGGCTGAATCAGGGGAGCAGGCCGATCCGCCGCGCGTGCGTGACGGCCTGCAACCGGGAGGTCGCGTCGAGCTTGCGCATCGCATCCCGCAGGTAGCTCTTGACCGTCTCCGCGGTCAGCCCCAGCCGGTGCGCGATCTCGGCGTTGGTCAGGCCGAGCGCGACGAGCGCGACGGTGTCCAGTTCCCTCGGCGCCAAGCGCGCCACGGGGGAAGCGGCGCCGGTCAGGCTGGCGCACATCGCGTCGAGGCGGTCACGGAGAACGTCGTCGGCGATCTGGCCGGAGAGCGCCCGGAGCTCGCCGTAGACCTCGCGCAGCCGTTCGCGCGGAGCGGCCTCCTCGCGATGCTCCGCCAGCGGCCGTGCCTCCACCAGCCGCTTCTCGATTTCGTCCTCGACGGCCAACGTCTGTTCGAGATCGCGCGCGGCGTGCAGGGCGGCGGTGATCGTCCGGTCGGAGAGGGTGGTCTCGTCGCGCAGACCGCCGTAGAGGACGGCGCGGACCCGGCGGCGCACGACGACGGGGATCGCGACCACCGAGTGGATGCCCTCGTCGCGGACCGGCTCGTCGTAGTCGTGACTGATCGTGGTGGCGCTGTGGTAGTCGTTGGCGACCACCGGCCGGGTCAGCGCGAGCGCCTTGCCGCCGAGGCCGCGGCCCGCGCGGACGGACAGGCCGTTCAGCGCGGTGCCGCGGTTGCCGAGGAACGCGGTCAGCCGCATTCGCGGTGAGGCGACGGCGACCCCGGCGAAGCCGACCGGCAGGCCGGTGTCCCGGCGCAGGTCCGAGACAGCGCCGAGAAGCTGGGCGTCGTCGACCGGCATCGGCTCACCCTCCTCGGTGATCCCCCTCGATCGGGGGTGGTGGACGGATCGGGCCCGCCCGCACGATTTCCGGAACTGTACGCCTTCGCCAACGTCCCGGGAGAAACGATGACCGAAGCTCACGTCCGGCGGTTGCTCGAGGTCTACGACGACGAGCGGGCCTGTGCGGCGACGCTGTTGTGCGACCGGCATCCGGCGGAGGCGGTCGCGTTCACCGTGGTCGAAGCGGATCTGACCAGCCACGATCTCACCTACGGCGAGCTGCGCGAGCAGTCGGAACGCTTCGCCGGGGCACTGCTCGGCCTCGGGGTCGGGCCGGGGGACCGGGTCGCGACGCTGATGGGCAAGTCGGCGGAGCTGGTCGTGGCGCTGCTGGCGATCTGGCGGCTCGGCGCGGTGCACGTCCCGCTGTTCACGGCGTTCGCGCCGCCCGCCATCGCGCTGCGCGTCACCGGCAACGGCACGAAGGTCGTCATCGCCGACGCCGGTCAGCGTTCGAAGCTGACGCCGTCCGCCGATCTGCCGGACGACCCTGCGCGGCGGATCGTGGTCGTCGGGGACGGCGAGGCGGGCGATCTGTCGTTCCGGGAGATGCTGGCAGACGCCGCGCCGCTGCCGGGAGCCGCGGTGACCGGTGGGTCCGGGGTCCTCGTCGAGCTGTTCACCTCCGGGACCACGGGAACGCCCAAAGCCGTCCCGATTCCTCTCCGTGCGCTCGCGGGTTTCCAGGCGTACCAGGACTTCGCGCTCGACGTCCGAGCCGACGACGTCTTCTGGAACGCCGCGGACCCCGGCTGGGCCTACGGTCTGTACTACGCGATCATGACGCCGATGGCGACCGGCAGGCGGAGTCTGTTGCTGCACGCGGGTTTCTCCGCCGAACTGACGTGGGCGGTACTGGAGCGGTTCGGTGTCACCAACTTCGCCGCCGCCCCGACGGTGTATCGCGCGCTCCGGAACTCGGCCGCCCCGGTGCCGGGCGGTCTCCGCCTGCGGCACTGCTCATCGGCGGGGGAACCGTTGACGCCGGATGTCCTGGAGTGGGCGTCGTCGAAGCTCGGTGTCGGCGTTTACGACCATTATGGACAGACGGAACTCGGCATGGTGGTGGGCAACGCGTGGCATCCCGACCTCCGCTCGGAGGTCAAGCCAGGGTCGATGGGACGTGTCCTGCCGGGCTTCGCGGTCGAGGTCCTCCGTGAGGACGCCGACGTGGTGGCCGAGCTGGGAGAACGCGGCCGTGTCGCCGTGGATCTCGCGGCGAGCCCGCTGGTGTGGTTCCGGGGCTACCGCGACGCGCCCGAGCGCACCGCCGCGCGCTTCAGCCCCGACGGCCGCTGGTACTACACCGGTGACGTGGCCGCCAAGGACACCGATGGGTACTTGACCTTCGCCTCGCGGGACGACGACGTCATCCTGATGGCGGGCTACCGTATCGGCCCGTTCGACGTGGAAAGCGTTCTGCAGCAGCATTCCGCCGTGGCCGAATGCGCCGTCGTCGGTGTCCCGGACGCGCTGCGCGGCGAGGTGGTCGTCGCGTACGTGGTCGCACGGGACGGCGCCTCCGCCGACACCGCGTTGGTGGCCGAGTTACAGCAGCTGGTGAAGACGCGATTCGCCGCGCACGCCTACCCGCGTGAGGTGCACTTCGTGCCGGAGCTGCCCAAGACACCCAGCGGGAAGATCCAGCGGTTTCTCCTGCGGGAGCGGCATCCGAGCGCGGAACACGCGTGATCAGAGGCGGAACACGCGTGATTGGGGACCGAACACGCCGAAGCCGGGTCATCCGGCTGGAATCACGCGTGTTCCGCCTCCAAGCACGCGTGTTCCGTCCCGGCACACGGGGCTCATTGGTCGATCGGCCACGTTTCGTCTCGCAGCAGCCGCTTGAGCACCTTTCCGGTCGCGTTCCGGGGCAGCTCCTCGACGAAGTACACGTCCCGCGGCACCGCGAAGCGGGCCAGCCGGTGGTGGATGTAGGCGCGGACGTCGTCCGCACTCATGCGGGCACCGCGTTTCGGCACGATGTACGCCGCGAACCGTTGCCCGAACTCGCGATCCGGCACGCCGATCACCGCGGCTTCGTGGACGCCGGGCAGGGCGGCGATGGCCTCCTCGACCGGGCGAGGGGACACGTTCTCCCCACCGGACACGATCATCTCGTCCGCCCGGCCGGTGACGAAGAGCCGTCCGGCGGCGTCCTGGTAGCCGACGTCGCCGGTCGCCATCAGGTTCTCCGCGCGGGGCACGCTGGCGCCGTCGGTGTAGCCCTCGAAGAGCATGTCGTTGCCGACGAAGATCTGTCCCTCCCAGCCCGGTGGGACACGATTGTGGTCGTCGTCGAGGATGGCGACGCGGGTGCCGGGAGGGCAGCGGCCGGCGGTGGTCGGCGCGGCGCGCAAGTCCTCGGGCGTGGCGATGCTGGCCCACGAAACCTCCGTGGAGCCGTAGAAGTTGTAGAGCACGTCGCCGAAGGTGTCCATGAACTCGGTGACGATCGGGCCCGGCAGCGCGGATCCGCTGCTGGCGACGATCCGCAGCGACGACAGGTCGTAGCGGGCGCGGATCCGTTCCGGCAGATCGAGGATGCGCTGCAACATGATGGGCACGGCGAACAGCACACCGCAGCGGTGTTCGGCGATGGTCCGCAGGATCTCCTCGGCGTCGAACCGCCGGATCAGCGACAAGGACGCGCGCACGGCCATCCCGATCTGCATGCCGGCGAGCCCCCAGCTGTGGAACAGCGGCGCGGCCACCACGAACCGGTCTCCGGAGTGGAGCGGGATGCGGTCGAGCATGGCGGCCGACGTCGACAATCCCTTCGGCGTGGGGCGGCGCGCGCCTTTGGGGGTCCCCGTGGTGCCCGACGTGAGAACGACGAGCCTGCCGATCCGGTCCACCGGTTTGAGTTTGGTGGCGGGCACCCCGGCGATCAGCTGATCGATCGTCGGGTAGCCGTTCTCGGTCTCCGGCCAGGTGGACAGCCGCAGGAAATCGCCGGAGATGCCGGCGATGATCCGCGAGAACTCGTCGTCGGCGAGCACCGCGACCGGTTTGTGCTGCTCGATCACGTCCGCGACCGCGCCGGCGGAAAGCCCGGTGTTGAGCAGGATCGCGTCCACCCCGAGTTTGCTGCACGCGATCAGTGACTCGACCATCGCGGCGTGGTTGCGGCACAGCAAGGCGATCCGGTCGCGGGCGCGCACTCCGCGGGCCGCGAGGGCGTTCGCGAGCTGGTTGCTGCGATCGGCCGTCTGCTTGAACGTCCGGACGTTGCGTTCGTCGTGCAACGCGACGTCGTCGGGCACACGGGCGGCGTTGGCCGAGTAGCCGCCGGCGACGGTGGCGCCCCATTGCGACAAGGAGGTGAGCTGCCGGGCGATCTTGTCCGGGCGCGCGGCCGCGAGCACCCCGGCCTTGATCAGCGTGCTCGCCGTGTGCAGCGTGGTGGCCTTGGTATGCGCCGGTTCCTCCTGGGGCGACGCCGCCCGGCCCGAAAGGTGCAGATCGATCCGGCGGGCCGCCGCGCGGACGGATCGTTTGAAGGACGCGGCGGACACGAGAGGGGAGTGTGGCGCCGGAAGCATCAGCTGCGCGACGAGTTCCGTGCCGCCACCGGGAGCCTGCCGCAGCTCGACCGAGACCCAGATGCCGTCGTTCTCGACGCCGCACCACACGACGTGCTCGCCCGGCCGCCAGACCCGCGCCTCGATGTCACCGACGACGAGCGTCCCCGGCCGCGGTTCCAGCCGGACAAGACATTTCGGGCCGCGCCCGCGCTCGGCAGGACGTTGGATCTCGCACCAGCTGATCTCCGCGACGAACCTCGAGTAGGACTCGGGATCGCCGATCACTTCCCAAACCTGGCCGGGGGAATGCCCGAGAATCGAGCTCGCCTGGACCACATCGTCTCGCATGCGATTCGCCTCACCACGCGCGTTCGGGGTGTTGACCGGGCCGCTGCCGGCGCCTCCTTCGTCGTTCAAGTTCGGCGAACCTACCAGCAATCGGCCGAACGCAATACTCCGAACGACCGCGGGTTCGCGTCCGCCCAAGGGAACCGTCTCGGAAGAGGGTAAGTGTTCGGGCGGCGCGACGCCGTCCGCCGACGGTGTTGATCGCGACGTCCGATTCTCGCCAGCCTCCGGCGCGCGAGGCGGCGAAGCTGGCGTACGTGACAGTTACTACGACGGCGGCCGAGACCGCGCACACCCGTATCGAGCCAGGAATCCTCTACTTCGGCACCCCTGTGGTGCTCCTTTCGACGGTCGACCAGGCGGGCGCTCCGAACCTGGCACCGATGTCGTCGGCGTTCTGGCTCGGCTGGCGGGGCATGCTCGGACTGGGCGCGAAAGCCAAGACCGCGCAAAATCTCATGCGCAACCGTGAATGTGTTCTGAATCTCCCTTCCGACGCGCTGGCTGCCGCCGTCGACAGGCTGGCGCTGACCACCGGTTCGGATCCCGTCCCGGCCCGCAAGTACGAACGCGGCTACCGGCACGAACCGGACAAGTTCGCCCGCGCCGGCCTCACCCCGGTGCCCTCGGAGACGGTCCGGCCGCCGCGCGTCGCGGAATGCCCGGTGACGATGGAGGCCGTCGTCGAGGCCGTGCACCCGCTCGCGGAGGACGATCCGAAACAACGCGGCGGCGTCCTCGTGTTCGAGGTCCGCGTGCAGCGCGTCCACGTCCACGACGACGTGCGGATGCCGGGCACCGAAGACCGGATCGACCCCGACCGGTGGCGGCCGCTGATCATGAGTTTCCAGAAGCTCTACGGCCTCGGCCCGCAGGTCCATCCGTCGACACTGGCGCGGATCCCGGAGCGGCTCTATCGCGGGCCGGACATCGAGCGATCGCGGGCGAACGAGAACCGGTTCACCAGCGGCAGCCAGCGCTGATAGGACACGGCCAGCAGTGGCCACGCTTCGCCGGACAGGCCGCGTTCGAGTTTCGGGCGCAGTTCGTGGTCGTTCATCTTCGACACGATCTCGATGGCCTTGTCGTCGGGGGCGCTCCCATCGAGGTCGGCGAACCACCGGACTGCGTCCGGATGCCCGACGTGGACCGCGAGCAGCACCAGCACCGCACGGAACGGTGCCTCGCGGTCGCCGTCGGAGAGGAACTCCGCCAGGTCTTCTCCGGCGAACCGTGCTCGCAGCAGGCGATACAGGTTCAGGAGCCTTTTCGCGGCACGTGGGGACCGGACGAGCGGGGCCAGTGTCGGCAGGAAGTCCAGTTCCGGCGCCGAGATCACCAGCCGAGGAGGTCGTAGGTCTATTGTGGACTGTTCGGACGACGGTCGCGGTGCTTCCGCGCGAGGGCGAGAATCGGCCGGGACCGGAGAGCGGTCACCGGTGGCCTGATCCGGTTCGGTGGGCGTCGGCGACGGCGAGGCGTCCTGGACCTCGGTGTCGGCGAGCCCGCGCACGAGCCCCGCGAACCCTGGATCGTCCATGGGGGACAACGTGAACGGCACTTGGAAGATCTTCTCGAGGTAGTTCTCGGCGAAGGTCTCCGGATCGTCGCCGAGCATCTCCTCGTAGTGCTGCTCCACGGCCTTCTTGAGCCAGCGGGAGTCGACACCCACCACGACGACGAACACCGGCAGCGCCAGTAGAAGATGAATGGCTTCGAGGACCTGCACGACGACCTTCGGCGGGCAGCGGTCGAGATCGTCGATGTAGAGCACGGTCCGTTCGATCTTCCCCGAACCGTGGGGTACCTCGGCGAGCATGGTCGCGAACGTCTCGAGATCCTTGCGCAGCAGCGAAACCACGCCCAGATGTTCGACGTAGTCCGAGACCCGGGACTCGGCGAACGACACGAGGTCCAGCCCCGGTGCGAGTTCGGCGACCGCCTTTTCGAGCCGGTCGG
The DNA here is from genome assembly GCF_056435685.1 of Amycolatopsis sp. NPDC043885. Lineage (NCBI taxonomy): Bacteria > Bacillati > Actinomycetota > Actinomycetes > Pseudonocardiales > Pseudonocardiaceae > Amycolatopsis > Amycolatopsis sp. NPDC043885. The sequence goes on from NZ_JBWKEA010000023.1 coordinate 7,446, forward strand.
ATTCGGCGTCCAGTTCGGCCAGGCGCCGCTCGGTCTCTTCGTCCTCTTCGGACGGTCCGCCGAGCTTGTCGAGCGCCTGGTGGATCCGGTCCGCGCTGGCGCGCATCCGCAGGACGACGGTCAGCGCGGAGCTCACCACGGTGAGTCCGCCGAGCACGCCGGACACCTGCGACCGGCCGACGAGCAGCGTGACCACCAGGACCGTCACCAGCCCACCGATCAGGACCAGCAGCGGAACCGGATCCTGCCGCAGCCGCCGCCAGAATTCGGCGACGTCCGACCGCAGCCCGCCCGTTTCCTGCGCCAGCCGTTCGAGATCCTCGGCGGTCGGCTGGTCGACGCCGATCCGGGACGCGATCCACGCCTTGTCCGCGTCGGTGAGGCTGTCGAAGACCGCGCGGACGTACTCGCGCGGTTTCCGTCGCCTTCGCTTCGCTTGTTTCTGCTGGGCCGTCAGGGTTCTGCGTTCGAGCCGGACCGCGCTGAGCCTGCCGAGAAGCGTCTTCTCGGTCATGCGGCGTTCGGCGAGCAGGTCGGCCTGGCGCTGAAGGTCGTTCTCGGCGCCGTTCGCGGCGAGGTTGTCGAAGATATGCGTGGCGAGGCTGGCGAGGAGGTTCGCTTCGCTGTAGTGCCAGGCGTTGAAGCTGATCTGGCGAACGCTCGAACAATAGGAGGACACGGACTTCCCGTTCGTTCCGGCCTCGGTTTCGGCCGCCCGCGCGGAATCGGCGAGTTCGCGGACGCGCAGTTGCATCTGGCGCATGAAGAAGCTCTTGCCCGAACCCCAGCTGCCGAACAGGCCGATCGACAGGGGAGGGGTGATCATCCGGGAGACGACCAGGTCGGCGAGCATACGGACGTCGGTGCCGATGCCGAGTCGATCGACGCCGTCGTCGGTGTCTGGCCGGTAGTCGGCGACGTGAGCGGCGAAGGGGTCCGGGCCTTTGTTCCCGGAATCAGGAGGGCTCCGCACGACAGCGATTTCGTCAATCGTGCGGATGGGCCCTGACGCGGGGAACATCGCCTTGGCTTCAGCGCGTTCGGCGGCGGAGAGAGCCGGGCCGATGTGGAGGACGGTCGGCCCGAGGCGATCGATCGCCGCACGCAGTTCCGGGTGGTCGTATTGGCTTTCGCCGACGAGCCCCAGAAGTCGGCGCCGAGGATCCTTGTCCAGCCATTTGGCCACCGCGGCGGGGTCGCGGCCGAGAGTTTGGGGCAGTTTCCGGTCGAGCCAGAGCACTGCCGGGCCGTCGCGCCGGTCCATCACGAGCTCGTCGAGCTCCGGCTCGATGACCAGGTCCGTTCCGGCGTACGTCATCCACAAGGCTTCCAAGGCCGATCGCCTGGCGCCCGAGTAGACCTCGTGGACGACGAGCGTGAACGGCGTGGTCTTGAGCGCTGACCTGAGCGGGCCGTCGATGTCCCTGGGCAGGTAAGCCCCCGGTTTCTCGCCCGATGCCTTGTTCATCAGCAGAATCGACGGATCGACGTCGCGCACCAGCACCATCCGTGCTCCCCTCCCAAGGCCGAACGGAAGGGCAGTCTAGAGGGCGGCTACTCAGCTGGGGGTGAAACTACGCCTCCGCTCGGTCACTGGTCGCTACATTTGATCTCATGACGGGGGAGCGGCTGGACGGCAGGTACGCGAAGCTCTGGGCGGCGAGTACGACGTCCGCGCTGGGCAGCGGTCTCGCGACGGTGGCGGCGCCGTTGCTGATCGCTTCCCGCACCGACGAACCGCTCGTGGTCTCGGGCGGCTTCGCGGTGGCGTGGCTGCCTTGGCTGCTCTTCTCGCTGCCGGGTGGAGTGCTCGTCGACCGGGTGGACCGGCGCAAGCTGATGATCACCCTCGACTGGATCCGGGTGCCCGCCGTCGCCCTGCTGGCCGTCGCGATCTCGATGGGCGACGTCAGCATCGCCTTGCTGTACGCCGTCCTCTTCGTGATCAACGCGAGCGAGGTCGTGTTCCGGACGGCCGGCGGGGCGATGCTGCCCTCGATAGTCCCGAAAGCGTTGCTGGAGCGGGCGAACGGCCGGCTGTACGCCGGGACGACACTGACCCACGGCATGCTCTCGGGGCCGCTGAGCGGATTCCTGTTCGGCGTGGCGGCGAGCATCCCGTTCTACGTCAACGCCGGGACGTACGCGGTCAGCGCCCTGTTGCTCGGGCTGATCGTGGGTGCGTACCGGCCGCCGCCCGGCGACGGCACCGGTGAGCCGGTCGCGCGCCGGTCGATGCGCTCGGAGGTGGCCGAGGGGTTCCGCTGGCTCGCCGGTCAGCGTCTGCTGCGGACCATGATCGGGTTGATCGGGATGTTGAACCTGACGCTCGTCGCGGCCACCTCGGTCCTGGTGCTGCTCGCGAAGGAACGGCTCCAGCTGGGTGCGGTCGGATACGGCCTGCTCTTCACCTGCATGGCGGTGGGCGGACTACTCGGCTCGGTCATGGGCGACCGGCTGATCGCCTGGTGCACCCCGACCTGGACGTTGCGGATCGGGCTGCTGATCGAGGCCGGGACACATCTGGTGCTCGCGACGAGCACGAGCGCGCCGGTGGTCGGGGTGATCCTGTTCCTCTTCGGGGTACACGGCGCACTGTGGGGAATCGTCGGCAGTTCCCTGCGTCAACGGCTCACCCCGCCCGACATGCTGGGCCGGGTCGGCAGCACCAGTCTGTTCATCATCGCGGGCGGCAACTGCGTCGGTGCGCTGCTCGGCGGGGCGGTGGCGTCGAAGTTCGGGCTGACGACGCCGTACTGGGCCGGTTTCGTGGTGGCGGTGATCGTTTCCGCGCTCACCTGGCGGGTGTTCGACCGCGAGGTCGTCTCCGCGGCCTACACGCAAGAGCCCACTGTCAGCCGTTGATCCCGGTGAGCGCGAAGAACTCCTGGCGCGAACGAGCGTCTTCACGCAGTGTGCCGAGCAGGGTCGAGGTGACGGTGCTCGACCCGACGGCCTGGACGCCGCGCAACGTCATGCACGAATGCTCCGCTTCGATCACCACGCCGACGCCACGCGGTTCGAGCTGCTCTTCGAGCCAGTCGGCGACCTGTTTCGTGAGCCGTTCCTGAACCTGCGGACGGCAGGCGAAGTGCTCGACGATCCTGGCCAGCTTGGACAGGCCGAGGATCCGCTCTCCCGGCAGATATCCCACGTGCGCGACCCCGACGAACGGCAGCAGGTGGTGTTCGCAGACGGATCGGACCGGGATCCCCCTGGCGAGGACGAGTTCGTCGTAGCCCTCGTCGTTGGGGAAGGTTGTGAGATCAAACGGCCGAGGAGTGAACAACTCGGCGTACGCGCGCGCCATCCGGCCCGGCGTGCCACGGAGGCTCTCGGAGTCCAGCGAAATGCCCAGTGCGGTGAGGAGATCGGCGGCCGCGGCCTCGGCCGCCGCGAGGTCCGGCCCCGGCCCGGTTTCGTGCACGACGCGCAAGGCGGGAGTGGACATTGGGCCTCCTAGGCTGAACGCGATCCCCAGTGGATTAAACCAAGACTTTTGGGTGTTTTGCCACCCGGTGACTCATCTTACATGGTAGATCGGCAGTCCAGAATGTTCCGCCGGTTGAGATAGGCGATATCGTGGTGAACGTGACAGTGCCCGACCCGGACGGCCTCGACGCCCCCGCCATCGCCGCTGTGGCGGCGCTCGACGACGACCTCCGTCGAGGCATGTACGTCTACGCGCGGCGTGCGAGGCGCCCTGTCACGCGGGACGAGGCAGCGGCGGCGGTCGGGATCTCCCGCAAGCTCGCCGCCTTCCATCTCGACAAGCTCGTGGCGGCCGGGCTGCTCAGATTCGGCTTCGAGGCCGGTCCGGTGGTGAAGGTGGGACGCAGACCGAAGGTCTACGAGCCCGTCGACGAGGCCATCCAAGTGCAGCTTCCCGCCCGGCGGCACGAGATCCTGGCGGGCATCCTCGCCGAGGCCGTGCTCGCCGAAGGGAGCGGCGAGTCCGCGCGGGAAGCCGTGCTGCGGGTCGCGGGGGAGCGCGGTTTCGCGGTGGGCGAAGAGGAACGAGCGCGAACGCGCCCCGGCAGGCTCGGCACGGAACGCGCGCTCACCGTGGCCGAAGGGATGCTTCGCCGCTACGGCTTCGAGCCGAGCCGGGACAGCAGGACCTGCGTCCGACTGCGGAACTGCCCGTTCCATCCGCTGGCCGCGGAGGCGCCGGGGCTGGTCTGCGGGATCAATCAGGCCTTCCTTGCCGGTTTCCTGAACGGCGTGCGCGCCGGGAACGTGGAGGCGGCCCTCGTTCCCGGCGCGGCCGAGTGCTGTGTGGAGCTACGGCAGGCCGAGTAGGTCGCTCAGGCGGCGCCGGCGATCTGCCGGGTGGCGACGTTGAGCCGGTTCCAGGTGTTGATGGCGGCGATGGAGAGGACCAGGCTCGACAGCTGCGCTTCGTCGTAGTGACGAGCCGCCTCGTCCCAGATCTCGTCGTCGACCGGGTCGGCCCGGTCCGCGATGCGGGTGAGGGCCTCCGCCAGCGCGAGCGCCGCCCGTTCGGCGTCGGTGAAGTAGGCCGTGTCGCGCCACGCCGCCACGGTGAAGATCCGCTCGTCGGACTGGCCCGCCTCGCGCAGCTCCTTGGTGTGCATCTCCAGGCAACCGCTGCACCCGTTGATCTGGCTCGCGCGGACGTGCATGAGGTAGTGCGTGGTCTTCGGGACACCGGTGTCGCCGGTCGACTCCGCCAGTGCGATCAGGGCCTTCAACGTCGCGGGGTTCGCGAGGGCGGGGTTCGGGATGCGGGTTTCCATGGTGGTTCTCCTTCAGGGTTTCCGTCTTGCTTTCACCGCACTGACGGATCCCGGAGCGGAGATGTGACCGAGTTCAACCGAGGCGCCACCTTGCTCTAGGCGGGCGCGGACACCGTCGCGCGGTCGCGGAGCGAGACTTCCAGCCTGAAGCCCTCCGGCTTGAGGGTCAGCAGCTCCTGCACCTTCAGCCGATAAGACGGGTCGCCGCGCAGCTCGTACCGGCTCAGCAGCATGCCGAGTACCAGCGTCGCCTCGTGCAGGGCGAACTGCCGCCCGATGCAGGCCCGCTCGCCGGTGCCGAAGGGTTTGTAGACGTGCGCCGGGCGGGCACGGTTGCGTTCCGGGGAGAAGCGGTCCGGGTCGAACGATTCGGGATCGTCTCCCCAGGCGGGATCACGGTGCAGCGCCGGGATGAGGACCAGCGCCCACTGTCCCTTGCGCATCGGGTACTCGCCGCCGACGACGGTGTCCACCTGGGCCTGGCGCGCGAACGCGGGCGCCGTCGGCCAGAGCCGGAGCGCTTCGTCGAGCACTCGCCGGACGTAGCGGAGCTTCGCGACTTCTTCGTACGACGGGTCCGGGTTCTCGCCCCAGACCTTGTCCACTTCGGACTGAGCGCGGGCCAGGACGTCCGGGTTCCTGGCGAGGTAGTACAGCGCGAACGACAGCGCGCCCGACGTGGTTTCGTGCCCGGCCACGAGGAAGGTGATGATCTGGTGCCGGATGTTGTCCTCGTCCAGCGCCTCGCCGGTGCTCGGCTGAGTGGTGTTCAGCATGAGCCCGAGCAGGTCTTCGGTGCTCGTGTCGTTCCGGCGCGCTTCGATGACGTCGGCGACGACCGAGTGGAGGAACGCCAGGTCGGCTTCGTTGCGCCGGTTCGCCTTGCGGCTGAGAAGCGGGCCGATGACCGGCGGCTGGATCGCCCTTCGCTGCGCATGCCGCAGCGTGCGGACCATCGCGGCGACGAACGGATGCGGCTCGGCGCGTTCGAACGAAGAGAAGCTGTAACCGAATCCCGTCCGGCCGATGGTCTCCAGCGTCAGCTTGGTCATGTCGTCCGCGACGTCGACCTCGCCGCCCCTGTCCCACGTGTCCAGCAGCTCGCGGGTGATCGCCAGCATCGTCGGGTGATAGCGCTGCATGGCGTTGCGGCTGAACGCGGGCGCGAGGATCTCGTGCGCGCGCCGCCAGTTCGGCTCTTCGTTGTGGGCGGTGAACAGGCCGTCGCCGCCGAGCGGGCGCAGGTTCGAGATCGCGGGAGTGACGTGCTTCGCGAAGCGCTTCTCGTCGGAGAGGTCGGCGACCATCTCGGCACCGTTGACGAACACGATGCTCCGGCCGAACACCTTCCGCTCGAAGACCGGGCCCAGTTCGGCCGCGTGCCGCATCGAGTCCTGGACCGGCGTCTTCGGCGACACGCCGAGCACGTCGCCGATCAGCGGGATCCGTCGCGGGGGATGGGGGAGAGCGGTGGCCATCGAGCCCCTCCAGGTGTGCGCTGTTGAACCGGCATCCAATAGGGAGCGTGGCCTGTTACTGAACTCGTGTCAAGTAAGTACGATGCCCGGATGGCGCCGAGTACTTCCGGGAAGCCCCGCAGCAGGCTGAGCACCGCCGAGCGGCGGGAACAGCTGCTGCGGATCGGCGCCCGCCTGTTCGCGGAGCGGCCGTACGACGATGTGTGGATCGAGCAGGTCGCGGATATCGCCGAGGTCTCCCGGGGGCTGCTGTACCACTACTTCCCGACGAAACGGGACTTCGTCACCGAGGTCATCAGGTCAGAGGGCGAGCGCCTGCTCGAGATGACCAAGTCCGATCCCACGCTCCCGGTCGCGGAGCAACTGACGGCCGGCCTCGACGCGTACCTGCGCTACGTCGAAGCCAACGAGGACGGCTACCGGGCACTGCACTCGGGCACGTCGATCGCCGTCGACGGCGTGCGTGAAGTCGTGGACAACAACTTCGCCGAGCAGGGACGCCGGATCCTGGAGGTGCTGTGCCCGGAGGGCGAGCCGCCGGAGGCCCTGCGGGTGCTCGTGCGGGGCTGGCTGGCCTTCGTCGTCGCGGTGTGCCTCGACTGGCTCAAGTACCGGAAGCTGACCCGGGACCAGATCCGGGATCTCTGCGCGAAGGCGTTGCTCGACATCGTCGACGTGCCAACATGACCTCGGCGCGTTCCTCGATCAGCTTCATCCGCGCGAGCCGCTCGCCGTCGTCGTTGTGCGCCGCGGACCGGGTGACCTGACCGGCCCACTTCCGGTAGAACATGCCGCACGTGGAGACGAAGTAGCCGTCGGAGCAGGCGTTGGCGGCGAGGATCAGCCCGGTGTCCTCCGACGCGGGCAGCGCCATCCAGCCGCCCAGATCCAGCAGAAGGTCGCGGCGGATGCACAGCGTCCCGGCCACCACCGCCGACACGTAGCCGTTGCGCCGCCAGTGGCGCAGGATCGCGCCGCGTTCGATCCGTCCCTCGCCGGGATCGCTGTCGACGCCGGCCGTGGTCCCATCCGGAAAGAGGTCGAGAACCCGGCAGGTCGTCCAGCCGACCTCGGGGTCCTCCAGCGCCGCGATGTCTCGTGCGAGCGCGCCTGGCGCCAAGAGGTCGTCCGCGTCGAGTGCCTTGATCAGCTCCCCGGAGGCGCGTGACAGAGCCATCATCCGCGCGACTCCGGGACCGCCTGGGCGCCCCGAGCCGGGCAGGACGCGCTCGTCCGCGGGGAGGACGCCGTCGAGCAGGCCGGTCTCGCCGTCCTCCTGTACCAGCCATTCCCAGCTCCAGTCCGGCGGTAGTTCCTGCGCGGCGAGGGATTCGTACGCCTCGGTCAAGTACGGCAGGCTCGGCGGGTGGACCGGGGTGATCACGCTGACGACCGGCATGCTCACTCCGGGCGGCGGGCGAGGACCAGGAGGTGCTCCTCCGGCGGTGTCCCTGGCTCGTCCGCGGTGAAGAGCTCCGAATGGGTGCCGGTGACCTCCAGCCCGGCCGCCTCGACCCGCCGGACGAGGTCGTCCGGGGCGAAACTGGTCTCGAGGAAGGTGCGGCCGAAGAACTCCGCCGGCACGTCCTCGGCGTCGCGCGGAACGGTGACCAGAGCGAAGAGCCCGCCCGGCACCAGCCAGCGCCCGATGTCGGTGAGCACGGCTTCGGTGTCCGCGCGCGGCATCTGGAGGAAGGGGAAGAAGGCGCAGACGGCCTCCCAAGATTCGGACGGCGAGGTCCATTCCCGCACGTCGGCGTGGACGAAGGTGGCTGCGGGAACCTGCTCACGCGCGAGATCGATCATCACCGGCGACACGTCGAGCCCGGTCACCCGATGACCGGCGGAAGACAGGTCCTCGGCCACCGGCCTTCCCGTTCCGCTTCCGATGTCGAGCACCCTCGACGACGGCGGCAAGCTGTCCAGCAGATGCCGCACCGCCCTGTCAACCGCCGGCGCCCGTCCGAAGACGTCCTCGTAAGCGGAACCGATGGCGTCGAACAGCTCTGCCGCCGTGACCGGTCGGTCCATTGCGCAGCTCCCCGGATCGAGTGGCTCTCCCTCCGGCGAATCTACCGATCGACGTCCTCAAAGGACGGGCCCACCCGGGCCCTTAGACTGGAGCCGACGGAGTTACTGGGGTTTGGGGTTCAAGATGAGCGTGTCGAGTGACGAGTTCCACCGGATGCTGAAGTCGCTCGCCGACGTCGAGCGATCCGACGCGAAGGAGTGGGAGTCGTTCAGCGTGCGCGGGAAGCGGTTCGGCTACTACTGGCCGCGGACCCAGACCGTCGGCCTGAAGCAGACGCTCTCGGAACAGGAAGCCCTCGTGGCCGAACGGCCCGACGTCTTCGAGGTGCAGTTCACGGCCGGGGGATTCGGCTGGGTGGTGGTGTACCTCGACGGCATCGAATCCGACGAGCTGAACGAATTGGTCTACGAGGCATGGCGGCTCTCCGCTCCCGAAGAACTGGTGGATCTGGTTCCGCCACCCTGCTGAGCGTTACCGCATTCGTGTGTTGACGCGCGTCACTTTTTTCGCGGGGAACATTTTCCGAGCCGTGGCGTTGTAGAGAGTGTCGGTACGGATGGTGCCCCCGGGCCTCACCCTTCGCCTTCACGGAATACCGGTTCGGCCGGAGCCGTGTTGAGCCACTCGCCGAGAGGCGGCCCCCGTACCGGCCACAAACTCCCGCTTCCTGCTCGCAGGAACCCCCAGCCTTCGCTGAGCGGAAGCGGGACCTTTTCTTTCCTCGCCCGTCGCCGGTTCGGTGGCGGTTTTTTGTTTTGCGGTCGGGTGTGGACGGGAGGAAGCGGTCGGTGGTCCGTGAAGGCCTCCTTGCCTACCTTGAGGGTAGGGAAGGGGGCCTTCGCTACCTGCTCGCGTGACTGTGCCGGGGTGGTTGTCGGGTTTGGAGTCCGTGAAGCCCTCCTTGACGGATTCGTATTTGTCCACCCACCTGTGCGGCCGGCGGTTTCGTCGATGAGGGATTGGGGACATTGAACGTCCCGAATCCCTCATCAACGGCGTCCTGCGTTGTCTCGAAGCCTGGCGGCGCCGTGACTCTGGGTCCCTCAAGGAAGCCTTCACGGATATCAGGGGCCCGGCGAGGGCGCCTTTTCTCTATTCCGAGTCGACGTGGGCATGGCGAGGGGGCTGGCGGGCTCCTCGGGGTCAGTGGTGGTGGAGGTGTTGCTGGGCGTTTCGAATCAGGGCCCGAGGCCACTCACATACCCGGCCGCAGAGACCTCACGACTCCACGAGAGTCCCGCCGGTCAACCGCACCCGCCGATCCACCTTGATCTCCCGAAGGAACCGCTCGTCATGGCTGACGACCACGAAAGCCCCTTGATACGCCCCCAACGCGCTCTCCAATTGCCCGACGCTGACCAGGTCGAGATTGTTGGTCGGCTCGTCCAGCAGCAGGAGTTGCGGCGCGGGTTCGGCGAACAGGACGCAGGCCAGGGTGGCCCGCAGGCGTTCGCCTCCGGAGAGCACGCCGACGGGAAGCTGGCTTCGCGCGCCTCGGAACAGGAAGCGGGCGAGCAGGGTCATTCGCTGTGACTCGGGGAGGTTCGGGGCGAACGCGGCGAAGTTCTCGGCGATGGTCCGGCCTAAGTCCAGCAGGTCGAGCCGCTGGGAGAGGTACGCGATCCGCCCTTCGGCTCGCTTCACCACGCCACTGTCGGGCGTGAGGTCTCCCTTGAGCACCCGGAGGAGGGTTGACTTGCCGGTCCCGTTTCCGCCGGTCAGGGCGATCCTTTCGGGGCCGCGGATCGTCAGGTCGACTCCGTCGCCCGCGAAGACGTTCCGGTCGCCGTAGCGGACTTGGATGTGCTCGCCGTGGAACATCGTGCGCCCGGTGGGGACGTTGGTGCCCGGCAGGATGAGCGCGATCTTCTGGTCGTCGCGGAGGGAACGTTCGGCCTCGTCGAGGCGGTTCTTCGCTTCGCTGACCCGCGCGGCGTGTGTCTCGTTCGCCTTGCCCGCGGACTCCTGGGCGTTGCGTTTCATGGTGCCGGCGAAGAGCTTCGGCAGTCCGGCGTTGCCCAGGTTCCTGGCGGCGTTGCCCGCCCGGCGCGCCGCCCGCTCGCGGGCTTGCTGCATCTCCCGTTTCTCGCGTTTGACCTCTTGTTCGGCGCTGCGGACGTTGCGCTCGGCGACCTCTTGCTCGGCCTTGACCGCCGCTTCGTACTGGGTGAAGTTCCCGCCGTGGTACCTGAGATCGCCGCGGTCGAGTTCGGCGATCCGGTCCATCCGGTCGAGCAGTTCCCGGTCGTGACTCACCAGCAGCAGGCAGCCGGACCAGTCTTCGAGCACCCCGTAGAGCTTGCGGCGGGCGTCGAGGTCGAGGTTGTTGGTCGGTTCGTCCAGCAGCAGGATGTCGGGCCGCTTCAGCAATTGCGCGGCCAGGCCGAGGGAGATTATCTGCCCGCCGCTCAACGTACGCAGGCTCCGGTCCAGCGAGATGCCGTCGAGGCCGAGCCGATCGAGCTGGGCGCGGGTGCGCTCCTCGATGTCCCAGTCGTTCCCGATGGTGGTGAAGTGCTCTTCACTCGCGTCGCCGGACTCGATCGCGCTCAGCGCCGCGAGCTGCGGTGCGATCCCCAGTACTTCGGCCACGTTCAGGTCGGCGGTGAGGGGCAGAGACTGCGGCAGATAGCCGAGGACTCCGTGGGTGGAGACCGACCCCGACACCGGTCGCAGCTCTCCGGCGATCAGTTTGAGGAGCGTGCTCTTGCCCGCCCCGTTCGGCGCGACCAGACCGGTGCGGCCACCGGGCACGGTGAAGGACAGGTCGTCGAAGACCGGGGTGTCATCCGGCCAGGAGAAGGAGAGGGCGGACACGACGACGAAGGCGTCTGACATGGAAATGACCTCGTGAAAGACAGCGGGCGCCTTGAGGCTGCACCGCGGTGGACGTGGTTTGAGGGGACGACAAAGAGGCCACGTCGGCGTCAACGCCGGTGGCCCGCCGACTCCGGCTCACCCGGAGATGTCGTCTTCACCTGCCACGTCTGGTCTCCACTGCTCGTCGATCAGGTCCGCACCTACGATAACAAGACCTGCCGGAGTGTGGCCACCGCAATCCCTCGGCGCGGCGTCGGCAAGGCGCGAAATCCGGTGTTCATTCATTCATTCACCATGATTCCCGATGATCGGTAATCGTGTGGTTGGAATCATATTCATTGAGGGGTGAAGGCGGGATTCCTAATGTTCTCGATGGCCATCACCCGATTCCTTGATCTGGGAGGTTTTCCGATGATGTCGAATGCCGGAACCCGAAGACGAATCGCGACCACGGTAACCGCACTGGGGGCGTTCGCCCTGGTCGCTCCACCGGCGCATGCCGCCGAAATCGCCGTTCCCTGCGACTCCGCCGCGTTGGTCCAGGCCATCGCCGAGGCCAACGCCACCCCCGGGCCGGACACGCTGTCCCTGGCGGCGAAGTGCGTCTACACGCTCACCGCGGTCGCCGATGTCTACTGGAGTGCCGGGCTGCCCTCCAACGAGGGAAAGCTCACCGTCAACGGTAATCACGCCACCATCTAACGCGCCAAGGACGCGCCCCGATTCCGCATCATCAACAATTGGGGCGACCTGACCCTCAACGAGGTCACGATCGCGGGCGGTCATGCTCCTGACGGTGTCGGGACCAACTCCTATGGAGACGCGAACCCGGGCGGCTCCGGCGGCGGTATCAAGAACTGGGGTTCGCTGACCATCACCGACAGCGTCATCAGTGGCAACGCCGCCGGCTCCGGAGGCTCCGGCGGTGGGATTTCCTCCTACGCCTCCGCTCGGACAGAGTTGACGATCACCTGCAGTTCGATCACCGGCAACGCCTCCGGCTCCGGTGGCCCGGGCGGGAACGGGGTGGCAGCCAAGGCGGGTGGACGAGGCGGTTCAGCCGGCTTCGGCGCCGGTGTCGACGTGCTCAGCGGCACCGTCCTGCGGCTCACCGACAGCGTCGTCACCGGCAACAGTGCCGGGAGCGGGGGCAAGGGCGGCGCGGGAGGCTCGGAGGGCGGCGGAGCCGGACACGGCGGCAGCGGCGGCACGGGCGGCGGCCTGATCATGTCGACCAGCCCCGGTGTGCTGCTGAATCCGGTCATCACCCGCACCACCATCACCGGAAACCATGCGGGACGCGGCGGTGATGCCGGCGTCGCGGGGCCGGGCGGGTACTCCGGGATCTGCGGTTACGGAGGTCGAGGCGGCGGACTCAGCGTGTTCGATGACAGTCTCACGCTCGACGGCGGGACCGTCAGCGACAACGTCGCGGGCGAACCTGGGGCCGGGTTGAGTGGCAACCGGCCGGACAACTGCACTTCCACCGCGGACGTGCCCGGCTGCGTCAACGGGTTCCGGGCCGACGGGCAGGACCGGCGAGCCGCCGACCGTGTCTTCGCGGAACGCGCCGAGCGCTCCCGCGCGTAAAGGTCAGGAAAGGGTCGTCCTGAACGACCCTTTCCTGACACTTGCCCTCAGCCCAGCCCGTTGAGACTGATCGCCCGGGCGTACCAGAGCGCGCTCTGCTTCGGCGTCCGCCGCTGCGTCGCGTAATCGACGTGGACGAGACCGAACCGTTTGCCGTACCCCTCGGCCCACTCGAAGTTGTCGAGCAGTGACCAATAGAAGTAGCCGCGCAGGTCGACGCCCGCCTCGATCGCCTCGTACGCGGCACGCAGATGCGAGTCGAGGAAGGCGATCCGGTCGGTGTCCGCGATATCCCCGCCGATCAACGCGTCCGGATAGGACGCGCCGTTCTCGGTGATGTACAACGGGATCGGCCGATACTCGCGATGGACCCGGAGGAGGCACTCGGTGAGCCGCGATGGCTGGACCTCCCAGCCGGAGTCGGTGCGGGGCGCCGCTTCGTCGGGCACGAAATGGACGTCGGGGGAGCCTAGCCAGTCGGCGCCCGCCGGTTCACTGCCGGGCAGCGGGGTGCCCGCGACCTGGTAGCCGCGGTAGTAGTTGATGCCCAGCCAGTCGATCGGAGTGGCGATGGTCGCGAGGTCACCGTCCCGCACCAGCTCTCCGATACCGAGCGGCGCCAGGTCGGTCAGCAGGTCCTCGGGGTAGGAGCCACGAAGCACCGGATCCAGGAACAGCCGGTTCTGCAGGCCGTCGATCCGGCGCGCGGCTTCGGAGTCCACAGTGGACGAAGGATCGACCGCCGACACCGGGTACAGGTTCAGCGTTATCCCCGACGACGCGGCAGGCGCGTGTCGCCGCAGGACGTCCATCGCCAGTCCGTGTCCCAGCAGCAGGTGGTGCGCGGCCGCGACGGCGGCGCGGGGTTCCTGCCTGCCGGGCGCGTGGATTCCGCGCGCGTAGCCCAGCATCGCGGCGCACCACGGCTCGTTCAGGGTGGACCAGCGCGGTACCCGGTCGCCCAGGCGCGCCACGACCGTTTCGGCGTATTCGGCGAACCGGAAGGCGGTCTCGCGTGCCGCCCAGCCGCCCTCGTCTTCAAGCGACTGGGGGAGATCCCAGTGATACAGCGTCGCCCAGGGTTCGACTCCGGCCTCGAGCAGCTTGTCGACGAGCCGGTCGTAGAACGCGAGACCCCGCGGATTCGGCGCGCCGCCGCCGGGCCGGATCCGCGGCCACGACAGCGAAAACCGGTACGCGCCGAGCCCGAGCCGTCGCATCAGATCGACGTCTTCGGCATAGCGCCGGTAATGATCGGCGCCCGGCTCCCCGGTGTCGCCGCCGACGACGGCACCGGGACGGCGGGCGAAGACGTCCCAGATCGAGTCGGTCCGGCCGTCGGCGGCCGTCGCCCCTTCGACCTGGAAGGCCGCGGTGGCGGCGCCCCACACGAATCCGGGCGGGAACAGGAGCGCGGTCTTCGCCCGGACACTGTCGGGATGAGCGGACATGGTCACCCTTTCACGGCACCTTGCATGATCCCGGCCACGATCTGGCGGCCGAGGAGGAGGAAGACGATCAGGATCGGGATGGTGGCCAGGGTGGTCCCGGCCAGCACCAGCGAATAGTCGACGTAGTAACCGCTCTGCAGCTTCTCCAGCGCCAGCTGGACGGTGGGGTTGCCGGCGTCCAGCACCACGAGCGGCCAGAGGAAGTCGTTCCACGACGTCATGAACGTGAACATCGCCAGGATCGCCGCCGCCGGCCGGACCGCGGGCAGGCAGACGTTCCAGAAGATCCGGATCATGCTGCAGCCGTCGACGCGCGCCGCCTCGATCAGTTCGTACGGTACGGCGTCCACTGTGTACTGACGCATCCAGAAGACGCCGAACGCGGTCACCAGGTTCGGCACGATCACCGACTGCAATCCGCCTGCCCAGCCGAACTCCGACATCGCCATGAACAGCGGGATGATGCCGAGCTGGGTCGGTACGGCGAGGGTGATGACGATGAACACGAACAGCCCGTTCCGGCCGCGGAACCGCAGTTTGGCGAAGGCGAACCCGGCCAGTGACGAGAACAGCACCGTGGTGAGGGTGACCGTGCCGGACACGATCAGGCTGTTCGCGAGCGCCTTCCAGAACGGCACGGTGTCGAACACCCTCGCCGCGTTGGCGAAGAAGTTCCCGCCGGGCAGGAAGGGCGGGACCCGTTCGGTGAGCATCCCGCTGTCCCGGCTGGCGACCAGGAACGACCAGTAGAACGGGAAGAGCGAGCCCAGCACGAAGATGGTGAGCACGACGTAGGTCGCCCTGCGCGGCTTGCCCAGTGCCGAAACGCCTCGCTTGAGTCCACTGTGGATCACTGTCATTTCTTCTTCACCGCCGTGAGCCTGCCGGTGAGGAAGAAGTTCACCAGCGCGATGAGCACGATGATCACGAACAGCACCCACGCGATCGCCGAGGCATAACCGAGTTCGTAGTTCTCGAAGGCCGTTTGGTACAGGTACAGCGTCACGGTCTGGAACTGGTTGGACGAACCGCCGTTGTTCGAGCCCGGCATGGCGTCGAACAGCTTGGGCTCGGTGAAGATCTGCAGTCCGCCGATCGTCGAGGTGATCGTGACGAAGATCAGCGTCGGCTTCAGCAGGGGGAGCGTGATGCTGAAGAACCGGCGTGCGGCGCCCGCTCCGTCGATCAGTGCGGCCTCGTGCAGTTCCTTCGGGATGGCCTGCATCGCCGCGAGCACGATCAGCGCGTTGTACCCGGTCCAGCGCCAGTTCACCATGATCGCGATCGCGGCGTGGCTGCTGAACCGGCCTGCCTGCCAGTCGACCGGATCGAGCCCGATCGTCTGCAGCAGACCGTTGACCAGCCCGTACTTCGGCCCGAACAGATTCGCGAAGATGATCCCGAGCGCGACCAGGCTGGCGGCGTAGGGGAGTAGGACGCCGACGCGCCAGCCGGTCGCCCCGCGGAGCCTGGCGCTCAGCAGCGCCGCCAGGAGCACCGCGATGATCAGCTGCGGAACGCTGGAGAGCAGGAAGATGCTGACGGTGTTCTCGAGCGCGTTCCAGAACTGCGTGTCGGCGAACAACTCCTTGAAGTTGTCCAGTCCGATGAAAACC
The DNA here is from genome assembly GCF_056435685.1 of Amycolatopsis sp. NPDC043885. Lineage (NCBI taxonomy): Bacteria > Bacillati > Actinomycetota > Actinomycetes > Pseudonocardiales > Pseudonocardiaceae > Amycolatopsis > Amycolatopsis sp. NPDC043885. The sequence goes on from NZ_JBWKEA010000023.1 coordinate 23,193, forward strand.
GGGTTGTCGTCACCCGCCTCCCAGCTGAACAGGGACACGTACGCCGTGTAGAGCAGCGGGAACAGCCCGACGATCCCGAACACGACGAAGAACGGGGCGATGTAGAGGTACGGCGAGACCTTGACGTCCCACCGGCTCAGCCGATGGCGGAGGGTGGGCCGGGGCGACGTGCGCACCCCGGCCTTCTCCTCGTCCGGCGCGATCTTGTCGACGACGGTCATCGGTCAGCGCGTGATCTTCTTCGCGGCGTCGAGCAGTTGCGTCCAGCCCTCGTCCGCCGACTTGCCCTGTTCGACGGCCTGCAGCGCCGGGCTCGACGCGTTCTCCTGGATCTGACCGTCGCCGGGGCCCTTGTACTGGGGCTTCGCGACCTTCTTCGCCTGCTCAGCGAACAACTGGCCGATCTTGGCGCCGCCGAAGTAGGCGTCGGTCTCGCTCAGCAGCGCCGGGTCTTCCAGTGCCTTGACCTGGCTGGGGAACGTGCCCTTCGCCTTGAACGCCTTGATCTGCTGCTCGGGCGCGGTCAGCCAGGCGGCGAGTTCGGCCGCCTCCTTCGGGTGCTTCGACTGCGTGGGCACGGTCAGGTACGAGCCACCCCAGTTCCCGCCGCCACCGGGGAAGGCGGCGGTGACCGCCCATTTGCCGGCGTTCTCGGGACCGGAGTGCTCCTCGATCACGCCGAGCATCCACGCGGGGCACACCTTCGTGGCGAAGGCGCCCTGCTTGAATCCGGAGTTCCACTCGTTGCTGAACGCGGTCAGCTTGGCCGACTGTCCCTTCGCGACGGCGCCGGTCACCTTGGTCCAGGCGTCCTTGATGCCCTGGTTCGATTCCAGCGTCGGCTTGTCGTCGTTGCCGATGTAGCCGGTGGGGAGCTGGTTGACCATGGCGTTGAAGTTCTGCGCGGCCGAGTCGAACCACGCCTTACCGCCGGTCTTGGTGACGTACTGTTCGCCGGCGGCGAAGTAGCTGTCCCAGGTCGCGAACAACGGCTTGACCGCTTCGGGATCGGACGGCATTCCCGCCGCTTCGAGCATGTCCTTGCGGTAGCACATGGCCAGCGGGCCGATGTCCGTTCCGTAGCCGATGACCTTGCCGTCCTTGGTCTTCGCCGCGTCGTACTTCCAGCTGAGCCAGCGGTCGGGGGACGCCTCCGCCGGGCCGATCTTGGGCAGGTCGTTGAACTTCGAGCCCTTGTCGAGGACGTTCGACAGATGCCCTTCCTCGACGGCGGTGACGTCGGCGAGGCCGGAACCCGCGGCCAGTTTCGTGATCAGATCCTGGTGGTACGGCCCGCCCTGGCCGGTCTTGCGGTGGGTGATCTTGATGTTCGGGTGCAGTCGTTCGTACTCGGGGATGAGCTCCTCGTAGCCGAACTCGGTGAACGTCGCCAGCGACAGCTCGACCTTGGCGTTCGGGTCCGACGCGGCGGGGGCCCCGCCGTCGTCACCGCCGCACGCCGCCAGTCCGAACGCCGTCATCGTGATACCCAGTGCCAGCACCAGGCCGTTCCGGATGCTTCTCACGGTTCTTAACCCCTTGCGCCGATGGGTTGGTGGACTCTTCTCACGTCTTTGTCCCTTGCTGATGGGGTGAGGAGAAAATGGGAGCGCTCCCAGGATGCGCAGAGTCTGTCGCCAAGGTATGGCCGTGTCAAGGGCTTGTAATGAGAGTGTTTCCATCAGGGGAGCGCTCTCAGTGTCGTCGCGCGCCGAGCACTAAGCTGTCGGTGTCCGGATGGAGTTGAAGAGTGAAGGTGGCGCGAGTGGGGCCTCGACCAGGGGAAGACGGCAGGCCGACACTGGAAGACGTCGCCGCGTCGGCCGGGGTCAGCCGGTCGACGGCGTCCCGTGCGCTGAACGACGACGGCTACGTCAGCGCGCGCTCCCGCGAGAAGGTCCAGGCCGCGGCGCGCGAACTCGGCTATTCCCCGAACCAGGCGGCCAGATCGCTGGTGACCAAGCGGACCGGCGCGGTCGCGGTCGTGCTTTCGGAGCCGGAGGCGCGGCTGCTCGACGACCCGTACCGCACCGCGGTCATGCGCGCGGGCTATCGCGAACTCGCCGACGTCGGCTGCCAGATGGTCTTGATCTTCAGTGACACCCGCGAGGATCTCGACCGCACGGTCAGGTTTCTCGACGGCGGGCACGTCGACGGCGTACTGGTCTTCGCGCCGCATCGGACCGATCCGCTGCCCAAGGCGTTGCGGCAGTTGAGGATCCCGGTGGTGTACGGCGGGCAGGCGGCCGGGTTGAAGCGTGGTGTCCACGTCGTCGACTTCGACAACGAGGGCGGCGCGAAGCTCGCGGTCGCGCATCTGGTCGAGGCCGGCCACCGCCGGATCGCCACGATCGCGGGCCCGCAGGACCAGAGCGCGGCGATCGACCGGCTCTCCGGCTGGCGCAAGACCCTCCTCGACGCCGGGCTCGACCCGGCGGACCTGATGGAGGAAGGCGACTTCACCCTGACCGGCGGCGCGAGGGCGATGGCGAACCTGCTCGCGCGGCGCCCCGACCTCGACGCCGTCTTCGTGGCCAGCGACATGATGGCCCTCGGCGCGCTCCGCACCCTGCATTCCGCCGGACGGCGGATCCCGTCGGATGTCGCCGTCGTCAGCTTCGACGACAACGCGACCCTCGCACCGGAGATGGACCCGCCGCTGACCTCGGTCCACCAGGACCCGCGGGAGCAGGTGCGCGTGATGGTCGAGACCCTGCTCGCGGTGATGGACGACCGGGATCTCAAGCCCCGCCAGCGGATCTTGCCGGTCTCGCTCACGCATCGCGCCTCCAGCTGATCCAGGGCTCCGTGACCCGACTGTGACTCGGGGAGCGCTTGACCCGGCTCGTGTTATCGCTAACACTTGCGGCACTCGTCACACGGTACCGGGATTGGGAGACAGGCGATGGCGCGCGAAACCACCGAGAGCAAGCAGGCCAGTCTCACCGACGTGGCCGCGCTCGCGGGTGTTTCGCATATGACGGTCTCGCGGGTCATCAATGGCACCGGGCCGGTCCGCGCCGAGACGCGCGTCCGCGTCAACGCCGCCATCGAGCAGCTGGACTACCGGCCGAACTCGGTCGCCCGCGCGCTGGTCACCGGCCGCTCGGGCACGCTCGGCGTGGTCGCGCTGGAGGCCAATCTCTACGGTCCGGCCAGTACCTTGAGCGGTATCGAGCACGCCGCCCGCGAAGCCGGGTACGCGACGACCATAACCAGCATCAGCCGTCCGGGCCGGTCGTCGATCACGGACGCGGTGGAGCGCCTGCGCCGCCAGGCCGTCGAGGGCATCGTCGTGATCGCGCCGCATGTCACCGCCGCACGCGCGCTGGAAGCGGCGCCCAGCGACGTGCCGCTCGTCGCGGTCGGCGGTGGGGAGAAAGCGCCGGTCCCGGTGATCTCGGTCGACCAGTACGACGGCGCGCGGCGCGCCACGGAGCACCTTCTCGGCCTCGGTCACGAGACGGTCTGGCATGTGGCCGGACCCGAAGACTGGCTGGAGGCGCTCGACCGCGAACGCGGCTGGCGCGAGACCCTGCAGCGGCACGGCGCACGGATCCCGCCCGTCATCCGCGGCGACTGGAGCGCGCGTTCCGGGTACGCGGCGGGGCGATCCCTCGTCGGCGAAAAGGGCCTGGACGCGGTGTTCGTGGCGAACGACCAGATGGCCCTCGGTTTTCTCCGTGCCTGCACCGAAGCCGGGGTGAACGTGCCGGGGGAGATGCGGATCGTCGGCTTCGACGACGTTCCCGAGGCGGCCTACTACACACCGCCGCTGACGACGGTGCGCCAGGACTTCGTCGAAGTCGGCAGGCGCACGTTCGACCTGCTCCGCCGCCGGATGAACGGTGGTGAGAACCGAGACCGCGACCTGGTGGTCCCCGAACTGATCGTGCGGGAGAGCACCGGTCTTTCGTAGCACACTGAGCCGTCTTCAAGGCTCGAGGCACAAGTGTTAACGCTAACTCAACTGATCAGTGCGGATCTAGGAGTCGATGTGGGAAGAAAACCGTGGACGGCGATCGTGGCCGGAGTGGCCGGGCTGCTCCTGCTCTCCGCGTGCGGCGGTGGCGGTGGAACGGGTGGCGGCGGCGCCCTCACCCTCGGCTTCGCCCAGGTGGGCGCGGAAAGCGGCTGGCGCACGGCGAACACGAAGTCCATCCAGGAGTCCGCGAAGGCGGCCGGGATCGAGCTGAAGTTCTCCGACGCGCAGCAGAAGCAGGAGAACCAGATCGCCGCGATCCGCTCCTACATCCAGCAGAAGGTCAAGGTGATCGCCTTCTCGCCGGTCGTGGAATCCGGCTGGGACACCGTGCTCAAGGAGGCGAAGACGGCGAACATCCCGGTGATCCTGACCGACCGGGCCGTCGATTCGCCGGACAAGTCGCTGTACAAGACCTTCCTCGGTTCGGACTTCGTCGCCGAGGGCAGGAAGGCGGGCGAGTGGCTGGCCAAGGAGTTCGGCTCGGCGGCAGGCGACGTCAGCATCGTGGAACTGCAGGGCACCACCGGCTCCGCGCCGGCGAACGACCGCAAGAAGGGTTTCGCCGACGTCATCGCGTCGAACCCGAAGTTCAAGGTCGTCGCGTCGCAGACCGGTGAGTTCACGCGGGCCAAGGGCAAGGAGGTCATGGAGGCCTTCCTGAAGTCCCAGCCCAAGATCGACGTGTTGTACGCGCACAACGACGACATGGCCCTCGGCGCCATCGAAGCGATCGAAGCCGCTGGGAAGGTGCCCGGCAAGGACATCAAGATCGTCTCGGTCGACGGCGTCCGCGACGCCCTGCAGGCACTGGCCGACGGCAAGATCAACCACGTCGTCGAATGCAACCCGCTCCTCGGCCCGCAGCTGATGGACCTGGTGAAGAAGGTCGCCGCCGGTGAGCAGGTGCCCCCGCGCATCGAGACCACCGAGACCGAATTCGACCAGGCGTCCGCGAAGGCCGCCCTGCCGCAACGCCAGTACTGACCCGATGACAGAACCCCTCGCGATGCTGCGGATGAGCCACATCCGGAAGGAATTCCCCGGCGTGGTCGCCCTCGACGACGTCTCCTTCCGGATGTTCCCCGGCGAAGTGCATGCCCTGATGGGTGAGAACGGCGCCGGCAAGTCCACCCTGATCAAAGTGCTCACCGGCGTGTACGGGGTGGACGCGGGCACGATCGAACTCGACGGCTCCCGGATCGCGTTCAGCGGCCCGGGAGAAGCGCAGCGCTCCGGCGTGAGCACCGTCTACCAGGAAGTGAACCTCTGCCCGAACCTGTCGGTGGCGGAGAACATCTGCCTCGGCAAGGAACCGCGACGGCGCGGCCGCATCGACTGGCGTGAGACGCGCCGCCGGGCGGCCGCGCTGCTGGCCAGGCTGGACGTCGAGGTGGACGTTTCGGCCGAGCTGAGCAGCTGCTCGATCGCGGTGCAGCAACTGGTCGCGATCGCCAGGGCGCTCGACGTCGACGCGCGAGTCCTCGTGCTCGACGAACCGACGTCCAGTTTGGACGCCGGCGAGGTCGAGCAGCTGCTGAACGTGGTGCGTTCGCTGCGGGATCAGGGGATGGCGATCCTGTTCGTCTCCCATTTCATCGAGCAGGTCTTCGCCGTCGCGGACCGGATGACGGTGCTGCGCAACGGGAAGCTGATCGGCGAATACCGCACAGAGGAGATCACCCCGGTCGACCTGGTCACCAGGATGATCGGCAAGGAACTCGAGGCACTCGAAGACATCGAGGACTCGGGCCACAGCCGGTCCGACCTCGCCGGTGCGCCGGTGTTCCTCGAAGCGGGCGATGTCGGCCGCAAGGGCGGTGTCGCGCCGTTCTCGCTCGACATCCGGGCGGGCGAGGTCGTCGGCCTCGCCGGGCTGCTCGGTTCGGGCCGCACCGAACTGGCGCGGCTGTTGTTCGGCGCCGATCACGCGGACAGCGGTTCCGTGCGGATCGACGGCGAGCCGGTGTCGCTGAAGACGCCGCGGACCGGGCTCGACCATCGGATCGCGTTCTGTTCGGAGAACCGCAAGACCGAAGGACTCGTCGAGGAGCTCACCGTGCGCGAGAACATCGTGCTCGCGTTGCAGGCCTCACGGGGCTGGGCGCGGCCGATCCCGCGGCGGCGGCAGGACGAGATCGCCGAGCGCTACATCGAGATGCTCGACATCCGGCCCGCGAACGCGGAAGCGAAGGTCGGCGACCTCAGTGGCGGCAACCAGCAGAAGGTGCTGCTCGCGAGATGGCTCATCACCGAACCCCGGCTGCTGATCCTCGACGAGCCGACGCGCGGCATCGACATCGGCGCCAAGACGGAGATCCAGCGGCTGGTCGCCCGGCTTTCGAGCGAGGGGATGGCCGTCGTGTTCATCTCCGCCGAACTCGAGGAGGTGCTGCGGTTGAGCCATCGGGTCGTCGTGCTGCGCGACCGCGCGGTGGTCGCCGTACTGGACAACGAATCGCTGACCGCGGACCGCGTCATGGCGACGATGGCCGAAGGAGTCGCACGATGACCAAGCATCGGTTGTTCTGGCCCGTCGTGGCGCTGCTGGCGCTGCTGCTCGGCGACCTCATCGTGCACCCGGCGTTCTTCGCGATCGAATTCCGCGACGGGCATCTCTACGGGAATCTGATCGACATCCTCAAGAACGGCGCCCCGCTGATCCTCATCGCGATCGGTATGACCCTGGTGGTGGCGACGCGGGGGATCGACCTCTCCGTCGGCGCGGTCGTGGCGATCAGCGGCGCGCTGGCGTGTCTCCACATCAGCGGACTCGGTGACCAGAACAGCCTCGGCGGGACGCTCGCCGCGGTCGGGATGGCACTGGGTCTGGCCCTCGCGCTCGGGGTGTGGAACGGCTGGCTCGTGGCGGTACTGGGCATCCAGCCGATCATCGCGACCCTGATCCTGATGGTCGCGGGCCGCGGTATCGCCCAGCTGATCACCGGCGGCCAGATCATCACCGTCAATTCGCATCCCTACGAGTGGATCGGCAGCGGGTTCACCTTCGGCCTGCCCAGCGCCATCCTCATCGCGCTGGCGGTGTTCGCCATCGCCGCGGTGCTGGTCCGCCGGTCGGCGCTGGGGCTGCTGGTCGAATCGGTGGGCGGCAACCCGGAGGCGGGCAGGCTCGCCGGGCTCCGGTCGGCCAGGCTGATCTGGCTCACCTACGTCTTCTGCGCGCTCTGCGCCGGCATCGCCGGGCTGATGATCAGCGCGAACGTGCACAGCGCCGACGGCAACAACGCCGGGCAGTTCATCGAACTCGACGCGATCCTCGCCGTCGTCATCGGCGGGACGCTGCTGACCGGTGGCCGGTTCTCGCTCACCGGCTCGGTGATCGGCGCACTGCTCATCCAGACGTTGACGACCACCGTGTACGCGCTGGGGATCGCCCCGCAGGCGATCATGCTGTTCAAGGCCGTGGTCGTGCTGGCGGTCTGCCTGTTGCAGTCGCCGGTGTTCCGCAAGAAGCTCGCCCGGCGGCGAAAAGCGGCCCCGCCGCCTGCCGCCGTCGTGCCGGAGAAGGTGGAGGCCGGGGTATGACGACACTCGACCGCATCAAGGGCTACCGGCCGCGGCAGCGGCATCTGCCGATCCTGGCGACGATGGCGATGCTCATCGGCGCGTACGTTTACGGCGCGTCGAGCTACACGGCGTTCGGCTCCGGACAGGTCGTGCTCGACCTGTTCATCAACAACGCGTTCCTGCTGGTCGTCGCCGTCGGGATGACGTTCGTGATCCTCACCGGCGGGATCGACCTGTCGGTGGGTTCGGTCGTGGCGTTGTCCACAGTGGTCTCCGCCGACCTGCTGCAGAACCAGGGCTGGTCGGTCATCGCGGTGATCCCCGCGGTCCTGGCGATCGGCGCGGCGCTGGGCTTCGGGATGGGCGTGCTGATCCAGGTCTTCGAGATCCAGCCGTTCATCGCCACCCTGATCGGGATGTTCTTTGCCAGGGGGCTGTGTTACACGATCAGCACCCAGGCGTACTCGATCGACGACCCGACGGTCGCGAGCCTCGCGCAGACGCAGATCCCGCTCGGCGGGGAGTTGCACATCTCGATCGGCGTGGTCGTCGCGCTGGTCGTGGTCGCCGCCGCCGCATACATCCTTTACGGAACACGATTCGGCCGGACGGTGTACGCGATCGGCGGGAACCCGAAGTCGGCGCTGCTGATGGGCCTCAACGTCGGCCGCACGCGGATCTCGGTCTACACGCTCAGTGGGTTCTGCTCGGCGCTCGGTGGCCTGCTTCTGGTGCTGTACAAGTCTTCCGGCGATCCGCTCAACGGCGTCGGGCTGGAACTCACCGCGATCGCGGCCGTCGTCATCGGTGGCACGTTGCTCACCGGCGGTTCCGGCTACGTCCTCGGGACGGTGCTGGGGATCATGGTGCTGGGCGTCATCCAGACCCTGATCACCTTCGACGGCACGCTGAACTCCTGGTGGACCTCGATCATCACCGGCGCGCTGCTGTTCGCCTTCATCGTCCTGCAACGCCTCGTCGGCAGGCGAGCAACGTAGGACGTAACTCGCGTGCTTGGAGCCGTAACTCGCGTGCTTGGAGGCGGAACACGCGTGATCCGCCTCCAAGCACGCGAGTTACGGCTCCAAGCACGCATGAACGTGGTTTTCGACCAGAAATGTGAACGCTAACAGTTCGGGAGAAGAAGTGAGTACAGGGGAGCCGCTGGTCGTCGGCGTCGACTTCGGGACGCTGTCCGGCCGGGCCGTCGTGGTCCGCGTCCGCGACGGCGCGGAACTGGGCAGCGCGGTTTCGGAATACCGCCACGGCGTGATCGACCGGATCCTGCCGCAGACCGGGCACGGTCTGCCGCCGGACTGGGCACTGCAGGTGCCGTCGGACTACGTCGACGTGCTCCGCACCGCCGTGCCGGAAGCCATCCGGGCCGCCGGTGCGGACCCCGCCGACGTGATCGGCATCGGCACCGACTTCACCGCGTGCACGATGGTGCCGACCACGGCCGAGGGCACGCCGCTGTGCGAACTGCCCGAGTTCGGCGGGAACCCGCACGCCTACGTGAAGCTGTGGCGGCACCATTCCGCGCAGCCGCAGGCGGACCGGATCAACGCGCTGGCACGAAAGCGCGGCGAGTCGTGGCTCCCGCGCTACGGCGGGCTGATCTCTTCGGAGTGGGAGTTCGCCAAGGCGCTGGAGGTCTTCGAAGAGGCTCCCGAGGTCTATGACCGGATGCGGCACTGGGTCGAACTAGCCGACTGGATCGTCTGGCAGCTCACCGGGACCTACGTGCGCAACGCGTGCACCGCCGGGTACAAGGGCATTCTCCAGGACGGCCGCTACCCGAGCGCGGAGTTCCTGGAGGAGCTCGCACCCGGCTTCGGGTCCTTCGTGGACGACAAGCTCGTCCATCCGCTGGGCGCTCTCGGCGCCAAGGCAGGCAGCCTGAGCGCACAGGCGGCGGAATGGACCGGACTGCCGGAAGGGATCGCGGTCGCCGTCGGCAACGTCGACGCGCATGTCACCGCGCCCGCCGTCCAGGCGGTGGAGCCGGGCCAGATGGTCGCGATCATGGGCACCTCCACCTGTCACGTGATGAACGGCGCCGAACTGCGCGAGGTGCCGGGGATGTGCGGCGTCGTCGACGGCGGGATCGTTTCCGGGCAGTGGGGTTACGAGGCGGGCCAGAGCGGCGTCGGTGACATCTTCGCGTGGTTCGTCGAACACGGCGTCCCGGCGTCCTATGTGGACGATGCCAGGGAAGCCGGGATCTCCGTCCACGAACTGCTCACCCGGCTCGCCGCGGTACAGGAGATCGGCGAGCACGGTCTCGTCGCGCTCGACTGGCACAGCGGGAACCGGTCGGTGCTGGTCGACCACGAACTGTCCGGCGTCGTCGTCGGGCAGACGCTCGCGACGCGCGCTGAGGACACCTACCGCGCGTTGCTCGAAGCGACCGCGTTCGGCACCAGGACGATCATCGAGACCTTTGACCGCGCCGGGGTGCCGGTCACCGAACTGATCGTCGCCGGCGGCCTGGTCAAGAACCCCCTGCTGATGCAGATCTACGCCGACGTGACGAACCTGCCGCTTTCGGTGGCCGGTTCGGCGCAGAGTCCCGCTCTGGGCTCCGCGATCCACGCCGCCGTCGCGGCCGGAGCGCATCCGGACGTCCCGGCCGCGGCCCTCGCGATGGGCTCGGTCCGCCGCGCGGTCCACCGCCCGATCGCCGAGAACGTGAAGGCCTACGACGACCTCTACGCCGAGTACGCCGCGCTGCACGACTACTTCGGCCGCGGGACCAACGACGTCATGCACCGGCTCGCCGCCCGCCGCCGTGCCGCCAGGAAAGGACAGCACCGATGAGCCTCGCCGTGGAGATCACGGACACCTTCGAAGAACTGCGGGACACCGTCGCGCGGCTGCACAGCGAGCTGACCCGCTACGAACTGGTCATCTGGACCGCGGGCAACGTGTCGGCACGCGTCCCCGGGCACGACCTGATGGTGATCAAACCGTCCGGCGTGTCCTACGGCGAACTGACCGCCGACACGATGGTCGTCACCGACCTGTACGGCGAAGTCGTCCACGGTGATCTGGCGCCCTCTTCGGACACGGCCGCGCACGCCTACGTCTACCGGCACATGCCGGAGGTCGGCGGTGTCGTCCACACGCATTCGACCTATGCCACCGCCTGGGCGGCGCGCGGGGAGCCGATCCCGTGCGTGCTCACGATGATCGCGGACGAGTTCGGCGGGGAGATCCCGGTCGGGCCGTTCGCCTTGATCGGCGACGACTCGATCGGCCGGGGCATCGTCGAGACCCTGCGGTCCAGCCGCTCGCCCGCCGTGCTGATGCGCAACCACGGGCCGTTCACCGTCGGCCGCACCGCACGCGACGCGGTCAAGGCCGCGGTGATGGTCGAGGACGTCGCGAAGACCGTCCACATCGCTTCCGCGCTGGGAACCCCGGAACCACTGTCCGAACAGGACGTGGACCGGCTCTACGCGCGCTACCAGAACGTCTACGGCCAGCAGGGAGAGAAGTGAGCACACAGCGGAAGACCGAGGTCTGGTTCCTCACCGGGAGCCAGGCGCTGTACGGCGAAGAAACCCTCGAACAGGTCGCGGGTCAGTCGTTGCAGATCCAGCGGATGCTGGCCGACACCGGCCGGATCTCTGCCGGGATCGTCGCGAAGCCGGTGCTGACGGAGCCGTCGGCGATCCGGCGCGTGATGCTCGAGGCGAACGCGGACGACGCCTGTGTCGGCGTGATCGCGTGGATGCACACGTTCTCGCCGGCGAAGATGTGGATCACCGGCCTGGACGCGCTGCGGAAACCCTTGCTGCATCTGCACACCCAGCTCAACGAGGCGCTGCCGTGGCAGTCCATCGACATGGACTTCATGAACCTGAACCAGGCCGCGCACGGCGACCGCGAGTTCGGCTACATCCAGACCCGGCTCGGGGTGCCGCGCAAGACCATCGCCGGGCACGCGGCGGATCCGTCGGTCGCCGACCGGATCGACGCGTGGGTCCGCGCGGCGGTCGGCCGCCAGACGATCGGCTCGCTCAAGCTCGCGCGGTTCGGTGACAACATGCGCGACGTCGCGGTCACCGACGGGGACAAGGTCGAGGCGGAACTGAAGTTCGGCGTCTCGGTGAACACCTACGGCGTCAACGAACTCGTCGCGCTGGTCGACGCGGTGCCCGACGCCGAGGTCGACACGCTCGTCGAGGAGTACGCCGGCTCGTACGCGCTCGCGCCGGATCTGGCCGAGTCGGGGGAGCGGCACGAGTCGCTGCGCTACGCCGCCCGGATCGAGAAGGGACTTCGCACGTTCCTGGCGGACGGCGGTTTCGGCGCGTTCACCACGAACTTCGAGGATCTCGGCGGCCTGCGGCAGCTGCCGGGGCTCGCGGTACAGCGCCTGATGGCCGATGGCTACGGCTTCGGCGGCGAAGGGGACTGGAAGACGTCCGCGCTGCTGACCGCGGTCAAGGCGATGGGCCGCGACTCCGAGCGCGGAACGTCGTTCATGGAGGACTACACCTACCACTTCGGGCCCGGTGAACCGAAGATCCTCGGCGCGCACATGCTCGAAGTCTGCCCGAGCATTGCCGCCGCCCGGCCTTCGTGCGAGATCCACCCGCTCGGTATCGGCGGCCGCGAGGATCCCGTCCGCCTGGTGTTCGACGCCGCCGCCGGTGACGCCGTCGTGATCGGCCTCGCCGACCTCGGCGACCGATTCCGCCTGGTGGCCAACGAAGTCGAGGTCGTCGCACCGGACGAGCCGCTGCCGAATCTTCCGGTCGCGCGTGCGGTGTGGAAGCCGGCGCCGTCGTTGGCGACCTCCGCCGAAGCGTGGATCACCGCGGGCGGGCCGCACCACACGGTGCTCACGCAGGCCGTCGGCACCGAATCGATCCGGGATTTCGCCACCATGCTCGACGTCGAGCTGCTGGTGATCGACCAGGCCACGACGCCCGCCTCGATCGCCGACCGGATGCGCTGGAACCAGGCCTACTACCGGCTCGCACAAGGATTCTGATCGGTCCCCACCGGAGAGAAGGAACAATGAAGTTCACGAAACTGGCCACACTGGCCGTGGCGGTCGGCCTCGGTGCCGCGCTGACGGCCTGCGGTTCGAGTCAGAAGACCGTCGATCAGCAGGCGGTCGCGGGAGGTGCCGCCGGCGGCCTCGTCGGCGTCACCATGCCGACCAAATCGTCGGAGCGCTGGATCCACGACGGCGACAACATCAAGGCGGCGCTGGAGAAGCTGGGCTACCAGGTCGACCTCCAGTACGCCGAGGACGACATCCCCACCCAGGTGAACCAGATCGAGAACCAGATCACCAAGGGCGCGAAACTGCTCGTGATCGCCTCGATCGACGGCACCGCGATCACCACCCAGCTGCAGGAGGCCGCGGACAAGAAGATCCCGGTCATCGCCTACGACCGGCTGATCCGCAACACCCCGAACGTCGACTACTACGCGACCTTCGACAACTTCAAGGTCGGTGTGCAGCAGGCGACGTCGCTGCTCACCGGGCTCAAGGTCCTCAAAGAGGACGGTTCGCCCGGTGAGGGCAAGGGACCGTTCAACATCGAACTCTTCGCCGGTTCGCCGGACGACAACAACGCGACGTTCTTCTTCAACGGCGCCATGTCGGTGCTGAAGCCGTACCTCGACAACGGGACGCTGGTCGTCAAGAGCGGCCAGACCGCGTTCAACGTCGCGGCGATCCTGCGCTGGCAGGCCGCGACCGCGCAGCGGCGGATGGAAGACCTGCTGACCAAGACCTACAGCTCCGGCGACAAGGTGCAGGGCGTGCTCTCGCCGTACGACGGGCTCTCCATCGGCATCCTCTCGGCGCTGAAGAGCAACGGCTACGGCACCCCGGGCCAGCCGTACCCCGTGGTCACCGGCCAGGACGCCGAGGTCGCGTCGGTGAAGTCGATCATCGCCGGCGAGCAGTACTCGACCATCTTCAAGGACACCCGCAAACTCGCCGAGACCACGGTCAAGATGGCCGACGCGGTGCTCAAGGGCGGCAAGGCCGAGACCAACAACACGACCGACTACGACAACGGCCAGAAGGTCGTCCCGGCGTTCCTGCTGGAATCGGTGATCCTCAACAAGGGGAACTACCAGAAGGAACTCATCGATTCGGGCTACTACAAAGCGGAACAGCTGAGGTAGCGACGTGACCGACGAAATCCTTCGGATGCGGGGGATCACCAAGACCTTCCCCGGCGTCAAGGCGCTGCAGGACGTCAACCTGTCGGTGCGCCGGGGAGAGATCCACGCCATCTGCGGCGAGAACGGCGCGGGCAAGTCCACGCTGATGAAGGTGCTCTCGGGCGTCTACGCGCACGGCTCGTACGACGGCGAGATCGTCTTCGACGGCGAGCCGTGCGCGTTCTCCGCGATCCGCGACAGCGAACGCCGCGGCATCGTGATCATCCACCAGGAACTCGCGCTGTGCCAGCAGCTGTCCATCGCGGAGAACATCTTCCTCGGCAACGAGAAGGCCCGCGGCGGGCTGATCGACTGGAACCGGACCAACCAGCAGGCGGGCGAGCTGCTGCGGCGCGTCGGCCTGCGGGAGAACCCGGTGACGCCGGTGCTCGACATCGGTGTCGGCAAACAGCAGCTGGTGGAGATCGCCAAGGCACTGTCCAAAGAGGTCAAATTGCTGATCCTTGACGAGCCGACGGCGGCGCTGAACGACGACGATTCGGCGCATCTGCTCGAACTGTTGCGCGGCCTGCGCGACGACGGCGTCACCTGCGTCCTGATCTCGCACAAGCTCAACGAGATCGCCGCGATCGCCGATTCGATCACCATCCTGCGCGACGGCAGGACGATCGAGACGCTGGACGCGAGCACGGTGACCGAAGACCGGATCATCGCCGGGATGGTCGGCCGGAAACTGGAGAACCGTTTCCCGCCAAGGGAACCGCGGATCGGCGACGAGGTCCTCCGGATCGAGGACTGGACCGTGCACAGCCCGACTCAGCACGGCCGGATCGTCGTCGACGGCGCGAGCCTGACGTTGCGGCGCGGCGAGATCGTCGGGCTGGCGGGACTGATGGGCGCCGGGCGGACCGAGCTCGCGATGAGTGTGTTCGGCCGGTCGTACGGCAAGGACATCTCCGGGCGCCTGATCAAGGACGGCAAGGAGATCGAGGTGCGCACGGTCGGCGACGCCGTCGCCAACGGGATCGCGTACGCCACCGAAGACCGCAAACGCTACGGGCTCAACCTCATCGAGGACATCCAGCGCAACATCTCCGGCGCGGCGCTGGGCAAACTCGCCCGGCGCGGATGGGTGGACGAGAACGAAGAACACCGTGTCGCCGAAGAATTCCGCAAGAGCATGAACATCAAGGCACCGGACGTGCGCAGCGTGACCGGCACGCTTTCCGGCGGCAACCAGCAGAAGGTCGTGCTGTCCAAATGGATCCTCACCGATCCGGACGTGCTGATCCTCGACGAGCCCACCCGCGGCATCGACGTCGGCGCGAAGTACGAGATCTACACGATCGTCAACCGGCTCGCCGACGAGGGGAAGGCCGTCCTGGTCATCTCGTCCGAGCTGCCGGAGCTGCTCGGTCTGTGCGACCGGATCTACACGCTGTCGGCGGGCCGGATCACCGGTGAGGTCGGCCGGGCCGAGGCCACCCAAGAGGTCCTCATGCGGGCGATGACCAGGGAACAGGAGTAAGACATGAGCACCGCCTCCGCCGACACCGTCACCGGTGTCCCGGACCAGCAGGGAGCCGCGCCGGCCAGGGCGCCGCGCCGGATCTCGTTCAACCCGCGCGAGAGCGGCATCTACGTCGCGTTCGCGCTGATCGTCGTGTTGTTCTCGATCCTCACCGGCGGCGCGCTGCTGGAACCGCAGAACATCTCGAACCTGATCGTGCAGAACTCGTACGTGCTGATCCTCGCGATCGGCATGATCCTGATCATCATCGCCGGGCACATCGACCTGTCGGTGGGTTCCGTGGTGGCGCTGACCGGCGCGATCTCGGCCGTGCTGATGGTGAACATGGGCATGGCGTGGCCGGTCGCGCTGCTGATCACGCTGGCCGTCGGCGCGGTGATCGGGGCGTGGCAAGGGTACTGGGTCGCCTACTTCGGCATCCCCGCGTTCATCGTGACGCTGGCGGGAATGCTGATCTTCCGCGCCCTCACCCTCACCGTGCTCGGGAACCAGGGGATCGGCCCGTTCCCGGACGAGGTGCGGACGCTGGCGAACGGGTTCACCGGCGGCTACCTCGGCAACATCGGGCTCGGCCCGCTCGGCGGCGCCGACGTGGTCAGCCTGTTGGTGGGCGCACTGGCCATCGCGGGCGCGGTCGCGTCGCGCTGGCGCAAGCGGACGGCCCGGCTGAACTACCTGCAGGAGGTGGACCCGTTGCCGATGTTCCTGCTGAAGATCGTCGCGGCGGCCGCCGTGGTGCTGTTCGTGGTGGTGCAGCTGGCGCGGTACAAGAACCTGCCCTGGGTGCTGATCCTGCTGTCGGTGCTGGTGATCGGCTATTCGCTGGTGACGACGCGCGCGGTCTTCGGCCGTCACATCTACGCGATCGGCGGGAACCTCCAGGCGGCGACGCTGTCCGGGGTGAAGGTCAAGTCCGTGACGTTCTGGATCTTCGTCAACATGGGCGTGCTCTCCGCGCTCGCCGGGATCATCGTGGCCGGACGGCTCAACCAGGCCGGGCCGACCGCGGGCAACATGTTCGAACTCGACGCGATCGCCGCGGCGTTCATCGGCGGCGCCGCGGTGCAGGGCGGGGTCGGCAAGGTGGTCGGCGCGATCACCGGCGGTCTCATCATGGGCGTGATCAACAACGGCATGTCCCTGATCGGCGCGCCGACCGAGAGCGTGAACCTCGTCAAGGGGTTCGTGCTGCTCGCCGCCGTCGCCTACGACATTTGGACCAAGCGGCGGGCCCGCACCGCCGCCTGATGGTCGGGGACTTTCCCCTCATGTCAAGCGGTGAGGGGGACCTTCCCCAGCATCGCATGCGGGAAAGCGCCCTACAGCCCCCGCCACCGCAGTCCGGTGTCCCCAATGTCGCATTGGAGACACTCAGCGTCTCCAATGCGACATTGGGGACCTGGCCGGCTGCCGGCTCGCGTCCCGTATTCGGGGTGGAGCCCTGGGGCCGTGTCGCGAAAGCCACTTTAGACACCAGACGTCCCCAAAGTGGCTTTCGCGACACAGAACACTCCGCGGAACGCCGATCGTCATACCCCCGCAGAACACGAAGAACCTTCCTAACCCCGGTTTCCTCGCAACGTCGCGAAAGGAAGTGCTGTGCGCAGCAGATCCACCCGGATAAGTGTGCTGTCCCTGACCATCGCCGTCGGTGTCCTCGTGCCCGTTCAGACCGCTTCGGGCCAGACACCGACGACCGAGTACAGCCTCGCCGTGGACGCGGCGGGACGTGGTGCCACGATCGACCGTTCGATGTACGGCGTCTTCTTCGAGGACATCAACCGTGCCGCGGACGGCGGGCTGTACGCGGAGCTCGTGCAGAACCGGTCCTTCGAGTACGACAAGGCCGACAACGCGTCGTACACGCCGTTGACGTCGTGGGCGCCCACGTCGCTCAACCGGGGCACCGGCACGGCGACGGTGGCCGACGACGACCGGCGGCTCAACGAACGGAACCGCCGCTATCTCAAGCTCGACCTGGGCAGTGGCGAATACGGCGTCGCGAACTCCGGCTACAACTCGGGGATCCGGGTCGAGAAGGGCAAGCAGTACGACTTCTCGGTGTTCGCCCGGACCGATCGGGCGGCGGGCACTCCGCTCACGGTGGCCGTCACCGATCCCGCGGGCAAGGCGCTCGCCGATCCGCTGCGGGTGCAGGTCCGCGGCGACGGCTGGGTGAAGTACACCGGCGCCGTCCGGGCGCGGGAGTCGAGCGCGCTGGGCAGGCTCGCGCTGACCGCGTCCGGCGGTGGCACGCTGCGGCTGGACATGGTGTCGCTGTTCCCGCGCGACACCTACAAGAACCGTCCGAACGGCATGCGGGCGGATCTGGCGGAGAAGATCGCCGCGCTCAAACCCGGTTTCGTGCGCTTCCCCGGCGGATGCCTCGTCAACACCGGAAGCCACCAGGGTTACGAGGCGCCGAACTGGGAACGGAAGCGTTCGTACCAGTGGAAGGACACGATCGGCCCGGTCGAGCAGCGGGCCACGAACGCGAACTTCTGGGGCTACAACCAGTCCTACGGTATCGGCTACTACGAGTACTTCCAGTTCTCCGAGGACATCGGCGCGATGCCGCTGCCGGTGGTCCCGGCGCTGGTCACCGGCTGCGGGCAGAACAGGGCGACCGACGACCCGGCGCTGCTGCGGCGGCACATCCAGGACACCCTCGATCTGATCGAGTTCGCCAACGGCCCGGTCACCTCGACCTGGGGTAGGAAGCGGGCCGAGATGGGGCATCCGGCGCCGTTCAACCTGACCCATGTCGGCGTCGGCAACGAGGAGAACCTGCCCGACGAGTTCTTCGCCCGCTTCAGCGAGTTCCGCGAGGCGATCGCGGCGAACTACCCGGGGATCACGGTGATCAGCAACTCGGGACCGGACGACACCGGCACGACGTTCGACCGGCTGTGGGACCTGAACCGGAACGCGAAGGTCTCGATGGTCGACGAGCATTACTACAACAGTCCGCAGTGGTTCCTGCAGAACAATCAGCGCTACGACACCTACGACCGCAACGGCCCGAAGGTGTTCCTCGGTGAGTACGCGTCGCTGGACAACAAGTTCGGCAACGCGCTGGCCGAAGCCGCGTACATGACCGGGCTGGAGCGGAACGCCGACGTCGTCAAGCTCGCGTCGTACGCGCCGCTGCTGGCGAACACCGATTACGTGCAGTGGAAACCGGACATGATCTGGTTCGACAACCAGCGTTCGTGGGGTTCGGCCAGCTACGAGACGCAGAAGCTGTTCATGACCAACGTCGGTGACCACGTCGTGCCGAGCAAGGCGTCGGCCACGCCTGCCACGGTCGCGCCGATCTCTGGCGCGATCGGACTGTCCACCTGGGCGACGAGCGCCGGCTACGACGACGTCAAGGTCACCTCTGCCGACGGCGCACAGCTGTTCTCGGACGACTTCTCCGGCGACGACTCGCGTTGGTCGAGGGTGGCCGGACGAGGTTCCTGGGCGGTGTCGAACGGGGCCTATGTCCAGTCGGACCAGGCCGCCGAGAACACCCTGGTGACCGCGGGCGATCCCTCGTGGAGCAACTACGACTTCTCGGTGAAGGCGACCAAGACCGGCGGCAGGGAAGGCTTCCTGGTCGCCTTCGGCGTCAAGGACAGCGGCAACAACTACTGGTGGAACCTCGGCGGCTGGAACAACACCGTCTCCGCCGTCGAGAAGACCGAAGGCGGGGGCAAGCAGACCCTGCTCCAGAACGACACCAAGATCGAGACGGGCAGGCAGTACGACCTGCGGGTCGAGGTCCGCGGCCGTCAGGTGACGCTGTTCCTCGACGGACAGAAGTGGGGCTCGTTCACCGACGACAAGGTCGCCGAGCCGTTCCGCCAGGTCGTCACCCGTGACGTCAAGACCGGCGAACTCGTGGTCAAGGTGGTCAACGCCCAGGCCACGGCCGCCCGGACCCGGGTCGATCTCGGTACCCGCGTCCAGCCGGGTTCCACCGCTCGCGTGACGACGTTGCAGGGGTCGCCGGACGACGTCAACACCGCTTTCAGCACGCCGATCGCGCCACGCGAGTCGCGGTTCTCCGGAGTGTCGAACGCCTTCACCTACACCTTCCCACCGAACTCCGTGACCTTCCTGCGGTTCCCGGCCCGAGTGAGGGGATGACCATGACCATCGACCGTCGTGACCTGTTCAGAGCCGGAGGCGGTCTCTTGGCCGTCACTGCCGTCGGCGGCCTGGCGCCGGGTACGGCCCAAGCCGCCGAGGCCGCTCCCGCGTCGTTGACCACCCGGAATCCGCTGGTCGAACAGCGGGCCGATCCGTTCATCACCCGGCCGGTGAACGGGATGTACTACCTGACCGGTTCGGTGCCGGAGTACGACCGCATCGTCGTGCGTGGCGCCGCCACGATCGACGGCCTGGCCACCGCGAGGGAGACGACGATCTGGCGACGTCCGTCGTCCAGGAAGATGGGCGGTCACATCTGGGCGCCGGAACTGCATCGGATCGACGGGCGCTGGTACGTCTACTTCGCCGCGGGTGACTCGGACGACGTCTTCCGCATCCGGACCTACGTGCTCGAGTCCACTTCGGATGATCCACGCGCGGGCACGTGGGTGCTGCGCGGGCAGATGGTGACCAAATGGGACACCTTCACCCTCGATTCGACGACGTTCGAGCATCGGGGCAAACGCTATTTCGCCTGGGCGCAGAGCGAACCCGGCATCGCGACCAACAGCAACCTGTACCTCGCCGAGATGGCCTCGCCACTGGCGCTCAAGGGTGAACCCGTCCGGCTCGCGGTGCCCACGCTGCCGTGGGAGATCCAGGGGTTCAAGGTCAACGAGGGGCCGGCGGTGATCGTCCGCAACGGGCGGGTGTTCATGACCTACTCGGCGAGCGCCACCGACGCGCGCTACTGCATGGGGTTGCTCACCGCGGACGAACGTTCGGACCTGCTCGACCCGCGGTCGTGGACCAAGTCACCTCAGCCGGTGTTCACCACGAACGAGGCCACCCGGCAGTACGGGCCGGGGCACAACTCGTTCACCGTCGCCGAGGACGGGTCCGACGTGCTCGTGTACCACGCCCGCGACTACCGCGACATCACCGGCGACCCGCTGTACGACCCGAACCGGCATACGAGAGTCCAGCGGCTGTACTGGAACGCCGACGGGACACCGAGTTTCGGTGTCCCGGTGGGCAAAGGCGGTCCTTGCGTGCGACTGTCCCCATTGGACGATCCGGCGTTGTACGTGCGGCACTACGAGTACCGGCTGACCGCCGGCGGCAACGTCCGCGAGCTCGCCGACTCGCAGTTCCGGATCGTCGCGGGGTTCCGCGGAGCGGGAACCGTCGCACTGCAATCGGTGAACTTCCCGGACCGCTACGTCCGGGTGGTCGATGCCTCGACCGTGCGGATCGATCCGTACGAGGAGAGCGACGCGTACGGCCGGGCGGCGAGTTTCACCCAGGTGCCGGGCCTTTCCGACCGGCTGGCGGTGTCGTTCCGCCTTGCGGGTGAGCCTGCCACCTATTTGGCCCACGACAAGGGAAGGATCTTGGTCTTTCGTCCCGGTACCGCGGTGCGGGATCGTCAACAGGTCAGCTTCCGGCTCAGCTGAACTCTCTGGGAGGTTGAACGCAGTGCTGCGAACACGCCCCATCGTCGTGGTCCTGGCGATGCTCGCCGGGACCCTCGTCGCGGCCGCCGCTCCGGCGGCCGCCGACGTCCAGTCCTATCTCGACGATCCACGAAAAGTCGCCGAAGGCCAGGAGCCACCGCACGCATTCCTACGTCCCTACGCCGACGTCTCCGCCGCGGCCCGCCGAGATGAACGCAGTCCGTACACGATGTCGCTCGACGGCAAGTGGCGGATCGCGATGGCGGACAACCCGTCGCAGGTCCCGGCGGGATTCCACGAGGACGGCTACGACGCGTCGCGCTGGCGCGAAGTGTCCGTGCCGCACACTTGGCAGACGGACGGTCTGGACCATCCGATCTTCCGCAACATCGCCACCGAGATCCAGCCCGACGACCCGCCGCGCGTCCCGCGTGACGTCAACCCGACCGGCGCCTACGTCCGTGACTTCACCCTGCCCGCGGACTGGACGGAACGCGAGACCTTCCTGCGCTTCGAGGGTGTCACGTCGGCGTACTTCGTCTGGGTCAACGGGAAGTACATCGGCTACGACCAAGGCGGCTACACGCCGGCGGAGTTCGACCTCTCCTCCGCGCTGCGACCGGGCTCGAACCGGATCGCCGTCCAGGTGCACCGCTGGAGCGCGGGCGCCTATCTGGAGGACGTCGACCAGTGGCGGTACTCGGGCATCTTCCGCTCGGTGACCCTGCATTCGGCGCCGCGTACGTTCATCCAGGACGTCGGGCTGACGACGGACCTCGACGCGACCTATACCGACGCCACCCTCAAGGCCGCGGTCGAGGTCGCCACCAAACCCGGCGGGACCACCGGCAAGCACCGTGTCGGGCTGAGCCTGCGCGACGCCGCGGGCAAGGAGGCCGGGGCCGCGAGCGGTGAGGTCGAGGCCGGTGGCAAGACCACGCTGAACCTGCCCGTCCGCAACCCGGCGAAGTGGACCGACGAGACACCGAACCTGTACACGGCGGTACTCACGTTGAGCGCGCCCGACGGCCGCGTCACGCACATCACCAGCGAGACGGTGGGCTTCCGCGAGATCGAGATCCGCGACGAACAGTTGCTGGTCAACGGGAAACGGGTGCTCTTCAAGGGCGTCAACCGGGCGGAGACCGACCCCGACCACGGCAGGCACGTGCCCCGGCGTGCGCAGGAACGCGACGTCGCGCTGATGAAGCAGCTCAACGTCAACGCGGTCCGCACCTCGCACTACCCGTCGGATCCCTATTTCTACGAGCTGGCCGACCGGCACGGGCTCTGGATCGACGACGAGATCGACATCGAGACCCACAACCACGAGAACTGCGCCCGGTACTGCCAGGCGAACGACCCGGCTTGGCGGGACGCGTTCTTCGATCGCATGATCGGCATGGTCGAACGGGACAAGAACCACCCGAGCGTCTTCCTGTGGGACACCGGCAACGAGGCGGGCCTCGGCGCGCATCACTTCGCGCTGGCGGAATGGCTGGACGCGAACGAACCGACCCGGCCGATCTACCACCAGTCGAACAGTCCGGACGGGGACGCGCCGTTCGCGGATGTGTGGGGGCCGCGATATCCGTCTCCGGAGAAGTTCGCCGAGCAGGCGAAGAACACCACCAAACCGCTGATCTTCGGCGAGTACGCCCACGCCATGGGCAACAGTCTCGGCAACTTCCGGGAGTTCTGGGATACGATCCGGGCGAATCCGCAGACTCAGGGCGGGTTCATCTGGGACTGGGCGGAGCAGAACATCCGGCAGCCGATCCGGATCACGCCCGATGCGTCGGGCAACGACATCTCGGCGCATATCAGTGGAAAGCCGGATCTGATCGAAGGTCATCGCGGCAAGGCGCTGGGACTGTCCGGGCTGGACGATTTCGTCGAGGTCTACCGCGACCGCAAACTCGACATCACCGGGAAGGCGCTGACCTTGGACGCCTGGGTGAAACCGGGGAAGTGGACCGGCGATTTCCGCATCCTCGGCAAGGGAGACCACCAGTACGCGCTCAAGATGAAGACGCAGGACACGCTGGAGTTCTTCATCCACAGTGGAACGTGGCAGGCGGTGCAGGCGAAGGTGCCCGCCGACCTCTACGGCAACTGGCACCGGGTGAGCGGTACCTATGACGGAACCGCCCTGCGGCTCTATCTCGACGGCAAGGAGGTAGCGAGCAAGCCGTTCACCGGCGCGATCGACTCGTCTTCGGCGGAGGTCAACATCGGCCGCGACTTCGAGACGTCGTGGAACGACCCGTCGAGCATCGGCTGGATGGGCCGCGGCGCCGTCGACGATGTCCGCATCTACGACAAGCCGCTGTCCGCCGCGGAGCTGTCCGGCTCCACACCGGCGGGCGGGGCTGTCTTGGCGCTGGACTTCGACAGTGTCACGGACCGGGGGAGCCACCTGTCGTACGGCTCCAGTCTGTCCGGTGTGGACGGTCTGATCGACTCGGATCGTTCGGCGCAGCCGGAGACCGCGCAGATGGCGTGGGCGCATCAGCCGCTCCGGTTCGCCTACTCCGGTGGCACGGTGTCGGTGACCAACGAACGGCAGTTCAAGGGCACCGACGAGCTGAACCTGCGGTGGCGGATCCAGGAAGGCTCCCGGATCGTCGCCCGTGGCGAACAGCCGTTGCGGGTCGGCGCAGGGACGACCGGACGGGTCGCCGTTCCCGTGCCGCCGAATCCGGCTGACCGAGAGCGGTTCCTCTCCGTCGAGGCGGTGACGACGCAGAGCGAGCCGATGCTCGCGCGGGGACACGTCCTGGCACACGACCAGTTCTCCCTGGGCGGGAAGCGGATCCCCGGCCTGGACCGGACTCCGCTCGACGGGAAGTCCGTCGGGGTCGTCGAGGACGAGGGTTCGGTGACGGCGTCGGCGGCCGGGGTCACGTACCGGGTGGACAAGACCACCGGTGCGCTGGCGTCCATCCGGTACCAGGGCAAGGAACTGCTGACCGCAGGGCCGAAGCTCGACGCATGGCGGGCGCCCATCAGCAACGAAACCTTCGCCTGGGGCAGGGCAGAGGGTGAGGACTGGCGCAAGGCCGGCCTGGACCGGTTGAAGACCACGGTCACCGGAGTGCGGGTCGAGAAGGACGGCTCGCGAAGCGTGCGGGTGATCGTCGACAGCCGGGTCGCGGCGCCCGACGTCGCCGGCGCGTGGTTCGACCAGACGATGACCTACACCGTCGACCGGACCGGGACGCTGAGCATGGGCAACCGGGTGGTGCCGCAAGGGAGTGTGCGCACACTGCCGTATCTGCCGCGGATCGGTGTCTCGCTCGCGGTGCCGGACCGATACGACCGGTTCGCGTGGTATGGGCGAAAAGCCGAGAGCTACGTCGACCGGAAGGACGGGACGCCGATCGGCGTGCAGTCGAGCACGGTGGATCAGCAGTACGTCGAGTACCACCGGCCGCAGGACCACGGCAACCACACCGACAGCCGGTGGGCGCTGCTCACCGACAGCCGGTCCGGTGGCTTGCTGATCGGCGGCGCGAAGGACGTCAGCGTGACGCCGTTCGACGACCTCGATCGGGCGGCGTACCCCTTCCAGTTGCAGCGCAACAAGGGCTGGTTCACGCTGCACGCGAGCCACGCGGTGACCGGGGTCGGGGACACGCCCAACCCGGTGCGGGAACGCAGTCAGGTCCGAGCTGACGGCACGTATGAGTACACGCTGTCGCTTCGGCCGCTGACCCAGCAGGAAGCGCGGGCGGGGGTGCCGACCGGCGGGTGACCTTGGACGTCGCGAAAGCCACTTTCACGACACTTGATGTCTCGAAAGTGGCTTTCGCGGCACCCGTCGGCTAGTTGAACAACTTGTAGTTGAGCACGATGTATCCGGAATTCTCGGCGATCTTGACATCGTTCGCGCTGAGCCATCCGACCGTTCCCTTGGATGTCCTCAGGCAATGTTGCCCACCGGCGAATATCACCTCGGGGCCGGGAACCGTTCCCTTTCCCTCGGAAACGATCTTCGGGCACTGCGCCTTGGCTTCCTGCTCGGTTCCGTAGTAATAGAACAGGCCCGATCGATTGGCGGTCAAATAGCTTCCGCTGAAATAGAGGTCTATGTCGCCGTTGGGGCCCGATGCGGACACCGGGGTGGCGCGGGACGCGTCGAGGTCGACCCCCATGTCCGCATCGAGCTTCACCTGCTCGGGGACGGCTTCAGCGGGTTTGTCCCCCTGTTGCTGCACGCTGGTGGCATCTTGCGACGACGATCCGGATGGCGAACCTCGGTCGTCGGCGCCTTTCGCCGGCTGTGCACTGGTGTTGATGAGTGCCACGACCACCGCGCCCACCAGGCCCAACACCGCGGTTATAACAGCCGCCAAAATCGCTCCACGTCGGCTGACAAGCGCCGCGGCCACTGCCGGATCCGAGGTTTTGACGTTTCTCGCCCGGTCGGTTTTTGACCGGCCGCGATCGTTGTTCGTCACATGATCTCCCCTGTCAAAGATGCTGAAAGAGACTACAACAAGATCAAGAAGAGATAGGCTTCAGACTCAGCTCGCTTGGGAATTTTCGAGCGCGAAGTCATCAGGACCGGCTTTTGTTGCAGGCTCTCGCTGGACCTTGGGTGATCCGGTCGTAGGACCTAACGGCACCGTTTCACCCTGCAGGGCTAAAACTTCGGTGTCGGAACACGCGCGGGCCGCCGCTGTCCGGGTGATGTCGGGCCGAGGCCGGTCTCTTCGCCCGGGCAGTCGCTAGTCTTGATCTTCGACTGCGAGGGAGACTGAAATCATGGCGGAATGGGCCGATCTGGTCGCGTTCGTACGACACGAATATCGGGTCGTGAAGGACGAAACGGACGAAATTCGCATCCGCTTGTCCTACGGCGACGACGACTACGAAGAGCGGGCACAGACCGTGGTCATCGCACGGGAGATCTTCGACCGCCGCGAGGACTGGGTGCAGATCGCGACACCGTTCGCGCGGGTCAGCGAGGTCGACCTGGCGACCGTGCTGACCGAGGTCGGCAACACGATCGTCGTCGGGGGACTGGTGGTCATGGGGGAGCACCTGGTGCTGCGCCATTCCCTGCCGTTGGTGAATCTCGACATCAACGAGTTCACCGACCCGCTCGAACTCGTCGCCGGCTCGGCGGAACTACTCGAACAACAATTCACGGGTCGTGACGACTACTGATCATCCGGTCGTGAGCTGACGGAGTCCTACCGGCCGGCGGCGAGCGCGGTCACTTCGTCGAACGTGGTGACGCGTTCGCGTTCGTCGTCGGTGAGCTTGTTGATCGCCGCCTTGAGGGCTTGTGCCTGCGGGGTGCCGGGCAGCCTGCCGTCGAGAAGATCTGGCAACCCGAGCTCGTATCCGCAGCGGACCCTCGGTGGGTAGCGGTGCCGTGTGCGCGCGACGGCGGACGCGACGCGGAGGCCGTGTTCGGTGCCCGGCGGGGTCGCGGGACGATCGACCTCTATCGCGGCGAAGCGGAACGCGTTCGCTTGATCGCACGGTTCGCAGCCTGATGGTCCGGAGCCGAGTTCGCTGCCGCACTCGGCGCACCGCAACCGTACTAGGGCGGCATCGACCACCCGCCACTCGAAGGACGACGGATCGGCCAGCACCGTTTCGGCGAGATCGATCTCATCGACGGTTCCCGCCGTGACGCCGTACTCGGCGAGATACTTCAGCCAGACAGCGTCGATACTCGCTTGGATGGCGGCCAGTGCCTCCGCGGGACGGCCGCCACGCGGAAGTGCGGGCATGATCAGGACCCTACTCCGAACCGGCCGAGCGCCGAATCGGCTCGGCGAGATGCCGGCGGGTCGAACGCATCCTCGACGAACTCGGCCTCCCCAACCGCACCCGCATCGCCACCTGGGCCGCCGAGCACGGCACCGCCGCTCGTGCCGCGGGATCGGCTGACCAGCCAAACCGCCGCTGAGCTCCTCGTCCGAATCCGCATCCGGAAACGGGGCGGCGGTCGAATTCGCGACGCCGGTCGGAGATCAGGGCCAGATCGGCGGCCCGGCCGGGAGTGATCTTCGTCCGGGTGTCACGTGTTCGCATTCGACCCCGGTGAGCTTGGTGATCGCCACCCGGTCGGTCTGTGCCGGGCAGTTCGCCTTCGAGAAGGGCTCCGGAGCCCTGAACCGCGCTCGTCGCCGTCGGCGTCGATGCGGTGATGGCCGTCGAAGGGAACGACCGTCAGCTCGTGGGTTTCCGTGGGGAGGCCCGGCGTTGCGGGTTCGGCCTGATGGGCGGCCGGCCCACACAGTTAAGATCGTCTCCCCTTTCGCGCGCCGAAGCCATCGGCTTACCACTCGCGGAGCGGACGGGCGTTGCCGCGACGGACAGGTTCCGTGGCTCTATCGTGATTGGTGTGCTTTTTCCAGCACGGAAAGGAATGTGACCGCGGACTGCGCGCCGGAAACACCGTAAGCGCCGTTCAGCACGAAGAACGGCACTCCGTTGACGCCGATCCTGCGTGCCTCGGCGAAATCCACGTCGACCTCGCCCGCGTACTTCGTGCCCTCCAGTACTTCACGCGCCTCGTCCTCGGGGACGCCGACCTCGGTGCCGAGCCGGACCAGCGTGTCGAGATCGTCGACGATCTCGCCATCACAGAGATGCGCCTTGAGCAGCCGCTCGTGCATCCGATCGCCGAGCCCGTGCTGGTCGGCGAGATGGTTGAGGCGGTGGGCGTCGAGTGTGTTGACCGACACGGCGTTGTCGAGGTCGTACGTAAGACCCTCCGCGGCGGCGAGTTCGGTGACCTGCCGCGTCATCGCCCTGACCTGCTCGGGCGGTGCGCCGGTCTTCTTGGCGAGCATGTCGTGTACAGGTTCGCGGTGGCCCTTGGGGCGCGAGGAGTCGAGCTGGAAACTGTGCCAGCGCACTTCGACGTCGTCGGCGTGCCCGAACTCGCCGAGTGCGGTCTCCATCCGGCGTTTGCCGATGTAGCACCACGGACAGACGACGTCGGACCATACGTCGATGTACATCACCAGGAGCACATCCCGTCCGTGCGGGTCGGCGCGTATTCGGAGCCGAGGACGACCAGCTTCGTCTCCGCGGGCTCCGGTTGTTCGGGAGCTTCGTGTTCGGCAGGGGCAGTCATGACCGCTTCCGTTGGTTACTACTTGTTCGTAACCTCAACCTACGCCAGTATCGGCCGCGCCGGTGAGGAGGCACTTTCATGTCAGCTACGCACATCGATGTGCCCGTGCCCGCCGACCACGACTGCCCGACCCGCGAAATCCTCGACCTGATCGGGTGACAAGTGGAGCGTGCTCATCGTGGTCCTGCTCGGCAGGCGGACCTCTCGGTTCGGCGAGTCGCACCGCGGGATCGAAGGAATCAGCCAGCGGATGCTGACGCTGACCCTGCGCGCTCTGGTCCGGGACGGACTGGTGACGTTCCGTTGAGTGCGCTCGACGCTTGGGCGAACGCGCATCGGGACGACATCCTCGCGGCGCGGGAACGACACGATTCGGCCGGTTGACCGCCTACTGCGAACGGTGGACGCGTGACACACAAGTGGGGAGGACTCACGGCCCTGCTCGCGGGGTTCTTCGTGCTCCTGCTCGATACGACGATCGTCGCCGTGGCGAGCCCGAGCATCCAAGCCGATCTCGGCGGGGACGTCGCCGGGCTGTTCTGGGTGACGGCCGGCTATCTGCTGGCGTTTTCGGTCCCTTTGCTCATCGCCGGACGACTCGGAGACCTCTTCGATCCGAAGCGCGTCTACCTCTTCGGTATGGGAGGCTTCGCCGTCGCCTCCGCGTTGTGTGGGCTCGCGCCTTCAATCGGATGGCTTGTCGCTTTCAGAGTCCTGCAAGGCCTCGCAGCCGCAGCGATGTCCCCTCAGCCACTCACGCTGATTCGACGACTTTTCGCCGAAGACGAGCGCGGGCGCGCCTTCGGCATCTGGGGCTCGGTCGCCGCCGCTGCCACCTTGCTCGGGCCCATACTGGGCGGGCTGCTGACGGCGGGACTGGATTGGCGCTGGATCTTCTGGGTCAACGTGCCACTTTGCGGCATCGCCGTCGTCATGGGGATCCGCCTGATCCCAGGTAGCCATGGAGGCGTCACACGATTCGATCTCCTCGGTGCCGCGTTGAGCACAGCGGGTCTGAGCCTTCTCGTGTGGGCCCTGCTGTCCTGGCGTACCCTCTCGCTGCCCATGATCGTCACCGCTATCGCTTTGGCCGTGGCGCTGCTCGTCCTCTTTTGCCACCGCGAACGCAAAGAAGGGGCGGAAGCCCTCGCGCCACTGAGGCTCTATCGCTCGTCCGGATACCTGTCGGCAAGCCTCGCGATGGCGTCTCTCGGCGCGACGGTTCTCGCGATGGCCCTGCCGACCATGCTCTACATCCAAGAGGTGCGAGGTTT
Organism: Amycolatopsis sp. NPDC043885; assembly: GCF_056435685.1. Lineage (NCBI taxonomy): Bacteria > Bacillati > Actinomycetota > Actinomycetes > Pseudonocardiales > Pseudonocardiaceae > Amycolatopsis > Amycolatopsis sp. NPDC043885. The sequence continues at coordinate 52,366 of NZ_JBWKEA010000023.1, forward strand.
CGGGCCGGTCGAGGCCGCCATGGTCCTGTCGCCGGACGCTCTCGTGGCGGTCGTGTTGTCGCCACCGGCCGGCCGATGGGTCGACCGCGTGGGGGCGCGCAGGCCGGCGATACTCGGCATGAGCCTGCTCACGGTGAGCCTTTCGCTCATAGGCCTTGTGGTCGTGCTCGAACTGAGTCCCTGGTGGATTGTTCCCGGAGCCGCGATTCTGGGCGCCGCCAATGCCATGGCGTGGTCGCCTCTGTCCGCCATCGCGATGGCGTCGGTGGAACCGGGCGCCGCGGGTGGTGCCTCGGGTTTGTTCAATACCGTGCGACAGGTGGGCGCGGTGGCGGGGGTGGCGGTGACGGGCGCGGTTCTGGCGGGTCTCGAATCGAGCCCTACCTTGGCCTTCGGTGTTGTTTTCGGGTTCATCGGTGTTGTTGCCGCGGCCGGTGCCGTCGCAGCAGGTCGATTGCCGGTGGATCCGGTCGCTGATCGTGAGGCGCGGTCGATGAATCCGGCTTGAATCCACGGGCACGGATGTCTTCGGTCCAGGTGGTCGTGAGTGGCGATTCGGCCTCTAACCCGAAACGCCACTCACGACCACCCGTAGGCGCGTCCACCGGAAACCCCGCGAGTCAGGAAAGTCCGTGAAGGCCTCCTTGCCTACCCTGAAAGTAGGGAAGGAGGCCTTCACGGACACGCCACCAGGACACGCCACCTTCGACGTCGCGAAAGCCTCGACCCACCGCCCGGTCATGAGTCCGGCGGATGCCGCCGCGCGAGCGCCTCCGAACCTTGTGCGAGCAGGGTGACATCGGCACCGACCAGCACGAACGAAGCGCCGGCGTCAAGATAGCGCTGAGCCTGCGCAGGGTCGAACGCGTTGACTCCCACCGGTTTCCCCTGAGCAAGGACGGCCTCGAAGGTGCTCAAGACGGCCGCGGTGACGTCGGGGTGCGTCTGCTTTCCGAGCAGGTCCATCGAGGCGGCCAGATCGGACGGCCCGACGAACACCCCGTCGACGCCGTCGACAGCGGCGATCTCGGCGGCCGCCGCGACTCCCGTCGTCGACTCGATCTGGACGAACAGCGACGTGAACTCTTCGGCCTTCGCGAGATAGTCCTCGACTCGGTTCCAGCGCGCCGACCGCGACAGGGCACTGCCGACACCGCGCACGCCACGTGGCGGATAGCGGACGGCCCGCACCACGGCTTCCGCTTCCTCCGCGCTGTCGACCATGGGCACCAGCAGGTTCTGCGCGCCCAGGTCGAGCAGTTGCTTCAGCGCGACCGCGTCACCGGACGGGGCGCGCACCATCGGCGTGATCGGATACGCGGCGATCGTCTGCAGCAACGACTGCACCGTCTCCAGCCCGGCGGGGGAGTGCTCGGTGTCGACGAGCAGCCAGTCGAGCCCGGAACCCGCGCAGATCTCCGCGACCACCGGGCTGCCCGACGTGACCCACATGCCGATCCGCGGCCGCTCGCCCAGCTGATCCCGGAACGGCGGAGCTAGACGAAGCGGCATGTGATCGCCCCCAGGTCCCGGTAGTCGGCGGTCACGGTGTCGCCGGGGTGCACCCACATCGGCCGCGTGAACGACCCGGCCAGCACGATGTCACCCGGGTCGAGTTTGTCACCGTGCTGAGCGAGCTTGTTCGCCAGCCAGGCGACGCCGTTCGCGGGATGGTTCAGCACCGCGGCGGCGACGCCGGATTCCTCGATGGTTTCGTTGCGGTACAACAGCGCCGAAACCCACCGCAGGTCGACGGCGTCCACGGCGACCGGGTTGCCGCCGTAGACCATCCCGCCCATGGCCGCGTTGTCGCTGATCGTGTCGACGATGGTCCGGCCGGCCATCTCGATCCGGGAGGACAGGATCTCCAGAGCGGGCACGACGTATTCGGTCGCCCGCACTACGTCGAACACCGTGGCGTCCGGCCCCGAGAGGGAATCACGGAGTACGAAGGCCAGCTCGACCTCGATGCGCACGTTCGAGAACCGGCTGTGCTCGATCACGGAACCGTTCTCGAACACCATGTCGGCGAAGATGGCGCCGTAGTCGGGTTCGGTGATCCCGGTGGCGGCCTGCATGACCTTCGACGTGAGCCCGATCTTGCGCCCGACCGGACGGCGCCCCGCCGCGATACCCCGGCGCCGCCATTCGTTCTGCACGGCGTACGAGTCCTCGACGGTCATGTCCGGGTAGCGCCCCGTCAGCAGCGGGATCGTTTCCCGGGCCTCCTCCGCGGCCGCCAGTTCGTCGGCGATCGCGGTGATCGTTTCCTGTTCGAGCATGTCCCCGCCTCAGAGCTGGTTGCCGAGTTTGTACTCGCCCTGTTTCCAGGCCGGCAGTTCGCCTTCGTCGTCACCTTTGCGGGTGTAGGAGAAGCCGTCGGCGCCGATGGTGACCTCCAGTTCGCTTTCCTCGGTCCTCGCTACCACCGGCTGCGGTTTGCCGTCGAGGTCGAGCACGAGCGAGGCGTCGGTGTACCAGGACGGGACCACCGGCGTGCCCCACCAGTCGCGGCGCTGGTTGTCGTGCACGTCCCAGGTGACCACCGGGTTGTCGGGGTCGCCGGTGTAGTAGTCCTGCGTGTAGATCTCGACGCGGTGCCCGTCCGGGTCACGCAGGTACAGGTAGAACGCGTTCGAGACGCCGTGCCTGCCGGGGCCGCGTTCGATGTGGTCCGACATCCGCAGCGAGCCGAGTTTGTCGCAAATGGACAGGATGTTGTGCTTCTCGTGCGTGGCGAAGGCGACGTGGTGCATCCGCGGACCGTCGCCGCCGGTCATCGCGGTGTCGTGCACGGTGGGCTTGCGGCGCATCCAGGCCGCGTAGGTGACGCCCTGATCGTCCTGGATGTCTTCGGTGACACGGAAGTTGAGGTCTTCCATATGCTTCACCGCGAGCGGGACGTCCGGCGTGACCTGGTTGAAGTGGTCGAGCCGGACCAGCGCGCCAGGGACGTGCAGGTCATAGCGCCAGCTGAGTCTGTCGACGTGCTGGACGTCGTGGAAGAACTCGAGCGGGAAACCGAGAGGGTCCTGCACCCGGACCGAGTCGCCGATGCCCTTGGTGTAGCCGTCCGCGCGGCGTTCGACCCGGCAGCCCAGCTCCGTGTAGAACGCGACTGCCTTGTCCAGGTCCTCCGGTGACCGCACCCGGTACGAGAACGCCGCGACCGCGGCGACCGGTCCCTGGCGCAGCACGAGGTTGTGGTGGATGAACTCGTCGATCGTGCGGAGGCTGACCGTGGTCTCGTCCTCCTCGGTCACCGTCAGTCCGAGGACGTCGGCGTAGAACGCGCGCGAACGCGCCAGATCGGTGACGACGAGTTCCATGTACGCGCAGCGCAGGACGTCCGGCGGCGGCGATTTCGGGGTGGGGATCGGCTTCATTGCGTCATCCTTTGTGGACGGGGGAACGGGTTCAGCCCTTGCCGAAGGCGGGGTTGTGCACCTCGCCGAGATTGATGTGCACCGCCTGCTGGTCGGTGTAGAAGTCGATCGAGCGGTAGCCGCCCTCGTGTCCCAGCCCGGAAGCCTTCACTCCGCCGAAAGGCGTGCGCAGGTCGCGGACGTTGTTGGAGTTGAGCCACACCATGCCGGCTTCGACGGACTGCGCGAAGTTGTGCGCCCGCTTGAGATCGTTGGTCCAGACGTAGGCCGCCAGCCCGTACTTCGTGTTGTTCGCCAGCGCCAGTGCTTCGTCTTCGCCGTCGAACGGCGTGATCGCGACGACCGGGCCGAAGATCTCCTCCTGGAAGATCCGGGCGTCCGGTTTGACGTCGGCGAACACCGTCGGGGTCACGTAGTTCCCGGTCGGGAAGCCGTCCGGGCGGCCGCCACCGGCGACCAGCCTACCCTCGGTCTTGCCGATCTCGATGTACTTCATGACCTTGTCGTAGTGCTCGGGGTGCACCAGGGCGCCGACCTCGGTCGCGGGGTCGCTCGGGTCGCCCACCTTGACCCGCTCGGCCTGCGCGGCGTAACGCTCGACGAACTCGTCGTAGATCGCGCGCTCGACCAGGATCCGGCTGCCCGCGGTACAGCGTTCGCCGTTGAGCGAGAACACGCCGAAGACCGTCGCGTCGATCGCGGTCTCCAGATCGGCGTCGGCGAAGACGATGGCGGGTGACTTGCCGCCCAGCTCCATCGACAGTCCTTTGAGGAACGGCGCGGCGTTGCCGAAGATCAGGCTGCCGGTGCGGCTCTCTCCGGTGAACGAGATCAGCGGGACGTCCGGGTGCTTCACCAGCGCGTCGCCCGCGTCCTCACCGAAGCCGTTGACGAGGTTGAACACGCCCGGCGGCAGCCCGGCCTCCTCGAAGATCTCCGCCCACAGCGACGCGGAAAGCGGGGTGAACTCGGCGGGTTTGAGCACCACGGTGTTGCCGGTCGCGAGTGCGGGCGCGAGCTTCCACGACTCCAGCATGAACGGCGTGTTCCACGGCGTGATCAGCCCGGCGACGCCGATCGGCTTGCGGTTGACGTAGTTGATCTGGCGGCCGGGCACCTTGTACGTGTCGTCGGCCTGCGCGACGATCAGGTCGGCGAAGAACCGGAAGTTCTCCGCGGCCCGCCGTGCCTGGCCCAGCGCCTGCGAGATCGGCAGGCCCGAGTCGAAACTCTCCAGCGCGGCCAGCCGCTTGTCCCGCGACTCGACGAGATCGGCGATGCGGTTCAGCACGCGCGAGCGCTCGCGCGGCAGCAGCTTCGGCCAAGGTCCCTCGGTGAACGCCTTCCGCGCGGCGGCGACGGCGCGGTCGATGTCGGCCTTCTTCCCCGCGGCGGCCTGGACGTAGACCTCGTTGGTGACCGGGTCGATCACGTCGAAGACGGCGCCGTCGGCCGAATCGGCGAGTTCGCCGCCGATGTAGTGCCGGATCCGCTCCGGGACACCGTCGGGGATCGGCCGGGGAGTCGTGGTGGTCAAGATGAGCCCTCCTCAGTCAGCGGTTCGCGCGCTCTCGAGCGTCCAAAAAGGCCTGCATGGTGGCCCAGCGGTGATTGCGCGCGGCGAATTCGATGTCGAGCGGGTCGGCCTTCTCGGTGATCAGCCGGAGGATCTCTTCATGTTCCTCGACCGAGCGGTGCGCGCGGTCGGGGACGAACGCGAACGTGGAGTCGCGCAGCCCGGACAGCCGGGTCCAGCCCTGGTGCACGAGGTCGAGGATCTGCGGGTTGGGGCAGCATTCGAAGAGCAGCGAATGGAACTGCTGGTTCAGCGCGGTGAACTCGTGCGCGTCGAAATGGTCCAGCAGCGCGATCATGCGCTCGTTCACCCGCCGCGCCCGCGCGATGTTCTCTTCGGACAGCTGAGGCGCGGACAGCGCGGTGGCGACGCCTTCGACGACGCCGAGGGTCTGCATGGCGTGGACGTACTCGTTCTGGTCCACCATCGCCACCCGCGCGCCGACGTTGCGCTCGAAGGTCACCAGCCGTTCGGCCTCCAGCCGCCGGATCGCCTCGCGCACCGGGACGACGCTCATGTCGAGCGCGCCGGCGATCTCGGCGAGCACCAGCCGGTAGCCGGGTCCGTACTCGTGCCGGGCGATCCGCTCACGCAGCCACTCGTAGGCGAGTTCGGATTTGCTGGTCGTCTTCACTGCTTCTTCTGCCATGCCTCATACCTTTCCCGCCACAACGGGTTCAGCGGGAAGAGCCCCTCGATCGGGCGGCCCTGTCCGACCTGCTCGGCGATCCAGGAGTCTTCGTCCTCCTGGGCGAGCGCCGCGTCGGCGATCTCTTCGGCCAGTGACGGCGGGATGACGACCACGCCGTCGTCGTCGCCGACGATGATGTCGCCGGGGAGTACGGTGGCACCGCCGCAGGCGACCGCGACGTCGGTGTCCCATGGCACGTGCTTGCGGCCGAGGACCGCTGGATGCGGGCCCTGCGAGAACACGGGAAGCCCTGTCGCGGCGACGGCCTCGAAGTCGCGGACTCCGCCGTCGGTGACCACCCCGGCCGCGCCGAGGTAACGCGCCCGCAGTGCCAGGATGTCCCCGAGGGTCCCGGAACCCTTGTCACCGCGGGCTTCGATGACGATCACCTCGCCGGCGCCGACCGAGTCGAAAAGGCGCTTCTGCGCGTTGTAGCCGCCGCCGTGGGACTTGAACAGATCCTCGCGGTTGGGCACGAAGCGCAACGTCCTCGCCGTGCCGACGATCTTCGAACCGGGCAGATTGGGACGCACGCCGTCGATCGCGACGTTGTTCAACCCGCGTTTGCGCAGCTGAGCGGACAAGCCCGCCACAGGTGCGCGCAGCAGCTTGGCGCGAAGTCCTTCGCTGAGCGCGGGAGTGTCCTCTTCGACCTGTTCGACGGGCGTGCCCCAAGCCTCGGCACGTTGCTTGTCGTCGGCCTCGGGCAGGCTGCCGATGTCCGAAAAGGACCGGATGCCCTGGGTCACGGTGGTGTGGAGCCGTCCGCTGCTGACGGACGTGCCGGGAACGTCCACTTCGACGACGACGACGTCGCCGGGGGAGACCACCGTCGACCCGGCCGGGGTCCCGGTGAGGATGACGTCGCCCGGTTCGAGGGTGAAGTGCTGGGAGAGGTCGGATATGAACTGCCGTAAGGGGAACAGCAGTCCGGCAGTGGTGTCCTCCTGCACCAGGTCGCCGTTCACCCACGTGCGGACGCGCAGCGACGAGGGATCGACGTCGCGCGCTTCGATGAGGCCCGGGCCGAGCGGGGTGTAGCCGTCGCCGCCCTTGGAGCGGACGTTGGACCCCTTGTCCGCGGCGCGCAGGTCGTAGAGGCCGAAGTCGTTCGCGGCGGTGACCGCGGCGACGTGCTCCCACGCCTGGTCCGCTTTGACCCACCGGGCCGCGGTGCCGATGACCAGCGCGATCTCGCCTTCGAAGGCCAGCAGTTCGGTCCCGGCCGGACGTTCGACCGTGCCACCGGACGTGCCGATCGAGCTCGACGGCTTGAAGAAGTACGACGGGTTCGCCGGACGCCGTCCGCGCTGCTCCGCGCGTGACGCGTAGCTGAGATGGACGGCGATGATCTTGCCCGGCCGGGTGCCCAGCGGACCGGACGTGCGGCCGGAAGGCGCTGATGCCTCGTAAGTGCCCATGTTCCCCTGAATCCTCGACCTTGCTTCGTATCTAATAACGTATATGATTCCGTGCCACAGTGGCAAGGCGGTCACCGAGTGGCCTTCGCCTCGCCCGGGATCCCTGCGGGCCGCCACTCGCGTCAGGCCTATGTCAAAGGAGTCAAGGTGTCGAATCCAGCGCAGGATGAACGCACGCCCGGCCGGACCGCCCCACCGTCTTCCGATCGGCGCCGGGTCGCGTTCGCGACCGTCGTCGGCACCACGGTCGAGTGGTACGACTTCTTCGTTTACGCGTCCGCAGCCGGTCTCGTCTTCGGCAAACTGTTCTTCTCCGGCCTCGGTGCCAACAGCACGCTCGTCTCCTTCGCCACGGTGGGCGTGAGCTTCCTGTTCCGCCCGCTCGGGGCGTTCCTCGCCGGGCACTTCGGTGACAAGTACGGCCGTCGTGTGGTCCTGGTGCTCACCCTGATCCTGATGGGCGCCGCGACCACGTTGATCGGCGTGCTCCCCACGTTCGACCAGATCGGTGTCCTCGCGCCGGTACTGCTGATCCTGCTGCGGATCCTGCAGGGCGTTTCGGCGGGCGGTGAATGGGGCGGCGCCGTGCTGATGGCCGTCGAGCACGCGCCGTCGAAGCGCAGGGGACTCTTCGGCGCCTCGCCGCAGATCGGCGTACCGCTCGGGCTGCTGCTGGCCTCCGGTGTCCTGGCGCTGACCAGCCTGCTCGTCCCCGGTCAGGCGTTCCTCGACTGGGGCTGGCGCATCCCGTTCCTGCTCAGTGTCGGGCTCATCCTGGTCGGCCACTACGTGCGGCGCCGCGTCGAGGAGAGCCCGGTCTTCCGCGAGATCGCCGAACGGCGTGAGCAGACCCGGACCCCGATCATCCAGCTGTTCCGCAAGCACGCCATGCTCGTCCTGGTGGCCGCGCTGGTATTCGCGGGCAACAACGCAGTCGGCTATATGACCACCGGCGGCTACATCCAGAACTACGCGACCAACCCGAAGGGGCCGATCGGCCTCGACCGCGGCCCGGTGCTGTGGGCGGTGACCGCGTCGGCGGCGACGTGGCTGCTCTCGACGTGGGCGGCGGGCGCGGTGTCCGACCGGTTCGGCAGGCGGCGCACCTACGTGGTCGGCTGGATCGCGCAACTCGCCGGCGTCGCGCTGCTCTTCCCCTTGGTGGACACCGGGAACATCGTGTTGCTGGCGCTGGGCTTGATCATTCTCAGCGTCGGGCTCGGGTTCACCTACGGCCAGCAGGCGGCGTTCTACGCGGAGCTGTTCCCCGCGTCGATCCGCTTCTCCGGCGTTTCGATCTCGTACGCGCTCGGTGCGATCCTCGGCGGCGCGTTCGCGCCGACGATCGCCACCGCGCTTGTCGACGCGACCGGCACGTCGGTGTCCGTGGCCGTCTATCTGGCCGGGATGACCGTCGTCGGTCTCATCGCCACCTTGCTGCTGCGTGACCGGTCGGGAATCCCGCTCGGACCGGACCACGAAGCCGAGCAGGCGGTGAGCCCGCTCCGGTTCGGCAAGTGACGAACGTGGCGTGATCGAGGCCCTGCGGCGCAGGCCGTCTTCGTCCCAGCGGCCCACGAGGTACATCGAGTCTGCTCCGTGTGCTGACAAGTGGGGTGAAGGCTCTCGGTCGTGGGTCGGGTTGGTCGTGAAATCGCCCATCTGGGCATCACTCGGACATTGAGTCAGCGAAAAGTGTCCTTGGTGGACAACCAGGGGCGCGGTCGGCTCCTGTCGGCCACGGCAACCGAGCGCATGACCTGCGGCAACCCTCACCGCTTACGATCAAGACCCCCATCCGTGGCATTGCGTTCTAAGCTTCTTTGCCACTCACGACAGAAGTGGACCCCCGGCCGTCCGTGACGCTCACCCGCCGAGAGCGTCACGGACGGCCTTCGCCGCCGCCTTGAGCCGCTCCGCGAGCTCGGCGGGAGTGCGCGTGCTGGACAAGTAGACGACCGCGAGCGCCGCGGGGGCGTGGCCGCGCAAGGGGAGCGGCACGGCCACCGAGCTGAGATTCTCGATCACTTCACCATGGCTGTCCGCGTAGCCGCGGGCAGCCACTTCCTGTACTTCCACGGGCCGGTCTTCCGGTGAAAGCTGGGAAAGGATCGCGCGGCCGGGAGCGCCCGCGGTGAACGGATGCCTGGACCCCGGGCGCTGCGCGACGGACGCGATGGCGTGCCGGGGTTCCACGCTGACCAGCGTCACGCATTCCTCGCGGTCCATCACCGCCACGAAGCAGGTCATGCCGAGTTCGTTCGCGACCGCGGTCAGTTCTGGCAGCGCCGCGGCCTGCAGATCGTGTTTGATCCCGGCCGCGAGCGCCGCCAGCCGCGCGCCGAGTTCGTACTTCCCGGCGGGTTCCCGTGTGAGGAGTCCGTGCTCTTCGAGGGTGCGGATGAGCCGGTACGCGATCGAGCGGTGCACCCCGAGCCGTTCGGCGATCCGGTCGACACTGAGCGGTTCTTGGGCGTCGGCAAGGACTTCGAGCACGCGGATGCCGCGGCTGAGCGTCTGGGACGTGCTCGCGGTCTTGCGGGACTCCGAAATCATCGTATACGATCCATTTCGATAGTTGAACTGGCTGTTCGATTATAGAACAGGAATCGACGATGATGTCACGCGAAACCAGTTTCTCGCCGGGTTCGAGCCTGTATCGGCCACCCGCGCAGTTCTTCCGAGGCTGTCTCGGCCGCTTCGCGACGGGAGTGGCCGTTGTGACCTTCGACGCCGCTGCGAAACGGCACGGCCTGACGGTGAACTCCTTCACTGCGGTCTCGATGGATCCACCGCTCGTCCTCGTTTCGATCCAGCGCAGCGTGAAGAGCCACGACCTGCTCGCCGGTCGCCCGTTCGCGGTCAACGTCCTCGGCGCGGAACAGGAGGCGCTGGCGATGAACTTCGCCGGCCGTCCGACCCCCGAAGGCGCGCCGACGTGGGTCGAAGGCGGGCACGCGCCGCGGCTCGGCGGCGTCCTCAGCTGGTTCGACTGCACGCCGTGGGCCGCCTACGACGGCGGCGATCACACCCTGTTCCTCGGCGAGGTGCGGGAGTTCGACTACCGCTCCGGTGACGCGCTCGGCTTCGTCAACGGGCAGTTCTCGACCATCCACGAATCCGCGCAAGGCCACGAATCCCTGTTCTGACAACGACGTCCACCCCGAAAAGGAGCACGACATGGGAGCCCGTACCGGACAGCAGTACCTCGACAAGCTCAACGCGATGACGCCGGAGTTGTACGTCGACGGAGAGAAGGTGACCTCGAAGGTCGCCGAGCACCCCGCTTTCCGCAACAACGCGCTGACCTACGCGAAGCTGTTCGACCTCCAGCACGACCCGGCGCACCGTGACGTCCTGACCTACGAATCGCCGACCACGGGGGAGCGGGTCGGAACCTCGTTCCTGGTGCCGCGCAGCGAGGAAGACCTCAAGCGCCGCCGCGCCGCCTTCTCCGTCTGGGCGAAGTATTCCAACGGCTTCCTCGGCCGCACCGGCGACTACATGAACTCGTCGCTCACCGCGCTCTCGACCGCGAAGAAGTTCTTCTCCCAGGCTGATCCCGTTTACGGCGAGCGCATCGCGAAGTACTACGAGATGGCGCGCGAGAACGACCTCCTCGCGACGCATACCCTGATCCCTCCGCAGGTCAACCGTTCGGTGTCAGGCAGCTGGCAGGGCGGTGGCAACCTGTCGGCGAAGGTGGTCGAGGAACGGGAAGACGGCATCGTCGTCCGCGGCGCGCGGATGCTCGCCACCATCGCGCCGATCGCCGACGAACTCCTGGTCTTCCCGTCGACAGTCCTGCGCGGTACTCCCGAGGACGCCCCGTACTCCTACGCTTTCGCCGTCCCGAACGACGCGCCCGGTCTCAAGTACTTCTGCCGGGCCGGAGTCGACCACGGCCGCTCGCACTTCGACGAACCGCTCGCCTCCCGGTTCGAGGAAATGGACGCGGTCGTGGTGTTCGACGACGTCTTCGTCTCGAGCGAGCGGGTCTTCCTGCTGGGGCACCCGGAGCTGTGCAACGCCTGGTACTCCGAGACCGGCGCCGGCGCGCTGATGACCCACCAGGTCGTCACGCGCACGCTGGCCAAGACGGAGTTCTACCTCGGCCTCGCCAGTGAGATCGCCGCCGCGATCGGCATCGGCGGTTTCCAGCACATCCAGCAGGACCTGTCGGAGCTGATCTCCTACGTCGAGATCGAGAAGGCCGTGCTGCGCGCTGCCGAGGTCGACGGAAAACTGAGCGAGGACGGCGTCTTCCTGCCCAAGTGGGAAGTCCTCAACGCCGCCCGGAACTGGTATCCCACGAAGGTCTCGCCGCGGCTGACCGAAATCATCCGCAAGTTCTCCGCCTCCGGGCTCATGGCCCTGCCGGGCGAAGCGGACTTCGAGGCCGAAGGGCGTCCTGACATCGACACGTACCTCCAGTCGGCCACGCTGCCGGCCAAGGACCGCGCGCGGCTGTTCAAGCTAGCGTTCGACGCGTCGGTCTCGAGCTTCGCCGGGCGGGAGTCGCTGTACGAGTACTTCTTCTTCGGCGACCCGGTGCGGATGGCGGGTGCCCAGGTGAACGCGTACCCGAGGGAGGCGCTGCAGGAACGGGTCCGGGAACTGCTGGCGCGGGAGGAGTGAGGGAACCGGGCCGGACACGCCCGGGATGCAAGAACTTGATTCATTCCAGAAAATGGGCCAGACTGCGGCCGTGCCCACGACCCCGGACTTCGAGCGGATGCTGCGCGGGGCCTCCCTGCGCGTGACGCGTCCCAGGGTGGCCGTGCTGACAGCGGTACGCGACCACCCGCACGCCGACACCGACTCGATCATCGGTGCCGTGCGTACGGAACTCGGAGAGGTCTCTCACCAGGCCATTTACGACGTGTTGCGGGCACTGACCGCCGCGGGTCTCGTTCGGCGGATCCAGCCGTCGGGGTCCGTGGCACGCTACGAGTCCCGGGTCGGGGACAACCACCACCACGTCGTGTGCCGAACCTGTGGTGCCATCGCCGACGTCGACTGCGCCGTCGGTCCCGCACCCTGTTTGACCGCGTCGAACGACCAAGGCTTCGTGATCGAAGAGGCCGAGGTCATCTACTGGGGCCTGTGTCCCGACTGTGCCGTTGAACCCCGTTCCTGAGCCCTGCAGTTCTGATTCCCGGAAGGATTCCCGTGTCTGACAGCCCGGACGCCGTCATCGGCGAAATGAACGAAGAGAGCGCGGGCGGCTGCCCCGTCTCGTCGGGCCGCCGCAACCACCCCACCGAAGGCGCGGGCAACCGTGACTGGTGGCCGAACCAGCTCAACCTGAAGATCCTCCGGAAGCACTCGGCGGCTTCCGACCCGATGGACGCCGGGTTCGATTACGCCGCCGAGTTCAAGACCCTCGACCTCGCCGAACTCGCCAAGGATGTCGACGCCGTCCTCACGACGTCGCAGGACTGGTGGCCCGCGGACTTCGGCCACTACGGCGGCTTCATGATCCGCATGGCGTGGCACAGCGCGGGCACCTACCGCATCGAGGACGGCCGCGGCGGCGCGGGCGCCGGCATGCAGCGTTTCGCCCCGCTCAACAGCTGGCCGGACAACGGCAACCTGGACAAGGCCCGCCGCCTGCTCTGGCCGGTCAAGAAGAAGTACGGCCGCAAGATCTCGTGGGCCGACCTGATGATCTTCACCGGCAACCGTGCCCTGGAGACCATGGGCTTCAAGACCTTCGGCTTCGCCGGTGGCCGCGCGGACGTCTGGGAGCCGGACGAGGACGTGTACTGGGGTCCCGAGCGCACGTGGCTCGGCGACGAGCGCTACACCGGCGACCGTGAGCTGGAGAACCCGCTGGCCGCCGTGCAGATGGGTCTCATCTACGTGAACCCGGAAGGCCCGAACGGCAACCCGGACCCGCTGGCCGCGGCCCGCGACATCCGCGAGACCTTCGGCCGGATGGCGATGAACGACGAGGAGACCGTCGCGCTGATCGCCGGCGGCCACAGTTTCGGCAAGACGCACGGCGCGGCCGACCCGGACAAGTACGTCGGCCCCGAGCCCGAAGGCGCTTCGATCGAGGAGCAGGGCCTGGGCTGGAAGAACACCTTCGGCAGCGGCAAGGGCCGCGACGCGATCACCAGTGGCCTCGAGGTCACCTGGACGCCGACCCCGACCCAGTGGAGCAACTGGTTCTTCCACAACCTCTTCGAGTACGAGTGGGAGCTGACCAAGAGCCCGGCGGGTGCCCACCAGTGGGTCCCGAAGGACGGCAAGGCGAAGAACACCGTGCCGGACCCCGAGGACGGCAAGCTCAACCGCGCGCCCGGCATGCTCACCACCGACCTGGCGCTGCGTTTCGACCCGGTCTACGAGCAGATCTCGCGCCGGTTCTACGAGAACCCGGACCAGTTCGCGGACGCCTTCGCCCGTGCCTGGTTCAAGCTGACCCACCGTGACATGGGCCCGATCCAGCGTTACCTCGGCCCGCTGGTGCCGCAGGAGACGCTGATCTGGCAGGACCCGGTGCCCGCCGTCGACCACGAGCTGATCGACGACGCGGACATCGCCTCCCTCAAGGAGAAGCTGCTCGCTTCGGGCCTGTCGGTCTCGCAGCTGGTCTCCACCGCTTGGGCGTCGGCCTCGACGTTCCGGGGCAGCGACAAGCGCGGTGGCGCGAACGGTGCCCGCATCCGCCTCGAGCCGCAGCGAGACTGGGAGGTCAACGACCCGCAGACGCTGTCCCAGGTGTTGCGGACCCTCGAGGGTGTCCAGGAGGCGTTCAACAGCGCCCAGACCGGCGGCAAGAAGGTCTCGCTCGCCGACCTGATCGTGCTGGGCGGCGTCGCCGCCGTCGAGCGGGCCGCGAAGGACGGCGGCCACGAGATCACCGTGCCGTTCACCCCGGGCCGCACCGACGCGACGGAGGAGCAGACCGACGCCGAGTCGTTCGCCCCGCTGGAGCCGACCGTCGACGGGTTCCGCAACTACCGCGGCAAGGGCCACCGTCTCCCGACGGAGTACCTGCTCCTCGACCGCGCGAACCTGCTGAACCTGAGCGCGCCCGAGATGACCGTCCTCGTCGGCGGTCTGCGTGTCCTCGGCGCCAACGCCCAGCAGTCCAAGCACGGCGTGTTCACCGAGAAGCCGGGGTCGCTGACCAACGACTTCTTCGTGAACCTGCTCGACATGGGGGTCCAGTGGACCGCCACGTCGGAGGACGCGGAGACCTTCGAAGGCCGCGACTCCGCGACCGGCGAGGTCAAGTGGACCGGTACCCGTGCCGACCTCGTGTTCGGGTCCAACTCCGAGCTGCGCGCGGTGGCGGAGGTCTACGCCAGCGACGACGCGAAGGAGAAGTTCGTCCGTGACTTCGTGTCCGCGTGGGACAAGGTCATGAACCTCGACCGGTACGACCTGGTCTGAAGCCAGCCGACCGAGCGTCCGGGCCCGTCGCTTCCGCGGCGGGCCCGGACGTTTTCACTGGCGCTGCAGATCCGGTTCCGGGTAGTCGCCGGCCTTGCGTTCGAGCGCGGTGGTGAGGACACCCAGCGCGATCATGCCGAGGCCGAGATGCAGCCAGTTGTCGGCGACGTTGAACGGCAGGAAGTTCCCCGGGCTGCTCTGCGGGATCGCCAGGCCGATGATCCACAGCAGCAGATAGATCCCGCCGCCGACCATCAGGAAGACCCGGGAAGCGGCGCGGTTGCGAGCGGCGAGCACGCCCACCACGCCGAACAGCAGATGCACCAGGTTGTGCAGGATCGACACGGCGAAGACGCCGAACAAGCGGGCGCCGGAATGATGCCCGGCGAATTCGCGCTCCATGAGGCGGGCGTCGCGCACCGCCTCTGCTTCGTCCATGCTGGCCGGGTACCCCGGGTGCTTCGGGATAATCCTCGGCCGGCGTCGGCTCAGACGTCGCCGGACGCCAGGAGGGTCAGGAGTTCGGCGTGCCCGGCCTGGGTGATCAGGCTGGCGGCGTCGAAGTAGATGCGCTCGTTGGTGATCCTGTCCTCGTCGAAGAAGAACACCGCGATGATGGGCACCCGGAACGCCTTGCCGGTCGGCGGACGGCCGTAGAACTCGCCGAGGTTGGTGCCGAGCAGGTCGAATTCGACGATGACCGACTCGTCGGCGAAGTGGTACCGGACGTTGTCGTGCCGCTGGTCCGGGAAGGCCGTGCGGGTCATGCGGTAGTACGCCATGACCTCTTCGTCGCCGTCGAAGATCTGCCCGGTCGCCATGATCTCGTAGTGTGGATGGCCGTTGAAGGTGCCCAGCGTGCGGTCGAACTCGTGGGCCACCTCGGTGTCCATGTGCTCTTCGATGATCTTGTGGCGGCGCTCGCGCAGGTCTTCGCTGATCACTGATCCTCCGGGTCGTTCCTGGGCGCGATCCGGAGCCTACCGCCCGCGGCCTCGTCGTCGGTCCCGTAGAGCAGGCTGCCGCACGAGCGTGAAAGACAGGTCATGGCCTCGATCTTGTGGCCGGGGAAGTCGCCGATCCTCACCGGAACGGGGGAGAGGGCGATCGAACCGTCGGAGCGAAGCACCCCCGCCGCGTACACGGCCGAGTCGAACGGGCCTTCGTCACCGGGGTCCGAGGCGGCCGAGACCAGGACGCGGTCGTCCGCGGTGATCTCGACGTCCGAGGTGTGCCGGACGTCCGTGGCCGGGTACGGGACCCGGAACGGGATCGACTTCGGCTTCTTGAAGGACAGCTTCGAGACCGAGAACTCCGCGGTGTAGAGCGTGGCCGGGCGGGCGTCCTGGCCGCGGTCCGCCCAGACCGCGAACAATCGATCATTCACCTTTTTCAGCGCGAAACCCTCGTAATTGTCTTCCGGGTCACCTTTCGGCACCTGGAAAGTACCGAGCACTTTCAGGTTCCGGTCCTTCAGCTTGAAGTGAAAGCCCTTGCCGCCGCTGGCCAGCGCGATGAATTCGCCGGTCTTTCCCGGCACCGCTTCGGCCGCTTCCAGATCGACCGGGAGTTCGCCGGGCCAGTCGATCGAGTCCACCTTGGACACCTTGCCGTGATCGAGCCGGACCCGGACCGCCCGGTTCTCGCCGGGCTTCTTGTTGTCCCGTAGGACAAGCGCGTCGATCCGGTCGTCGTCCCGGTCGAGGACGGCGATGCCGCTGGCGCCAGAGGTCATCCCGGCGCCGATGGATTCCCAGCCGTCACCGGCGAGCGCCGCGGACGGCAGAAGCAGGGGAACGGCCAGTGCGGGAAGAATCGCGAGAGAGGCGAATTTCATGCCGACAAACTAGTTCACGAGCGGGATGCAAGAAAGGCCGGAATCGGTGCATTCCATTCCGGCGCGGATTCGCGCCGGAATGGAATACCGGTTCAGCCGCAGGAGAGGGTGCCGGCGCGGAGCGCGTGGCCGCCGTCGTTCCCGTCGTCGGCCCAGACCACCTGCTTGGTCCCGGAGGCGCACGTGGCCGAGATCGCGAAGCCTTCGTTGTTGTAGTCCGGCATCCCGCTCGGCCGGTCGTGCGTGGCCGTGACGGCGAACGCGCCCCGCGCGTCGACCGCGAGCGTCGCCGAGTCACCGCCGCAGGTGTCGTCGCAGACCGCCCACAGCTTGCCGGTGGAAGCCTCGTACTCGAGTTCCATGATCGAGTCGAGCCCGCTCGCGAAACTCGCGACCCTGGTGTATTTCCCGCCCGCTTGGTCGAGCGCGTAGGCGTAGATCATCCCGTTGCTCTCGAGGCCGACGAGGTAGAGACCGGTCCCGTGGCCGGGGTAGCTGCTCGGGTTGTAGGCCGCCTTCGTGCGTTGGTCCACGAACCCCTTGGCGGTGAGGGCGCTGTCCGGGATCCACGAGACGGCTTCGAGGCCGTCGTTGGCCGATACCTTCGGCAGGTCCGCTGTCAGATCCCATTCGGCCTTGGCGGTGAGGGTCTTGGCCGTGCCGGAGACGTCGTACCGGAGCACCTTGAGCGCACTCGTCTTGCTGTTGTCGCCGTCGCGTTCGGTGGCCGCGACCACGCCGTCCGGGGTGGCCACGACGGCTTCGGCGTCGGGGTCGCCCTCGCCGCTGCGATAGCGCAGCTGCTTGCCCGACGACCAGCCGTTGGCCGTGTCCGGCTGCCACTTCGAGCCATTGCGCACGAGGCGGTACAGCGTGCCGGGGCCGTTCTTGACCGCCCAGAGGACGTCCGGGCCGCCGAACGACAGGCCGCTCATGTTGCCGCCGAGGACATTCGAACCGTCGGCGTTCGTGACGGCCGAGCCGCCCGGCCACGGGCTGTTCGCCGTCGTGGTCGCGGTGGCGGTGGTGGCCGGCAGGACCAGCAGGGCCGCGGCGACGGTGGCCACGGCGGCGGGTCGGATCCGGCGAGGTGATCGGGGCATTCGCGCTCCTTCGGGGCGGACGAAGTGGGTCGCGGCGTGTCGTCACAAGTTAAGTAAGTTTCCTTACGAATACAAGATATCGCCAGGTTCTCACCGAATGAAGCAACGCTGGGTTTACAAAAGGTGGCCTCTTGTCAAACTGGGTGTACATCACTTACAGTTTTGTAAACCCAGCCAATGGAGGAGGGTGCGATGAGCGAGATGACGGGCACGATCCCGGCGGGCTCGACCGAACGCTGGACCGACGGCAAGCGATATCTGTGGTTGATCGGCCTGGTGGTGCCTTCGCTCGCGTTCCTGGCCATCGGGCTGCACGCGGCCACCGGCTGGGGAGTGTGGTTCTGGATCGGGCCGATCGTGATCTTGGCGATCGTGCCGCTGATCGACCTGGTGGCCGGGCTGGACCGCAGCAATCCACCCGACGACGTGATCGAACGGCTGGAGCGGGATCGCTACTACCGGTGGATCACCTTCGCGTTCCTGCCCATCCAGTACGCGGGTTTCGTGGTCGCGTTCTGGCTGATCGCCCGCGGTGACCTGTCCGTCTTGGACAAGGTCGGCCTGGCGATCTCGATCGGCTGCATCGGTGGGATCGGCATCAACACCGCGCACGAACTCGGGCACAAGAAGGAGAGCCACGAGCGCTGGCTGTCGAAGATCGCGCTGGCGCAGAGCTTCTACGGCCACTTCTACATCGAGCACAACCGCGGCCACCACGTCCGGGTGGCCACTCCCGAGGACCCGGCCAGCAGCCGGGTGGGGGAGAGCTTCTACCGGTTCTGGCCGCGCACCGTGTTCGGCTCGCTGAAATCCGCGTGGGGTCTGGAGCGCAAGCGCTACGCCCGGCGTGACCGGCATCCGTTCCGGATCGGCAACGACGTGCTCAACGCCTGGCTGATGTCGGCGGTGCTGTGGGCGGCGATGACCGTGTGGCTGGGGCCGGGGATCCTGCCGTACCTGGTGATCCAGGCGGTGATCGGGTTCTCGTTGCTGGAGGTCGTGAACTACATGGAGCACTACGGCATGCGGCGGCAGATGGTCGGCCCGCCGAACCGCCGCCGGTACGAACGCGTGGACCCCAGCCACAGCTGGAACTCCAACAACATCGCCACCAACGTGCTGCTCTACCACCTGCAGAGGCACAGCGATCACCACGCCAACCCGACCCGCCGCTACCAGACGCTGCGTGATTTCGCGGAATCGCCGGTGCTCCCGACGGGCTACGCCGGGATGATCGTGCTGGCGCTGATCCCGCCGGTGTGGCGGCGCGTGATGGATCCGCGGGTGCTCGCGCATTTCGACGGCGACATCTCCCGCGCCAACATCCAGCCGTCGAAGCGGGCCAAGGTGCTGGCGCGCTACGGAACGCGTGTCACCGCGCCGTCGCGGCACGTCGCCGACACGCACGGCGACGCGACCGAGGGCGGGATGTGCCCCGGCTGCGGTTATGTGTACGACGAGAAACTCGGCGACCCGCGGGAGGGCTTCCCCGCCGGGACCCCGTGGTCGGCGATCCCGGATTCGTGGTGCTGCCCGGACTGCGGGGTGCGGGAGAAGGTCGATTTCGTGGCACCGGGAAGGGTCGGAGCATGATGAAGATCGAGGCGGATCGCGCGAAATGCGACGGGCTGGGCATGTGCGAGGCGATGGCGCCCGACTTCTTCGAGGTGGGTGACGACGGCACGGTCGTGGTGCTCGACGAGCGACCCGGTGAAGAACACCGCCAGGACCTGTCGGCCGCTGTCGACGCCTGCCCGGTCCTCGCGCTGAAGCTGCGGGACTGATCATGACACTGGTTGTCGTGGGAGCGTCGCTGGCCGGGTTGCGCGCGGTGGAGGCGGCTCGCCGGGACGGATATCGAGGGCGGATCGTGCTGATCGGCGCGGAGGACCACCCGCCGTACGATCGGCTCCCGCTGTCGAAGTCGTTCCTCGACGCGGAAGGACCCGGCAAGGTCGAGCCGTTCCACGGCGAGGACACATTGCGCGACGAGTTCGGCGTCGAGCTGATGCTCGGCGCCCCCGCGGACGGGCTCGACACCACCGCCCGCGAGGTGTCGGTGGCGGGGACGACGGTTCCCTACGAGGCGCTGGTGATCGCGACCGGCGCCACCGCGCGGCGGCTGCCCGGAAGCGAGGGGCTCGCCGGGGTCCACACGTTGAGGACCGCCGAGGACGCGCTGGCGGTCCGTGCGGCGCTCGACGACGGGGCGCGCACGGTCGTGATCGGCGCGGGTTTCATCGGCTCGGAGGTCGCCGCCGCGGCACGGAAGCGCGGGCTGCCGTCGACGATCGTCGAGACGCTCGACGTCCCGCTCACCCGGTCCGTCGGCGCCGAGGCCGGTGCGGTGTGCGCCTCGCTGCACCGGGAGGCGGGCACTGAACTGCGGTTGTCCACCACGGTCACCGGCCTGGAGTCCGACGGCGGTGTGGTGACCGGTGTCCGGCTTTCGACCGGCGAGGTGCTGCCCGCGGATCTGGTGGTCGCCGGCATCGGCGTCATCCCGGCCACCGGTTGGCTGGCCGGAAGCGGGGTGCCTTTGCACGAGCGAGACGGCGGCGTGGTGTGCGACGCCACGCTCGCGACCGGGGTGCCCGGCGTGTACGCCGCCGGCGATGTCGCACATGCCGCGAACCCGTTGTTCGACGGTGAGCTGATGCGGCTGGAGCACTGGACGAACGCCGCGGAGCAAGGTGCCGCGGCCGCTCGTCACGCGCTCGCGCCGGAAGCGGCGAAGGCGCTGTCGCCGGTGCCGTACTTCTGGTCGGACTGGTACGACCACCGGATCCAGTTCGTCGGCACCCCGCGGGCGGACGAGGTGGTGACCGCCGTCCCGGAGTCCGGTGGTTTCACCGCGCTGTACCGGCGCGGGGACCGGATCGTCGGGGCGCTGACCGTCGACCGGCCGCGCGAGATCATGAAGTACCGTCGCCATATCGCCGGGCGGGCGCCGTGGCCGGAGGCGCTGGCGTTCGCGGCGGGAACGGCGGCCTAGAATGACGATCATGAGTGAGGCGCCGGTCACGGGGGGTCCGTACCGTCAACCGATCGTCGCGTCGGCGATCGAGCTGACCGTACGCTCCGGCTGGTCCTCGGTGACGATGAGCAAGCTCGCGGAGATCGTCGGTGTCAGCCGCCAGACCGTCTACAACGAACTCGGCTCGAAGACCCAGCTCGCCGAAGCGATGATCTCGCACGAACTCGCCCGGTTCCTCGCGGTGGTCCGGGACGCCTTCGAACGGCATCCCGAAGACCTCGTCGAGGCGATCCACGACGCCGTCCGCGGTGTCCTCGAACTCGCCGACGACAACCTCCTGCTGCGCGCCATCGTCTCGGCCACACACGGCGCCGACACCGAGTTGCTGCCGCTGTTGACAGTGCGGGCCGGGAGCCTGCTGAGCGAAGCGACCGTCATGCTGCGCGGCCGTGTCCGCGCCTACGGCCCGCCGCTGGACGCCGTGCAGCTGGACGTGGCGATCGACGTCGTGGTCCGGACCGTGCTGAGTCACATCATGCAACCGTCGGACACCCCGGCGCGCACGGCCGACGCCCTGGCATGGATGGCTTCGCGTGTGCTCGGCGCGACGACGACCCGGTCACTGCGGCATCCTTCGGAGAATTAGGGCCGCGGTCTCCGCCGGGGTCAAGCGGGTGTTGTCGATGCGCACGTGATCGTGCCGCTCGATCAAGTCCTGGGCGTAGGTGCGCCGCGATCCGTCCGTGTTCATCACGTAATCGCGGTCGAATTCGAGCAGATTGGCGCGGGAGAAGTCGAGGTCGCGCTTGCTGGGCTTGCGGTCGAGGCGGAGCTCGGTGGTGTTCCGCTCGAGTCGTTCGTCGAGATCCGCATACAGCTCGACGAACCGCGTCTGGCCGCCCCGCGACCGGACGATGTCGACGTATGAGCCGATGAGTTCGGTGTCCTCGGGGAGTTCGAGACCCCACACGTAGGTGTAGACGAGGCCGGGTAGCGCGGCGTCGGCCGCCTCCTCGATGACGCGGCGGCGGAACTCGTTGACGAGCTTGCCGAACGGCGGCGAGCCGAACGGGAAGATGCCCAGCACCGGCTCGATGGCCATGTGGTTGTGGAACAGCTTGAACCCGGTGAGCTTGCACAACTCCTCGCCGACGGTCATCTTGCCGACGGCGGGCGGTCCGAAGATCACGACGAAGTCCACTCGGCCACGGTAGCGGCTCCACCGCGGCATCGAGGCGAGGTCAGGGCCGGCAGGGAATCGGGCCGCGCGGAACTGTCGGTCCCGTGTGCGACGCTCCACCGATGATCGTCGTGTTCGATGCCGAGCTCTGGGTCTGGGACGCCCGCCGCGGGGAGACCTGGACCTTCGTCAGCCTGCCCCAGGACATCTCCGAGGAGATCCGCGAGATCACCGACGGACCGCGCCGCGGGTTCGGTGCGGTCCGTGTCGAGGTCGGTATCGGCGGCAGCAAATGGAAGACGTCGATCTTCCCGGACTCCAAACAGGGTGCCTATGTGTTGCCGCTCAAGAAAGCGGTCCGTAAGGCCGAAGGGATCGAGGAGGGTGATGTGGCGAAAGTGACCGTCAAAGTGATCGACCTCTGACCGTCAGAGCAAGCGTTCGCCGAGCGGCGTCGTCAGATAGAGGACGCTACGGCCGGAGCGTTCGCGAGCGACGAGTCCGCTGTCCCGCAGGACCTTGAGGTGCTGGGAGACGGCACTCGGCGTCACACCCAAGGCGCGCGCGAGGTCGGTCGTGGTCGCGGGGGAGGACAGCGCCGTCAGGAGAGTGGCTCGCATCCGGCCAAGGAGCCGCACCGTGCCGGGCCCGGGTGATCGAGTCCCGGTCGCCCACAGCGCGCCGGTTCCTCGCGCCGGGTAGCGGATCGTGGTCTGGGTCGAGGTGTTCTTCTTGATCAGGACATACGGCGACCCGAGGACGACCGGCATCAGCACGAGACCGCCAGGTCCTCGTGTGACGACACTGTGCCGATTCCGCCAGCGCTCGCCGGCGAGCGTCACCCGGTCGGCGCACCAGCGCAGATCCGGATGCAGATCCGCGAACAACCGCTCGGCACCGCCCGCGGCCAGTTGCCGCGCGCGGAACCCGACGTCGGCGTCCAGCACCGCCCGCATCCGCGGCCAGTGCGGCGCGACGAGGCGGTCGTGGGCTTCGCGCAGTTCGTCGGCGATCTCCCGCAGACCGGATCCGGGGTCGTCGGCCAGTGCCGTGGCGGTGCCGGGAAGTCTCGCGCCGAAGACCCGGTCGAGACTGGCCCTCACCCGGGCTTCGGGGGTTCGCCGCACCGCGTCGAGGTCGCTTTCGAGGGAAGCTCCCGAGCCCTGCGGAGCAGGGACGAGGAACTCCGGCCAGCTGAGCTTGCCGTTGACGAGCAGCGGCCAGGTCCAGGAAAGATCGAGCGGTTCGCGATCGAGTTCCTCCCGTGCCCACCGCAGCCAGGGCAGATTGACCGGATTCCGGTCGAGGCCGGCGATCTGCAGCAGGCACGCCACGGTCTCGGACAGCGGCGAGATCGCGAGCCGGGTCGCGGCCAGTTCGGCGACGCCCAGCTCGATGGTCATCGGCATCGCCCGAGTATGTAGGCCCGAGCTAAATGGTGTCTCCGGAACACCGGACCTCGCCACGATCCGACCATGCCCGACCTGCCCCGCGCCTACAGACGGCTGTGGTGGGCCACCGGGATCGACAGCCTTGGCAACGGCGTCTTCACGGCGGCGCTGCCTCTGCTGGCGGTGACGGTGAGCCATGACGCCAGAGACGTCGCCCTGGTCTCCGCCGCGACGTATCTGCCGTGGCTTCTGCTATCGCTTACCGCCGGCTCCGTCGTCGACAGGGTCGACCGAACAACCCTCATGTGGCGAACGCAGGCGCTCCAAGCCCTGACCGTCGGCGTCCTCACGGCGCTCGTCGCGGCAGGAGCCATCACCGTGCCCGTGCTCGTCCTACTCGCGTTCGCCCTGGGGGCGTGCGACGTCTTCTACGACAACGCGGCGCAAACGGCGGTTCCGGATCTCGTCCCGAAAGGCTTGCTGCATCAGGCGAACGGCAGACAGCAGGTTGCGACGGTCGTTGGCAGGCAGTTCCTGGGCCCGCCTCTCGGGGGCCTGTTCTTCGCACTCGCCTGGACGTTGCCGTTCGCCGTCGACGCCGCGTCGCTCGTCCTCGCCACGGTACTCCTGGCGAAGCTGCCCAGACGAGTTGGCCAGACGGAAAGCGTGAAGGTCTTCGATGGAGTCCGGTGGCTGATGAGGCACCGCCTGCTTCGTGCTCTTGCGTTGCTGTTGGGCATCAACACCTTCTGCGGTCAGCTCGGGAACGCGACTCTCGTCCTGTTCGTGACCGACGTACTGCATCTCGACGCGGGAGTGTTCGGTCTGCTGCTCGCCGGGGCAGCACTCGGAGGCGTCGTGGGCGGACTCGTGATCACGCGGCTGACCGCCCGGCTCGGCGAACTCCGTGCACTCCTTGTCTCGCTCGCCGTGAACGCCGTCGTTTTCATCGGCATGGGGTTCAGCCCTCACGTCGCCGTGCTCGGTGGTCTCTTGGCGGTCAGCGGATTCGTGACGACGATCTGGAACGTCGTCACCGTCACCGTCCGCCAGCGGGAGGTGCCGTCGCACTTGCTCGGCCGTGTCAACAGCGTCTACCGGCTGCTCGGCTGGGGACTGATGCCGCTCGGCGCGTTGACCGGCGGGCTGCTCGCGCACAGGTTCGGGCTTCGCGTTCCCTATGCCGTCGCGGGTTTCACGCGCGGCCTCGCGCTCTTGGCCGCGCTTCCGGTGCTGATCACGGCGATGCGGGACGCTACTCCTCGGTGAGCTCGGCCAGCTGATCCGCGGCGTCCCGGTTCCCCCGTTCGGCCAGCCGCCGCAGTTCGTCCAGCGCGCCCAGTTCGGTGGCCGTTTCGATCAGCTGGTCCGCCGCGTCGCTGCTGCCGCCGTCGGCCAATCGCCGGAGTTCGTCCAGATCGCCGCGCTCCCCGGCGTCCTGGATCCGTTCGTCGATGGCGTCCTGGTCTTCGCTCATGGTCACCAGGTTACGGGCAGTTCGTACGCCCCATAGACGGAACCGTCGTGCTTGAAGTCGATCTCCGACAGGTCGGTTGCCAGCCGCAGCGGCGGACGGTTCGATCTCGTCGGCGCGGTGGGACTTTCGGCCGCGCTGGTCTGTCTCCTGCCGGCGATTTCCCAAGGTGCGCGGTGGGGCTGGGCGAGCGGGCGGACGCTGGGTCTGTTCGCGGCCGCCGCGCTCGTCCTGCTGCTGTGGGGCGGTTGGGATCTGCGGACGACCGTCCGGCGTCAGGTCCTGCTGACGAACCTGACGTCGATCGTGTTCGCGTTCGCCATGTTCGCGCAGTCGCTGGTGCTGCCGCAGATCCTCCAGCTCCCCGCGGCCGTCCGGCGTGGTGTGATGCTGACCGCTCCACTGTCCGCGCGGATCACGAAAGCCCGCGGCCCCAAGGTGCGCTGATGCTCGGCGCGCTCGTCGTCGCCGCTGGTTACGGCCTCGGCACCGTCCTGATGGCGAGCGTGTGGCATCTCGTGCTGGTGTCCGCCACGATCGGCGCCGGCATCGGGCTCGCCTACGGTGCGATGCGCACGATCGGGACTTCGATCTCCAGCGCCGTCGCGGGCGTCATCTTGGCACTGCTGACCGTCCCTTCGGACCGCTGCAGGTCCCGTCCCAGGGTGGTTTCCGGCTGATCATGGGACTCGGCTCGGCGACCGTGCTCGTCGCGTTGGCGATCGCGGCGTTCATTCCCGGCCGGTCCTCGCCAGTTTCGACGGCCACCAGATCTTCCGTCCGACGTCCACCGCCAGAGCCGGTACCAGCAGCGACCGCACCAGGAGCGTATCGAGCAGGACGCCGAACGCGACGATGAAAGCCAGCTGTGCCAGGAAGAGGATGGGCAGGACAGCGAGAGCGGCGAAGGTCGCGGCGAGTACGACACCCGCGGACGTGATCACGCCGCCGGTGACGCGCAGGCCGCGCAGTGTCCCGTCCCGCGTGCCGATCCTGCCCGCCTCTTCGCGGACCCTGGTCATCAGGAAGATGTTGTAGTCGATCCCCAGCGCGACAAGGAAGACGAAGCCGAACAGCGGGACGACCGGGTCGGCACCGGGGAAGTCGAAGACGTGGTTGAACACCAGTGCCGAGATTCCCATCGTCGCGGCGAAGGACAGCACCACCGTGCCGATCAGCAACAGCGGCGCCAGCAGTGACCGCAGCAGCAGCGCGAGCACGAGGAAGATCACGACCAGGACGATCGGGATGATCACCAACCGGTCGTGCTCGGAGGTCTCCCTGGTGTCGAGCAGGGTGGCCGTGGGTCCGCCGACCTTGGTGCCGTCGACGGTGTGCACGGCGTCGCGGATCCGTTGCACCGTCGCGACGGCCGCGTCGGAGTCCGGGGGATCGGCGAGTACGGCGTCGATCTTCGTGAGCCCGCCGGATTCGGCGCTTTGGCGGACGTCCGAGACGCCAGGGACACGGGCCAGCGCGGTGACAGTCTGAGCCTGCCCGGCGGGGGTGATGATCACCGTGGGAGAGCCGGAACCGCCGGGGAAGTAGCGCGAGAGGACTTCCTGCCCCGCGACGGAATCGACCGGCGTGAGGAAGACGTCGGACTGCGCGGTGCCGGAAGCCTTGAGCTGGGGGAGGAACGCGCCGCCCGCGAGCAGGACGACGGTCGTGACGATCCAGATCGTGCGCGGTGCGCGGGCGACCCAGACCGACACGCGGCCCCAGAGACCGCCGGTCTCGTCGCGCGGCGGGACCACCGCCGGGCGGAAGGGCCAGAAGGCGTTGCGCCCGCACAAGGCCAGGACGGCGGGCAGGAACGTGATGGTCGTGAGGAAGGCGGCGCCGATGCCGATGGCGGCGACCGGGCCGAGTCCCTTGTTGGAGTTCAGGTCACTGAACAGCAGGCACAGCACGCCGAGGATCACGGTCCCGGCGGAGGCGGCGATCGGCTCGATGGTCGAGCGCCATGCCGTGCGGAGCGCGGTGCGGGCGTCGTCGGCCGCCCGGAGTTCTTCGCGATAGCGCGAGATCATCAGGAGCGCGTAGTCGGTGGCGGCGCCGAAGACGAGGATGAACAGGATTCCCTGGCTCTGCCCGTTCAGCGCCAGCACGTCGTGATCCGCGAGCAGGTACACCGCGAGACTCGCCGTTCCCAGCGCGAACACCGCCGACAGCAGGACGAGCAGGGGGAGCAGCGGGCTCCGGTAGACGATGATCAGGATGACCGCGACCACCGCGCCCGCGACCAGGAGCAGCAGCCTGTCGATCCCGCCGAACGCCTCCTTGAGATCGGCGACCTGCGCGGCGGGCCCGGTCACGAGCACTTTCAATCCGTCCGGGGTGTCACGGGCGAGCGCGTCTCGCAGTGCCTCGACGCCTTCGCCAGGATCACTCGTGGCGTCCAGGAGCACGACCACCTGCGCGCCCGCGTCGCTCTGCGGAGCCGGGACGAGTCGCGCGTTCGACGTCCTGTCGGCGAGGAACCGCTTGTCGTTCGCGGTCAGGCCCGACGGGCGCTCGGCGACGACGATCGCCGGGATGACGGCGGAGCTGGAGAACTGCTTCTGGAGCTCGCCCACTTCGGTCGCTTCGGCCGACGCCGGCAGAAAACTGCTGCTGTCGTTCTCCGTGACCAGGCTGAGCTTGCCCGCGTACGGGCCGCTGAAGCCGCCGAAGATCAGCCAGGCGACCGCGACCAGGGCTGGGAGCAGCCACCGCAGACGTGACCGCGTGCGGGCTGGGCGTTCGACTTCCGAGATCATGGACCGATGGCTCCCGTGACAGTGCTACTTCGACGAGTGAATAGTTCGACCATCGAAATAGTAGAGTGGTCACCCGGACGAGGCAACGCGAGGGGGGCTTCCCGACATGGCTGAGGACGCCGAACAGGTCACGGACGCCCTGCTCGTTCTCCTGCTGCGGCAGTTGACCGTCGAGTCGGACCGGTTCGCGGAGATGTTCGGTGAGGCACACGGCCTGCACCGGACCGACCTCAACGCGCTCGCGGTGATCATGGACGCCGCCAGGATGGGGGCCCCGATGAGTCCGAGCACGCTCGCGAGCGCCTTGCACCTGAGCGCGTCGGCGACGACGTCGGTGCTCGACCGGCTGGAGCGGGCCGGGCATCTCTACCGGGATCGGAGCGCGACCGACCGGCGCAAGGTCGAGTTGCGGATGCACGAGAAGGCGCGGGAGATCGGCGGCGAGTTCTTCCTGCCCCTGGGTGAGCGCTACGCCGAAGCGTGGCGGGAGATGGGGGAGGACGAGCGGCGGACGGTCGCCCGGTTCCTCCGGAACAGCATCGCCGCGACCGTCGAAGTGCGCGGCAGACTGGCACGGTGAACACTCGGGAGCATGCGATGTGTGGTGCTCGGAGCGACGGGCTATGTCGGCGGACGGTTGGTGCCGCAACTGCTCGAAGCGGGTCACGAGGTCCGCGTGGTAGCCCGCTCGCCGGAGAAGGTCGCCGAGGAGCCGTGGCGTGACCGTGTCGAGGTCGAACGCGGAGACGTCACGGATCCGTCCTCGATCGAGACGGCGCTGACCGGCTGCGAGGTCGTCTACTATCTCGTGCATTCGTTGGCGCGCAAGGACTTCGTCGACGTCGACCGGGAAGGAGCGAAGACGGTCGCCGAGGCGGCGAAGGCTGCGGGTGCGCGGCGGTTGGTGTACCTGGGTGGCATCGTGCCGGACGACGAGGAGTTGTCGCCGCACCTGGCGTCGCGCGCCGAAGTGGGCCGGGTCCTGCTGGACTCCGGGGTGCCCGCGATCGTCCTGCAGGCCGCGGTGATCATCGGCTCCGGCTCGGCGAGTTTCGAGATGCTGCGCTACCTGACGGAGCGGCTCCCGGCGATGATCACGCCGCGCTGGGTGCGCAACCGCATCCAGCCGATCGCGATCCGGGACGTGCTGCACTACCTCGTGCACGCCGCGGAACTGCCGTCCGAGGTGAACGGTGCGTTCGACATCGGCGGGCCCGACGTGCTGACCTATTTGGACATGATGCGGCGTTACGCCGTCGTGGCGGGCTTGCCGAGGCGTGCCGTCGTACCCGTGCCGGTGCTGACCCCGTGGCTGTCCGCGCAATGGGTCAATCTGGTCACGCCCGTGCCGAAAGCGATCGCGGTGCCGCTGATCGAGTCGCTGGTGCACGAAGTCGTCTGTCACGACCACGCGATCGCCGAGCACATCCCCGACCCGGCGGCGGGGCTGACCCACTACGAGCACGCCGTCGAACTGGCGCTGTCCCGGATCCGCAACGCCGACGTGCCGACCCGCTGGTCGGACGCGTCGGGCGACGCGGCGCCCTCGGATCCGCTGCCGAGCGATCCGGACTGGGCGGGCGGGACAGTCTACGAGGACAAGCGCGAGCAGCGGACGGACGCCTCGCCGGGGGCGCTGTGGGACGTCATCGAGTCCATCGGAGGGGAACACGGGTGGTATTCGTTCCCGCTGG
This sequence comes from Amycolatopsis sp. NPDC043885, assembly GCF_056435685.1. Lineage (NCBI taxonomy): Bacteria > Bacillati > Actinomycetota > Actinomycetes > Pseudonocardiales > Pseudonocardiaceae > Amycolatopsis > Amycolatopsis sp. NPDC043885. Next base: position 81,265 of record NZ_JBWKEA010000023.1, read on the forward strand.
CCTGGTCGGTCCGCGGCTGGGCCGACCGGCTCGTCGGCGGCGTCGGGTTGCGGCGCGGACGGCGGGATCCGCGACGGCTGCATCTCGGCGAGGCGCTGGACTGGTGGCGTGTCGAATACCTCGACCGGCCGCGGCTGCTGCGGTTGCGGGCGGAGATGAAACTGCCGGGACGCGCCTGGCTCGAACTCGGCGTCGAGTCCGATGAGGACGGTGGGACGATCTACCGGCAGCGCGCGGTGTTCGAGCCGCACGGGCTGGCCGGACACGCGTACTGGAAGGGGATCGCGCCGTTCCACGGTGTCGTCTTCGGCGGCATGGTCCGCAACATCACCGGTGCGGCGCAGAAGGCGGCCGGTGTGCCTGGAAGTTGACGGGGACTTCAGCTCCGTCCGCGTGCCGGTGGGGCGGTGCTGGAGCGGACGACGAGTTCGGTCGGGACGCTGATCGCCTCCGCCGCCCCCTCGTCGGACATCCCGGCCAGAAGCGCCGCGACGGCTCGCTTCCCGACCTCGTCGAACGACTGCCGGACCGTGGTGAGCGGTGGCCAGAAGTGGGCGGCCTCGTCCATGTCGTCGAAGCCGACGACGCTCACCTCGCCCGGAACGGACCGGCCCTTCTCGTGGAGCGCTCGCAGCAGCCCGAGCGCCATCTGGTCGTTGGCGACGAAGACGGCGGTGACCGCGGGATCGCCCGCCAGCCGGACGCCGTGGTCGTACCCGGACCGCGACGACCAGTCGCCGGTGAGCGGCGGCGGTACCTTCCGTCCCGCGTCTTCGAGCGTCTCCTGCCACGATTTCCGGCGGCGTTCGGCCGCGTAGGACTCAGGCGGTCCGGCCACGTGCCAGACGGTCTCGTGGCCGAGGTCGAGGAGATGCCTGGTCGCGGCGGTGGCACCGGAGGCCTGGTCGAAGTCGACCACCGGATGGTCGCGCCGCCCGCCCGCGTCGATGACGACGACCGGGAGCCCGTGGGGCAGTTCGATCTCGCTCTGGTCCAGTTCGTGTTGCTCGATCAGGATGATGACGCCGTCGACGGCCTGTTCGTCCAACCTGCTGAAGGCCCCCGACACCTCGCCTTGGGACGGTCTGGTCACCGGCATGAGGATGATCGAGAACCCTTCGCGGGCGGCCGCGGACGCGACGGCGTCGAGGGTCCGGCTGTTGCCGAACGTCGAGAGCGCGGAGATGATCACACCGATGCTGCGGAAGCGGCCGTTGCGCAGCGCGCGGGCGGCGCTGTTCGGCCGGTAGCCCACTCGGCGCATGGCGGCGAGCACGCGTTCGCGCGTCGCCCCGTCGACGTTCGACCTGCCGTTCGCGACCCGGGAGACGGTCTGGCCGGACACGCCGGCTTCCCTGGCGACGTCGGCCATCGACGGCCCGCGGCCGCTCCTGGACATGTTCACGTCAACACGATAGCCTCCGCCGGTCTGATGTTGACGTAAACATCTCGCGAGCCGCGCCTTTCGCTCGGAGAATCCGGAGGGACGATGACGTCCACAGCGGTCGCGCCCACGCCGGCGCCACCCGGCCGTGCGGCCAGCGCGCGCCGCGCCCGCCGCGACTGGCGAGGCTGGCTCTTCGTCGCCCCGTTCATGCTGGTGTTCGCGCTGACGTTCCTGGCCCCGATCGGCTACGCGTTCGTCCTGAGTCTGTTCCGTGAACAGGCTTTCTTCGGGGGCACGACGTTCGTCGGGGTGGACAACTACGCGCAGGTGCTCGCCGACCCGAAGTTCTGGGACGCCTTCCAGCGGGTGCTGGTGTTCCTCGCCGTGCAGGTGCCGATCATGCTGGTGCTCGCGCTGATCGCGGCGCTGGCGATCGACAGTGCCCGGCTGCACGCCGCCGGTTTCTTCCGGGTCGTGATCTTCCTGCCCTACGCCGTGCCCGCCGTGGTCGCCGCGCTGATGTGGGGATTCCTCTACGGCGACCACTTCGGGCTGGCCGCCGACCTGAACCACCTGCTCGGCCGCGATGTGGTGAAACCGTTGTCGGACAACTGGATGCTCGCTTCCATCGGCAACGTCGTCACCTGGGAGTTCGCCGGGTACAACATGCTCATCTTCTACTCCGCGCTGAAGGTGATCCCCAAGGAGCAGTTCGAGGCCGCGGCGATCGACGGCGCCGGCGCGTTCCGCACCATCCTGAGTGTGAAACTACCCGCGTTGCGCGGGGCGATCGTCATCGCCACGATCTTCTCGATCATCGGCAGTTTCCAGCTGTTCAACGAGCCGAACATCATGCGCACCCTGGCGCCCAACGTGATCGGCACCTTCTACACGCCGAACATGTACGCCTACAACCTTTCTTTCGGCGCGCAGCAGTACAACTACTCCGCCACCGTGGCGATCGTGATGGGCGTGATCACCGCGGTCATCGCCTACGTCGTGCAGTTGCGCGGCTCCCGGAAGGGGATGTGATGGCGACGTTCTCGGTGACGAGGCCCCGGAAGTCGCGCGTCCTCACCGCCGTCATGGCGCTGTACCTGATCTACACGCTCGTGCCGCTGGTGTGGCTGGTGATCAACGCGACCAAGACGCAGCCCGCCCTGTTCACCACGTCGGGCCTGGCGTTCGGCGGGCCGTTCGCGTTGTTCGAGAACATCGGCGAGACCTTCACCTACGACAACGGGATCTTCCTGCGCTGGCTGGGGAACACGCTGCTCTACGTCGTGGCGGGCGCCGGGGGAGCGACCGTCCTCGCCACCGCGGCGGGATACGGCCTGGCGAAGTACCGCTTTCCCGGCCGTCGTGCGGTGTTCGCGGTCGTGCTCGGCGCGGTCGCCGTCCCCGGCACGGCGCTCGCGGTGCCGACCTTCCTGATGTTCAGCGAACTCGGCCTCACCAACACGCCGCTGGCGATCATCGTCCCGTCGCTCATCAGCCCGTTCGGCCTGTACCTGATCTGGGTGTACGCCTCCGACGCGATCCCCGACGAGCTGCTGGAGGCCGCGCGGATCGACGGCGCCGGGGAGATCCGGATCTTCCTCACCGTGACGCTGCGCCAGCTGGCACCGGGGATCGTCACGGTGGCCTTGTTCACCGTGGTGTCCACTTGGAACAACTACTTCCTGCCGCTGATCATGCTCAGTGAACCGAAGTGGTATCCGCTCACCGTCGGGCTCAACCAGTGGAGCGCGCAGGCCTCCGGGGCAGGCGCCCAGCCGGTGTACCACCTGGTGCTGACCGGTTCGCTGCTCACCATCGTCCCGCTCGTCATCGCCTTCCTGCTCATGCAGCGCTACTGGCAGTCCGGCCTGAGCGCGGGCAGCGTCAAGCAATGATCACCGTCCCGAAAGGACATTCGATGTCGCGAATCCACAGACGCGTCAAGGCCGCCGTCGCCGTCACGCTGGCCGCGGCACTGGCCGTCGGCTGCTCGTCCGGCGCGGACGGCCCGGCCGCCGGGTCACAGGACTCGGTCGACGCCGCGCTCAAAGCGGGCGGCACGATCACGTACTGGAGCTGGACGCCGTCCGCGAAGGACCAGGTCGCCGCGTTCGAGAAGGAGTTCCCGAACGTCAAGGTCAACTACGTCAACGCCGGTACCAACAAGGAGCAGTACACCAAGCTGCAGAACGCCATCAAGGCAGGCTCCGGGGCGCCGGACGTCGCGCAGATCGAGTACTACGCGTTGCCGCAGTTCGCGCTCACCGAGTCGCTGGCCAATCTCGATCAGTACGGCTTCGGGGCCTTCGAAAAGGACTACGCGCCCTCGACCTGGTCCAGTGTCCGGGTGAATAACGGCCTATACGGCCTCCCGCAGGACTCCGGCCCCATGGCGCTGTTCTACAACAAAGAAGTCCTCGACGCCCACGGCATCGCCGTGCCGAAGACCTGGGACGAGTACATCGCCGCGGCCAAGAAGCTGCACACGGCCGATCCCGGCAAGTACCTCACCTCCGACACCGGCGACCCCGGCTTCGCCACCAGCATGATCTGGCAGGCGGGCGGAAAGCCGTTCACCTCCGACGGGCGGAACGTCAAGATCGACCTGGCCGACGCCGGTACCAAGAAGTGGACCGCCACCTGGAACCAGCTGGTCGAGGGCAAGCTCCTCGCCCCGATCAAGGAGTGGTCCGACGACTGGTTCCGCGCACTCGGTGACGGCACCATCGCCTCGCTGGTCACCGGCGCCTGGATGCCGGGCAACTTCAAATCCTCGGTCCCCGGCGGCGCGGGCAAATGGGCGGTGGCACCGATGCCGACCTACGACGGGCAGCCGGTCACCGCGGAGAACGGCGGCAGCACGCAGTCGGTGCTGAAGCAGAGCGGCAACCCGGCGCTGGCGGCGGCGTTCGTCCGCTGGCTCAACCACGGCAACGGCGTCAAGCCGTTCATCGCCAGCGGTGGTTTCCCGGCGACGACGGCCGACCTGAACTCGCCCGCCTTCCTCGACCAGGCCGATCCCTACTTCGGCGGCCAGAAGATCAACCAGGTACTCAACGACGCGTCGAAGAACGTCGCGAAGGGCTGGAGCTACCTGCCGTACCAGACCTACGCCAACAGCGTGTTCAGCGACACCGTCGGCAAGGCCTACCTCGGCGGCACCTCGCTCGACGCCGGACTGAACGCCTGGCAACAGGCGATCGTGGACTACGGCAACCAGCAGGGCTTCACCGTCAGCGCGGGGTGAGGCGTGGGCATCGAGATCGAAGCCGACGTTTCCGACGTGATCGGACCGGTGCCGCGGCGGCTGTTCGGCTCGTTCGTCGAGCATATGGGCCGGTCCGTCCACACCGGGATCTTCGAACCGGGACACTCCACTTCGGACGGTCAGGGCTTCCGTGGCGACGTCCTCGGGCTGGTCCGCGAGCTGGGTCCGTCCGTCGTCCGCTATCCCGGTGGGAACTTCGTTTCCGCGTACCGCTGGGAGGACGGCGTCGGGCCGGTGGAAGGGCGCCCCGTCCGGCTGGATCCCGCGTGGCACAGCGTCGAGTCGAACCGTTTCGGACTGCACGAGTTCGCGGCGTGGGCGGAGGCCGCGGACGTCGAGGTGATGTACGCGGTCAACCTCGGCACCCGTGGCGTCCAGGAGGCCGCCGACGTCCTCGAGTACTGCAACCACCCTGGCGGAACGGAACTGAGCGAGCGGCGGCGCGCGAACGGTGCCGACCGCCCGTTCGGCTTCCGCCTGTGGTGCCTCGGCAACGAGATGGACGGACCGTGGCAGGTCGGCCACAAGACCGCGGACGAGTACGGCCGCCTGGCCGCCGAGACCGCGCGTCTCATGCGGATGATCGACCCCGGCGTCGAGCTCGTGGTCGCGGGGAGCTCGAACAGTGAGATGCCGACGTTCGGCGAATGGGAGCGCACCGTCCTGGAGCACACCGCGGGGCTTGTCGACCACCTCTCACTGCACGCCTACTACCAGGAACACGATGGCGACCTCGCGAGTTACCTCGCCAGCGCCGCCGCCCTGGACGGCTACATCCGGACCACCGGCGGGATCATCGACGACGTCCTCGCGAAGGCCGGGCTGGACAAGAAGATCGGCATCAGCGTCGACGAGTGGAACGTCTGGGATCAGCGACACTGGAACGAAGTCGAGCAGCGAGAACTGATCGACGCAGGCTGGCGTGAACATCCCAGGATCATCGAAGACGACTACACGGTCACCGACGCGGTCGTCGTCGGTTCCCTGCTCGGTTCCCTGCTGCGCAACGTCGATCGCGTCACGATGGCCAACCAGGCGCAGCTGGTGAATGTCATCGCGCCGATCCGGACCGAACCCGGTGGCCGGGCGTGGCGGCAGTCGACGTTCCACCCGTTCAGCCTCACCTCGGCGCTCGCCGGGGGGAACAGCCTCTGGCTCACCGTCACGGGTGACACCGTCCACACAGGACTTTGTGGCCGCGTGGACGTCGTCGACGCGGCGGCGACCTTCGACGACGACGGCCGCTGTGCCGTGTTCCTGACCAATCGCGCCACCGCGTCCGCGACCGGCGCGCGGTTGCGTATCCGCGGTGCCCGGCTGACGCTCGCGGAGACCTGGACCGTCGCGGTCCCGGACGGGCACGACCGTCATCTCACGAATTCCGCCGACGCGGAGCCGATCCGGCCCGTCCCGTTGCCCGGCGCGACCGCCGGGCACGATCCGGAAGGAACCACCATCACCGTCACCCTCCCACCCCTTTCCTGGACCGCGTTCCGGCTGACCGCGGAGGTGGTCCGGGATGCCTGAGTTCGCCATCGGGGAGACCGACTTCCTGCTCGACGGGAAACCGTTCCGGATCATTTCCGGGGCGCTGCACTACTTCCGTGTGCACCCCGATCTCTGGGCCGATCGCATCGACAAAGCCCGCCGAATGGGTCTCAACACCATCGAGACCTACGTCGCCTGGAACGCGCACTCGCCGGAGCAGGGAGAGTTCGATGTCACCGGCGGCCTCGACCTCGACCGGTTCCTCAGGCTCATCGCCGAGGCGGGGATGTACGCGATCGTCCGGCCAGGGCCGTACATCTGCGCGGAGTGGGACAACGGCGGCCTGCCGACCTGGCTGCTACGGGACACCGAACTTCGCGTCCGTGAGTTCGAACCGCGTTACCTCGCCGCCGTCCGCGGCTATCTGGACGACGTGTACCGCGTGGTGGCGCCGCACCAGATCGACCGGGGCGGACCGGTGCTGCTCGTGCAGGTGGAGAACGAATACGGCGCTTTCGGTTCCGACAAGCGGTACCTGTCCGCGCTGACCGACCACACCCGCGCCGCCGGGATCACCGTCCCGCTGACCACGGTGGACCAGCCGATCCACGAGATGCTGGCGAACGGCGGGCTCGACGGCGTGCTTCACCGGACGGCGTCGTTCGGCTCGCAGAGCACGGCACGGCTGAAGACCCTGCGGGAACATCAGCCGACGGGTCCCTTGATGTGCAGCGAGTTCTGGAACGGCTGGTTCGACCATTGGGGTGCGCACCACCACACCACTTCGGTCGACGGCTCGGCGGCGGATCTCGACGCGCTGCTCGCGGCCGGTGCCTCGGTCAACCTCTACATGTTCCACGGCGGCACCAACTTCGGACTCACCAACGGGGCCAACGACAAGGGCGTCTACCAGCCATTGGTCACCTCCTACGACTACGACGCCCCGCTCGACGAGGCGGGCGACCCGACGCCGAAGTACCACGCCTTCCGCGAGGTGATCGCGCGCTACCACAAGGTTCCCGACAGCGTTCCGCCCGAGGCCCGGCCGGCGCCGACGCCGGTCGCGGCACTGAGCGACCCCGCGTGGCTGCTCGACTCGCCACACCGCTGGGGGACCGCGCAGGAGCACCAGAGCCTGCCCACCTTCGACGAACTGACCCCGGCTCCGCGTCTGGCGTTCCTGCGGACGACCGTCGACGCCGGGAAGCCGGGCGTGCTCACCTTCCACGAGGTGCGGGACCGGGCGACGGTGTTCTTCGACGGCGATCGCCTCGGCACCCTCCTCCGCGAGCACCACGATCGCGCGATCCGGTTGCCCCGGGCCCGCGGTGAGCTCCTGGTCCTGGTGGAAGACCTGGGAAGGGTGAACTACGGGGAGCGGATCGGTGAGGCCAAGGGGATCATCGGCGGCGTGCGCCTGCACGGTGAACCCCTGACGGGCTGGGAGGTCATCCCCATCGACGTGCCCGCGCTGCCGGATCTCCTGCCCGGGGTCTCCGCGGGCGAGCGCCCGGCGGGGCCGTTGTCCGGCCCGGTGGCCGTGCGGGGCGGATTCGATCTCGACGAGCCAGCCGACCTCTTCCTGGATACCGGGCACTGGGGCAAGGGAATGGTCTGGATCAACGGGTTCCTGCTCGGCCGCTACTGGCGGCGCGGTCCACAAAGGACGCTGTACGTGCCGCGGCCGGTGGTCCGGGCCGGGCGCAACGACCTCGTCGTGCTGGAGCTGGACACGATGCTCGAACCCGAGGCGAGTTTCGTGCCCCGGCCGCTGTTGGGACATACGGAGGCTTGAGCCTCGCCTGAGGTACGTGAAGGCCTCCTTGCCTACCTTCAGGGTAGGCAAGGAGGCCTTCACCACCACCTGGGCCGGCCACTTCAGCTGACGTTGCGAAAGTGGCTTTCGCAACACGCCACCTTTGCCTTACCCCTCAATAACCGTCCTTACCACTCACGAGACCGGCCACCTATAGAGCCGGGTACGCGTTCTTCAGCAGCTCCTGGAACTGGGCGGAGAACCAATGCCCGGAAAGCGGCGCGTCGGGCAGGGCGCCGGACATGTTGTTCTGGTTCCGCGGGTTACCGGTGTACGTCGGATCGCACATCCGGTCGAAACCCTTGCCCTCGGTATTCGGGATCTCCTTGCTGGCGCCGTCGGATTCACCCGGCGGCTTGATCCAGACGTAGGCGTCGATCCCGGCTTCCGGCGCGGCCTTGGGGCGTTCGCCGAGCCCGGCGCCCGCCTGGTTGCACCAGTTGCCGAGGTGGATCCGGCGGTCGGTCCTGCCGCCGTTCACATAGGCGTCGACCGTGGTGGACGGTCCAGGACCGGACGGCCGCGCGGTGCCGCCCCAGCCGTTGCGCGAGGTGTCGATGAGCATGCCGACGTCCGCCGGGAAGCCCGCCCGGATCGCCTCCTGCCGGAACGCCTGGGCGTAGGACAGTTCGTCGACGTAGCGGTTCCAGTCCACCCACTTCGACGTCCGCACCGAAGTGCCGCCGACACTGTCGTTCACGGTGAAGTACGGCTCCCTGAGCGCCCCGTAGTTCGCGGTGTTCGCGATGAAGCCGTGCACGTTGGCCACTGTGCTGCCGGAACTCTTCGCGGCCTGTGCGAAGAGCGCGGCGGACGGGCCGAGGTTGTCGTCCCAACCGAGCCAGCCGTGGTGCCCGGCGTCGATGTAGTTGTAGACGTTGGGGATCGCGCCGAACTTCGCCAGGGCGTAGCCGACACCGGCGACGTAGTTCCCGTTGGCCTTCATGACGTCGCATTGGGGCGTGGCGGTCGGCCGTGGTGTCACGTTGGTGACGAGGTTCGGCAGGGAGTCGATCTCGATCACGGTCACCACCCGCAACGTCGCGTACTTCGGATCGGCGAGGATCGTGGCGATCGGGTCGATGTACTCGGCCTGATAGCGCGGGAGTTCGTCCGCCTTGAGCTCGCCGTTCGACGCGAGCGCGGCGCAGTCACGGCCGGGCAGGTTGTAGATCACCAGCTGGACGACCAGCGGTTTCCCGGCGGCCTGCTGAAGCGCTCCGTCGAGATGGGCGCGCAGCCCGCGGCTCGTGCTCGTGCCCTCGATGGCGGCGATCCGGTCGAGCCAGACTCCGGTCGGCTGGTTCGCGATTCTCGCGCCGCCAGGTTCGGCGGCGGCCTTCGCCGACCATTCCGGGTTCACGTACACCCCGGCGCCCGCGTAGGGGTTGTCCGCCTTGGGGCCGCCAGGACCGGGAGTCGTCGTGGTCGTGGTGGTGGGCGTGGTGGAACCGGTGCAGGTGGTGCCGTTCAAGGTGAAGACGGCGGGTTTCCCGTTGGTGCCGGAGTAGCTGCCGTTGAAGCCGGGTGAGACGGCGGCGCCGGTGCCGAGCGAACCGTTCCATCCCACGTCCCGGACCGTCACTCGCGTGCCCTGCTGGCCGAAGCTGCCGTTCCAGCCCTGCTGCACCTGCTGGTTTCCGGGGAAGTCCCAGCTCAGCGTCCAGCCGCCGCTGATCGGGTCACCGAGGTTGGTGACGGTGACGGTGGCCCCGAAACCGGTGTCCCATTGGTTGGTGATCGTGTAGTCGACCTTGCAGCCCGGTGCCGCTTCGGCGCTCGAGCCCAGCACCACCGGCACCGCCACCATCGCGAGTACCGCGCCGACGGCCGATGGTGCCGAAACACCCTTTCTGCGGAATCTCATGCGTCGCCTCCTTGCGACCGGAATCCGATTTATGGGAGCGCTCCCATTGGGACCGTAAAGGGGTGGCCGGGCCGTGACAAGGCCGGGCGAGCCAAAATGTGGGATCGCTCCCGGAATACGTCCTGACGGCGGCGAGCCTTCACCCGGACAGCGGGCGGTGACCGGAGATGGCGGGGCCGTGTGGGATCGTGAGCGGATGAGGATCTTGCTCGTGGAGGACGAGCGACGGCTGGCCGAATCGCTGCGCGCGGGGTTGAGCGCCGAGGGCTACGCCGTGGACGTCGCGCACAACGGCCGCGACGCGCTTTGGTACGCCGCCGAACATCCGTACGCCGCGATGGTCCTCGACATCATGCTGCCCGGACTGAACGGGTACCGCGTGTGCCGGAGGTTGCGCGAACGAGGCGACACCACCCCGATCCTCATGCTGACCGCGAAGGACGGCGAGGACGACGAGATCGAGGCGCTGGACACCGGCGCCGACGACTTCCTCCCGAAGCCGTTCTCCTACGGCGTCCTGCTCTCCCGGCTCCGGGCGCTGATCCGGCGCGGGGGAGCGACCCGGCCGGGCACGCTCCGGCTCGGCGACCTCGAACTCGACCAGGCGAGCCGTGTCTGCCGTCGTGGCACTGCCGAGATCCCGTTGACCACCAAGGAGTTCGCTCTCCTGGCGTATCTGATGAAACGACAGGGCGAGGTGGTCACCAAGGCCGAACTGCTGGAGAACCTCTGGGATTTCGCCGCGTCGGCGACCGCGAACCTCGTCGAGGTCCACGTGAGCGCGCTGCGGCGAAAGATCGATCTGCCGTTCGGGGCGGAGACCATCCGCACCGTGCGCGGCGCCGGCTATCACGTGGTGGGCTCCAGTGCCTAGGTTCTCGCGGTCGACCCGGTTCCGGGTCGCGATGACCGCTTTCCTGGCGTCGATCATCGCTCTGGCGGTCGTTTCTGCGTGGCTGGTGCTCGATGCCCAGAACCGGCTGGGCAACGGCGCCGCGCAGGTGGCGAGGGAGCGCGCGGCCGCGGTCGTCCAGGTATTGAACTCCGGCGCCGCCCCGGCCGATCTGCGGCTCCTCGTGCGGGCTTCGATCTACGAGGTGACCACCCAGAACGGCGAGCGGGTCGCGTCCTGCCCCGGCCTGCGTTCCGGGGCGATCGTCCCGGACGGAGGCTTCGAGTACGGCGACAGTGTCCAGAACCTCAAGCCTGGCGACGTCGACCTCGCCAGCCGGGAATCCGTCGGCTGCGCGAGTGCGCTCGGGGAAGATCCAGAAAGAAACGGACTCCGGCTGCACGTGGCGGCCACCGTGAGCGGCGACAGCAAGTACCGGATCTACGGCGCCGCCGTGGTCGACGAGTCCGGACAGGCGGCGCTCGACGCGGTGCGCGTGACGTTGCTGGCGGGTGTCCCGGTGATCGCGCTGCTGATCGGGGCGGTCGCGTGGCTCGCGGTACGCCGTTCGCTGCGGCCGGTGGAGGCGATCCGCTCGGAGGTCGCGGAGATCGGCGCGCACGACCTCTCCCGGCGGGTCCCGGCCCCGGACAGTGCCGATGAGATCGCGAAGCTCGCCGAAACAATGAACACGATGCTCGCCCGTCTGGACACGGCGGTCACCCGGCAGAGCCGTTTCACCTCGGACGCGTCGCACGAACTGCGCACTCCGCTGGCCTCCCTGCGGACCCAGCTCGAGGTGTTGCTCGCCCATCCGGACCGGCTGGACTGGCGCGACGCCTGCCGCAACGCGCTCCTCGACATCACCCGGCTGCAGGATCTCGTCGGTGACCTCGTGCTGCTCGGCAAGCTGGACAACGCGGGGCCGGAGCGGACCACGCCGGTGCGACTGTCCGAAGTGGTCGATTCCTGTCTCTCCGGGCGCCAGGGTGTCCGGGCGGAGATCGACGGGGATCCGGTGGTCCTCGGCGACCGCGGCAGGCTGGAGCGGTTGCTGCGCAATCTGGTGGACAACGCGCAACGTCATACCCGTACGGGCGTCGAGATTCGGGTGTCCACTGTGGACGAATTCGCCGTGGTCGCGGTCACCGACGACGGGCCGGGCATTCCCGCCGCGGACCGTGAGCGGGTGTTCGATCGCTTCGTGCGTCTCGACGACGGACGTGCGCGTGACGACGGTGGCGCGGGCCTCGGGCTGGCGATCGTCGCCGAGATCGCCGAGGCGCACGGTGGAACCGTCGAAGTCGCCGACCACGACGGCGGCGCCCGGCTCGTCGTCCGCCTGCCGTTGGCGAAAGCGCGAAGCTGAAGACGCCTTCAGCTTCCTTAAGCTTCGGTTCAGCGTCCGCGAACGAACCTTCGGGGCATGTTCGCTCTTGCACGCCGCTCCTGGTGGCGGCCCCTCGGCCACGCCGACTACCTGGCCTCGTCGTGGTTCCCCGGCCTCACCGGCGTACGCGCGCTCGCCGCCGTGGCCGTCGTCTTCTTCCACTACGGGGGCCCGGTCGTCGACCGCCTCCAAGGCTGGATCGCCGTGCAATTGTTCTTCGTGTTGTCCGGCTTCCTCATCACGACGCTGGCCCTGCGCGAGGAAGACCGTGACGGCCGGATCTCGTTGCGCGGGTTCTACCTTCGCCGGGTCTTCCGGATCATGCCGGTGTACTTCCTGTTGCTGGCGCTGACCACGGTCGCGGTCCTGCTCGGCGGGACCTACCAGAGCAGCAGGCTCGCCGACGCCATGCCGTACTACCTCGTCTTCGGCAACGAACTCGTCGACTTCAACACGCCCTATCCGACGTCGTGGTCGCTGGGCGTGGAGGAGAAGTTCTACCTGGTCTGGCCCGCGCTGCTGGTGCTGACTTCGTTCGCGCGAAGCGGGAGGGCGGTGCTGCGTCTGCTGCTGGGCGCGTCGGCCGTCCTGGGTGTCGTGCTATTCGCGTTGCCCCTGGCGCCCTCGCATACCTGGGCGAGTCTTTCGGTGCACTATTGCTCGCTGGTCATCGGCTGCCTGCTGGCGATGACGCTCCACCATCCGCGCGGGTTCGCCCTCGTCCGGCCGCTGACCAGCCCGGTCGTCGCGACGGTCATCGGCTGCGGGTTCGTCGTGCTGCAGTTCTCCGTCGGCCCGCTGGCGAAGGCACTGGGCGGGCATTGGCAGTTCGTGGTGCCGGTCTACGCGGCGGGCTCGGCACTGCTGCTCGTGGCCGTCGTGTCGCCGGGGCCGGTCCGGACGTTGCTCTCGAGCAGGCCGATGAGCTTCGTCGGAGACCGTTCGTACGCGCTCTACCTCGCCCAGACCGGCGCGGCCGGGGTCGCGGGCTGGCTACTGCCCAGCGGGCCGGCCAAGGCCGCCGCGACCACCGGCGTCGCGTTGCTGTTCGCCTGCGCACTGCGCCGCTGGGTCGAACAGCCCGCCATCGCCTACGGCCGGAAGGTGATCGGACGACACGCGCCCGCCGTGCCTCCGGTTGAGGCGACGGCGGGCGCGAGGCCGACGTCAGTGGTGCGCGGCGACCGCACCGGTGCCGGCGCTCTTCTTGACGAAGAGCGATCCGACGAACGCGGCCAGGCCTATGCAACCGGCGACGATGAACGTCGTGCGGATTCCGCCCGCGTCGGGACTGACCGCCCCGGCCGTGGTCGTGCTGGCCGTGGCCACCGCGATGAACATGGCGGTGCCGAGCGCGCCGGCGAGCTGCTGAAGGGTGGCGAGGATCGCGCTGCCGTGTGAATAGAGGTGCTCGGGCAGCGAACCGAGGGATTCGGTCATCAGTGGCGTCATCATGAGGCCGAGCCCGCCCATCAGCAGGACGTGGATGGCGATGACCGCGATCAGTGGTGATCCCGCGCCGAGCAGGGCGAACAGCCACAGCGAGATCGCCATCGCGGCCGCGCCGGGGATGACCAGCGGCCGGGGGCCGAAGCGGTCGTAGAGCGCGCCGACCGGGCGGCCGAGCAGCCCGAGGACCAGGCCGCCGGGAAGCACCGCGAGCCCGCTGACGAACGTGCTGGTGTGCAGGACGGTCTGCAGGTACAGCGGGAGCAGGATCGCCGCGGCGCCGAGCAGGCACATGAACAGCAGGGCCGTCAGCACCAGGGAGACGACGAAACTGCGGTGGGTGAACGGACGCAGGTCCAGCAGCGCGCGGTCTTCCTTCTGGAGACGCAACTGGCGCCAGGTGAACACCACGAGTGCCACGGCACCGACGGCGATCGGCGCCCACGGCGGCACGGGCTGATGCCCGCCGGCGGATTCGCCGGACACCGACAGGCCGTACAGCACGCCGCCGAAACCGAGCGCGGACAGGACCACCGACAGGACGTCCAGCGGCACCTTGCGGGTGTCGCTGTCCAGCCGCAGCCGCACCATGCCGACCACCAGGGCGGCGAGCGAGAGCGGCAGCACGATCCAGAACATCCAGCGCCAGCCGAGCGACGACAGCACGGCGCCGCCGATGGTCGGGCCGATCGCCGGAGCGACCGCGATGACGATGGTGATCGTGCCCATCGTGGCACCGCGTTTCTCGACCGGGACGAGGCGCATCACCGTGGTCATCAGCAGCGGCAGCATCACCGCCGTCCCGCAGGCCTGGATGACGCGGCCGGTCAGCAGGAGGGCGAAGCCCGGGGCGAGCGCGCTGACCAAGGTGCCGGTGCTGAACAGGGTGAGCGAGGCCAGGAACACCTGGCGCGGGGTGAACCGCTCGAGCAGGAACCCGGTGGTCGGGATGACGACCGCCATGGTGAGCAGGAAGCCGCTGGTCAGCCACTGGACGGTGGTGGTCGGAACCTGGAGGTCGACGGTCAGGTCACGCAGCGCGACGCTCAGGATGGTCTCGTTGAGGATCATCACGAACGCGGAAAGGACCAGGACCCCGATCAGGAGCCCGGCTTTCGCCGGTGCCCTTTCCTGGTCGTGGGCGGTTTCGGGCAGGGTCTCGGTCATCAGTGAAGGGCTCCTGGAAGGGCGCGGGTCCGCGTGGCCACCTTCGGCGCCGGCGACGGTGACAGCGAAGGCGAGGCTGAGTCTTTCCGTTCAGTCTGCCCGTGTCGGTCGGTGTGTGTCACGTGAATTTCCGTAGTGAGTACGGTCACTGCGCTTTCGGGCAGTACGGAACCGCACGTGAGCGGAACGGTTTTCGGTGGCAGCACGATAAAATCGGCAGGTGACCAGAGCGATCACGGCGGATCGATGGCGTTCGGTGCGGCGAGTCTATCGGGTGACGGGCGCGCGATTCGCGGAACTGGTCGCCCGCGTTCCGGATCCGGACGCGATGGTCACCGCGGAGTGGACGGTGGCCGAAACGGTCGCCCATGTCGCGATGATCGCGAAGATGTACACCTCCCTGGTGCGGGCGGACGGCGCGTCGATTTTGGACGCCCGCGGGCAGAGCCAGGTCGAGAAGACCACTGTGGACACCGTTTCCGTGCTGAACACCTTGGTGTTGCGAGATTTTCGCGAACGCGACATCCAGGTGCTCGTGACCGGATTGCTCGCGGACATCGGAGAAGTACTGCGGGTGACCGAGGACGCGGACCCGGGTGCCCCGCTGGACTGGCTCGGGGGTTCGAAGGTGCCGCTGGCCGGCGTCCTCGCGCACCTCGTCAACGAACTGCAGATCCACGGCTGGGACATCGCCAAGGCGCTGAAACTGCCGTGGACGATCCAGCCGGCTGACGCGGCGTTGTTCTTCGATCTGTTCTTGGTGGGTGTGCTGAGCCACGACATTGGGCACCTTCTCGACACCGACGAGCCGCCGCGGGATCGACGCATCGCCGTGGCGTTCCGGTCCGCGTACACGTCCCCGGTCGTGCTGGTGCTGCATCGGGGGCGGGTGACGCTCGAGGAGCCCGGCGGACCGGTCGACGTGCGGATCTCCTTCGACCCGCCGACGCTGAACCTGATGCTGTTCCACCGGGTCGGCAAGCCGCGTTCCGCGCTGACGCGCAAGATCGTCGTCAGCGGTCCGCGACCGTGGCTGTTACCCGCCTTCCTGCGGGTGGTCCGGCTGCCGTAGGGCTTCGGGTGGCATGAGTGTCAGGTGCCTACCGCCGTTGCCGAACCTCGTGAGTGTCGCCGCCGTGATCGAGACCCGTTGCGGAGCCGGGGATCCGCTCCGCCGGACGTCACGCGACGTGCATGGATCCGTACCGCGGCGAAGTGCACGGTGCGAGACCCCGCCAGGCCGTCAACCGTTGACAGGCGTGTCGAACCGGCGTCGCGAGTCTTCGATGTGGCCGAGGAACCGGTGGGTCCAGTCGCACATCCCGTCGACCGTGGCGCGCAGGCCGTGCCCCGCCTCGGTGAGGGTGTAGTCGACGCGCGGTGGCACCGTCGGGTGCACCGTCCGTTCGATCAGGCCGTTGCGCTCCAGCATGCGCAGGTTCTGGGTGAGCATCTTGTGACTGATGCCCTCGATGTCGTCGCGCAGTTCGGTGAACCGCCGGGTGCGGTCGCCGATCGTCTCGATGATCAGGAGCGCCCATTTGTTGGCGACGTCGGAGAAGATCTCCCGCGCCAGTGAATCCGCCCGCATCAGATCGGCGTCGTCCGAACCTTTGAGCTGCTTGGTCACCATGAGGTTCCCCAGTCACGAAAAAGTGCGTTCTTCCAGGTCGTCGCACACTCTCCTACAGTTCCTGGGTAACCACAAGTGACCATGAACGAGGAGTACGGATGAGCATCACCCTGGTGAACCCCGCTGGACTGCCGGAGATCCCCGCCTACCGGCAGGTGTCGATCGCGACCGGGTCGAAGCTGGTCTTCATCGCGGGGCAGGTGTCCTGGGACGCCGACGGTGTCCTCGTCGGCGAGGGTGACCTCGCCGCACAGGTCGAACAGTGCTACCTGAACATCGGCACCGCGCTCGCCGAGGCCGGCGCCACCTTCGACGACGTCGCGAAGATGACCGTCTACGTCGTCGACTGGACGCCGGACAAACTCGCGCTGTTCCTCGAAGGCGTGGACCGGGCGGCCGCGAAGCTGGGCGGCACCCCGGTCCCGCCGGGGACACTGATCGGCGTCGCGGCCCTCGACGTGCCCGAGCACCTCGTCGAGGTCGAGGCGACCGCGGTCGTCGACTGAGCAGTCACTGACCGCGCGCGGCGCGCCAGATCGGGCTGTCGACGTAGTGGTTGTCGTACTGCTTCGAGGACGCGGCGATCTCCGAGGGGTCGGCTTCACCGCGCGCGACCCGGTCGAGGAGCCGGTAGTAGTCGAAGCGGGCCATGCCCGGGGTGAAGGTGACCAGGACGTCGGCGTCCGAGCCGGCGGCGGGGCCGAACGCGTGCGGCACCTTGGGCGGCACGGCGAGGAAGTCGCCCTTCTTCAGCGTGTGCAGGGTTTCCTCGACGAGAACCTGGAGTTTCCCTTCGAGCACGAAGAAGAACTCGGTCGCCCGGACGTGGAAATGGGCCGGGGTGCCGAAGACGCCGTTCTTCAGGGTCGCGCGGTTCGCGGTGAAGCCCCCGTCGGTGGTGTCCGAGTCGGCCAGCAGCGTGATTTCGCTGCCCGGCGCGTCGCTGACGATCTCGGCGTCGGCGGCCCGGAGAAGGATGGGGTCGAACATGGTGGAGTCTCCCTGGTTTTCCGTGGTCAGCAGGCTCGCTGACAGGACCAGCTTCTCGCCGCGCCAGTCCTTGATCAACGCGGAAAGCGGCACCGAACGATAATGCCCAGGTTATCGATCGCTGGTGTGTCGTGAGTGCCCGCCCGCCGCGTCCGCGGCCGCTGCGGCTCCTGGTGCACCTCGGGTGAGAGCGGCGATCCTGAGGGTAGTGAAGGCCTCCTTCGCTACCCTCAGGGTAGGCAAGGAGGCCTTCACGGACCCGCGATCAGCCGCAGTCAGAATCCGGTAGGTGTCTAGGACGCCTTGGTTCGGACCTGAATCGACACTTCCGGCCGGTCAGGCGGCGAAGACCTGCGAGTCGTCGGCGAACGCCTTGAACTCCAGAGCGTTGCCCGCTGGGTCCAGCAGGAACATCGTCCACTGTTCACCGGTCTGACCCTCGAAGCGGACGTAAGGCTCGATGACGAACGAGGTGTCCGCCGCGCGCAGCCGGTCCGCGAGCTTCCGGAACTCCGGCACGGTGAGGATCAAGCCGAAGTGGGGCACGGGAACGTCGTGCCCGTCGACGGGGTTGTGGATCTGGCGCGGCCGCTCGGGCGCGAGGTGCGTGACGAACTGGTGGCCGTGGAGGTTCCAGTCGATCCACGTGTCGGAGCTGCGGCCCTGTTCGAGGCCGAGGACTTCGCCGTAGAAGGTGCGTGCGGCGGCGAGGTCGTCGACGGGCATGGCGAGGTGGAAGCGCGGGATGGGGGAGTCGAGGACTGTCATACCCAAGGGATCCTTTCCAGCGGTAGGTGCACGTGTCGTAATGTTAACATTAGGACAAAGTGCGTGGTCGCTACTATCGGGCGTTCCGGCGGGAGGGATGAGCATGAGCGAACCCGGCAGGGTGGTGCCGGCACGTCGTCGCGGGCTGGCGGACGAGGTCGCCGACAGGGTCAGGGACGCCATCTTCGGTGGCTCCTATCCGCCTGGCGCGCAGCTGCGCGAGGTCGAGCTTTCGGCGGCGCTCGGCGTCAGTCGTGGCCCCGTGCGTGAAGCACTGCTGAGACTGGAGTGTGAGGGTCTGGTCCGCAGCGAATGGCATCGCGGCGCGATCGTCACGACCCTGTCCGATGTGGACGTCGCGGAACTCGACAGCCTGCGGTCGGCGCTGGAGCAGCTGGCCGTCCGGCTCGTGGTCGCGAACGCGCCGGACGCGGACCTTGCCGCGCTCGACGAGGTCGTCGACCGGATGGACCGGGCACGCGACGAGCACGAGATGGTCCGCTGTGACATCGACTTCCACGACGCGGTCTACGCGGCGTCCGGTCACCGGCGGCTCGTCGAAGCGTGGCAGGCGATCCGGTCGCAGGTGTACCTGTTCCTGCTGACCCGGATCGGTGTGAGCTCCGACGGCTACCTCGCGAGCATCCCGGCCGAGCATCGTCGGCTGGCGGCCGCTCTTCGTGCCCGTGACGGCGAGAAGGCGCTCGAACTGTTCGCCGTCCACCGCGGCGAGGCCTTCGCTGTGCTGACCGGGAAGTGATCGTGCCCGGCATCCTCTGGCGCGAACGGGACGAAATGGTGCGCGGGTCTTGACGGCAAGGTTGGCCAAGGCTTAACTCAAGCCCTGAAATAAGACGTGTCCCGGGTCACAGGCTCCGGACGCGGCTTGGCCACTCACCCCGAGGACCATCGATGCGAATCGGAAAGATCGCTCCCGCGCTCGTCCTGGCGCTGGCGGCCGCCGCCACGACGGCGTGCGGCGGCGGCGACACGTCGTCCAGTGCTCCCAAGGAGCTCGTGTACTGGGCGTCCAATCAGGGCACCAGTCTCGACAACGACAAAGCCGTACTACAGCCAGAACTCGACAAGTTCGAGAAGGCCTCCGGGATCAAGGTCAAGCTCGAGGTCGTCCCGTGGACGGATCTGCTCAACCGGATCCTCGCGGCCACCACCTCCGGCAAGGGGCCGGACGTGCTCAACATCGGCAACACCTGGTCGGCCTCGTTGCAGGCGACGGGGGCGTTCCTGCCGTTCGACGACGCCGCGCTGGAGAAGGTCGGCGGCAAGTCCCGCTTCCTCGGCCCATCGCTGGCGGCCACCGGGGCGAGCGGGCAGCCGCCGGTCGGCGTACCGCTCTACGGCCAGGCGTACGGCCTGTACTACAACAAAAAACTCTTCTCGGAGGCCGGTATCACCAAGCCGCCCGCCACCTGGGAGGAACTCGTCGAAGACGGCAAGAAGCTCACCAAACCCGACAAGGGCCAATGGGGGCTCTCGCTCCAGGCGGGTCAGGTCACCGAGAACAGCCACCACGCGGCGATCCTCGGCGCCCAGCACGGTGCGCAGTTCTTCACTCCCGAGGGCAAACCGCAGCTGGCCTCGGATCCGTCGGTCGCGGCCGTGCAGCAGTTCGTCGACCTGATGCAGAAGGACAAGATCGTCAACCCGGCCAACGCCGAGTACGCCGACACCGCCAAATCCCTCAAAGATCTGTCGGACGGCAAAGCCGCGATGTTCATGAACCAGGCCTCCGCGGGGTCGTTCAAGAACATCGGGATGGACATGGCGAACCTCGGTGTCGCGCCGATCCCGCTGCCCGCCACCGCGCCGCCGAACGGCCGCAAGGTGACCAGCTTCGTCGCCGGCATCAACATGGCGGTCTTCAAGAACACCAAGAACCCCGACGCCGCACTGGACTTCGTGAAGTTCATGGTCTCGGCGCCGGAGCAGGCGCTGCTCAACAAGACCTACGGTTCGCTGCCGACCGTCCAGGACGCCTACAGCGACACGGCGTTCCAGACCGAAGACGTCAAGGTCTTCCAGAACGTGCTCGCGAATTCGGCGGAGCCGATGCCCCAGGTCCCGCAGGAATCGCAGTTCGAGACCCTGATCGGCACCGCGATGAAGGCGATGTTCGCCGACGTCGCCGCGGGCAAGCCGGTCGACGGAACCAAGATCCGCGACCAGCTGAACCAGGCGGACCAGCAGATCGCGGCCGGTAGTTGATGCCGATCGCTCTCGACGACGCCCCGGCCGTGAAGGCGGCCGGGGCGCCCAGGCCGCGGCGTGCCCGGCGTAACCGGCGCCGGGTCGCGCTGCCGTATCTGCTCTTGCTGCCGGCGATCCTGCTCGAACTGCTCGTCCACCTGATCCCGATGGTCGCCGGGCTCGTGATGAGCTTCTTCAAGCTGACGCAGTTCTACATCCGTGACTTCTCGTCCGCTCCGGCGGCCGGGCTGGACAACTACAAGTTCGTCCTCGACTTCGACGCCGCGGCGGGGAAGGCGCTGCTCGGCTCGTTCTGGATCACCGTCCTCTACACGGTTCTCTCCGTCGGGTTCTGCTGGCTGTTCGGAACGTCGGCCGCCGTGCTGATGCAGAAGAACTTCCGCGGACGCGGCCTGCTCCGGACGCTGTTCCTCGTGCCGTACGCGCTGCCGATGTACGCCGCGGTGATCACTTGGTCGTTCATGTTCCAGAAGGACACCGGCCTGGTGAACGACCTGCTGGGCACCGACTCCTTCTGGCTCATCGGGGACAACAGCTTCTGGTCGCTCGTGGTGGTCTCGGTCTGGCGGAACTGGCCGTTCGCGTTCCTGATCGTGATGGCCGGGCTGCAGAACATCCCCGGCGAACTGTACGAAGCGGCGGCCATCGACGGCGCGGGCTGGTGGCGGCAGTTCCGGGCCATCACCCAGCCGATGCTGCGGCCGGTCAACCAGGTGCTGCTGCTGGTGCTGTTCCTGTGGACCTTCAACGACTTCAACACGCCTTATGTCCTTTTCGGAGCGTCCGCGCCGAAGGAGGCGTCACTGATCTCGATCCACATCTACCAGAGCTCCTTCGTGACCTGGAACTTCGGCCTCGGCTCGGCGATGTCGGTGCTGTTGCTGCTGTTCCTGCTCCTCGTCAGCACCGTCTACTTGGGACTGGCCGCGCGAAGGAGGAACGCCGTTGTCTGAGCCTCGCTGGGTCCCGTGGGCACGCCGATTCGTCCTCGGCTTCCTCGCCTTGTTCACGCTGGTGCCGCTGTACGCGATGGTTTCGTCGTCGCTGAAGCCGCTCGGGGACGTGCAGGGCACCTGGGAATGGGTGCCGACGACGCTGACCATCCAGCCGTTCTTCGACATCTGGGAGACCATCCCGCTCGCCGAATACTTCGTGAACAGCCTGGTCATCTCAGGCTCGGCCGCGATCCTCTCGGTGGTGATCGCGATCTTCGCGGCGTACGCCCTGAGCCGCTTCCGCTTCCGTGGCAAGAACTTCTTCAAGATGACCGTGCTGTCCACGCAGATGTTCCCCGGGATCCTGTTCCTGCTGCCGCTGTTCCTCATCTTCGTCAACATCGGCAACACCACCGGCATCGTCCTGTACGGTTCCCGGCTCGGGCTGATCATCACCTACCTCACCTTCTCGCTGCCGTTCGCCATCTGGATGCTCGCCGGCTACATCGACTCGATCCCCAAGGAGCTCGACGAGGCCGCGATGGTCGACGGCACCGGGCCGTTCGGCGCCCTGATCCGGGTGGTCGTCCCGGCGGCGATGCCGGGCATCGTCGCGGTGGGGATCTACTCGTTCATGACGGCCTGGGGCGAGGTCCTGTTCGCGTCGGTGCTGACCGATTCGGGCACGCGGACCCTCGCGGTCGGTCTCCAGGAGTACTCGACCCAGGTCCAGGTGTACTGGAACCAGGTCATGGCCGCGTCCCTGATCGTCTCCGTCCCGGTAGTCGCCGGATTCCTGCTGCTCCAGCGTTATCTCGTCGCCGGGCTCACCGCCGGTGCCGTGAAATGACCAGCCCGTCGCTCCGTACAGAGAGGCCAGCCTTGAATCTGCACCTGCCCGCCGACTTCCTGTGGGGTGCGGCCACCGCCGCGTACCAGGTCGAAGGTGCCGTCGAAGCCGACGGCCGCCTCCCGTCCATCTGGGACGACTTCGTCCGGGTCCCGGGTGCCGTCCTGAACGGCGACACCGCCGACGTCGCGTGCGATCACTACCGGCGCTGGCCGGAGGATCTCGCCATCATGAAGCGACTGGGCTTGGACGCCTACCGCTTCTCGGTCGCGTGGCCGCGGGTGATCCCGACCGGCCGCGGCGCGGTCAACCCGGCCGGACTCGACTTCTACGACCGGCTGGTCGACGCGTTGCTCGACGCCGGGATCCGGCCGTTCGCCACGTTGTTCCATTGGGATCTGCCGTCCGCCCTGCAAGCGAAGGGCGGCTGGCCCGAACGCGACACGGCCTATGCCTACGCCGACTACGCCGCCGCCGTGGCGGCTCGGCTGGGTGACCGGGTGAAGGACTGGAACACGGTCAACGAACCGCTGTGCTCGGCCTGGCTCGGCTACCTCGAAGGGCGTTTCGCCCCCGGGATCAAGGATCTTAAGCAAGCGATCCACGCCTCGCACCATCTCCTGCTCGCGCACGGCCTCGGGGTCCAGGCGATCACCGCGAACGCCGCACAGCCCGCGAACATCGGCCTGGTGGTCAATCTCAGCGGGATCGAGCCGGCGTCGGATTCCGCCGCGGACGTCGAGGCGGCGGCGCGGATGGACGGACACGTCAACCGCTGGTGGCTCGACCCGTCGAACGGCCGCGGCTATCCCGCGGACATGATCGAGGTCTACGGCGTCGAACCACCCGTGGCGGGGAACGATCTCGAGGTGATCTCGGCCCCGGTCGGCTACCACGGGCTGAACTACTACTTCCGGCAGATCGTCGAGGACGATCCGGACGGTCCCGCCCCGCGCGCCCGGCAGGTTCCGGTCGAGGGCGCGGCCACCACCGCGATGGGCTGGGAGATCCACGGGCAGGGGCTGGCGGACCTGATCCACCGGCTCACCGACGAGTACGGCGCCCGTGCCATCTACGTCACCGAGAGCGGGGCGGCCTTCGACGACAAGGTCGCCGAGGACGGATCGGTCCATGACGCCGACCGCATCGCCTACCTGGAAGAACATCTGGGCGCGGTGGCGGGCGCCGCCGAAGCGGGCGCACCGGTGAAGGGCTACTTCGCGTGGTCGCTGCTCGACAACTTCGAATGGGACAGCGGGCTGAGCAAGCGGTTCGGGCTCGTGCGGGTCGATTACGACACTCAGGTCCGCACGGTCAAGGCGAGCGGGCACCGGTACGCGGAGATCATCGCCGGGCACCGGCACCGCTCGTGAGTGGTAAGGACGGCTAGGGCCAAGGGTGTCTTGGCTACCTGCTGCCGATGCGCGTGATTGGATGGACGACTCGCGACGGAGCCCTGGCCGCGGTCGTGTCGTCCGGTCCGTCGCGTGAGAAGCCGGTCGGGTCTCGTGAGTGGTAAGGACGGTTCTAACCGTCCTTACCACTCACGAGCGGTTCGTGCGGGCGGATGGACCGAGGGGTCCGGATTCGTCGCGCGGTACGAACGGACGCCCGCCGAAACCTCCTAGGGTCGCCATGAACGAGGCGATCCTAGGAGGCGAAGCATGCGGACACTCTTGCGTGGCGGTCGTGTCATCGATCCGGCGACGGGGTTCGACGGCACGGCCGACGTGCTGGTATCCGACGGCGTGGTCACCGCCGTCGGGGAGGGATTGACCGCGGAGCCGGGCGACGTGGAGATCGACGTCTCCGGGCTCGTCGTCGGACCGGGCTTCATCGACTTGCACAGCCACGTGCACACCATCGCGGGCCAGCGGCTCCAGGCGATGGACGGCGTGACGACCGCGCTCGACCTCGAGGCCGGGTTGATGCCGATCGAGCGGGCCTACGCCGAGGCGGCCTCCACGGGCCGTCCGCTGCACTACGGTTTTTCCGCCTCCTGGGGTGCCGCGCGAGCGCAGGTGCTCGCCGGGATCGAGCCGGACGCGAATATCGACAGCGGGCTGGCGGTGCTCGGGAACCCGGCCTGGCAACGGTCTTCGTCACCGAAGGAACTGGCGGCCTGGCTGTCCCTTGTGGACGGTGAGCTGGCCGCGGGCGCGCTCGGTGTCGGCGTGCTGCTCGGCTACGCGCCCGACACCGACCCCGGCGAGTTCCTCGCGCTGGCCCGGCTGGCGAAGGAGGCCGGGGCGCCGACGTACACCCATGTCCGTGAACTGGTCGAGGTGAACCCGGAGACGCCGATCGACGGTTCGGCCGAGATCGCGATCGTCGCGGCCGAGACCGGTGCCGCGATGCACCACTGTCACGTGAACAGCACGTCCGGCCACCAGATCGAGCGGGTGCTCGCGGCGCTCGAAGCGGGACGGGCGGCCGGGTCGCGGGTGACCGTCGAGGCCTATCCGTACGGGGCGGGCAGCACGGGGATCGGCGCCGCCTTCCTTTCGCCCGAGCGCCTGAAGATGAAGGGGCTGTCCCCGTCCAGCGTGATCATGCTGGAGTCGGGTGAGCGCATCGCCGACGAAGGCCGCCTGCTCCAGGTGCGCGCGGAGGATCCCGGCGCGCCGTGCATCCTGGAGTTCCTCGACGAAAGCAGCCCGCACGACCTCGGTCTGCTGCGCCAGGCGCTCGCGTTCCCGGACGCCATCGTCGCCAGCGACGCGCTGCCCGTGTACTGGAAGAACGGCACCAGCGAGAGCACCGAATGGCCGCTGCCTCCTGGCGGCGCGACCCATCCGCGCACGGCCGGGACCTACGCCAAGACGTTGCGCTTGATGGTGCGTGAGAGCAAGGCCTGGACCTGGCTGGAGGCGTTCCGGCGCTGCTCCTACCTGCCGGCCCGGGTGCTCGACGAGGTCGCCCCAGGGGCCCTGGCGAAGGGGCGGCTGAACGCCGGTGCCGACGCGGACATCGTCGTGATCGACCCGCACGCGATCACCGACGCGGCGACCTATTTCGACTCGACTCGGCCCTCCGTCGGGGTCCGGCACCTGTTCGTCTCGGGAGTCCCGGTCGTCACCGACGGGAATCTGCGCACGGACGCGTTCCCCGGCAAGCCGCTGCGGGGTGAGCCGCGATGAGCGACCTGCTCGCCGACATCGAAACGCTGGTGCGCTGCGAGTCGCCGTCGTCGGATCACGAAGCGGTGGCCCGCAGCGCCGAAGTGGTGGCCGGAGTCGGCCGGAGACTGCTCGGCGTGGAACCGGAGAAGATCGTCGTCGACGGCGTCACCCATCTCCGCTGGAGCTTCGGCGCCGGACCGCCTCGTGTCCTGCTGCTCGGTCACCACGACACGGTATGGCCGCACGGTTCACTGGAGACCCATCCGTTCTCCGTGCGGGACGGAGTGTTGCGCGGACCCGGTTGCTTCGACATGAAGGCGGGGGTCGTGATGGCGTTGCACGCCGCCGCGACCGTGCCCGACCGCGACGGACTGTCCATTCTGGTCACCGGCGACGAGGAGATCGGCTCGCCGTCCTCCCGCGCGCTGATCGAGGAGACCGCGGCGCAGTGCGACGCCGCGTTCGTGCTGGAGGCTTCGGCCGACGGCGGCGCGCTGAAATGCCGCCGCAAAGGCGTTTCCCACTACCGGGTGGACGTGACCGGTCGCGCCTCCCACGCCGGGCTCGAACCGGAGAAGGGTGTCAACGCGGGAATCGAGATCTCCCAGCAGATCCTCGCGGTGGCCGCGCTCGCCGATGCACAGGCGGGCACGAGCGTGACGCCCACCGTCGTCTCGGCGGGAACGACGGTCAACACCGTACCGGCCGCCGCGCGGGTGGCCGTGGACGTCCGTGTCTGGAACGAGGCCGAACAACTCCGTGTCGACCGGGCGATCCGGGAGCTCCGTCCGGTCCTGGACGGTGCCGAGGTCCGCGTGACCGGCGGGATCAACCGGCCGCCGCTCGAAGCGGGTTCGTCGGCGGGATTGTTCGCGCTGGCTCAGGATCTGGCAGGGGAACTCGGGCTCGGAGAACTGATCTCCGCGTCGGTCGGCGGTGCTTCGGACGGCAACTACACCGCTGGGATGGGCGTTCCGACGCTGGACGGCCTTGGCGCCGTCGGTGGCGGGGCGCACGCGGATCACGAACACGTCCTCGTCGCGGAACTGCCGCGCCGTACCGCTCTGCTGGCCGCGCTCGTGGAAAACGTACTCGCGAAGCGGGGTCCGTCCGGTGCGACGAATCCCGCGAGCGAATCTGGTACGGCACGACGGTGACTCGGCCGAGGTGCCGGGAAAGGATTGCCCCGTGACAAATCTTGCTGCGAACGCGGAAAGCCCGGCGTCGGTGGCGGTACGCGACGAGGCTGTCGCCGCCGCGCGGGCCGCGGCCGTGGCTTCGGGCGTCGAAATCCGCGAACTGACCGAAATCGCCGAGCTGGCCGCCGTGGTCGGCCTGTTCGAGTCGATCTGGCGGTCCGGGCCGAGCGGCAGACCGGTGAGCACGGAACTGCTCCGCGCGATGTCCACGGCCGGCAACTACGTCGCGGGCGCTTTCGAGAACGGTGAACTGCTGGGTGCCTGTTTCGGCTTCTTCGGGAGTCCGGGAAAGGCGAGCCTGCACAGTCACATCGCCGGTGTCGCCAAGGCGGGCGCCGGCCGCGGGATCGGGCACGCGCTCAAACTGCACCAGCGCGGGTGGGCACTGCTCCAGGACGTCTCGGTGATCACCTGGACGTTCGACCCCTTGGTGCGGCGCAACGCCTATTTCAACCTGTGCAAGCTCGGCGCGCGCCCGATCGGTTACCTGCCCGACTTCTACGGTCCGATGGAGGACGACATCAACGGTTCGGGCGACACCGACCGGCTGATGGTCGGCTGGGATCTCCGGAGCCCGGAGGTCCGCGCCGCCGCCTTCGGCGAACCGGTCCTCATCGACGCGGAAGCGCTGGGCGCGGCGAGGGCGCTCTCGGTCGGTCCCGACGGCGGTCCGAGCATCGGATCCGCGGACACGCCGACCGTGCTCGTCGCGGTCCCGCCCGACATCGAACGGTTGCGCCGCACCGATCCCGGTCGCGGCAGCGCGTGGCGCGTCGCCCTGCGCGAAGTCCTCGGCGGACTGATGGCGGACAACGCCCATGTCGCCGGTTTCGATCGTGCCGGCTGGTACGTGATCTCCAAGGAGCAGTCATGAAACTCAGCGGTGTGGAACTGCGCCGGGTCCGGATGCCGCTCGTGGCCCCGTTCCGGACGTCGTTCGGGACGCAGTCCGAGCGGGAACTGCTGCTCGTCCGCGCGGTGACCCCGGCTGGCGAGGGCTGGGGCGAGTGCGTCGCGATGGAGGCGCCGCTCTACTCGTCGGAGTACAACGACGCCGCCGAGCACGTGCTGCGGAACCATCTGATCCCCGCCCTGCTGGCGGCCGAGGACGTGACCGCGCACAAGGTGACGCCGTTGCTGGCGAAGTTCAAGGGGCACCGGATGGCGAAGGGCGCGCTCGAAATGGCGGTCCTCGACGCCGAACTCCGCGCGCATGACCGGTCCTTCGCGGCCGAGCTGGGGTCCACTCGCGACTCCGTGGCCTGCGGGGTCTCGGTCGGGATCATGGACTCGATCCCGCACCTGCTCGACGTCGTCGGCGGATACCTCGACGAGGGCTACGTCCGGATCAAGCTGAAGATCGAACCCGGCTGGGACGTCGAGCCGGTCCGCCGAGTCCGTGAGCGCTTCGGTGACGACGTGCTGCTGCAGGTCGACGCGAACACCGCGTACACGCTGGGCGACGCGCCCCTGCTGTCTCGGCTCGACCCGTTCGACCTGCTGCTGATCGAGCAGCCGCTCGAAGAAGAGGACGTGCTGGGCCACGCCGAACTGGCCAAGCTGATCCGGACGCCGATCTGCCTCGACGAGTCGATCGTCTCGGCCAAGGCCGCCGCGGACGCGATCAAGCTCGGCGCCTGCCAGATCGTCAACATCAAACCGGGCCGGGTCGGCGGCTACCTCGAAGCCCGCCGGGTGCACGACGTCTGCGCGGCGCACGGGGTCGCGGTGTGGTGCGGCGGGATGATCGAGACCGGGCTGGGCCGTGCGGCCAACGTCGCCCTGGCCTCGCTGCCCGGCTTCACGCTGCCGGGCGACACCTCGGCGTCCGGCCGGTTCTACCGCACCGACATCACCGAGCCGTTCGTGCTGGACGGCGGGCACCTGCCGGTACCGACCGGACCGGGGCTCGGCGTGACTCCGATTCCCGGCCTGCTGGACGAGGTCACCACTGAGAAAGCGTGGATCGGTTCGTAGCGTTCTACGAATTCCGGGGTTAGATTTGGTCGGATCGAACCGGTCGGTTCGACGACGCCGGGTTTAACTTCGGGGGGTGCTGACACCGGTGCCCAGCAAGCCGCATACGAGCTTGGGACGCGTCCTCGAAGACCTCGGGGACGTGCTCCTGGAGCCGGTCGCGGTCGGCCGGACCACCCGCAAGCAGCTCGGCGGGGTGGTCATCCACGATCCGCACGACGAATCCGACATCCCTGGCGGTGCCGTCGTGCTCGGCGTCGGGGTGCGGGACCAGGACGAGGTCGTCCGCCTCTTGCACGACGTGGGTGCGAGAGGCGCGGCGGCGCTCGTCGTCCGGTCTCCCGTCACCCCGGCGCCGGAACTCCGGCGAGCCGCGGAGTCTTCCGGGGTCGCCCTGCTGGGGCTCGTGCGAGGCGCGTCCTGGGCGCAGCTCGCCGCCATGCTCAGGACGTTGCTCGCCGAAGAGGACGTCGGCGAGGTCTCGCCGCAAACCCTCGGTGGAATGCCTTCGGGTGATCTGTTCGCGCTGGCCAACGCGATCGCCGCGCTCATCGACGCGCCGGTGACCATCGAGGATCGCAACAACCGGATCCTCGCGTTCTCCGGACGCCAGGACGAAGCGGACCCGTCCCGGGTGGAAACGATCCTCGGCAGGCAGGTTCCGGAGCGGTTCGCCCGCGGCCTCGAACAGGACGGCGTCTTCGAGAAGCTGTACCGAGACCAGGCGCCCGTGTACGTCGATCCGCAGCGGTACGACGACAGTGCCATCGCGCTGCCTCGCGTGGCGCTCGCCGTCCGCGCCGGCGACGAGGTGCTCGGATCGATCTGGGCCGCGGTCCGGGAACCGCTCAGCGGGGAGCGCACGCAGGCGTTGATCGACGCCGCCAAACTCGTCGCGTTGCACCTGCTCCGGCTACGCGCGGGCGCCGACGTCGAGCGGCGGCTGCGCGCGGATCTGGTGAGCACGGCACTCGAAGGAGGGTCCAGTGCGCCGGAGGCCATCGCCCGGCTCGGGTTGCTCGGCCAGCCGTCGATCGTGCTCGCCATGGGACTGCTCGGCGCACCCGACCCCGAGGACGACCTCCGGCTGGTCGCGGACCGCCAGCGGGTGGCCGACGCGCTGGCCATGCACCTGAGCGCCGTCCAGCCTCGTTCGGCCGTCGCGCTGGTCGGCGACGTCGCGTACGGCATCCTCCCGATGCCCGGCGGTCAGGCCGACTGCCAGGAGCGTTCGGTTCGGGTCGCGTCGACCTTTCTGGAGCGCACGGGACGCCGGGCGGCGGCCGCGATCGGCATCGGGCCGCTCGCGCTCGACGCGTCCGGTCTCCACGCCTCCCGCGACGGTGCGGACCGGGCGTTGCGCGTGCTGCTCACCAACGGCGGCGCCAAACGCGTCGCGACCGCCGAAGACGTTCACGTCGACGCGCTCATGCTGGAGCTGGCCGACCTCGCCGCGGCCAGGGGAGACGTCGCGACGGGGCCGGTCGCGCGGTTGCTCGCCTACGACGCTCAGCACCAATCACAACTGGTGCACACCCTTCGGTGCTGGCTCGACGCTTTCGGTGACATCGGAGCCGCGTCCGCGTCGGCCTACGTCCATCCGAACACCTTCCGCTACCGGCTGCGGCGCCTCGCCGAAGTCGGCGAGATCGACCTCGACGACGCGGGGGAGCGGTTCGCCGCGATGCTGCAATTGCGGCTGCTGCCCCGCGACGCGCGGACCGGGCCGCCCGGCACTGAAGACTGACCTTCGGTCTTCCGGCCCGAAACGACGGCCGATGTTCGTGTGATCGCACGAACTCCGCTCGGCTACCGCGTTTCAGAATGAGTGACCGGCGCCACGCTCGCGCCGTTCTCCCTTCTCTTCCGAAGATCCCGCGGAGGCGCCATGACGGCAGTGGTCAATGAGGACACCTGGACAGCACGGCGGATCAACCGGACCGCGCTCATCACGATGGTGGTGATGGTGTTCGCGTGGGCGGTCGACTACATCGACCGGTTCTCGATCGGGATGGCGCTGCCGATGATCGGCGCCGAGTTCGAGCTCAGCAAGACCGAACAGGGCTGGCTCGTCACCGTGTTCGCGCTGGTGTACATGGTCTGCCAGATTCCGGCGGGCTTCCTCGCCGACCGGTACGGCTCGCGGGGGCCGATGCTGGTCACGCTGCTGCTCTGGTCGGCGTTCACCGCGATGACCGGGATGGCGGGCACCTTCGGCATGCTGCTCGTCGTCCGCGGCCTTTTCGGTGTGTGCCAAGGACTTTTCCCGGCGGCCTCGTTCAAGGCGATCGCCGAACGGACCACCCCCGGCAATCGCGCGACGGTGACCGGCGTGATGCTGTCCGCGGGCGGCATCGGCGCCGGCCTGGCGCCGCTGATCGTCGGCCCGCTGCTGATGGCGGTCGGCTGGCGGCACACGTTCTTCTGGATGGCCGGGATCGGCGCGCTCATCGGGGTGGCCGTCTGGACGATCCTGCCCAAGGCACTGCCCGAAAGGCTGAGCAGCCTTCCGCGCGACGTGGTGAAAACCCCTGAGGTATCCCGCAAACAGGTGCTGAAATCCCCGGTGATCTGGAAGTTCACCCTGCTGTTCTGCGTCACCAACATGCTCAACTACGGGATGATCACCTGGGTGCCCAGCTATCTGCTGGAGTCCAGGGGGCTGTCGTTGAGCCAGACCGGGATTCTGGCCGCGATCCCGATGCTGGTCAGCATCGGCACGACCATTCTCGGCGGCTGGCTGTTCGACCGGTACTTCCACGATCACGGCCGCTGGTACCTCGGCTCGATCGCGCTGGTGACCGTGGTGCTGCTGACGTTGATGGTGAACGCGGACAGCACGGCGGAGTTCACGCTCTACGAGACGCTCGCCCTCGCTGTCTTCGGCATGGCGACGATGGCGGTCTTCGGCCTTCCGCTGCGGGTACTCCCCACCGCGGTCACCGGGATCGGTATGGGAGTGATGAACTTCGGCGGCCAGGTGGCGGGTGCCGTCGCCCCGGTGGCGATGGGGTGGCTCGCCGACACCTTCTCTTACACCGCCGCGTTCGGTTTCCTGATCGGCACCACCTTCCTCACCGCCGTGATGGCGTTCTGGGTGCCGCAGAACCCGGCGCAGTTCTCTTTCGCACCGGCGGAATCCGGCACCTGCTCGTGAGTGGTAAGGACGGTTCTAACCGTCCTTACCACTCACGAGCCTCAAGCAGACAGGAGTCCCATGCGCACAGCGTCCGAAGTCATCGAAACGATCACCGAACGAGCGAAGGAGGCCGGCGTCCGGGTCCGGTTGCACGCGGCCGAAATCGACGGCACCCGGCGGATCGGCGTCGACGAGCACGCTCCCGTCGTCACGGCGTCGGTCTTCAAGGTCCCGATCGCGCTGGAACTGGCGAAGCAGGGCGCCGAGGGCGACCTCGACCTCGCCGAGCGGGTCACCGTCCCACCTGGACACCCGACGCCCAGCCCGTACGGCCTCGCCACCTTCCGGCACGAGATCTCGATGTCCTGGTACGACCTCGCGATCCTGATGATCGGGATCAGCGACAACGTCGCCACTGACCTGATCCTCGACCGCGTCGGGCAGGAATCGACGGAGAAAACCTTGCGTGGCCTCGGTTTCGAGCACACCACCGTGTCACAGGACTGCGGGGAGGTGCTCTGCAGTATCGGCGAGGACCTCGGGATCTCCTACGAGGACGACGAAAGGCTGCTGACCGAACTCCCGATGGAGCGGATCGCCGCGTTGCGCGCGCTCCAGCCCGAGCACACTTGTGCCACGACGGCCGAAGAGATCACCCGGTTGCTCGGGATGATCTGGCGTGACGAGGCCGCGTCGCCGTCCGCGTGCGCGGACGTCCGGCGCTGGATGGACCTCCAGGTGTGGCCGCACCGGCTGCGGTCCGGGTTCCCGGACGACGGAATCCGCGTCAGCGGGAAGACCGGGACACTTCCGTCGGTGCGCAACGAGGTCGGCGTCGTCGAATATCCGGATGGCGGCCGTTACGCGGTGGGGGTTTTCACCGACGCCGTCGACGCGCGGTCACGCGTGCCGGAGCGGGACGCGTTCATCGGGTTCGCCGCGGCGCGGGCCGTCGAATGGCTCAGGCTCTGCGCCGCGCGAGATGGCGAATGATCAGCAGCACGATGCATACGACCGCGACGGCGCCGGCGATCATGCGGAGGGTCCAGTCCACTCCTGCGAACTGGCCGATCGCGTTGGTGGCCGCGCTGACGAGGAGGACGAGCCAGAGGGAAGCGGTGACCAGTGCGCCGCTGGACTTTTCGGTGTCGTTCATGAGAAAGACGCTACGGTCGGGGAGCGCGGGCGACCAGGGGAGTGGCCCCCGTCGCGAGGTGGTGCTGGCGCTACCTCCGCGACCGCACCGAGCGCAACGTCCTCATCGTCGTCGAAGATCTCGACGCGGTCATCGCCTTCTTCGTCGAACTCGGAATGGAGCTGGAGGGCAAGGGACCACTCGATTATCGGGCTCGAAGACGTCCGCCAGGATGTCGCCATGCTGCGGATCCCGGACGGTCCCGGACGGATCGAGCCGGCGAAGTTCCACCGGCCGAAGGCCATCAGCCCCGAACCGAAGGAAGCGCCGTCGAACACGCTGGGCATCCGCCGTGTCATGTTCGCGGTCGACGACATCGAAGACGTCATCGCCCGTTTGCGTGCCCACGGCGCGGAACTCGTGGGTGGGCTGGAGCGGTACGAGAACAGCTATCTGCTCTGCTACGTCCGCGGTCCCGAGGGCATCGTCGTCGGACTGGCGGAAGAGCTCGGAGGCTCGTAGCTTAAGTTGATCTTGGGTGAGGTTGACAGGTGGGGTGAAGGCTCCCTTCGCTGCGTCTGATGTGACGAAGGGGCGTCTTCGGCCCTGGTGGTGGGTCGGGTTGGTCGTGAGTGGCGTTTCGGCTTATTGAGGGGATGGGCAAACGTGGCGTGATCGACTCCCTGTCACGCGGGCCGTCTTCGCCGGCTTCGTGATGAGATCGCCGCCCTGGGCAACAGGGTTCCGGACTGACTTGCCGGCCGACTCCGGCGTGAAGTGTCCTCCTGGGACGCTTCACGCCGATTGTGCGCCCGATTGATGTCATGATGTCCGCTTCTTGCCGGGGTCGTGAGCGGCAAAGACGGTTAGAACGATCATTGCCACTCACGACCCCCGTGCAAAGCACCCAAATCGGGCACGCGGGGGTGTCTTTGTGTCCCTTGTGGACAGTGGGGTCGCGATCAGCCCGGCAGGCCGGGCCTCCAGCACGCAGCACGCCACATTTGCCCATCCCCTCAATAACCCGAAACGCCATTCACGACCCCCTCGTGAAATCGCCCCTCCGGGCATCACTCAGGCATTGAGTCAGCGAGAAGTGTCCTTGGGGGACACTCAGGGGCCGCAGTCGGCTCCTGTCGGCCAGGGCAGCCGAGCGCGTGACCTGCGGCAATCCTCACCGCTTACGATCAAGGCCCCCATCCAAGATCAACTTAAGCTACGTGGCATTGGGTTCTGACCGTCCTTACCACTCACGAGAACCTCAGCCCTTGCCGCCCAGGTAGGCCAGCACCGCCAGGACTCGCCGGTGCCCGCTGTCCTCCGGCAACCCGAGTTTCGCGAAGATGTTCCGGATGTGCTTGTGCACCGCGCCGTCGCTCACCACGAGCAGTTCGGCGATGGTCGTGTTGTTGTAGCCCTCCGCCATCAGCCCGAGCACCTCGCGCTCCCGCGCGGTCAGCCCGTCGAGCGGGTCGGTCGCCCGGCGGTGCGCCATCAGCTGGGTGATGACCTCGGGGTCCATGGCCGTCCCGCCCTTGACGACCCGGTCCAGCGCGTCGAGGAACTTCTCGACCTTCCCGACCCGCTCCTTGAGCAGATATCCGACGGCGCCCTTGCCGTCGGCTAGGAGTTCCGCCGCGTAGCCGGTTTCGACGTGCGCGGACAGCACGAGCACGGGCAGTCCGGGATACATCTTCCGCGCTTTGACGGCGGCGCGGAGCCCTTCGTCCGTGTGGGTCGGCGGCAGCCGGACGTCGGTGATGACCGCGTCGGGCCGGTCCTTGGTGACCAGTTCGAGGAACTCGTCCACGTCGTCCACCGCCGCGGCGACGTCGATGCCCGAGGTGTTCAGCAGCATCACCAGGCCTTCGCGCAGCAGCGCGTCGTCCTCGACGATCACGACCCGCATGGCAACTCCACTTTCAGTACGGTCGGCCCACCGGCGGGGCTGGACAGTTTCAAGGTCCCGTCGAACGCCTCTGCCCGTTTGCGGATCCCGGACAGACCGCTGCCCGCTGCTTCGTCGGCGCCGCCGTGGCCGTCGTCGCGGATCTCGATGAGCAGGGTGTCTGCGGTACCGTCGAGGGTGATCCAGGCGTGTTCGGCACCGGAATGTTTGGTGATGTTGGCCAGCGTCTCGGCGACCACGAAGTAGGCGGCCGCTTCGACGGCTGCGGGACGGCGGCTGCTGCTGCGCACGTCCACGGTGCACGGGACCGGGCAGCGATCGGCCAGCGCGGTGACGGCGCCGTCGAGGCCGCGGTCGGTCAGCAACGGCGGGTGGATGCTGCGCACGACGGTCCGGAGTTCGGCCAGCGCGCCGGTCGCGGTGTCCTGCGCCTTGCCGAGCAACTCCCGGGCGCGTCGCGGATCCTTGTCGAAAAGCGAATCGGCGATCCCCAGCTGCAGGACCACCGCGGCGATCCTCGCCTGCGTCCCGTCGTGCAGGTCCCGTTCGAGACGACGGAGTTCGGCGCCGTGCGCCTCCAGCGCGGCGGCACGCGACGCGGCCAGTTCGACGACGCGGTCGGTCAGCACGACTCCGGCCGCCGGCGCGAGCAGCCTGCGCGCGACGGTGGCCTGCCATCGGGCCACACGGGGGAACAGGAAGATCAGCGCGACCATGCCGACCCCGGTGATCGCGCTGAGTGCCGCCAGGGGCCACGACGTGACCACGAACCCGAGCGAGCTTTCCACCCCGCCGGGCACCGTCGGCCAGATGAACGCGGTGACGATCTGCCGGAGCCCGCCGAGCGGCAGGGCGATGGCGAAGATGCCGATGACGAAACCGCTGGCGCCGTGGAAGACGAGCCAGCCGAGGTCCCGTCGTGACGCCGGGTCGGTCACCGGGTTCCCGGACCGGTACGGCTCGGGGATCGGCTCGCCCAGCAGGCGGGCGGCCCGCCGTCGTTCGAAGTCGACCGGACGGCGGATCAGCCGGAGCGCGACGGGCAACGCCGGGATCCCGACGCCGAACGGGCACATCAGCAGCACGAACAGCATGCCGACGAGGACGAACCAGGCGACCATCGAGGAGGCCGCGCCGACCGCCAGGTACCGGATCGCGGACCAACAGGACCGGAGCCGGGTGATCACCCGGACAGTCTCCCATCCCGCCGCTCGCGGCTCTCAGCCCGTGGCGTGTGAAATCCTTTGCGATACTCGGGGCATGATCTTGATCGTCCTCAAAGCACGGATCCGTCCCGAGAAACGAACCGAGTGGCTGGCGGGTATCGACCGGTACACGCGGCAGGTGCGTGACGAACCCGGCAACATCTCGTTCGACTACTACCAGAACGCCGGTGACGAGAACGAATTCGTCCTCGTCGAGGTGTTCGCCGACAGCGCCGCCGGTGACGCGCACGTCGCGACCCAGCACGCCCAGGACTTCTTCCCGTTCATGTCGACCGTTGTCGCGGAGAAGCCCCGGATCAACTACCAGAACCTCGACGGCGACGCCTGGTCGGAGATGGCCGAGGTCACGCCGGTCGACTAGCCGCCTCCGTGGCGGTGCGGTCGATGATGGCGGCCAGCGTCGCCGCGGCTTCTTCGGGCACCCAGTGGCTGACGCCGGTCAGGATTTCGAGCCGATAGCCGGCGTCGACGTACTGGCCGGCGAGTTCGGCACTGCGCCGGGACAGGGCCGTGTCGCCGTCGCTCCATACGTGCGTGGTCGGCACGGTGACGCGGGCACGCAGGGCCGCCGGGTGGTGCAGCGGCATCGCGCGGTACCAGTTCAGTCCGCCGGTGAGGGCTCCGCCGAGCACGATGTCCCTCCGGACCTGGTCGATCTGCGCCGGTGTCATCCCGGTGCCCGCCAGCGTGCGTTCCAGCACGCGTGGCCGGCGCCGGATGGCGAATTCGGGCAGCCAGGGGATTTGGAACAGGAACATGTAGTACGAACGGATGAGCTGGTCGCTGGTGAGCATCGCTCGGAGGAACGCCCCGGGATGGGGGACCGACACGGTGGTCAGCGACCTGACCAGATCCGGCCACCGGGCCGCCGTCGACCAGGCGGCAACGGCGCCCCAGTCGTGTCCGGTCAGGTGCACCGGCCCGGCTCCGACGGCGTCGATGAGCGCGAGCGTGTCGGCCACGAGACGGCTCGACCGGTAAGCGAAGCGGCCGCGTGGGCGCGCGCGGGGTGAGTAGCCGCGCTGGTCGGGCACGATCGTGCGGTATCCCCGCTGGTGGAGCAGGGTGGCGGTCTCCGTCCAGGAGGCGCCGGTCTGCGGGAAGCCGTGCAGCAGGACGACGACCGGGCCGTCGAGCGGTCCGGTGTCGCGTACGTCGAAGGTGAGTCCGTCGTGGTCGAAGGAGTCGATACGGCGGGGCGTGGTCATGGGCGGATCTCCCATTCTTCGGTGGTCTGGCGGGGCCGCTCGGCTATATGTTACCTTGAGTAACAGTGAATCGCGGTAACAGGTAGCCGCACACTCTGTCGACGTCGTCAGGGAGGTCCGTATGACCAGCACCGATGTGCCACGCACCGCGGCAACGGCCGGGGCAGGCCGCCACGAGACCGCGCAGCGGCTCCTCGATTCGTCCGCGATGCTGTCCTACGACCCCGCCACCGAGGTGGACTGGGAGACGCCGCTGGACAAGGACTTCCACGGCGCCAGCCCGGAGTGGAGCACTCTCTACGGCACGAGCTACTGGGCCGAGATGAGCACGGAGCAGCAGAAGGAGCTCACGCGCCAGGAAGCCGCTTCGGTCGCGAGCACCGGCATCTGGTTCGAGATGATCCTGCAGCAGATGGTGCTCCGCGACTTCTACGCCAAGGACCCGACCGACCCGGCGTTCCAGTGGGCGCTCACCGAGATCGCCGACGAATGCCGTCACTCGATCATGTTCGCCCGCGGCGCGGAGAAGCTCGGCGCGCCGCCGTACCGTCCGCGCAAGCTCGCCGTCGAACTCGGCCGGATCTTCAAGGCGACGGCCACCGGCGAAGCGGCGTACGCGGCCATTCTCGTCGCCGAAGAGGTCCTCGACGTGATGCAGCGCGACTGGATGCGCGACGAGCGCGTGGTCCCGTTCGTGCGCACCATCAACAACATCCATGTGGTCGAAGAGTCCCGCCACATGAAGTTCGCCCGTGAGGAGACGCGGGAGCAGCTGGAGGGCGCGGGTTTCGTGCGCCGCCGGATCAACGCGCTGGTCATCGCCATCGCGTCGTACTTCATCGTCAGCAGCATGATCAACCGCGACGTCTACAAGAACGCGGGGCTCGACACCAAGCGCGCCTTGCGCGAGGCGAAGGCCAATGAGCACCACAAGGCGATGATGCGGTCGAGCTGTGCCGGCCTGATGGAGTTCCTCGGCTCCTGCGGTCTGCTCACCCGCCCCGCGCTGGTGTTCTACAAGCGGGCGAACCTGATCTGACATGGCCTTCGCGATCACCCAGACCTGCTGCAACGACGCCACCTGCGTGTCGGTCTGCCCGGTCAACTGCATCCACCCGACGCCGGACGAGCCCGACTTCGGCACCACCGAGATGCTCTACGTCGATCCGGCCTCGTGCATCGACTGCGGGGCCTGCGCGGACGCCTGCCCGGTGGACGCGATCTTCCCGGCGGATCTGCTGACCGGATCGCTGAAGGTCTACGCGGGAATCAACGCGGCCTTCTACGCCGACCGTGAGGCCGTCCCCTCGGCGGATCCCGCGCCGAACTTCCACCAGTGGGCCCCGCCGACGTTCGACCGGGCCATCCCCAGCGATTTCGCGCCACCCGACATCGCCGTCGTCGGCACCGGCCCGGCCGGTATGTACGCCGTGGAGGACCTGCTCCTCCACACGAACGCGCGGGTCACCCTGATCGACCGGCTGCCGGTCGCGGGCGGGCTCGTCCGTTACGGCGTTGCTCCGGACCATCCCGCCACGAAGCGGATCGGCGACACGTTCTCGCGCCTTCACGAGCACCCGCGGCTGCGGATGCGCCTGGGCACCGAGGTCGGCCCCGATGTGTCCGTGGACGAGCTGGCCGAGCGCCACGACGCGGTCGTCTACGCGGTCGGTGCCTCTTCCGCGCGCGGTCTCGGCCTCGATGGCGAGGAACTGCCCGGCAGCATCGCCGCGACCACCGTCGTCGCCTGGTACAACGGTCATCCGGACGTGCCGGCGAACGCGGTGGACCTGTCCGCGGAACGGGTCGTGCTGGTCGGCACCGGCAACGTCGCGCTCGACGTCGCCCGGATCCTGACCGCCGACCCCGACGACCTCGCCGGGACCACGATCGCCCCGCACGCGCTGGAACGCTTGCGTACCAGCAAGATCCGGGAAGTCGTGCTGCTCGCCCGGCGCGGGCCCGAGGACGCGGCCTACACCTCGCCGGAGCTGCTCGCGCTGGCGGGGCGCGCCGAGGTGCCGCTCGTCGTCGACGACGCGGACCCGCGCATCACGGCCGCGATCGACGCCGGCAACGGCAAAGCGGCGCTGCTGCGTGAACTCGGCCGCGAGACCGTCGACTGGACGGCGCCGCCGACCTCGGACGGACGCCGGATCGTCCTGCGCTTCCACTCAGCGCCCTCCGCGATCATCGGCGACACGCAGGTGCGGGGCCTTCGCGTCACGGGCCGGGACGAGCCGGTCGAAATCGCGGCAGGTCAGGTCGTGCGCGCTGTCGGCTATCGAGGTGTGCCGGTGCCGGGTCTTCCGTTCGACGACGCCCGCGGCACGATCCCGAACACCGCCGGCCGCGTCGACGGACTCAGCGGCGCCTACGTGGTCGGCTGGATCAAACGCGGCCCCTCGGGCGGAATCGGCGCGAACCGTACTTGTGCGCGGGAGACCGTGGCGACGCTGCTGGAGGACATCACGTCCGGCAGGCTGCCGGTACGGGCGCGGCGGTCGCCGGTGGCCGCGCTGGCGGCGCGGTTCCGGCGGCGCTGACCCCAGGCTACGAGGCCGACACCCGCCGGTTCAGCAAGACCGGCAGTACGCGATGTCCGTTGGAAATGAACGAGTCGAGGTGCCGCATCGCGTCGGGGGTGGTCGCGAGGGTCATGTCCGGGAAGCGTGCGAACAAGGCCGGAAGGGCGATCGCGGCCTCC
Organism: Amycolatopsis sp. NPDC043885; assembly: GCF_056435685.1. NCBI lineage: Bacteria > Bacillati > Actinomycetota > Actinomycetes > Pseudonocardiales > Pseudonocardiaceae > Amycolatopsis > Amycolatopsis sp. NPDC043885. Next base: position 121,016 of record NZ_JBWKEA010000023.1, read on the forward strand.
AACCGGGCCAGTGGAGCGCCAATGCAGTAATGCGCGCCGTAGCCGAACGCGACATGCGCTTTGTCGGCGCGGGTGACGTCGAACGCGTCGGCGTCGTGCCCGTGCACCGCCGGGTCGCGTCCGGCGGCCGCGTAACCCGCCAGAATCGCGTCGCCTTTCCGAATGACGACGTCGGCGACGGAGATGTCCTCGACGGCGTAGCGCAACGGCAGGTTGGCCACGGGTGCTTGCCAGCGCAGCGTTTCCTCGATCGCGTCGGCCCACGAGACCCTGCCGTCGCGGAGCATGGCGAGTTGGCCGGGATGGGTCAGCAGGGCGGTGATGGTCTGGTCGAGGAGATTGACGGTGGTTTCGTGGCCCGCCGAAATGAACAGGATCAGGGTGTCGAGGAGTTCCGTTTCGTCCAGCCGGGCGCCGTCGTCCTGGGTGTGCGCGGCGAGGAGGGCGGTGGTGAGGTCCTCGCCGGGGTTCGTCCGCTTCTCGGCGACGAGTTCGGTGAAGATCGAGTGGATGTCCTGGTAGGCGGCCAGCATGGCCTCCTGGCTCGCCGAGGTCCGGAAGAAGACGTCGACGGAGTGGCGCAGTCCGGCGCGCGCGGAGTCCGGTACGCCGAAGAGGTGGCAGATGACTTCGATGGGCACCGGATAGGCGAAATTCTCCCGCAGGTCAACAGGTTCGCCCTCGGGCAGGGCTTCGAGTCCGGTCAGGAGGCCGTCGACGATCCGGGTGATCCAGGGTTCCAGCGTCGCGATCCGGCGTGCCGTGAAAGCCTGCGTCACGAGCGAGCGCAGCCTTTTGTGGTCGGCGCCGTACGCGGTGAACATGTTCCGCACCGAGACCCACACCAGCAACGGCCAGTCCGCGCTGACGTCGGCCAGCGCGGGCCAGTGCTGACGCGCGTCTTTGGACACGCGCGGGTCGCTGAGCAGGTCGCGCAGTAGTTCGTAACCCGTGACCGACCACGCCACCACACCGCCGGGTAACTCCACCCGGGTGATCGGGCCACGCTCGCGCAAGCGCTCGTTCTCGGCGTGGATGTCGTGGCCGTGCGGGTCCAGTACCAGGGGACGCGTCACCGGGGATCACCCTTTCTCGGCGGAGCGGACCGGATCCAGCGTGCCAGCGGAGCGGTCGCCCGGCTATTCGCCATTCGGGGCTGGCGACGACGAGCAGGATGGCCGCTCCGGCGAGCCGCGCCGGGCCGAGTGACTGACCGAGCAGGAGCCAGGCGAGCGTGGCTGCGACGACCGGCTCCACGAGAGACAGCACGCTCGCCGGCGCCGAAGGCAGCGTGCGCGATGCCCACAGCCCGGCCAGATAGGGCAGGGCGGTGCCTGCCACGGCCAGCGTCAGCAGGGCCGGCCACACCGGGATCCGGAGGCCGCCGAGGACCGCGGAAGACCCGAGCAGACCGTAACCCGCGAGCGGCCACAGGTCGGCGCGACGGAACCGCGGCGCCCGTGGCCGCGGCACCGCGGCCGGGGACCAGCCCGCCTCCATCACCGCCTTGGCCAGCGGGCCGGAACTCGCGAACAGCACCCACGAGAGGAGGAGGCTCAGCCCGGTCGCCATGCGTGCAGTGTCCCCTTAGGACCGCCCGCCCGCCCGGACACTGGTTTCGCTCAGTACAGCTCGATGACGAGTCGGTCGGTGAGCGCTCGTGAGACGCAGAGCGCCATCTGGCCTTCGCGATCGGCGGCGGTCAGGCAGTTGTCCCGATGGTCCGGGGTTCCCTCCAGCACGCCGGACACGCACGAGCCGCAAATGCCTTCCTCGCAGGATTTGAAGACCTCGACGCCGTTGTCCTCGAGGACCGCCAGGATGGATTTCCCGGCCGGTACCTCGAACTCCTCGCCGGTGTCGAGTTCGACGGTGAGCGGGCGGTCGGCCGACGTGTCCACCTCGGCGGCTTCGAAATGCTCGACGTGCACGTGGTCCGCGCCGACGACCGGGCCGAGCACGTCGCCGACCTGCCGCATGAAGCCGTCCGGGCCACAGGTGTAGACGTGGGCCGACGGCGTCAGGTCCTCGGCGATCGTCCGCAGGACGGCGGGCTGTTCGGCACGGGGCACGCCGAAACGCGGCCGCACCCGGTCGGCGAACTCCACCCGTTCTTCCAGCAGCTGCACGAACGCCGCGGTTTCGCGGGAGCGGGCGAAATAGTGCAGCTCGAATTCGCTGCCCCGGCTGTGGAGCTCGTAGGCCATCGACAGCAGCGGAGTGATACCGATACCGCCTGCCACGAGGACGTGCCGGTCGGCGTCCTCGGCGACCTTCAGCAGATTGCGCGGCTCGCTGATCTTCAGGTGATCGCCGACCGAAACCTCATGCATCGCCGCGGATCCGCCCCGCGAATTCGGCTCCCGTTTGACGGCGATCAGGATCGAACGCGGGTCGCCCGGGGCGCCGCACAGCGAATACTGCCGCAGCATCCCCGTCGGGCCGATCACGTCGACGTGCGCCCCCGCCCGGTACCGGACCCGCAGTGGCTCGGCGTCCTGCCGGACCAGCCGCAGGGTACGGATTTCCGGCGTCTCTTCGGTGATTTCGACGACGCGGAAGAGGACGTTCGTCATCTGGGTGCCTCCTGGTCAGCGCATGAACAGGCCGCCGTTCGCGTCCCAGCAGGCGCCGGTGACGGAGGCGGCTTCGGGGGAGGCGAGCAACGCCACCATTTCGGCGATGAACGTCATGCTGCCCAGCCGCCCCACCGGGATCCCGGCCTTCAGCCGTTCGAGGTTCTCTTCGCCGACGATCCGGTGGACCATGGGGCTGTCCTGCGGTCCGGGGGAGACCGCGTTGACGGTGACGCCCCTGGCGGCGAGCTCGCGGGCGAACACCTTGGTCGCCGACAGGATCGCGCCCTTGGAGGACGCGTAGTGCCCGCCGGTCGCGGTGCCGCCGTTCTGCCCCGCGAGGGAGGCCATGTTGACGATCCGGCCGTACCCGGCTTCGGCCATGTGCGCGCCGAACAGCTGGCAGGCGTGGAAGGTGCCGTTGAAGTTCACCGCCATCACCTCGTCGAGCTCCTGCGGCGTGATCTCCAGCAACGGCCGGGCCTGCGTGCGGGCGGCGTTGTTCACCAGTACCTGGACCCCGCCGAAGTCCCCGAGCACCGACGCGAGCAGCTGATCGATGTCGGGACGGCTGGCGACGTCGACGCGATAGCTCTGGGCGTGCGCCCCGCTCCGGTCCAGTTCGGTCGCGAGGCGTTTCGCGGCCGCTTCGTCGAGGTCGGCGATCGCCACCCGATGGCCGCCGTTGTGCAGGCGTCGCGCGATCCGCTCGCCGAGCCCGGTCGCCCCGCCGGTGATCACGGCGACCGGCGCGGTGCCGCTCACAGCAGGAATCCAGCGGCGGGAACGGCTTCGTCGGCGTCGACCAGCCGGACGACCTTGCGGGCGAAGCGATCCGCGTCGCCACCGGCGCCGAGGCGGACGACGTAGTCGACGTCCGCGGCCCAGAGGTCGTGACGGCCGCGTTTGTACGCCACGACGATCTGGGCGGCCTTGAGCGTGACCGACCGGTCGTCGACGTCCGTGGGGATGAAGCGAGAGACGGTCCGCACGGTGATCGCCGAGTCCACCGCGGCGATCGCGTAGCCCTCGGTCATCCGCCGCACGCGCGACCCGCGCATCCGGGCGTCGTCGTGGACCATGTTGAGGACGTCGTCGAAGTCCTCGGCGTCGCGCTCGATCGGGATGATGTACATCCCGTCTTCGGCGTAAAGCCGTTGCCAGGCCTCGTATTCCTTGGCGTCCAGCAGCGCGGCCTCGCGCCAGGCCAGCTCGATCGCGCGGACCACCCGCGGATCGGTGAGGGTCTCAGTCATCGCTCATCATCCGCTTCCATTGGGCGTACGCCGCCCGCATTCCGGTCTCGTCGGTGACGTGGCTGGTCGGCCAGCCCTCGGCGGAGGGCTTCTCGCGACCCAGACCGCGGTTGACCATGATCGGCAGCTCGGGTGCGCCCTGGGCACCGCGCTGCACCCGGTCCCAGCCCTCGGAGTCGTCCGGAGTGCCGAACCCGAACGGACCTTGGAAATGCTCGTGGGCGCGCAGCCGCTCCCGGTTGACGGGCCCGACGATCTCGGCCGGGCCGTCGCTGCCGAGGGCGACGTGTTCGATGACGGTCTCGTCGACACTGATCGGCCGCAGCACCCGGAAGAACGAGATCGACATCGACACGTTCGGGAACAGGTTGAGGTTGAACCCCGTGCCGTGCACGGCACGGACGAGCCTCCGGATCTCGGCTTCGTCCGCTCCGGCGGCTTCGAGCTGGGCGACCAGGCCGTCGAACCGCGGCTGGAGCGGCTCGCTGCCGTCGTCGGCGTCGAGATCGGAGTGTTCGGGGACCATCTGCATCACCGAGTTGCCGTTGCCGAGGTCGTGGGTGAGCGCGGTCGGATCGGTCATGAACGACATCATCTCGGCGGTTTCGGCGTCGACCGAGGCCATCCACGAGCGGTGCACGATGGGGAAGTGGTACCCGTCGGTGGTGTTCTCCAGCTGGATCTTCCAGTTGCCGCGGTAGGTGAACCGATGGGTGCCGAGCACCTTCACCGGATAGCCGCCACCCTGCGCCATGAAGCGGTCGATCCACGGTTTGACGTCGCCGAGGAAGTCGGCCAACGGCTCGGCGTCGGCGTTCAAGGTCGCGAAGATCATCCCGCCGTAGGACTCGGTACGCAGGGTCTTCAGCCCGAGATCGGCCTTGTCCATGACGCCCTCGTACCCGTCGGGGTACGGGATGCCGCGCAGTTTGCCGTCCAGGCCGTAGGACCAGGCATGGTATGGACAGGTGAATCCGTTGGCGTGACCGGTCTTCTTCTCGCAGAGTGACGCGCCCCGGTGGCGGCAGCGGTTCACGAGCGTGCGGATCTCGCCCTTGCGGTCCTTGGTCACGATGACCGGATGCCGTCCGACGTGGGTCGATTTGAAGCTGCCCGCCTTGGGCAGCTCCGATTCGTGCGCGACCCAGATCCAGGCCCGCTCGAAGATCTTCGTCATCTCCTGGTCGAAGATCGCCGGGTCGGTGTACATCCGGCCGGCGACCCGGTCGCCGAGGACGAGGTCCGCGGGCGGCAGGTCGTACACGGTGGCGGCGGTGAATGCTGTGCTTTCGATGGCCATCGCGATCAGCCCCGGTATTCGCGCGGAGTGAGAGCGCGGCCGATGCGCGCTTCGATCTTGGCGTACTTCCACAGCTTCCACGGACTGTCGCCGACCGGTGTGGTGCGCAGGAAGTCGCACGCCTTCTTGACGGTCTCCTGTGTGTCGACGTCGCAGAGCAGGTAACAGGTCCACGGCCAGCCGTCGGACGGGCCGACCATATGCGAGTCGTCGTCGATGTCGCCGATGAAGTCCACGCCGGGCAGGCCCTTGACGCCGTCCATCAGCGCGACGAAGGCGGTCCACACGTCGCTGGCGGCGACGCCGCCTTCGGGCAGGTCGAAGAAGTTCTGGTTGATACCGATGCAGAACAGCACGCGCAGCGGGGTATCGCTCATGGTGGTGGTCCAACTCCTCGTCAGCGGTCGGTGGTGGGTCACTGGAAGCCGGGAACGGTGGGCGGATGGCCCATCAGCACGGCACCCGCGGCGTCGTACATGGCCGGCCCCAGGAAGGCGTGCTGCTGGGGGACGAGGGCGTCGCCGAGCAGCCATTGCAGCGGGTGGTCGTTGGCGATGGCGCCGGTCCCGGACAGGCCGATGACCCGGTTGACGGTCTCGGCGGCGGTCTTCGCGAGATGGGTCGAGGCCAGCCGGAGATGGGCGTTCTGGTGCGGCGCCACGGGATCGCCGTCCAGCACGGTCTGCCACGCTTCGTCGGTGACCTCGTAGAAGTACGCCCGCGCCGAACGCATCGTCGCCTCGGCTTCGGCCAGGCCCGTCCGGTAGTAGGCGCGGTCGGCGAGTTTCGGCGCGCCCGTGACGCCCGAACGGCCACTGCCGACCTCGGTCGCGAAGTCGAGCGCCGCGCGGGCGATACCCGCGCCGACGACCGCCAGGACCTGGGAGGCGTAGGCGAGGGTGGGGTAGCGGTACAGCGGCTCGTCGATGGTGGGTTCACCGCCGCGGATGAACGTCCATTCGCGCGGGACCTCGACCTTGTCGACGACCAGGTCGAAGGAACCGGTGCCCTTCATCCCGACGACGTCCCACTCCTGGATGATCTCGACCTGCTCGGGCCGCAGCAGCGCGGTGCGCGGCTTTCCGGCGGTCGTGTCGTCTCCGGGGATCCCGACGCCCAGGACGTCGGCGCCCATGCAGCCGCTCGCGAACTTCCAGCGACCGTCGACCAGGAAGCCGGAGGCGGTGGGTTCGGCCCGCTGCACAGGGAAGAGGCCGCCGGCGAAGCACACATCCGGACCGTCGGCGTACAGCTCGGCCTGCGTCTCGACGGGCAGCGCCGCGAGATAGACCAGCGCGGAACCGAAACTGGCCACCCAGCCGGTGGATCCGTCGACGACGGAGATCCGCTCCACGATCCGGAGGAATTCGGCCGGGGGCAGGGGCCTGCCGCCGAACCGTTCGGGGGTCGCGGAACGGTAGACGCCTGCTGCCTTGAGCCGGTCGACGAAGTCGCGGGAGACGTACCTCTGGTCCCGGAACTCCTGACGGCGCTCGAGGAGGTCGGCCAGGACATCGTCGAGTGTCACGGCCGGGCTCTCCTGGATCTGGGCCATCGGGCGCTCCTCGCGTCGTAGGGAAGATGTCTCCGACGCTAGGGATCACCGCCGCGCGTGGCCATTGGTCATTGCCTGCCGTCGGCGAGGGATTCCCACGCAGAGGGGTAGGGGAAATCCTTACCGGGCCGCCCGGCGGCGAACTCCTATGCTGAGGCGGTGCAGGTCGATCCGATCGCGCCCGAGCTGGCCACCGGCGACTTCGTGGCGATGATGAACGCCTCGAAGGTGTGCGTGCTCGTCCACGACGCGGCGACCAAGAACATCCTGTGGGCCAATCCCGCCGCGTGCGAGATGCTCGAGTTCAGCCTTTCGGAGCTGCGCCCGCTCAAGGCCAACCACATGAGCAGCTCCGCCCAGCAGTACGACCGGGTGATCGGACGGGCGTGGCTCCAGGCGGCGGTGGAACACGGTTCGAGCCGCATCGTGTGGCACTACCGGAGCAAGTCCGGCCGCGTCATCCCCACGGACGCGGTGGCCATCCGGGTCGAGCTGGAGCGGGGACCCGCGGTGATGGTCCAGTTCCGCGACATCCAGCGCGCGGAGGAGGTCGAACGGGAGCTGAAGCTGACGACGTCGTACGTCGACGCGCTGGCGCGGCACACCTCGACCGTGGCGTTCATGCTCGACGCCGCCGGAGCGGTGCGGTTCGCCACGGACAGCGCGCTGACCTTCCTCGGCCTGACCGGCGACGACGACCGGCTGGCCGGTGAGCCGCTGACCGCGTACGCGCGGCTGTACCTGGGCGGCAGGCCGGTGCGCTGGACCGAGGTGGTGGCCGGCGCCGATCCGGTCGGGCCGGTGCAGCTGGAGTTGCCGGGGGAGAACGCGACCTGGCTGGAAGGGAGCCTGGAACGGCTGTCGGAGTCCGAGGTCGACGCGTATCTGATGATCCTGCACGACGTCTCCGAGCGGGTGCGCGGCGAAGCGCGGCGAGAACTGGAACTGCGGCACGAGAACTACCTGGCGCGCTACAACGCCATGGGGGACATGGCGATGGCGATCGCGCACGAACTCGGCCAGCCGCTGGCCGCCGCCGCGAACTTCATCGCGGGCATCCGGGCGCGTGCCGCCACGATGGCGGACGGTGGTGAGGTCCGTGAGCAGATGGGCTACGGCCTGGACAGCGTCGCCCGCCAGATCGACCGGGCGAAGGAGATCGTCGGTTCACTGCGCTCCTTCGTCGGGCATCTGGAACAGGTCGAGCAGGTGGTCGACCTGAACGAGATCGTCCGGGAGTGCCTGTACTTCATCGAGCTGAGCGCCGCGCCGCACGCCGTGGACGTCCAGGTCCGGCTCGATCCGTCGCCGGTGCCGGTGCGGTGCGAACGGGTCCTCACCGGGCAGGTGGTGATGAACCTCTGCCTCAACGCGATCGACGAGACCACCGAATGCGAACCCGTGCAGCGGCGGATCACGGTGGGCACCCGCGCCAAGGAGGGCGTCGGCGTCCTCACCGTCGACGATCACGGCCGCGGTATCGCCAGGGACCCCTTCGCCGAGTCGTTCACCAGCAAACCCGGCGGCAGCGGTATCGGGCTGGCGCTGAGCCACCGCATCATCACCCGGCAGCACGGAAGCATCTGGGCCGAGCGGCGCGAAGGCGGGGGCTCCCGGTTCGGGTTCGCCCTGCCTCTGGACACGTAAGGGAAATCCTCAGGCGGCGCGGTGGAACTCGGGATATCGCCGGTTTCGGCAACGGCTCTAGCGTCGAGGTATGCCCGATGAGCTGACCACGACCCAGCGACGGTTCCGCGCGGCGATGGCGAACCTTTCGACGGCTGTCAACATCGTCACCACCGACGGCGTCAGCGGCCGCGCCGGCATCACGGTGAGCGCGGTCTGCTCGGTCACCGACACGCCGCCGACCCTGCTGGTCTGCGTCAACCAGTCGAGCTACACGCACGACATCTTCCGGACGAACGGGCGGATGGCCATCAACGTCCTGGCGCCCCAGCACAAGGACCTCGCCCTGCAGTTCGCCGGTGCGACGGACGTGCCGATGCTCGACCGGTTCCGGTTCGAGGTCTGGGATCACGACCGGTTCCGCATCCCCGTCGTCCGCGACGCGGCCGCCGTCCTCATCGGCGGGGTCGGCGCCGAGTTCACCCAGGGCACGCACACCGTGCTCTTCGTCGAGGTCGAGGACGTCTTCGTCAACGAGGACGCCGGGGGTCTCGCCTACTTCCGGCGCGAATTCCACCGGATCGCGCCGACCGGCGCGAACGCGTGAGGAGCCGGATGAGCGAGCGCACCATTTTGATGTGTTACAACGACAACCACGGATACGGCTGGCGCCATGTGGACCTGTTCGTGCACGACGCCGAGGGCCGTGAGCTGGACTGGGTCCACTGGCAGGTCCCTGCCGACGGTCCCGACGCCGCCGACGAGGTGACCGCGCGGGTCGAGCCCCTGCTGAGGCGTACTTCGGAGTGGCGGCACGGGGTGAGCGCCGGCGGGGTCGACTATTGGGAAGCGGATGCCGCGTGGGAGGAGCAGTGAGGCTCGCGCGCCCGTGGCCGCTGCGGGAACTCGCCCGGGATCTGCGGCAGGGACGAACCACTCCGGAAGCGGCGTCGAAGCGGGCATTGGCCCGGATCGCCGAGACGGAAGCGGATCTGCACGCCTGGGTCGAACGGACGGCCTTCCTTCCGGGCGTGGGTGGGCCGCTCGGCGGCGTGCCGCTCGGGGTCAAGGACATCATCGATCTGGCGGGCGTGCCCACCCGCTGCGGTTCGGCGTTGCGCGCGGCGGCCGCTCCGGCGACCTCGGACGCGGCGATCGTGACCGCGTGGCGCGCGGCCGGCGCCGTGCCGCTCGGGAAAACGGTCACCACCGAGTTCGCGTTCTTCGCTCCCGGCCCGACCCGCAATCCCGCGGCTCCCGGTCGTACCCCGGGCGGCTCGTCGAGCGGATCGGCCGCCGCAGTCGCGTCCGGGCAGGTTCCGCTGGCGCTGGGCTCGCAGACCGCCGGATCGGTCACTCGTCCGGCGTCGTACTGCGGGGTCGCGTCGCTGGTCATGAGCCATGGCCGGTATCCGGTCACCGGGGTGACGGGGCTGAGCCCCAGCCTGGACAGCCACGGCGTCTTCGCGGCCACGGTCTCCGACCTCGCGATCGCCTGGTCCGCGCTGACCGGCGACGCAGATCCCGCCCGGGAGTCGAGGCCGCCGCGGATCCTGGTGTGGTCCGCGGACGCGCTCGACGTCGTCGAATCGCCGATGCGGCACGCCGTGACACAAGCGGCGCGGCGCCTGCGGGAGGCAGGGGCGACCGTCGAGCCGTTCCGGGACGAACGGCTGATGGCCGACCTCACCGATGCGCATCCGGTGGTGATGGCCTACGAGGCGGCCCGTGAAAGGGCCCCCGAGCTCGCCGTGGCCGAGCGGTTGAGCGCTCCCTTGGCGCAGCTGCTCCGGACCGGCGCCGCGACTTCGTCCGACGAGTACGAAAGCGCCCGCGCGACCATCGCCGACGGTGTGGTCCGGCTCGCGGAGGTGTTCGGCTCCTACGACGTCGTGCTCGGCCCGGCCGCGCCCGGCGCGGCGCCGCGCGGACTGGAGGTGACGGGAAATCCCGTGCTGAGCCGGGGCTGGCAGGCGCTCGGCCTGCCCGTGATCACTCTGCCAGGGTTCACCGACCCGGCGGGTCTGCCGCTCGGCCTTCAGCTCGTCGGGCGTCGCGGCGGGGAAGCCGAACTGCTCGGGCACGCCTGCTGGGCGGAGCGGGTGCTCGCCGGGGATTCATGGTAAGGAGCTCTCCATGGTCACCACCGATTCCGCATCCGGCGGCGAGACGTCGCCGGTGGTCTACATCGTCGACGACGACGAGGCCATCCGCCAATCCCTGGTGTTCCTGCTGGAGAGCGTCGGCATCCAGGCGCTCGTCTACCCGGACGGGCCGACGTTCCTGGAGGAGTTCGACCCCGACGAGCCGAGCGTGCTGATCATCGATGTCCGGATGCCGGGGCTCAGCGGTCTGCAGCTGCAGGAGAAGCTCGTCGCGCGCGAATTCCCTGCGCCGGTGATCTTCTGCTCCGCGCACGGTGACATCCCGATGTCGGTACGGGCGCTCCGGCTGGGCGCCGTCGACTTCCTCGAGAAACCGTACGAACCGCAGCGGATGCTGGAGGTCGTCCAGGCGCAGCTGGTGGTCGCGGCGGAACGGTTCTCGGCGGCCGCCTGCCGCAAAGCCGTCGCCGAGCGGATCGCGACCCTGACCCCGCGCGAGCGGGAGGTGCTCCGGCTGGTGATCGACGGCCTGCCCAGCCAGCTGATCGCGCGCCGGCTGGGCACCAGCGTGAAGACCGTCGATGTGCACCGGGCCCGGATCAAGGCCAAGACCGAGTCGGACAGCCTCGGCACTCTGGTGCGGGACGTCCTGCAGCACCAGGTCACCGTGTAGGTGCAGGTGGTCTCGTGAGTGGTAAGGACGGTTCTAACCGTCCTTACCACTCACGAGGGACCTGGGCCAGCCTTAACGTGCCGTTGCCGGCGTTCTGGTGTCCGTGAAGGCCTCCTTCCCTACCTTGAGCGTAGGCAAGGAGGCCTTCACGGACCCGCGACCGACCGGCAGCCACCTCCGGTAGGTACGCAAGACACCGTTGGCTCTAACCGTCCTAACCACTCACGAGGTCCCTCTCACTGTCCGGTGCCCGGCGCCATCAGGACCGACGCCGCCGGGAAGTCCGACGCGAAACCGCCGGGCAGCGGGGCGATGAAGACGTTCTCGGTCCGCGTGCGGGTGATGAGCCAGTGGCCGTCTCGGCGCCGGAACGCGTTGTTGAGCCTGCTGGATCGCAGCAGGCCGGTGCCGTCGGCGTACAGCCACGGCTGGACATGGATCCATTGCCCCTCGGCCCGGTCGCTGTCGACGTGGATCTGCTCCGACGTCAGGTAGTGGGCGTTGAGGACCAGCGCCGGATCCCGCTTCTCGCCCCAGAACCGTTCGAAATGCGCCCGGATCCGGTCCTTGCCCACCGCGCGCCCGAACTGCCCGTCGTAGTGCTCGCCGACGCCCTCCCAGACGGCGTCCTCGGCGTACAGCTCGAGGATCAGCTCGATGCGGTGGTCGTCGCCGGTGACGCCGTACTCCGGGCACGGGGTGTCGCAGAGGAACATGTAGCGGGCCTGGATGCGGCGGATCTCGGCCTCGGCCTCCAGTACCTCGACGCGGTGACGCAGTTCGGCGAGTTCGTCGTTCATCGGTGGGTCCTCGCTGGCGCGGTTTCGGGAAGGGCCAGCAGGCAGACGACGGTCAGCGCCATCCCGCCCGCGAGGTAATGGCCGACCGACGTCGAGGAGCCGGTCCATTCGATGAGCCGGTTCGCCATCGATGGCGCGAGGCCACCGCCGAGCACCGCGCCGAGCTGGTAGGCCAGCCCGGCGCCGGACTGCCGTTGCTCGGGTGTGAACAGCTCGGTCAGGTAGGTGATCAGCGGGCCGAACAGGAACCCGGTGAGGGCGAAACCGAAGGCGATGGCGAGCGCCCATGCGGTCAGCGTGCCGATCTCCGCGATCGGGAACAGCAGGAACATGTAGGCCAGGACCGCGACGGCCGAGGCGAGCATCACCGGTTTGCGGCCCAGTTTGTCGGAGAGCCGTGCGCCGATCACGACCGTGACCGCGTGGAGCGCGAGGCCGGGCAACGTGCACCACAGCACGTCCTGGATGTCCAGGCCGAGGCCCTTCGGCGCCGGACCGGCGGCATAGGAGAGCATGAATCCGGCCAGGACGAACATGACACCGTTGAGACCGGTGTTCGCGCCTGCCGCGAGCAGCAGCTTGCCCCAGTTGTCCCGGATGACGTTCCAGATCGGCAGTTTGACGATCTTCTTGTCCAGTTTGCTGGCCGCGAGCTCGTGGAACACAGGCGATTCCTCGAGGGCACGCCGCGCCCAGACACCGATGGCCAGGACGACCGCGCCCGCGATGAACGGGATACGCCAGCCCCAGCTGGTGATGACCCCTTGCGGCAAGGAGAAGATCAGCACGAACGCGAGGTTCGCCAGCAGCGCACCCAGCGGCGACCCGAGTGCGACGAACGCGCCGAACGCCGCCCGCCGCGACGGCGGCGCGTGCTCCACGGCGAGTACCGACGCCCCGCCCAGTTCGCCGCCGCGCGAGAAGCCGTGCACCAGGCGCAACAGGACGAGCAGCAACGGCGCGGCCACACCGATCGTGGCGTAGCCGGGCAGCAGTCCCATCAGGACGGTGGCCGCGCCCATGAGGTAGAAGGTGATGAGCATGGCGCGGCGGCGGCCGTAGCGGTCGCCCACCCAGCCCATCACGATCGCGCCGAGCGGCGCGACGACGTAGCCGATCGTGTAGGTCGCCAGGCTCATGAACGAGGCGAACCAGGGATCGGTGTCGCCGGAGAAGAACACCTTGGGGAAGACCAGCGCGGAGGCGACCGTGTAGATCGAGAAGTCGAAGAACTCCAGCGATGTTCCGGCGCCCGCGCCGATCGCGAGCCTGCGGGTCTGGGCCGAGGTGGTCTTGGATGGAGCGGTGGATGCTGTCATGCGCTCTTCCTTGAACGGTGACGGGACGGTCGACGTTGCGCCCCTCCCCGGCAACGTTCGTCCCAACGTAGGAAGCTCCAGGTGCCCCGCCTAGTGGAGGAACCCGCTGCCGGACTGAAGGTTTTCCCTACCGAGTCACCGATATCGAGGAGGTCCGCGCGTGAGCGCGATCAACGATCAGCCCGCCACCACGCAGGCCAGGATGCTCGCCTCCGGCGAGTTGTCGGCGAGGGAACTGCTCGACGCCACACTCGATCGCGTCGCGGAGTTGAACCCGGTCCTGAACGCCGTCGTCAGCATCGACGAGGACAAGGCGCGGGCCGCCGCCGCGGCGGCCGACGAAGCGCAGGCGGCCGGGCGCTCGATCGGGCCCCTGCACGGGCTTCCGCTCGCGGTGAAGGATCTCCACGCGACCGCCGGGATGCGCACCACCTTCGGCTCGCCCGCGTTCGAGGACAACTTTCCCGACGCGGACGAACTCGTCGTCTCCCGGATGCGGGCGGCCGGGGCGATCGTCTTCGGGAAGACGAACGTTCCCGAGTTCGGCGCGGGTTCGCACACCTTCAACCCGGTGTTCGGCCTGACCCGCAACCCCTACGCGCCAGACCGCTCCGCGGGCGGTTCGAGCGGAGGTGCCGCGGCCGCGCTCGCGGCGGGGCTGACGTCGCTGGCCGACGGCAGCGACATGGGTGGATCGCTGCGGAATCCGGCCTCGTTCTGCAATGTCGTCGGCCACCGCCCGAGTCCGGGCCGAGTCCCGGCGTGGCCGGCGAAAGACGCCTGGTTCACCTTCGGCGTCCAAGGTCCGATGGGGCGTACGGTCGCCGACGCGGCCCTGCTGCTGTCCGTGCAGGCGGGCCCGGACGAGCGCGCGCCGCTGTCGTTGCCCGACTCCGGCACCGTGTTCGCCGCCGGATTGCCGACCCGGCTGGACGGCCTGCGGATCGCGGTCTCACCGGATCTGGGCGGCCGGGTGCCGGTCGACGCCGAGGTCGCGGCGATCGTGGAAGACCAGGTGGACGTGCTGCGCGGCCTCGGTGCCGAAGTCGTCTCCGGCTGTCCCGACCTGACCGGAGCCGAGGAGGTCTTCCAGACCTTCCGCGCCCTGAACTACGCGCAGGGGGTCGGTGACCTCGTCGACGCCGAACCGGACAAGGTCAAGCAGGCCATCCACTGGAATGTCGCGAAAGGACGCACGCTCACCGGCGTGGACGTCGCCAGGGCCATCCGGCTGCGCACCGAACTCTTCCACCGCGTCCGCGCCTATTTCTCCGATGTGGACGCCGTCGTTCTTCCCGCCAGCCAGGCACTTCCCTTCGATGCCGAACTGGAGTACCCGAAGACGGTGGGCGGGACCGAAGTGGACGACTACCTGCACTGGATGCGGGCGGCCTACCTGATCTCCGCCACGGAATGCCCGGCGACCGCCGTTCCGGCGGGATTCACCGGCGAAGGACTGCCGGTCGGGGTTCAGGTGGTCACCGCACGTCACGCCGACCTGCGCGCGCTCGGGATCGCGCACGCGCTGGAGAAGGCGAACGGTCACACCGCTCGCAGGCCGCCGCGTGGTGGTGCCAGCACTACCACGAGTCTTCCCTCACGTGGGATCGATCCGGACCCTCGCCGGCCGTAGGTTTCAGGGGAGAGATCACCACCGGTTAAGGGGAAACAATGAATTCAGGGGGCACTCGCGCCTTGACGCTGGAATCCGTGAGCAAGGTCTACGGATCCGGCGACGGCGCGGTCACGGCCTTGAACGGGGTGACCGTCGAGGTGCGCAAGGGCACGTTCACCGCGGTGATGGGGCCGTCGGGATCGGGCAAGAGCACCTTCCTGCACTGCGCGGCAGGGCTGGACAAGCCGAGTTCCGGCCGGGTGCTGCTGGGGGACACGGAACTGAACAGGCTGCGCGAGAAAGCGCTCACCGAACTGCGGCGGACCCGGATCGGGTTCATCTTCCAGGCCTACAACCTGTTGCCGTCGTTGAACGTCCTGCAGAACATCACGCTGCCGACGCGGCTGGCCGGGAAGAAGCCGGATCCGCAGTGGCTGCGTGAGATCGTCGAGGGAGTCGGGATCGCGAAGCGGCTCGAACACCGCCCGTCGGAACTCTCCGGCGGCCAGCAGCAGCGGGTCGCGATCGCCCGCGCGCTGATCACCCGGCCCGAGGTCGTCCTCGCCGACGAACCGACCGGGGCGCTGGACACGCGCACCGCGCGCCAGGTCCTCGATCTGCTCCGCTCCATTGTGGACGGTATGGGGCAGACCGTGCTGATGGTCACCCACGATCCGGTCGCGGCTTCGGCCGCGCACGGCGTGCTGTTCCTCGCCGACGGCAAGCTGGCGGGCCATCTCCCGGAGCCGACTCCGGAACGGGTCGCCGAGCGCATGACCCACCTCGGGGAGTGGTGACGTCATGTGGGATTTGGCTTGGCAGACGACGAAGACCCGCTTGAGCGGTTTCGTCGGCGCGTTCGTCGCGATCCTCTGTGGGACGGCGCTGGTCGCCGGTTGCGGCATCCTGATGGAATCCGGTCTGCGCGCGGGTGTCCCGACGCAGCGGTACGCGGACGCGGCGGTCGTCGTCGGCGGTCAGCAGACGGTCGACCCGCCGGGTGCCGGCCCGCTCGAGACCCAGCAGGTCGCCGAGCAGGCTTCGGTGCCGGTGAGCCTCGCCGGGACGATCGCCGCGGTGCCGGGGGTTCGCGGCGTGGTGGCGGAGCAGAGCTTCCCGGCCACCGTGGTGACGGCCGACGGCCGGGTGCTGAACGGGCCCGAAGGCGGCCAGTCGTTGGGCCACAACTGGGACGCCGCGGCGCTGGCGCCGTTCTCGCTGCGTGACGGCCAGGCGCCCGTGGGCGCCGACGAGGTCGTCCTGGACGCGGACCTGGCGTCGCGGAGCGGAGCGGCGGTCGGTCAGCGGGTGAAGATCGCCGTCCGTTCGGCGCCGGTGGAGTTCAGGGTTTCCGGTATCGCCGCCCCGAAGTCGGGTGACGGACTCACCCGGCAATCCGCGGTGTTCTTCTCACCGGAGAAAGCCGCCGAACTCGCCGGGACACCCGGCCAGGCGCACGCGATCGGTGTGCTGGCGGACCCGGGTGTCGCGCCGGGGGACCTAGCCGACCGGATCCGCGGCGCGGTCGGCACCGACAAGGTGACGGTGACGACCGGGGTCGAGCGCAGCACGGTCGAGTTCCTCGACGTCAGCCAGACCCGGATGCTGCTGATGGCGCTGGCCGGCTCGTTCGGTGGCTTCGCCCTCCTCATCGCGGTGTTCGTCGTGGCCAGCACGCTGGCGCTGGTCATCAACCAGCGTCGCCGGGAGTTCGCGTTGCTGCGGGCGATCGCGGCGACTCCTCAGCAGATCCGCAAGCTCATCGGTGCCGAGACGATGATCGTCGCGGTGGTCGCCGGGGTACTGGGCAGTGGCCTCGGGGTGGCGGTGGGTTTCGGGCTGAGGAACGCCTTCGGGGCCATCGGCGTGATCCCGCCCGACTTCGAACTGGCGCTCAGCCCGATCCCCCTCGTCGCCGCGCTGGCGCTCGGTCTCGGCACGGCACGCCTGGCCGCCTGGTCGGCCTCGCGGCGCCCGTCGTCGATCCGCCCGGTGGAGGCGCTCGGCGAGGCCGCGGTGGAGCGGCGTGAACTCGGCCGGGTGCGCGTCATCATCGGCTGCGCGCTGGTGGTGGCCGGTTTCGGCGGATCGATGGCCCCGATCTTCGTCCGTGGTGACGCGGGGCTCGCGGCTTCGGGTGGTTCGTCGCTGGTCATCGTGATCGGGCTGGCCGTGGTCAGCCCGAAGGTCGTCGCCGTCATGACGCGGCTGATCGCCCCGGTGCTCAACCGGACCTCGCGGATCAGCGGCTACCTGGCCGCGGCGAACAGCCAGGCCAACTCGCGCCGCCTCGCCGCCGCGGTGACGCCGGTGATGCTGGCCGTCTCGTTCGCGCTGACGATGTTCTACAGCCAGACCTCCGCGGCCGCCGCGCGACAGGAGGAGACCGTCGAGTCGACCACCGCCGACCACGTGCTCGCCGGGAGCACGGGCGGGCTCTCGCCGGAGGTCGCCGAGGCGGCGCGGCGGATCCCCGGGGTGGCCGCCGCGACCCCGGTCGTCCGCACCGAGGTGATCAACACGGTGCAGGAACAGGACAGCCTGCGCGTCGAGCGGTACGCGGCGCAAGGACTGGACGGCGCGCAGATCCGCGGGAACCTGGAGCTGGGCGTGGTGTCGGGCAAGATCACCGACTTGACCGGGAACACCGTCGCGATGAGCGAATCGGAAGCAGGCTGGTACGAGAAGAAGATCGGCGACGAGGTCGAGTTCTACTTCGGTGACGGCGCTCCGGCCAAGCTGCGGCTGGTCGCCACCTACAGCCGTGACCAGGCTTTCGGCCGTTACGTGCTGCCCGCGGACCTCGCCAGGGCGCACACCGGCGATCGGGTGGACGACTCGGTGCTGGTGCGGCAGGAGCCCGACGCGGACGCCGCCACCGTGACCGCCGCGCTGCAAGCTCTCGCGAGCCGCTACCCGGGACTGGTCGTGACGCCGGGTTCGGCGGTGGCGGCGCCCGCGGGCGGGCAGCAGCAGGCCCAGTTCTACGTGAACCTGGTCGCGGTCGGGGTGATCCTCGGCTACGTCGTGATCTCCGTGGCGAACACGCTGGTGATGAGCACGGCTCAGCGCTCCCGGGAGTTCGCGCTCCTGCGCCTGATCGGCACGACGAAACGCCAGGTGGTGCGGATGATGCGCTTCGAAGCGCTGACGACGGCCGGCGTCGCGGCGCTGCTGGGGACCGTGGTGGCGGGGGTTCCGCTGGTACTGCTGAACCTCGGTCTGCGCGGCACCCCGCTGCCGTCCGGCACGATCACCGTCTTCGGCGGGGTCGTCGCCGGGGCGATCCTGCTCGGCGTCCTGTCGCTCGGCCTGGCCACCCGCGTGGCGCTGCGGTCGAAGCCGATCGAGGCGATCGGTCTCCGCGAGTAGCGCGTCCCCGTCGTCCGGTCAGCCCTCAGCGGCGGGCCGGACGGCGGGGATCTTCCCGCCGCGGAAGGCGTCGACGAACAACCGGTGGTCGTCCCTTGACTGCTCGGCGTAGGCCATCGCGAACTCGGTCAGCGAGCGGACGAATTCGTCTTCACGGTCACCGATGACCCCGGCGATGGCCGCTTCGCTCTGGAAATCGACGAGGGTCTGCTCGGAGTCCGAATCGGACACACAGTGCATCTTCGCGGTGGCCCGGCCGAGGTAGTCGAGGACCGGCCCCATCTCCGACGGTTCGGTCAGATCCGACCAGTCCAGGTCGTCGACGTAAGGTGACAGCTCCGAGACGACGAACCCGGTCCCGTCGATCTCCGTGTAGCCCAGCCAGGGATCCGCGTGCGCCTGCAAGGCGCGCTGGGAGACGGCGGTACGGTGCCCCTCGTTGGTGAAGTAGCCGCGGATGCTCTGTTCGGACACGATACGGCTCGGCGCCGCGACGTTGCCCTGTTTCATCGACAGGACGACGTCGTTCTCCAGTGCCTGTGTCCGGCCTTCGACGAGGATGTTGTATGCGGGCAGCCCGGCTGAGCCGATGCCGAATCCGGTCCGGCCGACGATGTCCTTGACCCGGTAGGTGATGCTGCCGAACCGCTTGTTCTCCGGAATGGTGTCCAAATAGGACTCGAAGGCCCTGGCCGCGATCTCGTATTCGGCCTTCTCGAGGACCCGGACACCAGGCCCGTGCCGGAACCTGCGGTCGTAATCCTCCACAGTGGTCAGCTCGTCGAGCAGGTCGATCCGTGTCTTGAGCCGGGCCCTCAGCAGGACGTGGTGGAGGACGCCCTCGGTGCTGTCCAGCTGGAGCCGGACGAGTTCGTCGCCGGGCCGCTCGGCGTACTCGCGGACCTGTTCAACGTAGGCGCGCAGATAGGTGCTGATCAGCGTCTCGATGTCGTCGTCCGAGATCGCCTTGCTCCACGCCAGCAGCGCGACACTGGCGGCCAGTCGTTTGAGGTCCCAGGTGAAGCAGCCGAGGTAGGCCTCGTCGAAGTCGTTGACGTCGAACACCAGCGTCCCGGACGAATCCATGTAGCTGCCGAAGTTCTCGGCGTGCAGGTCGCCCTGGATCCACACACGGCTGGTTTCGGCGTTCGCCCACGGATCGTCCTCGTGCGCCATGTCCGCGTAGAACAGGCACGCCGAACCCCGGTAGAACGCGAAGGGGGCGGCGGCCATCTTCCGGAACTTGCGGCGGAACGCGTCGGCGTCCGCGCGCATGAGGTCCTCGAAGGCCTCCACCAGCACCTCGACGATCCGCGCCTGACGATCGTCCTCGCCTCGCTCGCGGATCAGCCCGACCACACCTGTCATCACGACCTCCAGACGTCGTTCACGGTGCCACAGGTCGGTTCGCCGGGCAGGTCAGATCTTCCGGAAACGCGCGTCCAGTAGCGCGAAGGCGCCGAACGCGGCGATCCCCGCCGCGAGCACGAGGAGCATCGGACCGCCGTACGGCTGGGCGGAGAGCGTCTTCAGCGCGGCGTCGAGGCCGCCCGCCTTGGCCGGGTCGAACGTGACCGCCGCGACGACCGTCAGCACGCCGATGGTGCCGTACGCGGCGGAGAGCGCGATCCAGCCGATCTGCCCGAGCCGGATCGTCGTGGTCCTGGCGGGCTCGGAGGCACCGCTGAAGTCGAGTTCCCGAGTGAAGGTCTTCCGGATACCACGCTGGGCGAGGAACACGGCCACCGCGACCACGGCGATCCCGGCGGCGGTGACCAGAACCGGTCCGTACGACTCCGCGAGGATCCCGGCGACGAGTGAGCCCTGCCCGTCGTCGGCGCCCGCGACGGCGATCTTCACCGCGCTGTAGGACACGAGGCCGTACAGCACGACCTCGATCCCGCTGACGATCCTGCGTACGGTCCGCCGTCGTGCCTTGACGTGCCGGTGCCCGGTGATCGCTTCGCTGAGCTGCCACAGCGCCAGGACGGCGAGACCAGCCGCGATCAGCCACAGCAGCCACGCGCCGCCCTCGGCGACCACCATCCGCAGTGCGCCCGCCTTGTCCGCCTTCGCCTTGTCGCCGAGCGCGACCTGTGCCGCGAGCCACGCGACGAGCAGGTGCACGACCGCGTAGCAGACGAGCCCGCCTCGGGCGATCAGGCCGAACGTCTTGCTGTCGCGCATCGGACGATCCTCGTCGAGCGGACCTCCGCCCGCCAGACCCGGCCGGAGGAACATGTCGGGCAGGTCACTCTTGATCTCCACCGAGGTCGAGGGTGAAGGCTCGGGTCCACCACCTGTTTCGAGGAGTGAACATGAGTGAGGACAAGGGCTTCTACTCGATCATCGAGTACGCGGTCGACGGACCGGACACCCAGGCGGCGTTGGTGGAGGCCTTCGCGGAGATCCAGGAGCGCTGGGTCCGGTTCTACCCTGGGTACCTCTCGGCCCGCTTCCACGCGAGTGTGGACGGGACGAGGGTCGTCAACGTCGTCAGCTGGGCGAGCGAGGCGGACTACCGGCATTTCGAGGAGACGTCGGACACCGCCGGACGGCTCGCGGCCATCCAAGCGGCGCTCGACGGCCTGCCGGGCGAGGTCGAGTCGCTGGTGAGCGCGAATCCGCGCTACCGCGTCGTCCGGGAGACCGGCCCCGGCCTGCGGGTCGGTGACTGACACAGGGCCGAAGGCCTCGGTCCGAAAAGAACAGGGTCACTCCGGGCCCGGCTGCCGCCGGGTGGTCCGGATCCGGCGATAGAGGGCTCGGATCCCGAAGGCCGCGAGCAGGCCGATGACGGCCAGCCCGAACGGCCGGAGCGTGACCGTCCACGGCCACGCTTCGCCGTCGAGCGTGAGGTGCTCGGTCCGGTACTCCAGCGTTCTGGCCGTCCACCGCGTGGTCGCGGTGTCCGTGGTGCGCACGAGGTCTTCGAGTACGGCGTCGAACGGGAACCCCGGCGCCGCGTGCAGATACACCGGCGAGAACCCGGGGTACCGATCGGCGGCGCGACTCGCGGCCGCGTCGGCGCCGGGCACGATCAACCGGTCGTGGTCGGCGGTCGCCGGCGTGCCACGCGGCGCGAAGGTCAGTCCGTGCCGGGACCGGATCGGCGTGCCGTCGAGGCCGACCGCCGTCGTCCCGACCGCCAGCGACTGCCCGTAGGTGTCGAACACCGCGGCGAGTTCCAGTTCCCGGATCCCGTTCGTCAGCAGGACACCCAGCATCGGCTTGTCCCAGCGGAACGCCGTGTTGAACCCGACCACGGTGTCCGCCGCATCGAAGCCGTTCTGCGTCATCGGCGGGCTGGGGCCGGGGGAGTAGTGGGTCCAGCCGACCGCATCCGCGGCCTTCCGCGCGGCTTCGGCGCCGGCGAAGCGCTCGGTGAGGTGGAGCGCCCCGTCGATGCCGGAGAGGATGCCGGCCGTGGTCACGATGTTCCCGTCGTCGACGTAGCGCGTGCCGCGAACCCAGTCCACGGCGGGGAATTCGTCCTCGAAGCCACCGATGCGGATCCAGTGCGCGGTGGCCTTCCTCCTGTCGAGGAGCCCGGCCGTGGCGAGCACACCCGAACCGTTGCAGACACTCATGAGCAGCGAGCCCCGCGCCGACTGACGCTTCAGCCAGTCGGTCACCGGCCGCGTGGTCGGCTCACCGAGATCCGGCAGCGCGGGCACCACCACGACGTCCGGCGCGGCGGACGAAAGCAGCCTGTCGAGATCGGCGAAACCCAGGTCGGGGATCAGGTCGAGGCCGCCGGTCAGGGTGACCGGCCGGACCTCCGGCGCGACGGTGTAGACGTTGAACGCATCGGTCGCCGCCAGGACCTCGTAGGGCGCGAGCGCGTCGGAGACGACGGCACCCTCGTTCCCCACGACGACCACCGCGGTGGGCTTCGCCGGATCGTGCGGCCGGTGGGCCGGGCGCGGCGCGACCCCGTCGGTTCTCTGTGTGTAGCGGTTTTCGAAGCTGGCGCCGAGGGTGACCGCGCCGAGTGTGACGGGCAGAGCCAGCGCGGCGACGGTGAACGCCAGCACGGTAAGCGTGATCCGGACGAAGGGTCGCATGGTCAGAGCCCGTACTCGGCGCGGCGGCGGATCATGGCGGCGAGCATCGCGGGCACCATCAGCACGTGCCCTGCCGTCATCAGGGTCGGACCCGAGACCAGGCCGGTCCAGAAGAACGGCAGGAACAGCACGTAGGGCAGGTACATCGCGGCCGACATCTCGGCGATCGAAGCCCAGCCGTGGCGCCGGATCCGCATCCACAGCGCCATCCCGATCGACATGTTCGTCGCCATCACCAGCGCGTTCACGGTCACGTTCCCGGCAAGGCCCGGCCACAGGAACGACCAGACCGGCTCCAGGACGATCATCCCGGCCACCATCGCGACCAGCATCTCCACGGCGTGGCGGATGAAGTGCAGGACGGCCTGCTTGCGGGTCTTCTGTTCAGTCGTGTGGTTCATTTCCGGCTCCCTCGGTCGATGCGATGGGAGCAATGTTCGGCCGAGACGGGGCACGGGAGCAGGTGCCGGAAGTCATGGGCGAGGTCATGTGACCGGTGTCCAGAGCACAACGCCGGCGCAGGGGGCTGTCGTGAGTGGCGATTCGGGTCAGGGCCAAGAGCGTCTTGGGTGCCTACTGGATCTGGCTGGGGCTGATCATGTGTCCGTGAAGGCCTCCATGCCTACCCTGAGGGTAGTGAAGGAGGCCTTCACGGACCTTCAGGGTCGCCGCTCTCGTCCCAGGTACACCAGCGGCCACAGCAGGCACAGCGGC
>NZ_JBWKEA010000024.1:0-125185 GCF_056435685.1 Amycolatopsis sp. NPDC043885
GGGGAAAGGGGAGGGGGGGGGGGGGGGGGGGGGGGGGTGGGGGGGGGGGGTGGGGGGGAAACCCCACCCCCCCCCCCACGACCCCCCCGCTCAAAGTCGTGTATACGGGCGTGAATCAGACATTTCTCCACGCGAACGCGTCCTTTATGGACACTCGCGGTACGGCCGGCTCCCATCGGCGAGTCCGGAGCCAGGCCCCGATCACCTCAGGTCATTGCCGCGTCGCCGCAGTGAGCGGTAGAGCAGCCACAACGCCAGCGCGACCGGGGTCAGGACCGCCGTGAACAGGATTCCCGCGAACATCCCGTAGCCGTGCGGATCGGACGACAGGCCGGTCGCGCTGAGCACCGCGCGTCCGACGAGCAGCACGATCACCGCGGCGACGCAGGCGAACGCGCCCAGCACGATGCGGCGCAGCACCGTTCGCGAGGCACTCTCCGGCGTATCCATGAGCCATCACTCCGGGTCGGGAGTGCAGACGGTCAGGAACGACTTCCGGTTCTCACGCTGCACGGCCGCCGCGTCCATCCAGCCGCTCCGGCCGAACAGGTAGCTCCCGGACGGACGTTGGGCCGACTCGCGCAGCACCTGGGCGACGTCGGCCTTGGCGCCGTTCGCTTTCGGTCCGTCGACGGCGATGCTGAACGAGCCCGCCTTGGTCCAGTCGTAGTCCGCGGGCAGCGGTGTCCGCACCTGGAGCGGGCCACCTGTGTCCGGAAAGGACACCCCGAGCAGGTCCAGGTGCTCGACCCGCACTCCTGGCCGCGGCGCGGTCCACACCTGTTCCGTGCTCGCCTGGGTGCCGGAGTCGAACGTCAACCTCAGGCCGGTGACGCCCTCGCATGGAGTGCCCGTCCACAGTTTCAGGACACCGTCATCAACCCGGAATCCGGCCTCCGGTGGCAGCGACGGCGCGAACTGCGCCTTGGTGTCGCACGCCGCGGTCATCGCCACCACGAGCAAGGCGGCGCAGGCGACGCGCGAACCCCTAGTGATATCCGCCATCGGTCAGTCCCGCGTCTTCCTCGGTTTCGTTGCCGCCGGTGACCTGCTCCCACGCGTAGGAGGCAAGGAAGCCCGCGTAGCCTTCGCGCGCCCATTGCTGGGAGTGGCGCTCCTCGTGATGCAGCAACCGGTCCAGGTCGAGCGAACCCTGGGACGCGCCGTTGTCGCCCTCGTACCAGGCGTGGCCCGACTTCACGACCTCTCGGAGTTGCTGCGCCGGATCCTTCGGGTCGTCGATGTTCAGCATGAACGTGTCGCCCCAGGCGGTTCCGCCTTGCTGGCTGAACTGGTCCTGGACGAGGTTCCCGCCCAGGCCCATCATCATGCCGTTCGGGGTGGTCACCAGCCGTCCGCCGTTGCCGTGCACGAAGCCCACGTCGTCGTCGTAGCTCCAGGAGTTCTCCCGTTGCCGGTCGGTGATCCGCCGCAGTTCCTCGGAGCCGTACGGGGTCGGCGCGAAGTCGGTCTTCTCGCCTTCGGTCCCGTAGTCGGTGCCCGCGTTCAGGATGTAGGTCATCCGCACGGCCTTGGCCGCGTCGTCCCCGCTGATGTCGGTCGGCATCAAGAAGTACGACTTGAACGTCCCGTCGCCGTCCTCGTCCTCGCGGATCTCTTCCATACCGTCGAGGACCTTGAAGTCCTCCGGTGTGATGTCGTGGTCGTCGGCGATCTTCTTGATGGTGTCGATCGATACGCCCCGGCGTACGGCGTTCTCGAGCCACTGCCGGTAGTGGCCGGACGCGGGCGGCCCGGTCAGCAGCCCCGCCTCGCGCAGGGACTGCTCCATCTCGATGACTCCGGCCTCGATCTCCCCGCTCTTCCTGGCGCCCGCCAGGTCGGTCGCCCCGTGGTCGCTGATCTGGGCGTCCTGCGCGAGCCGCATCACCCGGGCGAGGGCGGCGTCGATGTTGGTCGCCGCCGTGAGGATCGCCTTGGTTTCCTGCTCCAGCTGCTTCCTGATGGTTTCGCGGTGCCGTCGGGACTCGGCGTACTCCTCGGCCTCGAATCGCGATTTCGGCGGTGGGTCGGCGGGTTTGTCGTCCACGAGCGCGCCGTCGGCGGCGACGCAGAACTGGTAGGTGCCGGCGAGGGAGTCGTTGTTGGCGACTCTGGTCTTCAGCGCGGACACCTCGTCCGACGCGTTCTGCAGGGCGGTTTCGACGGCGGACAGCTCCGCGATCAGGATCTCGGCCTTGTTCCGCGTGTCGCCCAGCGAACCGCGTGCGCGCTCGCCGGCGGGGCCTCGCCAATCGGGCAGTTTCCTGGCGTCGTCGAGTTCGTCCTGCAACCCGATGAGCTTGTCCCGCCGCCCGCCCAGGTTCGTGGCCGTCGTTTCGAGCGCCTCAGCGTCCCATTTGCGGACGTCGTCGTAGCCGATCGTCATCCCCCGAAAGCCTCCTCTGCGGAGTTCTCGTTTTCGGAGTACGCGTTCGCGGCCTTCGTGATCGAGTCGCTCCAGCCGTCGATCTCGCCGGCCCACCTTTTCCCGCGCTCGGTGAACGTCGACGCCAGCGTGGGCGCGTTCTTCGCGGCCTCCCCACCGGGCAACGCCGTCGCTATCGCGTCCACGCCGGTGCCCGGTTCCACGGCCCTGGCCTGGTCCGCGGCGGACCCCGCCGCCTTGGCCGCGTTCCGCAGCTGACCGATCTCGACCTCGTACCCGCTCACAGCCGGTGGACTCTACTTCAGCTCGGAAGCCTCCACAGGCGATTCGGGCGATTCTTCGACGACCGCAGGACGGGCGAGTTCGGCCAGCTGCCGGACGACGTCGTCGTACCGCGCCTGATCCGCGACGGCACGGGCCTGGGCCCGCTCCAGTTCTTCGGCCAGTGCCGTCGCCCGGGCTTCGGCGAGGCTCCTGGCCGTGTGCTCCTGAGCGAGTTCGGCTCGGACGCGGTCCAGTTCTCCACGCAGAGCGGCCGATTCCGCCCGCGCGGCGGCACAGTCCTTTTCGGATACCGTCGCCCTGGCCTTCGCCTCGTCGAGCCGGTCCAGCAGCGCTTCGAGTTCCGCGACCGCCCTGGCCAGCGCCGTGTCCCGCTCGCCAAGCTCCGCCGCCAGCCGGGTCTTCTCGTCCCGGACGGCCGCGAAGTCCTCGCGCAGCGTCCGGAGATCGGAGACCAGCGCGTCTCGGGCGCGTTCGGCCGCCACGGTCGCGGCTTCCGCGGCGCCCCGGGCCCGTTCGTGGGCGGCGACTTCGGCCCACGAACGCTGGCGGGTCTCCTCGGCGTCCTTCAGGGCCTGTTCGGCGGCGCGTTCCGCTTTGGCCTTGGCCATCTTGTCGTCGCGGGACGCGGCCAGCGCGGTCGCGCGCGCGGTGTCGGCCTTCGCCGCCGCCTGCTGCGCGTCCTCGGCCTCGCGCCGGGCCGCGGCCGCGTCGGTTTCGGCTTCGGTGACCCGGCCCAGCGCCGCCTCGGCGGCGTTGTCGAAGCGGGAGCGCATGGCGTCCAGCAGTTCCACGAGCGACGCCGCGGCCGGGGTGAACTCGTCGGCGATCCGGCGGACCTCCAGCAGCGGATCGGCCACGCTCGCCACGGCGGCCGCCCGCCGGGCGCGCGACGCGGCGTCGGCGTGGGTCTTGCCGCAGTAGGCCGAAGGCCTGCCGCCCTTGCGTTTCCCGTCGGCGTCCACCGCGGGCGGGGGCAAGGGATTCTCGCAGCCTTCCAGCGCGCACAGCCGGACCTCGTCGGCGTCCGTATCGATCACCGCAGCAGGGTAGCGCTGCCCACCCGTGCGAAAAGCGAGGCAACGCCGGTAAGACCGCCGATAGGGTCGATCGCATGCGTGTCCTGTTCACCTTCGCCGGCGGCAACGGTCACTTCCGGCCGCTGCTCCCCCTCGCCCGCGCGCTCGCCGACGCGGGCCACACGATCGCGTTCACCGGCGAGCCGTTCATGGTCCCGATCGTCGAGGCGGCGGGATTCGCCGCGTTCCCGTCGGGGCCCAATCTCGGCAGTGACGGCCGCCGTCGCCCGTTGCTGCCTGTCGACAGGGACCGGGAGGACGCCGACTTCCGTGACGGGTTCGTCCGTCGCACCGCACCCTTGCGCGCGAAAGACGTCTTGGCGCTCTGCGAAGACTGGACACCGGATCTGCTCGTCTGCGACGAAGCCGATCACGGCGCGATGATCGCGGCCGAAAAGCTCGATCTCCCCCACGCGACCGTCCTGGTCATGGCGGCGGGTGCCCTCATCCGTCCCGAACTTGTCGACGACGCGCTCAACGAGGTCCGTGCCGCCCACGGGCTTCCTCCGCAGCGGAACCTCGACATGGCCTATCGCCATCTCGTGCTCTCACCGTTCCCCGCGAGTCTCCGCGATCCCCGGTTCCCGTTGCCGTCGACGGCGCAGCCGTTCCACGATCCCGTTCCCGGACGTGGACCGGCGCCGGACTGGCACGTCGAGGGCCGCCCGACGGTCTACTTCACCCTCGGCACGATCTTCAACACCGAATCCGGCGACCTGTTCGCCCGGGCACTGGCCGGGCTGAAGGACGTCGACGCGACGTGTGTGGTGACCGTCGGGAACCTCATCGACCCCGCCGAGTTCGGCCCCCAGCCGGAGCACATCCATCTCACGAGGTACCTGCCGCAGGACGACGTCCTCCCGTACTGTGACGCGGCCCTCACCCACGGCGGGTCGGGCAGCCTGCTGGGCGCGATCGCGCACGGGCTGCCGATGGTGCTGCTCCCGATGGGCGCCGACCAGCCCCACAACGGTGACCGGGTCACCGAACTCGGGCTCGGCACCGTCCTCGGCGTCGCCGAAGCCACGCCGGAGGACATCCGCGACGCCGTGACCACGGTGCTGCGGGAATCGTCCTACCGAGAGGCGGCCGCGCGGTTGCGCGACGAGGTCACCGCGTACCCGCCACCGGAGAAGATCGTCCCGCTCCTGGAAGGGCTGCTGCGGTGACCACCGACCTCGGCGCCGCGATCACCCGAGCGTTCCGCGAGGAGTCCGGGCAGGTGCCAGGTGCGCAACGCGAGCGCGAACGCCTCCTGGACACATTCCTCGGCCTCGGCCTCGGCCGGCTCGGGGAGGCCGCCGGTGCCTACCGCGAGGCGTTCGCGCTCGCCGGTACCGACGCCGAGCGCGCCTACCTGTCGGGAAAACTCGCCGAAATCTCCTGACGCCGGGGTGTCTGTCCCCGGCGACGCCATTCGTCGGTGGGACGACAAGTCCCGAAAGGAAGGGGTCATCCGATGGCCGTTCTCGACGTTCCCGGCGCCCGGCTCCACCACACCGTCACCGGCAGCGGTCCGGCGCTGCTGTGCGTCCCCGGTGGTGCGGCCGATTCCGGCATGTTCGCGCCGATCGCGAGCCTGCTCGCGGAGCACTACACGGTGATCACCTACGACCCGCGCGGAATCTCCCGCAGCACCCTCGACGATCCCGACGAGGAGCATCGGATCGAGGTCCACGCCGACGACGCGCTCCGCCTGCTCGACAGCGTGAGCGAGGAACCGGCGGCGATCTTCGCGTCCAGCGGTGGTTGCATGCAGGCTTTCGAGCTCGTCGCCCGCCATCCCGGGCGGGTGCGGACGCTCGTGGCGCACGAACCGCCGCTGACCAGCCTGCTGGACGAACAGCCCGACATCGATCCCGACGAGCTACTGCGCATCCACCGCGAGCACGGCATCGAGGCGGCGATGGCGAAGTTCATGGCCGACGCCGGTTTCGAGGCGGGCGAGGGCGCACTCCCACCGGAGATGCGGAAGAACATGGAGTTCTTCGTCGCGCACCTGATGAAGATGATCGGGGACTTCACGCCGGATTACGCGGCTCTGAAGGCGTCGGGGACCCGGATCGTCGTCGGTGTCGGCAAGGAATCGGCCGGGCAGCCCGCACATGAGGCCGCGGTGCTCGCGGCCGGCCGACTCGGGCTGGATCCGACCTACTTCCCCGGTGACCACGGTGGTTTCGCCGCCGAAGCCACCGCGTTCGCTCCGCTGCTCCGGGAGGTGCTCGACGCCTGACCGGAGGTCAGCCGCGGACGTGCACGATCAGCCCGCCCACCAGAGCGCCGAAGCCACCGATCGCGGCCAAGGTCCGGACCAGGTTCCACCGCTCCCAGACACCCTCGAACTTCGCCCGCAGCGCCTCGAAGTCGGTTTTGTCGCCGTCGAAACCGGCTTCGAGCGCGTTGTTCAACGGCACGTTGAGTGCCATCGTCACGATCAGCATCACCAGCAGCAGGACGAACCCCGCGATGATCCACGGCAGCGCGGACCGCAGTTCCGACCGGAAGTGCAGCGCCGCCGCCACCGCGGCGAGCAACGGCGCGCCGCCGAAGCCGATCGCGAACCAGCCGTTGAGGATGGCGATGTTGATCTCCCGCATCCCGGTCACGTACGTCCGGGCGTCGGCCCGGCCCAGCCCCGGCATGACCGAGCACGTGTAGGCGTAGAACAAGCCCGCGATCAACCCCGCCGTGATGACGGCCGCGATCAGGACGATCTCGCTCAGCGTCGCCATTCCTGTCGCCTCCCTTCCGATTCCCGCTCGTTTCACTGATTCCAGACCCCGGTGGCCGCGGCCTTCGCGGCGTACTCGGAGAAGTCCCTCGCGGGCCTGCCCAGCACCTTCTCGACATCACCGGTGAGGGATTCGTTCCGGCCGTCGAGGACTCGAGTGAACAGGTCGGTCAGGCCTTCGATCTCTTCCTCCGGCACGCCCTGTTCGGCCGCTCCCGCGGCGAACTCCGCCGCGGAAACCGGAACGTACTGGATTTCCCGCCCCGAAGCCTTGCCGATTTCCGCCGCCGCGTCCGCGAAACTCAGCAATCGGGGCCCGGTCAGCTCGTACACCTCGCCGTCGTGCTCGTCGGTGGTCAGCGCCGTCACCACGACGTCGACGATGTCCTCGACGTCGATGAACGGTTCGGTCACCTGCCCGGCGGGCAGCACGATCTCCCCGGCGAGCACCGGTTCCAGCAGGAAGTGCTCGCTGAAGTTCTGTGCGAACCAGCTGGCCCGCACGACCGTCCACTCGGCACCGGAGTCCCGCACCCCCTGTTCGCTGACCACGGCCTCTTCCTCACCGCGGCCGGACAGCAGGACCAGTCGCCGGACGCCGTGGTCCACGGCCAGCTTCGAGAAGTCGCGGATCGCTTCGGCGGCACCGGGGAAGGCGAGGTCGGGGTAGTAGGTCAGGTAAGCCGCGCTGATCCCGGTGACCGCCGCCGTCCAGGTCGACCGGTCGTTCCAGTCGAACCCGGGACGCGACGCCTTGCGGACCTCGACGCCCCGCTCGGTCAGGCGTTGCGCCACCCGGCTCCCCGTCTTGCCGGTAGCGCCGAGGACCAGGACCGTCTCGTTGTTCTTCGTTTCTGTCATGTCCCTAGTCAAGCGTCTCCGAATGAGACGGAACATAGTTCAAAGGCTCTTTTCCATGTTTCATCGTCTATACTCCTCGGCATGGATCCCCTCGCCGGTCTGCTCGACGGACCCCGCGCCCGCGGCGCGTTCCTGCTGAAGTCGGTCATGACCCCGCCGTGGTCCCTGCGGATCGAGGACGAGGCACCGCTGACGGTGATGGCGCAGGTTCTCGGGGAATCCTGGGTCGTGCCCGACCACGGGGAGCCGATCCGCCTCGGCACCGGCGACATCGCCATCGCGCGCGGTCCGGACCCCTATCTCGTCGCGGACGACCCGGCCACGCCACCGCAGGCGATGATCCTGCCGGGACAGGAATGCCTGACCCCGGACGGACAGCACCTCACCGAACTGTCCGATCTCGGCGTCCGCACCTGGGGCAGCGATCCGGACGGCCCCGTCATCCTGCTCACCGGCACCTATCCGCTGGAGGGCGAGATCAGCAAACGGCTCCTCAACGCGCTGCCGTCACTGCTGGTCGTGCGGGACGAGGAGTGGGACAACCCGCTCGTGCCGCTGCTCGCCGGTGAGATCGTCAAGAACACGCCCGGTCAGGAAGCCGTCCTGGACCGCGTGCTCGACCTGCTCCTGGTCGCCGCGCTGCGGACCTGGTTCGACCGGCCCGGCGCCGAAGCGCCCGCCTGGTATCGCGCGCACAGCGACCCGGTCGTCGGGCGAGCGCTGAAACTGTTGCAGCACAAGCCTTCCGAACCGTGGACCGTGGCGAGCCTCGCGGCCGACACCGGAGTTTCCCGCGCCGCGTTCGCCCGCCGGTTCACCGCCGCCGTGGGCGAACCGCCGATGGCCTACCTCGCGAGCTGGCGTATCGCGCTCGCCGCGGATCTCCTGCGTCAGCATCCCGATGTCACGATCGGCGCGGTCGCCCGCCAGGTCGGCTATGGCAGTTCGTTCGCGCTCAGCACCGCGTTCAAACGCGAGCACGGCGTCAGCCCGCAGGGTTACCGCGCCGGCGTCGCGTAACGCTCGACCAGTTCCGCGCCGATCCGCGCGAGTTCCGCCTGGACCGACGGCGGCCCCAGCACTTCGATCATCGAGCCCCAGCCCGCGAGCTGCTGGGCGATCATCCATGCCACCGGCGCCGACACCGTCACCCGCACGCGTCCATCGCCGAGCGTCTCCTCCACAGTGGACTGCCGTCCGAAGTGGTCCTGGAGGATCGGAAGATGCCGCTCGGCGATGAGCACGGTCGCGTCCAGCCCGGAACGGCGTTCCTCGACCCGGTCGACGACCTGCTCCCACGCTCTCGACAGCTCGAAGTCGTCCGGGCGACCGGCGGGCAGGTCGCTGACCTCGGCGTCGGACATGCGGTCGACCCGGAAGGTGCGCTGGCCCTTCTCGGTGCCCGCGATGAGGTACCAGATGTCGTCCTTGTCCACGAGTCCCCACGGATCCACGATCCGCTCGACCGGTTCCGCGCCCTTTTTCGCGTAGCCGAAGCGGACTTTGCGGCGGCGGACGATCCCGGCCTGCAGCACGGTGAGCAGTTCGGGCCGTTCCTGCTCGCGCTCGCCCCACCGGGACGGGTCGATGACAACGGCGTCCGCGGCGGCCTGCGCGTCGACGCGGAAGGTGTCGGGCAGGGCCCGGACCAGCTTCCGCAGCGCAGATTTGACCTCGGGTGAGATCGACGCGGCCGGGCCCGCGAGCAGGAACAACGCCTGAGCTTCCGGCGCCGACAGTCCACTGAGGTCGGTCCGCGCGCCGCCGACCAGCGACCATCCACCGCCACGGCCGGGCTGCGGGTACACCGGCACACCCGCGGCGGACAACGCCTCCAGGTCACGCCGGGCGGTGGCGACCGAGATCTCGAGTTCCTCGGCCAGTTCGGCAGCCGTGACGCGGCCACGAGCCTGCATCAGCAGGAGGGTGGCCACCAGGCGATCGGCACGCATGCGCCCAGTCTCGCAGGCAAACCGCTCACCCGATGCACACTTTGCTCTCCCGCGTTTCGTCCTCTGAATGCGGTAGTTCGCGATGTCAACCACCGCATTCAGAGGACGAAACGCGAGGGGGGTTACCAGCGCGCGGGGTGCGCGAGCGACTCCGGCAGCTTCGTCGTCGCGTCACCCTTCGCCGCGTCCAGCTGGGACTGGATGAGGAAGAGCGCGTCACGGAAATCCGCGCCGCGGATATCGGCGTCACGCAGATCCGCTCCGGTGACGTCGGCCTGCCGGAGATCGGCTCCCCGCAGGTCCGCGCCGATCAGGTACGCCCCGCGCAGCAGCGCGCCGCGCAGGTTCGCCCCCTTCAGCTTCGCACCGATGAGGTCGGCGCCGCGCCGGTCCTTCTTCTTGCCGGGCACGGCGGCGCGGGCGAGTTCGCTCGCGCGCACCAGCAGCCCGTTCACCGCGGCCCGATGCGTGGGGACGTCGAGCTTCCTCAACACGCCGGGCGTGTCCAGTGTCATCCGCTCGGTCCGGTCGATCATCTCGACCAGGTCGTCGCGGATGGGCGCGGACGTCGGCAGCGCCGCCGCCTCGGTGAGGTAGTAGAGCAGTTCCTGCAGATCCCGCATGACCGGGAAGACCGCGAACATCGACTTGGCCGTCTTCGGCGCCTTCCGCCAGTCCTCGCCGTCGAAGGTGACCTGGGAGACCTTCTGGCCCGCGCCGAAGCAGTCATAGACCGTGCAGCCGGTGAAACCCTTCTTGCGGAGCTTGTCGTGGATGCCGCACCGGGAATCCTCGCGCAGGTTCGGGCACGCCTGACCGGCCGGTTTGGTGATCGCGAAATCGGCCGACGCCGCGAAGGCCGGGACGACACAGCACAGGCCGAAGCAGTTCTCGCAGTCGGCCCGCAGGCTGGAAAGGGCTGGCACGGTGGTTCGGACTCCAGATTTCGGCACGGTGTTCCAGCCACAGGGTACGGAGCGCACTTTCCGTGCAGGGCACCCGCCGCCAATGGCCGCCAGACGAAGGTCGGGTGCTGCCCCGTTCAGTCGATATCGGACATCTCGGCCGCTCAATAGCCTCGATCTTCGTGGGATTCGGCAGGTGCCGCCCCATGCGGTCGTGCCGGACCGCTTTCCGCCGCTGTGGTCCTGACCGGCCGGTCCCCTGCGAACGACAGGACGAACACATGCGAGAGACGAGACAAGCGCGTTGGCTGTCGCGTGCCGGAATGGTGAGCGCGGTCGCGGTGGCGATCAGCGTGACCGCCGCTCCGGCCCAAGCCGCCGAAGGACGGATCCTCGCCGCGGGATCCGCCGAAGCGATCCCGAACAGCTACATCGTCATGCTGAAGGACGGCGGCATCGTCGACGCGCTGGCGAACCGCTTCGGCGCGAAGGTCGAGCAGGTCTACAGCAGCTCGCTCAAGGGCTTCTCCGCGACACTGTCGGAGCGGCAGGCCAAGCGGCTCGCCGCCGACCCCTCGGTGGCGTCCGTCGAACAGAACCAGCTCGTCCACGCGGACGCGACCCAGACCAACCCGCCGTCCTGGGGTCTCGACCGCGTCGACCAGCGCAACCTCCCGCTCGACAACAAATACAGCTACACAAGCACCGGCGCCGGCGTGAACGTCTACGTCATCGACACCGGCGTGCGGATCAGCCACCAGACCTTCGGCGGCCGCGCCCGCAACGGCTACGACTTCGTCGACAACGACGCGGTCGCCCAGGACGGCAACGGCCACGGCACCCACGTCGCAGGCACCATCGCCGGATCGCAGTACGGAAT
This sequence comes from Amycolatopsis sp. NPDC043885, assembly GCF_056435685.1. Taxonomy (NCBI): domain Bacteria; kingdom Bacillati; phylum Actinomycetota; class Actinomycetes; order Pseudonocardiales; family Pseudonocardiaceae; genus Amycolatopsis; species Amycolatopsis sp. NPDC043885. Next base: position 11,080 of record NZ_JBWKEA010000024.1, read on the forward strand.
CGCCAAGGGCGCCACCGTCTACGGCGTCCGTGTCCTCAACAACTCCGGCAGCGGCACCACCGCCGGGGTCATCGCGGGCATCGACTGGGTCACCAAGAACCACGTCAAACCGGCCGCGGCCAACATGAGCCTCGGCGGCGGCGCCTCCAGCACGCTCGATGACGCCGTCCGCCGGTCGATCGCCGCGGGCGTCACCTACGGCGTGGCCGCCGGGAATTCCAACTCGAACGCCTCGGGCTTCTCCCCCGCCCGCGTGACACAGGCGATCACCGTCGGCTCGGCCATCGAAACCGACGCGCGTTCCAGCTTCTCCAACTACGGCAGCGTCGTGGACATCTTCGCGCCGGGCACGAACATCACGTCGTCGTGGAACACCAATGACACCGCGACGAAGACCATCAGCGGCACCTCGATGGCGACCCCGCACGTGGTCGGTGTCGCGGCCCGCTTCCTGCAGAACAACAAGAGCGCCACACCCGCGCAGGTGGCCACCGCGCTGATCAACGCGGCCACCCCCGGCAAGGTGACCAACCCGGGCTCCGGTTCCCCGAACCGGCTCCTGTACTGGGCGCCGTCCGCCTGACGGCTCGTGCGTGGTCAGGACGGCTAGAGCCATGGCCCCCGGCTGCGGTTGATCCCCCGGCTCAAGTCCGTGAAGGCCTCCTTGCCTACCCTCAAGGTAGGCAAGGAGGCCTTCACGGACCCGGCTTACGAGCCCGCTACAGCACCTTCCGGATACTCGGCACCACGGCGGCGAGACCGGCGGCGTTCGGGTGCAGCGGAGCGAAGCTGTTGTTCACCACCGACGGGATGAGCCCCTCGATCCACTTGACGCCGATCGGCTGACAGGCGTCGTGACCGATGCTCGGCGTCCGGATGTCGACGTACTTCGCGCCGTGCGCGGCGGACTGCTCCGCCATCCGGGCGTTGAGCCGGTCGATGTTGGCCTGGATGTAGTCGGCGTCCTGCGGCAGGACCGGGACGAGCGGCCAGCATCCGCCCGGCTTGATCCCGGTCGGGTAGCCCACCATGACGATCTCGGCGCGCGGGGCGCGCTGGCGGATCTGCTCGATGACCGTGCCGTAGGTCGCGGCGAAGGCGTCGATCTTGGTGGCGTACTTGTCCACCCCGCCCGTGGTGTTGGCCGCTTTGCAGGAGGCACCCACCGGCAGCAGGTTCACACACGACGTCGCGAGCCCGACCAGGCCGACGTCGTTGCCGCCGATCCCGACGGTCACCAGTGTCGTGTCGGCCGAGAGCGCGTCGTACTGCGGCGGGTTGGTGCCGGAGACGATGCCCTTCTGCGGGTTGGTGAAATGGGACGTGGTCGCCGCGCCGCAGGTGACGTCGCGCAGTTCGTCGACATCGAGCTGCTTCGCCAGCAGGCCGGCGTAGTTGATCGCCGACCGGGCGCAGGTGAGCAGATCGGACTGCGGCAAGACCACCGAGCCCGCCGAGAACGAGTCGCCCATCGCGACGTACACCTGGCGTTCCGCCGTGGCGAGGGCCGGTGTCCCGATTCCGGCGAGGGTCAGTGCGGTGCCCGCCATCGCGGCGATCCGGGCGAGTCTTCCCCAGCGCGTACGTGTCACTGCCGCCTCCTGCATGCGTCGTCGAATGCCGCGATCAGCGTCCGCCGACCCGCGGAGAACCACTAGAACGGAGGCGCGCGTTCTTGATCGGGGTTTTGTAGGTTTCCTCTATGACGAAGGCGTCGGCACAGCCTTGGCGCAGGCTGGACGCTTCAGTGCTGACACGGCTGGAGCCGGACACCGCCGCGATCGCGTCCGCCGCGATGGACCAGGTCCGCGCCGGGCTCCGGACCCCGCTGGACGACCGGACGGCGGCGAACCTCCAGGTCACCCTCGACGTCGCCCTGCACGCCTTCTTCAGCGAGATCGGCCATCCCGACATCACGACCGACCGGGAGGTCTACCGGGCGCAGGGCCGGGCCCAGCACACCGCCGGCCGCAGCCTCGAGGAGATGCTCGGCTTCTACCAATCGGCGGCGCTGGGCGTCTGGCGGCAGCTCACCTCGGCGGCGCCCGCGGTGGATCTGCCGACCCAGGCGATCGTCGAACTCGGTGAAGCACTGTTCGCCTTCATCGCGGAACTCTCGGCGGCGGCCGCCGACGGGTACGCCGAAGCGCGATCACAGGCGGCGCGAGCCGGGCAAGCACGGCGCGACCGGCTCCTCGGCCTCCTGCTCGCCGAACCGGCCGCCACCCGCGACCAGCTCGACGACGTCGCGAACCAAGCCGCATGGGTGCTGCCCGGCCGACTCGTCATCGCCGTCACCAGCGCCGATATGGCACCGCAGCTGCTGGACCGGATGCCGGGACGGGTGCTGGTCGGCCGTCACCATGATCTGACCGCGATCGTCATGCCCGCCGACCGGCTCGAGTGGTACCTCGGCCGGTTGCGGGACCTGCTCGGCGACGACCAGGCCGGCGTCGGCCCGGCCGTACCGCTTCGCTCGGCCGCGCTCAGCGCCCGCCGGGCGAGCGCTCTGTGGCGGCTGACGCGCACCGGCGCGCTCGGCGACAGCCCGCTGGTCCACACCGTCGACCACCGCATCGATCTGCTGCTGACCGCCGATCCCGAACTCGCCGCCGAGTTCGCGAAGGACGTCCTCGCGCCGCTGGCCGGTCTGCCCGAACCGGCGAGGCAACGGCTCACCACGACCCTCGCGGCGTGGCTCGCCCGGCCGGACCAGCCACAGGCGATCGGCCTCGAACTGCACGTCCACGTCCAGACCGTCCGGTACCGGATCCGGCAGTTGCGGACGCTCTTCGGCGGCACGATCGACGATCCGGCCGGGCGATTCGCGCTGGCGATCGCGCTGAGAATCGATCCGCTGGTATCGAGGGAACCTACAAACCGTTCAGAGCTGGGCGTCCATTCGCTGCGTCCCGACGACGGACAGCAGGCGTAAGGCGTTCTCCGACGGCGTTCCGGGGTCGGCGGTGTAGATCACGACCTGCTGATCGCGGTCGGAAATGTCGAGGACGTCGCAGTTCACGCTGACCGGGCCGACCACCGGATGCCGGAAGGTCTTGCACAGGGTGGGCGCGGCGCACACGTCGTGCGCTGCCCACAGCCGGGCGAATTCCTCGCTGCCGTCGAGGAGTTCCCGGATCAGCCCGGTGACCTCGGGGTCGTCGGGATAACGACCCGCGGTGGCCCGGAGGTTGCGGACCGCGCTTGCGGAGAACTCGTCCACATCGGACACGCCGTAGAGCCGCCGCCCGTCCGGCCGCGGCGCGAGGAACGCGCGGCGCACGAGGTTACGGTCCCGCCGCGGCAGTGCGGAGAAGTCCTCCATCAACGCGGCGGCGAGGTCGTTCCAGGCGAGCACCTCGTAGGTCGCCGACAGTACGATCGCCGCCGCCTGCGGAAGACGGTGCAACAGCGCGAGAAGGCTCGGCCGGACCTCCCGGGACGGGCCGGGCGGTGGTCCCGGCGGCGCGCCGGCGAGGTGATGCAGGTGATCGCGTTCCACGTCCGACAACCGAAGGGCCCTGGTCAGCCCGGCCAGCACCTCACGAGAGGGCCGTGGACCACGGGACTGCTCCAGCCGGGTGTAGTACTCGGTCGAGATGAACGCCAGCTGTGCCACTTCCTCACGCCGCAGCCCGGGAGTACGGCGGCGGCGCCCGGCGGGGAGGCCGACGTCCGCGGGAGTGATCCGCTCGCGCCTGGTGCGCAGGAAGTCCGCGAGTTGTCGTCTGTCCACCACTCCAGTGTGGACGATGGCGGTACGTCAGCCAGGTACCGCCGGTGCCTGGATACGCGCCGACGGCGGAGGAACTCTCGGTGCCATGACCAACACAACGACTGTTCCGGGCCTGCTCGACGGCAAGGTCGCCTTCATCACCGGCGCCGGCCGCGGTATCGGCGCCGCCGCCGCGCGGCTGTTCGCCAGGGAAGGCGCCCGCGTCGTGCTCGCCGCCCGCACCGAGTCCCAGCTGAAGGCCGTGGCCGAGGAGATCCGCGCGGACGGCGGCGTCGCGGACCACGTGGTGTGCGACCTCGGCGACCCATCGAGCATCCGCGCGGCCGTCGGCCGTGCCGTGGAACTGCACGGCAGGCTCGACGTCGCGTTCAACAACGGCGCGACGAACGTGCCACCGGGCCCGATGGACCAGGTGACCGAGGCCGATTTCGACCGCATCTACGCGGTGAACCTCAAAGGCCCGTGGCTGGCGATGGTCGCCGAGATCGAGGCGATCCGGGCCACCGCGAAGACCGGTGCCATCGTCAACAACACCAGTGTCGGCAGCCTGATGTCCAATCCGGAACTCCCGGCGTACGGGGCGATGAAACGCGGCGTCAACAGCCTCACCGCCTCGGCAGCCACCACCTACGGCCCGGAAGGGATCCGCATCAACGTCGTCGCCCCCGGCACGACGTTGACCGAGATGTTCGACGAGTGGGTCAAGAGCTCGCCGGACATCCTCGACCGGCTCAACGCGCGCACGCCACTGGGCCGGGTGGCCGAACCCGAGGAGATCGCCGAGGCCGCCGCGTGGCTGCTGAGCGACCGCGCCTCCTATGTGACCGGGACGGTCCTGCGGGTGGACGGCGGCATGCTGTCCTGACCCGGGCGGGGTGGGTGATGCGCGGGAACCGGTGTCCGCCTGTCGGCGTCTGAACGCGCACGACCCACCCTGACCAGTGGTTGCCCGAGGAGAAGCCGATGCCGTTCCTGGATCCCGAACCGCTCTACGCCAAGCTCACTTCGGGCGACGCGGCGGGTATCGCCGAGGTCGGTGCCACCATCGCCGACACCAGGGCGTCGTTGCAGACGGTCGCGGACGGGATCTCCGACGGCGCGCTGCGGGCGGCACGGTCATGGCGTGGCACGGCGGCGGCCGAGTTCGTCGGCAAGGCGAAAGCGTCCTCGCGGGCCGTCGCCGAGGTGTACGGCCGGCTCCACACCGCGGAGGCGGCCGTCGAGGGCGCCGCGAAGGCGTACACCGCCCTGCGGACGGCAGCCGACGCCGCCATCAAGCCCTGGCGCGAACTCGGCCTGAGCGACCTCCTCGAAGCGCCGGAAATCGCGATGAAGACCGTCCGGGCGCTGACCGTGGCCCAGCAGACCTACGAAAGCAGGCTCACCGCGCTGGCGGCCACGACCGACGGCGGCGGTGAGGGCTGGGACAGCGAGGGCGACGCCGACATCAGCGGCGTCAACCCAGGCGAGCCGTGGACATCCCAAGGTCTGGCCTACGACGGCGAGAACCTGCTGGTGGGCTCGTACCACGACGGCGATGGGGACGGCTCCGGCGACAGCCCGATCGGGCCAGGGCTGACGCCGAGCAGGCTGACCTACGTCGACTACGAGACCGGTGTGGAAACGGGAAACGTCTATCTCAACGGCAACGGCGACGTCGGCGCGCCCACCCATACCGGTGGCGTCGCGACGGACGGCGAGCACGTCTGGGTGTCGTCCAACGAACATGTGTACGTCTACGACAAGGCCGAACTCGACGCCGCACAGGACAGCGGCAAGCCGGTCGACGCCATCGACGTGGTTCCGACGCCCGCCCACAGCTATGTCACCTACGCCCAAGGCAAGCTCTTCGTGGGTGACTACAAGAACAACCGGCTCTACGAAATTCCCGTCGGCCCGGACGGCTCACCCCAGCCGGACGAGGCCGGAGATCCGATCGAGACACCGAACAACGTCCAGGGCGTCGTGGTACGCGACGACGAGTTCATCTTCTCCTCGTCCGATGGGCACAGCGGCAAGTTCTATCGGCAGGATCGGACGCCGGAGTGGTACGACTTCAACGATCGTGAGGAGATCGAGCTGAAGGGCGGCGAGCCCGGCAACGAAGACGGCTACGACTCGCACGGTGTCGAGGAAGCCGTCGAGATCGACGGGGAGATCGTGCTGGCGCACGAATCCGGCGCCTACGGCTACCAGAAGAACCCGGGTTCGAAGTGGGACGAGCCCGAGCTGACCAGGATCGCCTTGGAGGAGCTGGGGCTCGATCCGGACGGCGCGCTCTCCCCCGGCGACGCCGGATACGAAACCGATCCCGATTCGCTGGTCGGTGCCGCGGGCGTCCTGGACGGGGCGACGTCGACGTTGAGCACGGCGGCCGGCGCGGTGTCGCGGCTGCAACTGGTGTCGCACCTGCTCGGCGAGGTCCCCGCCGCCACCACCTTCAGCGAGGCGCTGACCAAGCACATCAGCGCCGCCGGGGATCGGCTGACGGCGGGTGTGGACACGGTCGGTGGCATCGCCGACAGCCTGGTCACGGGTGCCGACACGTACCGGCGGATCGAGGACGGGATCCGCGAGGGGCTGGAAAAGCTCGGTAAAGCTCTCCCCTGAACAGGCCGCTCTTCAGGCGGCGGGTGTGCCGATCCTGTCGTGTTCGAGCGCGGTCAGGAGTTGCCGCAGTGCCTGCTAGGCGTCGCGCGGGGTCGAGGGCCGTCTGGATGAGCGCGCCGATGGCCGCGAACGTCTCGTCCGCTTCATGGACGAGTTGCGTGCCGGTGTCGGTGAGTTCCAGTAGCGAGGAGCGGCGGTCGGCGGGATCCGGAACGCGCCTGACCGAGCCGCGCCCTTCGAGGCGGTCGATTCTGAACCCGCCACGCCGTCTTTGCCTTACCCCTCAATAACTCTTCAGCCTCGGCTAGACGGCGCTGTTCAACCCGGGAAGCACCCCGGCCGCGTCCTGCCCGTAGCGGTAGTGGGCGATCACCGCGGCGCACCACGGCGCCCACGGGCCGGTCAATGCCAGCGGGCATGCCTGCGCGAAGTGCAGCTCGAGCCGATCGCCGATGAGCGTGAGGCGGGTGATCGTCTCGTAGTTGAGGTTGAGCCACTCCGTGGTCCCGCCACCGGGCAGCTCGACCCACAGCCGATGCGTCGTCAGCACCGCGCGCCACAGCGCGCGGGTACGCCACTGCAGTCCGGCGTGCCTGCGCAGAGCCCGCCGCTCCAGCATCTTCCTGATCGTCGCGCCGACGAGGTAGCCCGCGACCACCGGTGGCATCTCAGGCCCGGCGATCACGGTGGTCCCGCCATGGACGATCTGCGGTGCGTGCTCCCACAACCGCGCGTAGGTCAGCCCGGTCTGGACGGCGAGCGTGTGCTCGTCGGTGGTGCGCGCGAGGAACGAGAAGTCCTCGATCGGGCGAAGCCGGCCGCCGCGCAGGAGGTGTGCGTGAGTGGACCTCGCCTGCGCGCGGGGGTCGGTCGTCGTCTGGTCGTGAGTCATCGCGGCCATCGGACTTCCCCTTACTTCTCTGCGGCTTGAGCGAAATCGGAGCAGCCAGCGTACCGGCTACCCACGACATTTCGCAGCGAAAACGAGGATTTCGTGGCGCCTTCACCCATGTCGATCCGCATCCGGACCTGGATCACCTCACGGGCCGAATGGCGGAACGGGAGTAGCCTGCGAGCACGAGCGCCCGGTCGGCACTGCGAACTCCCGGCCCGGCGCGTGCAGGCAAGGTCTCGCGGGCGAAGACGTACCGGGGGATGGGGACGCGAGCGGGGGCTGCGCTGTGACTGAACCGGTGAGGAGATTGCTGGTCCCGAATTCGCCGTCGGCGAGCGCGCGGCTGGCGGACTGGCTGATCCGGGACCTGATGCCGATCGGGCTGCAGGCGTCCGGGTTGGAAGGGCCGGCCCAGGAATGCCGGGACCTGCCGCGTATCGACGTCGAGCGTGCCTCGCGGCCTGGCCTGCTCCGGCCTTACACACGCGCCGCCCGCCGTGCGGACGTCGCTGCTCACGAGATCTTCGAGCGCCGGACGGCTGGCCTGAGCTGGCCGCGACGCCGGCCCCGAGGCCAGTTCGGTACAACTCGCCCCCGGCAACCGGATCTGCTGAAGTCCTGATCGACGTCGACCCAGCACGTTCTCTCCCCCCTGCATCGATCTAGGTAGAGGAGGTCGACCGGCGCGACATCGGCCCCTGGTGGCCTCGACTGATGTCCGACCAATAGATCTTCGCCGGAACAGGACGCGCGCGGGGGGCCTACGGCAGGTCAGGCGTCGCTGACGCTGGTGTCTCTGCCAGGTCGTCGCCAAGGAGAATTGCCAACAGGTCGTGTCGAAGCGCAGTTGACGGTTCCGCTGTTGCGGCGAGGGCGCGCTGTCGGATGCGGGACAGCGTCGCCGCGACCTGCTCGTGTCGCGCTTGGACCTGGCTGGCCTGAGCCTGAGCTGCGGCGAGTTCGCCGAGCGCAGCCGCCAACTCGGCTCGGACGTCTGCGAGTTGTTCCTGTGATGCAGCCTCGCGTGCCGTTTGCTCCTCGATGGCCTCCTGGTGGCGGGCACCTTGATCTTGCAACTGCTTGCGGAGTGTGCCCAATTCTGTTGTCAGCTCGGTCTTCTGTGAGTCCAGGAGCCGCTCCCACGTTCTGCGCTGCCTCTCTGATTCGCTGAGTGCATCTCGTGCGGCGTCTCGTTCGGCAGTCCGTGTCGCCAGCTCCTCGCCACGGGTCGAGAGTGCGGCCGTCAGCTTGTCGGCACGGGTTCGTTGTTCGGCCGCTTCCTCAGCGGCTTCCTTTGCTCGCTGAGTGATCACTGCTGTGGCCGACTCTGCCGTCGCCTGCGCCAACTGGGCGGCAGACCGGGCCTCGACCGCCTCGTCAGCTGTCGCTCTGGCCGCAAACTCCGCCCGTTCAGCGACCCGGGCTACTTCAGCCGCCGCGTCGGCCGATTGCTCGGCCTCGACCGCTCGCTCCAGCGCTGCGTCCCGTTGCCGTCTGGCTTCCGTCGCCTCCTCCCGAGCTGCCTCGGTTTGACTGACGGCCGAGGTGATCTCGTCGCGCAGGTGCGCGGTGACAGCGTCGAGCGCGTTACTCAACGTTCGCAGGGGATCGATCACCGCGGCGGCGGCCTGGTCGAAGGCTTCTCCGGCCTCGGTCAGCGCCGCAGCGGGCAATGCCTCGTCGCCCAGCGCCTCCCGTAATGCCTGTTCCGCCGCGGCCAGTTGCTTGCAGCTCTTTCCGCCCGGCCACGTCCGATCAGGGCAGAACTCGTAGGGCCGACCCCCGCGCGGTCCCGGCGGCGGCAGCGGTTGCCGGCACTTGCGAAATCCACATCGCGCCTGCTCTGGCACACGGTCCTCGACGACCGCATCCTCGTTCTCGACCATGACCGGAGCCTACCTTGAGACTTACAAAACGCGTAACCGAGGTATCGGTATCACTATCTATAACCTAACTTAGCTACAGAAGGTACATTTTGTAGCTAAGTTTGGAGACTGCTCTCCGGAGCTTCGAGTTCTACCGCATGGGCCCTTGATCGCCCCCGAAACGGGCTTGAACGACCGTTCTGAAAACGCGTTTGACGTTACGGCCGGTAACAGGTTCAGCCCGCCATGCCAGATGGCCATCCCATTTCGTCACGGTGACGGTCTGAAGCCGCCACCGTGACGCGGCGCCCGCACACCAGGGGTCAGTCTTGCGGCGCCATTGCCTCACACATCTGGCCGAGACTGGCACGAGCCCGTGCCGCCTCGATCAGGGTGGGCATCACGTTGACGCCACTCGCCACCGCGTCTCGTATCGCCTTCAACTCGGCATCGCAGGCCCGACGCTCCACCCCTCGTTGAACCGACGGCAAGGGTTTATGGCGCTCCCGCTGGAGAACGACCTCTTCGGTCTCGGACCGAAGCTGGTCCTTGACTCCCACCCGGGGCCCTGGTTCACGTTGAGCCAGATCTTCGATCTCGGACTCCAGCCACCCGCTCCGGATACTGCCGAGCATGCCGCCATGGTCCTCGATCCGGCGGAGCCAGTCCTCCACCTCGGACCTCATCTCCGCCGCGATCCGCTCGATCACCGCCGAACCACCTAGCGGATCGACGTACCGGGCGACGTCCGTCTCCTCCGCCATGATCTGGTGGGTTCGCAGCGCGATACGGGCACCCAACTCCCCCGGCGTCTGATATGCCTCGTCGAAACTGCACACGTGCAGGGACTGCACCCCGCCCAGCACGGCCGCGAGCGCCTGGATCGTGGAGCGGACCACATTGTTCAGCGGTTCTTGGTGTGCGAGCGCGGAACCGAAAGTGTTGACCTGTACCCGCATCTTCATCGCGCGTTCGTCTGTCGCTCCCCAGCGTTCTCGCAACCGCTGCGCGTAGAGCGACCGCACCACACGAAACTTCGCGGCCTCCGCCAGCAATTCCATGTGCGCACCGAAGATGAAGGTGAACCGTCGAGCCACCTCGTCCACCCCCAGACCGCGGTCGACCATGCCTTGGAGGTACACCTCCGCGTCCGCGATCCCACATGCCACCTCAAGCGCCCGGCTGGCCCCCGCCTCGCGCGCGTGTCCGCCGGACAAAGACACCGGATTCACTGTCGGCAGGTGGCGAATACAGTGCTCCAGAACATCGAGCGAATAGCGCATGCTGGTGTCGATGTCGTAGATGTAGGCCTTGCGTGCCAGAAACTCCTTCGGCATCTCGTTCTGGAGCGTCCCGCGCAGCGAAGTCGGATCGACACCCGACTCCTCGGCCACCACCACCCACATGGCCAGCAGTATCGGTGCCGTGGCGTTGATGGTCATGGACACCGAGAGCCGGTCCAAGGGAATACCTTTGAACACCTCCGCGAGATCGTCGACGGTGGCGATCGAAACACCCGTACGACCGACTTCGCCTTCTGCTCGGGGGTCGTCGGGGTCGAGGCCGAGTTGCGTCGGCAGGTCGAACGCCAGCGACAGGCCGGTCTCGCCAAGGCCCAGCAGATAGTGGAAACGTTCGTTCGTAGAGCCCGCAGTGCTCAAACCGGCGAGCTGGCGCATGGTCCAGACTTTGGTGGTGTATCCGGTCGGGTGGATACCCGCGTCATAGGGGTACTCGCCGGGCCCTGCCATTTATGCCCCCTTCAGGCCATCAACGGCGCGATGTCCGCACCGAGTTTTTCGCGCATCACCGGATCGGTCACGCCGAGTCCTTCTTCGGGAGCCAGCGCGAGCACACCGACCTTCCCGAGATGAAGGTTCTCTTGCACCAGCCGTGCTGCTTCGGCGGCTTCGGCCAAGGGGTAGACGACCGAAAGGGCTGATTTGACGCGTCCGAGGGTGATGAGCCGGTTGACCTCCCATTGCTCTTGGAGATTCGCCCCATGGCTGCCGATCACCCGCTTGAGGCGCATCCACAAATAGCGATTGTCGAACTCGTGCTGAAAACCGGTACTCGATCCGCAAGTCACGATCGTCCCGCCACGCCCGGCGACGAAAACCGAAAGGCCGAACGTTTCGCGCCCCACATGCTCGAAGACGACGTGCGGATCGTCACCGACCGCTTTCCGGATTCTCTTGCCGAGTTGTTTTCCACCTGTCACCGGATCTTCGAGGTCGAGTTCGCGCCGGTTGATGACGTGCTCGCAGCCCATCAACCGAGCACTTTCCGCGCGCTCTTCCGAGCTGACCACACCGACCGCGATGCCACCACCGTTCCGGACGAACTGTGCCGCGTACACGCCGAGCCCGCCGGCCGCGCCCCAGATCAAGACGACATCGCCCTGCTTGATGCGCGCCCCGTGCTCACCGACCAGCATGCGATAAGCGGTACCCGCACACAGCGGACTGGCGGCGGCCTCCTCCCAGGTCAGATGAGGGGGCTTCGCCAGCAGTTGACTCGCCCGGACCACCGCGTACTGCGCCAGACCGCCGAAATTCGTCTCGAAACCCCAAGCGCGTTGCTCGCCGCCGAGCATGCTGTCTCCGTGCGTCGATGGCTCCTCATGGTCGACATGCGCCGTCGCGACCACGACATGATCGCCGACGGCCCAGCGGCGAACGCCGGAGCCGGCACGCACCACGACGCCTGCCGCGTCCGAGCCCAGTACATGGAACCGCTGGTCGTGACGAGCCGCGTCGCCACCCTGCCGTCCGAAATACTTGAGGAAGGCGAATGTCGGGACGGGATCAAAGGTCGCCGACCACACGGTGTTGTAGTTGATACCGCTGGCCATGACCGCGATGAGGACCTCGTCCGCCGCCAACGCCGGCATCGGCACCGGACCGATTCGCAACGAGCGCCGGACATCCTTGTCCTCGACACCTTGGAACATACCGACGTCTTCGGTGCGTGTGTGGACCGCGACGAATTCGTCAGGCACCGGTATGCGTTCCAAATCCTCCCTGGGCGCACCTTTGACTACAGCTTCGGCGAGAGCGTCCAAGTTCCCATCCAATCTCATCGGTTTCGGATGTCTTCGACAATGAGCGCGGCGACCGCGTCGCGGTCTGTCTTCCCGCTCGGCGTACGAGGCAGATAGGGCAGAACAGTCAGCGACAAAGGCAGCGATGCCTCGGGAAGCACTTCGCTCAGATAGGGGGAAATGGCGTGCCAGTCCGGTGGCGGACCTTCCTCCGACGCGGTGACGGCTGCCCGCAGGGTTCGCGTACCGGTACTCGCCTCGACGACTACACAGGCCGCGGCCTCGACGCCGGGCCTGCTCAGCAGATGGACGTCGATCTCCGTCAGGTTCACGCGGTACCCGCGGATCTTGACGTCGCTGTCCAGACGGGACATGAACTGCACGACACCGTCCTGGATGCGCACCAGGTCGCCTGTGCGGAAGACCCGTGTGTGGCCATGAGGCGTGGGGGCGACGGTGACGAAGCGTTCCGCGTTGAGTTCCGGCCGGTGTGTGTAGCCCAGGGAAACCGGTGATCCGGCTACGAGCAACTCACCGACGTCCGGCAATTCTTCGTCCTCCGGATCGATCAGCAGCTCACAGCCCGGCAAGGGAACACCGATCGGTGGCAGAGCAGGCCATTCGTCGGGATCGGCGGGCAGGATGTGCGACGACACCATCGCGGACTCGCTCTGGCCGTAATGGTTGACCAACCGGGCACCGGGCAGCCGTCGGAACATCGCACGGATCTGCTTGGTGGCCACCAGTTGCTCGCCCGCGGTATTAACTTCGACCAGCTGGATCCCGGCCAGATCAGGTGTCGCCTCCGCCACGATCGCCAGCATCTGCAGGGCCACGTAAGGCAGGAACATCCGCTCGACGCGGTGTTCCATCAGCCAAGCGAGCAGACCGACCGGGTCACGGCGCAGCCGTTCCGGCACGACGACCACTGTGCCGCCACCGCGAAGTGTGCCAAGTACCTCCTGGAAGTAGACATCGAAATTGAGCGGGGCGAACTGAGCGGTGCGCAGGTCCCGACGCGGTGAGTGCGAAGCCTGCCACTCCACCATGTTGTCCAGGCAGCCATGCGGGATCGCGACACCCTTGGGCCAGCCGGTTGAGCCCGAGGTATAGATGATGTAGAAGGCGGTATCCGGGTCGCAGGTGGCGGGCGGCTGGAAGACGACCACTTCGTCGGCGACGGAAAGCGAGTCGAAAGCGGGGATCGGGAGCGGTACCGGCGAATCGCTCAAGGCCGGGTCCGGTCCACTGTGGAGCAGCACCTTGGCGCCGCTGTCCTGGAGCATGTACTTCAGCCGCAACTCCGGATAGGCGGGATCGAGAGGTACATAGACGGCTCCAAGCAGCCCCGTCGCCAGCATCGCCGCGATGGTGGGCGCACCACGCTCGCCCGTGACGGCGACAGGGTCTCCTGTGGCGACGCCTTGCTCGTCGAGCAGAGCGGCGAGGCTCTGGGCCCATCGCAGGAGTTCCGCGTAGGTGAACCGGTCCTCGCCGTCGACGACCGCGATCGCTTGCGGCTGCCGGGCGGCTGTCCGCAGCAACGCAGTGATGAGGCAGGTCGGATTCGAGTCGCCACCCCACAGGGAGACCGGGAGACCGGCGTCCGTCATGCCCCCGCCTCCTGGCTCACCGCACAGTGTCCGTGCTCGCGCATCAGGCGCCCCAACTTCCGACGGTTTCCCTCACGGTCTTCGAAATGCCGGATCACCAGTTCCCGCATCTCGGCGGGCATCTCCTGGCTGAGCTTGAACATCGCGTCGACACCCTCGATCTCCAGGCGGAACGCCCCGACCCCCGGCAGAATCCGCCGGAAGTATTCCAGCGATGACGTCGGATCCCACTCTTCGCCTTGCGTGCTCTCCAGCTGTTTCACGGTCGCCAGGATGACTTCGAATGTCTCCTCGCGGTCCTGTACGAGACGGAGCCGGCCATGAAGGTGGATGGAGACGAAATCCCAGGTGGGGGCCGCCGGGTCCAGGCCATACGTCGCCGGAGTCACGTAGGCGCCCGGCCCCTGGAACACCAGCAGGGCCCGCATCCCGTCGGAAAGGGATCGCCAATGGGGGTTGGCCCGATTCAGGTGACCGATCACTTCCGAGCCGACCAGCGGCGCATCGTCCGGAATGGCGGGCGCGAGCAGAGCCGGGAGATGCGTGGAATAGGGAACGTCCGCCCCATTGGTGTTGAGCGTCGCCAGCGGATGGTCCCGCATGACGTCGCGCAGCCACGTCTCGTCGCGTACTTGATAGAGCTCGGGAACGAACACCGGATCACTCCTTCAGTGTTCAGTCAGAGACACACTCGACGATCGATTACGGGGATGCCGGGCGGGTCTTCCGGACGCCTCCAGCGCATCGGCGATCTCCCCAGCTCGTACCGCCACATTGGAAAGAAGACTGGACGAGATGCCGTGACTGTGTTCGGTGGAACCTTGCAGGAAGATGTCGACTTTCACGTCGTCCGTCGTCCGGACCCGGTAATCGCGCCCCACCTGGATGTTCCCGCGCTCGTCGCGCAGGCATCGCGTTCCGAGCTCGCCGAGCAATCGCAGCGGATCACCGGGGCGGTAGCCGGTCGCGTAGACGATAGCGTCGGCCCGGACCGCCGTGACATCGCCGGTCGGCAGGAACTCGAGCCGGACGTTCACGTCGTCGGTACCGACCTCTTGACCGCGCACCCGGGACACATTGTGGACGTGCAGACGCCGGACCCCGCTGAGGCTTTCCCGGTACACACGGTCATACAGGTCTCGTATGGTGTCGTCATCGACGACCGCGTAATTGGTGTTGGAATGGTAGTCGAGCAGCATCGCCTTCACGTCCGGCGGAGAAGTGAAATACCGGTCGACGGCGACCGGGTCGAAGACCTCGTTGGTGAACGAACTGTCGTCTGCGACGCTGAAGCCGTACCGCGCGAACACCGCGTGCACCTCCGCCTGCGGGAAACGTTCGTGCAGATAGCCGACCACTTCCGCGGCGCTCTGCCCGGCGCCGACCACGACGAAACGGGCAGGTGTCCCTGTTGCCGCCTTCTCCGCCTGGTAGAGCAAGTCCGAGCTGTGCCATATCCGGTCCCCCGCCTCGATACCCGCGGGAAGGACCGGCTCGAGCCCGGACGCGACGGCGATGGCTCGCGTCCGCACGGTCGACAGCGCACCTTGTCCGCGGACGACCACGTCGACGGCGGCCGTGGTGCCGCGAGCATCCGTGACCGGTCGTATTTCGACGACCTCACTGCCATAGTCGACATCGTCGGCGAGCTGATCGGCCGCCCAAGCCAGATAGTCGTGGAACTCGGTACGAAGTGGATAGAAGGACTTGCGGTTGAGAAACGTGGCGAAACGGCCTTTGGCGTGCAAGTAGGACAAGAATCCGAACCGGCTCGTCGGATTGCGCGGCGTGACCAAGTCCTTGAGGAATGACACCTGCATCGTCGCGCCGTCGATCAGCATGCCGCGATGCCAGCCGAACTCTTGCTGCTTCTCGAAGAAGCGCGCTTTGAAGACGGCCGCGGCGGACTCGGCCGATGCCCGTTCCCTGAGGGCTATGGCGAGTGCCAGGTTCGCCGGACCGAAACCCACGCCCACGACGTCCGCCGTATCGTCCGCCTCTGACTCGTACGCCATCGGTGATCCCTCCGTCGTTTCGTCACGGCAGCAGTCGAACTACGCCAACCAGCCGGGTCTACCGGGACTGCGGCGAGGGCTACCGGAGACGGTGGCAGAGACCGACGGCCTCGGGGCTACGGGATCGAAGCGTCTACAGGCGATGGCACATAGCATCTATTCCCCCATTGCGAATCAGCCGTTCCCGTGAAAGGAGGAGCGACCCATCAGGGTTCGTCCGTCTCCACGATGCCCCATACTGCCGTGCGAATACGTGGTGCGCAAACATTCCGATTGCGAAGGCCGGGAGCGGGCACGGTGAATCCGGTGTCCGGTCCTCACGGCTTTGCCATACGAGCAGGTTGCGGTGCCAGGACTTCCGGCGTCGGTGTCGCCCTGAGCCGGGAAAGGTAGTACAGCGTCGAGAACACCAGCACCGTCACCATGAAGATCAGCATCGGCCCGTGTCCGATCGTCCCGATCGTCAAGGAGCCGAGCGCGATGAATCCGGCCTGTGGCAGGCTGATGAGTGAATCGGCGACCGCGGACACCCTGCCGAGCATCCTGTCTGGGGCGAGATGCTGCACCTGCGTGTAGAAACCCACGATCACCGGGGCGATTCCGCCACCGATCACGACGAATCCCGCGATCGCGCTGATCGGGACCGGTATCAGGAGTGCGGCGTGTCCTGCGATGTATAGGAGCAGCCCGCAGAGAAGCAGCCGACGGGCACCAAGCCGGTCGACCATTCGGACGGTGACCATTCCGCCGACGATGGCGCCGACCGCTTGACAACTGCTCAGTACGCCCACAAAAGTGACAGAGAGCTGCAGGCCGTTCGACACAAGGGCGAACACGGTCGGCTGGATCAACCCGAAGACGGCGAGCACGCCCACCAGCGTGAAAGCGGTCTCCCGAAGTGGGGCGCACTGCCACAGGAATCGCGCGCCGGCGGTCATCTGGCGCACGAGAGGCTCACCACGCTCGTACTGTGGCTTGGGGTCATCGACGTCCACCAGCCAAACGCACACCGCGGCGACCAGATAGGTCGCGGCGTTGATCACCACCACCGCTTCCACGCTCGACGCGGCGAAAAGCGCGGTGCCGACGACCGGCGCGAACAAACGACTGATCTCTTTCAGGGTGCGCAGTTTCGCGTTCGCCCGGCCGATCCCCTTCGGTCCGGCGATCCTCGGGAGCAACGCGCCACCCGCGGCGTTGTGCAGACTCGTCCCGAACCCGGTGATCACCAGCACCGTGTAGATGATCCACACGTCCGAACTCGTGGTGGCGAACAGCACCAGACACGTGACGGGAGCGAGCACGAGGTTGATCGTCAACACGAGCCGCTTGCGCCGCACCCGATCGACGACCACTCCGAACAGCGGCGCAATGATACCTGGGGCGAGATAAGCCAGGAAGGTCATACCCGCCGCGCCGTCGCTGCCGGTCAAACTCTTCACCCAAAGGGCCGCTACCAGCCAAAGTGCGCTATCGCCGAACAGCGACAGACTCACGCCGGACAACCACAGGTTCAGGCTGCGAGTGCGGTGAGGGTTGGGTTCCTCTTGCAAGGGCTCTGGAGACATCCGGACCGGCACGGTATGACAATGTATCGGATGGTAGTCGTCGACGCGCAGCCTTCGACTCCTCGATCTCCGTTTCCGTGAAAGGCCGCTTGTGAACCCGAGCAATGAGAGAACAGCCGCACCGATGACCACCTGGGTCACGGCGGACTCGATCGACGAGATCCCGCCGGCCGAGTGGGACGCCGTGGCCGAAGGCTCCTCGCTTTTCGCTTGTCACCGCTGGCAGCGGTTTCTCGAAGACCGGCTCACCACGAAAATCGCGTATCTGCTGTGGCACGACGAGGACGGCAAGTTGATCGCGGCCCTGCCGACTTACTCCGGTGGGCCGGACGAGACACCGTCGCCCTTCACACTGACCAAGGTCATCCACTCGGAAGCCGCGTCGCCGTCGGGATTCGCGGTTCTGGGTGGGACGGCCTACGGATATCACAACGATGGATTGCTCATCCGGCCCGATGTGTCCGCCGGGGAGCGAGCCTCACTTGCTCGGACCATGGTCGAGACCTTCCGGGAGTTCGCGACTTCTCTGGGAGCCGAGTACACCGCTTTCCTCTGCGTGCCACAGGCGCGGCTCACCGAACTCTCCGAGGCGGGGTATGGGCACCCGTCGGTCGGACTGCTGAACACCGTCGCCACGCTGGATCTCCCGGCCACGACTTTCGAGGGGTACCTCCACACTCTCCCGAAGCGGCGGCGCCAGGAAATCGGCCGAGAACGCCGCATCTTCGAAAACAGTGGGCTCGTGTGGGGCCCCGCCACTTTACCGGATGATTTCGACGAGATCGCCGCGCTTTTCGAATTCACCTACCGCCAACATGGCTATCCCCCGGCCGACCCGGCAGGGCTCCGCCAGAACCTGGAGGCGCAAGCGCGATGCTTCGGCGAGGACACCTTGGTCCTCACCTGCCGCGACGAAGGGCGCCTGGTCGGCGCGGTGAGCGGATTCGTGAACGGGTCGCAATGGGTGGTCCCGTGGCTGGGCTTGGACTACGAGGTGGCGCGAAGGACGGCGCTCTATTTCAACCTCGGCTATTACCTGCCCATCGAATGTGCGCTGGCACGAGGGGCGACGACGATCGACTTCGGGATCAAAGCGCTGCACGCCAAAGTGTCGCGAGGAATGACGATCGAGCCGAAGTGGGCACTGGTCGAACCGTCATCCGAAGGAGCAAGTGGTTGGTCGGCCGCCGTTCGCGAACACAACCGCCAGAGCTTCGACGAGTTCCAGGAGGAGAACGGCGAGCGAGCGACGGAGTTCCTCACCGCGAAGTGGAGTCCCCAGGCGCCGCTTCCCGGCGCCGATTGATCGGACGCCCGGTTCGATAACGAATCCCTTGGCGATCGATCGGATCCCGGCTACGTTTGTTTCATGGTGGAGATGATCCCGGAAATCCACGGTCTTCCGATGACGCGCTCCTGCCCCTTCGATCCGCCCGACGAGCTCAGCGAGCTCAGGGAGCAAGCACCCCTTTCGCGGCTGATATTCCCCGATGGCCACCGCGGCTGGCTGGTGACCAACCATGCGCTGGCCCGGACCGTTCTCGCGGATCCACGGTTCAGCAACCGCAACGAATTCCGGCACTGGCCGGTCGAACGCGCGCGGACACAGACACGGCACGTGCCGACGCTGCCGGGGATGTTCAGTCGTCTGGACCCGCCGGAGTACACGCGCTATCGCCGTCTCCTCGCCGGGCAGTTCACGGTACGGCGCATGGCGACGCTCGAGCCGAGGATCACTGAGATCGCCGACGCCTGTGTGGACGAGATGCTCCGGGTCGGGCCTCCCGCCGATCTCCAACGCGATTTCGCGGTGCCGATCCCGTCGCAGATGATCTGCGAGTTGATCGGTGTGCCGCTGGAAGACCGCGAGGCTTTCCTCGAACGGACGAACGTGCTGGTCGACATGAAGTCGACCAGCACGGGCTCCGGCCATGCCTGGGCGTACATCCATGACTACGTCCGCAAACTGGTCGCCGCCAAGCGGGCCGATCCGGGCGAGGATCTGCTGAGTGGTTTGACCGAAAGCGACCTCACCGACGAGGAACTGACCGGGGCAGGGGTGACGCTCATCGTCGCCGGCCTGGAGTCGACCGCGAACATGATCGCGCTCGGCATCCATGCGCTTTTGCAGAACCCCGACCAGCTCGCCCTGTTGCTCGATGACATGACGCTGCTGGAAAACGCGATCGAAGAGTTGGTGCGCTACCAGACCATCATCCACATCGGCCCGTTCCGCGGCGCGCTGGAGGACGTCGAATTGGAAGGCGTGCAGGTCAAACGGGGCGAAGTGGTGCTGGTGTCGCTTCCCGCCGCGAACCGTGATCCGCTGAGGTTCGACGACCCCGACCGACTGGACCTGCGGCGCACGACGACCGGTCACGTCGGCTTCGGTCACGGCATCCACCAGTGCATCGGCCAGCAGCTGGCGCGCGCGGAGTTGCGGATCGGCTACTCCGTACTGCTCCGGCGGCTTCCCGGCCTGAGGGTGACCCTTCCGCCGGAGGAGATCGCGATGCGGCACGACATGGGTGTGTACGGGGTCAAATCATTGCCGGTGGAGTGGGATGCCTGACCAGTTGAAGATCGAGACGGACGTCGATGTCTGTATGGGCACGGGAGTCTGTGCCCTGACGGCTCCGGCGGTGTTCACGCAACGGGAAGACGACGGAACCGTCATCGTCAGGGTGGCCACGCCGGGAGCCGAGTTGCACGAAGTGACGCAGGCGGCGGCCTACAACTGCCCGTCCGGCGCGATTCGGCTGAACGTCAGCGAGACTCCGTGACGAAGTCCGTCATCAGAGCGGTCAGCCGACCGACAGCGGGTCCCGTCACCAGGCCGAAGTGATCGCTGGAAAGCGTTTCCTCGATCACTGCCCCGGTGAGGAATTCAGTCCACTTCCTCGTGGGTACAACGGTTTCCGATGCCGACACGAGCAGTGTCCGTACATCGACCGGGGCAGGCCGGTGGCGGTGGACCGCACGCACGATCGCCGAGTAGAGCCGGCGCCGATGCCGTAGTTCCGGAGACTCGCTCACGTCACGGTTGTCGAGCGTCAGCGCGATCTCAGCACGGAAATCGCTCGCGAGTCTTTTCTCATCGGGGAGTGAGCCGTCTGGCAGGACGGCGTCGACGAGAACGAGTCCGGCGATTTCGTGTTGCTGCCGCTGCCGCAGCCGGTGGGCCACGGCCTGCGCGATGATCCCGCCGAAGGACCATCCCGCGATGTACACCGGTCGGTCGGCGCAGAACCGGGTGATCAAGTCCGCGTACTGGTCCGCCATGGAAGTCACGGACGTCGGAAGAGGTCCTCCCGGCCGTTCCTCCGCTCCGATCCCCCAGCACTGGAATCTCGAGCCGGCCTTTTGCGCGAGCGGGGCGTAGCAGAGCGCCGAGCCTGAACTCGGGTGAATCAAGAACACCGGTGCCGCCTCGCGGTCGAGCCGAGCGCTACTGGTCAGGGCGGAAATCTGTGCCGGGAGCGCCTGCTGGGGCGCGACCGCCACCCGGTCCGCGAGCTCCGCGACGGTCGAAGCGGCGTAAACGTCGCCCACGGGCAAGGAGATCCCCAGCCGGCGCCTGAGCTCGGCCAGCAGGCGCACGATCCGGAGCGAGGTGCCGCCGAGTTCGAAGAAACCGTCGTGGATCCCGACCTGTTCGATGCCCAGTGTCGCGGCGAACGCCTCGGCGACGTGCCGTTCCGCGGTTGTCCGCGGCTGAGCCATCGGGGAACCGGCGGATGCGCCCGGTGACGGGAGCGCGGACCGGTCGACCTTCCCGTGCGGGGTCAAGGGGATGGCGTCGATCACGTCGACCGAGCTCGGCACCATGTAGTGGGGAAGCGACTCGCCGAGCCATTGCCGCAGCCGGGCAGGGTCACAGCTACCGCCTGGAGCGGGCACCACCCAGGCCGCGACCCGGGCATCGGCGCCGGAACCCACCAGGTGAACCACCACCTGCTGCACGTCAGGATGGCCGGCGAGAACCGTTTCGACCTCCCCGAGCTCCACCCGGAATCCGCGGATCTTGACCTGACTGTCGAGCCGGCCGCGAAAGGTCAGCTCACCGTCGCGACCCAGAACGCACCGATCTCCCGTCCGATAGACCGTCCCGCGACCGGGGACGAACGGATCCGGCACGAAAGCCTCACGGGTGGCCTCCGGGGCGTTTTCGTAGCCTTCGGCCACACTCACTCCCCCGATCCACAGCTCGCCCGGGACCCCGACCGGGGCCAAGTCTCCGAAGGCGTCGACCACGTAAGCGTGGGAATTGGCCCGCGGTCGCCCGAAAGGCAGGGGATCGACCTCGTCCGGCCCGCAGCGATGCCAGGCCATGATGACGGTCGCCTCCGTGGGCCCGTAACTGACCACCACCTCCCGTCCCCGCGCCGCCCAGCGAGCCGCGAGTTCAGCGGGGAACGCCTCGCCACCGATGTCGAGCAACCGGAGCGGCAGGTCGGGCCGGAGTGGCACGAGGTCCACGAAGGTCGGTGGCAGGACCGCCACGTCGATGCGCGCGTTCTGCAGGTAGTCGGAGAGATCGTCTGGTGCGCGGATCACTTCGAGAGAAGGCATGCACACGGTCCCGCCGCGGCACAGGGCGGTGAAGATTTCCAGGACCGAGACGTCGAAGGTGAGGTTCGAGAACTGGAGGACCCTGGTTCCTTCACCGATGTCGAAACAGTCGCCGTACTGGCGCACGAAGTCGGCTGCGGCCTCGTGGGACACCAGTACGCCTTTGGGACGTCCGGTCGAACCGGAGGTGTAGAGGACGTAGGCGGGACGGCGCCGGTCCTTTCCGGACGGACTGCGTATATCCCCCGCGCCGACCGCGCGCACCTCCGTGCCATCCACCATGACTCGGACACCTGAGTCGGCGAACTGCTTGTCCACCCGTTGCCGAGGCGCTTCCGGATCCACCGGCAAGTAGGCGGCTCCGGTTTTGAGAACGCCGAGGACAGCGGCCAAGAGCGCTACCCCGCGATCGGCCTTGACGGCCACCCGGTCCCCCGGCTCGACGCCGGCGTGCCGCAGTTTCCCGGCGACGGCGTTCGCCCTGATGTCGAGCTCGGCGTAGGTGAAGGTGCCGTCCGGACACTCGGCTGCGATCCGCGATGGTGCTACGTGCACCCAATGTGCGAAGGAGTCGTGCAGGTCCACCGTGGGCACCGGCCGCTCCGGGCCGGTCAGAGATTTGATGAGCTCTTTTCGAGTCGCGGGGTCCGTCAGCGTGATCTCCCGCAAGGGGCTCCGCGGTTTGGCGACCACCATCGTCACGACGTGTTCGAAGTGGTCCAGGAGCTGTTCGATCCGCCATCGGTCGAACAAATCGCTGGAGTACTCCACATAGAGAAGCGAACCGTCTCCGGCCGCCGACACCTGGATGTC
Source organism: Amycolatopsis sp. NPDC043885 (assembly GCF_056435685.1). Lineage (NCBI taxonomy): Bacteria > Bacillati > Actinomycetota > Actinomycetes > Pseudonocardiales > Pseudonocardiaceae > Amycolatopsis > Amycolatopsis sp. NPDC043885. The sequence goes on from NZ_JBWKEA010000024.1 coordinate 33,810, forward strand.
GAGATCGAACTTCACCTGCCCGGTCGCGATCTCCCGGCTGTCTCTTGGCCGCAAGACCACCCCGGGCGCCAGAATCTGGTCCGGTGTTCCGCGCTCGAAGCCGAGCGCTGTCTGGAACAACGGGTTCGCACCTCGATGACGCGGCGGGCCGACCACCTCGACAACCTGGCTGAACGGGACCTCGCGGTGGCCGAGATCGGCGAGAAGGGCGTCCCGTGTCTGCCGGAGGAATTCGGCGAAGGGCAAGGTCTCGTCGATCCGGTTGCGGACGGCGAGCATGTTCACGAACAGGCCGACGGTGTCGAACGACTCGGCACTCGCCCGGCTTGAGGTCGGCACACCGATCGGGATGTCGGTACTGCCGGTCGTGCGGCTCAGCGTCCAGGCGAAGGCGGCGAGGATCACCATGAACGGCGATACCTGCTCACGCACCGCCAGATCCTCGACGTCGGCCATGAGCCCCGGCCGCAGTTCGCGTCGAAGCAGTTCGCCGTGATGTGCCCCCGCGGTGATCGGCCGAGGCCGGTCCGCGGGCAGTTCCACGTCTTCGAGGCCTGCGAGCCGCTTCTGCCAGTATGCGAGATGCTCGCCGATCGCCTCCTCGCTTCCGGAGGCGCGCTCCGTCCGGACGTGGTCGGCGAACTGCGGCGGCTCGATCGCCGAGGTGTCCTTTCCCCCGGCCCGGTAGTGCCGTCCGATCTCCTCGACCATCAGCTGCACCGACCAGCCATCGGCCACAATGTGATGAAACATCAGGAGCAGCACATGATGCCCGGCGCTCAAGCGATAGAGGGTGACCCGCAAGCGGTGCGGTCCGCCGAGATCGAGCGGCCGGAAACACTCCGCGCGCAAGGCTTCCCGCAGCTCCGGCTCGCCCGACGTCAGTTCCACCAGCGGGCACGCAAGTGGCGTCGGAGGCCGTACCCGGGCTGTGGGGATGCCGTCGACGTCCACGTACTCCGTGCGCAGGATCTCGTGGCGTTCGACCAGCGTTCCCAGTGCTTCACGCAGTACCTCGACGTCCAGCGCTCCGATGACGTCGTAGGCGATCGGAACGGTGTAGGCGGCCGACGGCTCCATCCGGTGAAGGAACCACAGTTGTTCTTGGGAATGAGACAGCATCAGAAGTCCAACTCGACGCCACAGTCCGTGGTCCAGTAATAGAGCTGGATGGCGGCTTCGATACTCAGCCGGTTCACGCCCGCGCCAAGCCCCTCGGACGGATCCGACAGCACCGCCTCGACCCGCTTGGCGTCCAGCAAGCCGGCGATACCGCTGGCCTTGTCCTCGCTGATCACTTGGAGCTGTTTGCGCAAGGATTGGCGATAGGCCGGATCCTGCGCCGTCGGAAAAGGAGACTTGCCGCGCCACAGGATACTTTCCGGCAGCAGGTCGGTCACCGCGGCGCGCAGCAGGCCCTTTTCCCTGCCGTCCAGATTCTTCATGGCCCAGGGGATGTTGTAGACGTACTCGACGAGGAGGTGATCGCAGAAAGGCACACGTCCTTCCAACGGGCCGGCCTGGCCCATGCGGTCTCGTCGATCCAGAACCGTCCGTAGATACCTGGTGAGATTGAGATAGGTGATCTCCCGCATCCGCCGTTCCTCGGCGGTTTCCGTTCCGGTGAGCGGGGTCTCCGCGATCGCCTCCTGATAGCGCTGGTCGATGTAGCCGGGCAGATCGAGCTCCTGGTAGAGCTGCCGATCGACGAGCCCCGAGTACATCTCCATTCCGTGGAAAGGCCCGATCCAGGGAAAGGTCTTGGCCCGGACATACCAGGGATCCTGGAACCAGACGTAGCCGCCGAACAACTCGTCCGCGCCGTCGCCGCACAGCGCCACCGTCGCGGTCGGCTGCATCCGGGCCGCCAGCCGGCGGAACGCGACATGCGTGTCCAGGCCTACGACCGGCCGGTCCATCCCGCTCACCACGGCCAGCTGTTCCAGCGGATCCATCAGGTCGTCGGTGGTCACCAGCAGTTCGCTGTGGTCGGTGCCGAGGCGCTCGACCATCGTCGCCACGTGAGGACTGTCCGGGGACTCGTGCATCTCGTTGCGACGGAAGTGTGCGAGGTTGTAGCCGTACTCCATCGAGAAGGTGCGCAACCGGTCACCACCGGCCCCCGCGCCGACCTCACGGTCCACGAGCGTGGACACGATGCTGGAGTCGAGGCCACCGGAAAGCATCACCCCGAGCGGTACATCGGAGACCACCTGGCGTTTTATGCTGTCTTCCAGCAGCTCCCGCACCGTGCGGATGGTCTCGGACAGGCTTTCGGCGTGCTCCCGGGCGGGGAGCTGCCAGTAATGGCGCCTGCTGAGCCCGTCTCGGCCGAAGGTCACGATCTCGCCGGGCATCACCTCCCTGACACCTCGGAAGACCGTGAGGCCGGGGGTCGGCGTATAGCCGAGAAGTTCGCGCAGGCCGTCGTGGTCGACGACGGGCCGTGCCTGTCCGGTGTGGAACAGCGCTTTGGGCTCCGACGCGAACGCGAATCCTTCGTCGGTCAGCGTGTAGTGGAGCGGATAGATCCCGAACCTGTCACGGATGAGGTGGAGCTGTTCCTTCGCCGCGTCCCAGACCGCGAACGCGAACATCCCCCGCAGCCGCTCCGCGCACGCGGGTCCCCATTCCTCGAAGGCACGGAGCACGACCTCGGTGTCGCTTCCCGTGATGAAGCGGTGCCCACGCCCGGTCAGCTCCCGGCGCAGGTCCACGAAGTTGAAGATCTCCCCGGTGTACGCGAGGACGGCCGGTTCCGCACCGTCCTCGGCATCTGCGCCCACCATCGGCTGGCTACCGCCGATCGGGTCGATGACCGCGAGCCGGGTGAACACCAGCAGCGCATGCCGCCCCAACCAGCGGCCGCCCGACTCGGGGCCGCGGTCGTGCAACGCCGCCGCGAACCGGTCAGCGGTCTGATCCCGTCCGCCGAGATCCGAGCTGAAGGAGATGATTCCGCCAATTCCACACACGTCGACTCCTGGAGGAACGGGGCACAGAGCCCGCCGATCGGTTCAGTAGACCTCGAAATACTCGCGCTGTTCCCAGTCGGTGACCTGGTCGGCGGCGTGCTCGACGCCGTCCGCGGCCGCCCACTTCTGGTAGCGCGTCCATTCACTTCGCTTGAGCAGCAGAAGAGCGCGCCACAGCGGTTCGCCCAACGTCTGCTTGAACAGCTCCGACGACTCGAAGGCTTCGAGCGCCGCAGCGAGCGAATCCGGTAAAGGTGCGGCATCGGTGGCGTGCGGGTCTGTGGACGCCATCCCCGGGTCCGATCCGCGATCGATGCCATCGAGTCCTGCGGCCGCTTGGGCGGCGATGAACAGATAGGGATTCGCGCACGGCTCCCCGATCCTGTTCTCGATGTGGGTCACCGGGTCCCCCTCCCCGCCAAGCACTCGAAGAAACGTTCCCCTGTTCTCCACGGACCAGACCACACGGTCCGGTGAAAGGCTGAACCGGTCGGCCATACGCCGGTAGCCGTTGACCGTCGGCACGCAAAGCAGGCTCGCGCTCTCCGCGTGCTCCAGCAGTCCTCCGAGATAGTGACTGCCGGTCGTGGAGAGGAATCCGCCCTCGCTCCCGGTTGCGAAGGCGTTGCGGTCACGGGCCAAGTCATAGAGGGACTGATGCAGGTGCCAGCCACTCGGGTCCAGGCCTGGAAGCGACGGGAGCGCCATGAACGAGGCGTGGTACCCGAGGCGAGCGCAGACCTGCTTGGTCAGGCTGCGGATCAGCAGCACCGCGTCGGCGGCGGCGAGACCGCTCATCGGGCTGAAGGTGCATTCCAGCTGCCCCGGCCCCGATTCGTGTTCGATCGTCCGCAGCGGGAGATCGACGTCCCGGTAGGCACGTGCCAACGGCGCGATGACCGGAAGCAGCTGATCGACGTAGAGATCGAGGTTGAACTGGTAGCCGGCGTTCACCGCCGCCACCGACGGTGCACTGCCCTGGATCCCGAAGCCGCCGGCGCTTTCCGGGCGGCCGTCATCCAGGAATCTGGTCAGTGTCCACTCGATCTCCAAACCGACGACCAGGTCGAGCGAGCGGGCGGCCAGCCGCTCGCTCTGCCGTTTCAGCACGGCCCGGCTCGACAGCGGATGCGGGGTGCCGTCCCTCAGGTACTCGTCCGCGACGACCCAACCGATCGCCGCCTCCTGGTGCGGCAGAACGCGGAACGTGTGCGGGTCCGGGACGAGGACGAAGTCTCCGGCCCCGGTCAGCTCGGGGACGCCGATCCCCGCGCCTTCGGTGAAGAAGTCGATGGCGACGGCATGACCGGTGTCGAATACGAGGGGGCCGGGGCTCGCGTCCATACCGTTTCGGAGGACAGTCCGGAACGCGGGTACGGTCAGGGTCTTGGAACGCACAAGGCCGTGGGGATCGCCGTAGACCACGCGTACCAGGTCCAGCCCGTCGAGCACAGTATCGAGCTTGGCGGCCTCCTCGCGTTGGGCCTCGCTCCACAGCCCGTGCCGGGCGATGAACCCGGGCGTACCGGTGCTGAACCCCGCGTAACGCTGGACGTTCGCGTACGCCGCGGCGACGCCGGGCTTGGCCTCAGTCATCGTTCCTCCTCAGATCAGACCTGCGGCGGTGCGTCCGTAGGCTGCTGCCCATGGCCGGATCCGTTCCAGGTCGCGGGCGACCGCGAGCACGGCGGAGTCCGCACGCCAACGGCCTACCAGTTGCACTCCCACCGGGATCCCGCGCTCGGTGAACCCGGCGGGCACCGACACCGCGGGCTGCCCGGTGATGTTGAACGGGTAGGTCGCCGGCGTCCAGGAAAGCCAGGACAGCCGGCCTTTGTGGACGGCTTCGGCAGGTTGATGAAGCTCAGTGGAGAACGGGCCGATCGGCACGGTGGGCATCGCCAGCACGTCCACATCGGCCATGGCCAGCCGTATCTCGTCGGCCAGCTTCCCCCGATCGCGCTCCGCGCGGGCGAGATCGACCGCCGACAGTTTCCTGCCGAGGTCGGCTACTTCCAGGCGTCCGGGTGCGGCGTGCTCGACGGGCTCTTCACCGGCACCTGCCGCTTCGGCGGCCGCGAGGATGGTTTCGAGAACGTGGTACGGGTCGGCGCAAGGGGGTCTCATCTCTCGTACCGTGTGCCCGGCCTCTCCGAGCGCGGCGACCGCGGCGTATGCGATCCGTTCGATCGCCACCTCCGGTTCGGGGCGGCCGAACGAGCGGATCCAGCCGATGCGCAGAGGCCGGTCCGTGGCTGGTCCCAGATCCCATTCGCCGGGCGGACCGGAGTAGGAATACACGTCCCTGGCGTCGGCCCCGGCCATGACCGACATCATCAGCGCCGTGTCGGAAACACTGCGTGTCAGCGGTCCCAGATGTGACAGGTTCTCCGGACTTGTTGGTACGTAGGGAATGCTGCCGAACGACGGCTTGAACCCGACCACTCCGCAGAAGGCCGCGGGAATGCGAACCGAGCCCGCGCCGTCGGTGCCAACGGCACCCGCGCCCAGCCCGGCCGCGACGGCCGCCGCGGCACCCCCGCTGGAGCCGCCCGAGGTGAGTTCGAGGTTCCACGGGTTACGCACCGGGCCGGCCAGCAAGCTGTTGCCCGAACCGCTCCAGCCGAACTCGGATGTCGCGGTCTTTCCGAGGAGCACCGCTCCCGCCGCTCGCAACCGTTCGACGACGGGGGGATCGAAGTCCGGAATCCAGTCGCGATGCTGCCAGGAACCTCTGGTCGTGCGCAGCCCTTTCGTCGCGATGAGGTCCTTGACGGAGATCGGAATACCCAGCAGCGGCGCTTCCCGCCAAGCCGTGTGACCGCCGTGTCGGATCCGGGTGGCGGCTGCCTCGGCCGCGGCCATCGCACCCTTCCGGTCCACCGTGATGAACGCGCCCAGCCTGGCGCCGACCGTCTCGATCCGCGCCAGCACGGTTTCCACGTGCTCGACCGGCGACAGCTCGCCTCGTGCGAACGCGTCGCGCAGGGTGGCCATGTCGCAGAACCGGTACTCGTCAGTCATCGAACCGGAACCCCCGATACCACGCGTTGTCGAACGCCGTGACCCGACGGCGATGAGCGGCCATCGCCTGGTGGAGCGTCGTCAGCATCTGGCCGACCGCGACCCCCGCGCGCAGATCGGCGAGTTCGAAGGGCGGCTCCTCGGCCCGCATGAGCCGCAGGTCGTACAGGCCGGGGCGGTAGGAGCCGTCGAAGTGAATTCCGATGGGTACACGGATCGCGTGACGAACGCCGAACGTGACATGGCCGGTGTGATGCTGGTCCGACCAAGTGGTGATGTCGGGCATCGAAGGCGCGAAGAACCAGTCGTCCCTGCCAGGGTGATGCCTGCCGAGCCCCATGGAGTCCGGAAGGTAGTGCCAGGTGTTGTAGCGCATCCTTGCGCTGTAGGAGGCCAGGGCTTTGATCAACGAGGCACGGTCATCGGCGAATCTCTCCCGGAACCGGTGGCTGGGCACGACGCAGCAGTAGTTCTCGTTCGTGGTCAGCCGCAGCACCCGCTCCGGTGAGTCGCTGCCGTCGGCCAGGTCGTCCAGGCATCGAGGTCCGCGTGCCATGGTCACATCCGAATCGGTCGCCTCGGCGACGGCGCCGAGCAATCCGTGGAGCAGTTGCTCGAAAGCCGAGCCGAAACGAGCGTCGCCTGCCGGTTCGGCCAGCGCTCGTGCCAGGTCGTCGGGGACGCGGAACGTACCGTCGGCCGTCTCGTCCAGGCTCGCCTCTTCGCGCAGGAACCCGACCACCTCGGCGGGAAGGTCGGCCGGGCCGACCCGAGGAACCAGCGGCCGCTCCTCCTTGTAGAGGTTGACGCCCTGGATGTACCGGTAGAACTGTTGACCGGAGCGGATCGATTCCGACCGCCGGGCCGCACACTGGACCGCCAGATCATCAAGCCTGCCCAGGATTCCGCCGGTCGGCATGGCCGCCGCGGAGTCGATTTCGAGGCCGCTGTAGCTGCACGTTTTCCGCCGAAGCCACGCCTCCAAAGCGGACGGTGTCAGCTGGCGGCTGTTGAACTCTTCCAGCCGAACCGCCGTACCGGACTTAAGAAGCGCGGCGGCGCACGCGACGAAGACGGCGTCTTCGACCCGCCACTCCGCCACTGCCGTCCGGCTCAGTTCGGTCAACACCGAATCCGGCGCACCGACGGCCAGCGACTTCCCCGGGAGGTTGGAGTGGCTGCCCAAGTTCGAATAGGTCCGGTCGCCGACGTAGATCCGCACCGGCGCGAGATGGACCAGCGCGTCGGAGACGGCGTTCAGCCGCTCGACGACCGCTTCGGGCGGCTCTTGTGCCAGCTCCGCAGCGAGATCGTCGAACTCGGATCGCTCGGCCCAGGCCGCTCCGCGCGCCAGGCGATCGGCAGTGGCGAGGGATTCAGGGGTAGGCCAGCAACCCTTGCCGATGCGGTATGCACCCTCGCCGGCGTCGGCATCACGTTGTCGGATCGCCAGCCTGCCTGTCGCGGTGAGCCAGAGCCACCAGCCGTCGTCGGTCCTGTCGTCGTCGGCCTCGGTCTCTCCATCACCTTCGAGCCCGATCCCCGAGCGGACCATCTCTTCCAGAAGACCCCGCTCCTGGCGACTGAGTGCGGCGATCCCCGTCTCCTCGTTGATGCGTCCATCCAGAGTGGCGGCGACGCGAGCCGCCTCCGACGCCGTCGACTGCTTCCTCGCCAGCGCGGCGGCCTCTGCCACGATCGCGTCGAAGCCGTTTGTCCTCAAGCCAGTCACCGTTCGCCCCCCCGAACCGATCTCTTCCGACTTTCGTGGATTCGTCCTGACTCAGCCCAACGCGTTCAGCACCCAGGCGGACTCGTGCCGGGTGAAGCCCACGTGGGGGTAGTAGTCGACCGCGGCGGGCGCGGACAGCAGGACGATCTTGGCTTGCGGCGCGAACTCCTGGGTGGCGCGGATCAGGCTCCGGCCCACTCCCTGGCGCTGGAACTCCACGTCGACCGCGATATCCGACATGTAGGTGACGTACGCTCCGTCGGTCAACGATCGGGCGATGCCGATCATGCGGCCGTCCAGCCGCGCGGTCACGATCAGGTTCGCCTGGCGGACCATGGTGGTGAAACGGTCACGTTGGTCGGTCGGACGGCGTTCGGCGAGTGTGGAAGCGTGGTAGAGCGCCGCCACTTCCTCCACATCGAGTTCCGCGCCGTCTTCGATTTCACATTTCCACATGCGATGAGGTCTCCTTGATCAAGTCGTGCAGCCGTTCTTTGAGGTGGCTCCGATTGGCCAGATACCTTTCCGGCCCGACGTCCAAGGGTTGTGCGACACCCCGTTCGCGCAATGCCTGTGCGAAATCCGCGGTACCGGACCAGGCCGAGTCGGCGGCACTCTGGACAGTCCGGTAGGCCTGTTCGCGCTCCATACCGGAAGAGACCAGATCGAGGTAGCCCATCGAGCTGTAGATCAGGCCCCGCGTGGCTTCCATGTTCTCCAGCATGCGTTCCGAACGTACGGTCAGGCCCGCGATGACGTCGGCGGCCGAAGAGAAGAGGAAATGGGTGATCATCAGGCTGTCGGGAAGAATCACGCGTTCCGCCGCCTGGTGGGCCAGATCGCGCTCGTGCCACAGCGCGACGTTCTCGAAGGCCACACTCGCGTGGGACCGCAGCAGTCGCGCCAGACCGCACAACCGCTCACTGGTGTTCGGGTTCCGTTTGTGCGGCATCGCCGACGAGCCTTGGTACTCGGAGGTTCGGGGCTCCTCCACCTCGCGGACCTCGGTGCGCTGCAGATGTCTGAACTCCAGGGCGATCTGCTCGACCACGGCGCCGGCGACGGCCAGCGCCGCCAGCAGCTCGGCATGCCGGTCTCTGGCCACGACCTGGGATGGGATCGGCTCGAAGCCCAGCCCCAAGGACGCGCATACGTGCGTTTCCACGCCTGGATCGAGGAACGCGTACGTTCCGATCGCGCCGGAAATCGTACCGACCGCGACGGCGGTGCGAGCCACCCGGACACGCTCCAGGCTCCGGTGCACCGCGAAGGCGTGAACTCCGAGCTTCTGGCCGAAGGTGGTGGGTTCGGCGTGGACCCCGTGTGTGCGACCCACGCACATCGTGTCCCAATGCTCCAGGGCACGGTCGACGAGCGTGGCGAGCAGGCGCGTCCCGGCGTCCAGGACGAGATCACAGGCGGCCTTCAGCGTAGCGCCCAGACCGGTATCGACCACGTCATAGCTTGTCAGGCCGTAGTGGACCCAACGGGCGGCTTCGGCGGGCATGGATTCGGTGTACGCGGCGAGAAATGCCAGGATCTCGTGATCGCGAGTCCGTTCCAGTTCGGCGACGCGGTCCGGGGTGGGCGGCGGTGCTTCGGCGATCAGGCGCAGTGTCGCGGCCGGGAAAGCCCCCTGCTCGGCCATCGCCTCGGCCACGAGGACTTCAATACGCGCCCACAGGCCATACTTGGCCTCGTCGGACCAGATGGCGGCCATCGCCGGCAACACGTAGCGGGGAATCATCCTCGTCCTTCGTCCAGGGCCTAGGGGATGTCTGCGGTCGACGGGCTCGTCGCATCGAGACAGATCGACCGGACTCGCGCGAGGTCGACCCTCCCTGCCCGGTCCCTGGGCAGCCGTTCGGTCAACACCACTTCGGTGGGCCGGGGTGCTCCCGGCGGCCAAACTCGAAGGACTTTCCGGCGCCACGTCCTCTCCGAGGCGGGATCCGATTCGGCGGTGCCGTCCGGCGCCAGCAGAATCCCGGGTGCCGGACGGCTCGCGTCGGCCCCGGGTACGACGGCCACCTCACGCACACCCGGCAGCGCCGCGATCCGGCGCTCGGCCTCCGCGCCTTCGAGATGCCGTCCCCCGAAATCGGCGGCCTGCCCCGCCAAGCCGAGGTAGTGGAGACGTCCCTTCGGATCGATGCGCGCGCGGATCTCGGTTTCCAGGTCGGGTCCTCCATCCCGCGGACGGAGCACCAGCGTTCCCGGAACCCGCGCCGGCAGTTCCCGCCCGTCGTGCGCGACCACGATCGGTCGCCAGTTCCCGGTGTTGTGGGCCAAGATCAGAGCGCCGTCGGGGACGTCCGGAGCCGGTTCCCACTCCCCCCACGCGATCGGGCCGGCTCGGTCGTCGTCGAGTACCAGCACGATCCGGCCACCCGAGTTCACGAAAGCCACCCGGTCCTCTGTGGGGAGGAATCGGTCGACCGGGACGATCATGGTGCCGGCTTCGAACTTCGGCACGGGTGCCACGGGCAGCGGGCAGCCGGGACTGTCGGAACGCCGAGACAGTGGTTCGTCGGGATCCGCGAGCGCCCGCTCCAAGGTCTCGTGCCAGCCTGACACGAAGTCCTCGGCGGTCTCGGCATCGAAAACGGAGGTCGCGTAATCCAGGCGGCCGAATACGCCTTCCGGGGTCTTTCGTAGCTGAAGCGTGACTTGGAAGGACTGGGACGAGTTCGGCGCGAAGAAATCCCAATCCAGCACAAGCCCCGGAACCTCGCCGAAGTCTGCTGCGACTCGCGGGTAGGAAACGCCGAACCGATCGAAGATGCTCGGCCCGATGTCGACGCCATAGCTCTGGCGGAGTTCGCGCATCAGAAGGTGGAACGGGACCCGCCGGAACCGGTCGATGTCGGCCAGGGCACGTCCGGCCGTGGTGACCAGGTCCCGGAGGCCGGCCCGCGGCGCATGCTCGATCACGCAGGGAACCATGTTGACCTGCATGGCAATGCGTTCCCTGGTGGCGGCGGTACTCGTGTCCGCCGGGATGGACAACGCGAAGCGGTCGTTTCCGTAGCGACCGAGCTGGGCGGCGGTCACGGCGAGCAGACCGGAGAAGAAGCTCGTCCCGGCTTCGGTTGTGAGAGCGGCGAGCCGCCGCAACCTTTGCTCGGGGAGTTCGAATCTCGACGTCGCGGCCATACTCGACACAGGATCGACGCGACTCGGCACGGGCAGTACCAGGCTGGGAAAGGTGCGCAGGTCGTGCCCCTGCCAATAGGTTGTCGCCGCCGCCAGCCCGGCTTTGTCCAAGTCGTCGGAGCCGGCCAGCGGAGCGACGGCTTCGACGGCCGCGGCCGGGCGAACCCCCGCTCGGATCTCTCGCAAGGCACTGACGAACTGGCGCGCGAACACGAATTTGGACCGGCCGTCGAACGCGATGTGATGAACCGCGATCACCAGCGTCCGCCGCTCATCACCGTGGTCGAGCAGGAAGAAACGGATGGGAGCACGGGACGTCAAGTCCCATGTCAGCGGCCGCCGGGCGCGATACCAGGCGCGGGCCGTCTCGTTCTCGGCGCCCGGCGCGCACGGAACAATGGGGTATTCGATTTCGAATACCGTTTCGGCGTCGTTGATCCGAAACCAGTACCGGTTATCCTGGTCGACGATTGTTCCGCGCAATTCCGGATGGTTTCGGCAAACTTCGGCGCAGGCCCCAGCGACCGCGTCGGCCTCCACTGTCCCGATCATCGTGACAACGAAGAATCCTGCGTTCACCTGTTCCGGATGCCGGAGCTGTTCCAGCCACACCGGTTCCTGCGCCATCGTCAATGGCACGGTCTCCCCGCATCCCCGCATCTGACTCTCTTCCATCGCTCGACGAGGGACAGTCAGGCGCTCTGCTCCTGCGCGAGGTCCGTCACCGCTGCCGCGAAGTCGCCGAGCACCGGGTTTTCGAACAACAGCAGAAGTGGGACGTCCACTTCCAATTCGGAGCGGATGAGAACGACGATCCGGGTGCCGACCAAAGAGTCGACCCCGAGCTTGAGCAGGTTGGCCGTCTGCGCCACCGGCTGCTTGAGGACGTCGGAGACAACTCTGGACACCGTCTCGCCGACGGCAGTGAGAAGGGGACCGGATATCGACAAGGAACGTAACCCTCCTGGTTGGGGACTTATCGTTCGCGCTACCTGGTGATGACCAATGATCCCAGTCTTACAGACGCCACCCCGAGCTGTCCACGAAGAACTGAGGAAATGGTTTCGCGGCAAGGAGTCGACCCGCGTCGTAACGAAGCCAGGACACCTGGGACATAGGACGGATATGCCGATTACGCGTGTATCCTCCCCCGATCACTGGCCATCCCGAGGCGACCGGCCGATGAGGGCGTCAAGATGAGACTCGCCGGGCATGTCACGAATTTCGTTGTCCAGCGGTGGCAAAAAAAGCTCTTCTCGCTCATTCGTGGAAGCTTTGCTTCCCATTTCGCACTATCGCTCGGCCGCTCGGCGGCGACACGGGATGAGCTGGACGAAATGAAGTGTGCGCCGATGGAACCAGTCCGGGCCCGCTGAAAGGAGTAATCACAACTCCTCAGCGGCCCCGGACGATACTCGAGGGCAGGAACGGGTCGCCGGCACGGTCCGGACAGCCGTGAGCAGACCCCGGAGGCGCCGCGGCTACTTCCCCTTTTCGGTGGCACCGATCTCTCGCGCGCGTTCCACTCGCTGCGCGAACACGTCTTCCATGACGTCGGCCATCTCCTGGAGCACCGACCGGCGCCGGCGCTTGGCGAGCCGGTCGATGTAGAGGAGACCGTCGAGGTGATCGGTCTCGTGCAGAAGACAACGGGCGAAATATCCGGTGCCCTCGATCACCAGCTCGTTCCCGTCCTTGTCCTGGCCGCGCACCACCGCTTTTTCCTCGCGGTGCAAAGCCGCGGTGGGACCTGGCACCGAAAGGCAGCCCTCATGAGCGTCTAGCAGACGTCGCTCACGTGGACCGAGTGGATCGACCGTGGGATTGAGGATATGGCCGACGTGGCGCACGCCGTCGTCATCGAAGCAGTCGTAGACGAACAGGCGCAGATCGACGCCGACTTGGTTTGCGGCAAGGCCGCAGCCCGCGGCCACGTACATGGTGACGAACATGTCGTCGATCAACCGGGACAGTTCCGGAGTACCGAACTCCGTCCGCGCGGGGGCGCAAGGCCGGTGAAGGATCTCCTCCCCCACGACCGTGACCCGCAGGACTTGGCCACGCGCGGCCTCGGGCGCACGGGCAGGGTAGTCGCCGTCCACAGGCACACCCTGGACTCGGGTGCGGCGGTCAGTGACCGGGATAGTTGCCATCGTCGTGCGATCCCTCCGAAATTCGCCGTCCCGTGACCAGGAAAGCCTGTTGGATTTGGTTCAATGGGCTCACTTTACCTTGGCGAAATGGCCGGTCCCGCAACGACACAGAGCCATCCGTGCGACAAAGCGAGTTCCCGTTTCCGCGGAGAATCGGACCGAAGCTGGCAGATGGAGCCGTCGCCGAAGTATCGTGACACCACGCGAGGCGGAGGGATGCCTGGACCTCACCCGCACCGCCGGAGGTGGTGAGAATTCGGGCGCCCGCATCGATTCACGATCCCGGAAGTGCAGACCCCGAGCAACCCTTCGAGGAGGAGCATGTACACCGACGCGCCGACGCCGGGACGTCCACTGCCGAGTCCGATCCGGGTCGTGGTCGCCAAGCCCGGTCTTGATGGCCACGATCGTGGCGCCAAGATCGTGGCGCGTGCTCTGCGCGACGCGGGCATGGAAGTTGTTTACACCGGGCTGCGGCAGTCTCCGGAACAGATCGTGCGTGTCGCCGTGCAGGAAGACGCCGACGCCATCGGCCTGTCCGTGCTGTCGGGAACGCACCTTTCGTTGTTCCGGCGCATTCTCGACCTGCTGGCCGAACAGGACGCGACCGACATCGTCGTCTTCGGCGGTGGCATCATTCCCGCCGAAGACATCGAAGAGCTGGCCGCGATGGGGGTCGCGCAGATCTTCACCCCCGGCGCCGCGACGACCGAAATCGTCGACTGGGTCCGGGACACCCTCGCCCCGGCCTCGATGGCATGATTTCCGCTGTTCTTGTGTACCCGGCACAACCACTACGGTGATCGGATGATCGTCGCGACCGACCGGAGCCCGGAGGACACCCGACAGTGAAACTCCTGTCCGGCCTCGATTCAGCCGCTGCCTCACCCGGAAAACCCGTGCGAGAGAGCGAAGTCTGGCCGGGGGTCACGGATCCGGCCGGTCTGCTCTCCGGCATCACGGAGTGGTTGACCGGATACGGCAACCACCAGACCCGCCGTACTTACGCCGAAGGACTGGGGCTGCCGGTGACCACCGACGATATCGGCGGCTGGATGGGGCCCCGGATCGGTGCCCCGGTCCGGGATCGGTGGGCTGACGCCTTGGCCGACTACGCCGAGGCCGTCGTCATCGCGCCCGCGGCCAAGCCGCCGGGACGGGCAGGACCTCCGCCCGCGGGCCGGGGACGGTTACGGGATTGCCATTGGCTGCGGTGGTGCGCGGCCAACGGGGTGGATCCGACGGTGGCGACATCGGCACAGGTGAAGACGTGGCTGAGGGACCTGGAGTCGGCGGGAGCGGCGCCGTCGACGCGGGACCGGATGTTGGCGACGGTGAAGACCATGTACGCATCCCTGGCCGATGCGGGGCTGGTGGCGGCAAACCCGGCAGCGCTGGACCGGCGGCGGCTCGGGCTGACCGCAGCAGCGGCGAGCACGTCGGCGACGGTCACCTTGACGACCCGGCAGGTCGCGGCATTACATCAGGCGGCGGGGACACCGCGGCGGGGCGCGAGTGCGTGTGATGTCGCACGCGCGGTCGCGATCGTCGCGTTGTTCACGCTGGGTTTGCGGGTCAGTGAGCTGTGCGGGCTCGACGACGCCGACCTGCATGTGACCCGGGGGCGGCGGGCGCTACGCGTGCGCGGCAAAGGCGGGAAAGTCCGCATCGTGTATCTGAGTGTGCCCGCTGAGCGCGCGTTGGTGGAGTATCTCGCGCTGCGTGCGGACGGTACGGGAACCGCGGTGGTGACCGGCGCCAGCCGCCGCGCCCTGCCCTCAGACCGCCCGCTGCTGGTGACCCGTGGCGGGCGCCGATTCGCCCGTCAGGCGATCTGGCAGCTCCTGCGCCGTCTCGCCGCGGCCGGCGGCCAGGACTTGGCCGGCGTCGCCGAGGCGATGCATCCCCACGCGCTGCGGCACTTCTACGTGACCGCCGCGGTCGAGGCAGGGGCCTCGCTGGAATATGTGCAGGCCGACGTCGGGCATGCCAGCATCGACACCACCAGCGGCGTCTACGATCACGCGGCCCGTGACCCGGCGCGCAGCGCGGTCGACCTCGTCGCCGACGCCTGGCACCCGAGCGGCACCTGACCCATGGTGACGCGGGCCAGGGTGGTGGCCCGGCAACGAGGCGGCTGCTGACGCCGCGGCTGGGACGGCTGTTCGACTGAGGTTTCCGCTCAGCCCAGGGACGCGCTCGCGGCGCGCAGTTCGTCGAGAGCCTTGATCAGAAAGGCGGCGAAGTCGTCCTCGGGAGCGCGGTCGCCTTCGGACCATTCGACGTAGCCCCGCTTGAAGGCGAGGACGCCGAGTTCGCTGGCGAGGGCGTCTCGTTCCTGAAGTTCGGCGCTCGCGGCGACCGCGGCCTTGAGCCGCGGGCGATCTCCCGGCTCATCGGGCCCATCGCGGTCGACGCGCGGACGAGACCCGCGGCGACCGCCTCGAGCGGACTGGCTTCCGCGGGCGCTTCGGAGATCCCTTCGGTCAACAGCCGACTCAGCGTTTCCTGTCCGGCGACCAGCAGTTCGCGCTTGTCGGGGAAGTGCCGGAAGAAGGTGCTCTTGGTGACCCCGGCCCGTTCGGCGATCTGCACGACCGTCGTGGCGTCGTAGCCCTGCTCGGTGAACAGGTCGACGGCCGCCACGACGAGGCGTTCACGCGCGTCCGGCACCCATCGACCCATGGGCTCATTCTCTGTGATGGGACTCTTGTCCCATCACTTTACGGAGAATCCATGCGCGTCTTCATCACCGGCGGCACCGGCCTGATCGGGTCCGCCGTGGTCGCCGAACTCCTCGGCAACGGCCACACTGTCCTCGCACTCGCCCGCTCCGAGGGCGCGGTTAAGGCCGCTTCGGCGCCGATCCGAGGCGGTCTGGCCGATCTGGACGTCCTGCGGACCGCCGCCGCCCAGGTGGACGGAGTGATCCATTTGGCTTTCGCCAACGACTTCAGCAGCTCCGAAGCCGTGGCGAACGCGGTCGCCGAGGAAAGCGCCGCCCTCGCCACCCTCGGTGAGGCGCTCGTCGGCACCGGCCGCCCTTCGTGACCTGTTCGGGCACGCCCGCCACGCCGGGCCGCGCCTCCACCGAGAGTGACCCGATTCCGACCGACGGGCCGGTCGGCGGCCGCGGCCGCGTGGTCACCGGGGTCCTGACGAGGGCACGGGCGGGTTCGCCGGCGTGCTGACCGGGATCGCGCGCCAGAGCGGAGTCTTCGGTTACCCGGGCGACGGCACCCAGCGCTGGCCCGCGGTGCACGCTCTCGACGCCGCGGTCCTGCTCAGGCTCGCCCTGGAGAAGGCCGAAGCAGGCACTGCCTGGCACGCCGTCGCCGACGAGGGCGACCCGGTGCGCGACATCGCCGGGGTCATCGGTGGGCGGCTGGGACTGCCCGTCGAATCCGTGCCGGTGGAGACCTACGGGCCTCTCGGCGTCATCTTCGCGGCCGACCAGCCCTCGTCCAGCGCCCACACCCGCCAAACGCTCGGTTGGACTCCCCAGCACCCGAGCCTGCTGAAGGACCTCGAGAACATCCAGCCCTAGGCCTCGAGGACGAAGAACAGAAAACTCAAGAAGGCGGTCTTGCCCGCGAGTTCCTCGGGGAAGCGCTCGTGCGCGCCCGGTGCCGGATGGGGCTCACTGATGACGGCGGTCCGGAAACCTGCCGCGGTGAACGCGTCGGTCATCGCGTGCAGAGGGCGATGCCAGTACGTCAGCACGGCTTTCCGGCCGTTGAAGGAGTACTCGTCGGACCACTTGGCGATCTTGAAGTAGTCCGAGTCGGGATGGACCAGTTTGAACAGGAGCGGGTGGTTGACGGCCATGATCAGCCTGCCGCCGGGTTTCAGTACGCGCCGGATCTCGGCCAGCGGAGCGGTCCAGTCTTCGAGGTAGTGCAGGACGAGGGCCGCGATGACGTCATCGAACGCGCCGTCGGGAAAGGGCAGCGGGGCGCCGATGTCGGCGACCTGGAGGGCCGTGTCGTCTCCGAGTCGTTTCCGGGCCAGCTCCAGCATCTTGGTGCTGGCGTCGAAGCCGGTCACGATGGCGCCCCGCTCCCGCAGCGACTCGAACAGGGGGCCTGCGCCGCAGCCGGCGTCGAGGATCCGCCTGCCGGCCACGTCCCCCGCGAGGTTCAGGATCGCGGGCCGTGTGTAGTAGGCATTGATCAGGCTGTTCTCGGACTCGGCCGCGTATGCCTCGGCGAAGCCGTCGTAGTCGTTCTCCATCGCTATGCCTTTCACCGGGCCGATCCGGGGTTCTTGCGGTGGTTGGCGTTGAACCGCGCTTTCTTCTGGCGATTCCCGCACGTGTTCATGTCGCACCATCGGCGGGTGCGGCTTTGACTGGTGTCGAAGAAGGCGGCCCGGCAGGTCGGTGACGCGCACAAGGCGAATCGTCCGTCGCGTTCACCCGCGATGATGCTGATCGCGTCGGCGGCGATCACGCTGAGGGCGTCTTCCACGCCGGAAACCCGCCATCGCCGCTCACCCTCGGGTGTCAGGACGGCAGCGGCCCGGCCCCGGGCGCTGCACTCGTTGATGACCCGGACGGCAGGCGCGGGGAGCGTGTCCTGGAGCGCGGTCGCGGTCGCGGTGGCGTGAATCGCTTCCCTCAGCTCACGGGCGAGGTCGAGCTGGGCGGTGGTGCAGGAGCCCACGTCGAGGCCGTTCACGGCCAGCCAGTCCACGAGCCGGTGCGGCGTGGGTATGCGCTCGACGGCGTCGCCACGACGCTCCGTCAGAGTCGCCGTGAAGCTGGTCGCCAGCACGCTACCGAGGCGGAAGTCGGGAAACCCAGCAGGCATGGAACCACCTTAGCCGGTTGCACACCGTCGGCCGGAACTGTTAGAACCGTCTTAGCCGGTTCCGCAACGCCAGGAGGTCTCATGACCAATGAGGTGCGAGCATTCGAAAGCCGGGCGACGGAGGCCGACCTCGAGGAGCTGCGGGCGCGATTGGCCGCGGCGCGGCTGCCCGAGGCCGAGACGGTCTGTCGCCCGGCGCCCGACCCGCGCCGATGGGACCAGGGCGTTCCTCTCGCCGACCTCGTCGAGGTCGTGGACTATTGGCGCACGGAGTACGACTGGCGGTCGTTCGAAGAGCGCCTCGACCGGATCGGCCAGTTCCGCACGACCATCGACGGCCTGGGGATCCACTTCCTGCATCGCCGATCCGCGCGTGCGGATGCCACTCCCCTGATCTTGACCCACGGCTGGCCGGGCAGCGTCGCCGAGTTCGTCGACGTGATCGAAGAGCTCGCGGATCCGAAGGACGCGGACGCGCCGGCGTTCCACGTCGTGGCCCCGTCGTTGCCGGGATTCGGGTACAGCGACAGGCCTGCCACCACCGGATGGGGCACCGAAAAGATCGCGTCCGCGTGGGTGGAGCTGATGGGAAGGCTCGGCTACGGCGAGTTCGTGGCCCACGGCGGCGACTGGGGAGGCAATATCACCACGGTGCTCGGCGGCAGGTTCCCGGCGCACGTACTCGGCATCCACACGACGTTCGCGCAGGGGCCGCCCGGGTTGTCCATGGACGGGCTGACGGCGGCCGAGCGCGAGTGGGCCGAGCAGACCCGTGATTTCTGGGGCCGTCGCGCGGCGTACGCGAAACAGCAGGCGACCCGGCCGCAGACCATCGGTTACTCCCTCGTCGACTCACCGGTCGGGCTGCTCGCCTGGATCCTCGACAAGTTCGCCGAGTGGTCGGACACCGAAGACGGTCCGTTCGAGACGATCTCCAGAGACCGCGTTCTCGACGACGTGACCCTGTACTGGCTGACACGGACCGGCGCGTCGGCGGCCCGCATCTACTACGAAAGCCACGATTCCCTGGACCCCGGACTCCGGGTCGACGTCCCGTCGGCGATCACCATGTATCCCCGCGACATCGAGAAATGCCCACGTCCTTTGGCGCAGGAGCGGTACCGGCGGATCGTTCGCTGGAGGTCTCCCGAATCCGGGGGTCACTTCCCGTCGCTGGAGGTTCCCGGATATTTCGTCAAGGACCTGAGGGAAGGTCTAGCGGCGGTACTGGCCGCAGCGGGTCGTTGAGGTTCTCGGGGAACGAAGCGCTCGCCGTCGAACACCATCTCGAGCGGCGGTCGTCGCGCGGCGGGCTGCCAGCCGGCGCGAAAGGCGTCACGAATGGCGCGGCGGACCTGCGTCTGCGTGGGCAGGAAGGCGTGGTGGTAGGGGTCGAGAACGAGAACCTGTCCGCCGGTGCCGTCTTCCTTGACGCGGATCACGCGCGTTGTCGTTTCCCAGTCGGCATCGAGGTGCCAGAGGAACCACTGGCCGTTCCGGAGCGAGACCCGGCGGGTGTCCTTCTCGGGCCAGGTCATCCCAGCGTGCTGCCGAGGAGGGCGAGCAGTCGTTCCCAGTGGCGCCGCGATCCGGCCTCGTCGAAGGCGTCGGTGTCGGACATGGTGAAGCCGTGGACGGTGCCGGGGTAGATCTCACAGCTGTAGCCGACGCCGGCGGCGTCGAACGCCTGGCTGATCTCGGTGATCGCCTCGGGTGTCATGTCGTTCTCGGCGAGTCCGAGGTGGACTTTCGCGGTGAGGCCCGGGATCTGCCGGTGCGGGCTGTCGGGCCGGTCGGTGACCAGGGCACCGGGATGGAACCCGGCGACGGCGGCGACGCGATCGGGGTGGGCCGTCGCGGTGCGCATCGCGAGGACGGCGCCCATGCAGTAGCCGATCGTGGCGACCGGTCCGCCGCGGACCTCGCGCCGGGAGGCGAGGAAGTCGAGGTACGCGGCGGCGTCGCTCAGTGCGCGTTCGGTGGTGTGCGCTTCGATGAGCGGCATGATCTGGCCGAAGAGCGCGGGACGGTTTTCGGTGGTGATGTGCTCGGGCAGGTCGAACACGGGTGCCGGGCGGTGCCGGTGGAAGACGTTCGGGACGAGTACGTAGTAGCCGTGTCCGGCCAGTTCGCGGGCCATGTCCCACAGGACGGGGCGTGGCCCGAACGCGTCCGGGTACAGGAGGACACCCGGATGCGTTCCGCCGTCGCCGGGGATGGCGGCGAAGGCGTCGGACTGGCCGTCCGGGGTGGGAATGCTCAGCGTTGTGGCGGGAATGGCGGTGCTCCCTCGTCTCGTCGGTGTAACCCCGAACGTAGACGATCAAGCTCAGCCCAGCCGCAGCCGATCGGCCAGTCCGGCCGCGGTGAACGCCGTCACCAGGTCGTCGCGGCCTTCGGTGAAGTGCGCCCAGCTGTCGATGTGCACGGGGACGACCGTGCGGGCACCGAGAATCCGCGTCGCCTCCGCGGCCAGCGCGCTGTCGAGGACGAGCAGGGCGCCGTCGAAGACCGGCTTCAGCCGCGGAGCCCCGGCGAAGAGCACAGCGGTGTCGACCGGGCCGAACCGGTCGGCGACCTGGCGGACGACGTCGAGCGAGGCGTTGTCGCCGCTGATGTAGACCGTCGGCAGGCCCTGGCCGGTGAGCACGAATCCGACGACGTCGCCGGTGACCTTCTCCGAGCCTTCCGGCCCGTGGAGCGCGGGCGCGGCGGTCACGGTCACGACTCCTCCGCCGGGCCGGTCGAGCTCGACCGTCTCCCAGGTCTCCAGCCCTTTCGCGGTGCCGCCCAGCCTGCCGGCGCCACTGGGCGTGGTGAGCGTCAGGGGCACGTTCGCCAGCAGCTTCCGGCCGGAGTGGTCGAGGTTGTCGGGGTGCTCGTCATGGGAGAGCAGGACGGCGTCGATGTGGCCGAGGTCCGCGGGGTTCAGCGATGCCGGCGCGGTCTTGGTGAGGCCGGGTTTCCCGTCGGGCCGCCCGTAATGGCCGGGTTCGTCGAAGGTCGGGTCGGTCAGGAATCGCAGGCCGCCGTAGTCGATCACCGCGGTCGGGCCGCCCGAGACCTGGACCGAGAGCTGTTCGCCGAGCTGGCGCATCGTTCTCCTCACGGATAAGTAATTCTGCTTCCGTGAGTACTCTAGCCAGTTCTCACGGACGAGTTCAATAACTTCCGTGAGGAACTACCATGAGAACGTGAACGACACCGCTGCCCTTCCCCCGGCCCCCGGCGCCGAGCAGTACGTCGCGCTGGCGCTCGCCAACACCACGATCGCGTTGCCCGGCGGCCAGTTCACCGATCTGCTCGGCACTCCGGCCGCCGCGACGAAGTGGCTCGCCGAACAGGGGCTCGCCCCGGTCAACGCCGGTTTACAGGAGATGTGCGCGGGACTGGTCCAGTCGTTGCGCGAGCAGGTGCGGGTGCTGCTCGCGTCGAGGTCGTGCTCGGATCCGGCTCCGAAGAGCGCCCTCAACGCCGTCAACGAAGCGCTGAGCAAGGCGCCCACCGCGGAACTCCTGCGCTGGGACCCGGCCCGCGGGCTGTACCGCACCGCGTCGCATCCGATCACCCAGATCGTCGAGCACGCGTTGGCGACGCTCGCCGCCAACGCCGCGGACTTGCTGACCGGTCCGGACGCGGAGCGGATCGCCGCCTGCGGGTCGCCGCCGTGCACGCGGTTCTTCCTGCGCAACGGGCGGCGCCAGTGGTGTTCCGTGCGTTGTGGTGACCGGGCTCGCGCCGCCCGCGCCTATGCCAGGCGCTCGCAGCCGGTCGGTCAGCGGTAGGACGCGAACTGGTCCAGCAGGGGCTTCGGGGAGTCTTCGGCGAAGCAGAGGACGAGGCTTTCGGCGGGCCGAGTTCGGCTACGTCGAGCATCGCGAGGGTTGGCGCCCTCTCCGGCGAACGGCGACATCAGGTGGGCGGCGTCCCCGAGCAGGGTGACACCGGGGACACGGTCCCAGCGGTGGCCGATGGGCAGCGCTTGGATCGGCCGCAGGATCAGCTCGCCGGTGATCAGCGCCCGCAGTCCCGTGTCCACCCGTCGAAGTGGTTCAGGACGACCTCAAGGACAACGGCAGAGAGATTGACTCTCCCTGCCACTTCCAACATATAGCGCACCCGGGGGCTTGCGGCAAGACCCCGGTCATGCCGCAGAATCCCCCGCCGTACCAGCACGAGTTCGACAAACGGGGGAACTCTTGATCGACGTGATCATCGCGGGCGGCGGACCGACCGGCATGATGCTGGGTGCCGAACTGCGGCTGCACGGCGTCCGCGTGGTCGTCGTGGAGAAGGACCTGGAGCAGACCAAGGTCGTCCGCTCCATGGGCCTGCACGCACGCAGCATCGAGGTGATGGACCAGCGTGGCCTGCTGCAGCGATTCCTCGAGAACGGAACGAAGTACCCGGTCGGCGGCTCCTTCGCGGGCATCATCAGACCGGCGCCGCCGCTGGACAGCGCGCACGCCTACATCCTCGGCATCCCGCAGACCGTCACCGACCGGCTGCTGACCGAGCACGCCGCCGAAGCGGGCGTCGAGATCCGCCGTAGCCGCGAACTGGCCGGGCTGAGCCAGGACGAGGACGGAGTGGAGGTCGAACTGGCCGACGGCACGAAGTTGCGCGCGCGATACCTCGTCGGCTGCGACGGCGGGCGCAGCACGGTGCGCAAACTCCTCGGGATCGGCTTCCCCGGAGAACCTGCCACCGCCGAGACCCTGCTGGGCGAGATGGAATTGACCGAGGACTGGGAAACCGTGCTCGCCGTGATGACCGAAGTCCGCAAGACCCAGCTGCGCTTCGGCCTCTCTCCCATCGGCGACGGGGTCTACCGGGTCGGCGTGCCCGCCGAAGGCCTGGCCGACGACCCGCGGATCCCGCCGGCCTTCGACGAGGTCAAACGACAGCTCAAAGCCGTCGCGGGCAGCGACTTCGGCGTGCACTCACCGCGCTGGCTCTCCCGCTTCGGTGACGCCACCCGCCTGGCCGAGCGTTACCGGGACGGACGCGTGTTCCTGGCGGGCGACGCGGCGCATATCCATCCGCCGGTCGGCGGGCAGGGGCTCAACCTCGGCGTCCAGGACGCCTTCAACCTCGGCTGGAAACTGGCCGCCGCGGTCAACGGCTGGGCGCCGGAGGACCTGCTGGACACCTACCACACCGAACGGCATCCGGTGGCCGCCGCGGTGCTGGACAACACCCGTGCGCAGATGCAGCTGATGTCACTCGATCCGGGGTCCCAGGCGGTCCGGCGGCTGCTGGCGGAACTCATGGGGTTCGAGGACGTGAGCCGGTTCCTGGCCGAGAAGATCACCGCGACCGCGATCCGCTACGACTTCGGCGAAGGGCACGAACTTCTCGGCCGCCGGATGCGGGACCTCGATCTCAAGCAGGGACATCTCTACGGGCTGACCCGCGGCGGCCGGGGTCTGCTGCTCGACCAGACCGGCGCGCTGTCGGTACAGGGCTGGTCGGACCGGGTCGATCACGTCGTCGACGTCAGCGAGGAACTGGACGTGCCGGCCGTCCTGCTGCGGCCGGACGGACACGTGGCGTGGGCGGGCGAAGACCAGCACGAGCTCGTCGGTGCCTTGCGCCGGTGGTTCGGAGAGGGCGAAGTCCTCTAGCGCGCCCGGGGACGGCGGCTATTGGCTGAGGACGTTCCGAATCCGCTACCACGACAGGAGTTGATGACCAATGGCCGGACGGGTGGTGCACTTCGAGATTCCGTTCGAGGACGGCGAGCGCGCACGCGGCTTCTACCGGGAGGTCTTCGGCTGGAAGGCCGACACGATGCCGGGGATGGACTACACGATGGTCGCCTCGGGGCCGACCGCCGAGACCGGCATGCCCGCGGAGCCGGGGTTCATCAACGGCGGGATGCTGGCCAAGGAACTCAGCCCCGCGTCGGGACCGGTGATCGTGCTCGACGTCGACGGCATCGACGACACGCTCGCGGTCATCGAGAAACAGGGCGGCACGACCCTCGTCGGCCGGACCGCGGTCGGCGACATGGGTTTCGCCGCCTACTTCAAGGACCCGGAAGGCAACGTCATGGGGCTCTGGGAGAACGCGGGCCAAAGCTGAACCCCGCGGGCCCGTGGCCGTCGTGGTCACGGGCCCTGCGGTCCCCGGTACGGCAACGTCTGGTTGTAGACGATGTTGGTGTTCGTGCTGCCGAAGAGCGCGAGCTCGTTGACGATCTCCTCCAGCCGCCCCATCGACGGGGCCGCGATCTTCAGCGAATAGCAGTCGTCACCGGTCGTGCGGAGGCATTCGAGGATCTCGGTCCGCTCGGCCAGGAGCTTGTGCAAGGGTGCGTGCTTGCTGCCCGGGTACTTCAACCGCACCACCGCGAGCACCACGTACCCGGCCTTCTCCAGATCGACCTCGGCGCGATAGCCGGTGATCACCCCCGCCGACTCCAGCCGCTTGACCCGTTCCGTCGTCGCCGACGCGCTCAAGCTGACCCGCTTCCCCAGCTCGGTGAGTGGCAGGCGCCCGTCCTTCTGGAGCTCGACCAGGATCGCCCAGTCCGTCGCGTCGAGAGTCTCGGCCATCCGGGGAGAATACCGGCAGATCCACGGCGGAAACGGCCATACGCCGGGAAAGATCCCTTCCCGGGATTCGGGCCCCGCCTATAGCCTTGACCTGTGCGAATAGGTGTCAACGTCCCGAATTTCGGACCGGGGACCGACCCCGGGATCCTCCGCGGCTGGGCCACCACGGTCGAAGGCCTCGGCTACGACCTGCTGATGGTGTCCGACCACGTCGCCATCACCCCCGACGTCGCCGAGCAGTACCCGGCTCCATTCTACGAACCGTTCACGACGCTGTCGTGGCTCGCCGGCGTGACCGACCGGATCCGGCTGGGCACCACCGTGCTCATCGTCCCGTACCGGCATCCACTGCTCATCGCCCGTATGGCCGCGAACCTGAACCAGCTCAGCGGCGGCCGGCTCGTACTCGGCGTCGCCTCAGGCTGGGCCCGTCAGGAGTTCGAAGCCCTCGACGTCCCGTTCGAGCACCGGGGACGGCTGACCGACGGCCACCTCGACGCCGTCCGGAAGGCGTGGGCCGACGACGCCGACTACCGCGCCGGCGAAATCCCGATCTGGGTCGGCGGCAACAGCGACGCCGGGATCCGCCGCGCCGTCCGGATCGGGGACGCCTGGCACCCGCTGCGGGCCACCCTCCCCTGGCTCACCGAAGCACTCACCAGGGTCAAGACCATCGCCGATGCCCACGATCGGCCGGTCCCCGCGTTCGCCCCGCGGATCGTGCTCAACGTCACCGAACGCCCCGCGACCGGACCCGATCGCCCCGCCGGGGAAGGCACGATCGAGCAGATCGTCGACGACCTCGACCGCCTGCAGCATCTCGGCGCCGAGACGATCGTGCTCGACCCGTTCTCCGGCGACCCCGACGAGACCCTCCGCCCGGAAGCCGCCTGGCAGGCACTGGCGACCGTGGCCGCACACTGGGAACTGGGCCGCTACCGAACCGAACAGGACCGACGATGACCGAAGAAGACGAGAAGTTCCTCCGCCGCGCCATCGAACTGGCCGCGAAATCCCGCAAGGACGGCGACCCGCCCTTCGGCTCGCTGCTCGTCGGCGCCGACGGCACGGTGCTGGCCGAGGACCACAACACCACGGTGTCGCAATCAGACATCAGCCTGCACCCGGAGCTGAAACTCGCCGTGTGGGCCGCCCGCGAACTCGAACCCACCGTCGCCGCGAAGACCACCATGTACACCAGCTGCCAGCCATGCGGGATGTGTCAGGGCGCCATCGAACGCTCCGGCCTGGGCAGGGTCGTGTTCGCCCTCTCCGGCGAACAGGTCACCGCGCTCAAGCCGCCCGTCACCGCACCGCCTGTTCGGCTGGAGGGGCCTGCGCTGTACGACGAGGCCCGCGTCCCCGTCGAGGGCTACTACACCTGAGCCCCGGTCCGTGAAGGCCTCCTTCCCTACCCTGAAAGTAGGGAAGGAGGCCTTCACGGACTTGCGGGTCGTGAAGGGGGACTTCACGGACCGGCGCATAGGATGATCACGATGTCCGCCGAACTCGTGCCCACCGCGCCGGAACCGCCGTCGCGGCTTCCGGAGACCAGGCCCGAGAACCGGCGGCGGATCCTCGCCGAAGCCGTCGCACTGCTGCCCGCGCTTCCTCCGGCCGACCCGCTCGACCGGTACGCGATCCGGCACATCACCACGCTCTGGCTCGAGACCGACAAGACCGATCACACCCGCCGCGCCTACTACGCCGACCTCTCCGCCTGGCTCGGCTGGTGTGCCCGCACCGGGCTCGACCCGCTCATGGCGCGCCGCGCCGACGTCGACGCCTGGAAGAACACCCTCACCGTCACCGGCAAGGACGGCCTGCCGCGGACTCCAACGTCGCGCGCACCCTCGCCGGCATCTCCAGCTGGTACCGGTACCTGCAGTCCAACGACATCGCCGACCGCAACCCGGTCTCCGCGGTCAACCGGCCCAAGACCGGCAAGACCCCGCCACTGCCGGCACTCGGCGGCGAGTCGACGGCGAAACTGCTGAACCACATGGAGAAGCGCGCCCGCGCGAACGACACGGAACCGTCCTGGCGCGACGCCGCAGTCGTCGCGATCCTGTTCTACACCGGCCTGCGCGTCTCCGGCCTCACCACCGCCACCGTGCAGGACCTCGTCCCCGCCGCCCAGCACCCGCTGCGCCGCTACCTCGAACTGCGCGCCGCGCGCACCGGCGTCCGCCCCGACGAGCTGACCGGCCCGCTGCTCGCGACCATGCCCCACCGCTACGACAGCACCAAATCCGGCGGGAAACCACTGGCGCAACGGGATGTCTGGTTCCTCCTGCGGGCACAGGCCCACGCCGCCGGACTCGCCGAAGCGAACACCATCTCCCCGCACACCGCGCGGCGCACCACGGGAACCCTGCTGCTGGCCAACGACGTCCCGGTCCAGAAGGTCCAGGACCTGCTGGGACACGCCGACATCCGCACGACCCGCGACCGCTACGACGCGCATCGCCACAAGCTGGAGACCTCTCCCGTGCACGCGCTCGCGCAACTGCTCGCCGACGCGCGACACCGTCAGAACTGAGCCTGCCCCAGCTGGGACTTCGTCGCCCCGATCACCACACCGTCGACACGCGCGAGCCAGCTCCCGCACAGGCACCGGACGTACTCAAGCCTCCCCTGGGAGACCCGCTGGGAATTCGTCGCGCTTCCAGGCAGTTCGGCCAGCGGCCACCCACACCGCGGGCACTCGTTCGCTTCCATGCCCCGATCGTGCTGTAATGAGTCAATGCACTTCAACCCTTACGGCGGTGCGGCGGCGCAGATCGCCGCCGACCTCGTCAACCTCGGCGACGCCGCCGACCCGGCGACGCTGACCACGATCTTCCGCGACCGCATGACCGTCGCCGCCGTAAAGGACCACGAATCGACCGAGATCATCGCCTGGACCAAGAGACTCCGCGACGTCTTCGAAGCCGACCCCGCCACCCGCGTCGACCTGGTCAACGCGCTGCTCCACGATTCCGCGTCCAAGCCCTACATCTCCACCCACGACGGCAAGGCACCCCACCTGCACTACGTCGACGCACACGCCGGCACCGCGTCCCGAGTCCGGGCCTACACCGCGGGCGGACTCGCACACCTCGTCTGCGACACTCCGGACCGCTTCGGCGTCTGCTCACGCGAAGGCTGCGAAACGGTCTACGTCGACGTCTCCCGCAACGGCCGCCGCCGATTCTGCTCCACCCGCTGCGCGACCAGGGTCCACGTCGCCGACCACCGGAACCGGCAAGCGGGCTGGATGTAGTCCGGCGTTGCCGGAGTACGGGCGCACGTACGCCCACTTGTCGAGCAGGGTGCGATTCAGACGCTCGACCGCGGCAGGAGCCGTCGTCTGTGAGGACACGTTCGGCGATGATGCCGTGGCCTGCCGATCATTGGCGATCCGTGCTCCGATTTTCGCCGGGACGCTCGCCGGGTGCGTCCCGTGAGCCGAAGCCACTGCCCAGGATGCGGAAGGCGTTGGAGCGCAGGGCGTGCCCGGACAGGGTGATCGCGTCTCCGCCCATGCCGCCGATACAGCTAGATCGCGTACCGCCACGCCGTCAGAGCGTGCGCCGAGAACCACGCACCCAGCACCACCCACGCCACCGCGGCCGCCACCGCCGTGACCGTCCGCCGTTTCGACAATCCGATCGCGATCGGCACCAGCACCGGGAAGGCGGGCAGGATGAACCGGATCTTCGCATCCGGCAACCCCCGCGTACCGATCGCCAGCAACAGCACCCCGGCCCCGTACAGCGTCAACGGCCACGGAACCCGGATGAACGCCGCCACCAGCACCAGCACCACCGCACCCAGCAGCAACAACACCGTCAGCGTGCTGAACACCGACTCGTCCCCGGTCAACCGCGCCAGCACCGAATCCGCGGTCTCCGCACCGAAGTCGAACTCGGTGTTCCAGCCCCGCAACTCGATGTCCTGCCAACCGGTCCAACTGCCCGTCCGATACGCGACGAACCCCAGATACCCGGCGACCCCCAGCGGAGCCACCACCGCACCCGCCAACGCCCACCAACGCTTCTCGGTACGCCGGAAGACCGCGACCAACGCCGCCACCACGACCACCGCGACCAGCACCACCGCCGTCGACCTCGACAACCCGGCCGCGAAAGCGCACAGGCCAGCCAGCATCCAGCGCCGCTCCAGCACACCCACCAGCGACCACACCGCGAAAGCGCAGAACACCGCTTCCGTGTAAGCCATCGAGAACACGATCGCCATCGGCGCCCCGGCCCACAACGCCACCAGCAACAACCCGGTCTGGTCACCCCGCTCCGGCGAAACCGCCCGCCCGATCCGGATCAACCCGCACGCCAGCACCAGACCGGCCAGCACCGACACCGTCAACGCCGCCGTCACCACATCCGGCCCTAGCCACATCACCGCGCCGACGAGCTTCGGATACAACGGGAAGAACGCCATCGGCGCGTCCGAATACGGCTGCCGCGCCGCGTCCAGCGTCCCCGGCAGATCCGCGTACCCGTGCACCGCCAATCGCAGATACCACTGCCCGTCCCACGCCGTGAGCCGATCGGTCAACGTGGCACCACGCCGAGCGGCCAGCAGATCGAGCAGCTGGACACTCGCCGTCCGGATCACGAGATACAACAGGATCGCCCTCGGATAAGGCGACCACGCCAGTCTGTCGAGCGCTCTCTCGAACACGCGCGCCGGACGCCCCTGCCGGGGCGCCCTCTCGGGAGCGGCGGGCTGATCAAGGTCGTCGACTTCTCGGAGCACGCTCAGAGTGTCCACAATGCGGGGCCAGCTCGCCGCTCGATCCCGAAGATTCCCAGGCTCCGCGCAGGTGGGGAAGGCCACAAACCCGGCTTGTGACCCCACCTCGATCTTGTGTTTCCCAGCCACCGCCCCCGCTCCTACGTTCGAAGTCATGAGCGAACAGAACCTCAAGGACACCGTCGCCATCATCGCCGGCGGCGCGAAGAACCTCGGCGGGCTCCTCTCCACCACCCTCGGCGAAGCCGGCGCCAAAATCGTCGTCCACTACCACGGCGACGCCTCCGCGGCCGACGCCGGCAAGACAGTCGAAGCCGTCCGCGGCGCGGGCTCCGAAGCCATCGCCGTCCAAGGCGACCTCACCGCGGTCGCCGACGTCCGCCGCCTCTTCGACACCGCCGTCGACACCTTCGGCGGCGCCGACATCGCGATCAACACCACCGGCATGGTCCTGCGCAAGCCGATCCTCGAAACGACCGAGGAGGACTACGACCGCATGTTCGCGGTCAACGCCAAAGCCGCCTACTTCTTCATCCAGGAAGCCGGACGACGCCTCTCCGACAACGGCAAGATCATCAGCCTCGGCACGTCCCTGCTGGCGGCCTTCACCGACGGCTACTCCACCTACGCCGGCGGCAAAGCCCCGCTGGAGCACTTCACCAGGGCCGCCGCCAAGGAGTTCGCCGACCGCGGCATCTCGGTCAACGTCGTCGCACCCGGCCCGATGGACACCCCGTTCTTCTACCCGCAGGAAACCCCCGAGCGGGTCGAATTCCACAAGTCCCAGGCGATGGGCGGACGACTCACGAAGATCGAGGACATCGTGCCGATCATCAGGTTCCTGGCCACCGACGGCGCCTGGTTCACCGGCCAGACGATGTTCCCCAACGGCGGCTACACCACCCGCTGACCCTTACGCTGGCCAAGACGCCGTAGACCGGACACGAAAAGGAACCCCGGGGTGGGCCTGGACCTGTACAAGCTGAACCACCTCATCGCCGTCGCCGAAGAAGGCAGCTTCACCCGCGCGGCGGCCCGGCTGCACCTGAGCCAGCAGGCGCTGTCGACGTCGGTGCGCACGCTCGAGCGGGAGGTCGGCGTCCCCCTGCTCGAGCGGAGCGCCACCGGCGTCACCGTGCTCCCCGCCGGACAGGCACTGATCGCCGACGCCCACCTCCTGCACGGCATCGCCGACTCCGCCGTCCGGCGCGCCAGGCGCATCGGCCGCAGCGAACCGGAACGCCTCCGCGTCGGCCACACCCCGGCCGTCACCGGCGACGAGGTCACCGCCCTGCTGCGCAAACACCAGAGCGACCCGGACCTGATCATCGACGTCAACCAGCGCTACCCCGACGAACTCGTCGCACAACTGCTCGGCGGGCAACTGGACCTCGGCCTCGGCCGCGCGCTGACCCTCGCGCACGGCCTGGTCGGGACCACCCTGATCCGGCAGCGGCTCAACGTCGCGGTCGCCACCGGACACCGGCTCGCCGAACGCGAGTACCTCGCCTTGACCGACCTCGACGGCGAAGAGATCACCGTCTGGGGACACCCAGGCCGGTCCGGCTACACCGATCTGCTCGTCAACCTCTGCCGCGACGCGGGATTCGAACCCAACGTACGCCGCAACCCCATCCAGGGAACGCCACCGGTGGCCGCCGTCCTCGACACCGAAGGCGTCGCGTTCGTGACCGCGTCACCCGGACCGGCGGCGGGCGGCGCCGTCCAGGTCAGGGAACTGCGGCCTGCCGCGCACGTCCCGCTGCAAGCCCTTTGGCCGCAGCACAGCACTTCCGACGCACGCCAAGCGTTTCTCGCGTCCGCTCAAGGCTTCTAGAGGCCGAGCCGGTCGTGGTGGTCCAGTAGCTTCGACAGCAGCTCGGTGAACCGCTTCCGCTCGTCGGCCGAAAGCGGAGCCAGCAGCTCGTCCTGCCGTTCGGCCAGCTGTTTCTCCAGCCGTCGCAGTTGCCGCCTGCCCGCGGTGGTCAGCGAGATGACGTTACGCCGCCGATCGGCCGGATCCGGGGCACGCTCGACCAGCTCACGTTCGGCGAGCTCGTTGATCGCCGCGACCATCTCGCTCACGTGGATGCCGCTCCGGCGGCCCAGCATCGCCTGGCTGGCAGGCCCGAACTCGTCCAGCGTCGCCAGCACGCGGTAGTGGTAGCCACGGGAGTCGACCGCGGCGAACCCGTCGGTCACCAGGCGATGCGCGTGGTTCGCGGTCTGCGTGAGCAGCCAGCTGGGCAGCTTCCGCCAGCCGCCGCACGGCTCGTCCGAGGAGTTCTCCATGTGACGAGTCTAACGAATCGTTGGGCACCCGAACGATTCCGGTATCGTTGGGACACCAAACGTTTATCTGCCCAACGAATCGAGCCAGGCGTGACGATCAAGCCCTTCCACATCGACATCCCCCAGACCGATCTCGACGACCTCGCCGACCGGCTGGCCCGCACCCGCTGGCCCAACGAGGTCGCCGACGCGGGCCTGGACTACGGATTTCCGCTCGCCCGTCTCAAGGAACTCGCCGAATACTGGCGAACCGGATACGACTGGCGCGCCCACGAAACCGAACTCAACAAGCTTCCGCACTTCACCACCGAGATCGACGGTCAGAACATCCACTTCGTGCACGTCCGGTCGGCGAACCCGGACGCGCTCGCACTGGTCCTCACCCACGGCTGGCCCGGTTCGTTCCTGGAGTTCCTCGACCTGATCGAGCCGCTCTCACCCGACTTCCACCTGGTGATCCCTTCGATTCCGGGCTTCGGGTTCTCCGGCCCGACCCACGAACGAGGCTGGAGCACCGACCGGATCGCCCGGGCGTGGGCCGAGCTGATGCGCCGCCTCGGGTACGAGCGCTACGGCGCACAAGGCGGCGACTTCGGTTCGGGGATCTCGACGGCACTCGGCGCGGCGGCACCGGAGCACGTGGTCGGGGTACACGTGAACTACCTGCCGACCCGGCCGGATCCGGACGCCGGTCTCGAACTGTCCGAAGAGGACGAAGCTCGCTTGGAGAAGGTGAAGCGACTCATGGCGAATCGCCCGCCGTATCAGGCATTGCAGGCCGCCACCCCGCAGACCATCGGCTACGCGTTGACCGATTCACCGGTCGGCCAGCTCGCCTGGATCGCCGAGCGCTTCGCACAGTGGACAGACCCGCGCACGCCGGTCAGCGACGACCGGATGCTCACCGACATCTCGCTGTATTGGCTGACCGCGACCGCGGCGTCGTCCGCGCGCCTCCACCACGACACCGGAAGGGGGAACGCTCCTTGCCGCGCCCCACTCGGCGTGGCGGTGCTCCCGCATGACATCACGCAGTCGGTGCGACCACTGGCCGAGCGGCTGTACGACATCAGGCACTGGTCGGAGTTCGACCGGGGCGGGCACTTCGCCGCGATGGAGGTTCCGGACCTGCTCGCCGAAGACATCCGGAAGTTCTTTCTCGGCCTCACCTCTGTGCAGCTTTTTGCGAGATGAGTCTGGGTTTTCTCTTTTGCCGTGCTGTATAGGTCGTTATACATTTCGAAGGTTCAGCATGTCGTCGGGAGGCCGGTCGGCCTCCCGACTGACCGGACGGCGATCGCCGCGCCACACTCCCCCGCCGTCCAGCGTCCTGTATGGCGCGCCACTCCGCTCCCCCTGGACGACGCCTGGCAAGCACCTCCGTGGCACTGAGTGCCAGTCCTTACTGTTCGGCCAAGGCGGCGTTGACCTTGGCGATGACGTCGTGCAGAGGCGTCGACGTGGTCATCACCGCCACCATGGTCGTTTCGACCGCGGCGTCCTGCACCTTGAACGCGTCGATCACCAGCGCGAATGCCTCCGCCGCGCTGGCCGCGATGTCGTCCTGCCCGCCACTGCGCAGCCAGCGCCGGAGCACGTGGTTGTTGGCGGCCGCGATCGCCGCCGCGGCCACGGCCGCCCGCAGGCTCGCCGTCTCGTCACCCTGTTCGGTGAACCGCGCCCGCAAGTAGCGGGCGAGCACGCGCTGATAGCGGTCGACGGTCGCGACTTCCTTGTCCCGCAACGAAGGCACCGTCCGCGTCAGCGTGAACCGCTTGAGCGACACGTCGAGTTCCGCGGCGTAGGAGTCGAGGACCAGTCCGACGGCGGCGCATGCCACCTCGACGGGATCACGGTCCGGATCCGCGGCGGCGAACGTCTCCTCCATCTCCGCCACGATCTCGTCGTGGTTGGCGAAGAGCACGTCGTCCTTGGCGTCGAAGTACCGGAAGAACGTCCGGCGGCCCACCCCTGCCGCGGCCGCGATCTCGTCCACCGTGGTGGCCTCGTAGCCCTTCGCCACGAACAGGTCCACGGCCGCCGCCGCGAGCGCACGACGCAGCCGGCGCCTCCCCGCGGGGGTCGCGCCGGCTCTGGTCACCGGCACCCGGCGCGGCGAATCGGTCATAGCGGGACGGTAGCAGCCACTTGCTAGTGGCACTGAGTGCCGTTAGGCTGTGCGGAGTTCCCGGGGCCGTGTCCCCTCCCCCGCTCGGAAGGCGCCGACGATGTCGCTGGACCACCAAGTGCTCCCGGTCGAGTCACGTTCGATCCGCCCCCGGGGCGATGCCTTCTACGGTCGGCTCTTCGGCTGGTCGCTCAAATGGCGAGGTCCGCAGCCGTTCCTGGTCCTCGAAAGCGGGATCTGCGCGGTGACCCTGCCCAAGATCAACGGCGCCCAGGTCCTCGCCCGGCTCGCCGAGACCGGCTGCGAAGGCCCCGCCATGACGGTACTGACGCAGCAGGGACCGCGTGTGGCCATTCTCGCGGAGACCGACGGGCTGATCCCCTCTCGGGA
The DNA here is from genome assembly GCF_056435685.1 of Amycolatopsis sp. NPDC043885. Classification (NCBI taxonomy): domain Bacteria; kingdom Bacillati; phylum Actinomycetota; class Actinomycetes; order Pseudonocardiales; family Pseudonocardiaceae; genus Amycolatopsis; species Amycolatopsis sp. NPDC043885. The sequence goes on from NZ_JBWKEA010000024.1 coordinate 67,789, forward strand.
TTCCCTGCCGCAGCACGTCGAAGTACTCGCCTGGGGCACACTGCTCCCCCTTCCCGCCGACTCCGGCCGGGCAGAGGCCCACGCGGAATGGCTCTCGGCACCGGATCCCCGACAGCGGTGGCTTCCCAGCCTGGACGCCGTCCTCGCGGGCGTCCGGCCGAGGTAGCGCACGCGGCTCATGCCGCCACCGACGCCTGCGCGGAAACGAGCAGCGCTCCACCGTCCGATTCGGACAGGGTGATCTCGAGAGTCGCCCCTTCCGCCAGCGGCGGCAGATCGCTCAGGGTCACGCGGCCGATCAGCCGTTGACCGCGGCGGGCGTTCACCACACCGGAACGCCGGACTTCGATTCCCGAGCGGTGCCACACGCGAACGCTGCCCGTCGCCCGGCCTCGCCACCGGCTTCCGCACCAGGCCGCGAGCGCGGCCCCGGCCGTGTTGCACAAGACGTCGTCCAGCGAACCCACCCGTCCGGCGCCCTGCCAGACCTGAAGGCATTCGATCGATACGGACACCGCGAACGCCGCCAGGACGATCCGCGGAACCGGCTTCGCCCAGTCGAAGCGCACCGGCGCCAGCACCGCGAGCGGCGCCAGCAGCAAAACGTTGCCCGCCAACTGGAACAAGGCGAGATCCGGGCGATCCTCGAAGACGGGCAGGACATCACCCAGCAGGTGGAGACTCACCGAGGAACCGCGGCCCGCCGTCGGCGCCGGCACGAACACGACCGGAAGCACCGCGAAAAGCGAGGCCAGCAAAGCGAAATCCAGCGCGATCGCGGACCGGCGACGCCGGTTCCCCCGAAGCCGCGCGACGAATTCGGCGACGACGGCACCGGCCGCGGCGGCGAGCAGCGACCACGGTGCGACGTCGGAGAACGCCCGCCACCACCATCCCATGCACTCCCCTTTCGCCGATGATCGTCTTCGGCGAGGGTGGCAGCATCGTGAAGACCAGACAAGGACCCTGGTTATTGTCGGTGAATAACTACCATCCGCGTTGATAGTTCACGGGGTTCGATTGTCACGGCCGTGCGGTCAGCGCCGGACCGATCCATCGTCGGACCAAGGCCCTCAACTGTTCGTCGGTGTGCGCCGGTGTCGAGGGGTACTGCAGGAACGACAGGAACAGCCGCATCAGCATTTCAGCGAGGCCCTCGAAGTGCTCGTCGGCCGTGACGCCCACCGCGGCCCAGTCGACCGGCACGTTCCGCAGGATCCGCGCGCCGAGCGCGAACGACTGCGAGGAAGTGACCGCCACGGTGAAGACATCGGCCTCACCCGCTTTCAGGAGCAGTCCCAGGTACGGCTCGTCGGGGACCGCACGGACGCCGAACACCACGGATTCCACCGCGACCTCGGCGGGGTCGGCGAACGTGGCCAGATGCCGCTCCATCCGGCCGGCGAACTCTTCGACCCGGTCCAGCGCGACGGCGCTGAGGATGTCGGCGAGACTCGGAAAGTAGCGGTAGACGGTCTGCCGGGTGACGCCCGCTTCCGCGGCGACGTCGGAGAGGCTGGTCTTGGCGAGGCCGACCCGGTCGATGCAGGCGGTCGCCGCCTCGACGATCCGGCGACGTGCCTCGCGCTCGGTTCCGGGCGGATTGCCCCGCCATCCGTGGTGCCCCATGCGCCTCATCTTCCCCGAACGGAGAATCTCAGACGGTGGCAGGTGCCAGGCGACGCACGTGGTACAGCGCGGCGAGCATCAGGCCGGCGGCCACGAAGCAGGCCAGTACGTACAGGCCGCTCCCCAGTGTGACACCGTCTTCGATGACGGCGCCCAGCCAGAACACGGCCATCACACCCAGGTAGACGGCGGGGAAGTACCGGACGAAAAGCGAACGAGGCTCTTCAGCGCCTCGATGCCGGACGAAGATCCAGATTCCCGCCGCCCACAGCAGCGCCAGCTCGACGGCGAGAATCCAGGTTCGCACCGTCACGTTGCCGCCGAAGAGGCTCGACGCGAGCCCGGCGATCGCCATGCTCAGCGGCGTGAGGACCCCGGCCACCACGATGCGTGCCACCAGCGACCACCCGCGCCTCGAACCACCGGCGAGCCGCACCACCAGATAGGTCATGGCGCCCATGGATACGGACGCGAAGAGCAGCATGCTGGTCATGGGCACGGAATCCAGTGCCGGGTGATTGACGATCCGGTTGTTCCCGTTCCAGGCCCACCACTTCAGCCGGGGCCCGAGGTGGTCGAAGACCTCGTAGAAGACCTGGCAGGCGAAGGCGACCGCCACCGACCCGGCCAGCGCGCCGCGCGCACGGAAGATCCCCAGCGACCGGACGAGTTCGTAGGCGAGCTGGCTGATCATCGGATAGAACGCCACGATGTAGAGGGGCAGCCGGTCCCACATGAACTGCACGGTGAACCGGTTGTGGGCGAAGATGAATCCGTACTGCCGCTCGAGGCCGAACCATTCCGGGAAGTACAGGGGCGGTTCGATGACGAAGAGGTAGACCAGCGAAGCGCACCACAGCGCCAGATTGACCGAGTCGCCCTGGCGGTGACGGCGGACGGCGTGCACCAGCGCGAACACGGCTCCGCCGAGGACGAGCAGTTCCAGCAGCGGCATCGTCCAGTGCCCCGCCGCCCACGGTGGGCGGATCGAGAGCCAGGCGGACACGTCGTGACAGTCGAAGCCGAGGCCTCGGGTGACGGCTTCCGCGTCCGCACCGCATACGGCGCTCATCGGGCGACCGCCGGTTCGGCGGCGCCACCTTCCGGTGAATAGTCCGTGACCGGCGGCTCGGCGCGGGCGTCGAAGTCGAACGGGATCCGGTGCCGCCCCAGCGCCGCCCGGATCCGGTAGCGCACGAGGCCCCCGATCACCCTCGGGTTCGTCATCATGTCGCGCAGCGACTCGTCGAGGTTGAACACCTTCGCGAAATGCTCGTCGACCACGTCGTCTTCGCGAGCTGCGCCGACGATGAGCCTGAACGCCGGACCGGACACCGCCGAGAGCAGACGTCGCTTCCACTCCCCCGCCTTTTCGGTGCCCACCGCGCAGGCGTACCCCTGGTCCCTCGCCATCGCCAGGCTCCACGGCACGGTGAGCAGCTTGCGCTGGGCCGCGAGGAAACGTGCGGAGAACCCGGTGTCGAGACGCTCGGCGCCGGCGAGGTGCTCGCGCAGCAGCAGCGCCGAACCGGCGGCGGAACTGATGCCCTGTGCGTAGAACGGGTTGAACGCGCAGATCGAGTCGCCGACGAACGCCAGCCGTTCCGGCGGGGTGCGGAGCCGGTCGTAGCGCCGCCATTTGTTGCCGGTCGATCGGGTGAGGTGCACCTCGGAGATCGGCGTGGACCGGTCCATCGCGGCCGCGAACAGCGGTGCCCGCACTCGGCGGGCGGACTCGACGAACGCCTCGGTGGTGCGGGGCATCTCGATGCCCCACGAGCCCATGCACGCGATGACCCGGTTGCCCTCGATCGGGAAGAAGTTCACCAGGAACTCGTGCTCGTCCGGATGCGGGCCCTTGTCGGGGGTCGGCATGATCACCAGATGCCGCCACCACCACGACGGCGGGCGCTCCTCGGGTGACGGCAGGTCGTACCAGCGTGAGGTGTAGGTGACCTTGGCGTCGAGGGTCCGCACTTCGGGTTCCGGCCAGCCGGCCGCCACCAGCCACGCGCCGACCGGGGAACCGCGGCCCATCGCGTCCACCACGAAGTCTGCGTCGAGGTGCTCCTCGCCGTCGCCCGTGGAGAAGCCGACCCCCGTGACGGCGCCGTCCCGGGTCTTCAGCCGACTGACCGCGACGCCCTCACGGATCACGACGTTGGACAGCCCGCGGACCTTGTCCCGAAGCACGCGTTCGATGAGGATCCGCGAGCTGTAGATCATCGTCATCGCGCTGCGTTTCCGCGCCGACCAGCCCTTCCCGTCGAGGTAGGCGGCGTCCATGGACGGCATGAGATGCAGTCCGCCGGCGGCGATGAGGTCGTCCTCGAATTCGGGGAACAACGCTCCGATCGCGCGGCGGCCCGAGTTCAGGAGGAAATGCGGATGTTTGCTCTGCGGCACCCCGCGCCGGTGTTCGGCCTCGGCCGGGAGCTCGTCGCGTTCGAGCACCAGCACGCGGTCGAAGTACGGGGCCAGCGCGCCCGCGGTGCAGAGTCCGGCGGCGCTGCCACCGAGGACGACGGCGGTCTTGCCGAGTCGCATACGACCAACTCCCAGCGTCATTCATACAGTTTGACAACGCTTGTATGAATGTATGAACGACGCCACAGGCTGTCAAGATGCCGACAGATGTGCCTGATGCCGTAACTCGCGTGATTAGAGCCGTAACTCGCGTGTTTGAAGCCGCATCACGCGTGTCTCGGGCCGGATCAGCGAGTTACGGCTTCAATCACGCGAGTTCGGTCTTCAATCACGCGAGTTCGGGCGGACGGACACGATCCGGAGCCTCGACCTCGCGGCGTCCGAGCAGCAGGCCGCCGACGGTCGCCGTACCGGCGCTGCCGAGTGCGATCCCCCAGCCGACCGGCCCGAGCGGCGTGCATCCGAAGAACTGGCTGACCCCGGGAGTCTGGACCAGGATCGCCAGCAGTGCGGCGGAGCCCAGCCCCGCGGCGAGGACGGTGCCGTCCCGGCCGCCGACGGCCAGCGTCTGCCCGAGCTGGGTACCGATCAGGGAGACGAGCGCGATCGTGCTCGCCCGCCGTCGCCTGCCGGTCAGCCGCGCGAGGGTCCACGCGGTGGATGCCCCGAGTGTCGTGGTCACCGCCCGCGTGGTGATGTCGCGCCGGAGAGCGTTCCCGAGCGACGCGCTGGGCCCTTCGCGCAGCAACTCCGGCACGGACTCGCCGTCCGGCCTGCTCAACGCGATCGCCAGCGCGGGCGCCAGGTCGGTGAGGAGGTTCATCAGCAGCAACTGGCGGGCGGTGAGCGGCGAACGCCCGGTGACGGCCGAGCCGAGCACGGTGAAGGCGATCTCCCCCAGGTTCCCGCCGAGCAGGATGCCGAGCGCCTCGCGGACCGACGCCCACATCGCCCGGCCTTCCACCAGCGCGGCGACGATCGTCTCCAGCCGGTCGTCGGTCACCACGAGGTCCGCGGCCGCCCTCGCCGCGGCCGTACCCCGCTGACCGAGCGCGATCCCGACGTCGGCGAGCCGGATGGCCGGGGCGTCGTTCGCGCCGTCACCGGTCATCGCGACGACCCGGCCACCGCGTTGGTACGCCTGGATGATCCGGACCTTCTGCGCCGGGCTGCACCGCGCGATCACGTCGACGTCGGCGAGTTCGCGATCGAGCTCTTCGTCGGCGAGTTCCTCGATCCTCGCGCCGGTGAGCACCTTGGTGTCGCCGTTGCGGCCGGTGATCTCCTCTGAGACGGCCTCGCCGGTGGCCGGATGATCGCCGGTGATCATCACCGTGCGCACTCCGGCCTCGCGAAGCCGATCCGCCGCCGGTGCGGCACTGTCGCGCACCGGATCCGCCAAGGCGATGAAGCCGAGCAACCGGAGATCGGCGACGTCGTCCTCCGAAAGGTCCTTTGTGGACACCGTGCGCTCGGCGACGGCGAGGACGCGGTGCCCGGCAGCGGCCAGGCGGCCGACCCGCTTCTCCAGCCTGCTCCGGACACCCACACTCATCGGCCGATCGCCGTGCCTGGTGCACAGCGGAAGGACGGTCTCCGGTGCGCCCTTGACGCACACCACGTGCCGTTCGCCGAGTTTCCCGTTGGTCGCGTGGAATCCCCGCGACGGCTCGAACGGGACGGCGCCCGTCTTCTCCCAGCCGCCGGCGTCCACGCCCGCGGTGATGCCGCCTTCGAGCACGGCTTGATCCGTGTGATGCGGCAGCTTCTCGGGGTTCTCCGCCCGGGGCGTCGCGCGGACGGCGGCGGCCAGCACCGACCGGTGGCTCTTCCGCAGCCGGCTCACCGAGGCGGTGGTCCTGCCGTCGTCGATCCGGTTGACGCTCAGCTTGCCTTCGGTGAGGGTGCCGGTCTTGTCGAAACAGAGGACGTCGACCCTCCCGAGCGCTTCGATGGTCCGCGGATTACGGACGAGCGCGCCGTGTCGGGCGAGCCGTCGAGCGGCCGCCAGCTGGGCCGCGTTCACCAGGAACGGCAGGCCTTCCGGCACCGAAGCGACCGCGAGGTTCACCGCCGCCCCGACACTTTGCCGCAGCGGTACGCCACGGATGAGCCCGGCGCCCGCGACGGCGGCCGCCGAGCCGGCCGCGACCGGCAAGGCTTGTTCGGTGAGCGACGCGAGCCGTGCTTCGACGCCGGTCTCTGGGGCGGCACCTCGTGCGGCGGCCATCCCCCGTCCGACCTCGGTCTCGTCTCCGGTCGCCACGACGACGGCGGACACCTTGCCCGCGGCGACCGTGGTGCCCTCGTACAGCATCGACGCCCGCTCGGCGAGTTCCGCGGCCACGACCGGCGCCGGGGTCTTCGGTACCGGCAACGACTCCCCTGTCAACGAGGACTCGTCGAGTTCCGCGCCGGTCGTCTCGAGCACCCGGCAGTCCGCGGGTACGACGTCGCCGGACCGCAGCGACACGACGTCACCCAGCACCAGCGCGTCGGCGACGATCTGCCGCTCGGCACCGTCACGCACGACGGTGGTCACCGTCGCGGACCGTTCGAAGAGCCCGGCGAGGGCGCGGTCGGTGTGCACCTGCTGCGCGCTGCCGATCAGCGCCGACACCCCGACGATTCCGGCGACCAGCGCGGCGTCGACCGGAGAGCCCACCGCGGCCGAAACCGCCGCGCCACCGGCCAGTACCGGGGTCAGCGGGTTGGCGAGCTCGGCCATGAACGCCTTCGCGATGCTCGTGCCCACGTTGCCTTCGCCGCCCGCGCGATCGGCGGGCGCCCGCCGCCGGGCCTCGCGCTCGTCCAGACCACGCGGGCCCGAACCGAGCCGGTCGAGCACGACGTCCGGCGGCATCAGGTGCCATGGCGGCGCCACACGGCCCGAGGAAGGAGCCTTCCGCTCGCCGGTGAGAGTGCGGGCGCGCCAGATCCCGTCACCGAAAGCCATGAGCGCCCCGGCGTTCACCGCGCGAAGCCCGCTCGCGGCGGGCCTGCGCCGGGCGCTGAGCGCGGTCACGCCACCGATTCCGCTGGCCGCGGTCGCGAACATCGTCGAGTCACGGACGACCGCTTTGGCGGCGGTGATCGCCTCGACGAGCAGGACGGCCGTGCCGATGTCGCGGCCGATCAGCACATGCGCGCCCCACGGCGGTGGGGTCCCGTCCTCGTGCACGCCGACTCCGCAGTCGGACGCCCCCAGCGCCCGGCGATCATCGGAGACCAGCATGACCACACGTCCGTCCGCCTGGAGTTCGCGGACGGCGTCGAGTACCTCCTCACCGTCGGTCTGGACCACCCGCACCCCGGTGGCCTCGGCCGCGGAAGCCAACGCGTCCACGTCGGGTGAGCGCTCCTGCGTGACGGCGAGCAGTCCCGCCGGATTCCCGTCACGGACCAGCCCAAGCACCATGTGGGCGCCCTGGTCCAGCATCCGCTGCCGGTCGGGGAATCCTTCGCCACCGTCCAGGTCTTCGACCGGCCCGAGCGTCCACTCGCCGTCCCGCCGGACCACCTCGGGTTTCTCCGGGTCGAATAACGCGAAAGCGGCAGCCGTCAGGTCCACGGGGTCACCACCGGGAAACGGGACCAGATCGCTGAGGACGTTCGCCCCCGCACCGAGCGCCGTGGTGTCGATGACGATCGTGTCGAGCAGGTCGAGCCCGCGCAGCACGGACCGGTCCATCACCAGCGCGCCGCGCCTGGCGAGGACTTGGCCCAGCTGGGCGGAATAGGCGGCCGCGCCGTTGGACGGGGCCTTGGGCAACGCGGAGATCCCGACCGCGGCGGCGCGCCTCGGCCCGACGAACGGCAGGGTCGCCGCGGCGGCCGCGGCTCCGGCGGTGATGGACCGGCGGGCGTGACGATCGGCGGCACTTTCCGGAAGCGGCCGTGGTCGTTCGCTCACCACCGAGTCCGCGCCGGCGTGCTCGCGCTGTCCGACCAGCCTGGACTCGGCCTCGCACCAGGCCCGCTGGTGCGCCTTGGCTTCCCGCCATTGGGTGCCGCGGACCATGATGTCCAGGACCGTCCCCTCGCTGCGGGCCGCGAGTCCGTGGACCAGCGCCGCACCGATGGAGGTGGCCGAATCCGCCCTTTCCCGTCCGCGCAGCTTCCGGTCCGCCAAGGCACGCAACCGCGGGTGCAGGTCGACGAGTGACGCCAGTGCCGCGACCTCCGTCGGCAACGGAGCCCACGGCATGATCTTCGAAGCCACCGACAGCATCAATCCCGCGGCGTCCGCCGCGAGTGTGGAGGGCAGCCGGGTCGCCGTGGTGCCGTCCGCCGGATGGTGCAGTTCGTCCTCCTCGACCAGCTCGGCTTCGGAAGCGGGCTCCGCCTCGGCTCGTTCGACCGCGCGGATCAGCTCCAGACGCCGGGGTCCCGGAGCCCCGACCGCGACGACGACTCGCGACGTCGGCGCGTTCACCTGCGCCCATCGCACACCGGGGATCTCCGTCAAGGCTCGTTCCACCCGCCGGGCGACGTGGGCGCCGTTCGGCCCTTTCACGCCGTGCGTCTCGATGTAGAGCCTGCCGGGACACGACCAGACCGCCCGCCGCGGTCCGCGTCCCGGGATTCCCTCCAGCGGCAGAAGTGCCAGCCCGGCCAGCCCCCGGGCGACCCGCCCCAGCGTCCGCGACGGTTTGGGGAAGGCGACACCCAGCACGTCCACGGTCTCCAGGTCCGTCCGCCGCATGCGGAATCCTCCTCGCGCTCGGTGCCTTGTGGATCTCACCGAGTACCCGCGTGCCGGAAGGTCGAATCCCCTTTCCGCCTCAAGAGGTGACGGAGTCGATCAACCGGTTGTACCGGAGCCTCAGCGCGCGTTCGAGGGCGGAGAAGAATCCCGCCACCCCGAGAGTGATCTTCGCCCACTGCGGCAGCGGTACCGGCGAAGTGAACGTGCCGACGTGTTCGGCGACGACGGGGATCTTCGTGACGGCCTCCGCGCCTTGGAGCAGACCCACGACGAGCGCGATCAGCAGGAATACGAGCGAGACCGCGCCGATCGCGGCACTGGTACGGGGGAACCGCCGTCCGAACCTCGCCCGCAGTCCTTCCTGCGAACGAGGGTGAGGACGCAGTGCTCGCTCGCCGCCGTGGTCGGGGACGAAGTGCATGCGCTTCAGCCCGACCGCGCTGGTGGCGACTTCGATGACACCTCCCGGCACGGGGAACGCCGCGGGAAGGTTGGACCGGAAGAGCTGGACACCGTCCCGGTACAGCGCGGCGGGGCTTTTCCCGACCGCGTCCTCGTGCTGCTTCCGGGTTTTGGCGTCGGCGAGGTACCGGACGTCGACCGCGTAGACGTGTGCTTCGAGATCGAGGAAGAACAGCGAACGGGAGAACAGCTGCCATCGGCGGTACTCGGCCAGCGCGGATCCGTCCCCGGACCTGACCCTGGAGAGCTGCCACCGTCGTTTGAGTTTCTTGACCATGGTCAGGACGTCGCTTCCGGTGGGTTGAGGTCGAGCAGGGCGTTCACGCGCTGCAGAACGTCGAGCTGGGCCGGGTTGTACAGATCCACCACGCCGTGGAGGACGACCGGTTTGGTGAGGGCCTTCCACGTCTTCGCGTCCAGCAACCCGGGCTGGGCTTCGTACTGGTCGCGGGCGACCGGCGCGAGGGCCTCGGCGATGCGCTGCCTCGTCGCGTCGTCGGCGTCCGCGGGCAGTTCGTCGAACTCCGTCTGGACGGCGGGCCGGGACGCCGGTTGGAGCGCGTGCAGCGAAGCCATCGTGGCCGGGTCCAGCACGGTCGAAAAGATCATCATCAACGACCGTTCCTCCTCCGTCATGCCCTCGACGTTCCCGTCGAAGCCCGGTGGCAGGTCCACCAGGCTGCGGCGGCGCAGGATCAAGGCCAATTCGTCGCGCATCCGCTGCTGCCGCTCGATACTCGCCCGCAGTTCCTCGTCCAGCGCGCGCAGCGTCTGCTCCGCGCGTTCGTCCGAGTCCGCCATCGCCGGGATTTCGGACAGCGGCACACCCAGGTCCACCAGCCGCCGGATCCGCAGCAACCGGACCAAATGCTCGACGCGATACCGTTTGTACCCGTTGTGTGCTCTTTCCGGCTCGTCGAGTAACCCGATCCGGTGGTAGTAGCGGACGGTCTTCAGCGTCGTGCCGGCCAGTTCCGCCAGCTCCCGTGTGCTCCAGGACATCCCCCGCATTGGACACCGTGCCCCAGGGGCATGGTCAAGCGGCTTGACCATGCCCCGAGGGCACGGCCTCGAATACACCGTCGGTGATCACACCAAGATCGGGGAAAGATGATGAGACGGAATCGAGTTGTGGCCCTGGCGGTGCTGCTCGGCCTCACGGCGCCGCTGTTCACGGCGCCCGCCGGGGCGGCCGAACCCGCGCAAGGCCTGGCGTGGGCCGCGTGTCCCGAGGACGTGGTGGTACCTGCAGGCATCGTGCTGCAGTGCGCCACCGTGCCGGTGCCACTGGACTACCGGATGCCGGAGGGCGAGCGGATCGACGTCATGATCTCCCGGCTGGCCAGCACGAAACCGGCGGCGCGGCGAGGCGTGCTCATGCTGAACCCGGGCGGCCCGGGTGGGCCTGGGCTGTCGTTCCCCGCTGATCTGGCCTCGCACGGCATGCCCGCGAGTGTCCTGGACGCCTACGACGTGATCGGCATGGACACCAGAGGCATCGGGCACTCGACGCCGGTGAGCTGCGGATTCACAGCGGAGCAGGAGTACCTGGGCAACATCCCGCCGTACGCGGTGGACGAAGCGGCCGTCGCCGAACAGGCGAAGATCGCGAAAGGCGTGGCCGCGCAGTGCGCCGCGAACGACAAGGACGGCAGGCTGCGGCACATCTCCACGGCGAACATGGCGAGGGACCTCGACCGGATCCGGGCCGCGCTCGGCGAGGAGAAGGCCAGTTTTCTGGGGTACTCGTACGGTTCCGCGCTCGGTGCGGCGTACGCGTCGATGTTCCCCGAGAAGTCCGACCGGGTGGTGCTCGACAGCAACGTCGGCGACACCCACCTCAACCGCGAGGGGCTGCGCAGGTTCGGGCTCGGCGCCGAGGAGACCTTCCCGGACTTCGCGAAGTGGGTGGCGGCACGGCATGAGTCGTACGGCCTCGGCCGTACAGCCGCCGAAGTGCGCAGGACGTACTTCGCGCTCGCGGAGAAGCTCGACAAGACCGCGGTGAACGGCCTCGACGGGCGTTTGTTCCGGCTGGCCACCTTCGCGGGCCTTTACGGGAAGACGCGGTACGGGCAGACCGCGCAGTGGTGGCAGTCGGTCCGTGACGGCGACAAGGCGGCGGCGGAACGCGTCGCCGCCGAAGCGAAGCGCCTGTCCCTGGCGGCCACGCCGTCGCCGACGGACAACGCGTGGTCGGTGTTCCTCGCGGTGACGTGCAATGACGTCGCGTGGCCATCGGAAATGCGCACCTATCAGCGGGGCGTGGCCGAAGACCGCGAGCGGTACCCCCTCTTCGGCGCCGCCGGAGCGAACATCCTGCCGTGCGCGTTCTGGCCTTACGCACCGGCCGAACCCCCGGTGGCGGTCAAGGACAAGGGGCCGGAGAACGTGCTGGTCGTCCAGAATCGGCGGGACCCCGCGACACCGCTGCGGGGCGGGCAGCTGATCGACGAGAAGTTCGGTGACCGGTCGCGGCTGGTGACCGTGGACGCCGACGGCCACGGCGTGTACGTCCTCGGCGGCAACGCCTGCGCGCTGAACACCACGACGAACTTCCTGATCTCCGGGAAGCTGCCGAAGCGCGACGTGTTCTGCAGGTGATCGACAGCGGGAGGGCCCAGGCGCGGTCCTGGGCCCTTTTGCTCCGGGCACGACGGGTCCCGGTGATCGCCGAACCGCGGTAAAGCCCTGTCTGCCGAAGGAAAGCGAAGACCGCGCTGAGCGCGTCGAGCAGAGCGCACGGCTGGATCACCAAGGCCGTGCCGACTTCGGGGAGATCGGAACGCAGCGGCACCAGTCCCAGTCTGCGGTCGACCACGATCATCTTCAGCCGGGCGGTGGTGACCACGCGGGCCTCTTCGCCGAGGGAGAGACACGCCTCGATGTCGGATGACAGATCGTGCGGTTCCAGCGTGCTGCGCTCGTAAACCCCGCGGAACCGCACACCCCGGCTCAGGAGGTCACGTTCGGCGGATGCAGCACACTCGGCGGTTGTGCGTACGGAGGTTTGTTGACGAAGGCGACCTCCTACTCGGCAGAGCGCAGCAGCTGATCGGCCCCGGTCGGCGATGAGCGTGTTCCCGTGGATCACCTCGATGAGGTCGACCGGGCGTTCACCGGACGTCGCCCGGTACCGCTCACGCAACCGGTCGGCGACCAACCGCGCACTCGCGAGTTCCCGCTCCTTCTGCCGGAGCATCGCCTCCAGCGCGATCTCCGGTCGCACCGCCGAATACGCCTCGGCCGGGCCGGGCAACCCGGTTCGCTGCCGGATTTCGGCGACGGTCATCGAACCGGTACCGGCGAACGCGTCGTAGACCTCGACGTCGATTTCGCTCAGACCGATGATGTCCAGCAATTCAGCTCCCGCCACGGTCGCTTTCGCCTGACGATACCGCTGGGCTTGGGCGGGCAAAAGGGACCGCGTTACGCCGAGGAGGGGGCTGCCAGACCCAGCGCACCGGTCTGGGTAGCATCCTGGTATGAGCAAGCGCTTAGTCAGTCTCGGAGACTCCTTCACCGAGGGTGTCGGTGACGAAGACCCGTCATCGCCCAACGGCGTCCGGGGCTGGGCCGACCGCGTCGCGAGTACCCTCGCGGCCAACCACCAGGACTTCCGTTACGCGAACCTCGCGATCCGCGGCAAGCTCCTCGGGCAGGTTCTCGCCGAGCAACTCGACCCGGCACTCGCGCTGAACCCGGATCTCGTGACGCTGTACGCCGGCGGCAACGACCTGATGCGGCCGAAGGTCGACATCGACGCCCTCATCGACGACTACGACGCCGCGGTCGGCAAGGTGGTCGCCACGGGTGCGCGGGTCATCCTCTTCACCGGTGTCGACGGGGTCGAGGACGCGTTGTTCCGCACGATTCGGGGTCGGGTCGCGATCTACAACGAGCACGTCCGCGGCATCGCGGCGCGGCACGGGGCACTGCTGGTGGACATGTGGGCGATGCGGCAGCTGCGGGACAGGCGGCTGTGGGCTCCCGACCGCTTGCACCTGAACTCGTTGGGGCACAACGAGATCGCCATCGCCGTCCTCGAAGCTCTCGGCGAACCGCACAAGCTGAGGCCCGCCGAACTCGGACCGCGGCCGCTGCTGAGCCCGCAAGCGCGGCGCACCGAGAACCTCCAGTGGGGCAAGGAGCACGCTGTCCCGTGGATCAAACGCAGGCTGCGTGGGGAGTCTTCGGGCGACTCGCTCGCGCCGAAGCGGCCGACGATGGAACCCTACGCCTGACGCGGCCGAAGCCCGTCGAAGAGGACGCAGATCGTCCGGGCCCGGAATTCGGGCCCGGCATGCTCCGCCGCCTTCGCCGTTCCGATGATCACCGCGATCAGTTCGTCGACGCCGATGTCTTTGCGGACGTCGCCAGTGTCCTGTGCCCTGCCCAGCAGGACGCCGAGTGCGTCTTTCAGCCGCGCGCCGATGACGGACCCGGCCTGCGGGACAGTGACCCCGGCCGCTGACAGCGCTTCGAAATAGGCGTTCTTGGCACCCGCCATCTCGATCCAGCCGGTCAGGAAGCCGAAGAACGTGGCACCAGGGTCGGGCGACTCGACGGCCACCGTGGCCTCCGCTTCGTCGACGAAGCGGTGCAGACGCGCGAAGAGCACAGCCTCCAGCAGCGCTTCCTTCGTCGGAAAGTGCCGGAATACAGTGCCCACCCCGACGCCTGCTTCGCGGGCGACTTCTTCGGTCGGCGCACTGGTGCCTTTGGCCGTGAAGACGCGCTCCGCGGCCTCCAACACCCGCGTGCGGTTACGGCGGGCATCGGCTCGGAGCGGTTTCTCGTCCGTCACAGCGGGGATCCTAGACCCGTTGTCGAGGGGTACAGCAGAGGTACCGGGCAAGACACGTCCGCTTTTAGCCGTCCGGCATCTCATCCAATACGCGCGCCAGCGCCTTCGGGACTCCGGTGCGCCAGCCACCGCCCATGATCCGGCGCGACATCCGCTGGAACTCGTCGTCCGGGTCGAAGCCCTCGTGGCTGAGGAACAGCCGCGTCCCACGCCCCTCGGGTTCGAGCCTCCAGGTGACCGTCCACTCCGGACCCCAGCTGATGCTGAGCAACCGCTCCGGCTCCACGGCCAGCACCTCGCAGGCGACCGGGCCGCCCGCGAACCCGGCGGCGGGAACCGGGTCGGCGAGCAGTTCGAACCGATGTCCCACAACGGGTTTGATGTCGTTCGGCATCCGCAGCCAGCGTTCGAGCAGCTGCGGTTCGGTCAGCGCGCGCCACACCTTGCGCGGAGGATGCGCCAGGAACTGGTCGACGTGCACGGCCGTAGGATCCTCGTCGTTCAGAAGTCCTCCTCGTCCAGCAGTTCGCGCAGGTTGCCCAGTTTGCCGCGCCAGTACCGCTCGTACGGCGAAAGCCAGTCGGAGACCTCTTGCAGCGGCGCGGCCTCAAGAGAGTAGACGCGGTTGCGGCCCTGCCTCTCTTCGCGGACGAGCCCGGCTTCACGCAGCACCCGAAGGTGTTCCGACAGGCTCGGCCGCCGCATGTCGAACCGTTCGGCGATCTCCCCCGCCGCTCGTGGGCCGTCGAGAAGGATGCCGAGAACTTCGCGGCGGGCCGGGTTGGCGAGCGCGGCGAAAACGTCGTCGTTGACCGGCACTAGCGCGGCCAGTTCCCGTAACCCGAGGGTTCGAGTAGTCCCATCGCGTTGCCGTCGGCGTCTTTCAGGGAGGTCACGCGACCCCACGGCATCTCCTCCGCGTCCCCGACCTCGACGCCTTGAGTACGGAGTTCCGCGATGTCGGCATCAATGTCGGTGGTGCTCAGCTGGAAGTGCACGCGTGTGTCAGGGTCCAGGTCGCCGACGGCGCGGTCCACGAGGACGATCCCGGTGTCCGCCCCCTTGGGGCCGACCATGACGAACGGACCGTGCGGGCCACTGACGTCGACGAGCAGGTCGAACCCCAGCTTGCCGACGTAGAAGTCCCGCGCCTTCGCCTGATCGGAGACCGGCACGGTGAGGAACTGGATGCGGTCGATGTTCATACCGTGACCATACGTAGGAGATTTCCTACATGTCAACTCGTGCCACCATCGACGACAAGGAACATCTGGGCACCAAGAGCGTCAGGAGTCGCCTGGGAGCCGCCGAACACTGCCGGTCGCCGGACGATTTCGGCCGCTTCCAAGGCTTCCATGAGGTTCCAGATCAGCTCATGGGCGGCCACGACCACATCGGGCTCCGGCATGTCCCGCAGCAGCACCGAGACGACCTTCGCCGCGATCCGCAGGCCGATCGCGTGGACGGGATCGGACTCGCGTCGCCTGATGAGCGGAATCGTCGGCCACGCGCCGTCGCCGGCGAGCGTCCACGTATGCCCTTCTCCTGCCACGAGAGTCGCGCGCGGAAGATCGCCACGACCGACCGCGCGCAAAGCCGGGCGCAGCGCCGGAGACTCGGCCAGCCGATTCAAGGACTCGACCGTCGGGTCCGTCCAGACCATCGTCAATCCGGCCCCGGCTTCCTTGATTTCATTCGTACCCATAGCCCCCTCCCGCGGCGGGTAGACCGCCCAAAAGGCACCATTCCAATAAGGACGTTCGACACTCAGCTCCCCGAAAGGAAGTAAGCCGTCCGACCGGAGACAGTCCCAGACGAGACCATCGATCACGTATCCGAAGAGCACCCCGTAGACACAGTGAGCCAGTCCCCGACCGGCCAAGACGTCGGCGAACGCGGACACGTCGGCCGCGATTTCCGGCGCGATCACGTCAGCGAGGCCGGCCATCCGGCCGCGCAATGCGGCCGTCTCCTGGGAACCGAGCACGGGAAAAGTGGTCACCAGCCGATCACCTTCGACCGCGATGAGGTGGTACGCCCGCAGAAGCGCGATCTGACTGTCCAGCGGGCCGATTCCCTGGTGCCGCAGTTCCGTGCGACTGACGCCCAGACGCGCGCGAAAGAGAAGACGGCCGTTGTCATCCATCTTCACAACGTGATGCGGAGTGCTCCGCGCGCCGAGGCAAAAGCAGTGTAGACCCCATTTCGCCAGGTCATCCGGGTCATCGTCGAGGTGATCCATGACCGAAAGACATACCACACCGGCAGCGCTACAACCTCGACCTAAATAGAGGTCCAGGGTTCGTGACCAGGGACGCAAGAGCTTGAGTTCACCTATGGACGAACTTTTAGCGTCTTCGTCATGAGCAAAGAAACCACCGCCCAGTCCCCCGTTCGCCTCGCCGTGATCATCGGCAGTGTCCGCCACGAACGCTTCGCCGACGCCATCACGGGCTGGCTGCTGGCCGAACTCGCCGCGATCGACGGCCTGGAAGTCGACCCGATCGACCTCGCCGACGTCGATCTCCCGCTGCAGGGAACGCGGCCCGGCGGCACCCGGACGGTGATCAGCGACAGGCTGCGCGCGGCTGACGCCTACCTCGTCGTCACCCCGGAGTACAACCACAGTTTCCCGGCGGCGCTGAAGAACGCGATCGACTGGCACTTCACGGAATGGGCGTACAAGCCCGTCGGGTTCGTCGGTTACGGCGCGGGTTCGGGCGGCATCCGCGCGATCGAGCAGCTGCGGCTGATCTTCCCCGAGCTGCGGGCGACCACGATCCGCGACGCGGTCCTGCTGAACGCGCCGTGGACCCGGCTCGGTCCGAACGGCTACGAGGGCACCGAAGGCGAACGCGGCGCGCTGGTAGCGACGATGACCGAACTGACCTGGTGGGCCCGCACCCTGCGCGCCGGACGCGTCGCGGATCAGGTGAGTGCGGCATGAACCGCCTGACCGCACATGAACTGCGTATCGCGGCGGTGATCGCGCTCGGCGGCTTGATGGCCGTTCTCGACACCACGATCGTCGCCGTCGCGCTGCCGCGGTTCATGACGACCTTTTCCGCGTCCCTCACCACGATCCAGTGGATCGTGACCGCATACGCGCTCGGCATGGTCGCGGCGATGCCGCTCGCCGCGACCTTCGCGCTGCGGTGGGGAGCGCGCCGGGTGTATCTGGCCGCGCTGCTCGTGTTCGCGGTGGCGTCCGCGGCGGCCGGAGCCGCCGGTGATCTGGGTTGGCTGATCGCCGCACGAGCGATGCAGGGCCTCGCCGGTGGCCTGATCAATCCCTTGGGCATGACCATCGGCTTCGGCACGGTGGCCCCGGAGCGCCGGAGCCGGATGACCGCGATCACCGGTCTTCCGTTGCTGATCGGGCCGATCCTCGGCCCGATGCTCGGCGGGATCCTGCTGGACAGCCTGTCGTGGCGGGCGCTGTTCTTCATCACCGTCCCCCCGGCTCTGCTCGCCGTCGTAGGGGTGCTGCGCTGGGTGCCCGCCGATACTCCTTCGGCGGAACGCGCTCCGATCGATTTCGCCGGCGGCCTGCTGCTCGTCCCCGGCGTGGTCGCGGTGGCGTACGGCTTCAGCGAAGAGACGCTCGGCGTGGACGTCCGGTCGGGCATCGTCGCCGCCGGGCTGGTGCTCATGGCCGTGTTCATCCGGAGGTCATGGGGTCATCACGCGCCGCTTCTGAACGTCCGGCTCCTGCGCGACCGGACCTTCGGCCGCAACACCGCCGTCCTCGTCCTGTACGCCGCGCCCTACTTCGGCTCGATGCTGCTGATGCCCGCCTACATTCAGGTGATGCGCGGCGACTCGGCCCTGACCAGCGCGCTGATGATGGTCCCCGGAGCGATCGGGATGGGCATCACCATCCAGTTCGCCGCCCGCGTCCTGGAACGCTTCGGTCCGAGGATCGTCGTCGGGACGGGACTGAGCCTGGCGATCGTCTCGACCGCTCTGACGGTGCTCGTCCTCACGCCGGACACCCCGTACCTCGTGCTGGGGATCTTGGGAGTGTTCCAGGGAGCGGGTACCGGAGCGATCATGATGCCCACCATCGTGAGCGCCGGCCGCGAACTGCGGGGGCCGGATCTCGCATCCGGTTCCGCGATCCTCCCCTTGGCCAGCACCATCGCGAGCGCGGTCGGCACCGCGGTGGTGAGCGCGGTGTTCACCGGGCTGATCGCGTCCGCCACCGCTGGACAGGGTCTCGCCGCGCTGAGCGATCCGTCGGCGGGCTCGATGCTCACCGAGGAGATCGTCGACGCGTATCGTCTGACTCTCGTCGGAGTCCTCGCGATCATGGTGCTCGCCCTGGTGGTCAGGCTGCGGACACGCCCCGCCCCGACGACGGAACCCACCACGGTACGGAGCGCAGCATGACGACGTCGACACTGTCCCCGCTCGATGCCCGGCTGACCGTCAGCGAGGTCGCGAGCAAAGCCGGGGTCTCGGCGAACGCGGTCCGGTACTACGAGCGCTACCGCGTCATCACCGCGGAGCGGACAGCGGGCAACGCACGCCGGTTCACGATCGACGCCATCTGCCGGATCCGGCTCGCGGTCGCCGCCCAGCGGGTCGGGCTCAGCCTCGCCGAAAGCGCGGAGATCCTGGCCGAGATCCCGCCGATGTCCCCCGATCTCGAACAGTGGTCGCGGGCGGGGCAACGGCTCATCGACGCCGGGCAGGCTCGTATCGCCGAGCTCACCTCGGTGGTCGACGAGTACCGGACACTCGAGTTCCTCAGGAGTTGAACGGTCCTTCCGCCGCGCTCGACCAGCGGAACACAGGACGGTTCTCGAGACCGGGGTAGGCCACGGCCATACCCCGGTCAGGGGACATCGACCACAGCCGCGCGTCAGGCGACGCGGCATGATCCGCCCAGTCCGCCGACCAGGCGGGGATGTAGCGCTCGTAGATGCGTCGAATCCGGGCCATATCTTTGACTTCCAGTCTCGCGGGACCGGTCATGCGGACCTGACGGACGTCATCGGGTGGGTCGAAGGTCGCGATCATGACCGCGACCTCGCGATTGTCGCGGGCCGCGGCCAAGAACGGCGACGGCCGGCCGTCGGACACCGGGGTGTGGAACCACAACCGGCTCTCCTCGGCCACGAACCACATCATCGCCAATGCCGGATTCCCGCGGCCGGTGGTTGCGGCGACGCTGGCAGGCAGACGCGGTTCGTGGAGGAAGTCTTGTACCGCAAGAATCGATCGGTCCATCACCTCACCCTGCACTCTCGACCGCGATCGAGGTCCAGTGACGACGAGGTTTCGCCCCCGCGAACGAGTCCGTGAAGGCCTCCTTGCCTACCCTGAAGGTAACGATGGAGGCCTTCACTACCTATGCGGCCACCTGTCACAGCGGCAGTACGAAAGAGGGCCGCCCCGAACGGGACGGCCCTCTTTCACGTGACTCAGCGCTGCGGCGGCGGACCACCCTGCGGACCGCCGAACGGTCCCTGCTGCGGGAACGGGCCACTGCCCGGCCCCTGCGACGGCGGCCCCTGGTACGGGCCACCCTGCGGACCGGCGGGCGGCTGCGCCTGCGGCAACCGGGTGGGCGGCGGGGCCTGCGGCCGCTCCGGAGCGGCCTCCGGCTCGGGAGCAGGCGCGACCTTGGGGACCTGACGCGGAGCGGGCGGCTCCTGTCGCGGCGTCGCGACACCCAGCGCCGGAACCTCCTTGCGCGCCACGGCTTCCGCGGCCGCGACGGCTTCGGCGACCTTCGGGTCGCTGGAGGTGTCGAACCAGCCCTGGACCTCTTCGTCCTCCAGGTCCGGCTTCTCGACCGGGTCTTCCTTCGGCGGCTCGTAGCGGAACACGCCGTCGTCGCCGGGTGCGCCGAGCGCGCGGGCGAAGCCCTCCAGGGCCTTGCCGTAGTCGCTCGGGATCATCCAGACCTTGTTCGCGTCGCCCTGCGCCAGCTGCGGCAGGGTCTGCAGGTACTGGTACGCCAGGACCTCGGGCGTGGGACGTCCGGCCTTGATCGCCGCGAAGACCTTCTCGATGGCCTTCGCCTGACCCTGCGCCTGCAGGTATCGGGCAGCACGTTCACCCTGCGCACGCAGGATCCGCGACTGCCGCTCGGCCTCCGCGCTCAGGATCGCGGCCTGCTTGGCACCTTCGGCCGCGAGGATCTGGCTCTGCTTCTGGCCTTCCGCGGTCTTGATCGCCGATTCCCGCTGACCTTCGGCGGTCAGGATCATCGCGCGCTTCTCACGGTCGGCGCGCATCTGCTTCTCCATCGAGTCCTGGATGGAGGGCGGCGGGTCGATCGCCTTCAGCTCGACCCGGGCGACGCGGATGCCCCAGCGGCCGGTGGCCTCGTCCAGCACGCCGCGCAGCTGGCTGTTGATCGAGTCGCGCGAGGTCAGCGTCTGTTCGAGGCTCATGCCACCGACGACGTTACGCAGGGTCGTCGTGGTCAGCTGCTCGACACCGACGATGTAGTTCGAGATCTCGTAGACCGCGGCCCGCGAGTCGGTGACCTGGAAGTACACGACCGTGTCGATGGACACCGTCAGGTTGTCCTCGGTGATCACGGGCTGCGGAGGGAACGAGACGACCTGCTCGCGGAGGTCGATCCGCGCCCGGACCTTGTCCAGGAAGGGCACCAGAAACGTCAGGCCGGGAGAAGCCACCGTCCGGAACCGGCCCAGCCGTTCGATCACAGCGGACTGTGCCTGCGGCACCACCATGATCGCCTTGACCACGACGACGACCACGAACAACGCGAGCAGTCCGACGACGATGAACACCACTGTCTCTGACAACTACCTTCCCCTTACGTAGAAACCTGTTGCGGTACGGCCGTCCGGCTCACAGCTCGGCCGAGACGACCGCCGTGGCGCCCGAGATCTCGACGACCGTCACCGATGTCCCCGGGGCGATCGGTTCCCCGCCAGTCATGCTCCGTGCCGACCAGACGTCGCCTGCCAGCTTCACCTGACCCGCATCGCCGTCCACTGTGGACACTACTATCGCCCGCGCGCCGATCAGCGCGTCGGTGTTGGTCTTGATGTCCGGCCCCGCGAGGAACCGGCGTTTGAGGGTCGGCCGGACGAGGACGAGCATCCCGACCGAGGCGACGGCGAACACCGCGACGTCGATGAACGGGTTCCCGGTCAAGGCGGCCGAGCCCGCTCCGAACAGGGCTCCGACGCCGACCATGAGCAGGAACAGATCACCAGAGAGCAGCTCGGCGATGATCAAGAGAATGCCGGCGATCAGCCAGATGAGCGCGCCTGTCATGCGTCCATGCTCCCAGATCGCGCCGATTCATACCGAGGAAGCGAATCCGACGTGACCGACGCGTGACCTTGAGTGACCTCGCACAAACCGGGCATTCAGAACTCTTCGCCCGGGTCCGAGACGAAGTCGATGAGCCGTTCCACCGCTCCGATCAGCGGCGTTTCCAGATCCCGGTAGCTGCCGACCGCCGCCAGGATCCGCTGCCAGCCCTCCCACGGCTCGCCCCAGCCGAGCGCGTCGCAGACGCCCTGTTTCCACTCCGTGCCGCGCGGGATCTTCGGCCAGGCACGGATACCGACGACCGACGGCTTCACCGCCTCCCAGATGTCGATGTACGGATGCCCGGTGATCAGCACGTTCTCGTCGCGGATCGCGTCGACGATCCGCGACTCCTTGCTGCCCGCGACCAGATGGTCGACCAGCACGCCGAGGCGTCGGCCGGGTCCGGTGCCGAACTCGTCGATGCGGTCGGACAGCACGTCCACCCCATCGAGTGGTTCCACCACCACGCCTTCGACTCGCAGGTCGTGGCCCCAGACACGTTCGACGAGTTCGGCGTCGTGCTTGCCCTCCACCCAGATGCGTGAATCGCGAGCGACCCGCGCCTTGAGCCCTTGGACCTGGACCGACCCGGACGCGGAGATCCGCCGTGCCGGGGCTTTCGGGGCGGCCTTCGACGGCACCAGCGTGACCGGTTTGCCCTCGAGCAGGAAACCCGCGGGATTCAGCGGGAACACGCGGTGCTTGCCGTGCCGGTCTTCGAGGACGACGTTGCCGTACTCGATCTTCACCACGGCACCGCAGTAGCCGCTGGCCGGGTCTTCGACCACGAGCCCCGGCTCCGCGGGCACCTCGGGGATCTTCCGCTTGCGCGGGCCGGACAGCACGTCGTCGTACGAATGGGAGCGCACGGCGGACGACGCTATCGGTGCCAGGGGCCGTCGTCTCCCCGCCACGCCGGTCAGGCGGCCATCCGCCGCCCTGCCGACGTCGATCGCGGACTCGGGTTCACCAACAGAATGACAGCATCGCGTCGACGAACGGGGTGCGCTCGCCCCGCTCGAGCGGGCGCATCACGAACAGCGGCGCGAGCGCGGCACACCACGCGCGCACTCGTCCGGCGTCGAAACCCGGCAGATGCGGCGCGATCGCGTCGAAACCGTCTTCGAGCGTTCCGCCGTCGCGCATCGGCAACGTGACCCAGTCGGCCAGATCGAAGGACGGGTCGCCGACGCTCGGCCGCGGGTCGATCGCGACCGCTCCCCGTCCGGGCCCGCCGTCGAGGACATTGCCCGGATGCAGGTCCCCGTGCACGATCGCGTTCCCTCCCCCGCCGGTCGCGAGTTCGAGCGCCCGCAGCCGCGCGCGATCGAGCGTCTCCAGCGAGAGCGTGGCCTCGGCCACCGAGCCGCGCAGCCCCCGCTCGGCGAGCCGGTACATGAAGACGACACGGTCTTCCAGCGGCGGGAAATCCGACGGCGGGGTCACCGAGTGGATCTGGGTCAGCAGGTCGCCGACCTCGGCCCACGGGACGTTCGCCCCCGCCTCCAGTAGCTGCGTGCCTGGGTCGATGCCCTCCAGCAGGATCGCCCCGGCGGCCAGTTCCGTGTCGAGCACCTGCACGACCCGCGAGCAGCCGTCCCATGCCCGCAACGCGGCGGCTTCCGATTCGGCGATCGTGTGATCCGGGGTCAGCTTGAGGACCTTCGTCAGGCCGTCGTCCCCGTGGCAGATCAAGGTCCGGCCGGTGTTGCCCGGTTTGGTGTCGACGACGGTGAGCCCCCACCGCGCGGCCAGCCGCTCCACGAGGGCGGGCAGCTCGTCACACCACGTCGCGACGTCCTTGCCGAATCGCGTGATCAGACGCGCGCGGGCCTGCTCGTCCAGCACCTTCAGAACAGCGGCCACGGGATGGCGCGCCAGTCGTCGCCGGGCTCAGGGAAGACACCCTCCGCCAGAAGCAGTTCGGTCCGTTCGGCCAGCGCGCGGATCTCGAAGCCGGTGAGGTGCTCGCCGAGCGCGTCCCCGAGTTCCCCGTCCAACCGCTCGCGAAGGCCGTGGAGCTTGCTGACCTCGGCATCGGTCAGCCGCTCGCCGATCCAGCCCCAGAGCACCGTCCGCAGCTTCGGGTCGGTGTGCAGGCAGATCCCGTGATCCACGCCGTAGATCCGGCCGTCGGCACCGGCGAGCACGTGGCCGCCCTTGCGGTCGGTGTTGTTGACCACGATGTCGAGCACGGCCAGCTCCCGCATGCCCTGCCGGTCCGCGTGCGCGAGTACCGCGGGTTCGCCGTCGCGATCGTGCGCGTGGAGCACGACACGCCAGTCTTCCGGCAGGCTCTCCGGCGACCGGACGTCGACGAGCTCCTCGTCGATGGTCTCGATCCACAGCTGCACCATGCCGGGCCCGAACGGCCCGTCGCGCAGCACCGTGGGCGGGATCGCGCCCAGTCCGGAGGCTTCGGCGACCATGGCCGTCGCGACCTCGCGGCCCGCGAGCGTCCCGTCCGGGAAGTCCCACAGCGGCCGCTCACCGGAAACCGGCTTGTACACGACGTTCCCGGTGACGCCGTCGAGCTCGATCGTGCAGAAGAGCGTGACGTTGGAGGCGTCGACGAGCCTGCCTTCGACGTCGATCTTGCCGCGCGTCACCAGCTCCCGAGAAGACTCCTCCACCTCGTCAGTCCTCGAGGACGTCGACGTCGCGCCGGTACCCGTTCTGGCGCGGGCAGATGTGGCCCGCCGGGTCGAGCGGTTCCGCGCAGAGCGGGCACGGCTTGCGGCCGGCGTTGACCACCCGGTCCGCTCGTTCCGCGAACGCGCGCGCCGCGCCAGGACTCAGGAAGACGCGCACGGCGTCCGGCCCCTCTTCGGTGTCGTCCAGCACGACCGTTTCGTCCACCTCGCCCTCCGTCATCGCGAGCAGCTCGATCACGACGGCTTTGCTCTCGGCGTCCCAGCCGAGTCCCATCGTGCCGACGCGGAACTCCTCCTCGACCGGAACGGTCAAGGGGTCGACGTCGAGGAGCTCTTCGGGCGCGTCGTCCGGTACATCCGCTCCGAACCGGCTGGCGACCTCTTCCAGCAGCGAGCTGAGCCTCTCGGCCAAGACCACCACCTGCTGTTTTTCGATGGTCACACTGATCGTGCGGACGTCCTCGGACGCCTGGAGGTAGAACGTGCGGTCGCCGGGCTCACCGACGGTTCCTGCGACGAACCGGTCGGGCTGGCGGAAGACGTGGATTACGCGAGACATGGCACCTTTGACACTAGGCCACGGCCCCGTGATCGGCATCCGCCGCCCCAAGGTTCAGCCCAGGGCGAAACCGCCGCGCCCCGGGCCGTCATGGGCAAAGGGCCGAACCTAGTCTTCAACCGTGGTTGAGATCGCCCCTTACGGCACCTGGACGTCTCCCCTGTCGGCCGCCGCTGTCGCGGCCTCGGGAGTCAGCGCGCAATGGCTCGATACCGTGGGAAACGAGGTCTGGTGGGCCGAAGCGAGAACCGGTGAAGGCGGCCGCGTGACCCTCGTACGGTCCCGCGCCGACGGCACGGTCGAAGACGTCCTCCCCGCTCCGTGGAGCGTCCGGAACCGGGTCCACGAATACGGCGGCCGGCCCTGGCTCGTCCTCGGTGACATCCTGGTCTTCACCCACTGGGCGGATCAGCGCGTCTACCGCCGCGACCTGACCACCGGCGAGACGACACCGCTGACCCCGGAACCGGCGACCCGGCACCAGATCCGCTACAGCGACCTCCGTCCCGGCCTCACCGGCGAAGTGTGGCTGGTCCGCGAACGCAGCACCGGCCCCCGTCGCGTCGACATCGCCCGGGATCTCCTCGCGGTGCCCCTCGACGGCGGCCCGGAACGGGTTCTGACGGCGAGCCATCACTTCCTCACCGCGCCGCGGCTTTCGCCGGACGGCGCACGCGCGGCGTGGATCGGCTGGAACCACCCCGCGATGCCTTGGGACGGCACCGAACTGTGCGTCGCCGAACTCGACGAGGACGGGGCGTTCGGCCCGCACCGTGTACTCGCCGGCGCGGCCGGCATCTCCGTCTGCCAGGTCGAATGGGAGTCGGCGGACAGCCTGCTGGCGTTGCTCGACCCGGACGGCTGGTGGAACCTGCACCGCGTCGGACTCGACGGCGGCATCACGAACCTCGCCCCGGCCGAACAGGAGATCGGCGGCGCGCAGTGGAAACTCGGCACGCGCTGGTTCACCCCGCTCGGCGACGGCAGGTTCGCCGTCCTCGCGTCGGGCAGGCTCGCCGTCCTCGACGAAGCGACGCGGGAAGTGACCCCGGTGGCGGCCGCCACCGATCTGACCGCGTGGTCCACCAACGGGTTCGCCGTCCACGAAGGCGACATCGTCGGCGTCGCGGCGGGGCCGAAGCGCGAAGGTGCCGTCGTGAAAGTCGGTCTCGACAGCGGAACGGTGACCGAACTCGCCGCAGCACCCGAACCGCCGTCGCCTGCCTACCTGTCGACGCCCGTCGAACGGATCTTCAAAACCGACGACGGCGCTCGGATCCCCGCCTTCGTCTACCTTCCCGCCAACGACGACTTCGCCGCTCCGGACGGGGAACTGCCGCCGTTGCTCGTGTACCCGCACGGCGGGCCGACCGGCCGGGACAGCGCGGTACTCGACTACGAGATCGCCTACTTCACCAGCCGCGGCATCGCCGTCGTCACGGTGAACTACGGCGGCTCGACCGGCTACGGACGCGCTTATCGCGAGCGGCTGCGGGAACAGTGGGGCGTCGTCGACGTGGCCGACTGTGTCACCGTCGCCGAAGCCCTCGCCGCCGAAGGCACCGTTGACGGCGACAGGCTGGCCATCCGTGGCGGCAGCGCGGGCGGGTACACCTCCGCCGCCTCGCTGACCACCACCACGACCTACCGCGCGGGCACCGTGATGTACCCGATCCTCGACCTCACGCAGTGGACCGGCGACGGCGGCGAGACGCACGACTTCGAGTCCCGCTACCTCGACGGGTTGATCGGGCCGCTGCCGGAGGCCGTACAGCGCTACCGGGACCGGTCGCCGATCAACAACGCGGGCACCCTCGCCGGCCCGCTGCTGTTCCTGCAGGGGCTGGAGGACGAGATCTGCCCGCCCGAACAGGCGGACCGGTTTGTGGCCGGGCTGGAAGGACGCGGCATCGAGCACGCCTACCTCAGGTTCGAGGGCGAGCAGCACGGTTTCCGGAAGGCGGAGACGATCGTGGCCGCGCTCGAAGCGGAGTTGTCGTTCTACGGTCAGGTCCTCGGCTTCGAGACACCCGGCGTGCCGAAACTCCGGCTGAGCCGATGAGGCCACCGAAGACACGGCCGGGTGACACGATCGCCCTTGTCGCCCCGGCGGGGCCGGTCCCGCCGGACCTCGTCGAGAAGGCGCTGCCGGTGCTCCGCGGCTGGGGCGTCGATGTCCATGTCGGTGAATGCGTCCGCGCGACCTCCACCGGCTATCTGTCCGCCTCCGACGAGGCGCGGGCCGCCGAGTTCACCCGCGCCTGGCTGGACCCGGGAGTGACCTGCGTCCTCGCCGCCCGTGGCGGCTACGGCTCGCAGCGCATGCTCGACCTGGTCGACTGGGCGGCCTTGAAGGCGGCCGGACCCACGATGTTCGCCGGATCGAGCGACGTCACCGCGCTGCACCGGGCGGTGAACGTCCACTTGGGACTGGAGACGCTGTTCTCCCCCATGCCCGCGACCACCCTGTTCGACGCGGTGGCCGCCGAACACCTGCGGCTGTCGTTGTTCGAACCGGAGAGTGTGCGGCTGATCACCTCACCGACGGCGTCGCCACTGGTGCCGGGCACCGCGACCGGGACGCTCATCGGCGGCAACCTCGCCCTCCTGACGTCGGGCCTCGGCACACCGGAGCAGGGCTCGGGGCGTGACGCGCTCGTACTGCTGGAGGACGTCACCGAGAGCCCCTACCGGATCGACCGGATGCTGACCCAGCTGCTGCGTTCCGGCTGGCTCGACGGGGTTCGCGGGTTCCTGCTGGGCTCGTGGAAGTCCTGTGGTGATCCGGAGGTGATCCGAGCCCTGATGCTCGAGCGCTTCGGCCCGCTCGGCGTGCCGATCGCCTGGGACTTCGGCGTCGGGCATGTCCCGGCGTCGCCGACCATCCCCCTCGGCGCACCGGCCACCCTCGACGCCGACGCGGGCACCCTGCTGATTTTGCCATAACAGCAACGGGACTTGCGGAACCGGCCGAGGCGGAGGCATCTTGCGGTCATGGATTCCACACAGCAGTTCTGGGAAGACTTCTACCGGGACAAGGATCAGGTCTGGAGCGGGAAGGCGAACCCGATCCTGGTGAACGAGGTCGCCGCGCTCACGCCGGGGACGGCGCTCGATCTCGGCTGCGGCGAGGGCGGCGACGCCATCTGGCTCACCCAGCAGGGCTGGCGGGTCACCGCCGTCGACATCTCGGACGTCGCGCTCGAGCGCGCCGCCGCACACGCGGCCGAGGCCGGAGTCGAGGGCATCACCTGGGAGCGCCACGACTTGGCGAAGTCGTTCCCGGAGGGCCGTTTCGACCTCGTCTCCGCGCAGTTCTTCCATTCCCCCGTCGCGGAGGACGGCGAGCGGGACAAGGCGCTCCGCCGCGCCGCCGAGGCCGTCGCGCCGGGCGGGACCCTGGTGGTCGCCGGCCATGCGGGCTGGCCGACGTGGATGGACGAACCGCCGCACAAGGACGTCCATTTCCCGACGACCGCCGAGGTCCTCGAAGCGCTGGCCCTGGCCGACGGCGAATGGACCGTGGAGCGACAGGATCTGATCACCCACGACTTCCCGGGACCGGAAGGACAGCAGGGAACGCGTTCGGACAACGTGCTCCGCGTGCGCCGCGCCTAGGTACCGTCTGCGACATGCGGATGACGCGTGCCGAAGCCAGGTCACGGTTCGAAGGCGAGCGGATAGCGAGGCTGGCGACGACGGGTTCGGACGGCGTGCCCCATGTGGTGCCGGTGACGTTCGTTCTCGAAGGCGACTCGGTGGCGTTCGCGATCGACCACAAGCCCAAGAGCACGACGGCGTTGCGGCGCCTGAAGAACATCGCGGAGAACCCCGCGGTCAGTTTTCTGACCGACCACTACGACGAGGACTGGGCAGGACTGTGGTGGGCTCGGGCCGACGGTGTCGCCCGGGCGCTGACCGATCCCGACGAGCAGGCGCTACCGGCGCGGCTGCTGCGGGACAAGTATCCGCAGTACGAGGCGCAGCCTGCACCGCATGCCGTGGTGAGCACCCTCGTTCACTCCTGGAGTGGGTGGCGCGCTTCTTGAGCTTCTTTTGGCCTTGTTGCCGTTCTACGGCAACAAGGCCTTCCCCATGCCGTATAGGTCGTTATACATTTGATGAGATTCCTTGAAGGACTCTGGGTCCGTGAAGGCCTCCTTCACTACCCTGAAGGTAGTGAAGGAGGCCTTCACGGACTGAAAAGTCAGGACGAGCGTGGAGCCTCGGCAGGCAGGAACTGCTCCACCGGCTTCCCCCGCCAAGCGGCGACGATCCCCAGCGGATCCGGCCGCAGCAGCGAAGCGGCCGCGTACACGCTCGCCGCGACGACGCCCGCCATGAACCACCAGTCGTACAGCGCCTGCTCCCCCGTCGGGTAGTAGACCAGCGTCACGAAAACCGACACCGCGACGACGACCGCGAGATTACGGCGGCGCCATTCGAACGCGGAAAGAACGACGAAACCCCAGGTCAGGTACCACGGCAACGAGGGCGGCGGGACGATCGCACCGGCCAGCAGCACGATCGCCATCCGGTGGATCGCCGGGTAGCCGCCGTCGCGGGCGAGCCACCACTGCCAGCCGGCGAAGATGAACAGGCCGACCATCGCGATCGCGCGGAACACCGTGACGAACGGCGACACCTCGACGTCGATCACCAGGTCCACCAGCGAGTAGAAGATCTCGCCGATCCCCGTCGGGAAGTTCATCCAGTTCGCGATCAGCGTCGGCGCCTTGAGACCGGTCAGCCAGCCGAGGTTGACCGAGCCGAGCGACAGCCAGGTGCCGGCGACGAACACCGGCAGGAAGATCCCGACCGACGCGGCGCCCGCGCGGAAGAAGTTGACCACCTTCCGGTCGCCGGGCAGGTGGTTCGCCCACACCCAGACCAGGAACGGCAGCGCCCACGCCGCGGTGGGCTTGATCAGCATGCCGATGGTGACCAGGACGATCGCGACGACGTGCTTACGCTCCAGCGCGGCCAGCACGCCGACGGTGAGGAAGCCCAGCATCAGCAGGTCGTTGTGCGGTCCGCCGACCAAGTGGATCACCGTCATCGGGCTGGCGATGGCGAGCCACAACGTGATCGGCAGTTTGCCACCGAGGTGCTTGACCAGCCGCGGCAGCGACCACAGCATCCCGACCAGGCCGAGCATCAGGACCAGCCGGGTCGCGATGACACCGGCGATCATGTCGTTGCCGGTGACCGAGACGATCCCCTTGGCGACCAGCAGGAACAGCGGGCCGTACGGCGCGGGCGTGGTCTGCCACAGCGGATGGACGTTCTGCACGACGTCCGGCAGCACGGCCAGTTCGGCCGGGCCGTTGGCGTACGGGTCGAGCCCGTTGAGCAGCTGCGCGCCCTGCGCGAGGTAGGAGAAGACGTCGCGGGTGAACAGCGGCGGCGAGACCAGCAGCGGCGCCATCCAGCAGGCGGCGGCGATGACGATCGGACGACTGCCGATCCGGCCCGCGAGCGCGTAGCGACCCAAACGGACCCACGCCCAGATGATCAGCGCGAAGCCCGTGTAGAGCATCACGTTGGCCAGGATGCGGCCATGGCCGTAGCGGATCCACGACAGCGGTCCGTGCCCCAGGATCGGGTCACGGATGAGGATTCCACCGGCGCCGAGCGCCGCCAGCATCAGCAGCGTGCTGCCTATGGTTCCCATCGCGATGGTGCGGTACGGGAACCGGGAAGGCACCCGGAGCCGCTCGCCGAGGGAGCCGGCCGAGGGCGTCTGCTGGGGGTCTGTAGTGGTCGCCATTTCGAGATTGGAGGTTACACACCGCGCCTGTGCGAGTGCGCGGCAATGGGTGTTTCCCGCGCGGTGCCACCGGGCAACGCGGCGAGCAGCGACTTCGTGTAGTCGTGCTTCGGGTCCAGCAGGACCTCCTCCACGGTACCCACTTCCACCAGCTCCCCGCGATACATCACGGCGACCCGGTCGGCGATGTTCCAGGCCAGTCCGAGGTCGTGGGTGATCACCAGCCCGGCGAGACCCAGTTCACGCCGCAGGCGCAGCAGCAGCGCGAGGATCTCCCCCCGCACCGACGCGTCGAGTGACGCCACCGGTTCGTCCGCCACGATCACGCCGGGGTCCAGCGCGAGCGCGCCCGCGATGACGACCCGCTGCCGCTGCCCGCCGGACAGCTCGTGCGGGAGCCGGTCGAGGAACTTCTCCGCAGGCCGCAGTTCGGCCGCTTCCAGTGCCTTGACGACGATCTCGTGCTCGTTCGCGCCCATTCCGTGGATGCGCGGGCCTTCCGCAACGGCCTCGTACACCGTGTGATTCGGGTTCAGCGCGCTCGTCGGGTCCTGCAGCACCAGCTGGACCTGCCGCCGGTACGCCTTGAGCCCGGCGCCACCGAGCGGAACCGGCTTGCCGTCGTACCGCACCGCGCCGGAGTCGGGTTTCTGCAGCCCGAGCAGCGTCCGGGCCAGCGTCGTCTTACCGGAGCCGGACTGGCCGACCAGCGCGACGATCTCGTCCTTCCGCACCTGGAGGCTCACCCCGGCGACGGCGTTGATCCGCTTGCCCGTACGGTCGCGGAAGCTGACGCGCAGATCCTCGGCCTCCAACAGCGCCGGCTGGTCACCGGTGCGTTCGGGCTCCGGTGGCAACGGCGTGCTGGTCGCGGGCGCGAACCGGGACGCAGGGTCGCCGACGGTCGGGAAAGCGGCCGCCAGCGCCTTGCTGTGCTCGTGGTGCGGCGCGCTCATCAACTCCGCGCTCGGCCGCTCCTCGACGATCTCGCCGTCGTACATCACCGCGATCCGGCGACAGGTCGCGGCGAGTACCGACAGGTCGTGACTGATCATGATCAGCCCGATCCCCTGCTCGGTGACCAGCCTGCCCAGCAGGTCGAGCACCTGAGCCTGGACGACGACGTCGAGCGCGGTCGTCGGCTCGTCCGCGATGATCAGCCGCGGCGAACAGGCCAGCGCCATCGCGATCATGACGCGTTGCTTCTGCCCACCGGACAGTTCGTGCGGGTAGGCCCCGGCACGGCCGGGTGGCAGGTCGACCTGTTCGAGCAGCTCGGAGACCTTGGCCTGGATCTCGCTGTCCGAAAGCGCCTTGCCACCGGGCGGGTGCAGGCGGATCGGCTCCGCGATCTGCTCGCCGATCTTCCGCACCGGGTTGAGCGCGTGCATCGCGCCCTGGAACACGACCGAGGCCTCGGCCCAGCGCACCGCGCGCAGCCTGCCCCATTTCATGGCCGTGACGTCTTCGCCGTCCAGCAGGATCTCCCCGCTGACCTTCGCCGACCGCGGGAGCAGCCGCAGCACACTCATCGCGACCGTCGACTTCCCCGATCCCGACTCCCCCGCGACCCCGAGGGTGTCGCCGGCTTCGAGGACAAGGTCGACGCCGCGGACGGCGGCGACCTCACCGCCTCCGGTGGCGTAGGTGACGCCGAGGTTCTTCAGTTCCAGCAAGGGGCTCATGAGTGCTGTCCCTTCAGGCGCGGGTTCAGCACGGTCTCCAGCGCGCGTCCGACGAGGGTGAAGGCGAGGACGACCACGACGATCGCGACACCCGGCGGCAGCAGGTTCCACCAGGCACCCTTGCTGATCGCGCCGTTGTTCAACGCGGTCTGCAGCATGGCTCCCCAGGAGACGGTGTTCGGGTTGCCGACGCCGAGGAACGCCAGCGTCGCGTCCGCGATGACCGCGTTGCCCACGACGAGCGTGGTGTTGGCCAGCACGAGCGGCATGACGCCGGGAAGGACGTGCTTGCCGACGATGTGCAGGTGACCGCCGCCGAGTGCCTTCGCGCGCTCGATGTACGGGCGGCCCTCGATCGTGAGGGTCTGCGCGCGGACCAGGCGCGCGGTGCTGGGCCAGGCGGTGACGCCGATGGCGATGATCACCGTCATCGTGCCCTGGTCCAGCACCGAGGCGAGCGCCACGGCGAGGACGAGCGACGGCAGCACCAGGAAGAAGTCCGTGAACCGCAGCAGCAGCCCGGACAGCCAGCCGCCGAAATGCGCGGCCGCGATCCCGATGAGGGTGCCGATCAGCACCGAGAGGAACGCCGCCGAGAAACCGGTGAGCAGCGAGATCCGCGCACCCCAGAACGTCATCAGCAGCACCGAACGGCCGTCGATGTCGGTGCCCAGCCAGAACTCCCCGCTGGGTGACTCCAGCGAACCGCCCTGGGCCTTGGTGACGTCGAGTCCGGATTCGTCCGAGATCACCGGCGCGAGGATGGCCAGCACCGTGATGACACCGAGGAAGGCCAGCCCGAAGACGCCCGCCTTGTTCGTCGTGAACTCGTGCCAGCGTTTCGCCACGGCCTCGCGGCGGCGGCGCCAGACGATCGAACCGGGTTTTTCCGCAGTGGTCATGCCGTCCGCACCCTGGGGTCGAGCACGCGGTAGAGCAACTCCGCGAGCAGGTTCATCAGCACCACCGCACCCGCGAGGGTGACGAAGACTCCTTGCAGGACAGGTAGATCAGGTCCGCGGAGCGCTTCGTAGAGCAGCTGCCCGAGCCCCGGCCAGCTGAACACGGCCTCGACCGAGACCGCACCCGAGACCACCATGCCGAACTGCATGAAGACCAGCGTCACCGTCGGCAGCAGGGCGTTGGGCACGGCGTGCCGCTTGCGGACGAGGTCGTCACGCAGGCCCTTGGCCCGCGCGGTGGTGAGGTAGTCCGAGTTCATCTCACCGATCAGGGACGAACGCATGACCAGCATGTACTGCGCGTAGAACACCACCAGCAGGGTCACGCATGGCAGCACCAGATGGTGGAGCACGTCGAGCCCTTCACTGAAGAAGCCCGGCGCGACATCCGGGGAATGCATGCCCCGGCTGGGAAAGAGTCCGTTGGTGGCCACCAGGAGCATCAGGCCGAGCCAGAACTGCGGCACCGACCACAGGGTCAGCGCGAGTCCTGTTTGGACCTTGTCGAACCTGCTCCCCCGGCGCCAGCCCGCGCGGATGCCGAGCCACAGGCCGAGCGCGACCGCGAGCACTGTCGCACTGCCGACGAGCAGGATCGTCGGCCACAACCGCTCGCCGACCATGTCCATGACCGGGCGCCGCTGCAGGTACGAGACCCCCATGTCGCCCTGGAGCAGGCCGGTGAGGTAGTCCCAGAACTGCTGCAGCAGCGGCTTGTCCACGCCCATCTGCGCCCGGAGCTCCGCCATCATCTTCGGATCGGTCGGCCGGTCGCGGACCATGAACCGCACGGGATCGCCGGGCAGCGTCCGGAACAGGAAGAACCCCAGCACGACGACGAGCGCGAGGCTCGCCAGCGCGCCGCCGATCTTGGAGAGCACGAACCGGGCGGTGCCGGTCCCGCCCCGGCGCTCGTCGGGATCGCCGAGCGCTGGGGGCTTTTCGAGGGAACTGAGTGCTTCGGTCAACGCGGTCCTTCTGATTTCGTCGGTGAACCCGCGTCCGCGAGCGGCCAGCCAGACTGGTTCACGCGTTGTGTCCCTTTCTCGGAGTAGATCTCAGCTCCGCCGACAGGTGCTTACTCCCGGTCGTCGGCCGACTTGCCGCGCCGCCCGAGCAGCACCCCGCCGCCGACGAGCACCACGAGCACGACCGCGCCGATGCCGATCCACAATCCGGTGTTGCTGCTTTCCTCGGCGCCCGCCGCGGCGGCGTCGGCCGGAGTGGCGCCGTAGACGCCCCAGTAGCCGGACTGTTCGAGGATCGCGCCGTCGGGCTGCGGCTGCTTGGTGAACGAGGAGAACTTGTCCGAGCGGTAGGCCTCGAGCACGTTGTCGTAGTCCAGGACGACGTCGACGTACTCACCCGCCAGCACCGCCTGAGCCTGCTTGACGAGTTCGGCGCGCTTCGCCGGGTCGAACTCGGTCAGCTGCTTCTTGTACAGGTCTTCGTAGCGCGGGTCGCAGAAGAACGTCGCCGAGCTGCCGCCGTTGCCCTCCGCGTTCGGGCGGCCGGCGCAGGTGTTCAGGCTGAGGGCGTAGTCCGGGTCGGGTGAGGTGCCGTAGCCGGAGATCGCGAGGTCGTAGTTGCCCGCGGTGGTGCGGTCGTCCAGTTCGTCGTCGGAGACGAGCTCCTGCTTGACACCGATGCCGACGTCCTTGAGCCAACCGCTGACGAACTGCGCGGTGCGCTGGTCGAACGGCCGGTTCGCGTGACCGGCGAGCCGGAACTCCAGCTTCGCGCCGCCGGGGGCGACGCGGATGCCGTCCGCACCCTTGGCGTAGCCGGCCTGATCGAGGGTGGCGTTCGCGGCCGCGATGTCGAACTTGGTCTTCTCGGCGTCCGACGGGCTCCAGGTGTAGGCCTTGTAGATCGCCGGAACGACACCGGTCCCCGGCTGGCCGTACCCGTTCATCACCTTGTCCACGATGGTCTTGGTGTCGATGGCCTGCGCGATCGCCTTGCGGACGCGGAGGTCCTTCAGGATCGGGTTGCCGTCACCGATCGGCTGGTCGAGGACGTTCTTGACGCCGAAGTTGATGATGAGCTCGTTGTACCGGCGGCCCGGCGCCTTGTTCGTGGTGATGTTCTTCTCGCCCTTGAGCGCGTCGAACTGCGTCGGCGTGAGCCGGTTGATGACGTCGACCTCGCCCTGCTTCAGCGCGTTGACCGCGGCCTCGGCGTCCTTGAACTGCAACAGTTGCAGCTCGTCGACCTTGGGCGCCCCACGCCAGTAGTCCTTGTTCGCCTTGAACTTCACGAACTCGTTCTTCTTGTACTCGGTCAGCAGATACGGTCCGCTGCCGACGCCGACCACGGCCATGTCGTCGGTCGAGGGGGCGTTGAGATCCTTGATCGGCTCCCAGATGTGCTTGGGCACGATCGGGACGTCGAGCGAGGTCATGCTCGACTGCGGGGCCTTGGTCTTGATGACCAGCGTCTTGTCGTCGGGTGCCGACACCGAGGCGAAGTTGGTCACGTAGCTGCCGTTCGCGGTGCGGGCGTTCTCGTCGTCGAGCATCCGCTGGAAGGTGTACGCGGGGTCCTGCGCGGTGATCGGCTTGCCGTCGGACCACTTCATCCCCTGGCGGATGGTGAAGGTCCAGGTGAGCTTGTCGTCGGAGGTCTTCCACGACTCCGCGATCCCGCCCGTGGGCTGGGTGTCCTCGGCCGAGGGCAGGGTCAGGAACTCGTAGTTGAACCGGCCGACCTGCGTCGACGCCGCCAGCTGGGCGGTGAAGGGGTTCAGGTGGTCGATGCCGGTCGTGAGCGCCACCCGGAGCACCTTGCCCTGTTGCTGCGCCGACGCGGCGGGCACGAAAGGCACCGTCGCGACCGCCGAAGCGGCGAGGACCGCGACCACGCGAAGACCGCGCCGTCGCTTCGGAAAACGCTCTGTGCGCACGAAGACCACCCCATCGAAACTCGCTGTAACCCAACCCCCGAGGCGGAAAAGTAACCACATGTCGCGGTAACCGCGCAATGACTCGCCAATACCGATCGTGCACAGCGGATGTCGTCGCGTGGTCGGCAGCTACTTTACGTCTCATCGACGTTGCGCTGTGTCACCATTTCGGCGCGCGAACGGGCAACACGTGCAGTGTCCTGGGTATTCAAGGGAAGCGGGCTTGCAAAAGCCTTGCGCGCGATGATGCCCAATCGATACGTGCGACGAAGTGAGAGCAAAGCGTTTCGTCCTCTGAATGCGGTAGTTGCACACGCAAGTACCGCATTCAGAGGACGAAACGCGAGGCGTCAGCCGACCGGGACCTCACGCCGCCGCGCGGTGGCCGCGGCCGCGTAGAGCCACGCGAACAGCGCCCACATACCGGCGAAGATGAGCCCCACGGTCACGTAAGCGACAGTCCACAGCACGGCGGGCGTGTCCGACTTCCGCTCCCGTTGCAGGAACTCGATCTCCGACATGAACGGGCGCGTGCCGGACGTCGCGTCGATCGACGGCGCGTTCGCGGCCGGGTCGGCGGGCGCGTAGATCGGGGCGAGCCCCATCACCCGGTTCGGGACGTGCACGCGGATCCCGGTCTTCCACTGGCCGAACACCGGCAACGGCTGGGCGGTGCGGTACACCCCGTCGCCGATCTTCTCCAGCGGCGCGGTGAAGAAGTCGCCGCCCTGCCAAGCGAAACCGTTGAGCCACACGGCATCGTCGGCCAGGTCGGGCCGCGAGATCGTCACGGTCGCGTCGACCCAGCGGGGTGTGCCGCCGCCGTGCGGATTCGAGATCGGCAGCCCGGTCGCGGCCTCGGTCAGCCGGACGTCGGCAGTGAACCCCGGTTCCGGATCCTGCGGGACGGCGACCGCCGACATCAGGGCGACCGCGCCCAGCGCGCCGACGAGTCCGACGGCGTGCCGGGGCCCCGCCGCGGGCACCCGCGTCGCCGTCTCTTCCACTCGCTGGTACTGCCAGACACCGATGAACGCACCCGCGAGCGCCGCGCCGGTCCCGAACAGGACGAACAGCGGCAGATGGGCGGCGGGCCACGGGTTCGGCATCAGCCAGTGGGTGAACGCCGCCTCGGCGAGCATCCCGGCGGTCCCCACGAGCAGACCGGCGACAGCGGCGAACGTGTAGCCCTGCCGGTTGCGCATCGCGAGGGCGACGACCTCGATGATCACCGCTTCGGCGACGTACGGCAGCAGCGAGGCCACGTGCAGGTCCGCGAACAGCGGGATGACGGCGAACGAAGCACGGGACGCGAGGAAGACCACGAGCACGATCAGCGCGCCGCCCGGCCCCCAGGACAGCCGCCCGTAGGTCAGCGTCCACGCGCCGATCAGACCGACGAGCACGACCTGCGACAGCATCGGGAACTGTGGGACGCCGAGGTCGAACTCCATGAGGAACGCCGAAGCACCCATCATCCAGGCACCGGCGAGCACCGGGCCGAGCAGGCGCACGACCGGCCCGGTCGCGCCGACCTGTCGGGCCTCGCCGAGCAGCAGTTGCAGGCCCAGCACGACACAGACGCCGCCGCCGATCATCAGGACGTGCGTCGGTCCCCATTCGGTGACGTCCTGGCCGAACAGGCGATGCCACACGTCGTCGAGCGGGAAGCCCGCGATGCCGACCAGGCCGGTCGCCATCATCTGGATGGACCCCATCGGCGCCCGCCAGTGCGGGCCGATCTTGAACGTGCGCTTGGGCAGGTCCTTCGTCGCGAGGGTCGCGCTGAGCACGCCGCTGGCGAAGATGCCCATCAGTCCGAAGTAGATCGGGTAATGCGAAGGGTTCGCGAGCGGGCCTTCGTCGCGGCCGAGTTCCATGTGGATCGGCACGTCCCAGTAGACGCCGATCAGCGCCGACATCCCGGAGAGGAAGGCGACGAACATCGGCAGCGCCGCCCAGCGCGGCAGACCGCTGAACCCGCCCATCCAGTCGGCGACGCGGCCGAAGACCGTCCGCTTCCCCGCGCGCTCGCGGAGCACGAAAAGGGCCAAGGGCAGGAAGACCGCGGTGAACATCAGGCCCGCGATGACGATCTGCCCGAATTGCGCGCCGCCGGCAGGCGGGCTCTCCTGAGCCATGAACACCGTGCTCGCCTTCCTGCTAACCTGAGTAACTGTTACCTTGGGGTAACACGATAGGCGCAAGGTCCCGGCCGGGCAAGCCGGGGCGTACGACTTGGAGGCACCTCGATGCGGAGGATCGGCGGGATCCGCGGGATCACCGTGGCCGCACTGCTGGCCGTGACCGGCTGTTCGGGAACGACCGGTTCCGAACAGGCGCCGGGCGCCGGCACCCGGACCGTCAAGTTCTCGATCACCGAGGGCAAGCGCACGGCGGGGCCGGAAGAGGTCGCGGTGCGCACGGGCGAGAACGTCGCGCTCGAAGTCACGTCGGACCAGCCGGACGAACTGCACGTCCACGGCTACGACAAGGCCGCCCAGCTGTCTCCCGGGGTTCCGGGGACGGTCGCCTTCACCGCGAACATCGACGGGATCTTCGAGGTGGAACTGCACAAGAGCGGCGCGGCGGTGACCAAGCTCCGGGTGAGCGGATGATCCTGGCGCACGGTCTCGGCGGCCGGTCCGATCTGCCGGTCCCGCTGTGGCTCGCGCTCTACGCGGGAGCGGCGGCCGTCGTGGTCTCCTTCTTCGCGCTCACCGTGCTTTGGAAGAAGCCCAAACTCCGCGGCGCCGACGCCGGCCGCCCCCTTCCCGAGGTCCTGCAACGGTTCGCCGATGGTGGGTTCTCGCGGATCGCGGCGCGCGTACTCGGCTTGGCGCTGTTCGCGGGCTTCCTCGCGATGGCATGGGCAGGCCCGGACAACTCGGCCGGCAACCCGGCTCCGGCGTGGTTCTACGTCTGGTTCTGGGTCGGGCTGGTCCCGCTTTCGCTCCTGCTCGGCCCGGTCTGGCCGCGGTTGAATCCACTGAGGACGATCGCGGCACTGATCCCCGCGCGACGGCGCGAACTCCCGGATCGACTGGGTTACCTGCCCGCGATCGTCGGCCTCCTGGCGTTTCTTTGGCTGGAACTGGTGTTTCCGCATTCGGACTCGCCCAGGGCGATCGCTCTTTTCGCCACCGTGTATGCCGTTATACACATCGCTCTCGGGGCGGTGTTCGGTCCGCGCTGGTTCGACCGCGGCGACGCTTTCGAGGTCTATGCGCGCCTGATCGCGGCCCTCTCCCCTTTCGGGAGGCGGACAGATGGGCGCCTGGTGATCCGGAATCCGCTGGACGGCCTGCTCACCGTCTCCCCCGCGCCTTGGCTGACCGCGCTGGTGCTGGTGGTGCTCGGCTCGACGGCGTTCGACGGCCTCACCCGGCTTCCGTTCTGGACGTCGCTGGACGCGGGCGTCTTCGGCGGCACCGCCGGGCTCGCGGTCTGTATCGCGCTCACCTACGGCGCCTACGCGGGCGCCATCAGCCTGACCAGGCCGTATCTGCGCCGAGGGTTCGACCCGTATCCCGCGTTCGCGCCGTCGTTGATCCCGATCATGGTCGGCTACACGGTCGCGCATTACTTCTCGTTCGCCGTGTTCTCGGGCCAGCAGGGATTCGGCCGCGCGATCGACTACACGGTCGTCTCGGCCGGGGTGATCGCGCTGGTGCAGATCGCCGGGATCGTCGCCGGGCACGTGCTGGCCGTAACCTCGGCGCATGACCGTTCCGTCGGCGTGCTGCGCTCGAACTACGTCAAGGTGGGCCAGTACCCCATGCTGGCGCTGATGATCGGCTACACCGCGCTCGGGATCGCGCTGGTCTCCGGCTCATGACCATCGCGGCGCGGGTGGTGATGATGCACCAGGGCGGCTGGGACGAGATCCTCATCTTCGCCGGCCCCGTGGTGATCATCGGGCTGCTCGTCTACGTCGCGCGCAAGCAGGTCCCGACGACACCCGAAGAAGACGACGATTAGTTTTCGCGCCGCCCCCGTCAGTACGTGTGAGAT
This sequence comes from Amycolatopsis sp. NPDC043885, assembly GCF_056435685.1. Taxonomy (NCBI): domain Bacteria; kingdom Bacillati; phylum Actinomycetota; class Actinomycetes; order Pseudonocardiales; family Pseudonocardiaceae; genus Amycolatopsis; species Amycolatopsis sp. NPDC043885. The sequence continues at coordinate 107,679 of NZ_JBWKEA010000024.1, forward strand.
CGACTCACAGGAGGCTGACGCCATGCGGAAATTGACCTTCGGCATGAACCTGACCGTGGACGGCTACATCGCCGCGCCCGGCGACGACCTCGGCTGGAGCGGCGGTGACGGACCGGACTCGTCACCGAGCGACGAGCTGTTCGGGTGGTGGTCCGACCGGGTGGCGGCGACGGGCCTGGCGCTGTACGGACGCAAGCTGTGGGAGGCGATGAGTTCCCACTGGCCGACCGCCGGCCTGCAGCCCGGCGCCACCCCGGCGGAGACCGAGTTCGCCCGCCGCTGGCGGGACATGCCGAAGGTGGTGTTCTCCTCGACGACCGGCACGGTCGACTGGAACACCCGCCTGGTCACCGGCGACGCGGTCACCGAGATCACCCGGCTCAAGACCGAGGACGCCGGTCCGATGGACATCGGCGGCGCGACGCTCGCCGGGGCGGCCATGCGGGCCGGGCTGATCGACGAGTACGTGCTGGTCACCCATCCGGTCCTGGTGGGCGGCGGCACGCCGTTCTTCACCGCCCTGGACAACTGGGTGAACCTGGCCCTGGTGGAGACACGGACGTTTCCCGGCGGTGTGGTGCTGACCCGATACGAGACAAGGCGCTGAGTGGTCACAGTGCCGGGGGCACGTCCAGCCATGGTTTGCCGGCGGCGTCGAATCCGGTGAGCTCGGCGATCTTCCCGTCGACGACGCGCAGGACAGCGATGGCGAAGAGCCGGTACTCCGGATCGCCGGGGGTGCGCAGGTAGAGCGCGGCGGCCGGCATGCGGTTGACCGTCGTGGTGATACCGCGCCAGTCGTCGTGGCCGCGCTGGAAGAGCCCGCCGGAGACCCAGCCGTCCACCGCGTCCTTGGCCGTCCTGACCGCGGTGCCCGAATCGGGCAGCATCGCGAAGCGCAGGTCGGCCCGCAGCAGGGAGATCAGCCCGTCGAGGTCGTTGCGCTCATGGGCCTCGATGTACGACTTCACCACTCCGCGCTCGTCATCCGACAGCTCGTGGGTGGCGGGGCTCCGCCAATCGAGGCGGCTGCCGGGCAGCCGCTCCCGCATCGTCACGCGCGCCCGCTGCAGTGCGCTGGTCACCGACGCGACGGTCACCTCGAGGGCGTCGGCGGCCTTCGACGCCGGCCAGCCGAGGACGTCGCGCAGGATGAACACCGCCCGCTGGCGCGGCGGCAGATGCTGGACGGCGACGATGAACGCCAGCTCGATCGTCTCCCGCACCACCACCGATTCCTGCGGGTCCTCGGGGAGCATCCGGTCGGGGTACGGCTGCAGGTACAGCACCTCGGAGTCCGGCAGCTCGGACGGTGCGGGCGTGCGGTCGTCGCGCTTCTCCAGGAAGTCGAGGCAGACGTTGGTCGCGATCCGGTACAGCCAGGTCCGCAACGTGGCGTGGCCCTTGAAGGACTCCCGCTTGTTCCACGCCCGCAGGAACGTCTCCTGCGTCATGTCCTGGGCGTCCTCGTAGTTCGCGAGCATCCGGTAGCAGTGCACCTGCAGCTCACGCCGGTGGCGCTCCGTGATGAGCGCGAACCGCGCGGTATCGCTGGAGCGGGCCGCCGCGATGAACGTGGCCGCGTCGGCGCGCAGCGCTCCAGCGTCGGTCATCGTCATCAATCCTTCCACTGGATGCGAGGGCTACCGGAACTGACGACGTGGTGGCCCGCCTCAGCCGTCATGACCGGGCCGACCGCCGAGAAGCAGTGCTCCGGCCAGCTCGGTGACCTCGTCCCGGGTACGGCCACCGTGGTCGGCGGCCATGAAGTGCTTGCCGATCAGGAGTGAGAACGCGAGCAGGCAACGGGCCTCGACCTCGTCCTCGTCGGCGAAGATCTCGCGCATGAGGGAACGCAGGTAGTCCATTCGCTGGTTGTCGACCCTCCGGAGCCGCTCGGCCACGGCCGGATCGCGCCGGGCCCAATCCCGGATGGCGAGGTCGATCGGCAGCAGACGATCGCCGGCGAGCAGACCCGCGCGCCGGATCTTCGCCCTGGCGTCACCGCCTGTGCTCTCGACGCTTTCGAAGAGCAGGTCGGTGCTCATCCGCTCCCACGTGGCGAGCATTCCCTCCAATAGCGCCCCCCGGTCGGCGAAATGGCCGTAGAACCCGCCTTTGGTGACTCCCAGGGCTTTCGCGAGCGCCTCGACGCGCACGGCGTCGGGACCTCCGGCGGCGAGAGCGTGCAGCCCCGCGTCGATCCAGGCGCTCGGCGGGGTCCGGGTTGCGGCGGCCATGGGATCACCGTATCTCCCGTCACTCCGGCACCACTAGGACGATATATACGCTACCGTATAGATGGCGGAAGTCCACTGGGAGGAACAACGACGATGACTGTCGGATTCGTGGCCACGCATTACCCGCACACCGATCACCACGACGAATTCGTCGCGCGAGTCCGGCGAGTCGCCGACGTCTTGCGCTGCACGCCGGGCTGTCTCGCCGCCGAATGCCGGGTCACCACCGCGGGTGACGCCGTGGTGTCGATCGTGCGCCGGGAATCCGAGGCGGCCCAGGCGGCCTCGATGCAAGCTCTGGGGTTGGCGGACGTGGACGTCGCCTTCGACGACCGCGAGGTCCGTCCGCGCGAGATCGTCCAGTTGGTGTCGGCATGAAGCTCGCGAACACGGCCCACACCACACGTTCGTGGCGGATCCACGAAATCGCCGGGGACTTCGACCTCGAAGACGTCTGGGCGCTCGGAACACCCGGCGGGCCGGACGATTTCGGCAAGCTGGTGGTGCAGTTCTCGTCGGGGAATTTCCCGGACGGGGCGCCACCCCCCGTCCGGGCACTGTGGGCGCTGCGCTGGAAGCTCGGTCGCCTACTGGGGCTGGACAAACGGAATTCCGGCCTCGACACCCGAGTGGGATCGCTCCGCGGCAAGCTGCCGGAAGACCTTCGCGGCACACCCACCGGCCCGGACGAGGACTGGCTTCCGTTCACCCCGCTCTACCGGCTCGACGACGAATTCGCCGCCGAAATGGCGAACCGGACCATGCACGGCGTCCTGCACATCGCCTGGGTCGAAGACGGGCGTGGCGGGTATCGCGGTCAGATGGCGGTGCTGGTCAAACCCAACGGGTTGTTCGGCCGGGTGTACATGGAATTCATCAAGCCGTTCCGGTACCTGATCATCTATCCGGCGCTCATGCGGATGATCGCGCGGGAATGGACGAGCCACTCCTGAGACCAGCCTCGTGAGTGGTAAGGACGGTTAGAACCGTCCTTACCACTCACGAGGAAGTGGCGCGACGACTGCTCCGTACCAGCGTCATGTCCTTCTCCCGCACCGGTTCGCGGCAGTGCGCGCATACGGTCTCCGGGGCGAGGACCTCGCCGCACGAATGCCGCCACACCGTCGGCGGCGGCCCCTCCGTGACGTGCGCGTCGCCCCAAGCCATGAGGTTCAGCAGCACGTGATTGAGGGCGTGCCCGGCCTCGGTGAGCACGTACTCGTAGCGCGGCGGATGCTCCTCGTAGAGCCGCTTTTCGAGGATTCCCGTCTCGACGAGCTTCCGCAGCCGCGCGGTCAGGATGTCCCGGCTCGCCCCCGTGTTGCGGACGATCTGGTCGAACCGCCGCGCACCGAAGAACACTTCGCGCAGCGCGAGCAGGCTCCAGCGCTCCCCGATCACCTCCATCGCGTTGGCGATCGAGCAGTCCCTCGGTCCTTCGGTCATGCGACCAGCGTAAACCCAGTGAGTCTTGATTTCCAACCCACTCGATGCCACAGTGAGTTGGAGATACCAACTCACCCCTGGAGGCAGCCGTGCACGACGCGGTCATCGTCGACGCCGTCCGTACCCCGATCGGCAAGGGCAAACCCGGTGGCGCCCTGCACGGGGTCCATCCGGTCCAGCTGCTCGCCCATACGCTGCAGGCTCTCGTCCGACGCAACGGCCTCGATCCGGAGCTGATCGACGACGTCATCGGCGGCGCGGTCGACCAGGTCGGCGAACAGGCCCAGAACGTCACACGGTGGGCGGCGCTCGCGGCCGGGCTGCCGGAAACCGTGCCGGCGACCACCGTCGACAGGCAGTGCGGAAGCAGTCAGCAGGCCGTTCACTTCGCCGCGCAGGGCGTGATGGCCGGCGCGTACGACGTCGTCATCGCCTGCGGCGTCGAGTCCATGAGCCGCGTCCCGATGTGGTCGAACGTCCTCCCGGGCACCGATCCGCTCGGCCCGGGCGTCGCCGCCCGCTACCCGGAAGGCCTGGTGCCCCAAGGGATCAGTGCCGAACTCATCGCCGCGAAGTGGTCGCTCAGCCGCCAGGCCATGGACGAGTTCGCGATGTCCTCGCACCAGAAGGCGGCCAGGGCGCACCAACTCGGGCGGTTCGCGAGCCAGATCGTGCCGATCGAGACACCGTCGGGCCGGGTGTCCACCGACGAGTCCGTCCGGCCGGGGACCGACCTCGAAACGCTCGCCAAGCTGCGCCCGGCGTTCCAGGATCCGGCTGTCGCCGCGCGTTTCCCGCAGATCGACTGGTCGGTGACCGCTGGCAACAGCAGCCCGATCAACGACGGCGCCTCCGCCCTGCTCATCACCTCCAGCGCGACCGCGGCCCGGCTGGGCCTCCGCCCGCGCGCCCGCCTGCACAGCTTCGCCGTCACCGGATCCGACCCGCTGCTCATGCTCACCGGGGTCATCCCGGCGACCGAGAAGGTGCTGCGGCGTGCGGGGCTGAGCCTGGCGGACATCGACCTCTTCGAGATCAACGAAGCGTTCGCCAGTGTCGTACTGGCGTGGCAACAGGAAACCGGGGCCGACCCGGCCAAGGTCAACGTCCACGGCGGCGCGATCGCGCTGGGCCATCCGCTCGGCGCGAGCGGGACCCGCCTGATGGGCACCCTGGTCAACGCGCTGCACCACCACGGCGCCCGGTACGGCCTGCAGGCGATGTGCGAAGGCGGCGGCCAGGCCAACGCGACAATCCTGGAGGCGTTGTGACCGGCAGGCTCCCCAAGAAGCTGGCGGATCATCCGTCGGTGCGGGCGGTACTCGCCAAACCGCGGGACAAGCCGTCCCCGGTGATCGACGCCGCCTGGCTCAAGGAGATCTGTCTCGCCGCCGGCGCCGACGACGCGGCCGCGGTCTCGCTCGACCATCCTGATCTGGCGGGCGAACGCGAGCACGTCGAGCGCGCCCTTCCCGGCACGAAGACCCTCGTCTCGCTCGTGGTGCGGATGAACCGCGACGACGTCCGCTCCCCCGCCCGCAGCGTCGCCAACCAGGAGTTCCATCGCGCCGGAGAGATCATCAACGAGGCCGGACACAAGATCGTCCGGACGCTGCAGGACGCCGGATACCGCGCGATCAACCCGTCCGCGACGTTCCCGATGGAGATGGAGCACTATCCCGGCCGGATCTGGGTCGTCGCGCACAAGACTGTCGCCGTCGCGGCCGGTCTCGGCGCCATGGGACTGCATCGCAACGTCATCCACCCGAAGTTCGGCAACTTCGTGCTCCTCGCGACGTTGCTCGTCGATGCCGAGGTGTCCACCTACGGCGAGGCTCTCGACTATAACCCTTGCCTGGAGTGCAAGCTGTGCGTCGCCGCCTGTCCCATCGGGGCGATCTCGAAGACCGGCGAATTCGACTTCCTCGCCTGTTCGACGCACAACTACCGTGAGTTCATGAGCGGCTTCACCGACTGGGCGCAGACCGTGGCCGACAGCGAGGACGCCGCCGACTTCCGGTCCAGGGTGACCGACTCGGAGAACGTGTCGATGTGGCAGAGCCTCGCGTTCAAGCCGAACTACAAGGCCGCGTACTGCATGGCGGTCTGTCCGGCGGGCGAAGACGTGCTCGGCCCGTACCTCGAAGATCGGCGCGGCTTTCTCGGAAACGTCGTGAAGCCGTTGCAGGACAAAGTGGAGACGCTGTACGTGCGAGAAGGATCGGCAGCGAAGGCCTACGCCGAACGCCGTTTCCCCCACAAGCCGGTGAAGGAGGTCGACGGCGGCTACCCGCGACGGTAGGGCCGTCCCTACCCCGCGTCCGGGGGCCTGTCCCTGTCCGATGACGGCCGGCCTCGCGGCAAAGCCTGGGGAGGACCTTCCGTATGATCGCGACCGAGCTGGCGTTCTCGTCGCTCCGCCGTCGTACCACCGGATTCATCGCGAGCTTCGTCGCGCTGTTCTTCGGCGCCACGATCCTGATGACATTCACGTCCCTTTTGGACACTCGCACCGCCGCTGGGCCGGAGACCGCGAAGACGCTGCTGATCATGGCGGGCGTCGTCGGTGGCTGGGGCCTGGTGATCGTCCTGTTCGCGACGCTTTCGACGCTCTCACTACTGATCCGGCAACGCGCCCCGGAGATGGCGTTGCTGAAAAGTGTCGGCGCGACACCGGCCGCGTCCCGGCCGGGCTGGAGGCGCGGTTCGGCCCGATCGCGGTCTCGATGGGCACCGACATCACCCTTCTCGCGGCCCTGGCGGCGGGGACGGTCGCCGCGCGGCAGGTGCCCCGACGCGGAGCGGTGGAGGCGATTCGCGAAGCGGGCGTCGATACCTGGCGGACCAGCCCCTCCAGATGGCCGTCGCCGCGATCGTGCTGGCTGCCGGCTCGGCTGCGACGCGCGGGCGTCACCGGTCACCTCACGGTTGCGCACCTTCGGGTCCGAAGCCGCCAGATGGCCGGGGTGCTGGTGCCGATCATCCTGTTCACCGGGATCGCTACCGGGACGCTGCACATGCAGGCCATCGAGAACGCCGCAGTCACCGCACCGGTCGAGATCGCGAGCAGTACCGAGACCCTGAACTACGTCGTCGCCGGCATGATCGCGCTGTTCGCCGCCGTGATGCTGGTGAACACCGTCGCAGGTCCTGCGGCTCGTCGGTACCGAGGGCACCGTCCTGGTGGCGGTCGCGACGATCGGCACCTATCTCGCCATCGTCGCCGTCGCGGTGACCCTGACGCTCGGTTCACACCTGGGCGCGGCGGCGAAGGCGATGCGCACCCCGGCGATCCGAGCGGGTATCCGCGGCTGAAGACCTGTCACATCTCCGATCCCCCACGCGTCAGGGTTACGACTGATCGATGAAGGATGGGGACCGTGGACGAACACGACTGGTTGGCACGGCGCTTCGAAGGGCACCGGACGCATCTGAGGGCGGTGGCGTACCGGATGCTCGGTTCGCTGAGCGAAGCGGACGACGCCGTGCAGGAGGCCTGGCTGCGGCTGAGCCGGTCGGACTCCGGCGACGTGGACAACCTCGCCGGATGGTTGACCACCGTCGTCGGCCGGATCTGTCTCGACATGCTGCGCTCCCGCAAGTCGCGACCGGAGGAGCCGGTCGGCGCGCAGCTCCCCGACCCGATCATCGGCCGTGAGGGCGGGATCGACCCGGAACACCAAGCACTGCTGGCAGACTCGGTCGGGCTGGCGCTCCTGGTCGTGCTCGACACCCTGGACCCCGCCGAGCGGCTGGCGTTCGTCCTGCACGACATGTTCGCCCTGCCGTTCGACGAGATCGCGCCGATCGTGGGCCGGTCCTCCGCGGCGACCCGGCAGCTAGCCAGCCGCGCGCGCCGCCGTCTGCAGGGCTCGCCGACCGTCCCCGACGCGGATCTGAGCCGTCAGAGGGAAGTCGTCGACGCGTTCTTCGCCGCCGCCCGGGGCGGCAACTTCGACGCGCTGGTTTCGGTGCTCGACCCGGACGTCATCCTGCGCGCCGAGGGTGGCGTGGCTCCGGCGGGGACCTCGCGTTTCGTGCGCGGGGCGGCCACAGTGGCGAGCCAGGCGCTCATGTTCCGCTCGGCGGGCGACGGCGGAGTCCCGCGTCCCGCGCTGGTCAACGGCGCGGCCGGGATGGTGATCACCAAGGACGGCGTCCCGACGACGGTCTTCGCGTTCACCGTCGTGGGCGGCAAGATCGCGGCGATCGACATCCTGGCCGATCCGGACCGCCTGGCCGCGCTGGACTTCGAACCGCTCGGCTGAAATGTCAGGAAAGGGTCGTTCAGGACGGAAAACGTCCTGAACGACCCTTTCCTGACGTGCGCGCTGCCGGGATCAGGAGGTCGGGAAGTTGTCCGCGGTGCGGATGCGGTCCCGGATCCAGACACCGGCGGGCTTCAGCGGCGCCGTACCGGTGAACGAGCTGCCCGAGCAGGTTCCCGGCTTGAACACCGCGCCCGAACGGCTGTCGTCGGAGAAGTTCCAGTTGGTCCAGCTGATCTTCTTCGACGCGAGGAAGTCGAGGTACTTCTGCGAGTTGGTGAAGTCGTTCCCGCCGTCACCGCTGGCGGTCTGGGTGCCGAACTCGGTCACGAACAGCGGGATCTTGCTCGCGGCGCGGCTCAGCGCGTTGAAGTACTCGGTTTTGTGCGACGCGGCGTAGAAGTGGAACGTGTACATGAAGTTGCTGGCGCGCACCGGGTTGTTGATGATGTCGGTCTCGTCGCGGCCGTCGGAGATGCCGAGCGAGCCCCAGCCGTGCGTGCCCACGAGCACGACGCCGTCGGAGTCCTGAGCACGGATGACCGGGATCATCTGCTCCGCGTAACTGCGGACCCGGTCCCAGCTGACGTTGTTGGGCTCGTTGGCGATGTCGTAGATGATGTTGGTCTTGTCCTTGTGCCGCTGGGCGATCTCGGTGAAGAACGTCTTGGCGCGGCTGAGGTTCGCGTTCGGGTCGCCGGGGGTGAGCTGGTGCCAGTCGACCAGGGCGTACATCCCGCGTTTGGTGGCCTCTTCGATGTACCCGTGCACCATGTCGGTGAACTTGCGCGGGTCGGTCTCGTAGCCGCCTTCCTGGATGTACATCGAGATCCGGAGGACGTCGGCCTTCCAGTCGTTGGCCAGCGCGTCGAGTGAAGCGGTCTTCACGCACTGGCTGAACCACTGGATGCCGTGGGTACTCATGCCACGGAGCTGGATCGGCTTGCCTGCGGAGTTGCAGAGCTGGAGACCGCAGACCTTCAGCTGTCCGTTGATCGCCGCCGGACTGCCCGGCGGCAGCGCGGCGGCTGCCTGCGTTGCGGGCTCTGCCGCGGTCTCGGCCGCGGTCTCGGCCGCCGTCGACGTGCTCGCGGTCGCGACCGGGGCCAGCAGTCCGGCGGCCAGTGCGGCCGTCACCCGGAGGCGGATCTTGTCCCAACGCATTCGGCTTCTCCTCTCGCGTCGACGGCACCGACGTTGGCGCGCCGACGGTCAGGGCGGCGGAGTTAAATAAGAAACTTTCCTTACTATTGGAAAGTAAAGGGAAGATTACCCACAGGGTCGACGGACGGTCAAGAGTTCACCGCCGACCGGTCCGACGACCACTGACATGCTCGGAGCATGACGACCATCGTGGCCTTCCACGCCCATCCCGACGACGAAGCCCTGCTGACCGGCGGCCCCCTCGCCCGCGCCGCCGCGGACGGCCACCGTGTCGTCCTCGTCGTCGCCACCATCGGCATGCGGGGCGCGGACGCGTCGCGCCGGGCCGAACCCGAGGCGAGCGCGAAGGTGCTGGGCGTCGCGCGCGTCGTTCATCTCGGCTACGCCGGCAGCGGTCACGGCGCGATCCTCTATCCGGACCCGCCGGACTGGGTCCGCTTCGTCCGCGCGAGCACCGACGAAGCGGCGGCGCGGCTCGTGGCGATCCTGCGCGAAGAGGGGGCTTCGGTCCTATTGAGCTACGACCGCAACGGCGGCTACGGTCACCGCGACCACGTCAAGGTACACGGGGTCGGCAAGCGGGCGACGTCCGTCTACTGGAGGCCACGATCCCCCGCGACGTCGTCGACGCGCTTCTCCGCGCCTACAGCGCCAAGTCCGAGATCACGCACACCTTCGACGTCCGGCGCTTCGCGCGCCAGAAGCAGGCGGCGATCGCCGCCTATTCCTCGCAGGTGAGCGGCAACGGCAGGCTCGCTCCGCTGATGCGCGTGCTCACCCGGATTCCGGCGCCACTCTTCGGCTTCGTGTTCAACCGCGAGTGGTACGTCGACGCGACACCGCGCGGCGGATCCTGGGTCCACTGTGGACAGTGAGTGCCGGAGAGACTTGGGGCAGGTCTCGTGAGTGGTAAGGACGGTTCTAACCGTCCTTACCACTCACGAGGCCGAGCGGCCGCTCACCACCGAGGCGGACCGGCGTCCACGATCTTCTGCGAAAGCTCCAGCGGGTCCAGATGCATCAGCGACTCCATCCACCACGTCATCCCGGCCTGCCCCAGCGCGGGCAGGTCGACCTTGATCGGCTCCTCCCACGCCGGACTCGCGTTCCCGGCGACCGCGACGTCGAAGGGACGGCCCGGCTCCAGCCCGGCGAGGCCGAGCGCACGGTGCGTCTCCGCGATCTCCTCGGCGGTCGGCGTGTGGTCCTCCGGATTCGGGAAGATCCCGTCGCACAACGCCGCCCGCCGGACGACGCGCGGATTGTCGGTGGAGCTCGCCACCCAGATCGGGATCCGGAACGGCTCGGGCGGGGCCTCGGCGAGCGCGACCTGGTAGTGCGCGCCGTCGTGGTCGAAGCGCCTGCCGGACCAGATCGCGCGGATGACGTCGAGACCCTCGTCGAACATCGCCGACCGGGTCAGCAGGTCGGTCTGCTCGCCGAACCGGCTGAAGTCACCGGATTCGTCCGAACCGAGACCGGTGCCGAGGATCAGCCGCCCGCCGGAGAGCCTGCTGACCGTCGACGCGTGCCGCGCCACCACCCACGGCCGCCGCCGGGCGGGCGGGGTGATCATCGGACCGAACAGCAGCCGGCTGGTGGCGTGCGCGATGGCGCCGAGCGTCGTCCACGGATCCGCGATGGGCATGGTGTCCGCGACCACGTGGTCCCACAGGAAGAACCCGTCCCAGCCCGCCGCCTCGGCGCGCACGGCGAGGTCGACGGCACCCCCGGCTCACCGAACGGGCCGAAAGGCGGCAGATAGACGGCGTGTCGGACCGTGCTGCCGGTCAAGTCGATCATCTCCCCAACGTCATCGTCGAAGTCCCCGGACGGCCGCTTGTTTACGCCGTTCACCCACGTTAGCGTCCCGAGGATGGCGGACGCTGGTGAACGATCGACGAAGTGGCCGGAGCATCGGGGAAGGTTACGCCGGGCGCTGTCCTCGGTGGTCGCCGTCTCACTATGCGCGACACTCTCCGCGGTGAACGCGTCCGCGTCGCAGGACGACGGCTGGTCCCGGGACTTCTACTGGGGCGTCGCGTCGTCGGGCTATCAGTCCGAGGGCAGCGCTCCGGACAGCAACTGGAAGCGGTTCGTGGACCGTTCCGCCGGCAAGGACGGCGTCGACGAATACCGCGACTCCGTGGACTTCCGGCATCGCTACGCCGCCGACATCCGCCTCGCGGCCGGGCTCGGCGTCAACACCTACCGTTTCGGCATCGAGTGGGCTCGCGTCGAGCCCTCGCCAGGACGGTGGGACGAAACCGAACTGGCCTTCTACGACGATGTGTTCCGGCAGGTCCGGGCCGCGGGTATGACCCCGATGATCACGCTCAACCATTGGGTCTACCCGGGCTGGGCGCTCGATCAGGGCGGCTGGGCGGAGACGCGGACGGCCGACGCGTGGCTGGAGTTCAGCCGGAAGATCGTCCAGCGCTATGCCGGTCAGGACGTCCTCTGGGTGACGTTCAACGAACCGCTCATCTTCCTCAAGAACGAACAGAAGGTCGGGGCGCTGAACGCGACGCGGTACTTCGCGGCGCAGTCCAACATCGTCCAGGCGCACCGGCGCGCCTACGACCTGATCCACGAACTCGATCCGACCTCGAAGGTCACCAGCAACCAGGCCTACATCACCGGCGTCAACGGGATGGCCGACTGGTTCTTCCTCGACCAGGTCAAGGACAAGCTCGACTTCATCGGGATCGACTACTACTACGGCCTGAGCATCGACAACTGGACGGTGTTCGCCGCGGCGACCGACAAGTTCTGGGACGTGAAGCTCCAGCCCGAAGGCATCTACTACGCGCTGCGCGGCTACCACGACCGGTTCCCGCGGATGCCGCTCTACATCGTCGAAAACGGCATGGCGACCGACAACGGGAAGCTCCGCGACGCGGACTACACCCGCGGCGATCATGTCCGCGACACGGTGTACTGGCTCCAGCGAGCCAAGGCCGACGGGATGAACCTCATCGGCTACAACTACTGGAGCCTCACCGACAACTACGAATGGGGCAGCTATCGCGCCCGGTTCGGACTGTACACAGTGGACGCTCTCACCGATCCCGCGCTGACCCGGCGCCCCACGGACGCCGTTCCCGCGTACCAGGCTCTGGTGACGGCGGGTGGCGTGCCGCAGGGCTTCCGGCTCAAGCGCGGTCCGGGGACCTGTTCCCTCGTGGACGGGCTGAACAGCTGCCTCAACCCGGCCAAAGTGGACGGACCGCTCATGCCGCTGAAGTGACCAGCTCCAGTCGTCTGCCCTCGAACGTCCGCCGCATCCGCCGGTCGTGGGTGACGACCACGAGCGCGCCGGCGTACTCCGCGAGCGCCTGCTCCATCTCCTCCACGAGATCCGGGGCGAGATGGTTGGTCGGCTCGTCGAGCAGCAGCAGGTCGGTCCTGGCCGTCACGAGCCTAGCCAGTTCGAGCCTCCGCCGCTGCCCGATGGACAGCTCCCGCACCGGCTTGCGCAGATCCGGCGCCCGAAACAGGCCCAGCGACAGCAACCTCCCGGCCGCCTCGTCCTCGTCACCGTCCCCGGCGAAGACCGCCAGAACGGTTCGAGCGTCGGCGGCGAGTCCGCCATTCTGGTACAGGAACCCGATCCGGCCCGTCCGCGCCGCCGACCCCGTCGACGGCGCCAGCTCGCCGGCGAGCACCCGCATCAGGGTCGTCTTGCCCGCCCCGTTGGGCCCGGTCACGAGGACCCGTTCGCCCGGCAGCACGCTGAGCGACGTCCGCGGAAGACGGCCGTCGACCGACACGTCGTCCACCTTCACCACGTACTGATCGGCCTCGGTCTCCCCCGCGGCGATCCGCGCGGTGAACCGGAGCGGCTCCGGCGGCGGCGAAACACGGTCCGCCTCGAGCCGCTGGATCCGCTCGCGTGCCGACCGGATCCGGCTCATCGCCCCGTGCGCCCGGGATCGGGCCCGGAACGCGCCGGCCCCGCTGAAGGCCGCCGGGGCCTTGCGCGGGATCGCCGAGAACCGGTCGATATTGACGTCCGCCATCCTTTCGTAACGGGCCTTCTCCAGCCGCCACTCCTCGTACTCACGGACCCATCGGGCCCGCGCGGCCTCCTTCGCCGCGAGGTAACCCGCGTAGCCGTTGCCGTGCCGCTGCACGGTCCGGCGGTCCGCGTCGACCTCGAGAATCGTGCTGGTGACCCGGCTGAGGAACATCCGGTCGTGGGTGATCGCGACTATCCGGCCGCGATGCCCGCGAAGGTGGTTCTCCAGCCAGGCGACGGCTTCGTCGTCGAGATCGTTGGTCGGCTCGTCCAGCAGCAACAGTTCCGGCGAAGCGGCCAGGGTGGCCGCGAGCGCCAGCCGGGACCGCTGACCGCCGGACAGGCTGCCCAGCACGCGGCCGCGGCCGAGGCCCGGCTGCCCGAGACCGTGGAGGGCGACCTCCACCCTGGCGTCGGCTTCGTAACCGCCACGGGCTTCGTAGACGGTCATGAGGTCCCCGTAAGCGGCCAGGTCTTCGGCGGTTTCGAGCGCTGTTTCGGCTGCCCGCAGCCGTGACTCGAGGTCCCGGATGTCGGCCAGCGCGAGGTCGATCGCGTCGCCGACCGTGGCGGTGTCGGGCAGCTCCAGCGTCTGCGGGAGATAGCCGACGCCTCCGGGCGCGGTGACGGTCACCGTGCCGTTGTCCGCCCGGTCCCGGCCGGCGATCAGCCTCAGCAACGTGGACTTGCCCGCGCCGTTGTCGCCGATGACGCCCGCCTTCTCCCCCGGTTTGACGGTGAAGGAGACCTGGTCGAGTACGACATGGTCGTCGAAACGTTTGGTGACACCGGAGAGCACGAGTTGTGTTCCGGGATTCTGATGCGGGGTACGCAAAGGGGCGTCCTCCTGATTCTCGCAAGGGAAAAAGAGCGCGTGCGGAAGGACGCGGCCCGGCGGAGCGAAGGCTCTACGCCAGGGCCGCGTCGAAGGCGAGAATCACAGAGTGAAGAAAATCCCCATGCCGAAGACGGTAGCGGTGGAACGCGGACGGGCAAAACGAATTAAAGGTTGTGTACGGGTTCACAGAGTGGTCTGTGTCCCCATACCGCGACAGCGGCGCCCCGGTGACCGAGAATCGAAGATGGAGGTTTTCGCGGTCTGAGGGAATGGGGTTCCTCGTGCACGGGTCAAGCGGTCCGATCGCCCGGTTCCGGCGACGGCTCTTCCCTGGTCACAATTCGCTGGCCCGCGGCTCCGACCGGTTCGAAGCCCTGGTGCTCAAGATCGTCATCCTCGCGGCATTGCTCGCCATCCCGGTCGCGGCCACCGTCGGCTCCGCCAACCACGGCAGGCAGGTCGCCGCGGCCGCCGCCGACGCCACCGGACGCCAGACCGCCACCGCGTACCTGCTGACGGCCGCGCCCGTCCGCATCGTCGACAGCGAGAGCGTCGGAACCGACAACTCCACCACCGCGGCGACCTGGACCGACTCGCGCGGCGCGCGGCACACCGGTGGTGTCCTCGCGACGCCGGGCAGCCCCGCCGGATCGGCCGTGCCGATCTGGATCGACGCCCGCGGTGAGCTCACCGCCGCCCCGAGGAACGCGTCGACGGCGGTATTCGATTCCGTGCTCGTGGGACTCTGGCTTTGGTTCGCCGTGGTCGGCGCGCTCGTCCTGTTCCACCGGATCGTCCGGCTGGTGCTCGACCGGCGGCGCGCGGCGGCCTGGGAGCGTGCCTGGGCGGTCTACCCGCGTTCCGGCTCCTGGCCCTGATCCCGGCGGCGAGGGCAAAGCGCCTCGGCTAGGGTGCCCCGCATGCGCATCATGATCTCGGCGGACATGGAGGGCGCCACCGGCGTCACCTGGACCGAGGACGTCATCCCCGGTACCGAGCAGTGGCAGCGATTCCGCCGCCTGTTCACCGGTGACGTCAACGCCACCGTCGCGGGCCTGTTCGACGCCGGCGCCACCGACGTGCTGGTCAACGAGGCGCACTCCTCTCAGCGGAACCTCCTGCTCGAAGACCTCGACGGCCGCGCGCGCATGCTCACCGGCAGGCACAAGCCGCTCTCGATGATGCAAGGCATCGAGACCGGCGTGGACGGCGTCGTCTTCCTCGGCTACCACGCCGGCGCGGGATTCGACGGCGTCCTGTCCCACACGTACCTCGAGAACCAGATCACCGGTGTGTGGCTCGACGACGTCCCCGCCAGCGAAGGCAGGCTGAACGCCGCGATGGCCGCCGAGTACGGCGTCCCGGTGCTCGTCGTCTCCGGTGACGACAAAGCCTGCGACGATGCCCAGGACTACGCGCCGGAGGCCGAACTGGTCACGGTGAAGGAGTGCGTCAGCCGCTACGCCGCGATCTGCCTGCCGCCCGCGAGGACGGCCGAACTGCTGAGCTCGGCCGCCGCGGACGCGATGAACCGGGCGGGCCGGGTCGAGCGATTCA
Organism: Amycolatopsis sp. NPDC043885; assembly: GCF_056435685.1. Lineage (NCBI taxonomy): Bacteria > Bacillati > Actinomycetota > Actinomycetes > Pseudonocardiales > Pseudonocardiaceae > Amycolatopsis > Amycolatopsis sp. NPDC043885. Next base: position 123,213 of record NZ_JBWKEA010000024.1, read on the forward strand.
CCACGCCCCACCGGATCGAGGTCGAGTTCGACGCGAGCCACCTCGCGCAGGCTGCGGCGGTGATCCCGACGGTGGAACAGATCGGCGTGCGGCGGGTCGGCTTCGACGCGCCGGACATGACCGAAGCGATGAAGGCGTTCAAGATCGTCACGGCGATCGCGGCCGGGGCGGTGCAGGGTATCTATGGCTGAGCTGGAAACGCAGGGCGAACTTCCCGACCGTGTTGCCAACGCGGAACTCGCCCGGCCGCAGGCCCCGCTATCGCGGCGGCAGGGCGCCGTCGGCGACGACGTGCCGAGCAGTGAAAAGGTGCGCCCTGGCGACGCGATCGCGGACGCGGGTTCCCGAAACAACGCTGACCTGGATGTCGTCGAAATCTGCTCGCGGCTGATCCGGTTCGACACCACGAACCGGGGCAACGGGGACTCCGAGGGCGAGCGCGATGCGGCCGAGTACGTGGCATCGCTGCTTTCGGGACTCGGGATCGGCTCGAAGATCATCGAGTCCGCGCCCCGCCGCGCGAACGTGATCGCCCGGGTGCCCGGCACCGACCCGAATCTGCCCGCGCTGCTCGTACAGGGACATCTCGACGTCGTCCCGGCCGACGCCGCCGACTGGTCGGTGGATCCGTTCTCGGGCGAGATCCGCGACGGGTTCCTCTGGGGCCGCGGCGCGGTCGACATGAAGGACTTCTGCGCGATGGTGCTCGCCGCCCTTGCCACGGGTTTCCGGCCGCGGCGGGACATCGTCCTGGCGTTCGTGGCCGACGAGGAGGACAAGGGCGAGTACGGGGCACACTGGCTCGCCGCGACGCACCGGGACCTGTTCGACGGCTGCGCGGCAGCGATCAGCGAGTCGGGCGCGTACACCTACCACGTCCCCGCCGCCGACGGCCGCACCGTGCGGCTCTATCCGGTGGCGACGGCCGAACGCGGCACGGCGCACCTGCGCCTGACCGCCAAGGGCCGCGCGGGCCACGGATCGCGCCCCAACGACGAGAACGCGGTCACCCGGCTGGTCACCGCGCTCGGCAAGGTCGCCGCGCACCGGTGGCCGGTCCAGCTGACACCCACGGTGCAAGCGTTTCTGGAACGCACCGGGGAGGCGCTCGGCGTCCCGATCGATCTGTCCGATGTGGACGGAACGATCGCCCGCCTCGGGCCCGCCGGCGCGCTGGTGGTGCCGACCGTCCGCAACAGCACGACGCCGACCATGCTCGACGCCGGTTACAAGGTGAATGTGATCCCGACTTCGGCCGAGGCCCAGGTGGACGTCCGAGTCCTCCCCGGTACCGAGCCCGACCTGTTCGCCGAGCTCGACGCGATGCTCGGCGAGGGCGTCAGCCGCGAGTTCGTCGCACACCAGCCGCCGGTCCAGGCCCCGGTGGATTCGCCGTGGTTCGACGCGATGGCTGAGGCGCTGCGCTCCGAAGACCCCGAAGCCGTCGTCGTCCCCTACTGCATGGGCGGCGGCACGGACGCGAAGGCGTTCAGCCCGCTCGGGATCGACTGCTACGGCTTCGCTCCGTTGTGGCTGCCGGAAGGCTTCCCGTACCGCGCGATGGCGCACGGGGTGGACGAGCGCGTCCCGGTGGAGGGCCTGCGGTTCGGCACGCGGGTGCTGCGGCATTTCCTCGAGCACTGCTGAGGCACCGCAGCGTCATCTGTACCGGCGAGCGAAACTGACTGTTCGGTACAGGGCGGGGAGCGGGGCGGTCTCGCGTCTATGAAGGATTTGGGACGTTGAGCCTGGATCCACCGGTGGGTTTGAGTGTTGGTCTTGCTTGCTGTTGTTGATCATGGTGTGGCGGGGTGGGCAGGGTGGGTTGCCGGTCGTCGCATCCGGTGTGTCCACTGTGGTCTGGTGGTCGGGGCGGGTGGTCAGGGTGTTCGGTGTGTTGCGGTGAAGAGGGCCTGGTAGTGGTGTTGCCAGGGCCAGTTGGCGGGTAGTCGGAGGGTGATGTGTCGGGCGGT
>NZ_JBWKEA010000025.1:0-99706 GCF_056435685.1 Amycolatopsis sp. NPDC043885
CCGCGCTCCCGCCCGAAGGCACGGTCCCGTTCGAGGGCAGGGTGCCGTCGGGATCGCGCGGCGGCGCGGGTTTCGAGGACCCGTCGTCGATGGCGAAGGTCACCGGATATCACGTCGGCGAGACGGTGCTCTGGGGTCTCGTCGTCGGCGTCACCGGCTCGCTGATCCCGATGGCCGTGATCGTGCGCGGCGCCCGGAAGGGCAAGTGGGACAGCCACCATGTCACCGATCGCGCCGGACGGCTCGTCCCGTTCGCGGTCTGCATCGGCTCGCTGACCGCCGGCTTCGCCGTCTTGATCGTCGGCGGTGCCCCGCACGAGATGATCGCGCTCGCGGCCGCCGAGCTCGTCTGCCTGGTCGCCGCGCTCGCGATCACCTTCGGGCTCGAGTTCAAGATCTCGATGCATGCGATGGTGGCGGCGGGTGCGGCCGTGATGCTGATCCGTGTCTACGGCCCCTGGCTCGCACTGGTCTTCGTCGGCGTCGCCTGGGTCTGCTGGTCCCGCGTCGAACTCGGAGATCACACCAAAGCCGAGGTCACGGCCGGGATGGCCGCGGGTGTCGTCCTTGGCGGTGGGGTTTATCTGTGCTTGACGTGGTTTTGGCCTGAGCCACGCCGTATAGGTCGTTATACATTTAACCTAATCGCCTGATGCCTTCGGCGAGTTCGGCGACGTCGGCCGCGGCGGCGAAGCCGAGCCGGAGGAACGGTCCGGCTGGTTCGGCGGCGAAGAACCGGTCCCCCGCCCCGACCACGACTCCCCGCTCCCTCGCCGCGCGGGCGACCGCGTTCGCGTCACTCCCCGCCGGTAGCCGCACCCACAGGTGGAGTCCGCCCTCGGGCAGCCGCGCGACAGTCCACTCAGGACGCTCCCCTGCCAGCGCCGCGGCCGCCTTTCCGCACCGCTGCCGTAGTTCGGAGCCCAGTTTCCGCACGTGACGTTCCCAGGACGGCGCGCTGAGCAGTTCGAGGGCGGCCTCCTGCAGTGGACGGGAGACGAAGAAGTCGTCGACCTGCCGGATCGCCTTCATCCGGTCGAGGACCGGCCCTCGCGCGATCACCGCGCCGATCCGAAGACTCGGCGCGGCGGCCTTGGTCACCGATGTCAGATGGACGACCGTGCCGTCCCGGTCGTCGGTGATCAGCGGACGCGGTGCGGTCACCCCATGGGAGAGATACCGGGCGAAGTCGTCCTCCAGGACGAACGCGCCCGCCGCCCTGGCGACGTCCAGCACCCGCGTGCGCCGTTCGGCCGCGAGCACCGTCCCGGTCGGGTTGTGGAAGGTGGGCTGGCAGCAGAAGAGCCGGGCGCCGGTCATCGCGAACGCCTCGGCCAGCAGATCCGGGCGGACTCCGTCGTCGTCGATCGGCACCGGCACCGGCCGGAGTCCCGCCGCCCGGGCGGCGGCGAGCGCTCCCGGATACGTCGGCGATTCGACGAGGACCGGGCTTCCGGGCGCCGCGATCGCCCGGAACGCCATGGACAGCCCACTCTGCCCGCCCGCGGTGATCAGGACGTCGTCCGGCGAAGCACCGGCCGGCCCCGCGAACACCGACCTCAGCGCGGGCAGACCGGCGGCCGGCGCGCGGTCCCAGGCGTCCGGACGGCGGCCCGCCCGCGCCAGCGCCGCACTCAGGAAGCGAGTCGCCTGCAGTGACCGGTGCGGATAGCCGCCGTCGAGGAGGATGGCGCCCTCCGGTGGCGGGCCGAGGGCGCCGGTGAGGGATCTGGTGTCGACGCTGCGATCGGTCAGCGCGACCGTCTGCCACGCCGTGTCGAGCGGTTCGCCCACCGTCGTCGCCTTCGGCGCCACGTAGGTTCCGCTCCCGGGGCGGGTCACGACCGTGCCCTCGGCGGCCAGCAGGGCGATCGCGCGAGAGACCGTTCCCGGGCCGACCCGGTAGCGCTCGATCAGCTCCCGGCTACTGGGCAGCCTCTCCCCTGCGGCCGCAGTGCGGATGAGCGAACGCAACTGGGCGACGAGCGCGGAAGTGCTACTATCCGACATGAAGCAACATGATAGTGCTACTGAGATTCTGGTGAGATCACTACTGGACGTCCCGGCCCTGCGAGCCGATACCCCGGGCAGCGAGAAGGTCGTCCACTTCAACAACGCGGGCTGCGGGCTCCTGGCGAAGCCGGTACTGGCCGCGATGCTCGATCACCTGAATCTCGAAGCCGAGACCGGCGGGTACGAGGCCGCCGCGGCGCGCGCGAGCGAGGTCACCGGCTTCTACGACGAGATCGCGGCCCTGATCAACGCGAGGCCCCGCAACATCGCCTTCGCGGCGAGCGCCACCCACGCCTACTCCACCGCGCTTTCCTCGATCCGCTTCGAGCCCGGCGACGTCGTGCTCACCACCCGCAACGACTTCATCTCCAACCAGATCGCGTTCCTGTCGCTGCGGAAGCGGTTCGGAGTCGAGGTCGTGCACGCACCGGACTCGCGGGAGGGCGGTGTCGACGTGGAGGCCATGGCCACCCTGATGCGCTCGAGGAAGCCGAAGCTGGTCGCCGCAACGCACATTCCGACCAACTCGGGCCTCGTCCAGCCGATCGCCGAGATCGGGCGGCACTGCCGGGAGCTCGGCCTGCTCTACCTGGTCGACGCCTGCCAGTCGATCGGCCAGTACCCCGTCGACGTCGAGGAGATCGGAGCCGACCTGCTCACTTCGACGTGCCGCAAATTCCTGCGTGGTCCGCGCGGTTCGGGGTTCCTGTTCGTCTCCGACCGGTTCCTCGACGCCGGGCACGAGCCGTTGTTCATCGACATGCACGGAGCCCGCTGGAGCGCGCCCGGCGCGTACGAACCGGCGAAGTCGGCTTCCCGGTTCGAAGAATGGGAATTCCCGTACGCCACCGTGCTCGGCTGCGCCGCCGCCGCTAGGTATGCCCGTGAGGTCGGTCTGGAGGCGATCTCACGGCGCACGCCCGCGCTCGCGGCGAGACTGCGGGGCGGGCTCAGCGCCATCCCGGGCGTCGAAGTGCTCGACCGGGGCCCGGAGTTGGGCGCGCTGGTGACGTTCTCCATCAAGGGCTGGGAAGCGGTGCCCTTCAAGGAGGCGATGGACGCCCGCCGGATCAATTCGGCGCTGAGCTACCGGGAGTTCGCGCAGTTCGACTTCGGAGACAAAGACGTCGAGTGGTGCCTGCGGCTGAGCCCGCATTACTACAACACCGAACGGGAAGTGGACGACGTGGCCGCTGCCGTCGCCGAGCTGGCCGCCTGAGCGCGGTTCCCCGCCTGGACACTGGGGGTGTCCGGGCGGGGAACCGTCGGGAGGTCAGGCGCCCGCGAGGCCGCGGCGCTTCAACAGCGGCTCGATCTCCGGATCGCGGCCACGGAACGCGCGGAAGGCCGCCATCGGGTCGACACTGCCGCCCCGCCCGAGGAGCTCGCGGCGGAAGTGGTCGCCGTTCTCCCTGCTGAGCCCGCCGTTCTCACGGAACCACTGGACGGTGTCGGCGTCGAGGACCTCGCTCCAGATGTAGGAGTAGTACCCGGCGCTGTAGCCGCCACTGAAGATGTGCGCGAAGTACGTGGTGCGGTAGCGCGGCGGCACAGCTTCCAGCGCGACACCGGCCTTGGTCAGCGCCTCGGCCTCGAACCGCTGGACGTCCTCGACGTTGTCCTCGGTGCCCAGCGCGTGCCACGCCTGGTCGAGGAGGGATGCCGCGAGGTACTCGGTGGTCGAGAAGCCTTCGCCGTACTGCTGCGACGCCAGGAGCTTGTCGATCTGCTCCTGCGGCAGCGGCTCACCGGTCACGTGGTGCTTGGCGTAGTTGGCCAGCACCTCGGGCCAGAGCATCCACATCTCGTTGACCTGCGAGGGGTACTCGACGAAGTCACGCGGGACGTTGGTGCCCGAGAACATCGGGTACTCGACATCGGAAAGCAGCGAGTGCAGCGCGTGCCCGAACTCGTGGAACGCGGTGACGACCTCGTCGAAGGTCAGCAGGGTCGGCTCCCCCGCCGGTGGCTTGGCGACGTTGAGCACGTTCACCACGACCGTCTTCGTGCCCAGCAGCCTCGTCTGGTCGACGAAGTTGTTCATCCAGGCGCCGCCGCGCTTCGAGTCGCGGGCGTAGTAGTCGAGCAGGAACAGGCCGAGTTCCGTGCCGTCGGCGTCGAAGACCTCGAAGATTCGGACCTCGGCGTGATACTTCGGCAGGTCTTTCCGCTCGGTGAAGCTCAGGCCGTACAGCTTGGACGCGGCGAAGAACACGCCGTCGGTCAGCACCCGGTTCAGCTCGAAATACGGGCGCAGCGCGGCGGTGTCGACCTCGAACCGGTCCTTGCGGACGCGTTCGGCATAGAACGCCCAGTCCCACGGCCGCAGGATCGCGCCGGGGATGTCGGCTTCGAGGTAGCGCTGCAGTTCTTCGGCCTCCGCCTTGGCGTTGGCGACCGCAACGGGCGCGAGCCGTTCCAGGAGACCGACAGCGGCCTGAGCGGTCTTCGCGGTCTCGTCCTCGATGACGTACGAAGCGTGGTCGGGGAAGCCGAGCACGGCGGCCCTTTCCGCACGCAACCGGACCAGCTGGGCCACGACCTCGTTGTTGTCGAACTCGTTGCCCCGGTTGCCACGGGAAACCGATGCGGTGAAGATCCGCTCGCGCAGCGCGCGGTCTTCCAACGAAGCCAGCGCGGCCTGCGCCGTCGGCAGGGTCAGCTTGAGGACGTACTTGCCCTCCTCGCCGGCGGTTTCGGCGGCCGTGGCGATCTCGTCCTCGCCGAGACCCGCGAGTTCCGCGACGTCGTCGACGACCACGGCCAGTTCGTTGGTGTCCTTGAGCAGGTTCTGCTGGAACCGGGTCGACAGCGTCGAAATCTGCTCGTTCAACTCGCGCAGACGCTTCTGGTCGGCTTCGGGAAGACCGGCGCCGGCGCGGCGCACGTCGGTGTGGTGACGCTCCAGCAGGCGTAGCGATTCGGCGTCGAGGCCGAGTTCGTCCCTGCGCTCGAACAGCGAGTCGATCCGGGCGAACAGCGCCGGGTTCAGGTTGATGGCGTCGGCGTGCGCGGCCAGTCGCGGTGCCATCTCGGCCTGCACGCGCTGGATCTCGTCGTTCGCGTTCGACCCGGCGAGGTTGAAGAACACGCTGGAGACGCGGGACAGCAGCCTGCCGGATTTCTCGAGCGCGACGATGGTGTTCTCGAAGGTCGGCGGCTCGGCCGAGCCGGCGATTTCCTCGATCTCGGCGGCGTGCTCGGCCAGGCCCGCTTCGAAGGCGGGAAGGAAGTGCTCGTCGGCGATCCGGTCGAACGGAGGAAGGGCGTAGGGCAGCTCACTCGGCGCGGCGAACGGGTTGTCCTGCGAAATCATCGGTGTTGCTCCCGGGTCGTCGAATCTGCTGGTCTGGCCACCTTACGGGCAGCGAGGGGCCGGTGGATGCCGTCCGTGGCGGTGACGCCACCGATGGCGGTGGTCACGCTCCGGTGGTACCGCCCACCACCGCGTCGGAGCTGCGTTTTCCCTTGCCGCGCTTGGCTTTGGCCTTCGGTTCGGGTGGGGCGACGCCGGCCAGGTCGCCGCCGTTGTCGTTGACGCGCAACACGAACGGACGAGTCTCGGTGTACCGGACGACCGAAACCGACGCCGGATCGACCACGATCCGCTGGAAGGAATCGAGATGCTGGCCGAGCGCGTCGGCGAGGATCGCCTTGATCACATCGCCATGGCTGCATAAGAGCCACACCGCGTTTTCGCCGTGCTTCGCGGTGATCCTCGCGTCGTGCGCGCGAACGGCGGCGACCGCCCGCGCCTGCATCTCGGCGAGCCCTTCCCCGCCAGGGAAGACCGCGGCCGAGGGATGCGCCTGCACGACGCGCCACAGGGGTTCCTTGAACAGATCCTTGAGCGCGCGCCCGGTCCATTCGCCGTAGTCCACTTCGGACAAACCGGGCTCTTTGAGCTTGTCCAGACCGCGTGCCTCGGCCAGCTTCGCGACCGTCTGGCGGCAGCGGAGCATCGGCGAGACCACCAGCTCGGCGAGCGGGACCGGCGCCAGGCGCTCGACGAGCGCGGCGGCCTGCGCCCGGCCGGTGTCGTCAAGGCCGACCTTGGGCGTGCGCCCGGCCAGGACGCCCGAACCGTTCGCCGTGGACTTGCCGTGGCGCAGAAGGATCACAGTACTCACGTGGCCCACCCTACGTGTCGTGCTTTGCCCGGCTACGCGATTCGTCCTCTGGATGCGGTCCTTGCGCGTGCAAGGACCGCATCCAGAGGACTAAATGCGTGAGGATCTACAGGTGCGGGCCCGCGCCGGGGTCCAGGACACCGGTGAAGATCAGCACGAACAGCAGGACACCGAGTACGAGCCGGTAGATCACGAACGGCACGAAGCTCTTGGTCTTGATGTAGGACATCAGCCAGGCGATGACGGCGTACCCGACGCCGAACGCGATCAGCGTCGCCAGGATCGTCGGCCCCCACTGCGCCGGGGCGCCGTCCTTGCCGATGTCGGTCAGCTTGTACAGCCCCGAGCCGAACACCGCCGGCAGCGCCAGCAGGAACGAGTACTCCGCGGCCTCCGCGCGGGTGTAGCCGAGCAGCAGACCGGCGCTGGTGGTGCCGCCGGAACGCGAGACACCCGGGATCAGCGCCAGCGCCTGGGCGAACCCGAAACCGAGGCCGTGCGGCACGGTCAGGTGGTCGAGGGTCCGCTGCTGCTTCCCGATGCGGTCGGCCACCAGGAGGATCAGGCCGAACACGATCAGTGTCGTCGCGGTGATCCGCAGGTCACGGAAGGTTTCGTCGATGGCGTCCTGCAGCAGCAGGCCCAGCACCACGATCGGCATCGAGCCGACGATGATCAGCCAGCCCAGCCGGGCGTCGGGGTCCTGGCGCCAGTCCTTCTTGTAGATCGAAAAGAACCAGGCGCGGAGGATCTTCCCGATCTTGGCCGAGAAGTACAGGATGACCGCGAGTTCGGTACCGATCTGGGTCACCGCGGTGAACGCGGCGCCCGGGTCGTCCCAGCCGGCGAGCGCCGCGGTGATCCGCAGGTGCGCGCTGGAGGAGATCGGCAGGAACTCGGTCAGGCCCTGGACGAGACCCAGGACCAGCGCTTCGAACCATCCCATCAGGCGACACCGGCCGTTTCGATGGCTTCGGCCGCGATCTCGAGGGCGCGTGCGGAGCCCTCCGGGTCCGGCATGGCGGGCGCGACGGTCAGCGTCGTGACGCCGGATCCGGCGAAGGCCTGCATCCGTTCGGCGATGCGCTCCTTCGGCCCCAGCAGCGACGTCGCGTCGATGAACTCCAGCGGGACGGCGGCCATGGCGCCCTCGTAGTCCCTGCCCAGGTACTTCTGCTGGACGTCGGCGGCTTCGCGCTCGAAGCCCATCCGGCAGGCGAGCTGGTTGTAGAAGTTCTTCTCCCGGCTGCCCATCCCGCCGATGTACAGCGCCGCGTACCCGCGGACAGCGTCGGCGCAGGCCTTCCAGTCGTCACCGACAACGAGCGGGACGGTGGGGACGACGTCGAAGCCGTCGAGGGTGCGTCCGGCCTTGTCCGCGCCGGCCTGGATCAGTTTCAGCTGCTCACCGGCGTGCTCGGGCGAATAGAACACCGGCAGCCAGCCGTCCGCGATCTCGCCGGTCAGTTCGAGGTTCTTCGGGCCGATGGCGGCCAGGTACACCGGAATCTCGTCGCGAACGGGGTGCACGGTCAGGGTCAGCGCCTTGCCGGGCCCGCCGGGCAGGGGCAGCTGGAAGTGGTCGCCGTCGTACCGGACCCGCTCGCGGCTCAGCGCCTTGCGGACGATCTCGACGTATTCGCGGGTGCGGCCCAGCGGCGACGCGAACTTCACGCCGTGCCAGCCCTCGGAGACCTGCGGGCCGGAAACACCGAGGCCGAGACGGAACCGGCCGCCGGATAGCGTGTCCAGGGTCGCGGCGGTCATCGCGGTCATCGCCGGTGTCCGCGCCGGGATCTGCAACACCGCGCTGCCCACGTCGATCCGTGAGGTCTGCGCCGCCACCCATGAGAGCACCGTCGGCGCGTCCGAACCGTAGGCCTCCGCGGCCCAGACGACCGCGTAGTCCAGTTCGTCCGCCTTCTTCGCCAATGCCAGGTTGGCCGCGTCGTTTCCCGCGCCCCAATAGCCCAAGTTCAGTCCGAGTCGCACGGCGTGAATGTATCCATCGGAGTGTCACTCCTCCGTTCAGGGTGTTGACAGCCGATGACCCGCACGGTGGTACTCGATCACGACACGCTCACCTGCTCCGCGTCCAGCACTTGCCTTCCGGCTAGGCTCGCCCGTCGTGGAAAAGCGACAGCTCGGCCGGTCGGGACTTCGGGTCTCGCGGATGGCCCTCGGGACCATGACGTGGGGTGGCGACACCGACTCGGAGGAGGCGGCCAGCCAGCTGGTCGCGTTCGTCGACGCCGGGGGCACCCTGGTCGACACCGCCGACATCTACGGCGAGGGCGAGAGCGAACGCGTCCTCGGGGCGTTGCTCGGCGATCTCGTCCCCCGGGACGACATCGTGCTCGCGACCAAGGCCGTGGCCCGCCGTACCGACGGCCCGTTCGGTGGCGGTGCCTCACGCGGCGCCCTCTTGAGCGCGCTCGACGGCTCGCTGCGACGGCTCGGCACCGACCACATCGACCTGTGGCAGCTGCACGCGTGGGACACCACCGTACCGGTCGACGAGACCCTCGGCGCCCTCGAGTACGCCGTGACCAGCGGCAAGGTCCGCTACGTCGGTGTCTCCAACTACTCGGGCTGGCAGCTGGCGACCGCCGCGGCCCGCGGCTCCGCCGCCGCTCCGCTGGTCTCGACGCAGGTCGAGTACTCGCTGCTGGAGCGCGGGGTCGATCGCGAAGTCGTCCCCGCGGCGGAGCACCACGGCATCGGGCTCCTGCCGTGGGCGCCGCTCGGCCGGGGCGTGCTCACCGGCAAGTACCGCAGCGGGACCCCCGCCGATTCGCGCGGCGCTTCGAGTGTTTTCGCGGGCTATGTCGAACATCACCGGACCGATCGCGCGGCCCGGATCGTGCAGGCGGTCGCGACGGCCGCGGACGGCCTCGGCACCTCGCCGCTGGCGGTCGCGCTGGCGTGGGTCCGCGACCGGCCCGGAGTGGTCGCGCCCGTGGTCGGAGCCCGTGACACCGGTCAGCTGACCGGTTCGCTGACGGCCGAGGAGATCACGCTCCCGCCCGCCATCCGCTCGGCGCTCGACGACGTCAGCGCGATCGAGGTCGGATACCCGGAACGCGGCCTCTGAGCCGTCTCGAATACTGGATTAGGTGACTGTTGGGTGACGCTGACGTGACGTGGTGGAGTTCCAGGAGGATGCTGGACAAGTCCGTTCGACGAGTAGCAGGTGGAGGCACCAAGGTGGGTCGGCTGTCCGCCGTTTCCCGGATCGCGATCCCGCTCGCCGGTGTCCTGGTGCTCTCGTCCTGTAGTACGGACGACACGCCGAACGACTCCTTGCAGATCGTGCAGAACCCCGTCGCGGCCACCGCGGCGGTCTCCCCCGCGGTGACGGTCAAGCCCGCGGGGTCGGTGTTCGCGGTGCCGAGTGTGAAGGCGCTGGTGACCGACGAGGCGAGCAAGACGCTGGTCGCCGCGGTTTCGGAGCCGCCGTCGCTGCGAATCTATGATCTCGCCGCCCTGGACTCCCCTAAGACGACCGTGGCCTTGCCGGGTCCCGCCGAGCGGCTGACCGTCTCCGGTTCCCAGGTGCTCGCCAGCGTCCCTGGCAAGAGCATGCTGGCGAAGGTCTCGCTGCCCGGTGGCGCGCTGGAGACGGTCCCGGTCGCGGGGCAGCCGTCGGCCGGTCTCGCCGACGGTGAAGCGACGCTGGTCTCGGTGCGGGACCGCAAGGCCGTCGAGGTGCTGTCGAAGAACGCGGGACCGAAGACCATCACCGGCCAGATCTACAGCGCCGACGACGTGCTGAACACCGGTGACGGCGTGGTCGTGCTCGACAAGCTCCGCACCGCCCTGTTCGCCGTCGACCTCGACGAGGGCAAGATCGGCGAGGGCCTGCGGGCGGGCGACGGCGCGGCCAACGCCGTCACCGACGATCTGGGACGCGTCTTCGTCACCGACGCGCGGGCGGGCGCGCTGCTGGCGTTCTCCACGACGCCGTTGCTGCTGCGCCAGCGCTATCCCGTGCCGGGCGGGGCGTACGGCATCGCCTACGACCGCACCCGTGGCCTCGTCTGGGTCACGCTCACCGAACGCAACGAGGTAGTCGGTTTCGACGTCCGCGGTGGAGAACCGATCGAGAAACACCGGTTCCCCACCGTGCGGCAGCCAGATTCGGTCACCGTCGACGAGCAGGGCGGCCGTGTGGTCGTCGGCTCGGCCATCGGAGAAGGGATCCAGGTGATCACGCCATGACAGTCGTGGACGAGGCGGTGGTCGAAGGGGATTGGGAGTACCGGCGGTTGCAGCTTCCGCCCGGTGTTTCCCGGCGGGCGGCGGCGACGCAGCTGTCGATCCACGCCGAGTTCGCGGGCTGGGAACTGTCGACCGTCCGGCTCTACTCCGATGGGACCAGGAGGGTGTGGTTGCGCCGCAAGCGCACCGCCACACCCCTGCCCGGCCTCATCACTTGAACACCCGGCCGAGCCACTCGGCCCAGAGCGCGTCCTGTTCCGCGGAGTCGACGTCGCCGAACAGGTGATGCATCGCGCACATCGGCCCGGCGAAGCCGCGGACGAACCTCAGTAGCGCGTCCGCGGTCCGGATCCCGACCGTCTGCGCGTTCGCGAAATAGACCTCGCCGTCCACAGTGGACACCGGGCCGGTGGACAGGCGGACCCGGTCCCCCGTCCGCGGCCGCCCGGCGAGGCCGAGTTCCCGGCCCAGCGTCGGCCAAGCGCTGTCCCAGTCCGCGATCATCGGCCCGAATACGGTCACCGGCACCGCTTTCCGGCCGGCGAAACGGTTGAGGTACTCGACGAGGGTGCGGAGGAACAGCTCGCCGCCCGCGGTCATAGCCTCGAACTCGTCTTCCCAGTCGTCGCCAGGCAGGAAGCCGCTTGTCACGGTCCGCAGCACGGTGCTACCGCCGGACCGGCCCTCGATGAGGAACTCGTAGGCGACGAAGCGTCCGTCCGGCGCGGGTTCCGTGCCGTAGACCAGGCGTTCCAGCGGGTCCCACGCCGTGATCGCCGAGGTGGGTTCAAAGCCGCCGAAAGCGGTCTTCACAGTGCCGCCGACGCCGCCGTCGACCTCGTTGCGTCCCATGAACCATGACGTGATCCCCGGCCCGGTCGCGATGGCGTCCCAGACCTGTTCCGGCGTCGCGTCGATCTCGACGCGGTCGGTGATCTCGAATTCGTGGCCCATTCAGCGCTCCTCGGGCTCGGTGCGGACGCTCGGGTGGACGGCGACGACGATCCGGTGATCGCGGCCCTGTTCGGCGCCTTCGTCGTGGTACTTGCTCACCAGGTTCGTGATCGCGACGGTGAGCTCTTCGGCGAACGCGGCCCTGTCCGCTGCGGAGGAGAACCGCACCTCGCCGTCGATCGCGAAGGTCGCGACCCGTTTGCGTGCCTTGGTCGCTCCGGTGATCAGCAGGCCGACGTCGCGCACCAGCCTGCCGGCCACGGCCAGCAGCCAGCGTGCGGACAGGCGGTCCGGCGACTGGGCCGGATCTGGTTGCACGGCTGAGAGCGCCGTCGGCGAGATGACGTACGACGACGCCGTCGCGCGCATCATGCGCTCGGTGACGTTGCCCTTCCGCCGTTCCTCGACCAACTCCACGAGCCCGTGCTTCTCCAGCGCGCGAAGGTGGTAGTTCACTTTCTGTCTCGGCAGATCGACCCGCGCGGCCAGCATCGTGGCCGACGCCGGTTCGGCGAGTTCGGCGAGCAGCCGGGCCCGGACCGGATCCAGCGACACTTCGGCCGCTTCCGCGTCCTCGATCACCGCAACGGAGAACATGCCAAGAACGTGCCACCGAAAACAGATTTTGTCAAGACAGTTCGGCTTGTCGGCGGGCCTGGTTCGCCAGCGCGAGCAGGCGGGGAATGACCTGCGGGGCCGCCTCGAGCGGGACGACGTGCCCGACGCCGGGCAGGACCACGGCCGTCCCGTTCTCCACCGCGCCCGCCAGTTCCTCGACGTCCGCCGTCGGCACGAGCTTGTCCCGCTCCCCCACGATCGCCGTCACCGGCACAGCCCCGACCTGCGACAGCGCCGATTCCCGCGTGTAGGCGTCCAGTGCGGGGCGGAAGGCGGACACCGTCTGCGGCCAGTTGCCGCGGATCATCCGCACGGTCAGTTCGACGTCGGCGGGCACCGGGTCGTCGCCGAAGAGCCACCACCTCAGCCCGGCGGTCACCGCCTTGCTCGTGTGCTCCCGTACCAGGCCGATCAGTTTCGTCCCGAAGACGATCTCCAGGTCACGGCCGAGCTTCCCGAGCGCGTTCGGCCAGATCGCGTCCGGGGTGACGCCGCCCGCCGACATCGCGAGCAACCCGATCCCGGCCGCCCTCGCCGCGAAGACGTCCGGGTGGCGCTGGGCGAGCGACAGGATCGCGAGCCCACCCATGTCATGGCCGACCAGGACCACCTTGCCGCCGGGGACCACCTTGTCCAGCACCTCGGCCAGATCGTCGGCGAGCTTCCCCATGGTCGCCGACGACGCCCGGACCTCACCGGATTCTCCGTGGCCGCGCTGGTCGTAGGCCACCACGGCGAGAGGTTCCTCGGACGCCTCGGCGAGCACCGGCGCGATGGCACGCCAGCTGCGCCTGTCGAGGGCGTACCCGTGGAGGAGCACCACGGTCACCGGCGCCGACGGATCACCCCAGCGCTCGAAGTGCAGGGGTGTCCCGTCGGCGGCCAGCAGACCGGGCATCAGGCAGAGCGGAGGAAGCGGTCGAGTACGCGCACGCCGAACTTCAGCGCGTCGACCGGGACACGCTCGTCGACCCCGTGGAACAGCGCGGAGAAGTCTAGGTCCGCGGGCAGCTGCAGCGGGGCGAAGCCGAAGTTGCGGATCCCGAGCGACTGGAACGACTTCGCGTCGGTGCCCCCGGAGAGCATGTACGGGAGTGTGCGGGCGCCCGGGTCCTCGGCGAGGACCGCGTTGGTCATCGCGTCGACCAGGGCACCGTCGAAGGTCGTCTCGACCGGCGGCAGCTCCATCCACTCCTTCTCGATGTCCGGGCCGAGGATCTCCTCCAGTTCGGCGTTGAACGCCTCGAGCCTGCCAGGAAGGATCCGGCAGTCGACCGAAGCCTCCGCGACGGACGGGATGACGTTCGACTTGTAGCCCGCGGTGAGCATCGTCGGGTTCGCCGTGTCGCGCAGGGTCGCGCCGATCATCCGGGAGATGTTGCCGAGTTTGGCGACGGAACCTTCGATGTCGTCCTCGGGGAAGTCCCAGCCGGTGATCTCGGTGACGCCGTCCAGGAACTCGCGGACGGAGTCGGTCATGACCAGCGGGAAGCGGTGGTTGCCGAGCCTGGCGACGGCCTCGGACAGCTTGGTGACGGCGTTGTCGCGGTGGATCATCGAGCCGTGACCGGCGGTGCCGCGCACCCGCAGCTTCATCCAGCGGATGCCCTTTTCGGCCGTCTCGATGAGGTACGCGCGGACGTTGTCCTTCAGCGTGATCGAGAAGCCGCCGACCTCGCTGATCGCCTCGGTGACGCCTTCGAACAGCTCGGGCCGGTTCTCGACCAGCCACTGGGCGCCGTACTTGCCGCCCGCCTCTTCGTCGGCCAGGAAGGCGAAGACGAGGTCACGCGGCGGGACGATGCCGTTGATCTTGTAGTGCCGGGCCAGCGCGAGCGCCATGCCGCACATGTCCTTCATGTCCACCGCGCCGCGGCCCCAGACGTAGTCGTCCTGGATCGCACCGGAGAACGGGTGCACCGACCACTCCGAGGCGTCGGCGGGGACGGCGTCGAGATGACCGTGGATCAGGAGCGCGCCGCGCGACGGGTCGGCGCCCGGCAGCCGGACGATCACGTTATGGCGGTCCTTGCCCCCGGACTCGACATAGGTGATCTCGTAGCCCGCGTCGGTGAGCTTCTCGGCGACGTACTCCGCCGCGGCGCGTTCACCGACCAGCGTGTCGGGGTCACCCGTGTTGGTGGTGTCGATGCGGATCAGTTCACTGGTGAGGGTGACTGCCTCTTCGGCGGCTGCTTCGATCAAATTCGGTTCGGTCACCAGGCATTCCTACCATTGGCGGAGCCCGCCGACCCGCTGCCACCGCCTGGTGGACGGCGTGTGAAGACCCACTCAGGCGGCTGCCGCCGCGTCATGGGCAGGCAGCGGGTGATCGCGCGCAAGCGGACAAGCACCTTCGCCGCTGAACGATCACGGCACCGTAGCACCGCTGTGCGCGAGATGCGTCAATCCGACCCGAGCTTCTGGGGCCGCTGCCCGACCTGCCAACAGACGTGGCAGTTGAGCCTGAGTCCTTGCCTGCGTTGCACCCTCGGCCAGCGAGTACGCAGCCTCCTCGGCGACCGCGCCGAGCTCGCGGCACCGCACCACGCGATCACCCACGTCGAACGGCCCGACACTGCCATGGGCTGGCTCGCACGCCCCAACGTCAGCGCGCTACTCGCCGCACTTGGCCGGGATGACCGCCCGCTCACCCACGAGGTGCTCGACGAGCTACCCGCCAGCGAGACCCTGGCCCACCTACGCAGTGTCCCGGCCGCCACCGGCACCCTGCCCTCCGCGGGACGAGCGCCTTGTCGTCCTGGAACGCTGGATCGGCGACCGGGTGGCGCGCTGACCGACTGGACGGATCGAGGTCACGGCGGCGGCCCGCCTCCACCCGAAGCACTGACCGGCAAGCGGCAGTTTTGGCGCGCGGGGGTCACAACCGCACCGCATTCTGTGACACTTTGACGGGCTGTGTCCCGCTGTGACAGCGCGAGAAGGGAATCTGCTGTGTCCGGAATGCTCAACAGACGCAAGGCGCTCGCTCTCGGTGGTGGTGCCGCGCTCGGCGTCCTGGCCGCCGGTGCCGACACGGCTTCCGCCGCGACGGGATGGATCCGGCTGCCGATCGTCACCGCCAACATCGGCCGCGACAACCTCGGGGCGCGCGAGGCCGCGATCGACGCCGTCCGCAACTGTGACCCCCTGGTGCGGCCTCTGGTGGGCTGGCAGGAGATCAACGAGGGCGACACCGGTGAGCCCGCGATGATCGACCACTACTTCGGGCCCCTGTACAACAACGCGTTCCTGCGGCACAACACGTCGTTCCGGATCCCGATCTCGATCCCGCAGCCGTGGGCGGTGGCGAGCGCGAAGACCACGTATGTGCACGGCGGCATCAGCGGGGTGACCCCGCCGCGCTGGATCAACGAGGTCGTGGTGCGTCACCAGAGCTACCCGACGCTCCAGTTCGCGCTGATCAACTCGCACTACATCGCCAACGCGTACAACGGCGACCAGCGCACCGACCTGCGCGACGAGTGGAACGAGCACAAGAGAATCCACGCCAGTCGCGTGCTCGCGCACCACAACGTCGGGCGCCTGGTCTTCTGGACCGCGGATACCAACAACCCGAACTACTACAAGGCCACCAGCCTGGACGCGGAGCGCCGGTGCTTCGGCACCGGTATCGACCGCATCAACTGGCTGGCGGGCAACGGCGTCGTCCAGGAGCAGTTCATCGACACCAAGACTGTGGACATGCGCGTGGACGGGCATGACGCCCGGGTCGCCGTCTTCCAGGTCCGCCTGGCCTGACGGCACGCACGGGCCGGGCGCCGCCCCGCCCGGCCCGTGCCATGGCTGAGGTCTCGAAGGGGCAGAACCCTCGTCCGCGGCGAGCCGGTCTATCCGGTGTTCGCCGGATAACGGCCGTGCAGGAGTGCGTTGACTGTTCGCGCCTGAAGGCGGGGCTGTAGCGGTCTGAGCGTCGTGGCCGATATCGACGGTTGACGGTCGTGGCGACGTGAGGGGTTCGGTGTGATCGAGTCGGTCGAGCTGGTGGTAGCGGCGTTGGCCGCGGGTGCGGCGGTGGGGGCGCGTGAGACGGCGTCGAACGCGGTGAAGGACGCTTATTCGGGGGTGAAGACGCTGGCCCTCCGCACGTTGCGCCGCGGCGATTCCGTGCCGCCCGAGGTGGTGGAGGCGGTCGAGTCCGACGCGATCACGCCGATCGAGGACGGGGCCGCGCGGCGACGCGAACTCACCGCGGCCTTGGCCGCGGCGGACGCGGGGGCGGATGACGAGCTTGTGGCGGCGGCGCTCAAGGTCCTGGAGCTGACCGATCCCGCCGGAACCCAGGAGGGAAAGTGCCGGGTGCTGATGCACGGCAACAAAGGCGTGCAGGTCGGCGACCACAACACTCAGACCAACACCTTCGGCTGACACCGTCGCCGATGCCCTCGAACCCCTACGGTTCCGACGGAGAACCGGCCGCCGCGTACGAGATCCGCGGCGGCCAAGGCGTGCAGGTGGGAAACCACAATGTCCAGCACAACACCTATGCGCAGCACGTCCACGTACCCGCGGCCGTCACGCCGATGGAGCAGATCGACACACCGGCCGGTCTGGTCAACCTGCCGAAACGGTCCGCGATGTTCGTCGGCCGTGGCGGGGACCTGCAGCGGCTGCGGGAGGCGATCACGGCGTCCTCGTCGGGATCGGTGGTGGTGACCGCGGTGCACGGCTTGGGCGGGATCGGCAAAAGCACGCTGGCCGCGCACTACGCCGACACGCACCGCGCCGGCCACTCACTGGTGTGGTGGATCACCGCCGACGCCCCCACGTCCATCGAGACCGGCTTGGCGCGCCTGGCGGTCGCGCTGCAACCCGCAGTGGGAACTCTGCCGCTGGAGCAGCAGACCGAGCACGGCCTGCGCTGGCTGGCCACCCACAGCGGCTGGTTGCTGATCCTGGACAACCTTCCTGGACCGAATGACGCGGCGACGCTGCTGGCTCGCCTGCCCGGGGGCCAGGTGCTGATCACCAGCCGGCGCACCACCGGCTGGCACGACATCGCCACCACGCCGCTCTCGCTCGACGTCCTGGAACCCGGCCAGGCGCACGAACTGCTCACCCGGATCCTGACCCACCACGACCCCGCCGCCGGCACCGACGGCACGGACACCTTGTGTGCCGAACTGGGATTTCTGCCGCTGGCCATCGAGCAGGCCGGCGCCTTCATGGCCGAAACCGGTTCCACGGCCGGCGAATACCTCGACCTGCTCGGCCGATACCCGGCCACCATGTACGGCGAAACCGCCGAGGGCGGGAACACGCAGCGGACCATGGCCCGGATCTGGCGCGTCACCCTTGATCGGCTCGCCGACACTCCGTTGGCGGGCAAGGTGTTGCGAGTGCTGGCCTGGTACGCCCCCGACGACATTCCCACCACGCTGCTGAACGAGATCGATGACGAGCTCGCCGTGACCAAGGCGTTGGGACGCCTGGCCGCCTACGCCATGATCACCCGCAACGGTGCAGTGATCAGCGTGCACAGGCTCGTGCAGGCGGTCACCCGCACCCCCGACCCCGATGACCTCCATCGCAGCCCGGTCGACGTCGCATACGCACGCGACCACGCCACCAGCGCTCTGAGCCGGGCACTCCGACCGCTGAATCCCGAGGCGCCCCAAGACTGGCCAGGGCTGCGGGTCCTGGTGCCCCACGCTCAATCACTCATCGGCAACACCGCCCCTGAGGACGACACCGGCGACACCATCTTCGTCCTCGGCCAGTTGGGGCGATTTCTGGGGAACCAGGGAGCAGTGGCGATGGCGACGGGATACTTGGACCGTTGCCTCATCGACTGTGTGCGGGTGCTGGGTCCTGACCACCCCGGCACTCTGACCTCCCGCAACAACCTCGCCGCCGCCTACGAGTCGGCAGGGGATCTCCGACAGGCGATCCGGCTGTACGAGGCCGCTCTGGCCGATCGCGAACGGGTGCTGGGCCTCGACCATCCGGACACCCTGACCTCCCGCAACAACCTCGCCTACGCCTACCGGTCGGCGGGGAATCTCGAATACGCGATCTCGCTGCATATAGGCACCCTCGCCGATCGCGAGCGAGTGCTGGGCCTCGACCATCCGGACACCCTGACCTCCCGCAACAATCTCGCCGGCGCCTACGAATCGGCGGGGGATCTCCGGCAAGCGATCCGGCTGTACAAGGCCGCTCTGGCCGATCGCGAACGGGTGCTGGGCCTCGACCACCCGGACACCCTGACCTCCCGCAACAACCTCGCCGGCGCCTACCGGTCAGCAGGTGATCCCGGGCAAGCGATCCCGCTGTGCGAAGCGACCCTCGCCGACTGTGAACGGGTCCTGGGCCCCGACCACCCCAGGACGTTGACGTCCCGTAACAATCTGGCGGGCGCCTACGAGATGGCGGGGAATCTCAGGAAGGCGATCCCGCTGTACGAGGCCAACCTCGCCGACCGCGAGCGCCTACTGGGCCCCGACCACCCCAGTACTCTGACCTCCCGCAACAATCTCGCCGCCGCTTACGAGATGGCGGGAAAACTCGAGCAGGCGATCCCGCTGTATGAAGCGACCCTCGCCGACTGTGAGCGGGTGCTGGGCCCGGACCACCCCGACACTCTGATCTCCCGCAACAACCTCGCCTACGCCTGCTGGCTGGCAGGAGACCTCGGGCGGGCGATCCCTTTGCACGAGGCCACTCTCGCCGCCCGCGAACGGGTACTCGGTCCCAGTCACCCGCACACTCTGTCCTCTCGACACAACCTCGCCGGCGCCTACGAATCGGCGGGGGATCTCCGGCAAGCGATCCCGCTGTACAAAGCCACCCTTGCCGCCTACAAGCGGATACTGGGGCCCGGCCACCCCGAAACCCGGGCCGTACGCGCCAATCTTCGCCGCGCCCGCGGAAGGTGACACCTCGAAGAACGGCCCAGTGATGCGCTCGTGTCCCGTCGGACCGGCGGAAGTGGCCGGGAGCGGGGCACGCTTTCGGCCACCGATCTGCTACGCGGGCGGGGTTTGGTCCACTCGGCGTTGATCCGCGTGCCTGGGCAGGTCGCCCTCGTGCTGCGCGCGACCCGTGGTTTCGGGCTGTCGATACTGACCAAAGTTCTTCCCCCACGCTCAGGTTCCGAGGATCTGCCGTCGGCCTTCAACGACCCCGAAGCCATGATCGGCTGGGTATCCTTGCGTGAAAACGGCTGAGTCCGACGGGACCGATGGCGGTTCCAGGAGTCCGTGGGACCGATACCTGCGGACGCCGATTCGCGAGACCGCCGCTCATTGGGAGCGACTGGACGGCTGTGCGTCTCGAGTTCGCCACGGAGCAGTGTGGTTTGTCGCTGCCATCCCACAGCCGCCGGAGTGGCAGCGCGTGTTCGTCGGAGGTGACGAGATCATGGTTGTCTCCTCGCCCGAGAGGATGCGCGACATGGGCTTCGGCGACACCACATTCCTTTAATAGTTCAGTTACACGCTCGACGGCATGAGCAGACAGTGGCGGGAACACACGACCCGCGGCATGAGCGGACGTTTGACTCAGTGAACGGGCCGGAGGGGAAACCGCGATGCCGGCCACCCCGCAGCCGTCAACGCGCCTTGTTTGTCAGAACCAGAGCCTGCTTTCGCATGATCAGGGCCGATGGACGTGGTGGACCTAAAGGACGTTCGAGTACGGCGATCAGCAACGGGCGACGAAGTACCGCACGGGTGACGGGATTTCGAGGACGCCAGATTCCGTCACGAACTCGGCTGCTTCGGCCGCGATCTCTTGTGCGACCGTCTCGTGGTGCTCCGCGGGCATCGTGTCCCACATCATCCGCATACCGTGCGTCCAGGTCCAACTGACGAGCTGATCCGGTGAGTCCGCCCGCAGGAGGACGTCCTCGACGTGGACGGCGACATCGGAGAAACCGGCGCGCCGGAGGTCCGCGGTCGCCTTTTCCGCGCCACCGAAAGCTTCCTCTTGCGGGTAGACGCGGGCCGAGACAGAGAACCTGGCTGCGGCCGCCGCGATGGACCGCAGCCCGAACACTCGGGGCTCGGGTTCGAGTACTGACGCCGGCGCACAGACCGCCAGGCGTCCGCCGGGAGCCAAGAGGGTCCGGTACCGGCCGTAGGCGGATTCCAGGTGCGGCACCATGTGCACACTGTTGCTGCCGATGACGGCGTCGAAGTAGCCGGGTCCGAAGCCGGGAGCGGCGCCATCCATGACCGCGACGACCGCTCCGGTGGCGTGTCTGCTTCGCAGATTCGCCGCCGTCTTCGCGACCATGGCCGGAGAGACGTCAATCCCGACGACCTGCCCGGAGGGGCCGACCGCATCGGCCGCCGCGAACAGCGCCGCGCCACGGCCGCAGCCGATGTCCAGGACGTACTCACCGGCACTGAGCGCGGCCAGCTCGACGAGCCGTGCGGCGATCGGGCGGAAGTACTCGACGCCGTTCTGGTCGTAGGCCCCTGCCACCGTGTCGAAGGTCTGCCGCATCGCTGTGTCGGGTGACGACGTGTTCATGGGCTTGTTCCTTTCGCAACCGTGAGCGGGTCGGGCCTCAAGCGAAGGTCAGCATGGCCACACCACCCATCACAACCAGCGCGCCGGTGACCCGGCGGCGAACATGGCCTTCCCCGAGGAAGTACCAGCCGAAGATGACCGCGGTCACGATGCTCAACTCCTTCACTGGAGCGATTACGCTGACCGGTGCCCACCGGATCGCGAAGAGCACGAGGACATACGCGGTCGGCACCAGCGTGCCGACCACCACGATTTCGCGCCGGTGCGCCGACCAGAGCTCTCGCAGTGCCCGGGTGCGCGCGAGCGCGACCGGAGCCAGGACAAGCACCTCCCCGACCGACACGCCCCAGAAGACGAGCAGCGGTGAAAGACCGAAGCCGCTGACGACGTTCTTGTCCCACAATGTCGCCAGCGCGTTGGCAAGACCGATCAGCACCCCGAACCCGGCCGCGGACACCCTCGCGGCGCGGCCGATCGGGCCGGGCGACCGGTCCACGGTGATGACCAGGACCCCGCCGATCACCGTGGCCGCGCCGAGCAGGGCCAGCGGGCTCGGCCGCTCGCCGAGCAGCAGCACGGCCGCGGCGATCGCGAATACCGGTGCCGCGCCACTGGACAGCGGGTAGACCACTGACAGATCCGATGTACGGTAGGCGCGTTGCAGCAGCAGGTAGTAGCTGAGCTGCAGGCAGGTGCCGACCACGGCCGACAGCGCCCAGTGCCCGAGGTCGACCGGACCGCCGAGGATGAGGGCACCGATCCCCAGCGGCAGTATCAGCACACTGCCCACGGCCATATAGGAGAAAACGAACAGCGAACCCGACATGCCCATTCTCTTCGCGATCACGTTCCAGCCCGCATGGGCGAACGCCGCGACGAGCACGAGCAGCACAGCCAGAACTATCAACGGGGCACCTTTCGCGGTTTTCGATGCGGGGCGCCACCTGCCCCCAGGTACGGCCGACGCGGCCGATCATGCGCTGTGACCGGCCGCGCCGGCCTGGTCGGCTAGACCGAGACCAGCTCGTAGACACCGGCCGACGCGCACAGCGCCCGGTCCGAAACCCACTCACTGCGGTCCGAGACCCAGTTCGCCCGGTCGGACACCCAGTTCGCCCGGTCCGAGACCCAGTTCGCCCGGTCCGAGACCCAGTTCGCCCGGTCGGACACCCAGTTCATCTCCATTGTTCCTCCTTTCACTGAATCGAATCGGCTCCCGGCCGCCAGCCCCGGCACGAGGAGTGCGGGAATGGTTTCCCGTCAGGCGGACGGGAACGAAGGCGCCCGGCAGTGGCGCGAGCGCGGAATTCCTTTATGGACGAAAGGCGGTGGGCGCAAGAATGGCCGTCAGCCCCCCAATCCTCGCTTCCGGTGGATCGCGCCTCAGCATTTCTAACACGCGGATTTGGTGTCGATCAATCGGCCGCCGGTGCCCGACTTCGTCGCCCTCTGTCGTCAGCAGGCGGATCCGTTTCCACCAAACGGGTTCCGACACACCGGTCCGCGGGCCTGGCGATCGGCGTATCCGCGCTACGGATTCCGCCTTGCCGCAGAAACAAAACTACCGATTTGTGCTACGAAAGGAAAAACAAGCAAGCACTTTCCAATCGATGATCGTCCACTCGATCAGCGGATTCCCCCGCCTTTCGTGGTCTGCTTCCATGGAGAAGGTAAATTCTCGCCGGTGTCACCCTGGGGGGCTGGACACCGGCTCTCACAGTGAGTTCCCCCGAGGAGCGATATGGCTTCCTACAAGGACGTCCTCGTCACCGGCGGCGCCGGATTCATTGGACGCAACATGATTGCCGGGATGGTCCGTGACGGGTACACCATCACGGCGCTGGACAACTACAAGATCGGCGGGAAGGAGTTCGTCGACGACGAGATCCGCAACGAGGTCAATTGGGTCGAAGGCGACTCCCGCGACTATTCCCTGGTGGCGAAGCTGACCAAGGGTATGGACGGGGTCATCCACCTCGCCGCGCCGTCCTCCTTCCTGATGTACGAGGAAGACCCCACCGACGGCGCGTCGGTCACCACACAAGGCTTCCTCAACATCCTGGAGGCCGTGCGCCGCAACGAGGTCGGCAAACTGGTGTACGCCAGCACGAGCGCGGTGTACGAGGGGAACCCGGTGCCCTACACCGAGGAGATGACCCTTGCCCCGCCGGATCTGAAAGCGCTTTCGAAGAAGTGGAACGAAGAGGCGGCCCGGCAGTACTCCGACCGCTACGGCATCACCGCGGTCGGGCTGCGCCCGTTCAGCGTCTACGGGCACGACGAGTTCAGCAAGGGCGGCTACGCGAACGTCATCTCGCTGTTCGTCTGGGCCGCGCTCAGCGGGCAAACGCCCGTCCTCTGGGGGAACGGGCAGCAGACCCGCGATTTCATCTACGTCACCGACGCCGGCCGCGCCTTTCAGCTCGCGCTGGAAGGCGACCTCAAGACCGACGAGTTCAACGTCGGGACCGGGCTGGAAACGACGTTCAATCGCACCCTCGACCTGATCGGCGCCGAACTGGGCATGGACCTCACGCCCCGCTACGTACCGACGCCCATCGCGATCTACGCGGAGCGGCTGTGGGCGGACACGCGCAAGGCCGAGAACCTCCTCGGTTTCCACCCGTCGGTCACAGTCGAGGAGGGTATCCGCCGGGTGATCGCGTCCGCCAAGGAAGCACGCGATCGCTGGCCGGAACTCGGTACTCGGCAGATGTACTTCGAGAGCCTGCCGGCCTGACGGCGCGGGTGGGACGGGATGACGACGATGAAGCGGGTACTGGCGCTGACCGACGCGCCTGACGACGTCAGTATCTTCTGTCAGGACACGGAACTGCTGCTGTTCCGGATCGAGCAGCTGCCGGCGGCCAGACACGACTTCAAGTTCTTCGAGCAGGTGTACACCAGACTGCGCGAGGCCTGCGATCTGTCCACCGTGGACATGGTCGTGGCGGAGTACACCGAGGCGCTGCCTTTGCTGTACCTGATGAGGCGGGACGGCCACTCGTGCCCGGCGCTGATCATCCCGCACACGAATCCGTACCCGCTCAATATCCTGTGCCACCTGATGCTGGTCGCCGAGACCGCGCATCCCGGCGACCTGGTCCTGTGCGGCTCGACCAATGCCGCGGCCGCCTACGAGCAGGTCGCCGGGATCCCCGCCCGCAACATCTGCACGTTCGGCATCCGCGACATCTACCGGCCGGGAGACCGTACGGCGGCCAGGGCCCGGTTCGGGCTGCCACCGGACCGGCCGATCCTGCTCTATACCGGCCGGTTCATGACCGACAAGGGAATCGGCGCCCTGCTCGAGGCGTACCACCTGCTGCGCCGGAGCGTGCCGCACGCATTGCTGACGATGTCGGTGACACACATCGACGCGGTGCTGTACAACCAGCTCGCCGTACAGCTCGAGCACGTGGTGCTGTTCCAGCGTCTCTCGCGGGAGGAGACAGTGAGCCTGTACAACGCGGCGGACCTCTACGTCTCCGGTGCCACCAGCATCTTCGAGACCTATGGGAAAGCGCCTCTGGAGGCGATGGCCTGCGGACTGCCCGCGGTGCTGCCGCGCTGGGACGGCTTCCCGTACTTCGTCGGCGAGCACAACGGCGCACTGGCCGCGGTCCAGCACGGGGATACCGGCCGGACCAGCCCGTTCGACTTCGCCGCCGTCGACCCGGCCGACCTCGCCCGGCAATGCCGCCGGGTGCTGGACCGCGGCAAGCTGACGGACTACCGGACGCCTGCCTGGGCCACCTACGAGGAGACCATGCGCGTACTCCGCGGCGTGGTCGGTGAGCTCACCGACCACCCGCGGCTGGCGGTACCCGTGGCCCCGTCCGCGGCGTTACACCGTGAGCGCTACTCACCCGCCGTCCGCGCCTTCCTCGACCATTACCGGTTGGAAACGCTGGAAGACCTGACCGTCCGGACGACGGAGCTGGGCTTGATCGACCGCCGCGATCCGGGTGACCGGACTGTCCTCAGTGGACTGCATGATGAGATCTTCGGCATCATGGCCGCCGATCCCGGCCGTGCCGGTGACGACGAGAAGGCCGGGGTGACCGGATGACCGCAGGACTGGGACTGGCCGACCAGCGCAGCGACTACGCCTCCCTGGTGCGCTGGTGGACACGGATGCGGGACTCGAAGCCGGTGCATTACGACGCGGAGCTGGGGAACTGGCACGTGTTCCGCTACGACGACGCGGTGCGCGTCATCGGCGACCACGAGACGTTCTCGTCGGACCTGCGCTCGGCTGTCCGGCAGCCGGAGCAGTTCGCGATCGTCGCGCGCGGAGCGTTCAACGGCTTCGACCCGCCGGCACACACGAAACTGCGGTCACTGGTCAGGACCGCGCTCACGCCCCGGATGATCGCCGGTCTCGCGCCCCGCATCACCGCCATCGCGCACGAGCTGCTCGACTCGATGGCCGGGCGGCGCCGGGTGGAGCTGGTCCGCGATCTGGCCTACCCACTGCCGCTGATCGTGATCGCCGAGCTGATGAACATCCCGCTGGCCGATCGGTACCGCTTCCGCGCCTGGGCCGACGCGCTGTTCTTCCAGGGCCGCGGGGACAAACCGGTGGTGGTGCCGACCGAGGAGATGTTGCGCTCGGTCGAACCGCTGATCGGCGAGATGAACGCCTATTTCCTCGACCACATCCGTTACCGGCGGCGGCATCCGGGCGGCGACCTGATCAGCAAGCTCGCCGCCGTCGAGGTGGCCGGTACCCGGCTTGCCGACGAGGAAGTGCTGGGCGTCTGCGGCTTCCTGCTGGTAGCCGGGCACATCACCACCACACTGGTGCTCGGCAACGCCGTGCACCTGCTGGCCACCCGGCCGGACCTCGCTGCGGCACTGCGGTGCCAGCCTGGCCTGATCCCTGCCGCCGTCGAGGAGGTCCTGCGCTTCCGGGGGCAGCTGCCCGCGACTCCGCGCCGGACCACCCGCGACGTCACCCTCGGCGGCCAGGCCATCCCGGCGGGTGAGGTACTGCTCGTCTGGATCGCCTCCGCGAACCGGGACGAACGCCAGTTCGCGCAAGCGGATCGCTTCGATCCGCGGCGCGAACCCAACCGCCATCTGGGATTCGGGCGGGGTATCCACTTCTGCGTCGGTGCCCCATTGGCCCGGCTCGAGCAGCGCATCGCCCTGCGCGCGGTGCTCGAGCGGTGGGACTCGTTCTCACTGGACGGCCGCGTGCGACCCGAGGACGTGCGCAAGGCCATCGGGTTCCGGACTCTTCCCCTCGAAGTTTCCTGGGCCGGCTGAGCCTCCTGCCGGCAGTCAGCCGACGTCGAAGCAGACCAGGAACAGACCCTGCTCCGGCAACAGCCCTGCGACGCCGTCCGGCCGCAGCCCGGCTTCCCGGCCGAGCCGGGCGAACTGTGCTTCGGTGCGCTCGGCAGCGTCCAGCAGGAGCAGCATGGCCAGGTCTCGCTGGCTCGCCACGAACTGACCAGGATCGTCACCGGCTGCGGGCACCTCGTCCAGCACTCGCTCGACGAGCACGACCTGCCCGCCCGCGACCACCGCTGCCCCGCAGCGGCGCAGGATCGCGACCGCGGCCTCGTCGGGCCAGTCGTGCAGGATGTTCGCCAGCAGACAGACGTCCGTCCCGCCGGGCAGCGGATCGAAGAAGCTGCCGCCCACCACCGTCACCCGATCCGACACCCCCGCCGCCCGCAACACCGGGTCCGCGGCGCTGACGGTGCCGGGCAGATCCACCAGCGTTCCGGCGAGCCCGGGGTGAGCGGCCAGTACGGCCGCGAGGACGTGCCCGGTCCCGCCGCCGACGTCGGTCACGTGCCGGACACCCGACCAGTCGTACCGTCGCGCCACCTCGGGGCCGAGCGTGGCGGCGTGCGCGGCCATCGCCGCGTCGAAGGACCGGCCGAGCACCGGATCGGCGGCCAGGTCGTCCCAAAAGCCGCGTCCGAACAGGCCGGCCCACACGCTTTTGCCCGTGCGCACCGCTTCGGGTAGTGAGGCGATCGCCTCGTCACCACGACGGGCAAAGGCTTCGCGCTGGTCCAGTGCCTTCGCCAAGCCTGCCGGGTGGCCGCTGCACAGGACCGCCCCGAGCTCTCCGAGTTCGACGCGATCTGCGGCGGGCGCGCGGAACACCTCCAGCAGCACGAGATACCGGACCAGCCGCCGAAGGGCAGTCACATCCGCGCCGGACCGGCGCGCCAGGCCGGCGAGGTCATTGACGCCGTCGGCCACCAGGTCCGGCAGTCCGAGCGTAACCGCGGCCCGCAACGCCCACGGGGTGAACAGGGTCGCGCCGCGGGCCACCCTGACCACCGCATCCCGGTCGGTGTCCCTGTTGCTCAACGTCTCTCCGTTCAGGTGTGGTTTTTGATGATCCGGTCCAGTGCCTCGGCTCCGCGGTCGACGTCGCCGAAGTCGTTCAGCACGCCAGGGGCGAACCGGACCGCGCTGCTGCGATACGGCGTCTGCCCGGCGACGACCCCTTCGGCGAGCAGGAGGTCGACGACGGTGGCCGGGTCGATGCCGAAAACGTCGAAGCACACCATCCCGGACGTCAGCCCGCCCACGTCAGGCGTGCGCACGTGGACACCGGCTACGTCGGCGAGCGCACCGCGGCAGTGCGCGTTCAGGTCGTGGATGCGGGCGGCCACCCAGGGCTTTCCCAGCTCCTGTTGGAAGTCGAAGGCTTCGGCGAGCGCCCACCGGTGCTCGTAGGCCGGGAACCCACCCGGGGTGCAGAACCGTGCCGCCGGCGCCTTGCCGTCCGGCACGGAACCCAGGTACCACGGCCAGAACACTTCGACGTCGAACGAGGTGATGATCGGCCGGATCGCGGCCCAGCCCCGCTCACTGCCCCAGACCAGGCCCGTTCCCCGAGGCCCGAAAAGCCATTTGTGGCAACCTGTGGCAAAGAAGTCGCAGCCGAGCTCGGTCACCTCGAAATCCTCGACGCCCATACCGTGCACCCCGTCGACGCAGGTCAGGACCTCGGTACCGGGTGTACGCCCGGCGTTGACGGCCGCGACGACCTCCGCGATACGGGCCAGCGGCAGCTTGACCCCGGTCCCCGAGTGCACCCAGGTCAGTGCCAGCAGCCTGGTCCGGTCCCCGATGCCGCGGGTCACGGCATCGACAATCTCGTCCTCGGTCGCCGTCCGAGGGTCCTCGTAGAGCTCGATGGTCCGGTGGGAGGCGCCGCTCGATTCGGCCTTGAACCGCAAAAGTTCCCTGGCCGCGTAGTGCTCGTGCGAGGTGCTCAGGATCTCCTCGCCGGGCCGCAGCATCATGCCGGTGAACACGACGGCGAGGCCCATGGTGGTGCTTTCGGTGAGCGCGATCGTGTCCGGCTCAGCACCGAGGTAGCGTCCCGCCTTCTCCAGGACCCGGCGCTGGAGCTCGTCGCGATGGTGGAAGTACAACGCCGGGTTGCTGTCGAGGCCCTGCCGGTGCCGTTCGATCGCCTCGCGGACCGGCCGCGGGTGTGGGGCCAGCACTGAGAGTCCCAGGTGCACGTAGGCCGGGTCGAGGTCGAACTGGGCCCGCAGCTCGGGCCAGTGGGGCTCGGCCGTCACTTTTCGATGCCCCAGCGGCGGGACTCGACCGGTGTCAGCTCGATCAGCTTCGCTCCGCGCCGGATCGCCTCCTCGTCGAGGGTGGCGATGTTCGCGGGCGACGGGTTGGGCGAGAGTCGCTGCTCGTGGGCTTCGGCGATCTGGTAGATGTCGAAACCGTACTGATTGCGCATGATGCGGTAGCCGAGTTCGTTGATCATGCAATTCGTGCTGCAGCTGCCGGTGTTGTGGGGTACCTCCCAGCCGATGGCCTCGAGGTCGGCGATGATGCGCTCGGTCGGCGGCTTCGGCACGAACTCGTAGAAGGGCACCAGAGCGGTTCCGCTGTCCCCGGCCCGGAGCAATTCCGCGGCTTCCGGCGCCTTGCGTTCGGCGTGTCTGCGCAACAATGAGACCTGGTCCTCGACGACGTCGGCCAACGGCGTCAGCCCGTCTACCTTCACGATCGGCCGGTCACCGGCGGTAGTGCGGTTCTGGCCTTTGTGTGTCCCGACGAAACATAGCGGTATCGAATTTTCCAGACAATATACCGACGCCTGGGCGAGAATGGTGGAAAAACAAGGCCAGCACGCCGACCCCCACGACATCGCCGCGCGGAGAAGATCCGAGTCATCCTCTTCGTTCATCGCGAAACCGAGCCGGAACAGAGTGTTCATCGGATCGCGTTCCGGACGCACGATAACCAATTCGATGTCGAGTTTCTCGCACAGTGAACTGGCGTTGCGGATCGCCAGCGGCGATTGATATCCCTGGTCGAGCATCCAAGCCACGACCCGCACGTCCCTGCCTGCCAGATCGTGCAGCATCCAGCTGGAATCCTTGCCGCCACTGTAGAGAACCAGCGCGTCGGCCTTCGCCTGCGGCCGCCGCGCCGGCACGCTGGCGACAAGTTCGTCGAGTTCGGCCGGTACTTCTCCCGCCACTTCGCCGCGGGCCACTCGGAAGACCAGATCAAGTAACCTGCCGCGGTCTTCCTGGGCAGGCAATTCCGCTGGATCCGGCGGATTCAAACAATGGGTGCACAGTGCGAGATCAGGCGATGGATCCCTGCCATCGAGGCAGGCGATGAATTTGTCGTACCCCATGGGCATACCGCATCGAGTGCAGACCGAACCGTCCGGAGCGACCGACATAACCATTCCTTTCGCGCGACTGGCAACATTTGTCCCCACGGCCGCCGTGCCTGCGAAAACCCCCGACAGGCCGGACGCCGGAGTGCGACGAATTTTCACGGCCGTGTAACTACCCTAGAAATGGGTGAGGTGCACGACAAGGGACCACTCGGGTATCGTGCGATCACAGCGGGTGGGCGCTGACAAAGGGGTGCCTGACACATCTTGGATCTCTTGATCTTGCCGTGCGAGCGTGAGCACCTGGACGATCGAGCTCGAAGACCAGCGTTGATCGAGTCGCGATCCACCGCGGGAAGCGGACAGTCACGTACGTAGGAAGGTGTCCTGCAGGGCGAAGTTCGGTTGAGTCTGCACGCGCGTCCGGCCGCGGCAGCCTTCTGCGTAGTACTCCAACGCGACGACGGGCCCAGTCTCGTGAGCCTCAATCGTGAGAAGGGTTGCCTGTTCGCGGTAGACATCGACGATGACCTTCGATGACTGCTCGTATCGGACGCGGACGCCCTGCCCGATCACATCCCAGGTGATGTGAAGCTTTTCGGTCACGGAGACGGGGACGCGCACCTCTCGTACCCAATCGTCGCCCGACACCTTCTCAGCCTGCGGGAGAACGCCGAACGCGGTGAGCCACACCTCGTCCTCGGCAACCACGAACTCCACGCGGGCAGCCTACCCATCCGCCTGAGAAACACCCTGATCGCGCCCTGCGCGAACGTTCAGCGTGCTCCCGCCGCGGTCATGGTGGGGCGCGTCCGTCAGGCCGTCCCCTCTCGGTGTTCCAGGGGGCGCGGGTCGTGGCTGGGAAGATCGCTCCCGATCAAGAGCGCATCACCGCCGCGCTCGAGCGCGGCGGGATCGACCACCTCTATGCCCTGTTCGTGGCTCACTCCCACCACGACCACGTCAGGGATGCTCCCGACGTCGTCCGCCTTCGTGGTGGCACCTTGTACGGTTCGCCGTCCACGCTCAACGTCGGCCGCGGAGCGGGCCTGCCCGACGACTCCATGTGCGTGATCGCTGACGGCGACCAGGTCAAGCTGGGAGACTTCACCGTTCGCGTCTTCCAAGGGCTCCACAGCCCGGGCGATCACTACCCGGGCACGATCGACGAGCCCTTGACCACATCGACCAAAGCGTCCGCCTACCGCACCGGAGGCTGCTACTCGTTCCTGCTCACCCACCCCGCTGGACGAATGCTCGTCCACCCGAGCGCCGACTTCGTCCCTCACCAGTTCGACGGGCTCGACGTCGACTTCCTCTGCCTGGGAGTCGGAGGTGTCGGCGCCCAGGGCAAGCAGTTCCAGGACGACTACTGGCATCATGTCGTCGAGGCCGCCAGCCCGTCGTTCATCGTTCCGGTGCACTGGGACGACTTCTCGCGCCCCCTCGACCGCCCCCTGCGAACCATGCCGTTCTTCCTGGACAAAGCGGCTCGCACCGAGGACGTCTTGATCCGCAAGGCCGGCGAGTCCCGCATCCCCTGGCGGTTCCAGGACGCTTTCGAGATCACCCGGCCCTTCGACGGGCCCAACGCGGCGAACGACGCCTGACCAGGGCCTCTCGACGAGCAGCCGCCCCGACCGGTTATGTGCCGGTCCACCGACACGTCCGCCAACCAGCGCACGACCGTCGGCAAGACAGTGCGTCAGGCGTCAGGTTGCGGACGCCATGTACGCCGCCAGGATGTAATTCGGGTGCCGGTCGAGGTTTTTGCGGGCGCGGTCGTAGCGCATGGTCGTGCGCGGGTCGGCATGGCAGGCTGCGATCTGGACGTCGCGTAGGTCGACCCCCGCGTCAAGCATTGTGGTGATGAAGGTGTGGCGGAGCATGTGCGGGTGCATCCTCGGGAGCCGCACCACCGCGGCCCCGGCCAGCCGGCGTAGCCGGTGGGTTGCGCAAAGCCGGTCCATGCGGACGCCTCGTCGGTTGAGCAGGATCGGACCGTGATCGCGGTCGCCAACGGCTCGGTCGATAGCCCGTCCGACCGCCGGCGGTAGGGGCACCAGCACGACCTTGCTGCCCTTGCCGACCACCCGCAGCACCCGGTGTCCGTGTTCCTCGCCGAGGTCTCCGATGTCTGCGCAGCAGGCCTCGAATACCCGGAGGCCGAGTAGGCCGAGCATCGCGACCAGTGCGAAGTCGAACGGGTTGACCGACTCCCGGGCCGCAGTCAGTAGGGCCTCGAACTGCAGGTGTGACAAGCCGAGGGTCGGTGACTCGTTGGGCACCACGGGGCGTCGGACGTACTCCGCCGGCGAGTGCTCGAGCACGGCGTCGATGACGCAGGTGCGGTAGAAGCCGGTGACCACTGACATCCTGCGCGACACCGTGGAGGGCTTGAACCGTCGCACCTCGTGCATCCAGCGCACGTACAGCTCAATCTGCGCCCGGCGCGCTGCCAGCGGAGCGAGGTCGCGTTCGCCGCACCAGGTGAAGAAGATCCGCAGGTCCGACTCCGAATGCGTCCGCGACACGCCCGAGTAGCGTGCGAGGTACGCCGCAGCCGCCAGTCGTAACACAGTTTCGTCCAGGTCTGAGGGCTCCATGACCTTCGATGCTGGGCGAAATCGCTCCTTACACAAGGCCGGGGAGCGCGCCACCCGCGGCATGAGAGCGCGATAGATCGCCGAGGTGAATGCTTCGCAGGTGGCGCCGGCCGGCCGGCTGATCAGTTCTCGAAAGGGTCATGCGGCGGGCGCAAGTCCCACGACAGTCGCTCAGCCGCCGCAGCCTGCACCCGCAGTACTCGATCTCGGTTGTTTCCGTCCGCCTCGAGGATACTCACGATTTCGAAGGCGTAGGAGGCGGCGGCCGATTCGGACTGTCCCGCCAGCACCTCACCATAGAACGTCCATAGCCCTGTCCGGGCCAGGTCACGGCACTCCGCGACAGGATTCCTTCCCTCGAACAGACCGGACGCGTGCCCATTGTCCCCGATGAGACAGAGGATGACGTGGAAGAACTTGGCCCGCGACTGCCCCATGACGCCGCTGGTGATCGCAGCCAGTGCCACGGCCAGAGCGGGCAATGACACTTCGATGAGGATCTCGCCTGGGGCCACCACGTGGTCGACCAGATCCAGGCCCTCCGCTCCCCGCGCCAGCGCCACAAAGTCACCAGCGAGGTGCTCTGAGGAACGACGGCACCCACATTCCATCGCGGCCCAGTCGTACCGCTCGATCTCCAGTTTCATCAGTTCCATGTGGACTCTCACCTCCGGCACCCGAACCTACTGAATCGCGCAACCTGCAGTGCTCGGACCGCCGATCACGCACATCGGCATGACCGCGCGCGACTCGGGGCAGAAGCGTGCGCCGTCAGCGACGGCTCATGCCATAGGCGGGAGTTGCGTGGACGCCTATGCCGTACTCGTACTGCAAGCCGGCGTCCGCGATGAAATGCGCCGCGTGCGCCAGTACCGGGTGCGAGCCGATCTTGCTCACGGCCATCCGGCGAATGGCTCGGTTGAGCCGGCCGGAGGCGCTGGTGACCGCCGCCCAGTTCCACTCGGCGGGGTCACCGAGTCGCTGCACAGTCGCGGACCACGCCGCGGCCCGTTTCTCCGTGTTGTGGTTCGTATGGCTCCATCGCAGCTCCCGGGTCCCGGCCGCCGCGCCGTGGTGGAGCTGGATGAGTCCCCAGCCTTCGCAGCTGTAGCGGAAGGTCGCGGTGGGATGCACTCCTGGAAGGAAATCTATCCGTTTCGCGATGGGACCCGGGCCCGACCCGATGGCGAACAACGCCAGGCTTCGTCCCTGTCGACCGTCAGGGACCTCCGTGAGGGCATGAAATTCGCGCAGTTCGCGGTCCGGCTCTGAGTCGGATTCGAAGACACGGAACAAGCCGAGATCGAATACGGTCTCGAGGACCGCGGACCAATCGTCGTCAACGGCGTAGAAGTCGAGATTCGGCACGATCTCACTATCCCTGCCGGGGCAGTACCAGCGCCAACGACCACCTCCTCTCATCGGCATGACCGCGCGCCTGGTCGTTGCGCGTAGCGACCGCCTCGCGGCATGAAAGGACGTTCGTCTGTTCTTGGGCTTTGGGACGGGCATAGGTACGGCTCGGGCGGGCTGCCGCCGTTGGTAGCGGCGGGCGGACGCGGACGTGAGTTCGTCATCTCGAGGCACAGGTATGTCGACGGGCAACTCAGATCGACACGCGCCGAGATCGATGTCGCAGCCAGTGATGAACTGCCAGCCTCGATCAGCGACTGTGCTTCGTCCGGACTGGTGGATTCGCCGGCGGGAACGTTGACGGTGCACCTAATGGGATCTGTCACCGAACCCGGTCCGAGGTCCGCTGATCGGGTGTCTTATCTCGTGCCGATGGCGACATCCACGAGCGTACGACGGCTGTGCCGACGAAGCCGAGAACTGCGACCAAGACAGCGCGAGCGCGACTTTCACGCCGCGGCGGCGCTTCTTCGGCGGCGGCTGCGCGTCGGGAAAGTGATGGGGCGGGGATGGCTGCAGGCTATGCGGAGGAAAAGAGAAGCGCGCTGCGCCTGGAGGTGGCATGAAACCCTGTTGCGGGTGCCGATTCGCGGGCCGTAGCTTGCAGGGCTCCGCGTGCTGCTGGTCTTCTCCGGCAGCGGCGGAACGAAAAGGTACTCGGCGCCGATATAAGACCCGTGGACGAGCGGCGGGAACGGTGTGAACGGGCGGCCCGGTGACAGGTAAGAAGGTCACGGCCAGCGGTCCAGGTGCCATCGCTGCCGGCGAGTCCCTCACCCATGCCAGCACGCGAGTGGGCGACGACCACTATCACGGTGTCGAGATCCTGCCGCTGTCGGTGGCCACGCTGAACTACTCGCAAGTACTCGCCGCTGCGGGGCTCGACCGGTTCGTCGGTCGTAAGTGGTTGCTGGACACCATTGAAAAGCGGCTGAGCGGGCGCGAGGGCCGCTATGTACTCGTGGCGGCGACGGCAGGCGTCGGCAAGACGGCGTTCGCCGCATGGCTTTCCGAGCGCTGGCGGTGCCCGCGTCACTTCACCCAGGTGGTCGGCGGCGGCGACACCAGGACAGCGTTGCAGAGCCTCGCCGCCCAGCTCGTCACCCGCTACGGGCTCGAAGAGGAGTTCGCGCCGGGAGGCCGCCTGCCCGGCTGGGCGGGCGATCCCTCCCGTTTCCCCGCGATCCTCGCTGCGGCGGCCGAGGTGGCGGCGACGGCCGGCGAACCCTTGCGCATAGTCGTCGACGGCCTGGACGAAGCCACGGGAGCCGAGCGTGCCCTAGGGCTGCCCAGCACGCTGCCGGATGGGGTGCAGATCGTCGCGACCTACCGCGAGGGCGTCCCGGCGACCCGTCTGCCCGCAGGTGAGCAAGTGTCGGTGGCCCGCTTCGCCGCCGAGGATCCCGCGAACCTCGAGGATGTCCGCCAGTTCCTGGCCGTTCGGGCGCGCACCGAGCCACTCTCCACCCGGCTCGCTGCCGCGGGCATCACCGAGTCGCAGTTCGTCGAGCGCCTGCTCGACCGGTCCGGCGGTGTCTGGGTATACCTGCGGTACATGGTGCTGCGGCTCGAGGACGGCGAGTTCGACGCGTCCGCCCTGGACGGATTGCCGAAGGGCCTCACCGCCTACTACCGGCGGGAAGTCACCGCGTCCTGGGACAACGCGCTCTTCCACACCCAGGACCTCGTGCTGCTGACGACCCTTGCGACCGCCGCCCAGCCCGTCACCGCCGCCCAGCTCACGCGGCTGACCAAGCTCGACCCGGGCGTAGTTCGGCAGCTGTGCAACCACAGGTACCGGCCCTTCCTCGCCATCGACACCGCTGACCTCGATCGGGCGCCGAGCTACGCCATCCACCACTCGAGCCTCCGCGAGTTCCTTCATGGCGACACCGACCCGGCCGATCCGGAGGCGAACCCGGTGGCGGAGGCGGATCTGCGGCAGGCTGCGCGGGAGGCGCACCACCGGTTCGCCGACCTCTACCTCACGGAGTTCGGCGGCCTGGCCGGAGGCCTGCCTTCGCTGCAGGCGAACCGCGAACTGGCGGACGTCGACGACCGGTATCCGCTCTACCACCTGCCCATGCACCTGCACCGAGCCGGACGGCACGACGACCTGCAACAGCTGCTGACGTGCGTCGACCGGTTCCCGGCCATGACCACGGGCACACTGTGGGCCGACGTCCACGACCGCGCCGGCACACTGGACGACTACCTGGCGAGCATCGCCCTGGGGCGCGCCGTCGCGGAAGAGCGGACCGACGCTCAGATCGCGGCGGGCGGGCCGGCTCGGGACATCGCCCTCGAGAGCGAATACGCGATGCTGGCCGCCGTGCTGGTGGGACGCGCGAAGGCGGTGCCGACCGCGTTGCTTCCGGCGCTCGTGCGCGTGGGGATGTGGGACACCCGCCGCGCACTCGCCCACGTCAACCGGATCGCCGACCCCCAACGCCGGGCGAAGGACCTGCTCGCCATGCTGCCCCTGCTCCAGGACCCCGACGAGGCCCGCGACGCCCGGGACGAGGTCCTCGCCGCGGTGCAGGCGGTCGAAAGCGAGTGGAGCCGGGCAGACCTGCTCGCCGAGCTGTCGCGGTTCCTCACTGGCGATCAGCTGGACCACGTCCTGGATCTGATCCGGGAGGACGAGCACGAGGAGACCAAGGCGGTGATGCTGGCGCG
Source organism: Amycolatopsis sp. NPDC043885 (assembly GCF_056435685.1). Taxonomy (NCBI): domain Bacteria; kingdom Bacillati; phylum Actinomycetota; class Actinomycetes; order Pseudonocardiales; family Pseudonocardiaceae; genus Amycolatopsis; species Amycolatopsis sp. NPDC043885. The sequence continues at coordinate 35,772 of NZ_JBWKEA010000025.1, forward strand.
GTCAGCGGCGACAGCGCCGTTGGACGACGCCACCCGCTCGGCGCTGGTGGACGAGGTGCTCGACCTGACCGCCGGTCTCGAGTACCACGCTTCCGAGACACAGGCGAAGGTGCTGGCACTGGTGATCGACCTGCTCGACGACGCCCAGCTCGAACGAGCCGTGGACATCGCGAGGAACGTGTACTTCTCCGACCTCCGGGCTGAGGCGTTGGCCGTGGTGAGCCGACGGCTGACCGGCGAGGCCGGTGAACGGGCGATGCGAGAAGCCGTCGAGATGGCCGGCCAGATCTACTACCTGCACCGCCGCGGACGTGTGCTCGCCGGAATGTTCGCGTTCCTCCGTGGTCCTTTGCTGGAGCAGGCATGGCAAGCCATCACCGAGATCGACCATGTCCCCTACCAGGCCGAAGCAGCCACCCTCGCCGCCGGGCATCTGAGCGGGCCATTACGCGACGAAATGCTCGACCTCGTCGTCGCAGCCTACGACCAGGTATCGAGGATCGGCGAATTCAACCGGGAACCACTCGCTCTGGCCGCCACCCTCCTGACGGAGCCGGCCAAGACGCGCGAACTGACCCGCGTGCTGAACTCACTCGACCGCGAAGCCCTCACGGAAATGATCACGAGCGAAGACCAACGCCGCCACGGCGTCCGCGTGCTGCGCACGATTTCCGGCCACCTGAACGCCGATCAAGTCGAGAAGCTCATCAGGACCATCGTGAGCCTCGAGTACGAACAGCACAGAACGGCACGAGCCGAAGCACTCATCAGAATGGCCGCACATCTCGGCGGCCCACGCCGCGCGCACGCCGTCCACCGCTCGGCCGCCGACATCGCCACCATCTCGGACCTGAGGTTCCGGGCACCACTGGGAATCGGTGTATCCGCGCACTTGACCGGTCCCGCCCGCGACCGCGCCCTGGACCAGGCGCTGGACGACATCAGCAGTTTCATGCTGCGGGACACGCGACTGACGCTGCTGGCCGCGGTCGCGCCGCACGTGGACGCCGGACGGCTGGAGCGGGTGATGATCAGCGCCGCCAACGCGGACGCCACCGGTTCGACCGCCGATCGGCTGCGTGAGTTCCGCGACCTGCTGGACGGCCCGGCCGGCATCCGTGTCCTCGACGACGGCGAGATCCGGCGCGCTATCGGAGATCCCGGCGTGCAGATGCGGGAGTCGACGCTGGCCGACATCGTCGCGCCCCTGGGAGCCGCCGCCCGAGGGGATCTGCTCAACCTGGCCGTCCAGGCCGCGATCGCCGTCGACGACGCGCGATTCTGGTCGTGGGTGGTCACCGGACTGGCGGCCCAGGACAACGCCGCCGAACTGCTGGATCGAACTGTGGAGACCGCGCGGGCGATTCGGAGTGAGCGGTCACGGGCCGGGGCCCTCGCCGCCCTCGCGCCCAGCCTGCCTCCCGCTGCCCGCACCCCCCTGGTGGACGAGGTGCTCGACGCCGCCACGGAGCCGTCCACCGTCCTGCTGGTTCTGCCGGTGGTGCAGGAGGCCCAGCTGGGTCGTGCGGTGGAAGTCGTGAAGTCCGCGCCGAACTCCACCGAGCGTGCCGAAGCGCTCGCCGTGCTGGCCGCCCGCGTGACCTCCCCCGAGATCGAAGCCCTCGCACTCGACGCCGTCGACTCGCTCACCTTCGACCACGACCGGACCACCGTGATGGTCAGGGCGATCGCGCGCCTGGACCGCCACCAACGCCCTCAAGCTGCGGAGCACGCTCTGGGCCGAATCCGGGACGAAGGGAACGAGATCGTCGCGGTGAAAGCGCTGACCGTGCTGGCGGCGCACCTCAGCGCCGATCAGCTCACGGAGGCCGTCGAGCTCGCCATGGCCTTGAACGACAAGGCCGTGTTCACCGCCGTCGCACTGCGCATCGGGGCACTCGCGTCCGAGATGACCATCGATCAGATCGCAGGCCTGCTCCGCCGGTTGTGGCGTGCCGTCCCCCGATACGAGGGCCTGGTGGCGATCATCGGAGCCGCAGCACCGGCCACGCTCGCGATCGGCGGACCCGAAGCGCTGGCCCACCAGGCCACGTCCCTTACCTGAGAAAAACCCGAGATCGAATCGGAGGCACCGATGAGTCCAGGCGGCCGCAAACGCGTGGTGGCGGTAGTGGCATCGGTCGTGGTGGCCGCGGCGACCGGCGTGGTGACCAACGTGCTGAGCGACAGCTGGTCACTGACATGGTGGCTCGCGCTCGGGGTCCTCGTCGTCCTCAACGTGGTGCTGCAACTGGTCCTCAACTCGCCGGGCAGGAAGGAGCCGACGGTGGGGGCGTCCGGGGCGGGGTCGGTCGCCGTCGGAGGATCGGCTTCGGCTCCGATCACGACGAAGGTCCGCGGCACTGGGAGCACGCAGCCGCCGTCGTCCGCCGACGTCGCGGCCTCCGGGCCTGGAGCTGTCGCCGTCGGAGGCGACGCGGAGGGCGAGATCCGGACAGACGTCTCCTAGCTCCCGACGGCATACTCTGGTAGTGACCGATCTTCCGGCGACGTGGAGACGCACTACCGACGTCTGGCAGCACAACGGCGCTGGCCGCTGGAGACTGAAGCCGCATTCCGGGCAAGCGTCGCGTGGCATCGGGCGTTCGATGAGGGTCGACCACGAGACAGTGGCCATCAAGCAAATCGAGCAGGATTCGTCCGGAGCTGCGGCCACGAGCTGACCGATGACGGCCCTGCGCGTCACCATCGACACCGCCAGCGGACTCCCGCCGTGGCGGCCGATCTACGACCAGATCGAGCGCATGATCGCGGGCAGGACGCCGGCCGCGGGCACCCGGCCGGCGCCGATCCGCCAGCTGGCACGTGGACGCGCGACTCGGTCACTTCGTTCCGGACTCCGGTCAGCGGTGCACCAGGCGTCGGAGTCCGCGTAGCGTCGTGGCCATATCCAAGGGACAGAAGCCCACGCTGGTCCTCACCCGTCCTCGCCGTACTACAGCGGCGCGTAGGTCAGGCAGTCCGCGTCATCCTGACGATGGCCGACCTCGATGGCAGGTGCCTGGCACTCCAGGTCGACGTTGTACCGACAGTCGGACATTTTGCAGGCGCCGACATGCCCGACGGCGGCTGGATCCCCGCCTTTGAAGGAGGCGTGGAAGAACGTGTCGCAGTGGGCATGCAGGGGGTCGCCGATCGTGATGGCCAGGGCATGGCAGCCACGGTCGCGGTTGTAGGAGCACGTGTCGACCTCACACGTGGTCACCACGGGCATCTCCATGAGAATCTCCTGATGGTGTGTCGTGGCGCGGCTCGAATGCCGGTACCGGCAAGCCTTCCCGGCTCGTGTCCGGTGCGTGCCACTCGAAGTCGCCGGCTGTCCTGTGGCGGCGGTGCGCAGGAGCCGGCTGCGAAGGGCCTGGCTTCGGTGCTGTAGCCCGAGCGACGAACAGGGGCGTCGTCTTGGAAAATGAGCCAGCACAAAACCGATCAGCCTCCCTCGGTCGATCTCAGGTGACCAAGGCAGCTGATCCGGCTCCTCCTTGGAGAACACCAACGTGGCCATGCGCACCACCCCGCCGAGACCAGGCTAGGCAGCCAGGACGCGCCCGTCACGAGGCCACAGCAGGCGAATGCACGACACGGGCGTATTGTCGTCAAGCCTGACTGCCGATCACTCGACCGAACGCTGATTTCCGGCCATTACCGTTGACCGCCACTAGAGGGGTCGAGTTGCTCAATCGGTGCGCTCACGCGGCACGGAACTTGAGCCCCGTGTTCTCGCAGTGGAGCGCGAAGGTGCCGAGAACCCGCGCAAGGACCTGCGCAACCGATCGGACTTCCGGTTCGCCTACTGGTTCTTTACCCGACTGTTCGCCCCGCTGTCCGGTGCCGGCGATGAGCGGCTCACGCCCCTCGGGGGCGGCGCCCGAATCCGAATCATCGCCCAGGCGCGTTGCAGTCGGGCCCGGGAATACCAGCAATTGCCGGGTACTATGACCTGGCACGTGTCAGCGCCGGCCGGCCGGACATGCGGATACGCGGCGCGGTCGACGCCGGAGCGGTCGGCGGTGCCGTCACCCGGCACCGCCGACCGTGTGTCAGAACACCTTGACCGAGACCGTTTTGTCGTTCATCTGGTCGCCGACGTAGGAAAGGCTGCCGGTGTGATCGAGAGCCGGCGCGCCGGAATCCGTCCAGCAGTTGGCGCGCGAGTACAGGATCCACCGGGCGTTGGACCGGACCGAAGAAATCGTGTTGACGAAGTAAGTCGGGAGGTTGTAGCACCGGCCGCCGTCGCCCGGGTCGTAGATCGAAGAGCAGCAGTAGTTGGCGTTGTCGAAGAACTCGGCGTAGGTGGCCGAGGTGGCGGCCTGGGCCGAAGTGGCCGGCGTGAGCGCCACCGCCGCCACTGCGGCAGCGAACGCCGCGATTCCCTTGGCGCGAGAAATCATGTCTTTCTCCTCTATTTCGTCGGAAAGGAACGATCGTGTCGAGAGCAGCCGGGAAGGTATTCCGGCCTCGACGGTATCGTCGTGCAACTGAACTCAGTGATCGACTGCGGCTGCCGCCATTCGAGTGCGACTGCGCATAAGGCCACCCCATTCAGATCCAGCAGGCGGACCAGTTACCACTGGCGCTGCAGATGATATCTCCAGCTGTTCGCAGATCCACTCTGATGGGCGTTCGAGTAAAAACGATCAGGATCGTTTCTCAAACCGTAGCGGGGCTAAAACTGTGTCGTAAACGTCCTTCAAACTGCATTGAAACCCCCTAGACCCTGACGACAGCCTCGGTTCAGCGTACGGATGGCGGACGACCGCCCTCTATCCGTTATCCGCCGAGTGATCTGCGTGTATCGGCTTGCCGGCACGGCCCGGACCCGTCTCGCTCCGGCGGATAGGCCCGGAAAGAAAACGGACCCCGGGAATCCCGGGGTCCGTTACTGAAACGGTCGTGAGTACGCCTCAAGCCGGCGGGCTGTAGCGCCTTTCGGCGGTGCGGGACGGCACCTGTCCGTACGCCTCGCGGTAGTAAGCGGCGAACCGGCTCAGGTGGGTGAAGCCCCAGCGCGTCGCGACCTCGGCGACCGTCCCGGACGCGGAACCGTCCGCGATGCGCAGCAGGTCCTGGTGCACCCGGTCCAGTCGTACGCGCCGCAGGTAGGCCGCCGGGGTGGTCCCGAAGTCGATTCGGAAGCGCTCCTGGAGAGTGCGGGGGCTGACCCGCGCCGCCGCGGCCATGTCCGCGACCGACACCGGCTCACCCGCGTGTTCCTCGCAGTACGCCATGGCCCGTCGCACGGCACGCGGCAGCGCCGGATGGGCGTACGCGGGAAGGGCGGTGAAATGGTCGTGCGGCTGGAGGTCCACCAGACCGTGCACGAGGACCTGTTCGAAGTGCGCGGCGGCCAGCGGTGACCGGGCCGCGAGGGGTGACGCGGTGAACTGCGCGAAGGCTCGCGCGGTCCCCAGCCACGCGGCCACCGCCGGGTCGCCGTCCGCGAGGGCGGGGGCGAAACGCACGGCGGCGGCGGGCGGTTCACCGGTCTGCGCGGTGACGGCGTTGTCCACCACCGCCTGCGGCAGACACAGGATGAGCGTGTCCGCCCTGGCCGACAGGGACATGTCCAGGGTCATCCCGGGCCCGGCGACCGAGCACGACGCGGTGACTTCGCGGCCCGCCACCCGGACCGTACCTTCACCCGCGAGCGGGATGTGAACGTTGTAGAAGTCGGGCAGTTCGCCTGCCGCGACCTCAACCGGGACGCCCCACCCCAGCTCGTACAGCGCCAGACCCCGCCGGTGCAGGCGGCGGAAGCGGCCGGGCGACCGGTGCCCTCGGCCGACGCGCAGACAATGGGGCGAGAACTCCCCGGTCACTACCTCGTCCAGCGCCTCGACATCGTCCCCCTCGAACAGTATGTGCGGCGTGCCTGCCCCCGGTCCGCCCCGGCCGACGTGTCCAGCTCCCCGTTCCCGTACCGCCGCCCCGCGCGTGCGTCCCCCGTATCCGCCCTGCATCTCGTCTCCCCCAGGCTCCGGCCGGTGGTCCGCAGGTCGCGCCCCGGCTTTCCGCCGAATTTACAGCTACAAGGAAGCACCGTCCCGTGAGATCGACGATCCGCTCCGGACCAGCCTCGCGTGCGCGGGGACGACAACGCGTCGGCCGGGGCCGCGTAGGGCCTGTATCGAAGTCGGCGGAGATGGTTTGACTTGACCGACGCTCAATGGGCGGCGCTGGAGCCGTTGCCGCACATCGCCCGCATCGGTCACGTCGGCACAGCCATCACGCGCCCAAGGTCACTGTCGAAGGCGAGAAGCCGCCGAACCGGGTCGTGAAGGACGATGCGCGGCAGAGGCTGTGCAGAGCACGGTGGCTTCGCCTCATGATGCTTCCGTCTCGCCCTTGCCCCACTGGATGTCGTGCGATCATGGGTGTGGCATGAAGCCACGCCGCTGGAACCCTCCGGCAGTCGCACCGCCGTTCGGGCGGTACAGCCCTCTCGCGGAAGTGCCGCCGGGCCACCGGCTCGTCTTCGTCGCGGGCCAGCTCGACGTCAACCCGGACGGCACCCTCGCCGGCCCGGACGCCGAAACGCAGACGCGGCGGATCTTCGCCGACATCGAGGCCCTGCTCGCCGCGCAGGGCGTCGGGCCGCAGCACCTGGTCAAGCTCGTCACCTTGCTCGCGGGCACCGAGCATCTGGCCGGCTACCACTCGGCGAAGGCCGAGACTTTCGCGAAGTGGTTCCCGGACGGCGACTTCCCGGCCCAGACGCTCGCAGTCGTCGCCGCACTGGCAGGGCCGGACTACACGGCCGAAGTCGAGGCGATCGCGGCGATTCCGGCCGGCTGATTCCCGGCTCTGGCTCCAGTTGACCTTGCGGGATGACGGCGGCCTACGCCCGCCTCGGGTATGGCCGCGCTCTAACGAGGCGCGTTCGGGCGCAGCGCGCGGGGCCCACGCATCGCGGAACATCATCAACTGGTAGTCGAGCCGTTCGAGCCCGGTTCTCGACGGTTGGACGCTGATGTTCGGCACTCCGCCCGGATCCGCGCATCCGGCTTCTGGGGGGCCGCCTGATACCTTGCCGAACACGGCTATCTGCTGCCTCATGAAGAATGCGGGTTTCCGAGGGGCTGGACTGAGGGGCTCGACCTCTCCGACACAGCAGCGGTCCGGGAGCTCAGCGGGCAGGTCAGACGCGACTTCGCGTTTCCCGGTACCTATTCACCTTGAGGCTCGATCAGACCTTTGTCTGCCTCTGCGCCGAGTGCGGGCCGCAATGACGAGACGGCGTCGTTCGCGATTCCAACATTTTGCAGCGATGGGTAATTGCCTGGCCCGAGAACGCCTAATAGATCACTGAAGTTGCCGTGCCGAAAGAAAGCCCACCTGCCATCTAGAACGACAACCGAAGAGACTTTGTCATTAAAGAACCTGTCGTCTGACGCGTTGAGATTGGGTTCCGCGACGAAGACGTGCTTATGTGCTCCATGAAAACGGACATGCTCGAACAAGATGACATGTGGCATGAAGGTCTCCTGCGCTTGAATCGTAACCGTATGCACCTGTGAGGTGAATTCTTTGCCTTTTCCAAGGGCTGGTTCATCATCATGATCGTACCTGCCTGCCCAGCTGGGAAGTGGCCCTTTCAATGGCCACCGCGCCACCCCTGGTGGCGGTCTGACAGCACGACCGGCCATTCAGCTGGCAGATGATCGGACCACGCGCCTGGCGATCTCCGCGTCCAGCGGGCTCATATCCTCGCTCACCGGTTCCGATGGCGGCCACCAACGAAAGTCCAGCGCTTCACCGTTGACGGTCAGCCGAGGCACGACCTGGAGGTGAACCCGATATACGGCTAGGAGTTCCCGACGCTCCGGCTTCGTGAGATCGAACTCGGCCACGGCGGCGAACGACAGGTCCACGCCGTGGATGCCGGTCTCCTCACCCAGCTCCCGCACCGCGGCCTCGCGCGGGCTCTCACCCGTCTCCCGCATTCCTCCCGGAAGCTCCCACTGCCTCCGCCAGCTATCGAACATCATCAGGACTGCTTCCGCGTGGATGGCGACGACCAACGACGCGGGCACAGCCATGTGCTTGACCAGACGCCCCAGCTCCTCTTCCGCGACAAAACGAAAGTCGACCAAGGCGTTGCCGGCACGATCGCGGATCGGAAGTCCAGCCATGACGCCATTCCACCGCAATACCGACAGAATGCACACCAGACGAACCAACCCCGGCAAAGTCCGCACATCGGCATGATCGCAGGGTCTGTCAAACGAACGGTGTAACTCGGGTTGAAGGAAACTACTTGCGTCCGGCGGCCAGGCGGCCGTCGAAGGCGTGCAGGGCGGGTTTCCAGCGCGTGGTCCAGCGGGTGCGCGAGATCGGCCAGGAAATACTGCTGCCACAACAGGTGCAGCGCGGCAGGAGCGCGCCGCGCGACGGGTCGGCGCCCGGCAGCCGGACGATCACGTTATGGCGGTCCTTGCCCCCGGACTCGACATAGGTGATCTCGTAGCCCGCGTCGGTGAGCTTCTCGGCGACGTACTCCGCCGCGGCGCGTTCACCGACCAGCGTGTCGGAGCCCGCCGACCCCCTGCCACCGCCTGGTGGACGGCGTGTGAAGACCCACTCGGGCGCCTGTCATCCCAGGCCGAGTCCCGCGGTCAGGGGTCCGTAGAGAGTACGAACGTACGAGTCCGTGAGGTGATTGTCCCGGTACACCACGACGTTACCGATGACCGCCGGGCACACGTCGCCGACGCACAGCCACGGAGTCAGGTCGACGACCGTCGTGCCCGGCACGCGTTCGGCGGCCTCCACCAACGGGTCCTTGTCCCGGCCGAAGGCGTCACCCACGGCCGTGTCGCAATTCGCGTGCCTGCCGGGGTTGCTTTCCAGGCAACGCGGGGTGTTCTTGGCGGGCTGGGGCACGTCGCGGATCACGCCGGACCGGATACCGGCGTCCGAGATACGCCGCAACAGGGACTCGTAACCGTCCACGGTCCGCGCACGCGACTCCCAACGCCATTTCAGGTCCTTGTCATAGGACTCGGGGGACATCGCGGAGGTCACCACGAGATCCGGCTTCATGGCGAGGATTCCGGCGAGTTCACGTTCGTTCTGGTCGGAGCAGACGGTGAGGCCTGCCGGTGCGACGGCGGTGAAGGGGCAGCCGTTGCGCAGCATCATCTTCACCCGCCACTCAGGATGCTCGCGCACGAATCGCGCGAACACAGTACTGAACATCGCCGCGTGCGAGTCACCGACCAGTACGAGTGTCTTCGGCGCGGTCGCCGTGCCGTAGGCGCATTCGTCACCGGTGGGCGGCCAGTTCTCGATGTCGTATGACGTGCAGTTGACGGTTTGGTCCTGCAGCGGCCAGTCCCGTCCCGCCACAGCCGGGTCAGGGGTCAGCGGGACGCCCTCCGGCGCCGGTCTCGGGTTGTCCCTGTCGAGCGCGAGGGCGCCCGGGTGGCTTTCATCGAGGCCGGTGGCCGACGCGAGGCGATCGAGTTCCGCCGAGGCGTACTGCCACGGCACCGTCGCGACGACCGTCGTGGCGGCGACCAAGGCCGCTCCGAGCAGGTAGGCGCTGCGGAGCCGGGGCGGGCGGCGCCGGAACGGCGGCCGTGCGGTCCTCCCGCCGCGGAAGGCGTCTTCGACCACGTGTTTGGACACCATGGCCAGTGCCAGGCTGAGCACGAAGGCACCCACCGCCTGCCGCCGCGTCAGTTCCGAGCTGCCCGCGAGCTGCAGGACCACCACGATGACGGGCCAGTGCCAGAGGTACAGGCTGTAGGAGATGTCGCCGAGATGGCGCAGCGGTTGGAGACCCAGCACGAAAGCGACTTCCGGGCGTGCCACGCGCTGGTCCGCGGCGACGACCCCGGCCAGCAACAAGCCGACGGTGCCCAGCGTCGGCAGGAGGGCGAGGTAGCCGGGGAACGCCATCGCGGTGGTCAGCACGAACGAACTGACCACCACCGCGACCATCCCACTCCAGCCGACAAGCAGCCGGACCCCACCCTTGAGCCGGATCCGGTGGACGGTCATCGCGGCGAGGCCGCCGAGTCCGAGCTCCCACATACGGGTGGGCGTGACGAAGTAGGCGCGACCGTGGTCGAGCTCGCTGTAGACCACGGAGAACACGAACGACGCGGCGGTGACGATGGCGACCGCGGTGACGGCGTGACGGGCGGCCTTCGGCCCGGCGCGGTGGGCCAGGCGGGCGCAGACGAGCAGGACCAGCGGGATGACGAGATAGAACTGCTCTTCGACACTGAGCGACCAGAAGTGCTGGACCGGTGACGCGGCGGCGGTGGCGTGGGCGTAGTCGGCGGATTGGGCGGCCAGCGCCCAGTTCTGGACGTTCAGCGCGGACGTGAGGACATCGCTCATGATGGCGGGCCAGCGTGAGATCGGCAGGACCAGCCAGGTCACGAGCACGGTGCTCAGCAGGACCACCGACGCGGCGGGCAAGAGGCGCCGGATGCGGCGAGCGTAGAACTCGCGCAGGCGGATGGTGCCGGTGCGGCGCAGCTCGCCGGCGAGGGTGCCGATGATGAGGTAGCCGGAGATGACGAAGAAGACGTCGACACCGACGAAGCCGCCAGGCAGCCATTCCGGCCGAAGGTGGTAGACGATCACCAAACCGACCGCCAGCGCGCGCAACCCCTGGATATCCGGACGCTGGACGCGTGGCTCGGCCGGCTCCGGTCTCAGCGGAACCGTCTCCTCGACCTGCGCGAGCGCCATCGCGACCCCCTTGCCCCCCATCGCTACGGCCGCGCGGGACAAGGCGGCCACTCAGCCAAGAGCGTAGAACACCCGGTCGACCACCTGTTTTCACCCTCCCGAGTGAGTCGGGCAGTGCCGCCAGGACCCGGCGAAACCACCCATTCGGCAGACAAGCGAGTCCGATTCATGATTATTTGGGCACGCACGTGTTCCAAGAAGAGAACTGGGGTTACACAAGTGAAGAAGAAGATCGCGGCGACCGCCGTCGTCCTGGGCGCGCTCGCGTCGACGATCGCGTTCGCGCAGCCTGCCGGCGCGGGTGTCGATCCGAAGTATTACTACGAGTCCAGTTGGTCGACGGAGGGCGACTGCCGGATCAACGGCCACTCCGGCCAGCAGAGTGGCCGATGGTCGGCCTACTTCTGCTCCGCCTCGACCTGGTCGTGGGACCTCTACATCAAGCGGTAGCCCGCGATACTCGCTCCGGCGGCGCGGATTCGCGCCGCCGGAGACAGGGCGCGAACCCGCGGCGCTGTCAGTTCACCGTCCCGGTGACGACCACCCGGCGGCACCGGACACGTCTTCCCTTGTGCGATCGGAAGCGATCCTTTCCCACTCGCTCGTCACCCGTATCAGTGATTCTCGCCGACTCACCATTCGTGGCATGTGGATCACCGGTTCGTGTCACGCGCCCGCCCACTTGCCGTAGCGGAGGCCCAGCTTCCACATCGGCTCGCCTCGGGCTCGCTACACACAGTGTCAACGCCCGTGAAGCCCACCCCTGGCGCAAAACACGAAAGACTTACGTGTTTATCGTAGGAAGATTCACGAGTCGCCGATGGCCCGGGAAATCGTTTTTTGACAGAGCGCCAACCTGGTGAAAATCTTCGGTCGCTCCTCGCGAGAGCACAACCGAACACGAAATCCGAAACAAGGAGCCCCTCAATGCAGATGTTCACCCAGCACGTGCACCACGGCCACGACCTGATCTCGGGTCTGCTCGCGCACCTGGCCCACGTGCTCGGATGGCTGGTCTGACGCTCTGAGCAACAGGGATTGACGGGGGCCAATCTGTTGGCGCGGGTCGGCCCCTCGTGTTTGCGACCCGGTAAAGGGACACACCCGTGTCCCTTTACCGGGTTCCGGTTTTCCACCGCAGAAAAAGCTGACCGTCGATTCTCGGATTCTTCTTTCGCCCGGCCCACAGGCGGCGCGGGCCGGACCCCCAGTAACCGGCCCGCGCCCGGCACCGCGGTGATCCCCCCTGGCGACCACCGCGCCACCCGACCATGGTGCGGCCGGGACCGGACCCCGCGCATGGGGGCCGGGACCCCATATTCCGGTGAGGGCCCGCCAGGGTGCCCGGCCGTCACTCTCCGGACATCTTCGTGCGTGCGCTGAATGTGGGGGTGCCACCCCCATGTGCGTGCCCCGCCGAACTGAAACCATGACCGCCGTGACGCCCCCACCATCGGCGACGTCCCTGCCGCCGAGGTGGTGGGTGCACGGCCAGACCCCGCGCGAACGGACAGCGGACAAGCCCGCATGGGCGGATTTCGCCGAACACGCGGTCACCGCGCTTCTGCCGGAGCGTCCCCCAGTCGGTGACTGGCGTGTCGAGTTCGCCGGGGTCTTCAGGTCGCTCGTCCACACCGCTTCGCGTGACGCGATCCCGGACGACCTTCCCGGAGCCGATGTCGAAGCCCTCCGTCGGGGTTTCGCGGCCCAACTCGGCCAGCATCTGCTCAAACTCGCGATCCGCACACTGGTCCTCGAACTCCACCGCGACCGCACGGCCGGAAAACTCCGGGGAGAGACTCCCGAAGAGCGCTTCTCCGATTTCGTGCGCAGGCAAGCCACTCCGGCCGGACTCGTCCGGTTGTTCGGCGAGTACCCGGTCCTGGCCCGGCTCGTCGCCCAGGCGTGCCTCCATGCCGCCGAGGCCCACGCCGAAACGCTGGCCAGGTTCTCGGCCGACGCCGCCTTGCTGCCCTGTTCGGTCGTCGACGGCGAACTCGGCACGCTCGTCGAGGTCGCGGGCGGGATCGGTGACTCGCACGCACGCGGGCGTTCGGTCAGGCTGCTCCGGTTCTCCAGCGGCGCCAAGGTGATCTACAAACCCCGGCCGCTGATCCTGCACGAACGGTTCACCGACATCGTCGCGCGGCTGAACAAACGACTGCCCGGGCTCGAACTGCGGACCGCGGACGCGTTACCGCGTGCGGGCTACGGCTGGCTCCGGTTCGTCGAGCACCGGCCGTGCGCCGATATCGGCGACGTCGACCGCTTCTACCGGCGGCAAGGCATCCTCCTGGCGCTCCTGTACGCGCTCGACGCCACCGACGTCCATTACGAGAACATCATCGCCTGCGGCGACCAGCCGGTGCTGATCGACATCGAGACGCTGTTCCAGCCGTCGCCCCCCGATCCGCCGTCGGGCGACCCCGCGGCGGCGATGCTGGCGCGATCGGTCCAGCGCACGCTGCTGCTCCCCCAGCTCTTCGCCGGCGAACACGGCGCCGTCGACATCTCCGGTCTCGCCGGCCGCGGCGGCAAGCTTCCCACCGACCGCGTCGAGTGGGCCGATCCGGGCACCGACCGCATGCGGCTGGTCCGGGTGCCCGGCGAACTCGCGGGCGGGAACAACCTGCCGCGGCTCGACGGCCGCGACATCACGCCCGCCGAGCACAGCGCCGCGCTGCTGGCCGGATTCCGCCTCGGCTACGACGCGATCTCCACCGGGCGGGACGAACTCGCCGAGCACCTCCGGCGCTGCGCCGAGGATCCCATCCGGGTGCTCGTCCGGCCGACGAACTTCTACTTCCGGCTGCTGGACGAGACCACCCATCCCGATCTGCTTCGCGACGCCGCCGACCGCGACCACGCGTTCGACCTGCTCGAAGAGGATTCCGCCGACGAGAAGAAGCTGCTCCGCCTCGTGCCACACGAGCGGGACGACCTCTGGGCGGGCGACGTGCCGATGTTCACCTCGAACCCCGGCTCGACGTCGCTGCTGGATTCACGCGGCGAGAGCGTCGAGGGGGTGGTCGACCGGGCGTCGCTGGACACCGTGCTGGCGAAGCTCGCCGACATGGACCCCCTCGACCAACGCGACCAGGAATGGCTGATCTCGGCCACCCTCGCCATCAGCACGGCGACCGAGGGTCATCACGGTGTCGGCGAGACCGCGGAAACGGCGACGCCGAACCAGGCGCCCGACGCGGAACGACTGCTGGTCACCGCGTGCGGTATCGCCGACCAGATCGTCGCCAACGCCTTCTCCGACGAACACCGCTCCAACTGGCTCGGGATCGAACTCGTCGACGACCGCTACTGGACCGTGCTGCCGATGGGCGCCGGGCTCGGTGAGGGCTACTGCGGTGTCGCGTTGTTCCTCGCCCAGCTCGCCGAACTGACCGGGATCGCGCGATACCGCGATCTGGCCGCGTATGCGATCAGCCCGCTCCCCGGCCTTTTCGCCACGCTCCGCGCGGACCGCGAGCTGGCCGCCACCGCCGGCTGCGGCGGCCTTCTCGGGCTCGGCGGCGTCGCGTACACGATCGCGCGGCTCAGCACGCTGGTCGGTCTTCCCGCCGGCGATCTCATCGAACAGGCCGTCGACCTGATGCCCGACGCGACCCCCGAAACACCCTCCGGGTTCACGACGGGGCTGGCGGGCGGTGTCGCGTCGATGCGGTCGGTGTATGTCCAAACAGGACTGGACTCGGCACTGGCACGAGCGGACCGGTACGCCGGAGAACTGCTCGGCCGCGAACGTCCACAAGAGAAGTCGTTCGCCCGAGGTTCGGCCGGCGTCGACTGGGTACTGCGGGCGCACGATCGTTCCGGCGAAGAACCACCCGGAAGGGCGGACGATCGGGCGGAAAGCACCGGCGGATGGTGCGCCGGTCTCGCGGGTGCCACGCTCGGCCTTGCCGCTCACCTGCCCGATCCCGGACACGCCAGGGATCTCGACCGGACGGTCAAGCGGCTGGCCGACGGGGCACCGTTGAAGGATCTCAGCCTCTGCCACGGCGAGTCCGGAGTGGTGGACGTGTTGTGCGTATTGGCGGAGAACGGGCACACTGGCGCCGCCGCCGCGGTCCGCCGCCGGACCGGTCATCTGCTCGCCGCCATCGACCAGCGCGGTGCCCGCTGCGGGACACCTGGCGCGGTCCCCTCGCCAGGGCTGCTGAGCGGTCTGGCGGGAATCGGTTACGGCCTGCTGCGGCTGGGATTCGGTGACCGGGTCCCCTCCGCGCTCCTGCTCCGCCCCGACCGGCCGCATCCCGCGGCCACCGTTGTTCCGCCGGTAAATCGAGTATGAGGAGAAACCCGCATGTACGAAAGAGATCTGCCCGCCACCGAAGACGTCCTCGGCGCCGTGAACCTGCCGCGCGCCCTCGAGGTCGGCTCGCGCAACCACGCGCTGGCGGGCGGCAAGCCGCGGCTGAGCGCCAACCCGCTCGCCACCCTGTCCACGGACCCCGGTTCTCCGTCCGTCGTCAGCGTCTTCACCGGCGGCTGGATCTGAGTAGCCGCCGGTGAACCCGCGACCGCGATAGCCGGGCCTTTCGGCCGGGCGGGTTCACGCGTTCGGTCACTTTTGCGCTACATCCTCAGCTCCGCCTATCGGATCTGAGACAGGCTCACGAAGGCGGGTTCGCGCCGCCCGCCTTCGTGATCATTTATTGGCCGTGGCGGGGAAATCCGCTCGCTATAGTCACGGCGGTGGGGATCCGTTCGTCGCGGGTGATCGGCCGCGACGCCGAACTGGCCGAGCTCTCCGGAGCTCTCGATCGCGCCATCGCAGGCCGCGGCGGCGCGATCTTCCTCGTGGGCGAAGGCGGCGTCGGCAAATCGCGGCTCGCCATCGAGGCCGCCTCACGAGCGGTCGCCGCCGACATCCCGGTCTTGCAAGGCCGGGCCAGTTCGATCGGCCCGCTCGTCCCGTTCCGGCCGCTGGCCCAGGCGCTGTGGTCGCATTTCCGTGGCGGCGGCCCGCCGGCGGCCGCCGAACTCGACCCGTTCATCCCCGTGCTCGCCCAGCTCGTCCCCGACTGGGGCCGGGGCGACCGGCCGCGGGAATCGGGCTCCCTGCTGGTGCTCGCCGAAGCGGTGTTCCGGCTGCTGGCCGTCACGAGCCGCGACCGCGGTGCGCTCCTGGTCCTCGACGATCTCCAGGACGCCGACGCCGAGACGCTGTTCATTCTCGAATACCTCGTCGACAACCTGCCCGCGGCGCAGGCCCTGTTCGTCGGCACCCTCCGCAACGAGCCCTCCGACGCCCTGCGCCTGGCGACCTCCGGCGCGCAGCGGATGAGCTGCGCCCTCGTCGAACTGGGCAGGCTCGGCCTCGCCGACACCCGCGCCCTCGCCGCCGCCTGCCTCGAGACCGAGCCGGGACTGCTTCCGTCGGCCGCGGCGGAACTGTTGTGGCGCAACAGTGCCGGCCTTCCGTTCATCGTCGAGGAACTGCTCCACGGCATGGTGAACGACGGACTGCTGGTCGAGGGCCGCGACGGCTGGCGCGTCATCGGCGAGCTCCGCGCCCGCGTTCCCGCCGCACTGGTCACCAGCATCGGCGTCCGGATGGAGCAACTCGGCGAGCAGGCGGGCGAGCTGCTGTCGGTCGCGGCGATCATCGGCCGCCGCTTCCCGCTGACGGTGGTCCAGACGGTCACCGGCACGAACGACCGCACCCTGCACAACCACCTGAGCGCCGCGGTCTCGGCGAACCTGGTGACCACCGACGAGACGACGCCCGGCTGGTACGCCTTCCGTCATCCGCTGACCGCGGAAGCGTTACTGGCACGCCAGTCACCGGCACGGAAGGCGGCGCTCGCGCGTCAGACCGCCGACGCCGTCGAAAAGCTGTACCCGGGGCTGCCGGGCGACCTGTGCGCGCTCGTCGCGTCGCTCCGGCTGACCGCGCTGGACGAACAGGCGGCCGGCCGCCTGTTCGCGGAAACCGGTCGCCGTGCCCTCGACGCGGGAGCCGCCGACTCGGCGGTCACGATGCTCACCAAGGCCGTCGACCTGCTCGCCGGGGCCGACGCGGGTGATCGGGCCGAGGTGCTGGAGACGCTGGTGCACGCGCTCGGGCAGACCGGTCAATTCGACCGCGCCGTCGAGCTTTCCGCCGGATTCGGCGAGATCGGCACTCTGGAACGGGCCGCGAAACTGCATACCCAGCTGGCCTGGGCCGCCTACATCGCCGGACGGCACGACGAATGCCTCGGCCAGATCGAACGCGCCCGCGCTCCACTCGGTTCGGCGATCTCGCCTGCTCAGCAGGCCGCGCTCGACGCTGTCGAAGCGAACCTCTGGCTGGACGTGCCCGGCCGGGCGGGCACGGCGGAACGGCTCGCCCGTCAGGCCTGGAAGGTGGCCGAGGCCACCGAGCAGCCGTTCGTCGTCTGCCAGGCGCTGCAGGTGCTCGGCATGCTCGCGCTGTCGCGGGACCTCACCGAATCCGAGCGCTACATGCAGCTCGCACGGCGGACCGCGGAGGACAACCATCTCCACCACCTGCGCACCCAGGCGCTGGTCCGGCTGGGCGGGCATCGCGTGCTGATGAACGGCGACGAGCAGACCCTGCTGCTCGCCCGCGCGGACGCCCAGCGCACCGGGTCGATCACCCTGCACTGCGCGGTCGATTCCGTGCGCACCATGCACGCGATCCTGCGCTGCGAATTCGGCACCGCGCACGCGCTGCTGGCGGAGAACCTCGCCGTGCTGGGCAGGCTCCGGCTGACCGCGTTGCTGCAGTACGCCCATATGACGAGGGCGATGTCCGCCGGGCACCGGGCCGACCGCCCCGCGATGGAGCAGGCGCTCGACGACTTCCGGGAGAGCGGCGGTGAGAACGCGCAGGAGATGGTGCTCAGCATCGGGCTGGCGCGGGTCTTCTGTTCACTGCTCGAAGAGGACTTCGAGCGGGTTCGCCGCGAACTCGACCAGGTCATCGAGCTGGAGGACCGGCGGCCGAGCCGGTTCCACCTCGCCGGCCAGCACGGGCTCCGGACGCTCGTCGACACCCTCGGCGGCGCGCCCTGCCCGGAGAACGGATCCGCCGTGAGCGGGATGCGGTGGAACCGGCAGTTCGTCGAATTCGCGCACGCGGTCGAGCACGGCAGGCGAGGTGACGCGGCGGCGGCAGGACAGGCGGTGGCCGCCGCGCTGGAGACGTCGGCGCCCTATCCCCTGGCCCGCCATCTCGGGCTCCGGCTCATCGCCGAACCGGCCGCCGCCGACGGCTGGGGTGATCCGGCGGGCTGGCTCAAAGAGGCCGAAGAATACTTCCACCGCAGGGACATCCCAGCGGTCGCGGCCGCCTGCCGGAGTCTCCTGCGCAAACTCGGCGCACCCGTCCGGCAGCGCCGCTCCGGGGTCGACCGGGTCCCCGGCGACCTACGAGCGTCCGGCGTCACCGTGCGCGAGTACGAGGTCCTGGTGCTGCTCGCCGAGCGGATGGGCAACAAGGACATCGGCGCCCGCCTGCACATCTCGCCGCGGACGGTCGAGAAGCACGTCGCGAGCCTGCTCGCCAAGACCGGGCTCGCCGACCGGGCGGCCCTCGCCGAACGCGCCGCCGGATCACGACCTGGCATGCTGTGATCCATGAGTGACCTCATCGTGTACGGCGCCGGCTGGTGCCCCGACGTCAAACGCAGCCGTGCCCTCCTCGATTCGAAGGGCATCGAGTACGACTACATCGACGTCGAAGCGGATTCCGGCGCCGAGGAGACCGTGCGGGCGCTGCAGAACGGTGCGCGGCGCATCCCGACCATCGTCTGGCCGGACGGCACCCACCTGGTCGAGCCGAGCGACGACGAGCTCACCGCCCACCTGAACCGGTGACCCTTCCGGACGTCCCGCCCGGCACGAGGGTCGTCGTCCGGTACCGGATCGAGGGCGGGTTCACCGACGCGCTCGGCTACCTCCGTTCCCGTGGCGACACGGAGTGCACCGTGGAGACCAAACGCGGACTCGCGACGATCCGGCTGGCGGACATCGTGCTGGCGAAGACTGTCCCGCCACCACCATCGCGGCCACGCCGGGCCTGACCACCCGTTTCGCCCCGGCACCACCGGGTAAGCCAAGGAATCCCAGCAGGAGGTTCCCGTGGCTGCCACAGCGAAAGACCCGGACGGTCCCACCGAGTTGTCCCGACGATCGTGGTGGGCGGTGCTCAAACGGACGTTCGTCCAGTTCAACCGCGACAACATGCTGGACTGGGCCGCCGCGCTCACCTACTACGGCGTGCTCTCGCTTTTTCCCGGTCTGCTCGTGCTGACCGGAATCCTCGGTCTACTCGGTCCGTCGGCCACCCAGGCCCTGGTCGAAAACGTCGGCCGGATAGCACCCGGTCAGGGCCGGGACATCCTGATCGGTGCGATCGAAGAGCTGTCCCAGACCGGCGGCCTTGCCGGACCGGCGGCGATCCTCGGCACCGCAGGCGCGTTGTGGTCCGCGTCCGGCTACATCGGCGCGTTCATGCGGGCGTCCAACGTCCTCTATTCGATGCCCGAAGGCCGCCCGATCTGGAAGACCGTGCCGTTGCGGGTCGGACTCACCATCGCCGTGCTGGTCGTGCTCGCCTTGTGCGCCGCCGGAGTGGTGGCGACCGGCGGGATCGCCCGCTACCTCGGCGACCTGATCGGCCTCGGTTCGACCGGCGTCCTCGTCTGGGACATCGCGAAATGGCCGGTGATCGTGCTGCTCGCGGGGCTGGCGTTCGCGATGCTCTACTGGGTGAGCCCCAACGTGCGGCAGCCGAAATTCCGCTGGCTGACCCCGGGCGGCCTCGTGGCCGTACTGCTCTGGGCCGCGGCCACCGCCGGGTTCGCCTTCTACGTCGGCAATTTCGGGTCGTACAACAAGGTCTACGGTTCGCTCGCCGGTGTCATCGTGTTCCTGATCTGGCTGTGGATCTCGAATATCGCCGTCCTCCTCGGCGCCGAACTGGACGCCGAACTCGCGCGTGGCAAGGAGCGCGCCGCCGGATCCCCCGCCGACGACGAACCCTTCCTCCCGCCGCGTGACACCAAGGCGATGGACGACGACGAAGCAGCCGCGGTCGCCGAAGCCGAAACGAAGACCACCGACTGATCATCTATGCGCCTGGCCGTGAAGGCCTCCTTCCCTACTTTCAGGGTAGGGAAGGAGGCCTTCACGGACTTTCCTTACTGAAGGGATGCCTAGCTCTTGCTCGACTTGGTGGCCTTCTTCTTGGCGTCCTTGACCTTCCCCTTGACGGTCCCGACCGCGTCCTGCAGCGGCGCGTACGTGCCGTAAAGCGCCGGATCGGGCTTCGGGGCGGTGCCCGGTCCGCCGAGTGGCTCGGGTTCCATCAGGTACTCGATCCCGTCCTCACCGAAGCTCCAGCCGCCCTTCGAACCGTCCGGACCGTCGGACAGGTGCCAAACGGTGTTGTTGTGCTCCCGGTTCTCCTCGTCGAACAACGCCGTCGGCGCGATGTCACTTTCCAGGCCGTCGGCCTTGAGTTCCTCGATCGCGGCGAGCCACTGCTTCTGGTGCACCGTGTCCCGCGCGAGGTTGAACTGCAGCATCGCCTTCACACCGGGGTCGTCGGTCATGTTGTACAACCGGGCCGTCTGCAAGCGGCCCTGCGCCTCGGCCGCGACGTTCGCCCGGAAGTCGGCCAGCAGATTGCCGGATGCCACGACATAGCGGCCGTTCCAGGGATAGCCCTGGCTGTCGCTGGGCGTGGCGCCGCCACCGGAGATGATCGCCTGCTGGGGATCCATCCCGCCCAGGATCGCCGCGGTGGCCGGATCCTTCGCGGCTTCGGCCACCGTGGTGGCAGGCGCCCCTTCGAGGAGCCGGGCGACCATTGTCGCGAGCATTTCCACGTGACCGATCTCCTCGGTCGCCGTGTCCATGATCAAATCCTTGTACTTGCCCTCGATCCGGCAGTTCCAGCCCTGGAACAGGTACTGCATGGTGACGGTCATTTCACCGTAGGCGCCGCCGATGAGCTCCTGCAGCTTACGGGCGTACAAAGCGTCCGGCTTTTCCGGTTTGGCCTCGAATTGGAGCGATTTGGTATGACGGAACACTGACAACCTCCAGAGAATTCAGGGGAACGGACTAGCGCGAGTCGGCGATCGGCGCCTTCGAACCGGAGAGCGGAATGAGCCCGAGGGCGATCATCCCGACGGCGAGCCCGAGATGCAGCCAGTTGTCGGCGGTGTTGACCGGCACGAAATTCGCCGCCGACCCGTGGTCGATCAGCAGCCCGTACAGCCAGAGCACGAGGTAGATCACCCCGCCGCCGACGAGGAACGCTTTCGCGCCGGTCGCCGTCCGGGCCAGCAAAATGCCCGCGACGCCGAACGCCAGGTGGACGATGTTGTGCAGGATCGACACCTGGAACACGCCCAGCAGCAACGCGCCGGACTGGTGCCCGGCACCGCTCAGCTGCTCGTAGTTCGTCGTGATGCCGGGGATGAAGCCGAGAATGCCGACGAGCAGGAAGACCGCGACCAGGCCGAGGGCGATGAGCTGGCGCGGAGCCCGCCGAACCGTGGCCGGCGATGCAGTCATGGATTTCCTCCGATCCAGGTGGAACACGATGAGCGAACAGCACGTCGAGTACCCGGGCGGAAGCCGCTCACACCGGAAAACCGGCGTTCTCGATTCCGTGGGAATTCCCGTGTAATCCGGCTCGCCCGGGGTAGCCCCCGCGGAGCACACACGTCACCAGGAGGGTGGAAATCGTGGCCGAGGACAACGCACCGCAGGCAGGACCGGTCGGCAGGCTTTTCCACGCCGGATTTCACGCGCTGGCGGCGCTTCGCGGCGCGAGGGCCTTCCACCCGAACGGACTACTACTCAAAGGAGAACTTCAGGCTTTGAGGCGCGATGACCTCACACTTCCGGAAGAGCCGGTCGCCGTCACCGTGCGGATGTCCAAGGGAGCCGGTCTGCCGGGGCGCGTGCCTGACGCGCTCGGGCTGGCGGTGCGGATCCCGGCCGTCGGGGGCCACCCGTGGGATCTCGCGTTGACCACTTCGGGCACCGGCCTCGCCGGCCGCGTGTTGCCGCGGCCGGCTCGCGCCTGGACCACCGGTCGCTACAGCACGTTGCTGCCCTATCGCACAAAGGGTGAACTGGTCTGGTTGTCGGCCCGCGCGGAGACGTCACGGCACGCCGAAGCGTCGCTGGGCGGATTGAGACGGCTGGTGGCCGAAGGGCCGGTGACCTACCTCGTCGAGGCCGTCCGCGCGAACGGCCATCGGAAGCCCTGCGCGACACTGACCCTCCACGAGGTCGACGAAGACTCCCTTCGTCCCGCCTTCGATCCGATGCTCAACCCACCGCCAGGCTGGGAGCTGCGGCCCGGCTGGCTCTCCGGGCTACGCGAGCGGGCCTATGAAGGCAGCCGGGAGGGTCGCTGAGTCACCCCGCGGGCGGCTTGTCCAGCGCGGCGCCGAACACCAGTCCGCTCGGCGGCGGCTTGGGCATCCTTGCTGATCACGGATTTGAGCCTGATCGAGGACGTCTTCCGCCGCGCGGTATAGAGCGTTATACAGAAACCGTTTCAGGGGAATAAACCTTGACCGTCCGCAAGGGACATTAATCGAGACCCGCCTGCCCGATTCGAGTACTTTGCACGGCTTCGCGACGGGGGCCGCGAGCGGCAAAGAGCGTTCCAGCCCAAGGCCACGTAGCTTAAGTTGATCTTGGATGGGGGTCTTGATCGTAAGCGGTGAGGGTTGCCGCAGGTCATGCGCTCGGTCGCCCTGACCGACAGGAGCCGACCGCGCCCCTGAATGTCCACTAAGGACACTTTTCGCCGACTCAATGTCTGAGCGATGCCGGGAGGGGCGATTTCACGAGGGGGTCGTGAGTGGCGTTTCGGGTTAGAACCCGAAACGCCACTCACGACCAACCCGACCCACGACCAGGCGCCCCCTTCGTCGCATCAGACGCAGTGAAGGGAGCCTTCACCCCACCTGTCAACCTCGTCCAAGATCAACTTAAGCTACGTGACATTGGGTTCTAACCCTCATTACCACTTCACGACCCGTTGCAGAACTGTACATATCGGCACAAATCAGGCATTCAGTGACCGAAGAGTGTCCCAGCGGACACAAGACACGGCCGCCCTGCCGGCGTCCAGAATCACGCCGCGAGGACTTCTTTGACAAGTCCACTCCCCTGGCAGAGGAAGCCTCCTTCCCGACTACATGAAGGACCCCTTCATTGCGCCTAGCGCCGTGAAGGGGTCCTTCATGTACTTCGCGAGACGTGGCCCGGCCTTACGGGTAGCTCACCAGGTTGCTCGGCCGTGTGTCCGGTGGCGTCACCGCCCCGGCGTCGTTGATCACGTGCGTGATGGTCCCCTTGTAGTTCAACGAAACCGTCACCATGTTGTGGAACCGGACGCCGGAGCGGTTCGGCACCTCGAACGCGTGATACAGGTTCACCGAAGGGTTGTCGTTGAAGAAGCAGTAGCTGCCCAGTCCCCACGCCTCGTGGGAGGTCACATTGTCCCCCACCTTGTACGCGGCGTACCCGTTCAGCCCGTTGGGACTCTTCCAGCCTGCCTGATCCGGGACGTCGTACGGGATCTCGTTCTGGAAGAAGATCGTCCTGCCGTTCTGGCCGTTCCAGATCACCTGGTACTTCTGGTAATGCTCGACGAACAGGCCGGTGGCCAGCACGTTGTCGCCGTTGACGACCACGCCGGTGTCACCGGTGTTGATCGTCCAGCCGTAGGTGCCGGCGTTCCCGTGGTCGGCCCGCCACGCCCAGATGTGGTCGATGATCGTGTCACGGCTGTTGACGATAAGGCTGTTCGTCGCCTTCCCCGCGATCTGGCCGCCGATCCGGAAGAACACGTCCTGCAAGGTCGTCGGGTTCGCGGAGTGATTCGCCGTCGAGCCCGCCTGCCCGACCGTGAGCAGCGACTGCGAGTTGGTCGTCCCGGCGTCGAACAGGAGGCCCTTGATCCGGACGCCGTCCACGTCGGCGACCTTCATGGCATCGACACCGTTGTCCGGCACCAGAGTCGGGTAACCGATGCCGAGGACGACGGTGTTCGCCTTCGTCACGTTGAGCGTCTGGTTCAGGTGATAGACGCCCGGAGTGAAGAACAGGTTGCAGCCCTGCGAGAGCGCGGTGTTGATCGACGCCGCCGTGTCCCCTGCCTTCACCACGTAGAACTGGCTCATCGGCAGCGAGCCGCCCTGAGTGCCGCCGTTGGCCCAGCTCGGCCCGGAAGCGTTGGTGCGCAGCGAAGGCAGGAACACGCGGTACTTGCCGGAGCCGTCGAGGTACAGGTACGGGACGTCGCGGGACACCGGCGTGGTGCCGAGCGTCGTCTCCGGCGGGTTGGGGAAAGTGTTCGCGGGAGCGCCGCTCGTCCCGGAAAAGACCATGTTCCAGACCCCGCCGTCCCAGCTGCCGTAGCTGCTGTCCCGGGTGTACCACTGCTGCTGCGAGATCGACGCGGCCTGCCCGGACACCTTGCTGTCGGCCGTGTAACCACCGCTGGCGAACCCGTAGCTGGCCGGGTACAGCTGCAGCCCGCCGCGGATGTCCATCCGGCGGAACGGCGCGGCCTGCGCGACGGCCCAGCGGGTCGATCCGCTGCTCGGTACGACGGCCAGGTTCTCCGCCGAGCGCCAGAAGTTCTGCAGCGCCACGCCCTTGTCCGACTCGTTGAACGCGTCGACGGTCACGTCGCCGTTGATCACGACGTCGCCCGGGTTCTGCCCGAGGCCCGCGACCGAGGTGTAGTAGCCGACGTTGTCGTGGATGCCGTTGTACACGCCGGGCTTGAACAGGTGCGCGTACCGGCGCTCGGTGAACTGCGCGGTCAGGGTGTCCTTCTGCGCGTTGAAGTCCGCGTCGAGCCGGGACTGGATCGACGCCGCGGACATCCCCGGGTCGAAGATCCGCACGTTCGGGCCGAAGTCCGGGACCTCAGCCTGAGCCGGGCAGGTCGCCTGCGTGGATCCGATCGTGTAGCTCGCCGACGTCACCGGGGAATTCGCCGAACCGGACTTGAGTGCGATCGCGGAGATCGTCGAGGACGCGGAGACCGTGACCGGCCCGGTGTACAGAGTGGACGATGCCGTCGGCGCGGAACCGTCCACTGTGTACCGGATGGTCGCACCCGCGGTCGCGCTCGACAGGGTCACCGAGCGGGCGCTCGGGTAACTGCCGCCCGGCGGATCGAACGTCGGTGACGCGACGGTCGTGCCGCTGCCGCCGTGGGTGTACGTGAAGTGCGGGGTGTCGTACTGCGGCCCGTTCTTCTCGTAGGTGAACCAGTAGTCGAGCACCGTGCCCGCCGACAGCGAGCCGACGGTGTGCCGCCACGTGCCCCCGTTGTCGGTCATGCGGACGTTCTGCTGCCCCACTCCCGGAACGCCGGTGTAGTGGATGTCGACGTAGCGCGCGGGGGTCGCCGGCGTGAAGGAGAACTGCGCCTGGGTCGCGTTCAAGGACGCGGCGCTCTGGCTGTAGTCGGCGGCCGCGGCGGTGGCACCGCCGAGCCCGGCAGAGATCAGGAGCGCGGAAAGGCCGAGGGCGAGCGCGCCCCGGACCCCTTTCCGCCGTTTGGGCTGCACGAAGATCCGGTTCACGTCGTGACACCTCCGGCGTTGGAAATCCACGGGCGAAGCAATTCGTTGCGCGCCACAACAAAGTAGCGGTCCGCGCGATATGCCCAGATCAAGCTTCGGTAACAGTGGTGGTCCAAACCACCGACTACTCCGGACGGCCCCCTCGGACGCTGCCATTCCGCTCGCTTCGCACCGCCGTCTGGGTCACCCAGGCCGCGATCTGCGCACGGGAATCGAAGCTCAGTTTCCGCAGGATGCGCTGGACGTGGCCCTCGGCGGTGCGGCGGGAGATCACCAGCCGATCGGCGATCTCCTGGTTGGACAGGCCGTCGGTGATCAAGACCGCGACCTCGTGCTCTCGGTCGGTGAGTACCGTCTCGACCGCGGCGACGGGAGCGCTCTCCGCCACCTCGGCCTCGTCGAGCGCGAAGGCGACGGCCTCTTCCAAGGTGAACTCGCTCCCGTACCGAGACAGGACCGCGTACCGGCTGTCACCGAGCGCCTCACGGGTCGCCGCCTCACAGTCACCGTGCGGGGCGCCGAAGTACTTCGAGCCGAACATCGGGTAGCCGACCGATTGCCAGATCCGCCCCGCACAGCCGAGCAGGGTCGCCGCGCGCACCCAGTGCCGCAGCGACGACTCGATCCACGCGAGCACCTCGATCGACAGCACCATGCCGAGCAGGTCGTTGAAGGTGCGCTTGATCCTCAGGCAGTTGCGCGCGTAACCGGTCGCCAGCTCGAATTCGCCCCGGTTCAGCGCCACGAGCGCCAGTACGTAGATCGCGTAGGCGTAGGCCCATTCCTCGCCATGCGCGGCACCGATCGCGCGCGCCTCTTCGCACAGCGCCGCGGCCTCCTCCAATTCGCCGAGGAAGATCGATGCGATCGCCATCTCGATTCCGGCCAGCATCACGTTGCCGTTCATCTCGCCCAGCCGCCGATAGCGGATTCGGGCGTCCTCGAACAGGTCCTTCGCGTAGCCGACGTCGTCGCCGACCAGCGCGTTGCAACCCAGGCGGTGGGTCGCGTAGGCGAGCGCCGCCTCGTCCCCGACCCTGCCCGCTTCCGTGCGGCACTCCCCCAACAAGGTCACCGCATGCGAGACGTCACCCTGCAGGGTTGAGACGTATCCGTTGACCCACAATGCTTTCAAGCGGTCTTCGCCGCCGTCTGGGACGGCTTCGAGCGCGTGGTCGAGCCAGTGTCTCCCCTCCCCCAGCACACCGCAACCCGCCCAGTAGAACCACAACGTGCCCGCCAGCTTCAACCCGGTCCTGCCTTCGGACGGCGTGGCGAGGCAATAGTCGAGCGCGGCGCGCAGGTTCGCGTGCTCCAGTTTGGTCCGCGTGAAGATCTCCGCCTGATTCGGCCCGAACCATTCCTGCTCGCTCTGCTCGGCCTGCGCGAGGTAGTAGTCCCGATGACGGCGCAGGATCGAGTCCTCGTCACCCATGTCGCGGAGCTTCGCCCCACCGAACTGGCGAAGCGGCTCCAGCAGCCGGTACCTCGTCCGGTCACCGTCGCGTTCGAAGAGCAGGACCGACTTGTCCACCAACCCGGCCAGGTGCCCGAGCACCGAACGAGCGGGCAGCCCGTCCCCCGCGCAGACGGATTCGGCCGCGTGCAAGCTGAACCCACCCCCGAAGACCGACGCCCGCGCCCAGAGGACCCGCTCGGCGGCTCCGCACAGGTCGTGGCTCCATTCCACCGCTGCCAGCAGTGTCTGGTGCCTGGGCAGTCCGCCGCGTTCACCCTTGGCGAGTAAGTGGAAGCTGTCCGCCAGCCGGGTCTCCAGCTCTTCGAGCGACAGCGCCCGGACCCGGACCGCGGCCAGCTCGATCGCCAACGGTATCCCCGCGAGCATCCGGCACACGTTCGCGACCAAAGCCTGGTTTTCGTCGGTGACGACGAACGCCGGCTCGACGGCGGCCGCCCGTTCGGCGAACAACGTCATCGCGGGATAGCCACGCCAAGCCTCCGAGCGCAGCGGGACCAGCGGCTCAGGCAGCGGTAACGGCGCGACCTGCCAGAGGTGCTCTCCCGGAATCCCGAGCCGTTCCCTGCTGGTGGCGAGGAAGCGGAGCCCCGGCGACACCCTCAGCAGCCGGTCCGCCGACGCCGCACAGACCTCGATCAGATGTTCGCAGTTGTCCAGGATCACCAGGATCCGGCGCTCCCTCAGGTGATCCGCGAGCACGTCCGCCTGGTCGCGGCCCGTGTCGTCGCGGACGCCCAGCGCCTCCAGTACCGTGTGAGCCATCAAGTCCGGGTCGGACAGATCCGCGAGTTCGACGAGCCAGGCACCGTCGGGGAAGGCCCGGCGCAGTTCGGCGGCGGTACGCAGGGCCAGCCTCGTCTTGCCGACCCCACCGACCCCGGTCAAGGTGACCAGCCTCGCCTTGGACAGAAGTCTCTTGACCTCGGCGATGTCCTTCTTTCGACCCACGAAACTCGTGGTCCCGGCGGGGATGTTGCCCGGCCGGCCTGCTGCGGCCGCAGTGCCCACCCCTGAACCGTACGGACGCCTGCGACCGGCGGTCAACGAGGCCTGGGGCCCGTTCGCTCGGTCAGCCCAATCCGAATTCAGCTGTCTGGCACCACATAGAGCGTCGATGCTTCGCCTCCGTGCATGGCCATCAGGCTGCTCCGGCAGGCGAAGAGCACTTCGCGGTTCGCGACCGTGTCCGGCGGGACACCACAGCCGTCGCAATAGAGTTCGACCGATCCCGGAATGGTCTCGTCGATCTCGACGTCGACCGTGCGGTCGCAGCGCCTGCACCAGCGGTGCCCGGTGACGACCAGTACGTGCAACGGATCGGAGATGCACTGGTGCACCCAGCAGCGGTGCGTGTAACAGGTCGTGCGCGTGTGTGCGCTCAGCCCGTACTCCTCCGCCACGTCCTCGGCGGCGAGGATCGCGGCCAGCCGCCGGTCGGCGATCTCGCCGTACCGATCCAGACGGCCGCCCACCCGGGGTGTCTTACGCGCCTCCTCCGAGGAGACCAGTCGGAGACGGGCTCGCGAAGGCGGTGAAACACGCAGCACCATATGGGTCTCGACCTTTCGGCATCCACTGGAAGTCTTATCAGGTTGCGCTTGTTCCGGCTGGACGACACCCGTACAACTACCTGTCTTCGTACCTGAGTGCGCGTTGACGTTCGGGTAGGCTTTGAAACCACGAAACTCGCGCTGGGGGTTACGTCAGGGGCTGAATG
The DNA here is from genome assembly GCF_056435685.1 of Amycolatopsis sp. NPDC043885. Lineage (NCBI taxonomy): Bacteria > Bacillati > Actinomycetota > Actinomycetes > Pseudonocardiales > Pseudonocardiaceae > Amycolatopsis > Amycolatopsis sp. NPDC043885. The sequence goes on from NZ_JBWKEA010000025.1 coordinate 64,306, forward strand.
ACCATGACAAATCCTGAAGGCACCGCTCGCCGCCACCTCACTCCGGACCGGGTGGGGAACCGCGATGTCGAGGCGCTGGAAACGCAGACGAAGGCGCTCCGTGCCGTCGACTACCAATTCGGGGGCGGGATGTGCCGCGACGCCGTCGTGGTCCGGATCCATCGCGGCCACCGGATGCTCGCGATGTCGATCTCGGAACCGTTGCGGGCCAGGCTTTTCTCCGCGGTCGCGGATCTGCACAACCTCGCCGGGTGGACCTGTTTCGACAGCGGTCACGTCGGCGCCGCGCAGCACCATCTCGATGTCGCGCTGGAGCTCGCCGCCGACGGCGAGAACGCCGAGTTGATCGCGAACATCCATTACCGGCGGGGCCGGATCGATCTGCATTACGGCGTCACGGACGAAGCCCTCGCCCGATTCGAGCTGGGCAGGCTCGCCGCGAAGCGTGCCGGTTCGAAGCTGGCCGCGAGTATCCTGAGCGCGAACCAAGGCTGGGCCTACGCCAAGAAAGGCGACGCGAACCTCGCTGTCGGACTGGTGGATCAAGCAGGTGAGGAATTCGCCGAAAAGGATGAAGCCGAGCCACCCGACTGGGCCAGGTTCTTCACCGAGGTCGACGTTTCCGCGATGGCGGGCTCGGTGCACACCGACCTGGCTTTGCGCAAGGGTGGCCGTCATGTCGGACTGGCCATCGCCGCACTCACCGACGCCGTTCGCGGCTACGGTCCGGATATGGCGCGCAGCCGTTCACTGTGCCTGGCCATGCTGGCCACGGGGCATATTCTCGACGGGGACGGCGACCAGGCGCTGTCCGTCGGCATCCAAGCGATCGAAAGCGCCGAAACGGTCAAATCGGTCCGCACGAGAGACCGGCTGCGCCCACTCGAGCGGGAAGCCGCCCAACACCCCGATGACGCCCATTGCCGGACTTTGTCCGAGGCGGTGACCTTGTTCGTCACCGGCCCGGACCAGACCTGAAGAACGTTCGTTTGTACGGCCCTTGTATTCACGCTGCCCATGCTGTCCGGACAAACCGAATCCGCTCAGGAGGCAGGAATTGTTGACCAAGGTAGCCGTGCTCGCGACAGCGACCGCGCTCTCCCTCGGCGTGGCCGCCGCACCGGCCGGCGCCGAAGTGACCGCGTTGCCCACGGCCAGCATGGAAGCGGTGCTCAAGGCCGCGCAGATCGACCCGCGCCGGGCCGACAGCGCCCTGACCCCCGGGGCCAAGGACAGCGTGCTGCTGGTGGAGCAGGCGCTCGCCGCCAAGGGACTGCTCGCCCAGCAGTACGTCGACGGCCATTTCGGGACGTCGACCATCACCGCGTACTCCAGCTACCAGAAGTCGCTGGGCTACACCGGGATCGACGCCTCCGGCCTGCCGGGCAAGACGTCGCTCGAGAAGCTGGGCGAGGGCCGGTACACCGTCACCGCGGTGGTCTCGGCGGGTAGCCGCCTGACCTACCACGGCAAGACGATGAACACGCGGACCAAGGCGATGCTGGTGAAGGCCGAGGGTCTGCTCGGCAGGCAGCTCACCATCACGCAGGGCTCGTACAACCCCGGCGGCGTCGGCGCTTCGGCCGGGACTCACGACGGTGGTGGTGCGCTCGACATCGGCGTCGAGGGCATGTCCTCGACCACGCGGACCGACGTCGCACGGAAGCTGCGTCAGGTGGGCTTCGCGGCTTGGGTCCGGACCCCGGCCCAGGGTTTCGCCTACCACATCCACGCCATCGCACTGTCCGATCCGGACCTGTCGTCGGGCGCGCAGCACCAGGCCGGTGACTACTACCTCGGCTACAACGGCCTCGCCGGCCGCGGTTCCGACGACGGCCCTGCCGTCACGCCGAAGCTCACGTGGGAGGAGTACCAGCGGTCTTGACCCCGCTGGCCGGAGGCCACCTTCGCCGATGTCGATCGTCGCGAAGGTGGCCTTCGGGTTGTCCGGGAACCCCCAGGTAGGCTTCGGCGCGACGGCAAAACCAGCGGGAAGGGAACATCGCGTGGAGGCTCAACCGGTCGGTCAGTGGCTCGACGAGCTGGCATCGAAGGCCTCGACGCCCGGTGGTGGCGCGGGTGCCGCGATGAACGCCGCGGTCGGTGCCGCCCTGGTCTCCATGGTGTGCAACCTGACCATCGGCAAGCCGAAGTACGCCGAGCACGAGGCCACCATGACCGAGGCGCTCGCGAAGGCCGAAGACCTCCGGACGCGCGCGCTCGGCCTCGCCGCCGACGATGCCGCCGCGTTCGACGCCGTGGTCGCCGCGTACAAGCTCCCCAAGGCCACCGACGAGGAGAAGCAGGCGCGCACCACCGCGATCCAGGCCGCGCTGGTCGGCGCCGCCGAGGTTCCGCTGCGCACGGCCGCCCTCGCCGCCGAGGTCATCGACGTCGCCGCCTCGATCCTCGAAGGCGCCAACACCAACGTCATCTCCGACATCGCGGTCGCGGCTTCGTCCGCCAAGTCCGCCCTCGAATCGGGCGTGGTCAACGTCGAGGTCAACCTCGCGTCCATGTCGGACGAGCAGCTCTGCAGGGAGGCCGAGGCCCGCCTCGCCGAGTACACCCCCGCCGCCGGGCGCGCCGACGCCCTCATCACCCAGGTTCGCGAAAGGCTCACCCGATGACCCTGATCGACGGGCGCGCGATCGCCGCCGCCATCACCGCCGAGGTCACCGAGACCGCCGCCAAGCTCCGCGAATCGGGCACCGCCCCGACGCTCGCCGTGCTCGTGCCGACCGACGACGACGCCACCGCCTGGTACGTGCGCTCGATCGAGCGTGCCGCGAAGAAGGTCGGCGTCGACTGCCGCGTGGTCCAACTCGAGAAGCCGACCGGCGAGGACGTCACCCGCGAGCTCGACAAGCTCTCCGCGGACCCGTCGGTCCACGGCATCATCTGCCAGACCCCGCTGCCCGAAGGCGTGACGCTCGACGACGTCGGCGCGCACATCGATCCGCGCAAGGACGTCGACGGCGCCAACCCGGTCAGCCTCGGCCGTCTCACCGCGGGCCTCCCGACCTACGCGCCCGCCACCGCCGCCGCGGTGCTGGAGATCCTGAAGCGCGAGCAGGTCGCTCTGTCCGGCGCCCAGGTCGCCGTCGTGGGCCGCTCGACCATCGTCGGCAAGCCCGCCGCGCTGCTGCTGCTCGGCGAGCACGCGACGGTCACCGTCTGTCACTCCCGCACCAAGGACCTCGCGGCGGTCACCAAGACCGCGGACGTCCTGGTCGTCGCCGTCGGCCGCGCGCATTTCATCGGCGCGGACCACGTCAAGCCCGGTGCCGTGGTGATCGACGTCGGCACGAACCCGACTCCCGAAGGCGGGCTCGTCGGCGACGTCGACCAAGCCGCGGTCGAGGAGATCGCGGGGGCGATCACGCCGGTCCCCGGTGGCGTCGGCCCGGTCACGACGTCGCTGCTGCTGCGGCACACCGTCACCGCCGCGCAGTCCTGATCCACCGAAAAGGCGGCGAGTCCACTGAGGACTCGCCGCCTTTTCGCGTCCTGAGGCAAGGTGGCGTGTTGCGAAAGTGGCTTTCGCAACGTCGGCAGCGGCGTCACCGCGCTGTCAAGTCCCGATCACCGTCTCCACCACCTTCCGCACCTGCGCCGTTTCCGGCGCGGGCGCGGTGCGGTCGGCATAGAGCAGGTGTGTGGCGCCGATGAGCGTGGCCGCGAGGGTCTCGACGTCGGCGTCCGCCGCGATCCTGTCCTGCGCCCGTTCCGCGTCGAGGTAGCCACCGATCATGATGGCGGCCTGGGTCAGCACCGGGACCCCGGCGGGCCACTCGCGGCGCAACCGGGCACGCAGCTCGTCGCGGAAGATCACGAGCGGGACGATCGCGACCGCGACCGACTCGAACACCGCGATGAGCGCCGAGGTGAGGTTGTCCACGACCGTTCCGGTACCGACGGCTTCCCGAAGACCCTTCTCGTCCAGCTTCTCGATCCGGTCCATCACGAACTCGGCCAGGAATCCGTCGAAGTCGTCGAAATGCCGGTGAAGGACACCTTTCGCGCAGTCCGCCTCCGTGGTCACCGCGCGGCTCGTGAGCCCGCTCGGCCCCTCCCGCAGCAGGACACGCTCCGCCGCGTCGAACAACTGCGCGCGGACGGCGCGCAGGGCTACCCCGGTCGGCATACGGCTCCCTTGCGTTGACGAGTGGGCAATCGCCCACTTAAGGTGGGCGCATGCCCACTCTACCTTCGGGGCAAGAGCCTCATCGCTATCGACAGGCCGCGGATTCCTTCGGCGCGGACGTCGAGCGCTACGACCGCACCCGGCCCGCCTATCCCCCGGAACTCATCGATCACCTCATCGCCGCCGCGCCCGGCCGCGGTGTCCTCGATGTGGGCGCAGGCACCGGAATCGAAGCGCGCCAGTTCCAGGCGGCGGGTTGTCACGTCCTTGGCGTCGAGCCGGACTCGCGGATGGCGGAGTTCGCCCGCCGGAGCGGCGTCGACGTCGAGGTCGCGAAGTTCGAGGAATGGGACCCCGCCGGACGCCGGTTCGATCTGCTCGTCTCCGGGCAGGCCTGGCACTGGGTCGACCCGGTGGCGGGCGCCGCCAAGGCCGCCGAAGTGCTACGGCCCGGCGGGCTCTTGGCCGCGTTCTGGCACGTACCCGAACCGCCGGAAAAGGTCGCGAACGCCTTGGCGGACGCTTACCGGCGGCTCGTGCCGGATTCCCCGATCGATCTCGACAGCGTGCCGAAACAACCCTCTGACCCGTACGGGCCACTCATCGTGAAGGTCGCCGACGGCCTGCGCGAAGCAGGCGGGTTCGGCGAACCGGAACGAAGCCGCCACGACTGGGCCAGGGTCTACACCCGGGACGAATGGCTGGACCAGCTCCCCACGTTCGGCTCGCTCACCTGGGTCGAATCCACAGTGCGCCAAGAGATCCTCGCTGAAGTCGGCGCGGTGATCGACGGGATGGGCGGGCGGTTCACCGTGCGCTACGCCACCGTCGCGATCACCGCGGTCCGGGACTGATGAGAGGAAAGGCAGTTGTCACCCACCTGACCGGCTCGCCGGCGAATGTCACTGTGGCTTTCGCGACGCCCTCCAGCCGACGGGCCGACCGCACGCCACCTTCGCCTTACCCCTCGAAACCCGCCGGGGACGGGAGCCGTGGAGCTCCCGTCCCCGGCGTCTGTCAAGGCGTGACGGGAATGTTGGTCAGCCCGTTCACCGCCCTCGACACGGTGTTGGACGCGTGGACGACGTTGGGCCGATCCGAGCACTTCGACGTCGACGTGATCTTGATGGCGTACTGGCCGACCCCGCCGAGATCGGACTTGTTGTCCCGCCACACGTTCCCGCACCCGTTCGGGAACGACGGGGTGGTGCCGGGATTGTGCGTCTCGTAGCCGTTCGCGAACGTCCCCGGCGAAGCGAAGGTGCCGGTGTTGCCCTCGATCACGTACCCGGACCCCTTGACGTCGACCCAGGAATCGGCCGAATTCTGCCCGGAAACCCCTTGACCGTCGAAGGTGTTGCCCCGGATGACGCCGTCCACGGTGCCCTCTTTGACATCGATGGCCTCCGCGGCGACGTACGGCCCGATGTGGTTGTCGAGCACCTGGATCCGGTCGCTGCGGTCGACCCCGCCCGAGTTCCCGTGGCACGCCCAGTTCGAGTTCGCGGAGCCCAGGTAGACGCCCTCGCCGTAACCCGCCTGCACGAGACCGGTGTGGCTGATCGTCGAATCACGGATGACACTGTCCGCCGAGGAACGGCGGAAGTGCACGGCCTCCTCGTCGATCCGGTGTACTCGCACTCCCTCGATCACGGTGTGGTGCGAGTTGTCCGCGACGACGCCCTTCTTCGACTCCTGCACGGTGAAGCCCTTCAGGTGCCAGTACGGCGCACCGTAGAGCCAGAAGCCGTACCCGGAGTCCCAGCCCGCGGTCGGCGCCGGGCAGGAAGGCGCCTCACCGGACGGGCCGTCGTTGATCAGGATCGCCGTCGACGGTCCGGTCACCGTGATCGGCGCGCCCGCCGTGCCGGGTTTCGTGGCCACGAAGGAACCCCGATAGGTTCCGGCGGCCAGCCGGATGGTCCGGCCGGGGCTCGCGACGGCCAGCGCGGCCCGCAGCTCCGCCGCCGTGCTCACGTCGATCACGTCTCCCGCGGGAACACTGGTGGTCGTCGTCGGCGGTTTGCTCGTGGTCGTGGTGGTGGGCGGGGTCGTGGTGGTGCTCGGCGCCCCTCCCCCGCACGGGCTGCCGTTGATCGTGCAGCCGGTCGGCAGGCCGAGCCCCGAGGTGTTGAAGCCGAACGACGCGGTGCCGCCGGGTTTGATCGTGCCGTTGAAGCCGGCGTTGGTCACCTTGTAGTGCTGGCCGGTCCTGGTGAGCACCGAACTCCACGACGTCGTGATCGCGGTGCCTTCGGGGAGATCGAACTCGATCGTCCACTGCGTACTGTTCGCGTCGCCCGCGTTGGTCAGCGTGTACTTACCGCCGTATCCGCTGTCCCACACCGAGCTCTGGGCGAAGGCCGCGGTCAGGCTGGGCGCGGCGGCCTCGGCGGTGACGACGGCGCCGAACAGGCCCGCCGCCGACGCCGTGGCCGCGATCGCGGCGTGCAGTCGTTTCCTCGTCATTCCGTGCCTCCGCATTTGGTTCCGGCGATCGAGCACGCGACCGGGAGTCCCTGACCGGCGGCGTTGAAGCCGAACGTCGCCGTGCCGCCGGGTTTGACGCTCCCGTTGTGGGCCGCGTTCCCGAACCGGTAGTGCTGTCCGGTCCTCGCCAGCACCGAACTCCACGATCCGGTGATGGTCGTCCCGGCGGGCAGGTCGAACTCGACCGCCCATGAACCGACGGCGGCCGAACAGGTGTTGGTGACGGTGAAGCCGGCACCGTAGCCGCTGTCCCACACCGACTTACGGGTGAACGTCGCGTTCAGGCAGGCACTCGGGGTCTGGGTCGTCGTGGTGGTCGGTGTCGTCGTGGTGGGGCTCTGGCTCGCCGTCGAGGACGGCGGGGTCCCGTCGACGGACTTCAGGAAGAGTGACGAAGCGGCGTCGGTCTTGGTGGCGTCGACCCCTTGCCCTCCGGTGTAGTCCCGCTGCTCGTTCTTCGCCCAGTCGGCGATCGGTGTGCCGCCGATATCGAGGTGTTTGTACGCGGTGCCGTCCCAGCCGAAGGAGTGGACGCGGTGCCGGTCGGCGTAGAAGTCGTTATACGGCCCGTTGTCCGCGACCTGCTTGGTCATGGCGTTGTTGAAGAACACGTTGCGGTAGCCGGAAGCGCCCGACCACTTGACCGCCTTCTTGCCCGCGCCCCACCAGATCGGGAACCAGTTCGAGTCGTCGGGACCGCCGCCACCCTCCTCGCCGCAGTTGGCCCGGCAGTTCCCGGAGCGGTGCGCGTACGAGACCTTGACGGTGTTGAGTTCGAACAGGTTGTTGCGTTCCCAGCCGCCGTGCAGGTTGAGGTCGGAGTCGAACGAGTTGCCGATCACCACGTTGCCCGCGGCGGACCATTGGAAGGTGAAATGCCGCAGCAGGGTCGAAGTGTTGCCGGCGTAGAGCGAATCCCAGACGCGGGAGCCGCGGAAGTAGCCGTTGCCGCCCTTGCCCTTGTTCCACGAACCGTTGAGTTCGTTGTCGACGATCTGGAGGTTCTTGGCCTCCTCGGTGACGATCGGATGTGATCCGGTCATCTCCGCGCGGACGCCGCGGACCCAGGAGTTCGCCGCCCATTTGAAGACGATCCCGTGCATCTCCGCGGCGGGCGCCATGTTCCCGTAGTTGTTGTCCGCCTCCGCGGGGTTCAGCCCCGGCATGTCCTGGGTGAAGCCGAGGTTCTCGAATCCGACTCCGAGCACCGGGTCGACCAGCGGCGCCGCCTTCGAGTCGTAGGTGGCGCCGTCGATCGGGGCCGAACCGTCCGAAGTGGAGTTCACCGGGACGTCGTACTCGAGCGGTTTGTCCAGGGTGATCGTGCGGGCGGACGTGTCGAGCGCCGCGATCGTGAAGATCTGCTGGCGCATGTGCATGTTCAGCAACGGGAACGTGGTCGGCGTCGCCTGCTGCTGCTCGTAGAACTTCAGCGAGTTGGCCGCCCTGATGTTGACCAGGTTCCCGGCGGCGAGCGCGGTCAGCGCGCCGCTGCTCGCCAAGTGGACGACCTTGTCCCCCATCCGCGCGGCGAACGCGGTGTCGCCCGGCTTGCCCCGCAGCTTCACCCCGGCCTTCCAATGGACGTTGATGGTGCCCTCGAAGATGTCCTTGCGGTTCGCGGGCGCCGAGGCGTAGTCGCTGGAGTAGGACGTGTGCACTCCCCTGGACTGGACACGGAACAGCCCGCGACCGGGCCACAGCCAGCCGCCCTTGCCCGCGCCCGAGGTCATCCCGTCCTCGTCCCAGTCGGAACCGTCCGGGGTGAGGGTGTCGTAGAGGGTGTTCGCGTCGGGTTTGTAGACGAACTTCGTGGCGTCCTTGCCCGCGCCGCGCAGGATCAGGTAGTCGGCGTCGACGTGGATCTCGTGCGTGACGTCGAATCGGCCCGCCGGGAAGGTGATCGTGCTGAGCTTGGTGTAGCTCCCGGACGGCGAGCACGCGCTCTTGATCCCGTCGATCGCCGCCTGGATACCGTTCGTGTCGTCGGCGCCGTCGTCGGGTTTGACGTTGTACTGGCTCGCCAGCTCGGCCGCGGTGACCTGGCAGGTGGCATTCGGATTCACCTCACCGGAGCCGGGCAGCGCGGCACCGCCGCGATACCCGGCTTTGGACCAGTCGTAGAGCCCCGCGACCGGCGCGCGGCGGTTCGCCGCTCCGAGGTCGAGGCCGGTCAGCGCGCCGGGTCCCGGTGCCGCGTCCGCCACCTGGGGCGGTACCTGCAGGAGTGCGGCGGTGGCGACCACGGCGGCGACCGCCGGGAGGACGGCACGACGAAGAGGACTTTTTCGGGACACCCGAAACCTCCGTGACGGACTGACGGAAGGTGTTGCGGCGTGTACACCCGGACCCCGTCTTTATAGTTCACGTCCCTGTTGCTCGTCAACGGATGTGAATCATGTCCACGTATGTGAACGGACGAAGGTCGAGATATGGATGGAGAACGCCTCCAGGTAGCGACGAACGAACGCCTCCGTTACGTCGTCCGTCACGCCTCCGGCCTGCCCGGCACCGGGGAGTTGCCTTGATCGGGCGGACGCGCGCCCGCGTCCTCGTGGCCATCGCCGACGCGGTGACGACGACCGCGCTCGCCCACCGGCTGTCCATGGCGCCCGGCGCGGTCAGTCAGCACCTGAAGGTCCTGCACGACACCGGCTTGATCACGCGCCATCGGACCGGACGCGAAGTGTTCTACGCGCGCTCGGCGCTCGGTGACACCTTGTGCGCCAACGGGTAGGCAGGTCAGCCCTCACCCGAACGGAACCGGTCGAGCACGCGGCGCTCCCGCTTCGTCGGACGCCCCGCGCCCCGCTCTCGCCGCGCGACCGGGATGGCGGCCTCGGGCGGCGGCGCCGGCGTCCGGTCGATGAAGCAGGTGGCGGCGTCGGCGGCACCGACCCTTTTCTGGATCACGCGCGTCACTTCCAGGATCCGCGTCGTGTCGTGCACCCGCGCACGCACTTCGTCACCCGCCACGACCGTGGTCGCGGGTTTGGCCGGTTTGCCGTTCACGCGGACATGGCCGCCACGGCATGCCGCCGCGGCGTCCGGGCGCGTCTTGGTCAGCCGGACGGCCCACAGCCAGCGATCAACTCGAGTGGACTCCACAGCAGTACATAGTGGCCTATCGGCCATCTTTATTGCCACCCGGCATAGCCGCAGGTATAACTTGTTCTAAATCCCTCAACGGTGAGGAAGATCACGTGAGCGACGAAACCATGCGGAGAAGCGCTTCCGGACAGTTATCCCGCCGCCTCTTTATTGCTGGAACTGGTTCTATCCTGGGGGCGGCTGCCCTCGGCGGGACCGCTTCCGCGAAAAGTTCGATCGCCGACGCCGCCCGAATCCCGGCACTCGTCATCGGTTCCGGATACGGCGGCTGTGTCGCCGCGCTCCGGCTCGCCGAGGCCGGCGTCGACGTCCATCTCGTCGAGCTCGGCATGGCCTGGGACACCCCGGGCACGGATGGCAAGATCTTCGCCAACACCACCAAACCCGACTACCGCTCCTTCTGGCTGAGGACGAGGACAAAGCAGCCGTTGAGCAACTTCCTCGGCTTCCCGCTGGACAAGGACGTCCCGCGTCACACCGGGATCCTCGACGCCGAGGACTTCAGCGGCATCACCGTCTACCAGGGCCGCGGCGTCGGTGGCGGCTCGCTCGTGAACGGCGGCATGGCCGTCACGCCGAAACGGGAGAACTTCGGCGCCGTCCTGCCCACGGTCAACGCCGACGAGATGTACGGCGTTTACTACCCGCGCGCCAACGCGGGTCTCGGCGTCGCCACCATCGACCCGAACTGGTTCGAGACCGCCGAGTGCTACCAGTACGCGCGAGTCGGCCGGAAACACGCGCAGCGGTCCGGTTTCCCGTTCCTGTTCGTCCCGGACGTGTACGACTGGGACTACATGAAGAAGGAACAGGCGGGCACGGTTCCGAGGTCGGCGCTGGCCGGAGAGATCCTCTACGGCAACAACGCCGGAAAGAAGTCGTTGCAGCAGACCTATCTCCCGCGGATCAAGGCGACGGGGCGGGTGACGATCTCGGCGCTGCACCGCGTCACCTCGGTGACGCCCGCGTCCGGCGGCGGGTACACCGTGGTGATGGAGCAGCTCGACACCGGCGGCACCGTGACTGCGACGAAGTCCGTCACCGCGGACAAGGTGTTCTTCGCCGCCGGCAGCGTCGGCACGAGCAAACTGCTGGTCAAGCTCAGGGCCACCGGTGCGCTGCCCAACCTCAGCAACGAGGTCGGAAAAGGCTGGGGCGACAACGGGAACGTCATGTGCGGACGAGCCAACCACATGTGGGACGCCACCGGGGCGTTGCAGTCGTCCATCCCCACCGCGGGTATCGACAACTGGGCGGCGGGTGGCGCGTTCGCCGAGGTCGCACCCCTGCCGACCGGCATCGAGACCTACGCTTCGTTCTACCTGTCGATCACCAAGAACCCCCACCGCGCGTCGTTCTCCTGGAACCCGAGCGCGAACAGGGTCGACCTCGACTGGCAGACCGCGTGGAAGCAGCCGTCGATCGAGATGGCGAAGACGATCTTCGACAAGATCAATTCCAAAGAGGGCACGATCTACCGGACCGACCTCTTCGGCACGTACAAGATCTGGGGCGACCACCTCACGTACCACCCGCTCGGCGGCGCGGTACTCGGCAAGGCGACCGACAATTACGGCAGGCTCCACGGATATCCGGGGCTTTACGTGATCGACGGCGCGCTGATTCCGGGGAACACCTCGGTGAACCCGTTCGTCACCATCACCGCGCTGGCGGAAAGGAACATCGAAAAGATCGTCGCCACCGATCTGTGACGACGATCTACAATAGGCCGGGGGCGGCACCCCCGGCCTATTCTTTGAACAAGCACTGTCATATCTTCGGCAGAACGCAGACGGTGTCGATCCCCAAAACGTGGTTCAGCCGTCCGAAGGCGAGCCAGGAACCGATGCTCATGCTCAACTCGACGATTTCCTTCTGGCTGTAATGCTCGGACATCCGCTTCCAGAATTCGTCGTCGATGCCGTGGTGGTCGAGCGCGTAGCGTTCGGCGTACTCGGCGGCCAGCCGGGTCCGCTCGTCGAACGCGTCGGTGGTCCGCCACTCGGTCACCGCGTCGGCGAACTCCTCCTCGACCTTCACCCCGTCACGCTCGGTCCGCCAGTCCAGGCAGAAGACGCAACCGTTGATCTGCGCGATCCGCAACCGGGCCGCCTCGAACTCGCGGAGCCCCAGTGTGGTGTGCGAGTACACCGCGAGCGAGAGTTGCGACGCCGCGACACCGATCCCGGGCACCATCTCGCCCCACACGTAGCCGATCGGGTCCTTGCCCTCGGGAATGTCGATGTTCATCGCGCGCTCCTTCCGAGCTTGCCGGTCGCCGGTCTCAGGGGGACGTCGAGTGCGTCGTAGAGGCCCGGTTTCGCGTCCACGAGCCAGTCGATGGCGCCGACCAGCCTGCCGACCGCGGTCGCGTTACCGCCGGCGGACCGGTTCTCGCCCTCGTCGGTGGCCTCGACCGAGACTTCGATCCGGGGACGGCCCTCGATGATCACCTTGTGCGCCCCGTCGCCGCTGGGCGGCATCGGCCAGTCCCGCGCGCACGACGAGTGGATCCGCGTGACGTGCTCGATGACGATCCGGGGCTCGCCGTCCACGATTCCCTGCACTTCGAAGCGGACCGCGCCCTGCGTGCCGGCTTCGAACTCGCCCATCGCCCGCGTGGTCACGGTCGTCTCCAGCGGACGGCGGTGGAGCGTCTCCCGGATCTCGTCCAGGTCGACCCCGAGACCACGGGCGATCAGCCGCACCTGCCCACCCCACACCATCGTGGGCACCGACGGGGCGAGCATCGGCGGCTCGTAGTCCATCGGCTGCCCCATCCCGACCAGGTAGCGGACGGAGTCCGGCTGGTCGTAGGTGGAGTAGTCGAAGATCTCCTGGCAGCGGACCACGTCGACGGTGGTGCCGAGCCCGCTGATCAGCAACGGCAGGATGTCGTTGCCCCATCCCGGATCCACTCCGGAGACGAACAGCGACCCGCCGCCCTCCGCGATCGCCGCGAGCACCGGCTCGCGCAGTTCTTCGGGCGCGTTGCGCTGGTCGTACAACGCGTAGAGCGCGGGCGTCACCACCACCGCCCCGGCCCGGATCGCGCGGACGATGTCGGCCAGCGCGTCGGCGGGCCGGATGTCGCCGGACGCCGCGTACACCACCGCTCGCGGACCCGCCGCCAGAATCGCTTCGACGTCATCGGTCGCCGCCACACCCAGTTCGCCGTCGATTCCCGCGAGCGCGGCCGCGTCGCGGCCGACCTTCGCGGGATCGTGCACGAGCACACCGGTGAGTTCCAGCGCCGGATGCGCGTCGACGGCCCGGATGGAGGCGCGGCCGATGTTGCCTGTACCCCAGACAACAGTGGGAATCATGAAGTCGAGATTAACCGAATCCCAGTACCGAAACAATCACGAAAACCGCAGGTCAGAGTGCATTACTCGGGTTCAATCCAGCGGGCAACGAAAGCGTTCCGGTACGCGGAACGGACATCGTTTTCCGCGGTGACAGGCAATCGGGTTGAGGGGCGGCGGCGGGCGTGTGTAGTGTGCGTTCCCGTGACGAGCCCCGAGTCGGACAGAACCCAGCCGCCGGTCATCCGGCGGCGAGTCGTCGTGTCCGGCCGTTAGGCGTCGGCCCTCTCGCTTCCCGGTGACCGGAGCGCTGTTCCGTGCGTCCGGCCGGGTTTCCTCCTGCCCCGCGCACGGCTTCCTCCTGCTCACTTTTCCTTGGGAGTCGTCTGTTGCCCCTGTTCGTCTATGTCCTCGGCCTTGCCGTCTTCGCGCAAGGCACCTCCGAATTCATGGCTTCCGGCCTCGTGCCGGGGATCGCCGGTGAACTGTCCGTCCCGGTGGGCGCGGCCGCCGCGCTGACGTCGGCCTACGCCGTCGGAATGATCGTCGGCGCGCCCGCCATGGCCGTGCTCAGCGCACACTGGCCTCGCCGCCGGGCCTTGGCCGGGTTCCTGGCCGCCTTCGTCGTGGTGCACGTCATCGGCGCCGTGACGACGAGTTTCCCGCTGCTGTTCGGCACCCGGATCGTCGCGGCGATCGTCAACGCCGGATTCCTCGCCGTGGCCATGCCCGTGGCGGTCGCCCTGGCACCTCAGGGAAAGCAGGCGCGGGCGACGGCGGTCCTGTTGGCGGGTATCACGCTGTCGTGTGTCGCCGGAGTGCCGGCGGGCGCCGTACTGGGCGACCTCGCGGGCTGGCGGTCGGCGTTCTGGGCCGTCGCCGCGTTGTGCCTTCCCGCGCTGGTGCTGGTGTTCCGTTCCGCACCGGCCGGCGCGGCGGATCCGCACGAAGTCTCGATCAGGCGCGAAGCCCGTGAACTGAAAGCAACTCCCGTGCGGCAGGCGATGCTCCTCGGCGCGTTGGTGAACGGCGCCACCTTCGCGACCTTCGCCTTCCTCGCGGTCATCGCGACGGATGTCGCCCACCTCCCCGCCAGAGCGGTTTCCGGGCTGCTGGCGGCTTTCGGCGTCGGCGCGTTCCTCGGTGTCACAGTGGCGGGCCGCACGGGAGACGGCGAACTCCGGCGCGGCCTGGTGCTCGGGTTGTGTGCGCTGCCGGTGGGCTGGGCGGTGCTGGCGATGGTCGGGACGCAGCCGATCGCCCTGTTCGTCGTGACGGCCGTCCAAGGTGGACTGTCGTTCGGCTGCGGTTCCGCACTGGTGGCCCGGGTCATGCACGTGACCCCGGGAGCTCCGACGCTGAGTGGCTCGTTCGCGACCGTCGCGCTGAACGCGGGCGCGTTCCTTGGCCCGGTGCTCGCCGGTTTCGTCACGGAGTCGACCGGCGACTACCGCTACGCCATCTGGATCAGCGCGGCGATCACCCTCCTCGCGCTTCCGCTCGTCCTGCGGCCCGCCCGCGTGCGTCATCGATGAACGCGGGGGGTGGGTACCATCGGCCGTACCATGGAGATGATCACTGTGCCCGCGGGCGAGGTGCCGCTGTCGGACCGCCGGACACAGCGGAACTGGACCGTCGATGTCGCGTCCTTTCTGCTCGCCTCGGTTCCGGTCACCCGCGAGCCCGGCCGGCTTCCTCTCGTCGATGTCTCGTGGCAGGACGCCCTCGAGTTCTGCAACACCCTGTCCGAACGCGAAGGTCTGACTCCCGTCTACCAGCTGGATTCCCTGGTCTGGGACCGGACCGCGAACGGCTATCGGCTGCCCTCCGAAGCGGAATGGGAGCACGCCTGTCGCGCCGGCACGAGCGGTCCGCGCTACGGGCCGCTCGACGAGATCGCCTGGTACCGCGAGAACTCCGCGGAGACCGTGCACGAAGTCGGCGGCAAGGCGCCCAACGCGTGGGGCCTGCACGACATGCTCGGCAACGTCTGGGAATGGTGCTGGGACGTGTACGACGCCGAGGTGTACGGCGAATACCGGGTCCTCAAGGGCGGTGGCTGGTTCGACGAGCACTGGAGCTGCCGGGCTTCGGTACGGCGCCGCAGCCACCCGACCTTCCGTGTCGACGACGTCGGCTTCCGCCTCGCCCGGTCACTGTGACCCCGCCTCCACGACGTGATGATCACGCGATTGAATGACGGCACGGACACCCGGCCAGGGTGTCGGACACTGGAGGAAATCGTGACCGGAACCGCTCCCCGAGACGTCGAACGCGTCTACTCCACCGCCGACGTCGTCGCGAAACTGCGCCGGCTCGCCGACGCGCTCGAGTCCGAGACCTCTTTCCGCATCCAGATCGCCGGGGAACGGTTCCGTGTCCCCGCTCGTGCGCAGTTCTCGATCGAGCACGAGCGCGGTGACGGCGAGGAAGAGGTCGAGTTCCAGCTGAAGTGGAAGATCGAAGAGACCGACTCGGACGACGACTCCGAAGGAACCGTCGTCTGATCTTCTGTCCATAAAGGACTGGGGCGGGCTCGTCATTCGTCGGCGGGCCCGCCCCTTTCGCAACGCGCCACCACTGCTACCTCTGATCCAAGAAGCTCAGACGATTCCGCCGTTGGCGCGAAGGACCTGACCGTTGACCCAGCGGGCCGGGCCGGCGAGGAACGAGACGACCTCCGCGATGTCGGACGGGGTGCCGAGGCGTTCGAGCGGGGGCTGCGCCGCCATGCTCGCGATGGTCGCCTCGTCCTTGCCGTCGAGGAACAGCGCCGTGGCGGTCGGGCCGGGGGCGACCGCGTTCACGGTGATGTCGCGGCCGCGTAATTCGCGGGCGAGGACCAGAGTGATCGCCTCGACCGCACCCTTCGAGGCGGCATAGGCGGCGTATCCCGGCAGCGCGAGGCCGAGTACCGACGTGGAGAAGTTGATGATCGCGCCACCGTCGCGGACTCGGCGGGCGGCCTGCTGGTCGACCACGAAGGTGCCGCGGATGTTGGTGCGGTGCAACCGGTCCAGCCGGTCGAGGTCCAGTTCGGCCACCGGCGCCAGGTACATGGCACCGGCGGCGTGGACCACGACGTCGACTCCGCCGAAGGTCTTCTCCGCGGTGTCGAACACGGCCGCGACGGCCTGCTCGTCGGCGACGTCGGCCTGTGCCGCGATCGCCTGACCTCCGCCGTCGGTGATCGCGTCGACCGCGGCCTGCGCCTCGTCCTTGTTGCCGCCGTATACGACGACGACCGCGAACCCGTCGGACGCAAGCCGCTCGGCCGACTGCCTGCCAATGCCCCGCGAACCGCCGGTGACGATCGCTACGCGTGCCATGCAAGTGCTCCCATCAGGGGTTTCCATTGCTAACGAGATCACTGTATCAGCGATATCGAACCAGTGATACCACGTGAGTGTTATCGTTGATACATGACGTTGACCACGAAGGACCGGTTGATCCGCGCGGCGGCGGAACTCTTGGAGGAGGGCGGACGCGAGGCGTTGTCGACGCGTGCGGTCAGCGCCGCCGCCGGAGTGCAGGCGCCGACGCTCTACCGGACCTTCGGCGACAAGGACGGTCTTCTCGATGCCGTCGCCACGTACGGCTTCAAGAGCTACCTGGAGGGAAAGCACGCTCTCGGAGAGACCGGCGACCCGGTGCGCGACCTCCGGCGAGGCTGGGACCTCCACGTCGAGTTCGGCCTGCACCAGCCCGCCTTCTACATGCTCATGTACGGCGAGCCCCGCGTTCGCGAAGCACGCAAGGAGGCCGACGCGATACTCCGCCGGATCATCGAACGCATCGCCGAGGCGGGCAGGCTGCGCGTCCCGGTCGAGCAAGCCGCGCAGCTGGTGCACGCGACCGGAATGGGGGTGATCCTGTCGTTCCTCGCGAGCCCGCCGGAGCAGCGCGATCCGGACCTCATCACCGCCGCTCGCGAACACGTGATCGCGGCGATCACCACCGACAGCGCGGACAAGGCTTCGGACATCCCCAGCCGCGCCATCGCGCTCAAAGCCGCATTGGAGAAGGAACCCGGCAATGTCCTGACCTCCGCCGAGCAGGCGATGCTCGCCGAATGGCTCGACCGCCTCGCGCGCTGAATCACCGGCCGACGGCCTTCGCCGCCGCGACCGCCTGCCCGGCGTAGGACCGTCCGAAAAGGACGGTGTGGACCAGTAGCGGGAACAACTGGTGCGCGCCGATCCGGTCGGCCCAGCCGTCGGCGAGCGGGGCGACCTCCTGGTAGGCGGCGAGCACCCGGTCGAGCAGCGGGCAGCCGAACAACTGCAGCATCGCCAGATCGGTTTCACGATGGCCGCCGTGGGCGGCCGGATCGATGAGCGAGGCCTCGACGGCTCCCCACAGCACGTTGCCGTTCCACAGGTCACCGTGCAGGCGCGCCGGAGGTTCGGACACCTCGGGGAGCCGTGCGCAAGCCTGCTCGATGGCAGCGGCTTCGTCACCGTTCAGGATGCCCTCGTCGACCGCGCGACGGACGTAGGGCAGGACCCGGTGCTCGGCGTACCACGTCGGCCAGTCCTCGCCCGGCGTGTTCTCCATCGGGGCCAGGCCGATCCACGCGTCGGCGGGCCCGTCCGGCGGCGCCGCGCCGAACGCCGGCGCACCGGCCGCGTGCAACTCCGCGAGCCCACGCCCCAGCCGCTCCGCCGCGTGATGCGTCGGCCGTCCGCCGCCGACCAGTTCCGTGACCAGCCATTCACCGTCGTGGCCGCGAACCTCGGGCACCCGTACCGCACCGGGCTCCCCCAGCCACCGCAGGCCCGCGGCCTCGGCCGGTGTCGCGTTCCGGGCGTGGCCCCGTTTGACGACCACCGTGTCGCCGCTGTCGAGTACCACTTCGGTCACCCCGCTCGACAGGCTCCTCTGCCCGGCGACGGCGCGTCCGGTGATCTTCATGGCAGCCTCGGCAGGCGTCGAAACCTGGGTCATGCCCCGCAACCTACCTCCGCCGATCGGGTGAACGCTCGTTGTCCCGCGGAAATTCGCGTGCGTGCGCTTTCGAGAGACGAACGGCCTTACCGGGGCGGAACGAACAGCCCCGCCGGCTTCCCGACCTCGGCCGGGGTGCGTCCGGTCAACGCCCGAAACTCACGGATGAGATGCGCCTGGTCGCTGTAACCGCCCGAATGCGCGACCTCCGCCCAGGAAAGCGACGACGTCCGGTCCAGCAGGGCCAGCACGCGATTGAGCCGGGCGATCCGTCCGACCGTGCGAGGATTCAGCCCGATCTGCTCGCGGAACCGGACGTTGAGGTGCTGCCTACTCCAGCCGATCTCGTCCGCGAGGACGTCGACGCGGACCGGGCCCGCGCAAAGCCGGTCCCACGCGTACCGGACAGGTGCGGCCAGCTCGGGGCCGCGAGCGAGCCTCGCCGCGAGGTAGTCGTCCAGCAGCCGGAATCTCTCCGGCCAGTCCGCCGCCTCGGCCAGCCGTTCGGTCAACGATCCGGACGGCAGCAGGTCCGACGCCGCGACGACCGAGTTCGCCAGCTCCCGCAACGGGATCCCGAACAACGCGTACGAACCGAGCGGGGGCAGGGTGACGATGATCCCGCGCGAAGCGCCTGCCTGGTCGACTCGCAACGGCCGGTCGCGCAGGCCCAGCACCGGCGACGCGGGAATATCCGGTCCCCTGGCAGGCGCGTCGATGTCGATCACCCAGGTGAGCACGGACAACGGGGTGACCTGCCAGGAGTTCGCGCCCGCGTCGGGAAGATCGTGCGCGACGTAGCTCGCCACATGGGCGGCGAGGCCGGGGTGCGGCCACCGGAGAATCCGCTCGCCGGGTGCGCGGACGATGTCCCGCCGCGGCACCACGAGACCCCACCCGCCCATGCCGTCATCTTACTTTCGTTCAAGACCCGGAAGACGGCTTTGCCTAGCGTTCCGCTCATGAACAAAATCGGAGGCTTCAGGAATCCGGCGGCCGAAAAACGCTATTTCGCCGCCTACGACCGTGCCATGGCCGAATGCCCGGAACCGGGCGCGGTCTTCGACGTCGAAACGCGCCATGGCACCACGCGGGTCTACCGCTACGGTGACGGCGGCAGTCCGATCGCCCTGCTGCCGGGCCTTCTGGCGACCTCGGCCTGCTTCGCGGCGCTGATCCCCGCCTTGGCCGAGCGGCACGCCGTCTACGCGATCGACACTCTCGGCGAAGCGGGCCGCAGCGTGCAAAAGGCGCCGTTCAAAGACATCCGCGACCGCGCGAACGCCCTCGACGACGTTCTCGAGAACCTGGAACTGACCGACGTCCGTCTCGTCGGTGGTTCGACCGGCGGCTGGCACGCGGTGAACCAGGCGATCCACGCACCCGGCAGGCTCGCGTCCATCGCGTTGCTCGACGCGACCACCGTCGCCGCGCCGTTCGCCCGGAAGGTGTTCCGGTACAGCTTGGCCGCCGCCGTACTCGACAGCGACCGGCTGTGGCGCCGCTTCGTGACGTGGTCCGCCGGCGAGGACGTCCTCGACCAGCCCGCCGCCCGGCTCGTGCTCGCCGGGATCCGGTGTTATCGCGCCCGAGTGCCGTTCCAGGTCTGCCCGGACGAGGAGGCCTTGCGGTCCATCGAAGTACCCACGCTCGCCCTCTTCGGCGGGCGCAGCGTCGTGCACGATTCCGCCGCTGCCGCCGCACGACTGGAGAGTCTGCTCCCCCATGCCGACGTCGAAATCCTGCCGGACGCCGGCCACTACCTCTATCTCCGCCCGCAGGACCGCGTCCTGATCATCGAGCGGATCCTCGACAAGGTCGCTTAGGCGGCCCGCGCGCCGGAGCCCCGGCGCGCGGCGGCCAGACTGGCGCGGCAAGCGGCGATCAGCCTGGCCGAGGCGGCACTTTCGCCGTGGCCGCACCGAGGACAGGACATCGTGACGTCGCCGGACAATTCGTCGACCGAGACGGTCAACGCGGTCGCGCAAGAACGACACCAGCGGTGGCGGGTGATCGGGTTGACGTGCAGCGGGGAAGCCACGCACTGGTGGATCCAGCGGCCGTGCACGTGGCAGGTCAGGCGGTCGTCCGGGGACAGGCGGCCGACGTCCTCCGCGTCGTCCTCCATCGCCAGCAGAACCGGCAGGGTGCGGCTCACCGGGTTCAGCCGCGTGGTCGAGGCCAGTGTCGTGGTGTTCATCGCTTTCTCCTTCCGGCTCTTTTCAAGACGTCGAACGGGCAGTGCCAGATACGACACGGCCGGGCAGCTTTTCGCCGAAACCTCCCTCAGTAGGGTGAATCGATCTTGGTCGAATCCGAACCGTTACCCCATTCGGGTTAATCGCGCGTATCTTTCGGATCATGACGGCCGCACTCGTTTCACTGTCCACATCAGACAGTCGCGGACCCGGCTACCTGCTGTTTCCGCCCGCCGGCGGTACCAGCCGAGCGTTCGACGCGCTCGCGGGCGCGGTCGATGCGAACATCCGAGCCTTCGAATATCCCGGACACGGGGAACGGCTCGCGGAATCCCCGGCGTCCTCTCTCGAAGAACTCGCCACGCACTTGGCCGCCGCGACACCGAAGGCCTGGTTTTCCCGCTCCGTGACGATCGGATTCGGGATGGGCGCCTTCGTCGCCTTGGAAACCGCTCAACGCCTCGGCGTCGCCCCCGGCGCGCTGGTCGTCGTGGACGCGTGCGCCCCGCAGCGACGCTCACCGGACAAGAACGCCAAGGCGGGCGCGTCGGCGATGGGGCGGGTGTTCGGCCGCACCGGGCTCACTCCCGTCGCGGGTTACCGTGACTCACCCGAAAGCTGGGAGTACGCCCTGGACCTGCTGCTCGGCGACCTCCAGCTGCTGAACGCCTACCGTGGGCCCGCCAGGACCCGGCTCCCGTGCCCGATCGCGGCGATCCGCGGCACCGACGATCCCGCGTCCGCTTCGGGCGACGACGCCACCGGCGGCTGGCGGGTGTGGACGTCCGGTGCGTTCGTGGGGCGCGTCGTACCCGGTGGGTATCTGGGCGTTCTCGAGCCCGGCAGGGAGGCCGAGTTCTGGGCCCGGATCCGCAGGCTGGAAGCGGCCTTCGTGACCGCCGAACCTGAAGTCGCCTAGTAGATGACGTACACCGGTGACGTCGTCCGACGGTCGCCGCGCCAGGAGCCTGCCCCCTAATTTCGTCCCGTACCAGGCGTTTCGCGGGAGGAATCAGGATGCTCAGCAGGAGAAGGTTCGCGCAGGCCATCGTCGCCGCGACAGCGGGAGTCACTGTGGCGGGCTGCTCGGCCCAGCCCGCGGCTGCCCCGGCGGCGACGCCCGCCACGACCGGCGGGAACACCTCGTTCGGGCCGATCAAGCAGATCGACGCCGGGGAACTGAGCATCGGTTACGCCGAAGCCGGCCCCGCCGGCGGTCCGGTGGTGGTCCTCCTGCACGGCTGGCCCTACGACATCCACAGCTACGTCGACGTCACCCCGCGTCTGGTCGCGGCCGGGTACCGGGTGATCGTGCCGTTCCTGCGCGGCTACGGGCCGACACGGTTCCTGTCGAAGGACACGTTCCGCAACGGCCAGCAGTCCGCGATCGCCGCCGACATCGTCGCGTTACTGGACGCCCTCAAGATCGACAAGGCCGTCTTCGGCGGCTTCGACTGGGGCGCACGCACGGCCGTGATCATCGCCGCGCTGTGGCCCGAACGGTGCAAGGCGCTCGTCTCGGTGAGCGGCTACCTGGTGACCAACCGGGAGACGAACAAGCAGCCGCTTTCCCCGGCCGCCGAGCTCGGCTGGTGGTACCAGTACTACTTCGCCACCGAGCGCGGCATCCTCGGCTACACGAAGAACCGCCACGACTTCAACAAGCTGATCTGGAAGATCGCGTCGCCGAAGTGGAGCTTCGACGACGCGACCTACGACCGTTCCGCGGCCTGCTTCGACAACCCGGACCACGTCGCCATCGTGATCCACAACTACCGGTGGCGGCTGAGCCTCGCCGAGGGCGACCCGAAACTCGACGCGCTGGAAGCGAAACTCGCGCAGGGGCCGGCGGTTTCGGTGCCCACAATCACGATCGGCAGCGATTTCGACGGCCCGAACACCGACGGCAAGGCGTACCGGTCGAAGTTCTCCGGCAAATACGAGCACCGCGTCCTGAACGGGATCGGCCACAACGTGCCACAGGAGGCCCCGGCGGAATTCGCCAAGGCCGTCCTCGACGTCGACCGGTTCTAGCGTGCCCCGGTGAGGTGTTCGAGGGCCAGCTGGGACAGGCGGATGAAGCCGTAACCGCGTTCCGCGGCCTTGTCCGGGTCGAAGTCCTCGAACGCCGACCGGTCCGCCAGCAGATCCGCCGCCGTCTCGCCCTCGTCGAGGGTCGGCGTCGCCAGTTCCGGGACGAGGGCGGCGTCCAGCGCGGAACGCACCTCGGGATCGGCGCGGAACGCGCGGGCTCGTTCGGCGAACAGGAGATAGCTGGCCATGTTGGCCTCGGCACTGGCCCAGACGCCGTCCATGTTCTCCGTGCGCAGCGGCTTGTAGTCGAAATGCCGCGGCCCGTCGTAGCCGCCGTGCTCCAGCAGGTCGACCAGGAAGAACGACGACAGCACGTCGCCGTGCCCGAACACGAGGTCCTGGTCGAACCGGGGGCCGCGCTGGCCGTTGAGGTCGATGTGGAACAGCTTGCCCTGCCACAGGGCCTGCCCGATGCCGTGGACGATGTTGAGCCCGGCCATCTGCTCGTGCCCGACCTCCGGGTTCACGCCGACGATCTCGTGGTTGTCCAGCGTGGAGATGAACGCGAGCGCGTGCCCGATGGTCGGCAGCAGGATGTCGCCGCGTGGTTCGTTCGGCTTCGGCTCGAGCGCGAGCCGGAGGCCGTAGCCCTGGTCCAGGACGTACTGGGCGAGGAAATCGATGCCCTCACGGTAACGGTCCATCGCCGCGCGGACGTCCTTCGCGGCGTCGGTCTCGCTGCCTTCCCTGCCGCCCCAGAGCACGAACGTCGACGCGCCGAGTTCGGCGGCGAGGTCGAGGTTCCGGAGCACCTTCCGCAGCGCGTAGCGACGGACATCGCGATCGTTGCTGGTCAGGCCGCCGTCCTTGAAAACGGGGTGGCTGAACAGGTTCGTGGTGACCATCGGGACGACGAGGCCGGTCTCGGCGAGCGCGCCCTGGAAGCGCTTGAGGTGCCGCGCGCGTTCCGCGTCGGCCGAGCCGAATGGGACGAGGTCGTCGTCGTGGAAGGTGATCCCCCAGGCGCCGAGATCCGAGAGACGATGCACGGCTTCGACCGGGTCGAGCGGAGGACGGCTCGCCGGGCCGAACATGTCGTTCGCCTGCCAGCCCACGGTCCACAGCCCGAAGCTGAACTTGTCCTCACGCGTCGGTGCCTGAGCCATCTCGCCTCCCAATTAGTTTGATGCCTGAACTTATCGACGCCACTCCGGCGGGTCAAGGCTTTCGTTCAGGCATCGAACGAATACAATCGCGCGATGATAGGCACGCGCCCGGCGGGACAGCACACCGTGCGGCAGCACAACGCCGCCCTCGTCCTCGGGGCGATCGCGGATGGTCCCGGCACCTCACGGGCAGGCCTGGCCGCCGTCACCGGACTCACGAAGGCGACCGTGTCGAGCGTGGTCGACCGGTTGATCGCGGCGGATCTCGTGGCCGAAGGCGAACCGGAACAGCGCGTTGGCCCCGGGCGGCGCGGCACCGTCGTGTCGCTCTCCCCCACCGGCCCGCACGGGCTCGGCATCGAAATCGGCGTCGACTACCTGGCGTCCTGCCTCGTCGATCTGACCGGCACCGTCCGGGCGCAGGAGGTCCGGTACGCGGACAACCGGACCCCGCGCGTCTTCCAGCGCGTCTCGGCGTTCCTGCGAGGAGCACAGACGCGGGCGGACGCGCTGGGTGTTCCCGTCGGCGGCGTCGGTATCGCGGTTCCGGGCCTGGTCGAATCCGGGCTCGTGCGGCTGGCGCCCAACCTGGGCTGGCGCGACGTCGACCTCGCCGACCGGCTCGGCGAGACGTTCACCGTCGCCAACGAAGCGAACTTCGCTGCGCTCGCCGAACTTTGGCACGGCTCGGCGTTGCCGGATTTCGTCCACGTGTCCGGTGAGATCGGGATCGGCGCGGGCATCGTGCTGGACCGCGCGCTGTTCGAAGGCGTCCGCGGCGCGGGCGGCGAGATCGGCCACCTGCCGGTGGCGCCCGACGGCCCGCCGTGTTCCTGCGGCGCGAACGGCTGCCTGGAACGGATGGCGGGACAGGAGGAGATCCTGCGGCTCGCGGGCGCGGAAACGGTGGACGACCTGGTCTCCGCGCTGGAATCCGGCGACGACGCGGCGGTCTCCGCGGTGACCACCGCCGCGGGACATCTCGGCGTCGGACTGTCCACTGTGGTCAATCTGATGGACGTTCCGGCGGTGGTGCTAGGCGGAACCTACGCCCGGCTGGAGCCGTGGCTTCGTGAGCCACTCCTCGCCGAGCTCGAACGCCGCGTGCCCAGCACGGCGTGGTCGCCGGTGCGGGTCGTCCGCTCGGCGCTCGGCACGGGAGCCGCCGTACGCGGGGCCGCCGGATCGGTGATCCGCGGCATCCTCGCTGACCCGGAGCACTATCTCACGACTCACTGGCCATCCGATCAGGACGCTCAGGGCCGCTGACCCCGGGCGGCAACGGCTCGATGGCCTGCGCCCGGCGTTCGATGTCGGGCCTCCGAGCCCGCCGCGCGTAGTCGATGAGGGCTTCACGGTCGTCTTGGGGAAGCCAGCCCTGCTCGCTCCCGGTCTCCAACCGCACGAGGTACTGCACCAGCTCCACCGACTCGGCACCGAAGTCCCGCATCCGGCGCGTCAGCAGCTCCGCCGCGCCGAGATAGCCGTTGTTCCACGCGTGGACCGCCAGCAGCTGGGCCGTCGCGGCGAGGATGTCACCGAGGTGGAACCCGCCCTCCGCCGCGAGATGCCCCGCGAGGCGGAAACTGCGTCTGCCCTCACCGACCGGCCCCTCTTCGCGAATCGCTTCGAGCAGAGCCCCGATCTGCCGCGTCAGGTAGTCCTGACCCGCGCACTCCACCGTCACCGCATTCCTCCACCCAGTCGCCGCGATCGTAGGAAGGTGTCAATGGGGAGCAGGTCAGATACATCGAATGCCGAACCGTTATCACCCGAATGGCGTGCTCGGCGATGCGTCTCGGTCAACAGGGTGCCACGGCTCCGGTCTCGCCCGCGGCGCACCAACCCGCATGCCGACGAAGCCACTCGTCGCGCTGCTTCTCGACGTCCCGTTGCGTCATCCCCCGCCCGGCGTTCACGCAACCGCCGGTCCGGCCCTTGATGGTCGTCCCCGGCTCGTGGCACTGATCCTCGTCTTCGCGGCAAGCCGCCTGTACCTTCGTCTTGGCCGGCACCTTGCTCGTCGTCGGAGCCGAACTCGCGCAGGCGACCGCCACGAAGCACGCCACGGCGACCGGCAGCAGGAGCAGGACACGCACCATGATTCCTCCGCCTCCGCCATCGAACCCGACTGTATTCGGTGGGAGGGCGAAGAGCGTTACAGCGTCACCGCCCGGCGAACGTGTCAGAAACCGTCGCCATCCGGCGGACATCGACGCGCGCATCAAGCGCATACGCCGCACTCACGCCACCAGCCGCTCGACGACCAGGAGTGCTCCCACCGGGATCATCGACGCGCCGGAGATCCGGGAAACGGTCCGTGACACGGCAGGGCGTGCGCGCAACAGGGATTGCGCTCCCGCCCCGACGCACGGGTAGACCACCGCGCAGGTGCCGACGAAGGTCAGGCCTAGAACACTCATCTGGAGCAGCACCGGCCAGCGCACCGCCGGGTCGGTGAATTGCGGCAGCATCGCGACGAAGATCGCAGGAGCGTCTATGAAGGATCTGGGACACTCACCGTCCCAAATCCTTCATAGACGCGAGACCTCCGGCCGGCACACGTCCTCACCATTCACGAGGGGCGACGCCCGGCTGTTCTTCGAAGATCAGCCAAGTCCGCGTCGACCGCACGCCGTCCAGCGCCTGCAATCGTTCCAGCACGACATCCCGCAGCGAAGCGTTGTCCGGTGTCCGCACCAGCAGCAGGATGTCGAAGTCGCCGCCGACGAGCGAAACGTGCTCGACGAACGGGATCTGCCGCAGCTCGGCCGACATCGTCCGCCATGACGTCTGCTCGACGGTGATCAGGATGTACGCGCTCGTCCCGAGTCCGGCCCGCCGCGGGTCGATCCGGGCGCCGAAGCCGGTGATGACGCCTTCGGACATCAGCCGGTCCAGTCTCGCGTAGGCGTTCGTACGCGAGATGTGCAGGCGCTCCGCCAGCGCGCGGACGGCGAGCCTGCCGTCGGCGGTGAGTTCGGCGACGATCGCGCGATCGATGTCGTCGAGGGCAAGGACCGTTCGTCCCGGATCCGGCCCGTGAGCCACGCCACTACTGGACGGTTGGCCCGGCTGAACCGATCCGACGGACAATTTGTCGCTCATTCCGCGTGCCTCTTGAACACTGGGACTCCGGAAACCACCATCTCAGCATCATATGTCTGTGAAAGGTGGTGCTGCGCCATGTCGCGGGAGACCCCTGCCGCCGCGTTGCTGCCGTCCGAAGTCCCGGTGCGGTTCCTCGCCGAGGACGGCACACGCGTCGACGAGCACGGCGGCTATTCGGACCCGCCGTCCGAACGGCTCGTCGAGGCCTACCGGCTGATGGTGCTCGGCCGCCGGTTCGACGCCCAGGCGACCGCGCTGACCAAGCAGGGCCGTCTCGCGGTCTACCCGTCGAGTGCCGGCCAGGAGGCCTGCCAGGTCGCGAGCGCACTGGCCCTCACCGACGCGGATTGGCTCTTTCCCACCTACCGCGACTCCGTCGCGCTCGTCGCCCGCGGCCTTGAACCGGGCGAGATCCTGACGCTTCTTCGCGGCGACGCGCACTGCGGCTACGACCCCGCCAAGACCCGTGTCGCTCCGCAGTGCACCCCGCTGGCCACCCAGACCCTCCACGCGGCCGGGCTCGCCCACGCGATGCAGCGCCGCGGCGAGGACAGCGTCGCGTTCGCGCTCATCGGGGACGGCGCCACCAGCGAGGGCGACTTCCACGAGGCGCTCAACTTCGCGGCCGTGTTCAAGGCGCCGGTGGTGTTCTTCGTGCAGAACAACGGCTTCGCGATCTCCGTGCCGTTCGAGAAGCAGAGCGCCGCCCCCGCGCTGGCGTACAAGGGTGTCGGCTACGGCGTGCGCTCCGAGCAGGTCGACGGCAACGACGCCGTCGCGGTCCTCTCAGTGCTGGACGACGCCGTCGCGCACGCGCGCTCCGGCCTCGGCCCCGTCCTGGTCGAGGCGCACACCTACCGGATCGACGCGCACACCAACGCCGACGACGCCACCCGCTACCGCGATCAGGCCGAGGTCGAGAAGTGGCGCGCGGCCGACCCGGTGCGCCGTCTCGAAACGTATCTGACCACCGAGAATCTGCTGTCCACCAACGATATCGAGCGCTTCCAGGCCGAGGCTGAGACGTTCGCCGCCGGGGTGCGCGACACCCTCAACGCCGACGTCGAGCCGGATCCGATGTCGCTGTTCGAGCACGTGTACGCCGTCCCGACCCGCCAACTCGCCGCCCAGCGGGCGCTGGTCGCCGCCGAACTGGAGGCCCGATGACCGAGATCTCGATGGCACAGGCGCTCAACGCAGCTCTGCGCGACGCTGTCAAGGACGACGACCGCGTACTCATCTTCGGCGAAGACGTCGGCCCGCTCGGCGGCGTGTTCCGGGTGACCGACGGCATCACCGCCGACTTCGGCGAGGAACGCTGTTTCGACACGCCGCTGGCCGAGTCCGGCATCGTCGGTTTCGCGGTCGGGATGGCGATGGGCGGGTTCCGCCCGGTGGTCGAAATGCAGTTCGACGCCTTCGCCTATCCCGCCTTCGAGCAGATCACCTCGCACGTCGCGAAACTGCGTAACCGCACCCGCGGCGCGCTGTCGCTGCCGATGGTCATCCGCATCCCCTACGCGGGCGGGATCGGCGGCGTCGAGCACCACTGCGATTCGAGCGAGGCCTACTACACGCACACCCCCGGCCTGCGCGTCGTCACGCCCGGCACTCCCCAGGACGCCTACGACCTCCTGCGTGACGCGATCGACTCACCGGACCCGGTGATCTTCCTCGAACCCAAATGCCGCTACTGGTCGAAGGAACCTGTGTCCTTCACCCGGGACGGCGCGGCCATGGACCGCGCGGTCGTGCGCCGCGAGGGCAACGACGTCACGCTGATCGCGTACGGCCCGATGGTCGCCACCGCGCTGGAGACCGCGGAGGCCGCGACCGCCGAAGGCTGGGACGTCGAGGTCGTCGATCTCCGGTCGCTCAGCCCGTTCGACGACGAGACGGTGACCGCTTCGGTGCGCCGCACCGGACGTGCGGTCGTCGTCCACGAGGCCGCCGGGTTCGGCGGCTACGGCGCCGAGGTGGTCGCCCGGGTCACCGAGCAGTGCTTCCACCAGCTGCACGCGCCGGTCCTTCGGGTCACCGGCCTCGACATCCCTTACCCGCCACCGAAACTGGAGCGCCATCAGCTTCCGGACGTCGACCGGATCCTGGACACCGTCGCCCGGCTGCAGTGGAACGACGAACCGGTGGTGGCCGGTGCCTGACTTCCTGCTCCCGGACCTCGGCGAAGGGCTCACCGAAGGCACCATCGTCACCTGGCTGGTCGCGGAGGGCGACTCAGTCGGTGTCGACCAGCCCGTCGTCGAAGTGGAAACCGCGAAGGCCGCGGTCGAGGTGCCGGTGCCGTTCGCCGGCGTCGTCACCCGCCTCCACGGCGAACCCGGCCAGTCGCTTCCGGTCGGCGCTCCGCTGCTCACCATCGGCCCCGGTTTCACCGAACCCGGCGTGACGACCGCGAGCGAAGGCAGTGGCAACGTCCTCATCGGCTACGGCACGACCACCACGACGAGGCGCCGCCGGACGCGCACCGTCGTCGCCACACCCGAGAAGCCGTCGAAAGCGCCGGGCGTGATCTCCCCGTTCGTCCGCAAGATGGCCGCGGACAACAAGATCGATCTGACGAAGCTGACCGGCAGCGGTCCGGGTGGCATCATCCGGCGGGCCGACGTCGAAGCGGCGCTCACCGTCCCCGAGCAGCGGGACGGCGAGACGCGGATCCCGCTGACCGGCGTTCGCAAGGCGGTCGCCGACAAGCTGACGACTTCGCGCCGTCAGATCCCCGAAGCGACGGTCTGGGTCGACGTCGACGCGACCGGACTCGTCGCGGCGCGCAAGTCGCTCAACGCCTCGGCACCGGATCGCCCGGTGAGCCTTTTGGGCCTCGTCGCCCGGTTCGCCGTGGCGGGCCTGCGGAAGTACCCGGAGCTGAACTCGCGTGTCGAGGGCGACGAAATCGTGCAGCTGCGGGACATCAACCTCGGTTTCGCCGCGCAGACCGACCGGGGTCTCGTCGTACCGGTGGTCCGCGACGCGGGCTCACTGTCCACAAGGGAGCTTTCGGCCGCGATCGGAGACCGCACCACACAAGCCAGGGAAGGAAAACTCGGCCCGGCGGGTCTCACCGGCGGGACTTTCACGGTCAACAACTACGGCGTGTTCGGGGTCGACGGCTCGGCCGCGATCATCAATCACCCGGAAGCGGCGATCCTCGGCATCGGCCGGATCATCGACCGCGCCTGGGTGGTCGACGGCGCGCTCGTGGCGCGCAAGATCTGCGAGCTGACCCTGGCGTTCGACCACCGGGTGTGCGACGGCGGGACCGCCGGCGGATTCCTGCGGTTCGTCGCCGACTGCGTCGAGTCGCCGGTCACCGCGCTCGGGGAGCTGTGAGCGGGCCGCACAACCCGCGGTTGTGACCCGCCAACGACACGTTGTTCGACTTCGAGGTCCCGGCTTGCTTTGATCTCGCGGGTGGGTGGGAGATCGCTGGGGCGACGGTTCGGCTGGCTGTGGGCGGCGTACGCGGCGAGCGCTTTCGGCACGAGGTTCGCGTTCGACGCGTTCAGCCTGATCGCCATCGTGGCGCTGGGCGCGGGCACCACGGAGGTCTCGCTGCTGGCGGCCGCCGGTCTCGTCGTCGGCGCCGTGGTCGCGCTGCCGCTCGGCCCCTGGGTCGAGTTCCGCCGCAAACGGCCGGTGATGATCGCGATGGATCTGATCCGGTGTGCGGCGCTGCTGACCGTCCCGGTGGCGTACGCGTTCGGCTTGCTCGGGTTCGGTCAGCTTCTCGCTGTGTCCGTCATCGTCGCCGCAGCCGACATCACGTTCCTGGCCGCCAGTGGGGCGTTCCTCAAGACCCTGCTGCCACCCGAAGATCTGCTGATCGCGAACGGCCGATTCGAATCGACGACCTGGACCGCGACCGTGCTCGGTCCGCCGCTCGGCGGTTTCGCCGTCGGCCTCTTCGGGCCGGTGATCACGATCGCCGCCGACGCGGTCAGCTATCTGCTCTCGGCGCTCGGGATCCGTGCGGTCGGTGGTGCGGAGCCGCCACCCACCGAACGGGAGAGGCCGCGGCTGACCGGCCGCGACCTGCGGGAAGGCTGGCGGTTCATCCTCACCCACCCGTTGCTGCGCCCGCTGTTCGTCAACACGATCGTGGTCAACGGGTTGATCATGGCGACCGCGCCGTTGATGGCCGTCCTGATGCTCGGGCAACTCGGCTTCGCTCCGTGGGAGTACGCGGTCGCCTTCGCCGTGCCCTGCCTCGGTGGGCTGATCGGGGCGAGGCTCTCCCGGACCGTGGTCGCCCGGTACGGCCGGGACCGCGTCCTCTTCACCGCCGGTTGGCTGCGGGTCTGCTGGCCCGTCGGGCTGGTCTTCATCCAGCCCGGTGTGCCCGGGCTGATCCTGGTCATCGTCGTCGAATTCTGCCTGATCACCTGTATCGGCGTGTTCAACCCGGTGCTCGCCACCAGCAGGCTCGAACAGGTTCCCCTCGACCGAGCGGCGCGCACGCTGTCGGCCTGGTCGATCGCCGGAAAACTCACCACCGCTTCGCTGACCGCGCTGTGGGGCCTGCTCGCGGCGTTCACCGGACCGCGCGCGGCGGTCGGCATCGCCGGAGCGCTCATGCTCGCGACCCCGCTCCTGCTCCCCCGAAACCGTCGGAGGGCTGTGCCAGTATCGGCGCATGGCGATCAAGAGAGTGGTAGCCGACCTCGAGACCAAGTCTCTTGAGCAGGCGAAGGCCTTCTACGAGCGGGTGCTCGGCTTCGAAGTGGTGATGGATCACGGCTGGATCGTGACCCTGGCCGATCCGGATCGGCCGGAGGTGCAGCTGAGCCTCATGACCCACGACGAGACGGCGCCCGTCGTCCCGGCCGTCTCGATCCAGGTGGACGACGTCGACGCGGCGTACGACGAAGCGAAGGCGTCCGGCGCCGAGATCGTGCACGAACTGACCGACGAGCCCTGGGGTGTCCGGCGGTTCTTCGTCCGTGATCCCGGCGGTCACGTGGTCAACGTGCTGTCCCATCGCTGAAGGCTGTTTCATCGAAATTTCATGACTCGTCCCTAGCGTTCGAACACGCACCGTAGTCGAACGAAAGGGGCATGAGTGTGAAGAAGCTCAGGGGGGTCCTGGCGGCGGCCGCGCTGGCCGCGGGGCTGATCGGCGTCACGGCGCCGGCTGCCCAGGCCGACCAGGCGCGCTACTACATCCTCATCGGCGGCACCTGCGATGGGGCCGCGACCGTCTACAACGACGCCTGGTTGCGTGGCGGGATCAAGAAGGTGGTCCACTACCCGGCGGGGGCCGCCGGAGCACCGAACTGCGACCAGACGCCGATGGACCAGAGCGTCGCGCGCGGGCACGAAGAAGCCCGTCGTGTCGCCCAAAGCTCCTTCGACGAGAACCCCGGCGCGGAATTCACCGTCGTCGGCTACTCGCAGGGCGCGCTGGTCGCGAACCTGGTGCTGAACGACATCGCCGACGGGAAGCTGGCGGTGGACAGGTCGCGGTTCAGGGCGAAGATCTTCGCCGACCCGATGCAGCCCGTCGGCCCGCCGGGACGCGGGATCAGCGCGGTGCTCCCGCCGGGTACCGGGGCACCGTCGCCGTTCGGCGGCTACGTGTCGTTCGGTCCCGGCCGCACCGACTTCGGCGGTATCCCGTACATCCGCTACTGCATCGAAACCGACGGTGTCTGCCACTTCGACACCCTCGAAGCGCCGGGCGGGTACTTCGCCCAGCACTTGTGTTACCAGTGGGCCCGGCCCACTGATCACCGCTCGATCATGGAGGACACGATCGCGGACGGCGTGTACACCAACGGATCGCACGCGTTGCCGCGGCAGAACTGCCGTCCGCCGTGGCCGGTGGCGTGATCGGCTGAAGACGGCTGCCGCCCGGCGCCCGATCGCCGGGTGGCAGCGGTTCGGGCGATGGCCCGCCCACAATGTCGTGGGCGGGCCATCGTCGATCTACCGGACCGGCTGTCCCTCCGGTGCCGGGGCGTGGCCGGTCGGCCGGGCCGTGAACGTGCCCCGCCCCTGGGTGCGGCTGCGCAGCCGTGTCGCGTAGCCGAACAGTTCGGCCAGCGGCACGGTCGCGGTGACCACGGTCGTTCCCGCGCGCACCACCGACCCCAGCACCCGGCCACGCTGGGCGGCGAGGTCGCCGAGCACCACGCCGACAGCACTTTCGGGCACGGTGACGGTCACTTCGGCGACCGGCTCCAGCAGGGTGACCGTGCCGGCGGCCAAAGCGGCCCGGAGCGCGAATCGCCCGGCCGTCCGGAACGCCATCTCCGACGAGTCCTTCGCATGGGTGGCCCCGTCGGTCAGCGTGACCCGCACACCGGTCACCGGATGCCCGCCGAGCGGGCCTTCCACCAGCGCGTCACGGCAACCGGCTTCGACAGCGCGGACGTATTCCCGCGGCACCCGGCCACCGGCCACAGTGGACTCGAACTCGAACTCCCCTTCCTCCAACGGTTCCGTGTCGATGACGACGTGGGCGAACTGCCCGGCGCCGCCGTCCTGCTTGACATGCCGGTAGACGAAACCGGACACGCCCCGAGCCACCGTCTCGCGGTAGGCGACACGAGGCCGCCCGACGCCGACGGCCAGGCCGTGGTCGCGCCGGATCTTCTCCACCGCCACCTCCAGATGCAGCTCGCCCATTCCCGAGAGCAGGGTCTGGCCGGTCTCGCGATCGGTCCGGATGACCAGCGACGGATCCTCCTCGACCAGCCGCGCCAACGCCGCCATCAGCCGTTCCGTGTCGGTTCCCGTCCGTGCCTCGACGGCGACCGACACGACCGGATCGGCCACGACGGGCGGCTCGAGCAGGAGCGGCTCCGACGGCGTGCACAGTGTCGCGCCGGCGCGGGCCGTCTTCAGCCCGACCACCGCGACGATGTCGCCCGCGACGGCGCTGTCCACCCTGGTGTGCCGGTCCGCCTGGACCCGCAGGATGCGGCCGACGCGCTCGATACGACCGCTGCCCACGTCGATCACCGCCTCCGAAGTCCGGATCGTGCCCGAGTACACCCGCAGGTACGTCAACCGCCCGGTGGCGGTCGAGGTCACCTTGAACACCAGTGCCGCGAACGGCGCCGACGGATCGGCGGGCCGTTCGCGGGCCGTGCCTTCGTACTCACCCCGGACCGCCGGGACATCCGACGGCGAGGGCAGGTACGCCACCACGGCTTCCAGCAACGGCTCCACACCCCGGTTGCGGTAGGCCGAGCCGCACAGCACCACGACGCCGTCCCCGGTGCGGGTCAGCTCGCGCAGCGCCAAGACCAGCGTCTCCGTCGAAACCGCCGAAGACTCGCAGAACTCGTCCAGCGCGGCCGGATGGAGTTCCGCCACGGTCTCTTCGAGCAGACGGCGACGCCGGTTCGCTTCGTCCACAAGGGACTCCGGAACCGGTCCTTCCTCGGCCCTCTCGGCGCCGTCGGCCCAGACGAGCGACCGCATCCGCAGCAGGTCGACGACGCCCGCGAAACCGTCTTCCGCCCCGATCGGCAGCTGGACCACCAGCGGACGCGGATGCAGCCGCTCCCGGATGGACTCCACGGCCGCGTCCAGATCGGCGCCCGCGCGGTCGAGTTTGTTGACGAACGCGATCCGCGGTACGCCGTGGCGGTCGGCCTGGCGCCACACCGATTCGCTCTGCGGTTCGACCCCGGCGACGCCGTCGAACACCGCGATCGCGCCGTCGAGGACGCGGAGCGACCGTTCGACCTCGTCGGAGAAGTCGACGTGGCCGGGGGTGTCGATCAGGTTGACGAGATGGCCGTCCCACGTACAGCTGACGGCGGCGGCGAAGATGGTGATGCCACGGTCTCGCTCCTGGGAATCGAAGTCGGTCACGGTCGTGCCGTCATGGACCTCACCACGTTTGTAAGTGGTTCCGGTGACGTACAGGATCCGTTCGGTCAGCGTGGTCTTGCCCGCGTCGACATGGGCGAGGATGCCCAGATTGCGGACGGCGGACAAGGGGACGGTGCGCATGGCGCGGGCCTTTCGAAAGTGATCTCCGGAGCTCGGACTGCGCGATTCGGGCGAACGCGGGCAGGCGCCCTCGCCGTCGTGAGACGACGGGAAGCGGGCGCGAGAAAGTCAGGCGTTCGTCAACGGGCCGGTGCTAGCCGCGCGGCAGGCACCGGACGCGCGGAGACACGAGGATCACCTCGTAGCGGGCCGAGGGGACGACGACGGCGTGGTGATGACGCACTGTCCTGTCCTTCCTCGCCGGGATGATTCGCGGCGAGTGTAGCCACCGGAGACGCGGACCGGGAACCGGTTTTCCGCGGATCCGGAGGAAACTGGGCGAAGACCGACCGGTTTCCGGCGACGGCGGTGTCCATCCTTTCGAGGGACACCACAGGAGGAAGGAACCGGGCATGGGGGCGGACGAGCTGCTGGGCTTGGCGAAGACCGGCGCCGTCGGCTGCAACCTGGAGGACACCGATCACCGGACCGGCAAGCTGGGCGTGCCGATCGGCACGCCCAGCGGCTCGCGGACATCCGCTCGGCCGCGACCGAGGCCGGCGTCCCGATCGTCGTCAACGCCCGGGTCGACGCGTTCCTGGGCGACCGCGGGATCCCGGAGCCGGAAAGGCTTGCCAAGGCCATCCGGCGGGGCAGGCTCTACCGGGAGGCCGGCGCCGACTGCGTGTATCCGATCGGGGTGCGCCGCCGGGACGACGTCGCCGCGCTGGTCAGCGAACTCGCGTGCCCGGTGAACGGCAACTTCGGCGAGGAACTGGATCTGGCCGCGCTCCGGGAACTCGGCGTGGCCCTGAGTGCCCCGGTCGTGGGGGGGGGGGTGGGGTGGGGGACAAAACACCCCCCCCCCCCCCCCCCCCCCCCCCCCCCCCCCACCCCCCAACACCCCCCCCCCCCCCCCCCCTCTACCCC
>NZ_JBWKEA010000025.1:99716-115803 GCF_056435685.1 Amycolatopsis sp. NPDC043885
GGAGAAGGGGGTTTGGCCAGCGCTGGGGGAGTGGGGTGGGCCCGGGGGTTCCGGGGGGGGGGGGGGGGGTTGGGGGGAAACCCAAACCCCCCCCCCACGACCCCCGGCACCCGTCACTTGCAGAACGCGGCGTCCACAGTGGCCATGACCGCCTTGGAACCCTTCTCTCCGTCGCCGAAGGTGCCCGGCATCGCGGTAACGGCGAGCCCGACGATCCGGCCGTCTTCCGTGGCCCCACCACGGGTTTCGAAGCCGTGGATGTCCCCGCCGTGTCCCCAGTACACGCCACCGCAGCTGAGCGGATTGCTCATCAGGCCGAGGCCGTATTTCGTACCGGGGAACAAGGGCGCGTCGACCGTTTTCCGCATTTCGGCCAGCTGCGCGGCGGGCAGCAGCCTGCCTTCGAGCAACACCTTGAAGAACTGGCCGAGGTCACTGGGGGTCGAGATCAGCTGCCCGGCGGCGCCGCCCCAGGACGGGTCCAGTTCGGTCGCGTCGATCACCTTGCCGGTGGCGGCGTTGCCGATGGCGTAACCCTGCGGATGCCGTCCCTGGATGGTCTGGTCGCCGACCTGCGGCCAGTACGTGTGCTTCAGGCCCGCCTTCTTGATCACGCGTTCGGTGATCTGCTCCTGGATCGGACGTCCGGTCACCTTCTCGATCAGCATGCCCACCAGCAGATAGCCGGTGTTGCTGTACTCCCATTTGGTGCCTGGCGCGAACTTCGCCGGGTGGCTCAAGGCCGCGGCGAGCAGTTCGTGGTTCGGGACGTACCGGTGCTGCACCTGCTCGAAGTTCTCGAGCCCGAGGTATTCGGTGTAGTTCGGCAGCCCGCTGGTGTGCTGCAGCAGATGCCGGACCGTGATCCTGGTGGCGTCGATGCCCTCGCCACGCACGATCCCGGGAAGGTATTTCTCGATCGGCGCGTCCAGTTCCACCTTGCCCTCGGCCACCAGTTGCAGGACCGCGACCGCCGTGAACGTCTTGGTGTTGCTGCCCGCCCGGACCGTGCCGTCCCGGGGAACCGGGACCTGGCGATCGATCCGCGAGGACCCCGCGACCAGCGACGCCGCACGCCTTCCGTCCGCCGCATAGGCGAGCGCGGCCGGGAACTTCTCTTGACGCACCAAGGCATCGAGGCCCTTCTGCAGCTCCGTCCCCTTGGCAGGCGCCGCGTCCGCCGCCGTGGTCAACGCGGCGCCCCTCAGCCCCGCCGCCGTCAGGACCACGACACCCTTGCGTACTGTCATTCGCACTCCTTGCTCGAACGGATCGACACCTACGACTCTGGCCGGATCGGGCGCGAAGATCAGGAGTGCTGACCGCCGAATCCCGGGTAGCGCTGGCGCTACCCCCGCCGAAAATTTTCGGACGAGAATTCGTCCCACCATTGTCCGCGCGGGATGCGGCTGGCTAAGGTCAGTTCGGTAAGTGGACTAGACCACCCGAGGCCGGGAGGCGACGATGCCCCTCGACGAACAGCAGACCTGGGCACTGCTGCGCGAACTGGACCAACCCGGCCACTGGGAGGTGCCGCACGACTTCGACGGACCGGCCGAACGGGCTCGCTTCGAGCGACTGGCCGAACATCTCTCTCGCCGATTCGGCTGCACCTGCGAAGTCGACCGCCACGTCCAGGACGCCAGCCACCTCGGCAGGATCGTGCTCCCGGCGAGCGCGATCTCCGCACGCGACCAGGTGACCGTCACGGTCAGCAATTTCGGCGGCCTCGTCGCGGTGACGCTGGGGAATCCGGGCAGCTACGACGAAGACGAGGAACGGGAGTTCTTCCCGACACCGGTCCGAAGACAGATCGAAGACGAGCTGGAAGCGCTCGGCTACCTGCCCGTCTCCGAACACCCGTTGTGGACCAAGTACACCGGGATCAGCGGATTCGACACCCTCTATCCCCCGGACCGGCCGCCGTCGTGGTGGGACCGGTTTTTCGACTACCTCTAGGCGTTGCTCGGCGCGAGCGCCCCGGCGAGTTCCGCCGCGTTCGGCACACTCACGAGCACCTCGTCGAACGGGAGCCCGGCGACCCCGCGATCGATTTCGATCCGCAGCCCCGGCACACCTCCGCGAGCCGACACCAGCTGACGGATCCCCGTGCCCAGACCCCAGTAGCCCACTTTCAGCACTCCGCTGATCAGCGCGCCGGCCCGCCCCCCGCGCGTCCGCCGCAAGGGCGCGTCGACCTGCTCGACGACCTTGATCGCCGCCAGCGGCACGACCACTTCGTCGCGCCACACGGCCAGCCGCTCCCAGGCCGAGAACCGCACCCGTACACCGCCCTCGGTGATGTCCATCGTCGCCATCGTGACCGCCTTCCCTCCATAGCCATCTGATGTAGTTGTTATAGTAAGTGTATAGCAGATATCCTTGCGGGGTGTTGCTGACTCTCGACCTCGACAGCGAGGTTCCGATCTACCAGCAGATCCGCGACCGGATCGTCGAAGCCGTCGCCGACGGCGTGCTGACCGAGGGCAGCGCCCTGCCCTCCACCCGGCAGCTCGGTGCCGATCTCGGGATCAACTTCCACACCGTCAACAAGGCCTATGACCTGCTGCGGACGCAGGGCTTCATCCGGATCAACCGCAAGACCGGCGCGGTCGTCCGGCGTGACGCGTCCTCGGGTCCGGCGGAGGACGGCTACGCGGACGAATGGCAGGACCGTCTGCGCACCTTGCTCGCCGAAGCCGTCGCTCTGGGCCTGGGCCCGCGCGAGGTGACCAGCCGGTGCGAGTCCGTGCTCGACTCCTTCGCCGTGAGCGCCCGGCGATGACCGGACCGCTCTGGCTGAACCTTTCCCTGATCGCGTTCACCGCGGCCACCTTCGCCTCGGCACCCGCGCTGGCGCGGCCGACTCTTCCCTTCGGCGTCCGGGTCCCGGCCCAGCGCACCGGAGAGGCCGTCATCCTCCTCGCGCGCCGTCGCTACAACCGGGGAATCGCGGTAGGTGCGGTTGTCGCCTGCGCCCTCGTCTTCATCGACGGGCTCGCACCCGAGATAGTCCTGGTCGGTCTCGTCGCGGCCTGTTCGCTGCTCGGCGGCCTGGCCAGTCGTTCGATCGCCGCCGCGAAACGCGAGGAGGGCTGGTATGCCGGGACACGGCAGGCGGTCATCGCCGACACCTCGCTGCGCTCGGATCCGGTACGTCCACAGTGGATCCTGCTGGCGCCGGCGGTGCTGCTGACCGTCGTCACGGCGGCCATCGGCCTGTCCAAGGGCACGACGAACTTCTCGACGGTCCTCACGCAAATCCTGGTTCTCGCGCTGATCCCGCTCCTGTCCATCGCGATCTCTCGGGCCAGACCCGAGATCGACGCCGCACAGCCGTCGGCGTCGGCTTCGCGATACAGGGAGTACCTGCACGGGGTGCTCAGCCTGCTGCTGATCTCCGCGGGCTGCGTCAACGCGACCATGCTCGTCGTTTCGCTCCAGCAGTGGGAGTTCGTCGAGACGACGGTGCCGACGACGATCGTGGGCTACCTGCCCCTCGTCGCCGCCTTCATCGCGTGGATCGTCTTCTCCGTCCGGGCAGGCGACGCCGGGCACCGGTTGTCTCCCACCGGCGACGAACCGGAGACCCGGTACGAACAACGCGACGACGACCGCTATTGGCACGCCGCCGGGATGGTCTACCTGAACCGGAACGACCCCGCGCTCTTGGTGCACCGGCGGGTCGGGACCTACTGGACGCTCAATCTCGGGCATCCGATCGCGTGGGTCGTCCTCGCCGCGGTCGCCGTGACGGGGGTGCTGGCCGGATTCGGTGTCGTGACCCTCCCGGCGAAGGGCGGCTGACGATACCCTGGCCGTGGGCGAGGAACCGTGGCCGTGGTGCCGGACTTCGTGGGAAAGCAGGCGCTCGACGCCTGGCTGTCCGGGCACGACGCGGGCCTGTCGCTGCAAGGCCCCGATCCGGACACCGCGGTGACGACCCAGCCGGCGACCCGTGCCGGACCTTCTCGAAGACCAGGCCGAGGGCTGATCACCGGGTGTGATCGGCGGTGCCCGGGCCGCTCGTTACCCTGAGGGGATGACGTCGCAGAAAACCCCTCAAACGATGAAGCCCGCGACAGCGGCGAAGAAGCTGGGTGTGTACCTCGAGGCAACCCCGGCGGAGTTCCAGGAGGGTGTCGTCTCCCGCGACGAACTGAACGCGCTGCAGGCCGAGCCACCCGAGTGGCTGCGGGAACTGCGCCGCAACGGACCGCATCCGCGTCCGGTCATCGCGGCGAAGCTGGGCGTCTCCATCAGCGGCCTGGCGCGCGGCGGGATCACAGGCGCCCTCACCACCGAGCAGATCGAAGCGGTCAAGAACGAGAACCCCGATTGGCTGAAGCGGGAGCGCGAGACGCAGGCCGAGGTCCGCAAGGAGGAGGCGCGCCTCAAGGCCGCCCGCAGCGAAAGCTGACCGCCGACGGGCTTGCCGCGCCGGAAACGTTGCGAAAGCCACTTTCGCAACCTCGGCCCGCAGGCGCTAACCGCGACGACGGGGCTTGCCGCGCTTCCCGCCCTGAGGAGTGCGGCGATTCCCGGTCTGCGGCTTCCGGACGGCGGCTTGGGGGCGCTTGCTCTTCGCCGGGGTCTTTCTCTCCGGCGCCTGCTTTTCCGGGGACTGCTGCCGCCCGCGCGTGCTGTTGACCGTGCGACCGCGCACGATCCCGATGAACTGCTCCATCAGGTCGGAGGTCTCTTCGTCCGGCCAGGACAACGCGACGCCGGACTCCGGCGTACCGGAGATCGGACGGTAGGTCAGGTCACGCCGGTGGTGCAGCCGCGCGAGCGACTGCGGGACGACCAGGAGCCCGACACCGGCGGCGACCAGTTCGATGGCGTCCGCCGTGGTGGCGGGTCGCTCCAGCGCGGGTTTCCCCGGCGGCGCGGCCCAGTCCAGCGTGTCGTCGAGCGGGTGCAGCACGATTTCGTCGGCGATGTCGTCGACGGAGACCTCGTCCGCGGCGGCGACCAGGTGGTCTTTGGGGACGACCACGACGGTCGTCTCGGTGTAGAGCGGGATCGCGTGCAGCCCCTCGCGATCGATCGGGAGCCTCAGCAGGACGGCGTCCACCTCGCGCTCCCGGACCAGCGCGGCGGCCTCGGCCGCGGTCGTCTGGACGAGTTCGAGCGGCACGTCGGGCGACCGCTCGTTCCAGATCCGGACCCACTTCGAGGGCGTCACGCCGGGGACGTACGCGAGCTTGAAGGAGGTTGGGTTATCCGGGCCGGTCATGGGGCAAGGTTACCGGGAGTGGTCATCGCCCTCGTGAGTGGCAAGGACGGTTAGAGCCAAGGGTGTCTTAGGTACCTACTGGATGTGGTGGCAGTTGGTCGCTGGTCCGTGAAGGCCTCCTTGCCTACCCTGAAGGTAGGGAAGGAGGCCTTCACGGACTACGTGATCGCCATCCGCGGCCTCAGCAACACCACCAGCTCCAGCAGTCTCAGTGGCGGCGCGGGAAGGCCCCCTTCATGTACTGCAGGAGCGAGCAAGGGCGGCGGTGGCAGGGTGGGGCACGTCTCGTGAGAGTGGCAAGGACGGTTAGAACCGTCCTTGCCACTCACGAGCCGGCTACGGAGCCCAAGCCGCGGAGACCGCCCAGGTCACGTCCTGGTCGTACGAGACCGGGTTGTCGAACGGGTGGCCACCGCCGCCGGCGGCGACATAGACCTCCTCGGCGTAGTGCCGCATGTTCGTGCTCAGCTCGTTCACCGACGCCAGCCGGACTCCACCGGCCGCGGGCTGGGCGCAGAACGTCGCGTCCTTCCGGAACAGGTCGGTGTTGTCGTTGCCACCCAGCCGCACCCGGAAGTCCGCGTGCCGCAGGAACTGGCCCGGATAGTTGCGTGCCTCCAGCGAATAACACGACGGGTCCGCGAGACCGCGCCGCACGACGAACGTCGCGTCCGCCTTCAGCAACGCCGCACTCGACGCGTTCACCACGTCCGTCCTCGCGAGGCCGTCACGGTGCCGCAGGAAGCGGTCGGTGAAGCCGGGAGTCGTCACCTTGAACGACCGCGCCTGGTCCAGCGGCAGATCCGCGCCGCTGCGCCAAAGCGGGACCGACGCCGCCCACGTCGTGTCCGCCGCGAAGCTCGACGGCGTGTCCCACGGGTTCGGCCCGCCGCTGCGCGCCAGATAGACGGTCTCGGCGTAGTGCCGGATGTACGCGCCACGCTGGCTGAAGGACTCCAGAGCCGTTCCGCCGGCGCCTTCCCTCGCGCAGAAGGTCGCGTCCCCGGCGAACAGCGCCGAGCCGTCGTTCGGGTCCTTGCGGATCCGCGACGACGCGTGCCGCAGGAAGTGCCCGGGGTGGTTCCGCGACTCGAACGACAGGCACGACGCGTCGGCCAGCCCCTGCCGGGCCCAGAACGTCGCGTCCTTCTTGGCGAGGTCCGCGCTGCCCTCGCCCAGCACATCAGTCCTCACGAAGTCGTCCTGGTGCCGCAGATAGCGATCCGTGTATCCGGCCGTCGTGACCCGCAGGGACACCGGCTCGCCCCGGCCCACCTCGGTGCCCTTGGCGATGGCGAGCACCTTCTGGTTGATCTCGCGCACCCGCGCCTCGGTCATCTTCAGCACGCGGCGGTCGTAGGTGTAGAAGCCGTTGACCTCGTTCTCGACATCGTACGGCTCGGTGTAGACCGACGCGGAAAGCCCGCGGCCGTGGACGAACCGACCGACCTGCTTGGTGATCTCCACGTACCGGTTCGTCAGCGACGTCTCGTCCGGATACAGCGCGCCGTACGCGAAACCCTTGCCCGGTTCCCATTCGTGCCCGCTGACGCGTCGCCCGAGCCCGCCGTATTCACCCAGCACGGCGATCCGGCGCGCGTCGGGTTGCCTCGTACCGGTGGAGACCTGATACGCGTGATCGTCGATCACGTCGCCGTTGCCCGGATCCGGATCGGACACACAGCAGTTCGAGCCGGAGTTGTGGTTGATCAGCCGAGTGTCGTCGATCGAGCGGACCAGATCGACGATCCGGCCGGCGTCGTACTCGCCCCAGCCTTCGTTGAACGGCACCCACTGCAAGATCGAGGTGATGCTCTTGTGCTGCTCGATCATCCGCCGCAGTTCGGACTCGAAGTTCGCGTGCCCGTTCGGGACCTCGTCGATCGAGTCGAGCGACGGCATGTCCTGCCAGACCATCAGCCCGAGCCGGTCGGCGTGGTAGAACCACCGC
Source organism: Amycolatopsis sp. NPDC043885 (assembly GCF_056435685.1). Classification (NCBI taxonomy): domain Bacteria; kingdom Bacillati; phylum Actinomycetota; class Actinomycetes; order Pseudonocardiales; family Pseudonocardiaceae; genus Amycolatopsis; species Amycolatopsis sp. NPDC043885. Next base: position 106,907 of record NZ_JBWKEA010000025.1, read on the forward strand.
GCGGGTTCGACCTTGATGTGCTTTCGGACCATGTTGAAGCCCAGTGCCTTCTGGCGTTCGAGATCGAACCGCAGCGCCTCGTCGGTCGGCGCGGTGTAGATGCCGTCCGGCCAGTATCCCTGGTCCAGCGTGCCCAGCTGGAAGACGAACTTCCCGTTGAGCAGCGGCCGCATCACGCCGCCGACCATCGCCTTGCCCAGCGACCGCATGCCGAAGTACCCGGTGACGACGTCGCCTCCCGGCAGCCGGACGCGCAGGTCGTAGAGGAACGGGTCGTCCGGCGACCACAGCCGCGCGTTCGGCACCGGAATCCGCAGGCGGGTACCGACGGTACCGGTGGCGGTGCCGACCACTTGACCACCCGAAAGGACTTCGGCGGTCGCTTGCTGCCCCGCGGTCCCTTGGACGACGAGGTCGAGCGCGCCGCCGGGAACATCGGGAGTGGTGTCAAGCCGCGTGATGTGCTCGGCACGCACCGGCTCCAGCCAGACCGTCTGCCAGATCCCCGACGCCGCCGTGTAGAAGATGCCGCTGGGCGCTTTGCGCTGCTTTCCCACCGGGTACCGGCTCCCGTCGACAGGAGACGCGACGCCGACGACGATCTCGTTCTCCCCCGCCTTGAGCGCAGGGGTGATGTCGAACGAGAAGGCGTCGAAACCACCGGTGTGGCTCCCGACCGGCGTCCCGTTGACCCAGACCCTGGTCTCCCAGGTGACGGCACCGAAGTTGAGCTTCACCCGGCGACCGTCCCAAGTGGACGGAACGGTGAACGTCCGGCGGTAGAACATGTTGTCCTCATGCCGTTTGATGCCCGAAAGCATCGATTCGATCGGGTAAGGCACGAGGACGTTCTCGCTCAACGGCCTGCCGATAGGCGGCGAATTCAGGTTCGGTGCGCCGGTGAAACCCCAGGTTCCGTTGAGATTGAGCCATTCCGAGCGCACCAGTTGCGGGCGCGGGTACTCGGGCAGCGCGTTCGACGGCGAGACCTGGCCGGTCCACGGGGTGGGGAGCGGGACGGGAGCGGCTTGGGCGACGGGGACGAGTGTCGTCGCGGCGGCCAGCAGACCGGCCACGACGCTCAGGGCGCGCGCGGTTCTTCGGTGCATGCGATCTCCCTATCTCCGGGCGGTCGTACGGGCCAATGACCGTTGCAGCACAACGACCACCAAGAGGAACGCACCGCTGACCACCGACTGGTAGTTGCTGTCGAGAGTTCCTATCTGGTTGATGACGTTCTGGATGACCGTTCGGATGCCCACCCCGATGACCGTTCCGAGAATCGTGCCCATCCCGCCGGTCAGCAGGGTGCCGCCGATGACGACGACGGAGATGGCGTCCAGTTCGAGGCCGACCCCGATCACCGTGACACCGGATTGCAGGTAAGCCGCGGTGAGCGCGCCCGCGAGCCCGGACAGGACGCCGCTCATCACGTAGACGGTGACCTTGGTGCGCGCCACCGGCAGTCCCATCAGTTTCGCGGACTGCTCCGAACCGCCGGTCGCGAACACCGACTGACCGAACCGGGTCCGCCGCAACAACAGCCCACCGACCAGGCAGAGCGCCGCCGCGATGAACACCGGATAGCCGAACCCGAACAGCGTGCCACGCCCGAGTTCGACGAACGCCTCGCCTTCCGGGATCTTGTACGTCGTCGCGCCCTCGCTGGTGATCGCGAGCAGCAGCCCGCGGGCGAACAGCAGGGACGCCAGCGTGACGATGAACGGTGCCATCCCGGTCTTCGCGACGAGCAACCCGTTGATCAGGCCGATCAGCCCGCACACCGCCAGCGGTAGCAGCAGCGCGACGAGGAATCCCCATTGCGACCCGTAGGCGGCGAGGACCCCGCCGAGCGCGTAGACGGATCCCACGGACAGGTCGATCCCGCCGGTGATGATCACGAAGGTCATCCCGAGCGCGATGATGGCGAGGAACGAGCTCTGCAACGCGATGTCGCGCAGGTTGTCCAGGCTGCCGAAGCGCGGGAACAGCAGCCACGCGACGGCGACCATGAGCACCAGCGCGATCGCCGCGCCCTGTTTCTGCAGCACTCCGGTCATCAGCTCGCGCCGCGCGGAGTCCTGGGCGGCCATCGTGGGCGCCGCGGTCATCGGCTGCTCCGTTCCCGTGCGACGTACACCGCGCCGACGATGATCGCGGCCTGGATCATCTGCGCGGTCGAATCCGGCAGGTTGTGCTTGATGAGCGTGGCGCGGACGAGCTGCATGAGCAGGACACCCATCACCGTGCCGAGGATGCGGACCCGGCCGCCGGTCAGCGGGGTCCCGCCGACCACGACCGCGGTGATCGCGGACAGTTCCATCAGCAGGCCGGCGTCCGCGGGGTCGCCCGCGCCGAGCCGGGCGGTGGACAACACCCCGGCCAGCGCCGCGAGCAGCCCGCAGATCGCGTAGACGCCGATGAGGACGCGAGTGACCGGCAACCCGGCGAGCACGCTGGCCCGCCGGTTGCCGCCGATCGCGACCAGCCGCCTGCCGAACGCCGTCTTCCCGACCAGCGCCGCCATCAGCACGGCCAGCACGGCCGCGATGAGCACGCTCACCGGGATCCCGAGCACCTCGCCGGTGCCGAGCGCGAGGAAGCCCGGATCGTGCAGCTGGATCAACTGGCCGTCGGCGAGCACCAGCGCCAGCCCGCGCCCGCCAACGAGCAACGCCAGCGTCGCCACGATGGGTTGAATCCCGACTCTGGCCACGAGGACGCCGTTGAACGCACCCGCCGCCAGCCCCGCGGCGAGCGCGATGGCGACCGCGGGCAGCGTTCCGTAGCCGAGGTACAGCGGGACGAGCGCGGCCGACAGCGCCATCACCGCGCCCACCGACAGGTCGATGCCCTCGGTGCCGATCACCAGCGCCATCCCGAGCGCGACCACCAGCACCGGCGCGGCCTGGATGAGCTGGGTGCGGAAGTTCCCGACGGTCAGGAAGTTCGCCGTGAACGCGATGTTGAACAGGACGAGCGCGACGACGGCGACGTACACGCCGTACTCCTGCAGCCACCGCGCCGCCCGGGTCCGGTCCACCGTTTTCGCCGTGTCCGTCATGGTGGGCCCCGGTTCCTCCGTTCTCCGCTGAGTGCTAGTGGTTGCCATCGGATGTCCTTCGGGGGTATTCGGCGGATCCAGGTTTCCGCTGGGCGTGCGGCCGCGAGGGCCTCGTACCGGGTTGTACTCGGGCTTCGCGGCCGTGCGTCCAGCGGGAAGCTGGGCCGTCGAGACCCCCGGAGGACATCCGATGGTGACCACTAGTCATCCGCGCCGCCCGAGGCGATCGCGGCCAGCACGTGGTCCTGAGTCAGCTCGTCCCCCGCCAGTTCCCCGACCACCGCGCCGTCCTTGAGCACGATCAGCCGGTCGGCGCCGTCGAGTAGTTCGTCCATCTCCGACGAGATCAGCAGGACGGCGAGCCCATCTTTCGCGAGTTCGTCGATGAGCGCCTGTACCTCCGCCTTCGCTCCGACGTCGATCCCCCGGGTCGGCTCGTCGAGCAGCAGCACCTTCGGTTCGGTGCAGAGCCAGCGGGCGAGCAGCACCTTCTGCTGATTGCCGCCGGAGAGCTCCGCGACCTTCTGATCCGGGCTGGAAACCTTGATCCGCAGGCGTTTCACGAACGTGTCGACGATTCGGTCCTGCCGGGCGCGGCTGACCAGGCCGAAACGGGACAGCTTCGGCAACGCGGCGAGCACGATGTTCTCCCGTACCGAGAGATGCGGGATGATGCCCTCGGTCTTGCGGTCTTCGGCGAGCATGCTGACCCCCGCGCGCATCGCGGCGGCCACATTCCCTTGCGGGACTTGCTTTCCCTCGACGAGGACGGTGCCACCGGACAGCGGCAGATCGCCGACGATCGCCCGCGCGGTCTCGGTCCGGCCGGAGCCGAGCAGCCCCGCGAGGCCGACGATCTCGCCGGGTCTGATCTCCACCGATACCCCGGTCAGGCGGTTGCCGCTGGTGAGGTTCTCCGCGCGCAGCACCGGTTCCCGGCCGGCCTCGTGGTCACCCTCGAAGGCCGTCGCGCCATGCGAACGGATGTCGCCGACACTGCGGCCGAGCATCATCGACACCAGTTCCAGCCGCGGCAGGTCGGCGAGCGGGCCGGTGTGGACCCGCTTGCCGTCCCGCAGCACCGTCACCCGTTCGCAGATCCGGTACAGCTCGTCCATGCGGTGGCTGACGTACACGATCGCGATCCCGCGTTCGTGCAGCCTGCCGATGACCTCGAACAGCGTCTCGACCTCACGCGGCTCCAAAGACGACGTCGGCTCGTCCATGATCACGACGTCGGCGTCGATCGACACCGCGCGGGCCAGCGCCACCATCTGCTGCGCGCCGACACCGAGTGTCCCGAGTGGACGGCGGACGTCGGCGTCGATGCCGTAGTCCTTCAGCAGCGCCGCCGCGTCGGCGTTCATCCGCGCCCAGTCCACCAGCCCGAACCGCTTGCTCGGCTCGCGGCCGAGGTACACGTTGCTCGCCACGCTCATCAGCGGGATGAGGTTGACCTCCTGGTAGATCGTGGAGATCGCGCCCCGCGCGTGGATCGTGCCGGAATCCGGCTTGTGCACGCCGGTGAGCACCTTGATCAGCGTCGACTTCCCGGCGCCGTTCTCGCCCACCAGCGCGTGCACCTCGCCCGGCCGCAGCGCGAACGACACGTCGTCGAGCGCGCGCACCCCGGCGAACGTCTTCGTCACGCCTTCGACCTCGAGAACCGGTTCCATCGTCAGTACGCGTTCCCGAGCTTCTGGGCCGCGTTCGCCGAGTCGTACTGGTCGTCGGAGATCACCACGGTCGGCGGGATCTCCTTGCCGGCGGCGAAGTCCTGCAGCGTGGAGAAGGCGAGCGGGCCGAAGCGCGGGTTGGACTCGATCACCGCGTTGTAGCTGCCGTCGGCGATGAGCTGGACGGCGTTGCGGGTGCCGTCGATCGAGACGATCTTGACGTCCTTGCCCGGCGTCTTGCCCGCGGCCTTGAGCGCGGTCACCGCGCCGATGCCCATCTCGTCGTTCTCGGCGTAGACGGCGGTGATCTCCGGGTTGCTCTGGATGAGCTGCTCCATGACCGCCTGGCCCTTGGACCGGTCGAACTCACCGGTCTGCTCGGCGACGATCTGGATACCCGTGGTCGCGGCGATCTCGTCCTTGAAACCCTTGGTGCGGTCGGTGGTCACGTTGTTGCCGGACGCCCCGAGCAGGATCGCGACCTTGCCGGTGCCGCCCGTGGCCTTCACCATCTCCTGCGCGGCGCGCTTGCCCTGCTCGACGAAGTTGGAGCCGATGAAGGTCAGGTAATCGGTGCACGGCTGGGAGGTCACCTTGCGGTCGATCGTGACGACCGGGACCTTCTTGGCCTTCGCCGCGTCGAGGGCGGGCTGGAGGCCGTCGGAGTTCAGCGGGGCGACGATGAGCAGCTGCGCGCCCCGGTCCAGCAACGACTTGATGTCGCTGACCTGCTTGTTGAGATCGCTCTGCGCGTTGGTGATCAGGAGTTTGTCCGCCGGGACACCGAGTTTCGTCGCTTCGTCCTTGATGGACTGCGTCTCGGCGATGCGGAACGGGTTCGCCTCCTTCTCCGACTGGGAGAAGCCGATGACCGCGTTCTTCACGTCCACCTGCGGGTAACCGGTCTTCTCGCGGGCGCATCCCGGCCCCGCGGCCTGGTTCGGCGCCGCCGAAGCGGCCGGTCCTGCCCCCGACGGGGCGGATTGCTGGGTCTCGCGGCTGGTGCAGGCCGTCAGCGCGAGCGCGAGGCCGGTCACCAGGAGCAGGGTGCGGCGGATGGGCAGGGACATCGATCGCTCCTCGGGGAAGTCGAGCACACGGATCTGCGGTGACCCATGTCACTCATAGGGACGATGCCAGATTTACATCGTTGGTACAACGTTGTAAATCCGCCGTTCGCGCGGCTAGGCTGTGCCGGAGCACTGCAGAGGGGAGCGAGGGTGGCCACGCTCAAGGACGTCGCCAAGCTTGCGGGCGTCTCGGTCAAGACCGTGTCGAACGTGGTCAACGGCTACGACTTCGTCAAGCCGGAGAACCGCAAGCGCGTCGAGGAGGCACTGGCGTCGACCGGATACCGGCCCAACCTGGGCGCCCGCAACCTCCGCCGCGGCCGCACCGGGTTCCTCGGGCTGATGCTGCCCGAACTGAGCATCCCGTACTTCGGCGAGCTGGCGGGCCTGGTGCTGCAGGCGGCGCAGGAACACGAGTGGAACGTCCTGATCGAACAGACCCTCGGCACCAGGGAGCGGGAGCGCAACGCGCTGTCCGCGCTCGGCCCCCACCTGATCGACGGCGCGATCATCAGCCCGGAAGCCTTGCACACCAACGATTTCGAGGATCTGGCGCCGGGCGTGCCACTGGTGATGCTCGGTGAGCACGTCGTCGACGTCCCGATCGACCACGTCGGTATCGACAACGTCCAGGCCGCCAGGATCGCGGTGCGGCACCTGATCTCGCTCGGTCGCCGCCGGATCGCCGCGATCGGCGCGCATCCGCAGCGCCACACGGCCGCGCAACGGCTGGAGGGTTATCACTCCGCGCTCGAAGAAGCGGGGCTCGTGCCCATTCCCGAACTGGTCCTGCCCGCCCTGCGCTACCACCGCTCCAACGGTGCCGAAGCGATGGCGCACCTCCTCGCGCTGCCGGAACCGCCCGACGCGGTCTTCTGCTTCAACGACCTTCTCGCCATCGGCGCCCTGCGCGCCGCGGCCGAACGCGGCGTCCAGGTGCCGTCGGACATGGCGATCGTCGGCTTCGACAACAACGAGGAGAGCGCGTACAGCCTGCCGTCGCTGACGACGATCGCGCCGGACAAGGCGGCGATCGCGCGAGCCGCCGTCGACCTGCTGCGACGGCGTATCGCGGGCGGGAGCGACCTCGAACCGGAAGACGTCCAAACGCCGTTCTCGCTGGAGATCCGGAACAGCACCATCGCCTGACTCCCGCGTTTCGTCCTCTGAATGCGGTACTTGCGCGTGCAACCACCGCATTCAGAGGACGAAACGCGGGAGTCGTGGCATTGTGTGTCCGTGAACCGGGCTCTGGCCGCACTGACCCTCGTCGCGTACGTGACGTTGCCGCTCGGCTCGGCCAAATACGAGACGCTCGTGCTGCCGACGCTCCTCGCCGGGCTGGTCTACGCGGCGATCGCGATCGCCGGCTTCCCCTGGGTGCAGAAACGCGGGCGCCCGTGGGCGATCGCGTACGTCTGCGTTCAGTTACCGCTCGGCTTCACCCTGTTCTCTCTGTCGGGCGCCGCCATCGGGGCCGTCCTGCTTCTCGTGGTCCTCGTCTGTCACACAGTGTTGCTGCTACCGCTACCGGCCGCTTTCGGGGTCGCGGCGGTGATCCCGTTGATCCACCTGCCGATGGCACCGCTGGACGGGCTCCGCGAGGGGCTCGGGACGCTGGCGGTCATGGTCTTCGCCGCCGTGGTGACCGAATTGGTCGTCCGGGAGAAGCGGGCGCGGGAGGAGCTGGCCGACGCGCACGAACGTCTTCGCGACCAGGCCGCGCAGGCCGAACAGCTCGCCACGATCCAGGAACGCAACCGCCTCGCGCGCGACATTCACGACGGGCTCGGTCACCACCTCACCGTCGTCCAGATGATGTTGCAGGCCGCCCGCGCGGTGATCGGCACCGGCGACACGGAACGGGCCGACGGGATGCTCGCCAAGGCACAGGACCAGTCGCACGAGGCGCTGGCAGAGGTCCGCCGGTCGGTGTCGGCGTTGCGGGAGCCGCGTTCCGAACCGCTCGCGGACGCGGTGCGGGCGCTGACGGAGGAGACTTCCGCGGCGGGCGTGCCGACCGGGTTCGAGGTCAAGGGCACCGCGCGGGACACCCGGGCCGACGTGGAGGAGTCTCTGTTCCGGGCGGCACAGGAGGGACTGACCAACGTGCGCAAGCACGCGCGGGCCACCGCCGCGACCGTGGTGCTCGACTACGCCGTCACCGATCGAATCCGGCTCGAGGTCCGCGACGACGGTCTCGGGTTCACCGGGGATCCCCTGCCGGACAAGGGTTTCGGTCTCGTGGGACTACGCGAGCGGGTCGCCGGGCTGGGCGGCAGTGTCTCGGTCGACTCCGAAGAAGGGCACGGCTCGACGCTCACCGTGGAGGTGCCGGGATGAGCGTCCGGGTGCTGATCGTCGACGACCAGGCGTTGTTCCGAGAGGCGTTGGCGACCCTGCTGGAAGTCCAGCCGGAGATCGACGTCGTCGGCGAGGCCGCGAACGGTGAGGAAGCCGTCCGGCGCTGCGCCGAACTCCGTCCCGACGTCGCGCTGATGGACCTGCGGATGCCGGTGCTGGACGGCATCGCGGCCACCGCACGGCTTCGGGCCGAGCAACCGGACGTGCGTGTCCTGGCTTTGACGACGTTCGACGACGACGAGGACGTGTTCGCAGCGTTGCGCGCGGGGGCCGTCGGCTATCTGCTCAAGGACGTCTCGTCGACGCGGCTGGTCGAAGCGCTGGTCGCGGCCCAGCGGGGCGAATCGGTGCTGCAGCCGTCGGTCGCGGCGAAACTCGTCGCCAGGGTGGCACGGCTGCCCGCCGAGGCACCCCGGCCGTTGGCGACCCCGCTCTCGGAGCGTGAACTCGAGGTCGTCCGGCTCCTGGCCGGCGGCCGCAGCAACCGCGAGATCGCCAAGACGCTGTTCCTCGCCGAGGGCACGGTGAAGAATCTCGTGACGAGCGTCCTGTCCAAGCTCCAGGTGCGGGATCGCACCCAGGCCGCCCTGCGCGCGAAGGAACTCGGCCTGTTTTGAGCGGCGGGTCGTGGGGGGGGGGTTTGGGTTGGGACCCCACCCCCCCCCCCCACCCCCCCCCACCCCCCCCCCCCCACCTCCCCTTTCCCCCCCAACACACGAAAGG
>NZ_JBWKEA010000026.1:0-112698 GCF_056435685.1 Amycolatopsis sp. NPDC043885
ATCACCACACAAGCCCTGGTCACCACGCCGACAGGCCGGTCAGTGTCCGTGAGGTCCTGAAACATCAACTGTCCGACATGTCCTGAACTCAGACAGATCATTCTAACCGTCTATGCCGCTCACGACCCCGGCAAGAAGCGGACATCATGACATCAATCGGGCACGCAATCGGCGAAGACGGCCCGCGTGACAGGAAGTCGATCACGCCACGTTTGCCCTTCCCGCAAAGAGAACCCGAAACGCCACTCACGACCGGCTGTACCGATCAGCCCTTGCCGGAGCGGCGGTGCACCCGCGGCGAAACGGTGCCGTCAGCCAGACGGCGCGCCGTCAGCAGGAACGCGGTGTGCGCGACCATCCGGTGGTCCGGCCGCACCGCGAGGCTCACGACGTGCCAAGGCCGCATGAGGGTCTCCCACGATTCCGGCTCGGTCCAGCACTGCTGGTCCCGCAAGGCTTCCGTGATCCGCGAAAGCTGTGTGACCGTCGCCACATAGACCGTGAGCACGCCGCCCGGCACCAGATGCGCGGCGACCGTCTCCAGCTGGTCCCAAGGCGCCAGCATGTCGAGGACGACGCGGTCGACCTCGCCGGTGTGCGTCGACAGGTCCGCGACCGTCAGCGACCAGTTGTCCGGCTTGTGGCCGAAGAACTTCTCGACGTTCCGCTCGGCGTGTTCGGCGTGGTCGTCCCGGATCTCGTAGGACCGCACGGTCCCTTCCGAACCGACCGCCCGCAGCAGCGAACAGGTCAGCGCGCCGGAGCCGGCGCCCGCCTCGAGTACCCGCGCCCCCGGGAAGATGTCGCCCCACATCACGATCTGCGCGGCGTCCTTCGGGTAGATCACCTGCGCGCCACGCGGCATCGACAACACGTAGTCCGGCAGCAGCGGGCGAAGCGCCAGATAGTGGCTGCCGCCTGCCGAAGTGACGACCGATCCCTCCTGCGCACCGATCACGTCGTCATGCGCCAGCGCGCCGCGATGGGTGTGATATTGCTGTCCCTCGGCGAGGACCATGGTGTAGTGCCGCCCCTTGGAGTCGGTCAGCTGAACCCGGTCACCAACACGAAACGGCCCTCGGACCGACACTGAACCTCCATACGCGCGAACACAGATCGACGACCGATCCTCGCAGGTGGCCGCACCGCGCTACGCCGGGGGTCGGCTCCGGGTCATCGCGGCGCGCAGGTCTTCACGCCTGAGCACCCCCGCGGGCCTGCCTTCGTCGTCCACCACGAGGAACTGCCACGCGGCCGTTTCCCGCACCCGCTCGGCTATCTCCTCCCCCGACTCCGAGGAAAGCAGCACGGTGTCGGCACGGATCGGCTCCGCGGCCATCTCCGCGGGCGCGTGCGGCGACGTCCCGGCCAGCTGCGCGGCTGCCGTCTCGTCGAGCAGGCCCGCCGCGACGCCGTCGGCACGCACCAGGACCACCCCGCGGCCCGCCGATGCGGCCAGCGCGTCCGAGACGGGGCTTTCCGCCGGAAGCTGGAGAACGGGACGGACGAGTTCGCTCAGCCGCACACCTTCCGGCCACCCCCGGCGGGTTTCGGCGGCGAGTTCGCTTCGGGCGCCGAGGATCACGAACCACGCCGTCACGACGCAGACACCGAGCCGGAGCCAGCGGTCCTCGCTGCCCGCCGCCAGCCCCCACAGCGCCCAGACGAGCAGTCCGGCGGCGACGACACCGCCACCGACGACCGCTGCCCGCGTGCCCTTCTCACGGCGGCCGGTCGCCGCCCAGACCCCGGCGCGGACCAGCCTGCCGCCGTCGAGCGGAAGCCCGGGAAGGAGGTTGAAGATCCCGACGGCGAAGTTCGCGACGGCGCATTCGGCGATGAGCAGCCATGCCGCGCTTTCCGGTGGGACGGCGAACATGAGCAGACCGCAGAAACCGCCGAGCAGCAGGGAAACGATCGGTCCCGCGGCCGCGACGAGCCCTTCTTGCCTCGGCTCGCGGGGGGTCCTGGCGACCTCGGAGAGACCGCCGAGCAGGAACAGCCGCAGGCGCCGGACCGGGATCCCGAGCCGCAGCGCGACCAGGCAGTGCCCGAGTTCGTGCGCGAGCACGGAGAGTCCGAGAAGGACCGCGAACGCGGCCGCCAGCAGCCACGAGGTCAACGTCGTCGCGCCGGGCAGGATCCGCCCGACCAGCGGCGTGTAGAGCACCACGATGATCAGGGAGCCGATCCACCACGAAGGGGCCAGCAGCACGGGGATCCCGGATACCCGGAACAGCAGGAGCCCACCCTCTGGCGCCACGCCTCGTCGAGGCGGGCCCTGCTCACCCGTCACCGCCATGTGTCAGAGCGTAGATGCCCAGGTGTGGGGTGCCGGTAACCCGCCCTTCCCGTCCGGGTGGTGTCGGTCATGTCGCTCCGGTGCGTCGCGGCCCCGAAACTGTCGGTGCCCGGCGATACGCTCACCCCATGCCCGACACCGACACGGTCACCGCCGATCCGCCGCCCGGCGCCGAAGTCCCGCGCCGTCGGCCGGCCCTGTCCCCGTCGCGTGCCAGCGACTTCAAGCAGTGCCCGCTGCTCTACCGCTTCCGAGCGGTCGACAGACTGCCCGAGGTCCCGACGAAGGCCCAGCTGCGCGGCACGCTGGTGCATTCCGTGCTGGAGCGCCTGTTCTCCCTTCCCCAAGCCGATCGCACCCCGCCGCAGGCAAAGGAACTGCTCGCGCCGGCGTGGGAGGACCTGTCCGCGGAACGCCCGGAATGGATCGAGCTGTTCGACCAGGACGATCCCGAGGCCGTCACCTCGTGGCTCTCGTCGGCCGAGCAGCTCGTCGACACCTACTTCGGCCTCGAGGATCCGCGCCGTCTGGAGCCTGAGGCGTGCGAGCTGCACGTCGAGATCGAGCTCGGCTCCGGGGTGCTGCTTCGGGGCTACGTCGACAGGCTGGACGTCGCGCCGACCGGCGAGATCCGGGTCGTCGACTACAAGACCGGCGCCGCGCCGCGCGAGATCGGCGAGGCCAAGGCGATGTTCCAGATGAAGTTCTACGCCGTGGTCCTCTGGCGGCTTCGCGGTGTCGTGCCGCGCCAGCTGAAACTGATGTACCTCACCGACGGGCAGTCCCTCGCCTACACGCCGGACGAGGGTGAGCTGATCCGCTTCGAGCGCACACTGGAGGCGATCTGGCAGGCGATCCTCAAAGCGGGCAAGACCGGCGATTTCCGCCCCAATCCGAGCAAACTCTGCGCGTGGTGCGATCACCAGGCGCTCTGCCCGCAGTACGGCGGCACTCCCCCGCCGTATCCTGGCTGGCCAGAGCCGGATCCCGGCGAGGAGTCCGTATTGGACCGTGCTGATTAGAGTGCCCTTGTGACAGAAGCCTTCTACGTGCCGTCAGGTGACGGCGTCTTCCTCCCGACCCCGCACACCGCCGGCCCTTGGACCCCGGACGCGCAGCACTTCGGGCCACCCTCGGCGTTGCTGGTCCGCGCGCTCGAAGAGGTCGAGGCGACGCACGCGAGCCAGCTGGCACGGGTGACGATCGAGATCCTCGGGCCCGCGCCGCTGAAGGAGCTTTCGGTGCGGGCGTGGGTGGAGCGGCCGGGCCGCTCGGTCGAGTGGCTGGTGGCCGAACTCTCCCACGGTGAGCGGGTCGTCTCCCGTGCGTCGGCGTGGCGTATCGCGACCTCGGACACCACGGCGGTGGCCACCGCGGAAGGTCCGGCGCTGCCTTCGCCGGAGGGGCTGCCGACGTCCTCCTGGCCGGAGGGCTGGCACGGCGGGTACCTCGACGCCGTCGAGTGGCGGCGGGTCAAGGGCGCGCTCGACGCGGCTGGACCGGCGACCGTCTGGGGCCGCCAGCACGTCGCCCTCGTCGACGGGGAGAAACCCAGCCCGCTGCAGCGGCTGTTCGTCCTCGCGGACTCCGGCAACGGGATCTCGAACTTCCTCGACCCGCGTGTGTGGTGGTTCATCAACTCGGAGCTGACGGTGCACCTCCGCCGCCCACCGCTGGGCGACTGGATCGGCGTCGACGCGGCCACCCTGGTCGGCCCGAACGGAATCGGGACGGCGACCACCACGCTGCACGACGCCTCGGGCCCGGTCGCCTCCGGCGCCCAGGCTCTCCTGGTGCGACCGCGACAGGCGGGCTGACGTGGCAGCCGCACGGCCCTGACCAGCTGCACCGCAGGGCGCGGGCCCGCGCCCTGCGGGATGCTTCCGGTAGCGCGCGACCAAAACACCATCGGATAGACGCGCTTTCTCGGCGGGTTTCCAATAGCCTTCCCGGAACAAACAGACACAGGGAGCGCTTCGGCATGCAGATCACCTCGGTGGTCAACCAGAAAGGCGGGGTCGGCAAGACCTCACTCAGCGTGGGCGCGGCGGCCGCACTGGCCGAACGCGGCCGCCGGGTGCTGCTGATCGACCTCGACCCCCAGGGCCACGCGACCACCGAACTCCTCGGGCTCGACGAGGTGGCGCATGACATGCCCAGCCTGGCGAAAGCCCTGACCAAGGTATGGAAGGGGCCGATCGAGGAACTCGCCGTGCGGCATCCGCGCAGCAACCTCGGCCGGGGCGGCGCGTTCGACGTCATCCCGACCTCGCCGGGCATGTTCGACCTGATCCGGCGGCTGGACCAGTTCCGGGTGCCCGGCTGGCAGCTGGCCAGGGTCATCCAGTTCGCGAACTACGACCACATCATCATCGACTGCCCGCCCGCGCTCGACGTCCTGACCAACAACGCGCTCGCCGCTTCGCACGGGATCCTCGTGCCGGTGCAGCCGGACCGGACGAGCATCCGCGCGCTGCGCCTGCTCGCGGACCAGGTGCGTTACGTCGAACAGACCGTCGGCCGTCCGCCGATCGCCTACTACGGCCTCGTCCCCGGTCTGTACCGCCGCCCGATCTCGCACTACGCGGCGGCGGCGTTGCAGGAGTTGTACGCGTTCGGGATCCCGATGCTGTCGCACGTCCCACTCGGCGTCGTGATGAACGAGGCCGCCGCGCACGGCGTACCGGTGACGACCTACGCGCCGGAAACCTTGCAGGCGCTGTCGTTCCGGGAGATCGCGGCGACACTGGACGGCTATCTGCAGAACCATCCTGCCGCGGCGATCGTGCCCGCGGACGAGGAGTTCGTCTTCGAGGACTTCATCACCGAGGTGTCGGTGACCCGCAGTGCGAAGGACAACGGGGCACGCAAGAAGCTCTACGACCTGATGCCCAAGAAGCCGAACCGGCCCCGCTGACCAACGCCATGAAAGGTCCTTTCCTTGCAAATTTCGCGAGGAAAGGACCTTTCATGGCGTCTGTGACCGGGGTCAGAGGCGGCAGGCCCGGATGTCCGAAGCCAGCACGGCCTTGGCACCGGTCTCGGCGAGTTCGTCCATGATCCGGTTGACCTCCTTGCGCGGCACCATCGCCCGCACGGCCACCCAGTCTTCGTCCGCCAGCGGCGCGACGGTCGGGGACTCGAGACCCGGCGTGATCGCGATGGCCGCGTCGAGCAGCGAACGCGGGCAGTCGTAGTCCAGCATCATGTAGTGCTGCGCGAAGACGACTCCCTGCAGCCGTGCCTTCAGCTGGTCCTTCGGCCGAGTGTGCTCGGTGCCGGCCCGCTGCAGCAACACCGCCTCCGACACGCAGATCGGATCCCCGAAGGCCACGAGGTTGTGCTGGCGCAGCGAACGTCCGGACTCGACGACGTCCGCGATGGCGTCGGCGACGCCGAGCTGGATCGAGATCTCGACGGCGCCGTCGAGACGGATGACCTCCGCCTCCACCCCGTGCTGCTTCAGGTTCTCGCGCACGAGGCGCGGATACGACGTCGCGAGCCGCTTGCCCTGCAGGTCTCCGGCCTTCCACTCCCGGCCCGCGGGTGCGGCGTACCGGAAGGTGGAACCGCCGAAGCCGAGGCCGAGGATCTCCTCGACCGGGGCGCCGGAGTCGAGCGCGAGGTCGCGGCCGGTGATGCCGAGATCCAGCTCGCCGGACCCGACGTAGATCGCGATGTCCTTGGGACGCAAGAAGAAGAACTCGACCTCGTTGACGGTGTCCAGCACGGTCAGGTCGCGGGCCTCATGTCGCCTGCGGTAGCCGGCCTCTCCGAGCATCTCCGACGCGGCGGCGGCGAGGGCTCCCTTGTTCGGCACGGCGACACGCAGCATTGCTTCTCCTTGGTTCTCCGGACGCGAACGCGTCACAGGTACCGGTACACGTCCTCTGTCGACAGTCCTCGGCCGAGCATGAGCACCTGCACGCGGTACAGCAGCTGTGAGATCTCCTCGGCGAGCCTGTCGTCGGATTCGTGCTCGGCGGCGATCCACACCTCACCCGCCTCTTCGAGCACCTTCTTGCCCTGCGCGTGCACTCCCGCGTCGAGCGCGGCGACGGTGCCGGAACCGTCGGGCCGCGTGCGGGCGCGGTCGGCAAGCTCGGCGAACAGCTCATCGAAGGTCTTCACAGTCTGGAGATCCTTCCATCCGCGCCCGCACCGCGCTGCCCCGGGCCGGTGTGGTGCCGGTCGCGTCACACTTCAGAACAGCGCCGCGCCGCCCCGCTCGAAGTCGAGCAGGTGCCGCTTCCGTTCGACGCCACCGCCGTATCCGGTGAGATCGCCGTTGGAACCGATCACCCGATGGCACGGCACGATGATGCTGATCGGGTTCTTCCCGTTCGCGAGACCGACCGCGCGCGACGCGGTGGGCCTGCCGAGCCGGTCGGCGAGCTGACCGTAGGAGACCGTCTCGCCATACGGGATCCCGAGCAGCCCTTCCCAGACCATCCGCTGGAATTCGGTGCCCCCGAAGCTCAGTGGGAGATCGAATTCCTTCCGCTGGCCGGCGAAGTACTCCTTCAGCTGTTTTTCGGTGTCCACGAAGATCGGCGAGCCCGGATCCGGATGGCCGAACGTCTCCTCGGCCGGGCGATGCCGCTGCTGGACCATGTACACCCCGCAGAGGCTTTCGCCGTCCGCGACCAGGGTCAGCTTGTCGTACGGGCTGTCGATGACGGTGTGCGTGCGCATGGCGCTCCTCGAAATTCAGGCGGCGGGCAGCCGGTTGATCGGGTGATCTCCGGTCGCCCAGAGGTGTTGGACGGCGTAGGCGCGCCACGGGCGCCAGCGTTCGGCGTGCGCGGCGAACGCGGACGGGCCGAGTCCGAGACCCTTCGCGGCGACCTTGACGCCGAGGTCGGTCGGCAGGAAGGCGTCCGGATCGCCGAGCGAGCGCATCGCGATGCTCTCGACGGTCCACGGGCCGAAACCGGGCAGCGCGTGCAGCCGCTCGCGGGCTCGCTGCCAGTCACTTCCCGCGCCGAGGTCGAGGTCGCCGTCGTTCAGTTCGGCCACGAGACCGAGCAGGGTCCGCTTGCGGCTCTGCGGCATCGCGAGGCTCTCCGGGTCGATGTCCGCCAGCGCGGCGGCGTCCGGGAAGACATGTGTGAGGCCGCCGTCCGGGTCGTCGATGGGGGCACCGTGCGCGAGGACCAGCCGGGCCGCGTGGGTGCGGGCCGCGGCGGTGGACACCTGCTGGCCCAGGACGGCGCGGACGGCGAACTCGTCACCGTCGACCGTCCTCGGCACCCGCCTGCCCGGCGCGGCGGCAACGAGTGGCTCGAGCAGCGGGTCCGCCGCCAGCGCCTCGTCGACCGCGATCGGGTCGGCGTCGAGGTCGAGCAGGCGGCGGCAACGGCTGATCGCGGTCGAGAGGTCTCGCAGGTCAGAGACTGTGAGACGGCAGCCGATGTAGCCGTCCTCCGGCTTGAGCGCGACGATGGCGGGACCGTGCGGGAGCCTCAGCGTCCGGCGGTACGCGCCGTCGCGCCATTCTTCGACGCCGGGGACGCCTGTCGCGACCAGATGCCCGAAGAGGTTGTCCGGGAACAACGGCTTCCGGTACGGCAAGCGCAGGCTCAGCGTGCCAGGTGCGGTGGCCGGCGCCGTGCGGACGCGAGCCCGCAGCTCCGTCGGGGACAGGGCGAAGACCTCTCGCACTGTGTCGTTGAAGGTCCGGACGCTGCCGAAGCCCGCGGCGAGGGCGACGTCGATCATCGACAGGCCGGTCGTCTCGATCAGCAGCCGTGCCGTCTGCGCCCGCTGCGCGCGGGCGAGGCTGAGCGGGCCGGCACCGAGTTCGGCGCGCACATGCCGCTCCACCTGCCGGACGCTGTAGCCCAGCCGGGCGGCCAGCCCGCTCACTCCGTGGGTGTCGACGACGCCGTCGGCGATCAGCCGCATCGCCCTGGCCACCAGGTCCGCGCGCTCGTTCCACTGCGGCGAACCCGGGCTCGCGTCCGGACGGCATCGCTTGCAGGCGCGGAACCCGGCCTCCTGCGCGGCGGCCGCGCTCGGGTAGAAGCTCATGTTCTCCGGTTTGGGCGGGACGACCGGGCAACTCGCCCGGCAGTAGATCCGCGTCGTCAGCACCGCGGTGAAGAACCAGCCGTCGAACCGGGCGTCCTTCGACTGGACCGCCCGGACGCAGCGCTCGAAATCCTCATGCACCCGGCAAGCATCACCGACCGCACGGGGCTGGGTCTAGCGGAAATGCGACATGGCGGTCAAGGCAGGAGCGCGGTCAGCGCCGACACGTCGAGACCCACCAGCGACGAACGGAACACGCGCCGTTCACCCGGCTCGACCTCGACGTCGTTCGGGATCACCACCACCGTGCAGCCCGCGGCGGCCGCCGAAGCCGCGCCCGGCGGGGAATCCTCGATCGCGACACACCGGGAAGCCGGGACTCCCAGCAACTCCGCGGCCAGCTGGTACGGCCTGGCGTTCGGCTTGTTCAGACCATCGACCTCGTCGCCGCAGACCGTGGCGGCGAAGTGCTCGCGGCCGATGGTGTTGAGCGCGAGCTCGGTCAGCGACCGTTCGGTGGAGGTGACCAGCGCCATCGGGACACCGTTGGCGCGCAACAGTTCGAGCAGCTCCTGCGCGCCGGGGCGCCACGGGAGCGGGCCGTCGAACAGATTGGCCGTGCGGCGGCGGATCCACTCCCCCATCTCCGCGATCGACTCGGGCGTGACGGGCCTGGCGCACACTTCGAGGAGGAAGGCGGCCGTGTCGTCCATATTGGACCCGACGAGACTCAGGCGCTGCTCCTCGGCCAAGGTGCCGCCGAGGCTTTCGACGGCCTCGTAGAGCGCGACGTCCCACAGCTTCTCCGAGTCGACCAGCGTGCCGTCCATGTCCCACAGCACGGCGGCGAGTCCGTCCAGTGTGGACGGTTCGGTCACGGTTCCCCCTCATGATCGGATGGACCTTCCGGGACCCACGGTAGCCGAGACGGATTCACGTCGGCGGCGAGGCCACTGCCCGAAATGTCGCGTTACGTCGGCTCCGCACGGTTCGCCCCGGCGAAACGCCACCGGACATGCCCAACGCCGCACGGCCCCCTGGTCGTAGGCTGGTCCGGTGAGTGAGCCCGTCGACGAGACCCAGCGGCCCGGCCGCGACCACCCGGATGACAGCAAGCCGATCATGATCGTCGCCTTCGAAGGATGGAACGACGCAGGTGACGCGGCCAGCCGGGCGGTCGAGCATCTCCAGCTCAACTGGGATGCGACACCGCTGAGCGAGCTGAGTCCTGACGAGTACTACGACTTCCAGGTCAGCAGACCGACCGTACGCATGGTGGACGGCGTCACCCGAAGGGTCGACTGGCCGACCACGCGGCTCTCGGTGTGCCGCCCGGAGGGCTTCAGCCGCGACATCGTGCTGGTCCAGGGCCCCGAACCGAATATGCGCTGGCGCGCCTTCTGCGCCGAACTGCTCGAGCACATCCAGCAACTGGAAGTCGCCACGGTAGTCACCCTCGGCGCGCTCCTGGCCGACACCGCGCACACCCGCCCTGTCCCGGTCACCGGGACGGCGTACGACAAGGACACCGCTTCGCAGTTCGGCCTGGAGCTGAACAACTACCAGGGGCCGACCGGCATCGTCGGGGTCCTGCAGGACTACTGCGTGCAGGCGGGCGTCCCGGCGGTGTCGATCTGGGCGGCCGTGCCGCACTACGTCTCGCATCCGCCGTCGCCCAAGGCCACGCTGGCGCTGCTGCACAAGCTCGAGGACGTCCTCGACGTCGAGATCCCGCTCGGCGCCCTGCCCGAGCAGGCCGAGGAGTGGCAGCGGACGGTCACCGAGATGGCCGAGGAGGACGAGGAGATCAGCGAGTACGTCCGGGGGCTCGAGGAGCGCGGTGACGCGGAGACCGAGTTCACGCTGGACGACGTGAGCGGGGACAAGATCGCGGCCGAGTTCGAGCGGTACCTGCGGCGGCGCCGTCCCGGCCAGGACGGTCCCGGACGCGGCTGAACTCCCGGCCACGGACTCCGAGTGAGCAAGGGACACCGGTACTGAGTTGGTCACGCCTCGTGAGTGGTAAGGACGGTTCTAACCGTCCTTACCACTCACGAGGCGTCAGAAGATGCGCCGCAGCGGGATCGGCCCCCGCGACCGCTTCCGCCACTCACGCGGATAGCCGAGCGAAACCTCTTCGAACCGCACACCGTCCGCTTCCGTGGAGCGCGGGATGTGCAGGTGCCCGTAGACGGCGACCTCCGCCCGGAAGCGCTGGTGCCAGTCCTCGGTCTCCGTCGTCCCGCACCACAGCGCGAACTCCGGGAAGTACAGCGGCTCGGTCGGGTGGCGGTGCAGCGGCCAGTGCGACATGAGGATCGTCCCGTGGTCCTCGGGGATCGCCTCCAGCCGTTCCGTGCTGATCTTCACCCGGTCGGCGCACCACGCCTGCCTGCTGGGATACGGGTCCGGATGCAGGAAGAACTCGTCCGTGCACAGCACGCCGGCCTCCCTTGCCTGCTCGATGGCCGCCAGCATCGGCAGGCCGTCGGCCGCGGGGGTGCGCCAGCTGTAGTCGTAGAGCACGAACAGCGGGGCGATCGTCAGCGGCTTCTCCTGGTGTTCCCACACCGGGTACGGATCCTCCGGAGTGAGGACGTCGATCTCGCGGCAGCGCTCGACCAAGTGCTCGTAGCGCGCCTGTCCCCGCAGCTGGCATTCATCCTTCTGGGTGGTCCACAGCTCGTGGTTTCCGGGCACCCAGACGACCTTCGCGAAGCGTTCACGCAAGGTCCTGAGCACCCCGATCACGGATTCGGCGCGTTCGGCGACGTCACCGGCCACGAGCAGCCAGTCGTCGGGGGTCCTGGGGACGACCTCGTCTACGAGCGGGGCGTTGCCCTCATGGGTGACGTGGAGGTCGCTGGTGGCGAAGAGATGCGGCACTCCACCACCGTAGCTTCACCCGGACCGGGGAACCGCCGGAATCGGGTCACGGCGCACCTTGCCCGACGCCGACACGCCCAGTACGACCAACGCCGAGACGGTGTGCAGGCCCGCCTGGACGTTGAGCAGGACACCGGAGCCCAGCACGTCGAGCAGGCCGCCCGTCAACAGCGCGCCCAGTGCCGTGAACCCCGCCGTCCCGGCGAAGACGGTGCTCAGCACACGGCCGGAGCGCTCGGGGGACGCGGCGGTCTGGACCAGCGAGAGCAGACCGGAGCCGGCGAGCACTCCAGGGGCGCCGACCAGGCCGAAGAGCCCGACGAAGACACCCAGCGGCAGCGACACCGTGAGGGCCGGCAGGTTCCAGATCACCGCCGACAGCAGGCCGAGCGCCAGGCCGCCCCAGCCGAGCAGAGCCACGGGCGCGACCCTGCGGGCGACGGTGGCGACGGCGAATCCCGCGGCCAGCCCACCGAGGGCCTGCACGCCGCGCAGCAGGCCGACATCGCCTTCGGTGCCGTCGAGGATGTCGAGCACGAACACCACGAACAGCACCAGGAACATCCCCTGCGCCAGGGACGTCAGCACCACGACGACACCGGCGAGGCGAAGGCGCCCTTCGCGGGCGATCTCGCGAAGCCCGTCGATCCAGGCTCGCACCACCGGTTCGTGCGGTCCAGCCGCTTTCGGCGCGGCGACACGGGCAAACGGGCGCGCCAGCAGGGCCGAGCCGATCACGAGCACGCCGAGATAGGCCACCACGACCCAGCCAAGGCCGCCGAATCCGAGCAGGAGACCACCCGCCCAGCCGCCGGCAAGACGAGCGACGCTGCCGTTGATGCTCATCAGACCGTTGGCACCGATCAGCTCGCCGGGGGCGACCAGTTCGGGCACGAGCGCGTTGCGGGCGGGTTCGAACAACGAGGCCAGACCCGCCTGCGCGGCCATCACCCCGTAGATCACGAACACCGGGCCACCGGACGCGGCGAACAGCAGCGGCAGCGCCACGAACGCCTGTCCCGCGCACACCACGCACAGCACCAGCCGCCGGTTCCACCGGTCCGCGATCACGCCGGCGACCGGGCTCAGCAGCACCGCGGGCACCAGGCCGAGGACGATGCTCAACGCCGTGGTGGCCGCCGAACCGGTCGCCTGGAAGACGAACACCGGCAACGCGATCTGCAGCATCCACTCGGCGGTCTCGGAGAAGAAGGCCGCGATCCACAACCGCGCGAAGGCGGGTTCTCTCAACGGTTTCATCTGCTCGGCTTCCCCTCTGCGTCGATGCGCAAGAACGCCCGCAGTCCCAAGTGGACCGGAAGGGCTTCCGCGGGAGCGTCTTCACGGATCGACCCGACGTAGGGCCGCACGAGCGCGTCGATTCCCCGGACCAGTTCGTCCAGCTCGCCCGCGGTCACCCGCAGCGAGTAGTTGTTGATCCCCGACGCGTCCCGCCATTCCTCGTCGAGCCGGTCGGCGGCGTCGAGATAGCGCTCGGTCAGCTCCTTCTCCCGCGCGAGGGTGGTGCCGACGACCGCCAGTTGCGCGCCGCGCAGCTCCGGGTCGTCGCCGAACTCGATGCCGACCTGGCACGCCCGCCACGGCCGCTCCCGCCCGTCCTCCCCTTCGACCCGCTCCACGAGACCGTGCTGCGCCAGCTGACGGAGATGCCAGCTGCAGTTCGAGGCCGTCGAGCCGACGGCCTCCGCGCACTCGCTCGCGGTCCGCGGACCGACCGCCATGAGGTGGTCCACCAGCGCCGAACGCAGCGGATGCGCCAGCGCCCGCAT
Source organism: Amycolatopsis sp. NPDC043885 (assembly GCF_056435685.1). Lineage (NCBI taxonomy): Bacteria > Bacillati > Actinomycetota > Actinomycetes > Pseudonocardiales > Pseudonocardiaceae > Amycolatopsis > Amycolatopsis sp. NPDC043885. The sequence continues at coordinate 13,012 of NZ_JBWKEA010000026.1, forward strand.
CAGCTCGACGTCTTCGATCCGCTTGCGCGGCGGTAACCCGGTCATCGGCCCAGCCAATCTGAAAGAAGTCTTTCGAAATTTCTCTTTCAGATTCACAGGTGGCCGACCGGATGTCAAGGCGCCCCGGATACCCTTGCCGGGACAGTTGCTGCACGATGCAGTCACTGCATGACTCAACGACTTAACAAGGAAGCACATGCCTGACCAGCGCGAACTCGCCACCGCGGCGGCTCTGGAGATCCCCCGGTTCGTCAGCGCGACCGTCCTGTTCCAGACGGCCATGGCGGAGCGACTCGGGATCAGCGCCACCGAGCTGCACGGCCTCCAGCTGGTCATCAGCGGTGCCGCGACCTCGCCGACCGGGCTGGCACGGGCCCTCGGCATGACCACCGGCGCGGTGACCCGGATGCTCGACCGCATGGAGGAGCGACGCCTGGTCGAACGCGTCCCCGACCCGGCCGACCGGCGCCGCCTCGCGATCCGCCCACTACCCGACCGGCTCGACGATGTCGCCGACCTCTACTCCCCCATGGCCCGCTTCTTCGGCGACCGCCTCGGCAGACTTGACCGGCGCCAGCTCACCGCGCTTCTCGGCGTCATGACCGACGGGCGCGCGTTCGCCGAACAGGAGGCCGCTCGCCTGCGCTCCGAAAAGGGGGTTGACTAACGCTACACGGGTTGCGTTAGACTGCTCGCATCATGGACAACTGACATCGCACCTTCCCGCTCCGAGGCGGCTTCGGTCGAGCACCGCTCCCGTAAGCCATGAGGCCCGGCGGGGATCCCTCATGTCCGAGAACACGGTGATGTCGTATGTCTCTTTCCCTGATCGCCAAGGACCTCGTCCATTCCTACGGTGCCCGCGTCGTCCTCGACGGCGTCAACCTGACCGCTTCGGCGGGACAGCGGCTCGGACTGGTCGGCGAGAACGGCGTCGGCAAGTCCACGCTCCTGCGGTTGCTGGCCGGGGTCGAAGAGCCGCAGAGCGGTGAGGTGCTGCGAGGTGACGATCTCGGGTTCCTCTTGCAGGAGCTGCCTTTCCCGCTCACCGCGCGGTTCTCCGACGTCATCGACGACGCGCTCGCCGAGATCCGGCGAGCGTCGGCGAGGCTCGACGAGCTGACCGCGGCGCTGGCTCGGCAGCCGGACGACGCCGCCGTGCTCGACGAGTACGGCACCGTCCTGGAATGGGCCCAGGCACACGACCTGTGGGACGCCGACCGGCGTGCCGAGGTCGTGTGCGCGGGTCTCGGGCTCGCCGGGATCGACCCGGCGCGCGAACTGGGCACCCTGTCGGGCGGGCAACGGTCGAGGCTCGGCCTCGCGGCGTTGCTGATCCGGCGACCGGGCACGCTCGTCCTGGACGAGCCGACGAACCACCTCGACGACGCCGCGATGGAGTTCCTGGAGCAGCATCTCGCCTCGCTGACCGGTGTCCTCGTGCTGTCGTCGCACGATCGCGTGTTCCTCGACGCGGTGTGCACCGACATCGTCGACCTCGACCCGGCCCTGGGCGGACCGACCCGGTACGGCGGCACGTATTCCGACTACCTGGACCAGAAACGGGCCGAACGGGCGCGCTGGGAGCAGCGCTACGCCGAGGAACAGGACGAGCTCAAGGAACTGCGTGAGTCGGTGGCCGTCACCGCGCGCAACGTCGCGCACAACCGGCCGCAGCGCGACAACGCCAAGATGCTCTACGACTTCAAGACCGGGAGGGTGCAGAAGCAGATCTCACGCCGAGTCCGCAACGCCCAGCTGCGGCTGGCCGAACTGGAACGCGACCAGGTGCGGAAACCGCCCGCGCCGCTGCGGTTCCAGGGCGAGCTGACCGGCGAACCCGGAGAGGGCAAGACGGCGATCTCCGTACGGGACATCGAGATCGCCGGACGGTTGCGGCTGGCGACCTTGGACGTCACCACGACGTCGAGGCTCCTGATCACCGGCGGGAACGGCGCCGGGAAGTCGACGCTGCTGTCCGTCCTCGCCGGCTCGCTGACACCCGACTCCGGCACCGTCCTTTCCGGACGCGGCGTGCGGATCGGCATGCTGGCTCAGGACGTCGCGTTCGCCGAGCCGGAGAAGACCGCGCAGCGGACCTACGCCGAAGCCCTCGGCGAGGACGCTCCCCCGTTGCGCGGCCTGGGATTGCTGGCCCCGCGCGATCTCGGGACCCGGGTGGGCGCGTTGTCGGTCGGGCAGCGGCGGCGGCTCGCGCTGGCATTGCTGATCGCCGACCCGCCGGAGGTGCTCCTGCTGGACGAGCCGACGAACCACATCTCGCTCACCTTGGCCGAGGAGTTGTTCACCGCGCTCGATTCCGCGCCGGGTGCCGTCGTCATCGCGTCGCATGACCGGTGGCTGCGGCGCGATTGGGCGGGTGACCACCTCCGGTTGGAAGCCGGGCGCGTCGCCGTGTAGGGCGTTATACACACTGCCGGGGCGGGAACTTCCCGCCCCGGCAGTGTTCGTCAGAGCTCGATGCCGAGCAGCGCGTCGACGGCGTTCCGGATCAGCCCGGGCGCGGCCGGGTCGGTGCCGGAGCGGTTCAGCGCCTGCTCCGCCCAGGCGTCGACGGCCGCGAACGCCTTGGGCGTGTCGAGGTCGTCGGTGAGGTGGTCACGCAGGCGCGCGACGGTGTCCTCCGCCGCCGGGCCGGTGCCGAGGGAGACGGCTTCGCGCCAGCGCGCGAGGCGCGCTTCGGCGTCCGCCTGCAACTGCGCGGTCCACGGCCGGTCCTCGCGGTAGTGGCCGGCGAACAGCGCGAGCCGGATCACGCCCGGGTCGACCTTGTCGGCCCGCAGCCGCGAGACGAACACGAGGTTCCCGCGCGACTTCGACATCTTCTCGCCGTCAAGGCCGATCATCCCGGCGTGCACGTAGTGCCGCGCGAACGGCCTGTCCCCCGCGACGGCTTCCGCGTGCGCGGCGCTGTACTCGTGGTGCGGGAAGATCAGGTCCGAGCCGCCGCCCTGGACGTCGAAGCCGAGGCCGAGCCGGTTGACCGCGATCGCGCTGCACTCGATGTGCCAGCCCGGCCGCCCCGCGCCCAGTTCGGACTCCCACGACGGCTCACCCGGCCGCGCCATCCGCCACAGCAACGCGTCGAGCGGGTGCCGCTTGCCGGGACGGTCCGGGTCGCCGCCGCGTTCGGCGAAGAACTTCGCCATGGTCTCGGCGTCGTAGTTCGACTCCGAACCGAAGTGCCCGGTCGCGTTGTGCTCGAAGTAGATGTCCGGGTACTCCGCGTCGTCCGCGCGGTACGCGCTGCCGTTCGCCACCAGCTTGGCGATGACCTCGACGATCTCCGGGATGCTCTCGACCGCCCCGACGAACTGCCGCGGCGGCAGCACCCGCAACGCGGTCATGTCCTCGCGGAACAGCGCGGTCTCGCGCATGCCGAGGACGACCCAGTCGTCCTTGTCGCGCTCGGCGCGCTCCAGCAGGGGCTCGTCGATGTCCGTCACGTTCTGCACGTAGTGGACGTCGTGCCCGGCGTCCCGCCACAGGCGGTTCACCAGGTCGAATGTCAGGTACGTGGCGGCGTGCCCCAGATGGGTGGCGTCGTACGGCGTGATGCCGCAGACGTACATCCGGGCGGTCGACCCGGGCGCCGTGGGGCGGATCTGCCCCGTCGCCGTGTCGTGAAGCCGCAGCGGACGGGGGGTGCCAGGGATACGGGGCACGTCGACCGATGACCAAGTCTGCATACCTCGACTGTAAGCGGAGCCGCCGCGCCGTTCCCGTCCGGTGGGAGCCGGACACGGCCGGAGTAACCGATTCGCTATCCCGTGACCCGTTCGGCGTTGGCGTGGACGGCGTCCCGGATGTACTCGCCGAGGCCCGGTCGCTGGTCCGGCTCACGCACCAGGAAGCCGAGCTGGACCGGCTCGGTCGCGTACAGCCCGGCGAGCTCCCGGTGCGTCGCGAGGTCGCAGTCCCCCATGAACGCCGCGAGCATCCGGCGGTGCTCCTCGGCGAGGTCCATCGCCGCACGGCCGTCGGCGGGCGCGCCGGAGTCGAAGACGGCGAGCAGCCGCCGGACCCAGTCCTCCCGGAGCTTCTCCGCCTCGATCCATTCCTGCTTTGACCGCGGGATGGCCGCCGCCTGCCAGTGCGGCGTGTCCCCCCACCGGCGGACGGCCTCCTCCGCGTAGCCCTCCGGCTCACGGAACTCGCCGAAGACCTCGAACCGCTCCTCCGCGGTCAGCGCGGCTCCGGCCTCCTTCGCTGCGATCACCCGCTCGACCGTTTCGGCCATCCGCGTCAGCTCGAAGATCCGCTCGGCGAGCAGCACCCGCTGGCGCCGCAGGTGCTCCAGCGCGTCGACCGCCGGGTCGTCGATCACCTTCGCGATCGTCTCGAGGCCGAACCCGAGTTCGCGGTAGAACAGGACGCGCTGCAGGCGGTCGAGGTCGTCGTCGCTGTAGCTCCGGTACCCCGCCGCCGTCCGCCCGCTCGGGCACAGCAGGCCGATCTCGTCGTAGTGATGCAGCGTGCGCACGGTGACCCCCGAGAGCGCCGCGACCTTTCCGACCGAGTACCCCATCGGGCCAGCGTAAGCGAGTTCAGCGCTTCCTGGTTCGCAGGTAGTCGCCGACCACGGCGGCGCCGAGCCCGTCCAGATCCGGAGCGACGACACGGCCGCCCGAGCGGCGCGCGATGAGGTCGACGAACTCCGTCAGGCGCGGGTCGTCCCCGAGCCGGAACACCGTCACCGACGCGCCCAGCTTCGCCATCCTGTCCACTTCGGACAGGGTTTTGAGCAGGGTCCTCGGCTGGGGCGGGTAGTCGAACTCCGCCGTGCCGTCGGGCTCGAGATGTGCCGTCGGCTCCCCGTCGGTGACCATCAGGACCACCGGCTGCGCGTCGGGATGCCGCCGCAGATGCCGTCCGGCCAGGAGCAGCGCGTGGTGGGCGTTGGTGCCCTGTTCCCAAGCGCCCTCCAGGCCCACCAGCTCGGCCAGTTCGACCGACGTCGCGTAGCGGCCGAAGGTGATCAGCTGGAGCGCGTCGTTGCGGAACCGGGTGCTGATCAGCTGGTGCAACGCGAGTGCCGTCCGCTTCATCGGCAGCCAGCGACCCTCCTGCACCATCGACCACGACGTGTCCACGAGCAACGCCACCGCCGCGCGCGACCGATGTTCGGTCTCGATCACCTCGACGTCGGAGACGTCCATCCGGACCGACCGCTCGCCCACCGAAACCGAACGCAGGACCGCGTTGCGGACCGTTCTGGAGACGTCCCACGGCTGCATGTCCCCGAACCGCCACGGCCTGGTGGCGCCGGTCGGCTCGCCCGCGGCTCCGGCGGACTCCGTCTCCCGTTGGCCGGTCTTGCCGCGCAAAGCGTTCACGACGTCAGCGAGCGCCGTCTCCCCCAGCCGCCGTAAAGCCTTGGGCGACAACCGGAGCGTGCCATCGGGGGCACGTTCGAAGAGACCTTGGCGCCGGAGTTCGCGTTCCAGTTCGGACAACCGCCGCGCGTCGACGCCCGCATCGGGTCCGAGCCGGCGTTCGAGAGCGTCGACGTCGATGTCCTCCAGCCTCGCGCCGGGGTAGGACTGGCCGAGCTGTTCGGCCAGCGCGTCCAGTTCGGCGAGATCGGACATCGCCCGGGCGCCTTCCCCGAGGCCCAGCGGATCGTTGCCCCGGAACCGTTCGGAAGACGTCCAGTCCTCGCCGGGCCGCAGCGCCCGCAACTGGGCGTCCAAAGTGGACAGCTGCTGCGCGAGCCGAGGGTCGCCGAACGCCTTCTGCGACAGTTCGGCCAGTTCGGCCCGCTGTTCCGGCGTCATCGAGTTCAACATTCGTTGCGCGGCCGCGGCACGAGCGGCGAGGACATCGATCAGCTCCTCGACGTTCTTCGGATTCTCCGGGAAGAACTCGCCGTGCTCGCGCATGAACTCCGCGAACCGCTCCGGGACGTCCTCCCTGCCCTGTGCGTGCGCGGCCAGGAGCGCGTTGAGGTCGGCGAGCATCCGGTTCGCCCGCTCGGCCTCTTCCGGCCCGGCGTTCCGCAGCGCCTCCTTCATCCCCTCGAAACGGGAATCCAGCAGCTCACGGCCGAGCAGGTCACGGATCTTCTCGTAGTTCTCCCTGCCCTCCCGCGAGCGCCAGTCGTACCCGGAGAGTTCGCGCACGGCCGCCGCCGTCCCCGGCGGCAACGCGTCCAGCTGAGCTTCACGGAAGCGGGCGTCGTCGTCCGGATCGGGGAACAGCTCGCGCCGCTCGGCCTCCAGCGCCTGGTCGAGCAACCGCTGGACCTCCTGGAGCGTGCCGTCCAGCCGGTGCCGCCGCTGGATCTCCGACCGGCGCTGCCAGAGCCGCCTGGTCAGTTCGTCGAGCCCGGCGGTGCGCGGGGTGCCGCGGCGCAGCAGTTCTTCCAGCGCGGACCGGGGCGAAGCGCCCGCCATGACGTCGCGGCCGATCTCGTCGAGCGCGTCCCGCAGGTCCGCCGGCGGCGCCAGCGGATCGGGGCCGTTGTCCCACGGCCCGTACGAATATCCCTCCGGGAGGAGACTCATCGGCCGTAGACGGTCGTCGAGTCGTCGGAGTCCTTGGCGAGTTTCCTCGACAGGAACAGGGATTCCAGTGCCAGTTCGACCGCGGCCGCGATCCGCCCGGCCGGTTCGTCCGGACCGACGCCGGCGCGCGCGGCGACGTCGTGGAGCACGGGCAGTTCCGGCAGTGCGGCGAGGACGTCCTTGCCGGGTACGCGTTCCCCGGTGGCGACCAGATGCCCGGACTCGACGGCGTCGGCCAGCGGCAGCAGGTCCAGGCCGGCGAACCGCGAACGGGCCGTCTCCGCGACCGCCCGGCGCAGCAGGTGCACGAGGTGCTCGGTCTCGCGTCCCTCCTCCCCCGGCTCGAATTCGAGCTTGCCGCGCAGGACGCCGGGGACCGCGTCGAGGTCGACCGGACGCGCCACGGCGGGTTCCTCACCGGTCAGCGCGGACCGGCGCAGTGCCGCCGCGCCGACCGTTTCCGCCGCGGCGACGGCGAACCGGGCCGAGACACCCGACCGCTGGTCGATCACCGGCGACTCGCGCAGGTTCCGCACGAACCGGGCGAGCACCTCCAGCAGCGGCTCGCCGACTTCGGCGACCAGCCGGGCCTCCTGCCGGACGACCGCGATCTCCGCCTCGACGTCGAGCGGGTAGTGCGTGCGGATCTCGGCGCCGAACCGGTCCTTGAGCGGGGTGATGATGCGGCCGCGGTTGGTGTAGTCCTCCGGGTTGGCCGTCGACACCAGCAGCACGTCCAGCGGCAGGCGCAGCGTGTAGCCGCGCACCTGGATGTCGCGTTCCTCCATCACGTTCAGCAGCGCGACCTGGATGCGCTCGGCGAGGTCCGGCAGCTCGTTGATCGCCACGATGCCGCGATGGGCGCGCGGGACGAGTCCGAAGTGGATGGTCTCGGGATCGCCGAGGCTGCGGCCTTCCGCGACCTTCACCGGATCGACGTCACCGATCAGGTCACCGACCGAAGTGTCCGGTGTGGCCAGTTTTTCCGTGTACCGCTCGTCGCGGTGGCGCCAGGTCACCGGCAGCGCGTCGCCGAGTTCGGCGGCACGGCGGCGCGATTCCGGGGTGATCGGGTCGAGCGGATGCTCGGCCAGCTCGGCGCCCTCGATGACGGGCGTCCATTCGTCGAGCAGCCCCGCGAGGGTGCGCAGCAGGCGGGTCTTGCCCTGGCCTCGTTCGCCGAGGAGGACGACGTCGTGCCCGGCCAGCAGCGCGCGTTCCAGTTGCGGCAGCACGGTGCGCGAGAACCCGACGATCCCTGGCCAGGCGTCTTCCCCGGCGCGGAGCTTGGCGAGGAGGTTGTCGTGCAGCTCTTGTTTGATCGACCGCGGCAGGTGACCCGCCGCGCGAAGGTCCCCGGCGGTCCGGGGCAGGTTTGCGGGAACATCGTTCACCCGTTCGACGCTACGTCGCGAGCGTGGTCCCTGTCGACGTGAAGCAACTCCAGCTCCGGCGATCGCGAACGGCAAGCCTGGGTTAACCCTCCCATAGCCGGGTTTCGCCGAAAGCACGACTAAAATCAATCCGGTGTGCCGTCCTAGTGCGACCCTCGCGGTCTGGTCTTCGGCGTGGCTGAACGGAGCCGCCGCCTCCGACGACGTCCTTGACGCCCTGCAGGTCTGGGGCGAAGCCCATGACTTCGTCGCCGCGGACGCGGCGGCCGCCGAAGCGTTCGACCTGCCGCTCGCGTTCAACCGGGCCGCGACCCCGGTCCAGCTGCTGCTCGCCCTGCGCGCGCAGGGCGCCAAGAGCATGCAGCTGCTGCTCCCGGTACCCGGCGACGTCCGAGGCCTGGGTGGCGGCGGGCCGTTCACCGAGGCCGCGCTGCGGATCGGAGAGGCCGTCCTGCTGCCGGACCTCGGCTACGGCGTGGTCCCCGAGGCGATCGCCGAGGGGCTCATGCGGTGGACGGTGTACTCGGTGCCCATGCCGGGCGTCCTCGAGTACCGCCCGCTGGGCGAGGCCGAACACGGTCTGACCGACGCGATCCGCGCGAGTGCGGGCGCGTTGCAGGCGCTGGACGTCGCCAGCGAGCGGCCAGGGGTGCGGGCGGAACTCTCGGCGCGGCTGCGGGCCACCACCGACGCGCCCTGGCCCGCCGGGATGCCCAGCCGGGCGCTGCGGGTGCTCCAGCGTTCCCAGGAGATCGCGGCGATACTCGCCATCGCCGAATCCGACGATCCGGGCGGCGCGCTCTCTTCGTCGGCGGCGCTCCGGCGGGCGGAGGCGCTGCGGCCGCTGACCGAAGCGGTCCGCAACGCCCGCTACGCGGCGATCAACGAAGCGGTGCGAGTGTTCGCCGAACAGGCGGACAGGCACCCGTAGCGGTTCACGTGGTCACTGTGTGCTTTTTCTGGACTTTCTCGGCATAGCGGACGGACCACAGCGAAAGCCCGCCGATGACGGCGAGCAGCAGGACCACGCTGAGCGCGTTCATCACGTCGGCCGACAAGGTGTACACCAGCGGCACCCGGATCGCGGCCTCCAGCAGCAGCGCCACTCCCCACACCGCCGACATCCGGGTGAACGCCCGCCGGAACTCGGGGACCTCGTCGCCGAGCCGGTCGATCTCCGCGCGTTTGGCCGCGCTGGAGCCTGCCCGCACGGCGACGAGCACCATGGGCGTACGGCTGAAGCAGCTGAGCAGCAGGACGATCGCGGCGGTCGCGGTGGCGAAGGATTCCTTCAGCAACAGGAATTTCGCGTCCCCGGTGACCAGCGAAAGCACCAGCCCGACCCCGAGCACACCGGCCAGCAACGCGGCGAAGCCGTCGAAGGACCGGTCCCGGACGGCGACCCACACGATCCGGGCCGCCGCCACCCCCGCCCCGGCCAGCAGCGAGACCTGCTCGCTCTGTCCGGCGAGCCGGAGCCCGTAGTAGGCGGCCAGCGGGAGCGCGACGTCCCAGAGCAGCAAGGACAGCGTGGGGTTCTTGGCGCGCGCGGTCACGAGTCCATCTCGCACTCGGACAGGAACTTCAGAACACGTGCGTTGACCTCGTCCGCCGCTTCCCCGGCGATGGCGTGGGTCGCCGAGGGCCACAGTTCGACCTGACCTCGCGACAGGAACTCACGGGCGCGGGCGGCCGCCCGTTCCGGGTGGTGGATGACGCTGCGCCCGGCGATGAGGGCGAGCACGGGCATCCGCACGGAGCGCAATTGCTCATCGGTGAACAACCTGGGCGACGGCAGGGCGATGCGGTAGGTCCGCATCCCCTCGTCGATCACCCGCGCGACCGGATCCGTGGCGTCGACTTCCGCGCCGCCGGAGATCCAGTCGAGGAACGACGGGCGGGTCCATCGGTTGATTCCGGGGATCGCGGCGAGCGTGGAGCGGAAGACCAGTCCCGCGGTCAGACCGCCGAACGTCAGCACGGGGTCGATCACGGTGAGCGATTTCAGCCGTTCCGGTGCCCGCACGGCGAGGTTGGTCGCGAGCCAGCCACCGAACGAGTACCCGATCAGGTGCACGGACGGCAGGTCGAGCTCGGCGAGCACCGTGCTCGGCCACGCGGCCTGGTCCGCGGCGTCGCGGATCGGGGCGGTCTGCTCGCTGCGGCCGGCTTCGCCGATGAGGTCCACCGCGAAGACCTCGCCGTGCCCGAGCAGCGCGGTGAGGTTGGGTTCCCACATCACCGCGGTCCCCGCGCGGCCGGGCAACAGCACGATCGGCGTCGCACCCGGCTCCCCGAACCGGTACACGCGCGCCACCCCGAACGCCGTCCGGACGTCGTGGATCCCGGTCGGCGCGGGCAAGGCCGCCAAACCTCGTTCGTAGACGGCCTCGTACTCGGCGCGCGCCTCCGGCGAGGCGAATCCGCCCACCTTCATTCTCACCCCTCCTTTTTACGGTACGATCGGATTGTAACCAGTTGGTGAGAAGTTTGCAATCCGATCGGACTGCCAAAAGGAGTACGGGTGCCCAAACGAGTCGATCACGAGGACCGGCGGCGGCAGATCGCCGCGGCCGTTCGCCGCATCGCGGCCGACCGGGGGCTCGAAGGGGTCAGCCTGAACGAGGTCGCGGCAGAAGCCGGTATCTCGAAGGGCTCCGTCCAGCACTACTTCGCGTCGAGGGACGAGATGCTGCGCTACGCGACGACCACCCTGCGAGGTGGCATTGAGGAGCGCATCGCCACCCCGTCCGAGCCGCGGGTCCGAGACCTGCTCATCGCCCTGCTCCCCCTGGACGAGGCAGGCCGGGACCACGCGCTCGTCGCGAACGCCTTCGTGGTGCGCGCGCTCAAGGATCCGGAGATCGCCGGCCACTTCCGGACCGGGCACGGCCAGCTCCGCGACGCGGTGGCAGCCCTGCTCATCGCCGGCCAGGACGCCGGTGACCTCCTGCTCACCGGCGACCCGGCCACGGAGGCCGACCTCCTGCTCGCCCTAGTGGCCGGCCTGGGCGACGCGGTGCTGCTCGGCTACCAGACCGGCGACGAGGCCATCGCCCTCATCGACCTCCACCTGTCGAGGATCGCCGCCCGATGACGATCGATCTCGTGAGTGGCAAGGACGGTTAGCGCCGAGGTATGTCTGTTTGTGGCGACAGGTCCGTGAAGGCCTCCTTGCCTACCCTGAAGGTAGGCAAGGAGGCCTTCACGGACTACGCGCGATCGCCACCCATAGCCTCAGCGACATCACTGGTCCCAGCAGCCACAGTGGCGGCGCAGGAAGAGCGGCGGTGGCCGCTGAGCACTTACGGGCGCGCGGGCCTCTTGGCGGGCTCGCAGCATCCGATCGCGCAAGGCGCCCCGTTGACCGTGCACCCGGCCGCCGGGAACGGCGACAGCTTCCGCGCCGGCAGCCCCTCGGTGTGTTCCCGGACCAACTCCACGACGAGTTCGGCGAACCGCGGGTCGGTATCCGGCGTCGCGGCCCGCGCGAAGCCCATGCCATGTTCCGCGGCCCGCTCGGCGGCCTCGTTGTCGAGGTCCCAGATCACCTCGAGGTGATCGGAGACGAAACCCACCGGGCAGACGACCACCGAGGTGACACCTTCCGCGTGCAGCGCGTCGATGTGGTCGACGATGTCCGGCTCCAGCCACGGCACCTGCGGCGGGCCGGAGCGCGACTGCCAGACGACGTCGTAGGTCTCGATCCCCGCTTCGGCCGCGACGAGGCGCGCGGCCTCGGCGATCTGGCGCGAGTAGCGCCGTCCGCCTTCCGACGGCGGGCCGGACGCGGCGTCGGCGGACTCGGGCACCGAGTGGGCACAGAACACCGTGCGGGTTCCGGGCCGGTTCCCCAGTTTCGCGTGCGCGGCGCGGACGGCGTCGGCGAAGGCGGCGATGAACAGCGGGTGGTCGAAGAACTGCCGCAGCTTCACCAGTTCCGGCGCGCCGTCGCCGACCGCCGCGCGGGCACGCTCGATGTCCTCGTCGTACTGACGGCAGGCGGAATAGCCGCCGTACGCGCTCGTCGGGAAGACCAGGACGCGCCGAGCGCCCGCCTCGGTGATCTCGGCGAGGGTGTCCTCGACCATCGGCCGCCAGTTGCGGTTGCCGAAGTGAACGGGCAGGTCGATCCCGGCGGCCGCGAGTTGCTTCTCCACCGCGGAGATCGCGTCCCGGTTGAGCCGGTTGATCGGCGAGACCCCGCCGAAGTGCTGGTAGTGCTCGGAGACCTCGAGCAGGCGTTCCCGGGGGACCCCACGGCCCCGCGTGACGTTCTCCAGGAACGGCATCACCTCGTCGGGCCCCTCGGGACCACCGAACGAAAGCCAAAGCAGCGCGTCGTAACCCACCCTGCCATCTTGCCGCTATGGCGCCCCGCACGCTGACCCGGCCCATTTTGAACCGACCGATCCAAAACCTGGTACGGTCATTTCCATGGCCAGGCCGAAGGAATTCGACGAGCGCGCCGCGATCGGGCGCGCCATGGACGCCTTCTGGGCACGCGGCTACGAGGGCACGTCGACACAGGCCCTCTGCGAAGCCACCGGTTTGGGCCGCAGCAGCATCTACAACACCTTCACCAGCAAGCACGAACTGTTCATGCGCGCGCTCGATCACTACGCCGATCGCGGGATCGTGGCCAGGACGGCCTTGCTGGAGGAATCCGGGACCGGCGTCGAGCGATTCCGTGCCCTGTTCTCGTGCACGATCGACGAGGAGGTCGCGCACCACGGACGGGGCTGCCTCGTGGTCAACACGGTGGCCGAATTCGGCGGGCGCGACCCCGAGGTCAAGGCGCGGATCGAGGCCGACACCCGGCGGCATCTCGCCCTTCTTTCGGCCTGCGCCAAGGAAGGGCAGCTCGACGGGACGATCGACGGCGATCGCGACCCCGGTGCGATCGCCGAGTTCGCGCACAGCACCGTCGCCGGCCTCCGGCTGATGTCCCGCCGAGGCGCCGACCGGGCGGCCATGGAGTCCGTCGCCGCCATCGCACTGGACGCGATCGCCGCGAAGTAAGACCTCGAACGAATCCCGTGCGCGACGCTGCCCACATTTTGGACTGATCGATACAAAACTGGAGGGACTTCCCGTGCCTTTGGCAGTCTGCGTACTCGGACTGAGCGTGTTCGCGCTCGGCACGTCCGAGTTCATGATCACCGGCCTGCTTCCGGGGATGGCGGCCGATCTGAACGTCGGCATCCCGGAGGCCGGGCTGCTCATCTCGGCGTTCGCGATCGGCATGGTCGTCGGCGCTCCCCTGCTCGCGATCGCGACGCTGCGGGTGCCGAGGCGCGCCACCCTCATGGCCTTGCTCGTCGTCTTCGGCGTTTCGCACGTCGTCGGCGCGCTGGGCTCCGGGTACGCCCTGCTCTTCGCGACGCGTGTCGTCAGCGCGGTCGCCTGCGCCGGATTCTGGGCGGTCGCGGCGGCCACCGCCGTCGCGCTGGTGCCGGTCGAGCGCCGTGGCCGCGCGCTGGCCATCCTGGTCGGCGGACTCACCGTCGCGAACATCGCCGGCGTCCCCGCGGGGACCTTCCTCGGCCAGCACGCGGGCTGGCGGGCGGCCTTCTGGGCGGTCACGGCGCTGACCGTCGTCGCGTTGATCGGGGTCTTCGCCCTGATCCCGGAGACCCAGAACGGTGCGGACAAGACCGACGTCGCGACCGAACTGCGGCTCTACCGCGGCGGCCGGTTCTGGCTGGCGCTCGGCGTGATCGCGCTCGCGCAGGCGATGATCTTCGCGACCTTCAGCTACCTCGCGCCCTTGCTGACCGAGGTCGCCGGGCTGCCGGAAAGCTGGGTGCCGGGAGTCCTGTCGCTGTTCGGGCTCGGCGCGCTGATCGGCATCACCGCGGGTGGCAGGCTCGCCGACGCGAGGCCTTTCGCGACCCTCTACGGCGGCCTCGCCGTCGCCCTGCTCGCCCTGGTCCTGCTCGCGATCTCCGGCCCGGCGACCCCGGTCGCGATCTTCGCCGTGTTCCTGTTCGGCGTCGCCGGATTCGGGGTCAACCCCGCTTTGAACGTCCGCGCCTTCGCCGTGGCGGGCAACGCGCCCACGCTCGTCGGCGCGAGCACGACGGCCGCGTTCAACGTCGGCAACACCCTCGGCCCGTGGCTCGGCGGCGAATCGATCGACGCCGGTCTCGGCTACCCCAGCGTCGCGTGGGTGAGCGTCGGGCTCGGGGTCGCCACCGTCGTCGCGCTCACCTTCGCCGCCGGTGTCCAGCGCACCGACGACACCCGCCTGCTCCGCGAACCCGTTACCCAGTAGGGAGAATCATGTCCGAACGAACCCGATCCACCCTTGCCGAGTTCTTCCGCCGAATGTCCACAGGGGACACTGACGGAGCCACGGAACTGTTCGCCGACAGCGTCGCGTGGGACATCCCCGGTGCGACCGAGCTGGTCCCGTGGATCGGCCCGCGCCGGAATCCGGCGGAGATCCGCGAGTTCTACGACCTGCTCGACAAGGGCCTCGTCAAGGACCGGTTCGACGTCGAACGCGTTCTCGTCGACGGGCCGCACGCGGTCGCGATCGGCCGCCTCCGCTCGACGATCCGCAGCACCGGCAAGGTGATCGAGACGGCCTTCACCATCGAGTTCGAGCTGAACGACGACGGGCTGATCACCAAGTACCTGCTGCTCGAGGACTCGTGGCACGTCGCGAACGCCGTCCTCCCCTGATCCCGCCAGCCCGCAGGGCCGTGAAGGCCTCCTTGCCTACCCTGAAGGTAGGCAAGGAGGCCTTCATTACTCCGGCAGCCACCACCGGAAGCGCGTGAAGAGACCTAGATGCCGAGAGCGTGCACTCCGCCGTCGACCATGATCATCGAGCCGGTGGTGGCGGGCAGCCAGTCCGACAGCACGGCACAGACGGACTTCGCCGTCGGGTCCGGGTCGGAGCTGTCCCAGCCGAGCGGCGCACGGTCGCCCCAGCCTTCCTCCAGCTCGGAGAAGCCCGGGATCGACTTCGCCGCCATGGTCTTCATCGGACCGGCGCTGACCAGGTTGACCCGGATGCCCTTCGGGCCGAGGTCGCGCGCCAGGTACCGGTTCACCGACTCCAGCGCCGCCTTCGCGACACCCATCCAGTTGTAGACGGGCCACGCGACGCGCGCGTCGAAGTCCATGCCGACGATCGACGAACCGCGCGACAGCAGCGGCAGGGTCGCGACGGCCAGCGCCTTGAAGGAGTACGCAGAGACGTCGACGGCCACCTTCACGTCCTCGCTCGGAGCGTCCAGGAACGGCGCGCCGAGGCAGGACTGCGGGGCGAACCCGATCGAGTGCAGCACGCCGTCGAGCCCGTCGACGTGCTCACGGACGCGGTCGGCGAGCGAGTCGAGGTGCTCCTGGTTGGTGACGTCCAGCTCCAGCACCGGCGCCTCCTCGGGGAGACGCTTGGCGATGCGCTCGACGAGCGACAGCCTGCCGAAGCCGGTGAGCACGACCTTCGCGCCCTCCTGCTGCGCGATCTTGGCCGCGTGGAACGCGAGCGAGGCGTCGGTGATGACGCCGGTGATCAGCAGGCGCTTGCCTTCGAGCAGTCCTGGCACGGGACCTCCAGTCCGGAGTGGTTTGCGATCGGTACGGGAAAACGGGGACGTCAGTGGCCCATGCCGAGGCCGCCGTCGACCGGCAGCACCGCGCCGTTGACGTAACCGGCCTCTTCGGAGGCGAGGTAGCGGACGGCGGCGGCGATCTCCGACGGCTCGGCGTACCGGCCGGAGGGAACCTGGGCGAGGATCTCCTTCTTGCGGTCCTCGCCGAGCTCGTCGGTCATGTCCGTGGCGACGAAGCCCGGCGCGATGACGTTCGAGGTGATGTTGCGCGAGCCCAGCTCACGCGCCAGCGAACGGGCGAGACCGACGAGGCCGGCCTTGCTCGCCGCGTAGTTGACCTGCCCGGCGGACCCGGTGAGCCCGACGACGGACGAGATGAAGATGTAGCGGCCCCACTTGCCGCGGAGCATGCCGCGGGAGGCACGCTTGGCGACCCGGTACGCGCCGGTGAGGTTGGCGTCGACCACGCGGGTGAACTGCTCCTCGCTCATGCGCATGAGGAGGGTGTCGTCGGTCATGCCGGCGTTCGCGACGAGGATCTCGACCGGGCCCTGGTGCTCCTCGACGAGTTTGAAGGCGGCGTCGATCTGCTCGGCGTCGGTGACGTCGGCCTGCACCCCGAAGAGGCCCTCGGGCGCGCCGGAACCGCGGTGCGTGATCGCGACCTTGTGCCCCTGCGCCGCGAGGTCCTTCGCGATCGCCAAACCGATGCCGCGGTTGCCGCCGGTGACCAGTACCGACCGTCCCACAGAGCTCTCCTCGCCTCGTCCTGTCGCGCTGACGGCATGAGGTTATCGGCTCGTCAGGTTCACGCCCGAGCCGCGCCACCCCTACCTCCGGGTAACCGCGACCGTCCTAAGCGGATGTTAGGAACCGCGCCGAAACCTTGCCCGGTCGTCACGGATTGTTCACCGTGAGCCGGAACACAGGAGGTCAAAGATGACAACCCGGATCGGCGAATCCGCGCCGCCCGTGAGCGAGAGGCGAGTCGTCGGCAACGTGCTGCGCGGCTCCATCGGCAACCTGGTCGAGTGGTACGACTGGTACGCCTACGCCGCTTTCACCACTTACTTCGCCAAGTCCTTCTTCCCCACCAAGGACACGACGGCGGCCTTCCTCGGCACCGCGGCGGTCTTCGCCGTCGGCTTCCTCATGCGACCGCTCGGCGGCTGGATGCTGGGCCGGTTCGCCGACCGCTTCGGGCGACGAAGCGCACTCGTGCTTTCCGTCACGTTGATGGCGGCGGGGTCGCTGATGATCGCGCTGACGCCGACCTACGCCACGATCGGGATCGCCGCGCCGATCCTGCTGCTGGTGGCCCGGCTCATCCAGGGGCTCTCGGTCGGCGGTGAGTATTCGACCTCCGCGACCTATCTGTCCGAAGTGGCCACACCGGGCAAACGCGGCTTCTACTCCAGCTTCCAGTACGTGACGCTGTACGGCGGCCAGTTGCTGGCTCTCGGCCTCCAGCTGCTGCTGCAGGCCATCCTGACCGAACAGCAGCTGACCTCGTGGGGCTGGCGGATCGCCTTCGTCGTCGGCGCGCTCGCGGCCGTCGTGGTGATGGTCCTGCGCCGCGGGATGGACGAGTCGGCCAGCTTCGAGGAGACCAAGGCGTCCGGCACCGGCAAGGACGCGGGCGACAAGGGCACGCTGCGCGCGCTGATCAAGTACCCCAAGGAGATCGCGCTCGTCGTCGGCCTCACCCTCGGCGGCACGGTGTCGTTCTACACCTTCGCCACCTACAGCCAGAAGTTCATGGAGAACACCGCGGGTATCCCGCGCCGGACGGTCACGCTGATCCTGTTCTGCGCGATCCTCGTCGCCGCGATCCTTCAGCCGTTCGCGGGCAAGCTGTCCGACCGGATCGGCCGTCGCCCGCTGCTGATGTTCTTCGGGATCGCGGGCACCCTGCTGACCGTCCCGATCATGACGCTGATGGGCGGCACCAAGGAACCCGTGCTCGCCTTCCTGCTGATGCTGGCCGGACTGGTGATCGTCACCGGGTACACCTCGATCAACGCGATCGTGAAGGCCGAGCTGTTCCCGACGAAGATCCGCGCCATCGGCGTCGGTCTCCCCTACGCGCTCACCGTGGCGATCTTCGGCGGAACCGCCGAGCTCATCGCGCAGGCGCTGAAGGGCGCCGGTCACGAATCGGTGTTCTTCTACTACGTCGCGGGCTGTGTCCTGGTCTCCCTCATCGTGTACGGCACAATGCGGGAAACCTCGAAGACCTCGGAACTGGACAAGAAGAAGCAGCCCGAGCCCGAGCTCGTGTCCGGCCGCGAAGGCTAGGCGGGAAGGTGTGGCCGTGCGGGTGCTGCTCGTCGAGGACGACGCCGGTGTCGCCGACGCGCTCGCCGAGGCGCTGCAAACGCGCGGCCACACCGTCTCCCACGCGATCCGTGGCAGCGACGCGCTGCACCGGCATCGCGCGGCCGACGTGATCCTGCTGGATCTCGACCTGCCCGACATGCACGGGCTCGACGTGCTCAGGAAGGTCCGGCAGGTCTCGCCGGTGCCGGTGCTCGTGCTCACCGCGAGCGGGGACGAGCGGTCCGTGGTGCGCGGCCTGCGGCTCGGCGCCGACGACTACCTGACCAAACCCATCCGCCTGGCCGAACTGCTGGCGAGGATGGACGCGGTCGTGCGCCGTGCGGCCGTCTCCGCCGCACCACAGGACGGCGTCGTCCGTATCGAGGACGTCGAGATCGATCTCGGCGCGCGGCGCGTGCTGGTCGACGGGAACGACATCGGGCTGACCGCCAAGGAGTTCGCCGTCTTGGCCGTGCTCGCCGCCCGGCCGGGCACGGCGGTGAGCCGCCAGCAGCTCATGGACGAGGTCTGGGGCGACGCGTACCTCGCCGTCTCCCGCTCCCTCGACGTGCACCTGACCCAGCTGCGCGCGAAGCTCGACAGGCCGGGACTGCTGACCACGATCCGCGGTTTCGGCTACCGGCTGGGCCGGGACTGAGCGGTGCGCACCCGGCTGCTGGTCGTCCTCGTCGCGCTCGCGCTGACCGTGGTCGCCGCGTTCGCGATCCCCCTGTTCGGGTCGACCGCCGCGCAGCGGACCCAGCAGCTGGTGATCGCCCGCAACGCCGACGTCGACCGCTTCGTCGTCCTGGCGCAGCAAGCCGTCGACGCCGCCGACCCGACCGCGCTGGCGGTCGACGCCGAGCGGTATTCGTCGTTATACGGCGAAGCGGTCGTGGTGGTCGACGCACGCGGGGTGCCGCTGGTCGAAACCGGCGGGATGACCGCCGCCGAGCCGGTGGCCCGCTCGCTTGTCGAGGCCGCGCTTCGCAACCAGCCCGCGAAGGGACCGGAACAACTGAGCCCGTGGTCGGCCGATCCGGTCCATTTCGCTCGTCCGGTGGGCACGGGCACTCGGGTCGCCGGAGTGGTCGTGCTTCGCGCGTCGGTGTCCACGGCGGCGACCGACGTCGCCATCCGCTGGGCCGCGATCGTCGCGGGCGCGGTGCTGGTCGCGGCGGTGTTCGTGGTGCTCGCGGTCCTGCTGGCCCGCTGGATGGTGCGGCCGCTCCACGAACTGGAGACCGGCGTGCAGGCGGTGACCGAGGGGCATCGCGCCCAGGTTCCCGACCGGGCCGGGCCCCGCGAGCTGCGTTCGCTCGCGACGTCGTTCAACCGGATGTCCGACGCCGTCGTCGAGGCGTCCGAACAGCAGCGGCGGCTCGTCGCGGACGCGTCACACCAGCTGCGCAATCCCATGGCCGCCTTGCGGTTGCGCGTGGACTCGCTGGCCGCGCAGGTCGACGGGGACGGTCAGCGGGCCTACCGCGCGACCGTCGCGGAGGTCGAACGGCTGGAGTCCCTGCTCGACGGCCTGCTCGCGTTGGCGCTCGCCGAAAGCGCCGCGACCCGGCTCGCCGCGGGTGAGTCCGGCGATGAACCCTGCGACCTCCCGGCGGTCCTGGCCGAACGAGTCGACGCGTGGCGTCCCTCGGCCGAAGACGTGGAGGTGAGCCTCGCGGCGGCGGAAGGCCACGACGAGCCGGTGCCGGTGCGGTGCACGGAAAGCGAGCTGGCCCAAGTCCTGGATGTCCTGCTGGACAACGCGGTGCACTACGCGGGACGCGGCGCGACGATCACCACCGGCTACGAAACCGGAGACACGACGGCCACGTTCTTCGTCTCCGACAACGGTCCCGGACTGTCCGCTGAGGACCGTGAACGCGCGACCGAACGGTTCTGGCGCGCGGGTGGCGACGGCGCGCCGCGCGGAACGGGCCTCGGGCTCGCGATCGCGAGCCAGCACGTGCTCGCCCGGGGCGGGAAACTCGAACTGCGCGAAGCGAAACCACATGGGCTCGAAGTCCGCGTCGAACTGCCTCTCGCGACAGGGGAAATGCCGTGACCGTCACCAGGCGCACCGCTCTCCTGGCCGGGCTCGCGACGCTCGCGGGCTGCTCGACCGTGGGTTACCGGGGCCCGGAACGCGAGGTCGTCATCGCGGCGGGAGAGAGCGGCGGTTTCTACCTCGCCTTCGCGGAACTGCTGGCCCAGCAGCTGAACCTGGCGGAACCGCGGCTGCGCGCGACGGCCGTCGCCACCGAGGCCAGCGTCGAGAACCTGCGGCGGTTGCGGGACGGCCGGGCGGATCTCGGGCTCGTCCTCGGCGACGTCGCCGAGTCCGCTTTCGCCGGCGCGGAGCCGTTCTCCGTCCCGATCGCGTTCTCGGCCATCGGCCGTGTCTACGAGAACTACCACCAGCTCGTGGTCCGGGCGGACGGCGGGGTGCGCTCGCTCGCCGATCTGACCGGGCGGCCGGTGGCGATGGGTGCGAGCGGATCCGGCGTCGCGGTGTTCAGCACGCGCCTGTTCGCCCGCGCCGAAGTCCCGGTGAAGGCGAAGAACCTGCTCTTGGGTGAAGCGATCAACGCGTTGGCGGCGCACGAGGTCGACGCGCTGCTCTGGTCCGGCGGGATCCCGACCCCCGCGCTCACCGAACTGAACCGGACCACTCCGATCACCC
Source organism: Amycolatopsis sp. NPDC043885 (assembly GCF_056435685.1). Classification (NCBI taxonomy): domain Bacteria; kingdom Bacillati; phylum Actinomycetota; class Actinomycetes; order Pseudonocardiales; family Pseudonocardiaceae; genus Amycolatopsis; species Amycolatopsis sp. NPDC043885. Next base: position 33,503 of record NZ_JBWKEA010000026.1, read on the forward strand.
TTCTCCCGCTGGACGCTCATCTCCCCGCCCTGCGCGCGGGCTACGGCCCGGTGTACGACCAGGTCCTCGTGCCGGCGCAGGCCTATCAGGGGGTCGGTGAGCTGCGGACGATCGGCGTCGCGAACCTGCTGCTGGCGGCTCCTTCACTGCCCGACGACGTCGCGGCGGCGGTGACCCGGGTGCTGGCCGGGCACGCCGCCGATCTCGTCCCGGTGGCCGCGGTGGGAACGCAGTTCCTCGACGTCCGGACGCTGATCGGCACCGGCAAGGTGCCCCTGCATCCCGGAGCCGCCTCGGCCTACCGTGCCCTGCACGGGTGATCCGGGCTCCATCTTCAGAGGGATGCGCGTCGCACCGGCGCGCTGCCAGGGTCGGAACCAGGCGGCCAACGGGCCGCCCCGATCCGGAAGGACTCCAGCAGTGTCATCGAGACACACCAGGGTGGTGCGGGGTTCGGCGCTGATCGCGAGCCTCGCGCTCGCGGGCGGACTCGCCGCGGCGGCCCCCGCCGTCGCGGCCGACCAGGCCAAACTCACCGCACCCGCCCTCACCGGCCACTACGAGGTCGGCACGACCGACCTCCATCTCGTCGACCCGTCCCGACCCGATCCGTGGAAACCGGAGCGGCGCCGGGAACTCATGGTCACCGTCACCTATCCGGCGGACCGGTTCGCCGACGGACCGCGCGCTCCGTGGCTCACGCCCGGCATCAGCGGTGTCATCGACCAAGCGTTGTCCGGGGAGGACTACCTCGGCCTCCCGGTCGGCTCCATCGACTGGGCGTCGGCGAAGCGGCGGGCCGAGATCGGCGTTCCCGCGGCGCACGGCGCGCCCAAGCCGGTCGCGCTCTTCTCCCCCGGTTTCGGCGGGCCGCGGGAAACGTACTCGGCGATCGTCGACGATCTGGCCAGCCGCGGCTACGTCGTCGTCTCGCTCTCGCACACCTACGAGAGCGCCGCGGTCGAGTTCCCCGGCGGACGGCTCGAAACTGCTCTTCCGCCGGGCGAGGGGCCCGAGTTCATGAAGAAGGCTCTCGACGCCCGGGTCGCCGACAGCCGGTTCGTCCTCGACCAGCTGGCGAAGATCACCCGCGGCCAGAACCCGGACGCGGAGAACCGGCCGCTCCCCCGCGGGCTCGGCTGGTCGCTCGACCTGTCCAGGGTCGGCGCCTACGGTCACTCCTACGGCGGGTTCACCGCGGGAGAGACGATGGTCCACGACCGCCGTGTCGACGCGGGGATCAATCTCGACGGCGCCATGGCGACCGCGTTCGGCTACCCGCCGGGCAGTGCCTACGTGCCCGGTGAAGTCACGAAACGCGGTCTCGACCGGCCGTTCCTGCTGATGGGCGCCGAGGGCGTCGACGAGAACGGGAAGCCGCTGGAGCACACGCACCGGCAGCCCGAGTTCGATCGCAGCTGGGCGGACTTCTGGGCAAACCAGCGGGGCTGGAAGCGAGACCTGCTGCTGCGCGGCGGGAGCACGCATATGGCGTACAGCGATCTGCAGGTCGTGGTGCCGCAGCTCGGCTCGCGCGTGGCGCCGGAGAAGCGTGAGGCGGTCATCGGCACGATCGATCCCCGTCGTTCGCTGGCCGCGCAACGGGACTACATCGGCGCGTTCTTCGATCTGCACCTGAAGGGCCGTGACCGGCACCTGTTCGACGGCGAGTCGCCGCGCCACCCGGATATCGATTTCATCGACTGAGCCGCGTGAAGGACTCCCTTCCCCCAAGCCACAGGGTCCCGGCGAAGTCCTCTATCCGCTGGTCACGTGGGTGTTGGAGGGGCTCGTCACAGTGGCCTGCACATTCTCGACTGTCCACAGGGGACACTTTGGGGACGGCCGTACCCGATTCGAGCGTTTTGCGAAGGGGGTCGTGAGCGCCAGGGAGGGGTAAGTCAAATGTGGCGTGACCGAGCCTCTGCGGTGAAGGACCACTTCGCTGAGTCAAGGCAGAGAGGCGGCTCTTCGCGACGTGGTTCCGGACTGGCCGACAGGAGTCAAACGCGCTCTCCTGCTTCAAGGCCATATGACTGGTTTGACGAGGGGGTCGTGAGTGGCAATGAGGGTTAGAACCCGAATCGCCACTCACGACCCCGATCGAAAACCGTACAGATGAGCACCGAACGGACATCCACCTGTCAGCTGGCGTCCTTTGCGGACACCGCCCGTTCAAACCCCTGTCGTCTGCCCGTTCGGACGTCCAGTTCGAATCACCAAGAGCGACACCGGCCGGCGTTCATGCGGCTTTGCCGAGCCCCTGCCCCAAGCCAAGGGAAGGAGCCCTTCACGTAGGTTGGAACCGTGACGGAGCCACGGAAACCGATCGTCGAAATGCCGCTGCGCGTGCGCTACCACGAGTGCGACGGGCAGGGCATCGTGTTCAACGCCAACTACCTCGCCTACGTCGACATGGCCATGTTCGAAGTGGAGAAAGCCCTCTTCGGCTCGCACCAGGAAGCGCTGGCCCGCGGCGTCGACGTCGTCGTCGCCGAGTCGAACCTCCGCTACCGCGCGCCCTGCCGCTACGACGACGAACTGGTCGTGGCCGTGTACCTGGAACACCTCGGCACGACGTCGCTGATCATCGACTTCGAGATCACCCGCGGCGGCGACCTGTGCACGGAAGTGAAGACCCGCTACGTCTTCGTCGACCCGAAGACGCTCAAGAAGGCGGCGCCACCAGCGCCGGTGCGCGAGGTGTACGCCGCCCTCCTGCCCGCTCAGGCGGACTGAACGCCGGGTCGCCGGTCTTCGACGACGTAGCTGGCGCGCGTGCTGATCGGCGCGCCGGGGGTGTTGACGAACGGCACCACCCGGAAGTCGCTCCGCCAGCGCTGCCGGTTGACGTTGACCCGGACGTACCCGCGCTGGCTGTTGAAGAACTTCATGTGCGGGTTGGCCTTCAGCAGGTTCTCACCGCCAGGCGTCATGTCCGCGCCGTTGCCGCCGCTGGTGATCGACGTCCCGACGAACTCGCTCGCCACGGTGGGCGAATCCGGGTCGGCGAAGTCGCGCTTGAGGTCCCAAGCGTAGTTCTGGTGCCTGTCGCCGGTGATGACCACCAGGTTCCGCACCCCGCGGTCCTGCGCCGCGGCGAGCACGCGGTCGCGGTCGGCGACGTAGCCGTCCCACGGGTCGAGGTAGACGTTCGTCGCCTCGCCCGCGTCGGTGTCGGTCTGGCCCATCGGCGCCTGGTTGCCGAGGATCTGCCACCGCGCACGGGACCGGGAGAAGCCGTCGAGCAGCCAGTTCCGCTGCTCCGAGCCGAGCAGGGTGCGGTTCTCGTCGAACCGTTCCGTGCAGTTCGCCGACTGGCCGTCACCGCACGGCTGGTCGTCGCGGTACTGACGGGTGTCCAGCATGGTGAAGTCGGCCAGTGTGCCGTAGCTCAGCCGCCGGTGCAGACGCGCGTCCGGGCCCTTCGGCAGCTGGGCGATGCGGTACGGCAGGTGCTCGTACATCGCCTGGAACGCCTCAGCCCGCCGCTGCCGGAACACCGCGCGGTCCTGGTCCGGTTCCTTGTCGATCTGCGAGATGTCGCCCGCCCAGTTGTTCTCCACCTCGTGGTCGTCGTTGACGTGGATCCACGGGAAGGCGGCGTGCGCGGCCATCAGCGGCGCTTCGGATTTGTAGAGCGCGTACTGGAGCCGGTAGCGGGCCAGGTCGAAGGTCTCGCCCTTGAACTGCGGCCCCACCGGCGTTCCGCGGCCGACGCCCGTGACACCGCTTTCGTAGAGGTAGTCGCCCAGGTGCACGACCAGGTCGAGGTCCTCGGCCGCCATGTGCTCGTACGCGGTGAAATGCCCGGCCTCCCAGTTCTGGCAGGACGCGAACGCGAAGTTCAGCTCACGCGGCGACGACCACGCGACCGGCGCCGTCCGGGTGCGCCCGACCGGAGAGATCTCACCGCCCGTGCGGAAACGGTAGAAATACTCGTGGTCCGGCGCGAGGCCGTGGATCTCCGGGTGCACGGAGTGACCGAGTTCGGGCGTGGCGACCACGGATCCCCGGCGGATCACGGCGCGGAAGCGCTCGTCCAGCGACACCTCGTACTCGACGCGGACCGGCGTCCGCGGCATACCGCCGAAGCCGTCGGCCTCGTAGGGCTTCGGCGCGAGCCTTGTCCAGAGCACGACACCGCCGGGCAACGGGTCACCCGACGCGACTCCGAGGGTGAACGGGTTACCGGCACCGCTGGCGAGCGGCATCGCGCCGGCGGCGTTCCAGGCACCGGTCCCCAGCAGGACTGCGGCCGCGCCGGCGGAGCCATATCCGAGGAAGCGACGCCGCGACAGGGGGTGAGGGAGCGAAGGCATGATGCCCTCCTGTGGTGGGATGGTCACGGGCGGGCCTCATGCTCGTCCGGCTTGATGGCCACCCGGCCGCGCTCAGGCGAAGCGCCCGTGAACGAAAGACGATCAACCCTCGTGTTCCGCATCCTGTTCTACCGCCCCGAAATCCCGCCCAACACGGGTAACGCGATCCGCTTGACCGCGAACACCGGCTGCGAACTCCACCTGGTGGAGCCGCTCGGTTTCACGCTGGAGGACAAGCAATTACGGCGTGCGGGGCTCGACTACCACGACCTCGCACGTGTCCACGTCCACGCGGATCTCGACGCCGCTTGGGCGGCGCTCCTCCCGGCGCGGGTCTACGCGTTCAGCGCTTCGGCGACGCGGCTGCACACCGACGTCGCGTACGAGCCCGGTGACGTCCTGATGTTCGGGCCGGAGTCGGCGGGGCTGCCCACCGAGATCCAGGAATCCCCGCAGGTGAGCGACCGGGTACGGCTGCCGATGCTGCCGTCGAGCCGGTCGCTGAACCTGTCGAACACCGCGGCGATCAGCGTCTACGAGGCTTGGCGGCAGAACGGCTTCGCGACTCCCTGAGACGCAGCCCCACTGCAATGAAGGGGCCTTTCATAGCAAAATTTGCTATGAAAGGCCCCTTCATTGCAGAGCCCGAGCGTCTACGGCAGCCGCTGCCCCAGGAAGAGCGAAGCCGCCGCCCCGATCATCAGCACCAGCGTCCCCAGAATCACCCAAGGCCTGCTCGCGTCGGCGTCCTTGAGCTCGTATCCGATCTGCTCGCCGAGGTCGTCGTACACGCGTTTCAGCTCGTCCGCGCTCGCCGCCTTGTAGAAGTCGCCGCCCGAAAGCCGGGCGATCTCCTCCAGCGATTCGTCGTCGACCTTCACGTCCTGCGGTTTGCCGTCGATGTCGACCGAACCGTGCGTGGTGCCGAACGAGATCGACGAGATCGGCACCTGAGCCTGCTTCGCCGCCTGCGCCGCCGTGTAGCCGCCTCGCGGGGCGTACAGATCGTCCGGGACTGTCTGCTTGCCGTCACTCATCAGGACGATCCGTGCGGGCGGCGGGCCTTCCGCGCCGCCCACGATCGCCGAGAAGCTCTCGATCGACTGCAACGCGGCGAAAATCCCTTCGCCGGTGGCCGTCGACTGCGCCAGCTTGAGATTGTCGATCGCCTTCACCACGCCGCCGCGATCGGTGGTCGGCGCGACCAGCACGGTCGCCGTCCCGGCGAAGGAGATCAGCCCGAGGTTCACCCCCGGGGTCATGTTCTGCGCGAACGAACGCGCCGACTCCTGGGCCGCCTTCAGCCGGGTCGGGGCGACGTCGGTCGCCTCCATCGACAGCGAGGTGTCGATCACCAGCATCACGGTGGCCCGGTTGCGGGGCACCTTCTGTTCGGCCGTCGGCCCCGCGAGCGCGACGGTGAGCACCAGCAGCGAAAGCACGATCAGGATGGCGGGAACGTGCCGCACCCATCCCTGGCTCTTCGGCGCGACCTTCTCCAGCAGTTCCAGGTTGGCGAACCGCATGGTGCGCTTGCGCCGCGCGCGCTGGGAAAGCACGTAGCCCACGGCCACCGCGGCGACCGCCAGCAGCAGCAGGAACCACCACGGCGAGGCGAATCCGCTGAGGCTCACGCGACACCACCGGACCAGCGGCGCTTGCGGGCCACCACGAACCGGACCATGTCCGCGATCCAGTCCGAATCGGTGCGCAGCACCAGATGCGCGGCACCGGCCCGGCGCAGCGCGGCCGCGACGTCCTGCCGGTGAGCGTGCGCCGCGGCGCCGAATTCCTTGCGCAGCAAGGCCGAAGCGTGCACTTCGCGCTGTTTCCCTGTCTCCGGGTCGGCCAGCACGACGGTGCCCACGTCGGGCAGGTCGATGTCGCGCGGGTCGAGGACTTCGATGGCGATGAGGTCGTGGTGCCCGCCGAGCGCGCGCAACGGCCGCTGCCATTCGGTGTCGCCGAGGAAGTCGGAGAGCACGACGGCGAGCCCGCGACGGCGGGGCGGACGGCGCAGTTTTTCCAGTGCCGCGGCGAGATCCCCGCGGACACCTTCCTCGGCGCGCGGGGTCTCGGCGATCTTGCGGACCAGCCCCCGCGCGTGCGGGAGGCCGCCACGCGCCGGAATTCGCGTGATGTTGCCCGCCCCGTTGGAGACGAGCGCACCGATCCGGTTGCCGCCACCGCCGGTCAGATGGGCGACCGCGGCCGTCGCGCAGACGACCAGGTCTCGCTTCTCGCACAGCGCGGTGCCGAAGTCGAGGCTCGCGGACACGTCCGCCACCAGCCACGTCTCCAGCTCACGGTCGGCGACGGTCTCCCGGATATGCGGGCTCGTCGTCCGCGCGGTGACCGCCCAGTCCATCCGGCGGACGTCGTCACCGGGCTGGTACGGCCGGGCCTCCCCCGGTTCCGAACCGGGCCCCGGCACCAGGCCGAGATGGTTTCCCTGCAGCAGACCGTCGAGGCGGCGGCGCACGTCGAGTTCGAGTGTGCGCAGGCCCGCCTCCATCCGCTCCCCGCGGAGTACCGGCGGAGCCCAGGAAGGACGTTCGCCCTTCTCGTTCTTCACGCTCGCTTCCCTACCTGACCGGTGCGCCGGCCGGGACCGGGCCGCCCTGCCCGGCGCCGCCCTGCGGACGGGCCGAGACCTGCGGCAGCGGCACGGTCTGCAGCACCCGCGTGATGATGTGGTCGATGGGCACGCCGTCGGCCAGCGCGTCGTAGGACAGCACGAGCCGGTGGCGCAGCACGTCGGGAACGACGTCGACGACGTCCTGCGGCAGCACGTAGTCCCGGCCGCGGACCAGCGCCAGCGCGCGGGCCGCGGCGATGATGCCGAGGCTGGCCCGCGGCGAGGCACCGTAGGACACCCAGCCCGCGACGTCGGCGAGGCCGTGGTCGTTCGGCGTACGAGTGGTGAGCACGAGGCGGACGACGTAGTCGACCAGCGCGTGGTGCACGAAGACCTGCGAAGCGACGTTCTGCAGGCGGACCAGTTCGGCCGGGGTCAGTACCTCTTGCGGGGTGGGCGGGGTGACGCCCATCCGGTAGATGATCTCCCGCTCTTCCTCGGCCGTCGGGTACTCGACGACGATCTTGAAGAGGAAGCGGTCGCGCTGCGCCTCGGGCAGCGGGTACACGCCCTCGTTCTCGATCGGGTTCTGCGTGGCGAGCACGAGGAACGGGTCGGGCATCGGGAAGGTCTGGCCGCCGATGGACACGTGCCGCTCGGCCATCACCTCCAGCATCGCCGACTGCACCTTCGCCGGCGCGCGGTTGATCTCGTCGGCGAGAACGAAGTTCGCCACCACCGGGCCGAGTTCGACGTCGAACCGCTCGGCGCCCTGGCGGTAGATCCGGGTGCCGAGGATGTCGGCGGGGACCAGGTCCGGGGTGAACTGCACCCGCGAGAACGAACCGCCGACCACTCGCGCGAAGGTCTCGACGGCGAGGGTCTTCGCGACACCGGGAACGCCTTCGAGCAGGAGGTGCCCCCTGGCCAGCAGGCCGACCAGCATCCGCTCGACCAGCCTGTCCTGGCCGACGATGATCCGCTTGACCTCGAACACGGTCCGCTCAAGCAACTGGGCGTCCCGCGCCGGCGTTCCGGGCTGCTGCTGCGCGCCGTCGGCGTAGCCGGGCTCGGTCACTGTGCCTCCTGTGTTCCCCGCTTGCGTACTTGTGTCCGGATGTGACCGTAGTGGTCGGTGACACAGCCGTTCGTGACGGTAGCCAACCCGATCAGCGGTATGACGGCTGTGAAGGCCTCGGCGACGCCTGCTGGAGCCTACGGCGAACCACCGCCACGACTATGGCGAGTAAAGGCCCAGGTACATGAAGGGGGCCTTCATGTGCTTGGGCCACACCCCGCCCAAGGCGCAGGTATCGAGCCGGTCGGGTCTCGTGAGTGGCAGGAACGGTTCTAACCGTCCATACCACTCACGAACACCCTAAGAGAGCCGGTCCAGATCCTCTGGCGTGTCGATGTCTTCGCTCTCGCCAGGCTCCTCGGGCACCTCGACGATCTCCAGCCCGCCCAGCGTCCGCCGCAGCGACGCGTTCTCCACCGTCTCCGGCAGCGCGTCGCGCAATGCCTCCACACGCCAGGCGCCGAGCAGCCATTGCCGCTCCCCCGAGGCGTCGACCAGCACCGCGCCCGAAGCCCGGCCGAGCCCGGCCAGCAGCCGGTCCACAGTGGACTTCCGGACGCCCGCGAGATCACCGGCCAGCACCACGACGAGGTCCGAGCGCACCAACGCGAGCCCGGCGGCCAGCGCGGCCACCGGTCCCGTACCGGGTGAGGACTCCCGGGTCCAGACGACGTCGCCGAATCCCGGCCGTTCCGGGCCGACGACGATCACCGGGTCCGCGTCCGCGAGCGCGGCCAAAGCCCTGGACAGCAACGGCTTTCCGCCGACAGGGAGCGCGGGTTTGTCCACACCGGACAGGCGACGGGCGGCGCCGCCCGCCAGCACGATCCCCGAGTACGTCACGCCTAGCCGATCAAGCGGGTCGCGTACGGCATGATTCCGCCGTAGCGCACCGGCGCGATGCGGACCCGCAGACCGGACTGCGGCGCCTCGACCATCTGCCCGTTCCCGAGGTACATCGCGACGTGGTGGATACCCCGCGCGCTGCCGCCCCAGAAGAGCATGTCGCCGCGGCGCATCTGGGAGAGCGGCACCTTCCGCCCGGCGTTGTACTGATAGCCGCTGTAGTGCGGGAGCGACTTCACCCCGGCGAACGCGTAGATCATCAGGCCCGAACAGTCGAAGCCGATCTTGTTGTAGTCGCCGTAACGGTCCGCCGTACCACCGTCGCGGATACCGCGCGTCGGGCCGGACGTGTTGCCGCCACCCCAGGCGTACACCACTCCGAGCTGCGACAAAGCGCGCCGGACGACGGCTTCGACGCTCGCTCCGGCGGGGGCCGACTGGACGGGCCTGGCCGTCGGGCGGCCACCCCCGCCTTGGCTGGGGCTGGGCCTCGACGCGGCGAGAGCGGCCTGACGGGCACGCTCCTCGTCCTCGCGTGCCTTCTGCGCCTTCCAGTCCTCGTAGCGCTGCCGCTGCCCCTGCAGGCCGCTGACCTTCTGCTGCGCTTCGAAGAGTTGCTTCTCGACGCTCGCCTTGTCGGCTTCGAGCCTCTCGTTCTGCGCGGCCTGGGTGTCCTGCGCGTGCTGCGCGGCGCTTTGGGCGTTGTCGGCCTCGTGCTTGGCCGCCTCGGCCGCGCGTTTGCGCTCCTGCGCGATCTCCAGTTTCTTGCGCGCGGTCGCGTCCTTGTTGGACTTGTCCGTCTGCGCGCGCTTCATCGTGTCGAGCGCGTTGAGCCTGCTGCCGCCGACCGCGTCGAGCATCTGGGCGCGGCCGAGCAGTTCCTTCGGGCTGTTGGCCGTCAGGTATGCCGAAACCGAGCCGATCTTGCTGCCCTGCTGGAAGCTGGCGGCGGCGAACCTGTCGAGGTCGGCGCGGGCCTTGTCGATGGCGGCCTGCGCCGCGTCGGATTCGGTGCGCGCGGCCTGCGCGTCGCGATCGGCCTGCGCGGCTTCGTCCTGCGCGGTCTCCGCGTCGACCCTCGCCTTGTTGGCCTCTTCCATTTTCAGCTCGACGTCGTCGTTGAGCTGGGCGAGCTTCGACTCGGCCTGGGCCAGCTGGTTCGTGAGCCTGCCGACGTCGCCCGCCTTGGCGTTGGCGTCGGCCTTGCTGGAGTTGATCTCGGAGTCGCTGGGATTCGGCGGGGGCGGCGGTACCGCAACGGCGGTACCGGTCACCCCGAGCAACAGGGCGACACCGAGCGCGCCGATGGTCACGCCACGGCGGGCACGTGCCCCAGACCCGGCTTCACCACGCACGATCCACCCACCTCCTGATCTTGAACAATGAACTCACTGTGCCACTGCCGTCACAGCATTACCAGAAGCACCACCAGGAACTTACACACCGTAGGCACCATTTCCCCTCAACGGGGGACGACAGACGACCGTTTCGTCACTCGAACGGCCGCCGGTGGATGAGACGTTCCTGACCCGCGTGTCGGCTTGCCAGTCAAAGTGAGCGGGAACGGTCCGGCACCGGGGGGGCGACTTGAATTTAAAAAAGGACGGGCGTACTGTTTGAGGAGACGAACGAGGTGTGCCATCCCGCGTCCGGACCTACGGTGGGGGTGCGCAAGACTCGCTCCCGGCCGACCCGAACGGCCTGGAGAACTCACCGAACTGACCCGCCACTGGAGTTAGAAGTGACCGCACCCGCCAGCAAGGACAGCTTCGGCGCCAAAGACACGCTGAAGGTGGGCGACGCCTCCTACGAGGTGTTCCGTCTGAACAAGGTCGAGGGCTCCCAGCGCCTTCCCTACAGCCTGAAGATCCTGCTCGAGAACCTGCTGCGGACCGAGGACGGCGCGAACATCACCGCCGACCACATCCGCGCGCTCGGCAACTGGGACGCCAAGGCCGACCCGTCGATCGAGATCCAGTTCACGCCCGCCCGCGTGATCATGCAGGACTTCACCGGCGTGCCCTGCGTCGTCGACCTCGCCACCATGCGCGAGGCCGTCACCGACCTCGGCGGCGACCCGGACAAGGTCAACCCGCTCGCCCCCGCCGAGCTGGTCATCGACCACTCCGTGATCATCGACGTCTTCGGCCGCGCCGACGCCTTCGAGCGCAACGTCGAGATCGAATACGAGCGCAACCGCGAGCGCTACCAGTTCCTTCGCTGGGGCCAGGGCGCCTTCGACGAGTTCAAGGTCGTCCCGCCGGGCACCGGCATCGTGCACCAGGTCAACATCGAGCACCTCGCGCGCACGGTGATGGCCCGCAACGGCCAGGCGTACCCCGACTCCTGCGTCGGCACCGACTCGCACACCACCATGGTCAACGGCCTCGGCGTGCTGGGCTGGGGCGTCGGCGGCATCGAGGCCGAGGCCGCCATGCTGGGCCAGCCGGTCTCCATGCTCATCCCGCGCGTCGTGGGCTTCAAGCTCACCGGCGAGATCCCGACCGGCGTGACCGCCACCGACGTCGTGCTCACCATCACCGAGATGCTGCGCAAGCACGGTGTGGTCAGCAAGTTCGTCGAGTTCTACGGCGAGAGCGTCGGCGCGGTGCCGCTGGCCAACCGCGCCACCATCGGCAACATGAGCCCGGAGTTCGGTTCCACCGCGGCGATCTTCCCGATCGACGAGGAGACCGTCCGCTACCTCAAGCTCACCGGCCGCTCCGAGGAGCAGGTCGCGCTCGTCGAGGCCTACGCCAAGGAGCAGGGCCTCTGGCACGACCCGTCGCACGAGCCGGAGTACTCCGAGTACATCGAGCTGGACCTGTCGACGGTCGTCCCGTCGATCGCCGGCCCGAAGCGACCGCAGGACCGCATCGAGCTCACCGACGCGAAGAACTCGTTCCGCAAGTCGATCCACGACTACGTGGGCGGCGAAGAGGTCCCGCACACCAACGTGGACGAAGCCGTCGAGGAGTCGTTCCCGGCCAGCGACCCGGCCGCCCTCTCGTTCAAGGACGAGGGCGCGGTCGACATCCAGTCCGCGGCGAACGGCCACAGCGGCCGCCCGACCAACCCGGTCAAGGTCAGCACCCCCGACCGCGGCGAGTTCATCCTCGACCACGGCGCCGTGGTGATCGCCTCGATCACCTCCTGCACCAACACGTCCAACCCGTCGGTCATGCTCGGCGCGGCGCTGCTCGCCCGGAACGCGGTCGACAAGGGTCTCGCGGTCAAGCCGTGGGTCAAGACCTCGATGGCGCCGGGTTCGCAGGTCGTCACCGACTACTACGACAAGGCCGGTCTCTGGCCGTACCTGGAGAAGCTGGGCTACCACCTGGTCGGCTACGGCTGCACCACCTGCATCGGCAACTCCGGCCCGCTCTCGGACGAGATCTCCGCGGCGATCCAGGAGAACGACCTCACCGCGGTTTCGGTGCTCTCGGGCAACCGGAACTTCGAAGGCCGCATCAACCCCGACGTGAAGATGAACTACCTCGCGTCGCCGCCGCTGGTCATCGCGTACGCGCTCGCCGGCACGATGGACTTCGACTTCGAGGCCCAGCCGCTCGGCAAGGACACCGACGGCAACGACGTCTTCCTGAAGGACATCTGGCCGTCGGCCAAGGAGATCCAGGAGACCATCGACTACGCGATCACGCAGGAGATGTTCACCAAGGACTACGCCGACGTCTTCGACGGTGGCGAGCGGTGGAAGTCGCTGCCGACCCCCGAGGGCAAGACCTTCGACTGGGACGCGGAGTCCACCTACGTCCGGAAGCCCCCGTACTTCGAGGGCATGCAGGCGGAGCCCGCCCCGGTCACCGACATCTCCGGCGCGCGCGTGCTGGCGAAGCTGGGCGACTCGGTCACCACCGACCACATCTCCCCCGCCGGCGCGATCAAGCCGGGCACCCCGGCCGCGCAGTACCTGACCGAGCACGGCGTGGAGAAGAAGGACTTCAACTCCTACGGCTCGCGTCGCGGTAACCACGAGGTCATGATCCGCGGCACCTTCGCGAACATCCGGCTGCGCAACCAGCTGCTGGACGACGTGCAGGGCGGCTACACCCGCGACTTCACCCAGGACGACGCCCCGCAGGCGTTCATCTACGACGCGGCGCAGAACTACGCGGCGCAGGACATCCCGCTGGTCGTCCTGGGCGGCAAGGAGTACGGCTCCGGTTCGTCCCGTGACTGGGCGGCCAAGGGCACGCGCCTGCTGGGCGTGCGCGCGGTGATCACCGAGTCGTTCGAGCGCATCCACCGGTCGAACCTGATCGGCATGGGCGTCATCCCGCTGCAGTTCCCGGCGGGCGAGTCGGCCTCGTCGCTCGGCCTCGACGGCACCGAGACGTTCGACATCTCGGGTATCACGAAGCTGAACGACGGCGAGACCCCGCGCACGGTCCACGTCACCGCGACGAAGACCGACGGCACCAAGGTGGAGTTCGACGCGGACGTCCGCATCGACACCCCGGGTGAGGCGGACTACTACCGCAACGGCGGCATCCTGCAGTACGTCCTGCGGAAGATGACCCAGGCGTAAGCACGGCACACGAAGGCCCCTTTCCCCGCACTTGGGGGAAAGGGGCCTTTCGCGTTCTTCGGTACCGTGCGGGTATGACCACGGGGAGAGTTCAGGTCGAAAACGGCGAATTGGCGTACAAGGCCCGGGGCGATGGCGATCCGGTGATCCTGCTGCACGGCGGGATCCTCGACTCCCGGATGTGGGACGCGGAGATGACGGTGCTCGAACGCCACCACACCGCCATCCGGTACGACGCGCGCGGGCACGGCGAGTCGTCCACGCCGACGGAGCGATTCAGCCACTACGAGGATCTCCGGGAGCTGATGGCCACGCTGGGACTCCCCCGCGCGTCGCTGGTCGGACTCTCCGGTGGTGGCCGGATCGCGGTCGACTTCGCGCTGACCTACCCGGATCTGGTCGAGAACCTCGTGCTCGTCGCCACCGGCCTCAGCGCGATGGTGACGAAGGATCCTTTCGTCTTGGAACAGACCAAGAAGCTCGAAGAGGCGGGCGCTCGGGGCGATCTTTCCGGCGCCATCGAGTGCATCCTGCGCATGTGGGTGGACGGGCCGCGGCGCGCACCCGCGGACGTCGATCAGCGAGTCCGGCGGCTGTGCCAGGAGATGTACACGCAGACGGTAGTCCGGCACGGGCTCTCGGGCTTCACCCTGATGGACGAGCTCCGGGCCATCGAGCGCACCGGCGAGCTGACCCCACGCACCTTGACCTTGGTGGGAGATCTGGATTCCTCGGACATTCTCGCCATCGCCTGCCAGATCGAAAGCGAAGCACGCGACGCCCGGAAACTGGTCGTCCCCGGGGTCGCGCATATGATCAATCTGGAGAAGCCCGCCGAGTTTTCCCGGATGGTGCTGGATTTCCTGGCCTGCTCGTGAGTGGTGAGCTTGATCCTCAAGCAGGGTAAGGCAAACGTGGCGTGCCGGAGTTGGCGGCAGGAGCGGGACTCGCCGAAGAGACACCTTCCCGACTGTCCATAAGGGACAGTTTCTGCGGCGTCAGTGTCCGAGTCGAGCGATTTGTGCGGTTTGACGAGGGGTCCGGTCAGCCCAGTCGAGACGAGGTTTCGGTTTGCCTCTGCGCAGCACGGTGACCTCATGGCGCAGGACCAGCACCTCGACGTTCTCGGGCGCCGACGGGCGGCGAGCAACACCACCAGGCCCACCAGCCGAAAGAAGGTCGGATAGAGCAGACGCAACGACATGGCCGGCGATCATGCCTTACCCGTCGAACGTGCCTGTCACGGCAGGTCGGATGCATGAACCGCGAGAATCCGGCGGGACTACTTCGCTCGGCGGGTCGTCTGAAGGGTGGCGATCGGGCGTTTGTCGGCGGCTTTGAGCGCGGCCTGTGTGCGTTGGCAGAGGGGAAGTTCGCAGGTGGGGATGGGGCTGTTGATCTCCCTGCGCAAGGTTCCGGCCTCGTCCAGCAAGCCGGCCGTCTCTTCCCAGCGGTGCTGTTCACAAGCGATCGCGGCCATCGCCTCGAGCACGCTGGCCATCCGCCACCGGTCGCCTAGTTTGCGGTGCAGGGTAAGGCTTCGTTCAAGGAGCGTGCGGGCTTCCGCCGAGCCGGTCGCGTGGTGTACCAGGCCGAGCAGGTTCAGCGTCCAGGCGATTCCTTCCAGGAATCCGTTGTGCTCGGAAACCGTGTGTGCCTTGGCGAGCAGCTGGAGCGCCTGCGTGTTGTCGCCTCGGTAATGCGCTACCGCGCCGAGATGGATGACCGCGCTGGCGGTCGACTCCGCGTCGCCCAGTTCCTCCGAACGGCGCAGACTTTCCTGCGCCCACGCGACGGCTGAGTCGAAGTCGCCGCGCAGCCATGCGGTGAAGGCGCACAGCTGCAGGGCTCGCGCGATCCCTGGAGCGTCGTCGATGGCTTGGAAGGTCTCCAGAGCGGACCGGTGGTACTCCAGGGCCTGCTGGTAGCTGGCATGTTCCCGGCAGATCGAGCCGAGTAGCAGACGAGTGCTGGCAACGCCGTGCACGTCACCGAGCGACTGGTACAAGTCCAGGTTCTGCTCGGCCAGCTGTGCGGCAGCGTCGTAGTCGCACTGAAGGAAGGTGAGGGTGACCGCCCCGGCGATTGCCTTCGCCCGCAGCGCGGAGGGGGCCTGCCCAGCATGATCCAGAGCGCCCGCCAGCCACTTCCGGCCATCCCCGTAGTGTCCGCGCAGCCGGCAGTACCGCGACAGTGAGCCAGCCAGTCGCAAGACCGGTGCGGGATCGGGATGCGCCATTGTCCAAGTGATGGCAGCTCGAAAGTTCTCGTGCTCGGCGGTCAGCCGGTCCAGCCACTCCACGGCACTCACACCGTCGAGGTGTTCTTCCGCCCGTTCGGCCAGTGCCAGGTGGAATTCGGCGTGTCGTCGCCGCGCGCCGGCCAGTTCGTTCCCCACCAGCTGGACGGCGGCGAACTGGTGGATGGTGTCCAGCAGGTGGTAACGCGCGGCGCCGACTTCCTTGGCCACCAATGACTTCTCTACCAATCGGCCAAGCAGGGCGGCAGCATCGTCGCCGTGCGGCCATAGTGCCGTGACGGCGGATAGCCCGAAACTCCCGGCGAACACGGCAAGCCGCCGGAACAGTGCGCGTTCGTCGGGATTGAGCAGGTCGTAGCTCCACTTGATGGTCCTGTGCAGTGCCCGATGCTGGGGACGTGCGACCTGGCTGCCGGACAAGAGCGTGTGAAAGCGGTCGTCCAGGTGTTCGGCGATCTGCCGGATCGGCAGCGCCGCCGCGCGGGCCGCCGCCAGCTCGAGAGCGAGTGGCAGCCCGTCCAAGCGTGCACAGATCAAGGCCATCTCGTGTGCGGTAGCCCCGTCCGTGCCGATCTGGGCTCCGGCGTCCTGTGCCCGATCGAGGAACAGCCGGACCGCGTCGTAGCGGAGAAGATCTCGGTGGGAATGCGGGGCGCCGGGGTCCGGGGTTGCCAGGGGCCGCAGAGCGTGGATCGTTTCACCCGGCACATGCAGCGGCTCTCGGCTCGTTGCCAAGACCCGTAACTCAGGACAGCTGGGGAGCACCGCACAGGCTAGCTGCGCGCAGGCGTCGACGAGATGCTCGCAGTTGTCGAGTACCAGAAGGAGCGCTTGATCTGCCAGGTGGTCGACCAGGCTGTCGATGATACTGCGACCGCCCTGCTCACTCAGGCTGAGAGCGTCGGCGATCGCCTGCGGTACGAGGTCGGATTCGGCCAGTGGGGCTAGATCTACGAAGCAGACAGGTTGGGCGTGCTGCGCCGCTATGGCCACGGCCAGCCGCGTCTTTCCACAGCCTCCGGGGCCGGTGACGGTGACCAGACGCCGCCGGGCGAGAGACCGCCGCAGCGTCGACATGTCTGCCTCCCGGCCGACAAGGCGAGTGAGCGGCACTGGCAAGCGCCCTCTGAAGCGGTGGCCGGTCACGGTCACTTCCGGAGCAACCGGCTGATCGAGCGAGGGGTCGGCGGTGAGTATGGCTGTTTCGAGCCGGCGTAGCTTCGGGCCTGGTTCGATTCCCAGTTCGTCGATCAATGTGGCGCGGGCGCGTTGGTAGGCGGACAAGGCATCGGCTTGACGGCCCGAGCGGTACAGGGCAAGGATCAGCTGTTCCCACAACTGTTCCCGGAACGGGTGCTGGATGACGAGGAATTCCAGTTCGCCGACTGCGGTGATGTGTTCGCCGAGGGCGAGGCGGGCACTGATCAGGTCCTCTGTGGCGGCAAGTCTGGCCTCGTTGAGCCGGGTTGTCTCGGCACGCCGCCATTCGCCGGGACGGCAGTCGGTCAATGCCTCGCCACGCCACATCTTCAACGCGGCCTGCAGCGACTCGGTTGCCGCTTTGAGGTCTCCTGCGGCCAACGCGTTTCGCCCTTGCGCAGAGAGAGTTTCGAAGCGGATGGCGTCCACCGCGTCCGCGGGTGCGCGCAGTACGTAGCCGGAATCCCGGGTGGCGATCAGATCCGGGAGACCGGCCTCACGAAGCCACCGGCGCAGGTGAGCCAGGTGGCTGTGCAGGGTTTTCGGGGCGGCTGGTGGTCCCGCGTCAGCCCACAACGCGTCGATGAGCGCCCCACGGGTCACCGTCTTGTCCGGCGGCGATGCCAGACGGGCGATCAAGGTGCGTTGTCCCCCACCGTGCAACTCCACCACGCCGCCGGGCCCGAGTACCTCCACCGGCCCCAACAGATGGATCTTCACATTTTCCGGCATTCCCACCCCCACCTGCATCCCCCATCCGCAGGTCAGACACGGATCCGAGAATCATCGATGCTATCCGCTCCGCCGGGAAAGCAAGGGTTTGAACAAGGCCAAAAGCGTCATTTTCGCAAATCGGACAATCGGCTGTCATCGCCCAATGCCTGGATCATCGAAACCCGCCGAGCGAGACCTGGCGGTTTCACTGGACCTCCCCGACGTGACAATGCGGAGCTGAGCGTCCAGGTCGATGCGTGCGAGCTGGAGCCAGGCAAGACGACGTTTCGTGGGGCAGGCCATCACCAACACCGGCACCGGGCGTCACCTCTCCGAGTACGGCCGGGAAACGCGGTCGTGCAATCCACTGGATGACCTGGTCCTTACCGAGGGCACATCTTCATGGGGAAGGAATCGGGTCCGCCAGAGCCCGCTCGACCTCGTCGAGTCTTTCGACGACCGCCACCCGGCCCGGGTAGGCCGTCGCCCCACCCGCTTTCACCTCCCGGCCGGTGACCAGCAGAACCACGGTTTCCAACGGGTCCACCAGACCGCGTTCGACGGCACTTTCCAGCCCGGCCAGGGCCGCGGCCCCGGCTGGTTCGGCACCCACGCCTGCCCGGCCGGCCAAGGTCGCGACCGCGTTCAGCAGGGCGTCATCGGTGACCGCCACCATTTCTCCGCCGCCTCGGCTTACCGCGTCCAGCACGGCATCACCGATGGCCGGGTGTACCACCGCGATGCCGTCGGCGACCGTGGCTGCGGGCTCCAGCTCCGTCTGCCCGGCGGGCGTGCCGAACCAGGCTCGCACCAACGGCTGACAGCGCTCGGCCTGTACCCCGATCAGACGTGGTTGGCGCGCTGCGAGGCCGCAGCTGACGAGTTCGGCGAAGCCCTTGTCGAGCGCCACCAACGTGGGGCCGTCGCCGACCGGGACGATCATCACGTCCGGAACCCGGCGTTCGAGTTGTTCCCACACCTCGAACGCCACCGTCTTCTTCGCCTCGATGGTGAACGGGTTGGCGCCGGTGTTGCGGTCGAGCCAGCCGAACGTGCGGGCGGCGGCCCGGGAGAGCTCGACAGCGGCCGCATAACCTTCGCGCACCTGAAAGACCTGTGCACCGGCCTGCGTCATGAGCGCGAGCTTCCCCGGACGGCAGTCGGTGGACACGAAGATGACTGCCCGCATTCCGGCTGCCGCGGCACCGAAGGCGGTGGCCACAGCCGCGTTGCCGGTGGAGGCTGTCGTGATCGTATCCACTCCGCGCCGCAGCCCGTCTTCGATCACGAGCGCGGTGGCACGGTCCTTGTTGGACGCGCTCGGATTACGCGTCTCATCCTTGATCCATAGCTGCGGCATGCCCAACTCCCGTCTCAGAGCCGGTGCGGGCAAGAGCGGCGTGCCGCCGACCGGCAGCGGGTACCGCACCGGATCATCGGGAACCGGCAGCAGCTTCCGGTATCGCCACATGGTGAACGAACCCGGCCGCCCCCGCGACATCAGCGCGGGGCTGTAGTCGTATTGCAGCCATTCACATCCCGCCAGGTCGGCCGACCCGGTCACGCTGCCCACGTCGTAACCACCCCTCTGTGTGTCAGACTGCCCGGGAACCGGCGGACAGCTCGTCGGCGCCGAGCACATCCTCGCCGTAAAGATCCCGCAGCCAGTTGGTCTGGTAGACGGTGTCGAGGTAGCGCTCGCCGAGGTCCGGGGCGATGGCCACAGCGGTGAGTTCACGCGCGCCGCGCCGGGCCAGCCAGTCCATCGCGCCGCTGACCACTGTGCCGGTGGAGCCGCCGAACAGGAATCCGCTTCCGGCCAACCGATGGCAGGCACGGACGGTGTCCGCCTCCTCGACACGTACCACATCGTCCACATAGGACTCGTCGAGTAGCGGTGGACGGACGCTTGTGCCCAGGCCGGGAATCATCCTGCGGCCCGGCGGACCGCCGAAGGTCACCGAGCCGGCGCTGTCCACCGCGACGACCCGCACCGGCCGGTGCCACTCGCAGAAGTAGCGTGCGCAGCCCATCAGGGTCCCCGTGGTCCCGGCCCCGACGAACAGCACGTCCAGCTGCGGGAACGCGGCCGCGATCGCCGGGGCGGTCCTGCGGTAGTGCGCCTCCCAGTTGCCCGGATTGGCGTACTGGTTGAGCCATACGTACCGGTCGTCGGAGGCGCACAGCGCACGGACGTGGTCGATCCGTGCACCGAGAAAGCCGCCGACGGCGTCCGGTTCGGTGATGACGTGCACCTGGCTGCCCAACGCCTCCATCAGCCGCCTGGTCGACAGGTTGCAGCGGGAGTCGGTCACGCACAGGAACCGGTAGCCCTTGCTCGCCGCGATCATGCTCAGCGCCACGCCCAGGTTCCCGGACGAAGACTCGACCAGGATCGACCCCGGCATCAGGACTCCGTCCCGCTCGGCGGCCGCCACCATCTCGGTGGCGGCCTTCAGCTTGATCGAGCCGGCGAAGTTGAACCCTTCACACTTCAGGAAGAGCGAGTGCCCGAAGATCGACCGAAGATCGACGTAGAGCTCGTCTTCGTTGAAGTCCTGGGGAACGGATATGACCGGCACCTTTGCCCCCTTCATTTGTGTGGCAGCTACTCGGCCGCTCATCCGTACCGGCGCAGCTCGTAAAAGAAGTCGTCGACGACCCGCAACTCGCGGGAGCGGACCACTTCCTCGTAGACGTACTTGCCCACCGCGAGATCGAGCACTCCGAGGCCGAAGGGCGAGAACACCACCGGCCGGTCGGCCGGTACCGTCACCCGCCCGGAGATCACGTCGTCCAACGTGCCGTGCAGGAAGTCCCGGTCGCCCGTGAGCTGTTCGGCCAGATGTGGCGAGGTATCGGCTTTCAGGCAGTGCTCGATGTCGTCGACGATGTTGGTCGAGGCGAGCACGATCTCCGGCGCGAGGTCGCGTAGCGACACGTGCAGCACCAACGGATTGTGTTCGAACCACGCCGGTTCGCTGACATGCGGCTGACCGGCGACGGTGGCGAATACCACCAGGTCGGCCGACCGGATCAACCGCTCGGCGTCCTCGTGCACGACGATCCGGCCGCCGGTGCCCGCCCGCTCCAGGTAACCACGGAAGCCTGCCGCGCTGTCGGCGGACAGGTCGTGCACACCGATCTCGGCGAAGGACCAGCCCGTGCCGGCCAGGAAGGTGTGGATGTAACGGGCGATCAGGCCCGCCCCGAAGAACCCGACGCGCATCGGGCGTCGCCGGCCGCGGGACAGCCAGTCGGCCGCCGACGCCGCCAGCGCGGCCGTCCTGGTGGCGCTGATGATCGAGCTTTCCAGGCAGGCGAACGGGTAGCCGGTGTCGTGGTCGTTGAGGATCAGCACGGCCGAGGCCCTCGGGATGCCGGTCCCCACGTTCTCCGGGAAGCTGGAGATCCACTTCAGGCCGGCCACCCGCACCTGCCCGCCGATCGCGGCGGGCAGCGCGATGATCCTGGAGGACGGACGGTCAGGGAAACGCAGGAAGTAGGACGGCGGGTTCACCGAATCACCGGCGCTGTGCAGCCGATAGGCGGCCTCGACCAACTCCACGATCAGGTTTTCACGCCCCCGCAGCGTATGCTGGACCTGGGCGCCGGAGATCACCGCGAACGATGGCACGGTGATCGGTTCGGTGGCGATCGGTTCGGACATTGCGGGCTCCGTTGCGGTGGAACGGATTGTGGTCATCTTGTGGTCACCTCCACGGTTGGCGAGCAGTCGGCCAGGCGCACCGGGTCGGCCATCGCGACGAGCACTTCGCGCGGTCCCTCGTAGGGGTCTCTGCTGTGCGCGGTACGGATGTTGTCGACGAGCATCAGGTCGCCGGCCTGCCACGGCTCGCGTGCGGTGGTGGCCTCGTAGACCTTGTTGATCAGTCGGATGACGTCCTCGCCGATCGCGTCACCGTTGCCGAAGCGGGTGTTGAACGGCAGGGCGTCGGCGCCATGAACGTCCACCAGGTACTCGCGCACCTCCGGGTCCAGGGTCCACTCGTTGAGGAACGCGATCTGGTTGAACCAGCAGCGTCGGCCGGTGACCGGATGACGCACCACGGCGCTGCGGCGCTGCCTGGTGCGCAGTCCACCACCGGGTTGCCACTCGAAGTCGATCGCGTTGGCACGGCAGTAGCTCTCGACGGCGCCACGGTCCTCGGTGCCGAAGGCTGCGGCGATCGACGCCCCCATCTCGTCGTTGTAGGTGCGGGTGAGCAGCCAGCCCTCCCGCTCGAACCGCTCGACCACCTCGCCGGGCAGCGCCTCGAGCACACTCGGCGAGTCGGCCACCCCAGTGGCTCCGCCGACGGTGGGCGCGCGAAGACAGGCGAACAGCATCAGGCCGGGGAACTCAAGCGTGTAACTCAGTTCGTGGTGCATGCACATCGGCTGGTTCGCAGGCCACGTCGATGACGAGTACACGCCGCCGAAGTAGGTCTTCCGGGATGCGAAGGCCTCCCTCTCGGTCATCAGACCGGTGGGCACCATGACTCGGAAGACGGCACCGATCTCGGCCGCGTCGCACAGCCCGAGACCGCGGAGGAGGACCGAACCGTGCTCGGCGACGACGGCTCGCAGCGCGTCCGAGTGCTCGGCCGCCCAGCTCAGTGCGTCGCCGTTGGCATCGATCCGCAGTATCGGAGGTGTGCCGGGCCGCAAGTCCACGGCGAGCTGTGACGCCCGGGATGAGGACGACATCTCGGTTTCCTTTCAGTTGCCACTCGGGGAAGAAGTCAGCAATTCGACGGCGCTCCGTTCGGACCTGTCGTCGAGGATCGCGGCCAGATCGGTGAGGATCGGATGCCGGGTGACGTCGGTGAGGGACACCGCACGGTCCAGGGCGATCACCAGCCGCACTGCCGACAGCGACGTGCCACCCCGGTCGAAGAAGTGGTCCCGCCGTCCGATCTGGCCGGCCGGGATCCCGAGCACCGTCGCCCACGCGGCCGCCAGCCGAACTTCGGCCGGTGTACCCGGCGCCTGGAAGTCTTTCTTCGTGACGTCGTGGGCGTCGAGTTCTGCGGCGAGCGCCGTCAGCGTTCTCCTGTCGATCTTGCCGTTGGCGGTCAGCGGCAGACCTTCCCGCCAATGGAAGGCCGACGGGACCATGTACTCGGGCAGCGACTCACCCAGCCGGTCCCGTATGACACCGGCCTCGAGTGGCCGCCGACCGGAGTAGAAGGCCACCAGACGCTTGCTCTGGTCGGGCCCCTCGGCGACCACTACGGCACTGTCACGGACTTCGGCCACCCGCGACAAGGCGTTCTCGATCTCGCCGATCTCGATCCGGAAGCCACGGATCTTGACCTGGTTGTCCCGGCGGCCGAGGAACTCGAGCTTGCCCTCCGGCTGCCAGCGGCCGTAGTCGCCGCTCCGGCAGATCCGCTGACCCTCGCGGTGCGGATCGACCGTGAAGACCAGTCGGGTGCGCTCGGGGTCGTTGATGTACCCGCGGCCGACGCAGACCCCGGAGAAGACGATCACGCCGGGGGCGCCCAGCGGCACCGGTGACAGGTTCTCGTCGACGACGTAGACGTGCACGTTGTCGATGGGGCGGCCGAGCGGGACCCGTTCGCCGGCCGGTACCCGGTCCATGACCTCGTGGACGGCGTCGTCCGAGGTCTCCGTCAGCCCGTACGTGTTGACCAGCTTGATCTTGGGCTGGGCCGCGAACCAGCGCTCTACGAGCTCCTTCTTCACGAAGTCGCCGGTGGGCGACACCGTATGCAGGTCCGGCAGTTCGCGGGGGTGCTGCTCCAGATAGGACAGGACGACGTCGAGATATGACGGCACGACCTGGAGCACGGCAGCCCGGCCGTCGGCGATCGTGTCGACGAACCGCTCGATGTCCAGGATCACCTCCTGCTCGACCAGCAGGGTCCGCCCACCGACCAGCAGCGCGGCGACCAGCTGCCACACCGAGATGTCGAAGCACTGCGGTCCGGTCTGGGGGATCACCTCGCCCTCGCGGATCTCCAGGTCGGCGATCTTGGCGTAGATGTGGTTGAGCATGCCCACGTGCTCACACATCGCGCCTTTGGGTTCTCCGGTGGAGCCCGAGGTGAACAGGATGTAGGCGAGCTGGTCCGGCGCGACGTCGATGCCGAGATTCCCGTCGGCATGGTCCTCCTGGTAGGCCGCGTCGACGCTGAGGATCCCGATTCCGGGCAGGGTGTCGAGGGCCGCGTCGAGCGTGGTGGTGCTGCCGCGTTCGGTCAGCACGAGCCCGCACTCGGCGCGGGCGAGCGCGGTCGCGATGCGATCGGCCGGGAAATGCGGCTCCAGGGGCAGGTACACGCCACCGGCCTTGAATATCGCGAGGACGGCGGCCATCCAGTCCAGGTTGCGTTCCATCACCACCGCGACGACGCCTTCGCGGCGCAGGCCCCGCGCCATCAGGGTTCGTCCCAGCCGGTTGGCGCGGGCGTTGAGCTCCCGGTAGGTCCACTGCCGGCCGCCGTGCACGGCCGCGACGGCATCCGGGTGTGCCTCCACTCGCTGCTCGAACAGCTCGTGTACCCGCCTGTCCGGCAGCTCCCGGCGAAGTCCGGCGAGTCCGTTGAGCTGGAGGTCGAGTTCCTCGGCGGACAGCAGGCTCTGCCGCCCGTGCACGGCATCCGGATCGGCGGCGATCAGCGCGAGCGCGGTGCGGTGATAGCCGGCGATCCTGATGGCACAGCCGGCGTCGATGACGTCGGTCCGGTACCGCAACACGAGCTGGCCGCTGTGCCGCGAGATCCCCAACCACAGCACGGTGTTCTCGGCCAGGTCTTGATCGTCACCGGCCGGATCGAGCACGGTCGAGAACGGCGGTTCGGTCAGGCCCAGCTCGCGCCCGAGATCATCGACCGGGAAATCCTTGTGCGACAGAAGTTCCGACTCGGCTCGATAAGTGTCCAGGAGCAACGCCCGCCACGAGCTCGGTTCGGTCGTCAGCCGGCAGGGCAACGGCCGCCCGCCCGCCACGGCGACGTAGCCGGTCGTGACCTCTCGCTCGCCGGACAGCGCGGCGAGCACCTTGGCGTGCGCGGCCAGCAGCACCGAACTGAGCGACACCGCCAGCTCGTCCGCGAGCCGCCACAACGTCGCCATCTCCTCGCCGGGGAGCGGCACCTCGCGCTCGGCGACGCCCGGCACCGGATCGGTGGTCCACCGTGGGATCGCGGTGAACCCGCCCGTGACGAGCACACTCCGCCAGAATTCCCGGCCTGCTTCCGCTGGCGTTTCCATCAGACCTTTCACCTCCGCTCGACGTCGACGTTCCGGCGAACCAGCGGGTCGGCCGAGTTGTCCGGCATCTCCCGGGCCGGGTTTCCGCCCCACCGTGCGCGCTGTGGCATTTCCTCGCCCTTCATGAGGAAGGAGTCGGGGGCCAGCACCGCGCCGTCGCCCATCGTCACGCCGTAGTGGACGAGTGCGCCGGTCCCGATGGTGCAGCCGGAACCGATCGTGGTGCGGTCGGACTTGAGGGCGAAGTCCTCCAGTGAGTGGCACTGGATCGAACTTCCCGCGTTGAGCGTGCAGTCGTCGCCGATCGTCACCAGGTCCTTTTCCGCCATGGTGCAGCCGTCGTCGAAGAGCCTCTTGCCGAGCCGGACACCCAGCAGCCGCCAGGCCACGTTCTTGAGCGGGGTGCCGTTGAGCGCCATGTGCATGTGCCCGGTCATCTTCAGAAAACGTTCCCGCCGCCAGCAATCAACCTGGTAGATCGAGCAGGATGTCGGCCGCGTGCCCCGGAATCCCGTAGCGGCACGTTCGACCAGCGTGAAGTAGAGCACGCCGAACAGCAGGGAAAAGATGAGGGACAACGCGATCGCCGGCGCTCCCCACGAGCCGTAGAGGTCCGTGGCCCAGAAACCGATCAGGGCGAGCACGAAGGCGTAGAACCACCGCGACAGCAGGAGCCAGCCAATGGTGCGGGCGTTGTGCTTGTTCTTGGCCGCGAGACGGCGTGGCAGCTCGGGTCCGGTGGCCAGATGGTGGAACCTGCTGTCCCGCTCGACCGTACGCGGGATCTCGAAGCTGGGCGAGCCCAGCAGACCGACACCTTCCCGGACCTCTCCGTCGATCGGGACCATGACCTTCGTCGCGAGCAGGCAGTTGTCACCGGTCCTGCCCTGCGAGGGATAGACGATTTCGTTGCCCAGGAAGTTGCGTGGCCCGATCGAGGTTCGCGACACCTGGAAGGACGAGCCGGAGAAGTCGGCATTGACGATCGACAGTCCGTCGGCGATCACCGTACCGCTGCCGACGGAGACCAGATAGGGGGTCTCATGCTTCACTTTCTTGCCGAAGTTCGCCCCGGTCTGCACGACCGGAGTGAGGCGATACCCGAGCCGGCGCAGATAGCCGACGATGTAGGAACTGTCCCCGAGCAACTTGATGAAGAACGTCCAGTTGGTCAGGCGCGCGATCGTCCGATGGACGGCGTAGTGGAATCCGTACAGGCGGTAGACCTTGTCCGGTTCGATGGCGAGGTTGAGCATGCGCGGGACGGTCACGACGACGAGGAGGCCGACGAGCGCGGAGCCGAAGAACAGCACGAAGGAGGTCACCAGCGCTGCGCCGTAGAACCTCCAGTTCGTGAAGGCCGACGGCCCTGGCTCGAGCAGCATGGCGAGCACCGGGGACTTGGCGAACAGGAGATCCACGCCGCCGAACGCCAGCGGAGCGTAGAAGAACAGCACGCTCACCAGTTGCAGGACGGTGTAGGCGGCCCTTCTCCCGGTGCCGCAGCCGGCCGGTTCGACCCCCAGGTAATACGCTCCGGTCGGCTGCGCCGGGGACCCGTGCCAGCGCTCGCCGCCGGGCACGGCCTGCCCGGCGTGCAGCGAGGAGGTATGGCCGAGCTGGGCCCCATCGCCGAGCGAGGTCTCGATGTCGAGCACCGCCTTCTCGCCGACGAAAACGTCCTTCCCGAGGGTGACCGCGCCCGTCTGGATCTCGCCGGCGCAGGCCCGGTAGCAGGTAAGGTACGTGTCCTTGCGGATGACCGTGCCGTCGCCGATGGTGAGCAGGTCGGTGCACACCGGCGCATGCCGGGAGAAGATCACGGCACCGCGCCCGACTCTCGCACCCAGCGCCCTCAGATAGAGCACGTAGAGCGGCGAACCGGCGAACAGGACCAGCGGGTTCAGCGTGACCAACGTCTTGACCACCCAGAAGCGGACGTAGGCCAGGCTCCAGATGCGGATCCGCTGGTGCCGCCACCGGCCGATGAGCACCCATTTCGCCAAGATCGGGAGAGCGCACACGCCAACGAAACCCGCGACGCCGGCCAGCGCCATCCGCAGGTAGTCATCGAGCAGGCTGCCATCCCCAGCGGAAATCCAGTCGACGCCTTGCTCGACGGCGAGCGCGGCAAGGTAGGCGTACCCGAGCAGGATCAGAACCTGCAGCGTTCCGCAGAGGACGTACTGCCGTGCGCTGACCGGCGTCGCCACCTCGATGGCCGCCTGGGCCGGCTCGACCGGGGTATCGCTCGATGGCGCGAGCGCCGTCGCCAGGCTTCTGATCGTGGGATGCTGGTAGATGTCCTTTATGGACACTGATGGCAGGTCCCCGTGCTTCCTGACCCGGGCACAGAACCGGGCCATCACCATCGAGTCGGCGCCGAGGTCGTCGAAGAAGTGGCTGTCGACCGACACCCGTTCGACGCGCACGACACCGGCCAGCACCTCGGCGAGAATCCCTTCGGTGCCGGTCGTCGCGTCGGCGCGATCGACGGCCCGATGATCCACTGGCATGTCGTCTCCTTTGAGCAGTACATCGAGAGATGACCGTGCGGGGTTATGACGGACACGCCGGGATCCCGCGCGGGGTGGCTTCCGCGGGCGGGCCGCGCCTCACATTACAAGCGTTAGCGCGCCAAGGGAGGAGCCATTGGAAGCCTTGTCGTCGTACAGAACTTTTTGGTTCGTTCTGGTGACCACTAGAGCGCCTGGCGATTGCGGCGCGCTTGCGGCTGCCGCAGCCGTAGCGCAACCCTGCCTCAACTCGATACCGGGTAAATGGCCCTACGGATCGCGCACGCCTCGTTCGCCAAGGCCCTCACCGCGCCGTGGTGGCCGGCTCTGGCAGAAGCGGCGCGACGATCGGGCTATTGAGGGGTAAGCCAAATGTGCCAGGTCCGTGAAGGCCTCCTTTCCTACCCTCAAGGTAGGAAAGGAGGCCTTCACGGACCTACCGGCTTGAGGCTTCCGGTGAGTGGTCGGTCCAGGTGGTCGTGAGTGGCGATTCGGGCTCTATAACTGCAACGGCAGTTCGGTGAGTGGGTAGCCGCGTCGTTTGTAGTGGCTGAGGCGGGCTTGGTGTTGTCGTCGTCGGCGGAATCGTGACCCGTGCCAGATGTGTTCGGCGGTGTCGGAGACACGCAGGATGAGTTTGGTGAGCAGGCGTCGGATCTCCGGTAGCGTGAACGCGATCATGCCTGGTTCGTCGACACCGATTCCCGTTTTATGGCAAGGGATCTGGTGACGGCGAGCCAGGCGTGCGCGAGCATCGAGAGTGTGATGCGGGCGTACCAGGCTCGGTCACGCCACATTTGACTTACCCCTCAACAGAACCGTCCCTACCACTCACGAGGTCGTCTTCCCGGTGCTCCGGGCGGCGGTCGACGACGCGGCCGAGCGGGCGCAACAGCACGTTGACCCCGACGATCACCACGGTCCCGGCGAGCGCGACGACGTAAAGCCCCGCTCCCGCAAGGGAGCCGACGGCCGCCGAGCACCACAGCGTGGCCGCCGTGTTGAGCCCGCGCACGTTCAGCCCGTCCCGTAGGATCACCCCGGCGCCGAGGAAACCGATACCGGAGACGATCTGGGCCGCGACACGCGTCGGGTCGGCGTCGCCGCTGGTGCTCAGCCCGCCGAAACCGTGGGCGGACAACAGGACGAAGAGGGTCGCGCCGACGGCGACGAGGGCGTTGGTGCGGAGTCCGGCCATCCGGGCGCGGTACTGGCGCTCGATGCCGATGACGGCGCCGAGGCCGACGCCGGTGCCGACCCTGAGCAGCATTTCGAAGGTGTTCATGATTCCGGCTCTTTTCTGGCGTGCGTACACAAAGCCAGACAGAGAAAGGAGACCGGAGAAGGTCAGCGCACCGCGCACACGGGTGAACGGCGACCATGTCCGGTCGGTCCAGAACTGTCTTCCGGCATGTGCCGCTCACCTCGCTTCCGTACTCGATCGGTGTTGATCAACCTTCGGGACTGTACCACCGGACGAGCCGAGCGCGGCGTGGATCGTGTCACGCAGCCAGCGCTGGGCGGGGTCGGCGTCGAGTCGCGCGTGCCAGAGCTGGCAGACCTCGATGGGCGGGAGTTCCGCGGGGACCGGGAACCAGCGGATTCCGAGCGACCGGCCGTACTGCTCGGCGAGCCGTTGGGGCGCCAGCCCGATGTAGTCGCTCGACGCGACCAGGAACGCGGCGACGGCGGAGGTGGGGACGACCGCCGCGACCCGGCGCTGGAGACCGGCCGCCTCGAGCACGTCGTCGAGCGGTCCCCTGCCCCGCCCTCGCCGTGAGGCGGAAACGTGCGGATACCGGCAAAGCTGTCTCAACGTCGGGCGGCGCACACCGCCGAGCGGGCCGTCCGCCCTGACGATCGCGACCACTCGTTCGTGGTACAGCAGCGTCGAACGGATGTCAGGCGCGGCGATGTCGCCCGCGCCGATGTCCAGGTCCACCGAACCGTCTCGCAGGGCCTCGGTGCTTTCGCTGCCTTCGGCGACGAAACGCAGGACGACGCCAGGCGCGACCGCGGCGGTCGCCTCGGCGGCGGCCGTCACCAATGTGGCGGCGACACCGTCGTTGATGCGGATGGTGAAGGTCCGTTCGAGGTCGCCGATCGCCAGCTCGCGGTCGGCGCTGATCAGGGCCGACGCCTCGTCGAGCAGGGACCGCACCCGCGGGGCCGTCCGGAGCGCGAACGGCGTCGGCACCATCCCGCGGCCGGCGCGCACCAGGATCGGGTCGCCCATCGCCCGCCGCAACCGGCCCAGCGCCCGGCTGGCCGCGGGGATCGACAGGTGCAGCCGTTCGGCCGCCGCCGTCACGCTGCCCTCTCGCAGCAACGCGTCGAACACGCGCAAGAGGTTGAGGTCCAGCTGATCGGCCATTGTTGCATCGTATGCAACTTTGGGTTGTGAAAGTTGCGTGGCACGAAGAATGCGCTGGCCCATAGCGTCGTGGACATGCCACTCCGACTTCAAGTCCGCGACGCTCCCGAAGCCGAAACGGACCGGCGCGGCCTGCTGACCGCCATGTGCGCCTGTGTCGTGCTCGTGGTCGGGATGGTCGCCGCGATCAACCTCGCCGTCCCGATGCTGGCCGCGAGCGAGCTTCACCCGTCCGCGTCGGCACTGATCTGGATCGTCGACACCTACGTCATCTTCTTCGCCTGTCTCGTGATCCCCGGCGGAGCGGCGGGCGACCGCTTCGGCCGCAAGGGTGTCCTGCTCGCCGGCCTGGCGCTGTTCGCCCTCGGTGCGCTGCTGTCGGCGCTCGCGCCCACCGTGCCTTTCCTGCTGGCGGGCCGGGCGATCACGGGGATCGGGGCCGCCGCGGTGCTGCCCAACACCCTCGCCGTCCTGCTGCACGCCGTCCCCGCCGAACGCAAGGGCGTGACCATCGCGACCTGGGCCTCGATGACCGGGATCGGCGGTGTCCTGGGGAACGTCGGTGGCGGAGCGGTGCTGACAGGAGGATCGTGGCGATGGCTGTTCGCGGCCGCCGTCCCGCTCTCCCTGGTGCTCCTCGCGCTGGCCGCCCGGATCGCGCCGGTGTCCCCGCGGCACGACCGGCCGCTCAGTCCGCTCGGCGCCGTCCTGCTCGTCGGCGCGTCGTTCGCGTTGCTGCTCGGCATCGTCGAAGGCCCTGAAGCGGGTTGGGGCAGCCCGATCGTTCTGTCCGGGTTCGCCGGTGCGGTCGCGCTCTTCGCCCTGTGGACGTTCGTGGAACTGAAGGCCGAGCACCCCCTGCTCGATCCCCGGTTGCTTCGCGTGCCCGCGCTGCGCAGTGCCTGCCTCGGCATGGCCGCGATCTTCTTCGGGATGTTCGCGCTGTTCTACGTCAACGCGTCCTTCCTCCAGTACGGCAAGGGTTTCAGTGTGCTGCTGACCGGGCTCGGGATCATCCCGCTGACCGTCCCGGTCATCCTCGGCGCGCGGCACGTCGGCAAACTCGTCCGGCGCGCCGGCGTCGACACCACTGTCGCCATCGCCTTCGTCTTCTGCGGCTGCGGCCTCGTCGGACTGTCCACAAGCGACTCTTCGACTCCGTACCCGGTCTACGCGGCCTGGCTCGTGGTGACCGGGATCGGTGTCACGCTGGCCCTTCCGACGCTTTCCGCCGCGATCTCCGGTTCGCTGCCTCCCGCCCAGGCCGGTGTCGGTGCCGGGCTGCAGGCCACCACCCGGGAATTCGGCAGCGCGCTCGGTGTCGCGGTCATCGGCACCGTCCTCACCGGACGGTTCGTCGCCGCGCTGCCGTCCGACGTCCGCGCGGACCACGATCCGCACACCGTGGCGCAGGCGCTGGCAACCGTCCCCCGCCGCTCTCCCGAAGTGATCTCCGCGTTCGTCACCGGCGCGAGCACGGCCCTCCGGGTGATCGGCGTCAGCGTGCTCGTCCTCGGGGCGCTCGTCGTCCTGCAATCAAGGCTTTCCCGTAACCACCAGTAGAAGGAGCTTCCCATGCAGGTATTCGTCACCGGGGCGACCGGCTGGATCGGCTCGGCCGTCCCGGATCCGCCGCGGCGACCTGGACGATCTCGACGGCCTCCGCTCGGGCACGACTGGGCGCGCACCCGAGAACTCCTCAAGTGAACCCCGTACGGAGCCCATATGGCCAAGGACATCGAAACCGGCGCCTACGCCTGGCCGAAAGGAAACACCATGTCCGAAGTGACCGCGTTCATGCTGGTGAAGACCACGCCGGAATGGCTCGGCCTCACCGTCGAGCAACGGGTGGAGGCCTTCAAGACCGAGATCCTCCCGGTGATCGAAAGCAAGGTGAAAGGTGTCCGGTCCCGGTTCTTCGACACGGAGTTCTACTCCGCGCGCGTGACCGACGTGTGGGTATGGGAAGCGGAGGACCATCACTCGTACCAGTTGCTCATCGAGGCGCTGCGTGAGACGCCCTTCTGGGACCGGTACTTCGAGGTCGTCGACCTCCTGGTCGGGGTCGAGAACGCGTACGCGGCGAACTACGGTCTCGACGCCTGCGCGAGCGTCAACGTCTGAAGCCGGTGGGCGCGTCTCGCCGGTAACCCACCAGAAGACGGCCTCCCACACCGTCGAGGACTGCGGCGGCGACCCGCCGCATCAGAGCCCGATCCCCAGTGCATACGACCTGCCGGTAGCCGAGCAGGAGTTCCCGGCAGGTCTCCGGATCGGCCTCTCGAAGCCGTCGCAGGAGCCATTTGCCGTGGGATCGCCATTGTCCCCCGGCCAGGAGGATCAGTTCGGCCACCACGGTCAACAGCCGATCGGCGATGAAGATCAGTTCGTCGGGATCGTCGGCCCCGTCAAGATCGTCCAGGAGGTCGGTGAGCAGATAACGATGGTCCTCCAGGTCGGTCGCGGACAACGGCGGAGGCCCGGCGCGCAGTCGCGCCCGGGCTTCCGCCCGGGTCCGACGCCCGAAGCCGTCGCGGTCGAGGAGAACGACACCTCCACCGCACATGTGCAGGAGAGGCGAGCGGCGGTTCGCCGTCTCCTGATCGGCGAAGCGCTCGTACGACTCGGGGGTATGGCAGAAAAGTTCCACCGGCACGCCGTCGTGTTCGGTCGTTTCGCGGTACGGCGCGGGTGGGCCGTCGAGGATCACGACGATGTCGAGATCCGAGCTCGCGGTACGCCATCCGGTGATCGCGCTTCCGCCCAGAATCGCGGCCCTCGCACCGGGAAAGCGACCCTCGACCACCTGGCGGGCGATTCGGACCGGATCCATCCGTCCAGCATGCCTCAGCCTCGTCGGCCGGTGGGTGAGCCAGGCGCACCGGCGGCCGCGACCACGCCGAAGCCGGTGCCCTGGTTACCCACCCGGATGGCCGGGACGAGCAGTCGTCCGGCCTATCCGGCCCTCCCCGTCGGGAACCCTAGGGCCGGGCGTTGGGGACCGGTCCCCGGAGGCCACGAAGGCCACCGCCGGGACGGTGGCCTTCGTGGTCGTTCGCCCAGGATCAGGCAGTGGTTTCGAACGGCTGGACGTTCGGCTGGAACACCTGGCCGTTGGCCGGGACCTTCAGATCGATCAGGTAGTCGGCCGTCACCTTGTCCACCCCGAGCGAGTCGCCAAGGATGCAGTGCCCGAAGGCGTCGACCGAGAGCAACCGGGCGTTGCCCAGCTGGTCGGCCATCCGCTTCGAGAACAGGTACTGGGTCGCCGGGTCGTAGTAGTTGCCGATGACCAGCACCGGGGTGTCGGTCTTGGCCTGCCACGGACCGCGATAGACGTCCGGCTTCTTCGCCGGCCACACCGGGCACCCCGCCACGTCCGAGAACGCCTGGTAGCGGCCGAAAGTGGGCGATTCCTTCTCCCACTTCGCGGCGATCTCGGGGACCTTCTCCTGCTTGATCGTGATCTTCTTGTCCGAGCAGTTCACGGCGAAGTAGGAGTCGTCACCGGTGTACAGGCTGTCCGGGTTCACGTCCGCGCGCCCGTTCGCCCCCGACCGCAGCACCTTCAGCTCGACGGCCTGTGCCGTCTGCGTCTGCGCCGCGGGCGGGTGGACGATGTTGTACAGCGCCTGCAGGTCGTCGGCCAGCGGCGGGAACGACGTCGGCGAGTACAGCACCCCGGCCACCGTGCTGGTGAAGGCGTTGATGTCGTAGCTGCTCCCGTCCGGCAGCTTGATCGGCTGCTGGCGCAGGTGGTCGCGGATCTCGTCGAACTTCTCCCGCGGCGTGCCTGGGCTGAAGGAGCACTTCGGCCCGACCTGCGCGCACTTGCGCAGGAAGGCGTCCAGCGCGATCTCGAACCCGCGAGCGCGCTCGCGGTCGTACTGCACACCGTCGCTGGTGCGCAGCGCCGGGTCGACGTTGCCGTCGATGACGATCGCCCGGCTCTGCTTCGGGAACATCGACGTGTACGTCGACCCGATCAGGGTCCCGTACGAGAAGCCGACGAAGGTCAGCTTCTGGTCGCCGACGGCCGCCCGCATCTTGTCGAGGTCACGCACGACGTCCTTGGTGGACATGTGGTTCAGCAGCGCGCCCGCGTTGTTCTTGCAGAACTGGCCGTAGTCGCGGTACGAGGCCAGCGTCCCGGAGATCTCCTGCCGGGTCAGCGGCACGGGGATCTGCGCGGAGAAGACGTCGTCCGCGTCTTCCTGCGTGGTGAAGCACTTGAGCGGGTTGCTGGCCCCGACCCCGCGCGGATCGAACCCGATCAGGTCGAACCGGTCCAGCACCTGCGGCTGGAAGTAGTTCGCCGCGCCGATCGGCATCCGGAAACCGGAACCGCCGGGACCGCCCGGGTTGAGGAACAGCGAACCGACCTTCTTGTCGGGCGTCTTCGCCGCCCGCTTCAGCATCGCGATGTCGATGGTGCCGAGCGCCGCGTTGTCGTGGTCGATCGGCACGCGATACCGCGCGCAGCTGTAGAACTTGGCCTGGTCGGCGGGAACACCGCGGACCTGGTCCGCCGTGCAGGCACCCCAGTTCACCGGCGCCGTCGCGCCTACCTGGGCGGCGGGCGTCCCAGTCTCCTGGGCGGCGACCGCCGTCCCGGACGCCCCGGTCAACGCGGCGCCGGCCACGAGTGCCCCTACCAGTGCGAAACCGCGCACCGGCCTCCTTGTGGATCTCGGCAAAACGACTCCTCCCTCGGCTGGCGACGTGATGGGCCACGTCGCTCGGCGCGCCGTCGACGTCACGGCGCGTAACACCAAGCGAGCCTCGCACAAGCCGGTAACCCAGTCACCGGCCGAAAGGATGGTACGAACCTATCGAGTGGTTGTCTTCAACTCGAAAATCGGTAACACACGGCAAGCGGCTTGCTCCTCCATGGAGTAACCGGGCCAGAACTCCAGCAGCAGTTTCCACATCGCTTCGTACTCGTCTCCGCGCAGTTCCCTGGCCCTGACCGGGATCTCCTTGCCCGCCAGCGCGACGATCGCGTCGGGATTCGACCGCAGGTTGTGCGTCCACGCGGGATCGTTCGGTCTCCCCCAATTGGAGCCGACGAGCACGAAGTCCTCACCGTGCGGGAAGTACAGGAGATTGGTACTGCGGGCCAGGCCGCTCTTGCGGCCGGTCGTGGTCAGGCGCAGGGAAGGGAGCCCGGCCAGCGCGACCAGGCTCACCTTCCCCTTGAACAGCCGATGGAGTCTCTTGTCCACCCAGATGATCCCGCCCGCGAGCCCCATCAGCCACGGTTTCGTGCCGAGCGCGCGGGCGAGCGACGTGAGAGGGTTAGCCACGGACAGATCTTGCCAGGCTCACCCCGAACCGCGATTCCGAGTCCGTCCACCATTTCTCCACCGAGAAACCGGCGGCGGCCAGTTCCGCGGCGATTCCCTCCCGCCGGAACTTCGCGGAGATCTCGGTGCGCACGTATTCGCCCTCGGCGAACTTCACCTGCAGGTCGGCGCCCGGGATGTCGACGGTCTGCGGTTCATGGGCGCGCAGACGCATTTCGATCCATTCGTTCTCCTCGTCCCAATACGAGACGTGGTCGAAGGCGGCCGGGTCGAAGTTCGCGCCGAGACCGTTGTTGATCACGCGGAGCATGTTGCGATTGAACTCGGCGGTGACCCCGGCCGCGTCGTCATACGCGCGTTCCAGGGTTTCCCGGTCCTTCACCAGGTCAGTCCCGAGAAGGAACCACTCCCCCTCGTCGAGCACTTCGCGGACCGAGCGCAGGAAGGTGGCGCGGTCGGCGGGAAGGAAATTGCCGATCGTGCCGCCGAGGAAGACCACCAGCCGCGGACGGTCGCCCGGCAACAGGTCCAGATGACGGGTGAAGTCACCGACCACGCCCCGGACTTCGAGGGACGGGTAGTCGGCCGTGATGGCTTCCGCGGCTTCGGCGAGCGCGGTTTCGGAGACGTCGAGCGGGACGAACTCCTTCAACGTGCCGTGGCTCGTGAGCGCGTCGAGGAGGAGCCTCGTCTTTTCACTCGATCCGGAACCGAGTTCGACAAGGGTGTGCGCGCCCGAACTCTCGGCTATCTCGCCACCGCGCGCGGCGAGCACCTCCCGCTCGCTCCTGGTCGGGTAGTACTCGGGGAGGGCGGTGATCTTCTCGAACAGTTCGCTGCCGCGGGCGTCGTAGAACCATTTGGGCGACAACCATTTCTGATCCGCCTCCAGGCCGGCGCGGACGTCCGCGCGCAGTTGCTCGGTGATATCCGATTCGCTGTGGTGTACGTCGAGGTCGACTTCGGTCATCGTGCCTCAGGGCTCCGATCGGCTTCGAGGGGAAGGATTTCCACGCCCGCGCCGGTGACCCGGACGGCGTGGCGGTCGGGAACGGGAGTCCAGCCGGGATCGTCGTCGCACGGTTCCGACGCGACGAGCACACCGCCTCCGGTGTCCCGATAGGACAGGGAATGCGTCCACGCGGTACCGACGAGTGTCCGGCCGTCGGTCAGCAGGAGATTGAGCCGCGAACCCGGCCCCGCCTCCTCGACCACTCCGGTCAGCCACGTGACGGCCGCGAGCGGGTCTTCGCCCGCCTCGAGCCGCTCACTCAGCAACGCCCACAGCAGTACCGAATCCGTGGTCGCCTCCAGCGTCAGCAGCCGGGTGATCGGCAGTTTCGCGGCGAGCTCGGCCATCGAGTCCGGCCAGCCCCGCACCAGCCCGTTGTGGCTGAAGAGGTAACGGCCGCCGGTGAACGGCGCGTTCGCCGCCTCGACCACGGGCATCCCCGTCGTCCCGTTCCGGACAGCCGCCAGGAAGGCGTGCGACCGGACCGAGCCGGCCAGCGCCGGCAGATCCCCGTCCGTCCACAAGGGAGCGGACCTGCGCAGCCGCAGCGGTTCGGAGCCGTCGGCGTACCAGCCGAGGCCGTACCCGTCCGCGTTGACCGAACCACCGCCCCGCATGTCACGGGGAGCGTAGGACTGCACGAGCAGCGAATGAGGGGCGTGAAAGAGCATCTCGGCGGGCGAGCGCGGCTCGCCGAGATACGCGAGGTGACGGCACATGCCCCTCAGGCCACCTCGCTCGGCCGTGCGTCCCGGGCACAGCGGAACCCGGAGAAGATCTGTCGCCGGATCGGGTGATCCCAGTTGCGGAAGGTGCCGCGGATGGCCGCCGCGTCCGTCCCGAACGAGCCACCGCGCAGGATCCGGTAGTCCCCTCCGAAGAACACCTCCGAATACTCCTTGTACGGGAACGCGGCGAAGCCCGGATACGCTTCGAAGCCGCTGCTGGTCCACTCCCACACGTCGCCGATCAACTGGTGCACGCCCAACGGCGACGCACCCGCCGGGTACGCGCCGACCTCCGCGGGCCGCAGATGCCGCTGTCCGAGGTTCGCGTGGTCGGGAGTGGGTTCCTCGTCGCCCCAGGGGAACCGGCGCGACCGGCCGGTGGCCGGGTCGAACCGGGCGGCCTTCTCCCACTCCGGTTCCGTCGGCAGGCGACGGCCTGCCCAGGCGGCGTACGCCTCGGCCTCGTGGAAGGAAACGTGGACGACAGGCTCCGCGGCGGGCACCTTCTCGTAGACGCCGAACCGCGTCCGCCACCAGCCGTCCTGCTCCCGTTTCCAGAAGCGCGGCGCCTCGATGCCGTGCTCGCTCCGGTACGTCCAGCCACGCTCGCTCCACCACTTCGGGTCTTCGTAACCCCCGGAGTCGAGGAACTCGGCGTACGCCCCGCAGGTGACCGGTGCGGTGTCGATGAAGAACGCCTCCACCGCGACCTCGTGCGCGGGACGCTCGTTGTCCAGCGCCCACGGCTCGGCGGAGGTGCCCATGGTGAAAGCGCCGCCGGGGACGAACACCTCCGCGGGCAGCGGCCCGGACCGGGACGGCGGTGGCGCTGGCGCGTGCAGCACCGGATCGCCCTTGCGGAGCTGATGAGTGGCCAGCATCGTCTCGTCGTGCTGCTGCTCGTGCTGGGTGATCATGCCGAAGGCGAAGGCGTCCTCGGTGAGCCGCCTGCCTTGCAGCGGAACGCTTTCCAGGATGTCGAAGGATTTCTCCCTGACTTCGCGGACGTACTTGCGCGCTTCCTCCGGGCCCAGCAGCGGCAGCGCCGGACGATCCGCGCGAGCGTGCTGGAACGCGTCGTAGATGTCGTCGATGTCGGGCCGGAGCGCCTCACGGCCGCCCACGTCACGCACCAGCCAGAGCTCTTCTTGGCTGCCGATGTGCGCGAGATCCCAGACCAGCGGCGACATCAGTTTCGAATGCTGGCGGACCAGGTCTTCGTCGTCCACGTCCGTCAGCGCGACGCTGCGCTCGCGGGCCCTGGTGAGCGCCTCTGCCGCGTGCGCCCGCAGGTCTTGCGGGCTCAGCGCGCGAAGCGGGTTGGTCTCGGTGCTTTCCAAGCTCATGACTGGTGGCTCCTCGAACGGTGCACGAGGGACTGCACGCCCTCGCTGATCTCCGTGATGGTCTCCGGCAGCAGACCGGTGGTGCCGAGTTCGGCACAGCCGAGGTCCACCACCTTGCTCGCGACGCCGGCGATCGCCCTGTCGGCCAGGCCGAACCGGGCCGCGCGCTCCCATCTGCCCATGACCGGTTCGCACAGTTCGAGCACCTTGTCCACTGTGGACGGCCGCGCGAGCAGTGCGGCCAGCAGGGCGACCGGGTGCAGCCACCTCGCGGCGGGCTGGGCGTCCAGGTACCGGATCTCCAGATACCCCTGTGGACGGACCGGGGTGAAGAACGTCGTCAGGTGATAGGCCAGGTCTTCCTCGGTCGGCCTGTCGAGCCCGGCGCCCTCGCCCCGTCCGTCGATCCAGTCGGCGAAGGTCAGGGAATCGGGCGCGTCCCAGCGGCCGTCACGGCCGGGAAGGACCATCAGCGGGGTGTCCAGGATCCTGCGTGCCCACTCCCCCGCCGGATCCTTGCCCGGTTCCGCCGACCGGGTGCGGACCCTTTCCGTTTCCATCACGGCGAGCCAGCGCGCGGACGCGTGGCCGGTGTCGCGTCCGGCGTGGACCCGGGAGTTGGCGAAGGTGGCCAGCAGGGGCGGACCGAGCGCGTGGACCGCGGCCCAGCGGTCGGCCAGGTCGCCCGTCTCACCGGCGTCCACACAGACTTGCAGGCCGGCGGTGCTGCACATCATCGTCGCGCCCCCGGCGCCCATCGGCGCGAAGCGGCGTTCCATCGCGGCGTAGCGCGGTGTGCCCAGTTTGCGAACGGGGGCGCGATACCTGTCTATCCCGGAGTCCCCCAGGTGCAGGCCGCGGGCGGCGAGAAGATTTTCGAGGTGGGCCAGATCGGCCGAGACGACGGCGTCCAGGTGGCGCAGCGTGGTCTGTGGTTGAGCGGAGATCTCCACCTGGCATCCGGGCTCGAGGCTCAGCGGTGAACCTGCCGGAAGCGGGAGGGCGGGGCTGTCGGGGCGCAGGGTCCGCGGGGTGTGCGGGCCGAGCGCGGTGGCGAGATCGTCGGGATCGAGAGGCCGGGCGGGCTCGTCGGCGTAGTGCACGGTGAATTCCAGCTCTACGCCGAGGAGTCTCGGTGGCCCGTGCTTGAAGCACACGGAAGCCACATACGCCTCACCCTCGGCGCGGTCCGAGAGGACCTTCGCCGTCGCGTTCGACGCGCTCCCGGACTTCTCGGGGAAATCATGAACAGTAGTCATCTTTCCGCCGTCCAGTCGGTTGTCCGATAACTGAGATACCTTGACTTCGGACGCTACACGCGGAGTCCGACAAATTCAGGCCGGTTCTTGCGGGGCAAGATCCTCCGACCACCTCTTAGGACCGGACGATTCAGGGCAAAGCGGGCTCCGTGCCCAGCCCGAGCGCGGCGGCCGCGTTGCGGACCGCCTCGATCACCAGCTGCAGGGCCGGTCGCCGTGACGACGTCGTCCGGTAGGCGATCGAAACCGTCCGAAGCAACGGTGTGGTCAACGCGACGACGTCGATCCCCGGCGGCCGAAGCCCGAGCCCGAGATCCGAAACGAGGGTTACCCCGAGCCCCGCCCGGACCATCGCCATCGCCGTCGATTGCTCCTCGACCTCGTGGTTGATCTTCGGCTCGAACCCGTGGCGGTGACACGCCGTGCGCACCGCGCGGCCGAAGTGACTCTTCGGGCTGGCGAGGATCCACGGGTGCTCGGCCAGTTCGAGCAACGACGCGCTCCCCGCGGGGACGGCACCGGCCGGCACCGCGGCGTGCAGCCGTTCGACCGCGATCACCGCCCGTTCCAGACCGGCGTCCCACGGCATCGGCGCGTCGGAGTAGTCGATCACGAACGACAGATCCAGTTCGCCGTCCCGGACGGCGTCGGCGGTGTCCTCCGGCGCGAGCTCACGGGTCCGGACCTGGATCCCCGGATGCTCACCCGCCAGTGCGGCCAGCGCGTGCGGAAGCAGTCCCGAAGCGACCGACGCCCACACCCCGGCCATGAGCCGTACCGAAACGGTCTCCTGCGCCTCCTCCAACGCCAGCGTCGCCCGCTCGACGGACCCCAGGATCTCCTCGGCGTGCTCGGTCAGCAGCAGCCCCAGTTCGGTCAGCTGCACCCGTCTGCCGAAGCGTTCGAACAGCTTCGCACCCACGTCCCGCTCCAACTGCGCCAGCTGCTGCGACACCGCCGAAGCGGTGTAATGCAGCGAAGCGGCAGCCGCCGTGACGGTGCCACGTCGGCTCAGCTCGCGGAGCATCCTCAGGCGGTGCAACGAAAGCTCCATGACCCCAACGTAATCGGGTGCGGTCGCGGACGCCGGATGGCGCGTTACACCAGTTTCTCTGCACGACATCGTTCAGATTCGGTAAATGGACGCCCGTGCCCGGCAGGGCGCACTCTCGGAAGTGGCGCAGGACGACCCCGAATCCCGAAGGAGGTGGCCGCATGGCCGCGAGGAACGCCGAACCGCTGATGAGGCTCATCTGGACCGACCCCGTCACCGGTGCCACCGGCTA
The DNA here is from genome assembly GCF_056435685.1 of Amycolatopsis sp. NPDC043885. NCBI lineage: Bacteria > Bacillati > Actinomycetota > Actinomycetes > Pseudonocardiales > Pseudonocardiaceae > Amycolatopsis > Amycolatopsis sp. NPDC043885. The sequence continues at coordinate 74,119 of NZ_JBWKEA010000026.1, forward strand.
CCTCGTAGTGCACAGCCTGGTCTCCGGCATCGCGACCGGCGGGACCCGGATGCGCGCGGGTTGCACGATGCCGGAGGTCGAGGACCTGGCGAGGGGGATGGCGAACAAGACCGCGACCTTCGGCCTGCCGGTCGGCGGGGCCAAGGGCGGCATCGACTTCGATCCGAAGGACGAGCGCGCTTTCGGTGTGCTGGAACGGTTCTGCGCGTTCCTGCGGCCGTGGATCGACAACCACTGGGTGACCGCCGAAGACCTCGGCGTACCCCAGCACCTGATCGACGAGGTGTTCGCGAAGCTCGGGCTCGAGCAGTCGTACCACGCGGCGATCCGCCGTTCGGCCGACCCGGCGCACACCCTTCGCCGCGTGCAGGCCGGGTTGAGCACACCGGTCCCCGGCGGCCTCCTGCTCGGCGACGTGATCGGCGGCTACGGCGTCGCGCAGGCCTGCCTCGGTGTCGCCGACGCCTGGGAATGGGCGGCCGAGAAGACCACGGTCGCCATCCAGGGCATCGGCACCATGGGCGGCGGCGCGGCCTGGTACCTGCACGAAGCCGGCATGAAGGTCGTCGCGGTCGCCGACGCGGCCGGGACGCTCTACCGGCCCGAAGGCCTTGACATCCCGGCGCTGCTGGAGCTGCGGGACTCCTACGGCGAGATCGACCGCGGCCGGCTTCCCGCCGACGTCCGGCTGCTCCCGCGCGACGGGATCGTGGCGACGGACGCCGACATCCTCGTCCCGGCGGCGATCTCGTACGCACTGCGCGCCGGGAACCAGGGCATGGTCAAGGCGAAGGTCGTCATCGAAGCCGCCAACGCGGCGACCACCCCCGACGCCGAGGCTGGACTGGCGGCTCGTGGCATCCCGGTGATCCCGGACTTCGTCGCGAACGCGGGCGCGGCCGCGTGGGCCTGGTGGCTCCTGCTCGGCGAGGTCGGCGCCGATCCCGCCGATTCGTTCCTGCGCCTGCGGACCGAGATGCGGGCGAAAGTGGCCCTGCTGCTGAGTTCGTGGAACCTCGACCGGATCGCGCCGCGCACCACCGGGCTGCGGCTCGCCGAAACCACCCGTTCGGACGCCACCTCTCCCGAAACCGCCCCGGCCCTGGTCATCCCCTGAGAATGCGCGTGGCGAAGCGGTCCGTCGCGCCGATGAGGACTTCGCGCATCGGCTCGTCCTGGGTGCTGTGGCCGACCTCGTCGATGACCACAAGCTCGCTGCCGGGCCACGCGTGCGCCAGCTCCCACGGGGTGCCGATGAGGTTGCTCAGGTCGAGACTTCCTTCGGCGAGTACGGCCGGGATGTGAGCCAGTTTCCCTGCCTCCCGCAGGACCACGCCTTCGTCCAAAAAGGACCCTTGACTCCAGTAGTGCGTGACCAGCCTGGCGAAGGCGAGCCGGAACTTCGGACTCTCGAAGCTCTTGTACGGCGGGGAGGTCGGGATGATCGCGTCCTCCCAGGCACACCAATCGGCCGCCGCCTTCTCGTGCACCGCCGGGTCGGGGTCCATCAGCAACTTCAGGTAAGCCGCCGCCAGGTCACCGTCGCGATCCTCTTCGGGAACGCCGTCACGGAACTTCGCCCACGCCTCGGGGAAGACGCCGCCGAGGCCACGGGTGAGCAGGTCGGTCTCGCTCCGGCGTCCGGTGGCCAAGCCCATCAGGACCATCTCCGAGACCCGGCCCGGATGGCGCTCGGCGTAGACCAGCGCGAGCACCGAGCCCCAGGAACCACCGAAGAGCAGCCACTTCTCGATTCCCAGATGCTCGCGAAGGCGTTCCATGTCCGCGATCAGGTGGTCGGTGGTGTTGGTGGAAAGGTCTGCCTCGGGCTCGCCCGCGTGCGGGGTGCTCCGGCCGCAGCCGCGCTGGTCGAACAGCACGATCCGGTACTTGGCCGGGTCGAAGTACCGGCGCAGGCCGGTACTGCACCCGGTCCCCGGGCCGCCGTGCAGCGTGACGGCGGCTTTGCCGTCGGGGTTCCCGCAGACCTCCCAGTACACGAGGTGCCCGTCGCCGACGTCGAGCATCCCGTGGTCGTACGGTTCGATTTCCGGATACAGCCGTGTCACGTTCTCGTCCTCCCAGACCCCGCCAGAAATACAACAGCGCTGTCACAATAGCCGGGTTGGGCGCCTGGGCGCGTGCTTTAAGTACATGAAGGCCCCCTTTCTCGCGTCTGGCGCAAGGAAGGGGGCCTTCATGTACTCGCCTGTGGCTAGCCCGGCAGGGTCCCGGCGACGTGCCGGAGCGCGTCGGCCAGCTCCGCCGGGCCGGCGGGGCCGATGTGGACCACCGCGTCGTTGCCGTGTCCGGTCGTGTAGCTGAGGTACCGGCCCCAGTCCGTGTCGGCGAAGTGGAGCGGATCCTCGACGGCCACGTGCCTGCCGATTTCGTCCCGCTTGCCGACGTAGAGCTCGCCGCTCCCCTCGACCGGCCGCTGCACGAGGGTGACGATGTCCGCGATCACCGGCGGCAGCGAATGCGTGTCCGGGCCGCGCCGGGCCGCCTCTTCGAGCTCATATGCGCGAACCGTGCGAAGCCTGCCGCCGCCCGCCGGAACGGGCGGCAGCTGTTCGATCAGCGTTTCGGGCAGCCGCCGCCGATCGATCTCCTGCAGCCCGACCCAGTCACCGGACGCCACGGCCAGCACCGCCTGCAGGCCCAGCGAGGCGGCCAGGACGCCGTAGGTCTCGCCTCCGGTGTTCACCCAGCCGTAGTACTCGATGGCCGGTTTCGTGAGCACCGGAAGCCAGTCCAGGAAGTCGACCGACGCACGGCCGCTCGAGTCCAGCAGCCCGGCTTGCGCCAACGCCGCTTCCACTCGCTTGTCCGCCTCCGCGCGGGCCGTCCTGGACAGCCAGCGCGGTTCGGGACGCAACGTGATGTGCAGGTCGCCGACGCGTTCGCGTTCGGCGAGCGCCGCCAAGGCTTCGACCGGGACGTCCACCCGGCCCGTTCTCACCGTCATCCGCTACTCGCCGATGACCGGCGGACTGGTCCGCTGGTCGGTGCCGAAGATCGCGTCGGGGTCGGCCTCGATCAGGTAGTCGGGACGCTGGTGCTCGTCGTCCTCGTCACCATCGGCACGCCTGCCGCCTGCCCCCATCGGGCCCATCGCTCCGGCGCCACCACGGCCGGCACCACCGCGGCCACCGGCCAGGTCTCCGCCACCCAGGCCGCCGAGCCCGCCCATGCCGGACCCCCTGCCCGCCCCCAGACCGCCGGAACCGGGCCCACCGGGACCGCCCGCACGGCCACCGGCGCCGCCCTCGCCACCGAGAAGCCTGCCCGCCGCGCTGTTGGGTCCGGGAACGTTGCGTCCGCTGGTGCCGCCGGGCGGGTTCTGGCCAGTGCCACCGCCGGGGTTGTAGCTTTGGCTTTGCCCGTTCGGGAGGCCGATGACGTTGTCCGAGTCACCCGGTCCGCGTCCGGGCGTCCTGCCCGGGATCTCGGTCGTCGGTCCCGGCTTGCCCTTGCCGCCGCCGGTCGGGCGCGTGGTGTCGTCGTCCCCGGTACCCGGCTTCCGCGTCGGCGTCGTGATATTGCCGTCGGGCCTGTCCCTCGGGGGCACCGGGCGGTCCTCGTTGGTGCCCGGCCTGTTCTGGTTCTGGTCGCCGCCCGGCTTGTTCTGGTTGGTGCCGTTGTCGTCCGTGCCACTGGTGTCGGTGCCGTCGTTGTCGTCCCCGCCGCCGTTCCTGCCGGGCCTCACCGGGATGGTCGGCGGCGTCACGATCGGGGGCGTACCGCCGGGGGTCTTGACACTGACGTTCGCGCCGTCGTTCTTCAGCACGCCGTAATCGGTCGGCAGGCTGGAACTGGTGCTGCTGGTGACCGAGTCGTACTGGTCCATCACGCGGACGTTGTTCTGGTTCGCCGCCTCGTGCTTCGCGACGCCCTCTTGGTAGTTCTTGATGTCGTTGTTGACCATGAACGGCCCGGCGATCGGGATCGCGCCCTTCAGGCCGGTGGTCCAGGGGTTGGGCTTGTCCGGCTTGGGCGGCACGGGCACGACCGACGACCCGGAGTCGTCGAAGCTGTCGGCCTGCATGGTGACCGAGGCCTTCGTGGTGAACAGCGGGTCCGCGGTCTCCTTGAAGGCCTGCTCGAGCGGGCCCGCACCGGCGTTGGCCGCGTCCGCGGCGGACCCGGTCCAGGAGGACGCCATCCGCGACTGCAGGGACTTGATGGCCATGCCGCGCTCGACATAGGCGTCGGAAAGCTCAGCGACGCGATCGGCCGCGCTACGCAGGTTGCGGGTGTCGCCTTGAGTGAAGTTCTCGTAGATCTGCTTGCCGTCCACCCTCATGCCCCCTTGAGTGTCTTGATCACGGCCGACACGGCCTTCTGCGCGTTCCCGCAGGATTCCTGTTCGTTGTCGTAGCCCGTGGCGTGCACACCGACCGTCAAGTCGTCGGCGACGCCGACAGCGAGGTCGCAGTTGCCACGCGCTCGCCGGTCCTGCAGTCCGTAATAGACGGTCGGATAGCCATCGACCTCGGGGCCGGGCTCCAGGAACCTCAGTTGCCCGGCTTCCTTGGCCTTGTGCAAGCCGGCCAGACCGCCCATACCCTTTTCGCGGTTGCCGCTACCGAGGATGAGCTGCAGGCTGTCCGCCTTGCCTCGAACTCCCCAGCTGCAATCGGGGTTACTGGTGTCGTTCTTCGATTCACCGGGCTCGGTGAACCCCAATTCCGCGGCTGCGGCGGTCGGAAGCAGCTTGCAGACGTCACCGACAAACGCCGAGGCGTCCAGCGGATTCGCCACCTTCGGTACGTTCGGGTCTTCCGGCGCGGCCGACGAAGCCGACGATGGCGCCGATCCGGTGCTGGGCGACGGCGTCCCGGGATTCTCTCCCGAACAGCCCGCGACCGCGACGGAAACGAGCACGAGCGCCGCCGCAGCGACGCGATTCCTCAACACGTTCGGCATCCTCAGGTCGTGCGCAGGGTGTTGGCCTGGTCGGTCGCCATCGTCTTCGTGCGGGCGATCTCCAGCTTTTCGATGTAGCCCTCGATGTACGCCTTCATGGATTCGTTCTGCGTCTGCAGGGACAGAAGCGAATCGAGACCGGAGTTCACGTAGCTGGAGCTGGCTTCGTCCTGGCCGGGCGGCATCAGATCATCCATGATCCGCTCGATCTTCCGACCGTCGTCGACGACCTTCTTCAGCTCGTCCTGCCACAGCCCGATGACGGTCTTCAACTCCTCGGGGCTCATCTCGAACCCGCCGCCACCGCCGCCGCCACCGCCGTAAACGGTCGGCTCCTTCGGCGTGGTCAGGTCACCCCAGACGGCCTTGATCGCGCTCGCGGCGTCGCCGATGATGTTCACGCCCGCACCTTCCCCTCAGCATTCACGCACCGTGACGGACAAAGCGTAGCCAAGCGACGGACGGCGTGTCAGCCGATCCGGCCGAGTAGTCCGACGTGTCGCGTAGCCGTTTGGTTCCCGTGCCGGGCGATCATCCCGCGAACTGGTCACAGTACGTACGTACGGATTGCATTGACCGGGTTCCCGGTGACAGGATTCCAGAATGCCACGGGTCAGCCAGGATCACCTCGACGCACGCCGGCGCCAGATCCTCGACGGCTCCCGCGTGTGCTTCGCACGTTATGGCTACGAGGGTGCCACTGTCCGGCGGCTGGAGGAAGCCACCGGCCTTTCCCGTGGTGCGATCTTCCACCATTTCCGGGACAAGGAGTCCCTCTTCCTGGCCTTGGCCGAGGACGACGCGGTGCGCATGGCCGACATCGTCGCCGAGCAGGGTCTCGTCCAGGTGATGCGCGAGCTGCTGACGAACCGCAGCGAGCACCCCGCGGACTGGCTCGGCACGCGGCTGGAGGTTTCCCGGCGGCTGCGCACCGACCCCGAGTTCCGCGCCCGCTGGGCCGAGCGGTCCCACCAGCTGACCGCCGCGACCCGCCGCCGTCTGCTCCGTCAGCGCGACGCCGGGATCCTGCGTGACGACGTCGACGTCGACGTCCTGACCGCGTACCTCGAGCTCGTTCTCGAAGGTCTCGTCTCCCATCTCGCGATGGGCCAGCCGGGTGACGATCTCGGCCCCGTGCTCGACCTGGTCGAGGAGAGCGTGCGGCGGCACCGAGCCCACGCGGCCGGGGGAACGCGTTAAGATTGTCCCATCGTCGCAGTACAGCGGCGGTGTCTGTTGGTTTCCGATCGAGGAGTGACTCTTTTCGTGCGCGACGCGCAGTCACCTGGTGACAGTATCGAGCCGGGTGGCACACCCGGCTGTTCCGTGGTTCTTCCCGCCGACCCCGCCGGCAGGGAATGATGGAAATCCTGCTCGCCGTTCTCGGCATTCTCCTGTTCCTCCTGCTGACCGTCGGCACCGGCCTCGCCGTCGCCGCCGAGTTCTCCCTCACCGCGCTCGAGCGCAGCACGGTCGACGCGAACGTCCGCCAGGTCGGCGACAAGCGCGCACACACCGTGCAGAAGGCGCACCGCACGCTCTCGTTCCAGCTCTCCGGCGCGCAGGTGGCGATCACCATCACCACCCTGATCACCGGTTACCTCGCAGAGCCGGTGATCGGTGACCTGCTCCACCCGCTGTTCACCGCCATCGGGTTCTCCGAAGGCGTGGCGAACGGGGTGTCGCTCACTGTCGCGCTGATCCTGGCCACGTCGCTGTCGATGATCCTCGGCGAAATGATGCCGAAGAACCTCGCGATCGCCCGGCCGCTGCAGACCGCGCGCGCCGTCGCGGGGTACCACTCGCGGTTCTCGTCGCTGTTCCGCTGGCTCATCACCTTGATGAACAACAGCGCCAACTTCCTCGTCCGCAAGTTCGGCGTCGAGCCGCAGGAAGAACTGCGGTCGGCCCGGTCGCCGCAGGAACTCGGCTCGATCGTGCGGTCCAGCGCGGAAAGCGGCACGCTCGACACCTCGACGGCCGAACTGCTGGACAAGTCGCTGCGCTTCGGCGAACGGACGGCCGACGAGCTGATGACGCCCCGCGTCCAGCTCGAATCGCTGACCGTGGACGACACCATCGCCGACCTCATCGAGATCTCGCGCCGCACCGGCTTTTCGCGCTTCCCGGTCTACACCGAGGATCTCGACGACGTGCAGGGCGCGGTGCACATCAAGCAGGCGTTCACCGTCCCGGCCGCCCAGCGCGCCACGGTACGGATCGGTTCGGTCATGCGGCCGATCCCGACGGTGCCCGAATCCCTGCCGGGCGACTCGCTGCTCAACCGGCTGCGTGATTCCCGGTTCCAGCTCGCGATCGTCGTCGACGAGTACGGCGGCACCGCGGGACTGGTGACCCTGGAGGACGTGGTCGAGGAGATCATCGGCGACGTCCGCGACGAACACGACGAGCGGGAAGCGCCGTCCTCCCAGCAGGTCGGCGCCGACAACTGGCTCGTGTCCGGGCAGCTTCGCGCCGACGAGGTCACCGACGAGACCGGGTTCCGGATGCCCGACGGCGACTACGAGACCATCGCCGGGCTGATCCTCGAGCGCCTCGGCCGGATCCCCTCCCCCGGCGACGCCACCGATCTCGACGCCTGGCGGCTCACGGTGACCAGGATGGACCGTCTGCGCATCGCCGAGGTCGAAGTCCGGCGGATCAGCGAGACCGCCACGTCCGCCGAGCAGGAGCCCGCCCGATGAGCGACTGGTTCAACATCTTCCTCGTCGTGGTCCTGCTGCTGGCCAACGCGTTCTTCGTCGGCGCCGAGTTCGCGCTCATCTCGTCGCGGCGCGACCGGCTGGAAGCCTTGCTGGAGCAGGGAAAGACCCGCGCCAGGATCGTCATCAACGCGAGCAGGAACGTCTCGCTGATGCTGGCGGGCGCGCAGCTCGGCATCACCATCTGCTCGTTGCTGCTGGGACGGCTCGGCGAGCCCGCCGTCGCGCACCGGCTGGCCGGTTTCTTCGAGCTGTTCGGGATTCCCGAGGTCCTGCTGCACCCGATCTCGTTCGCGATCGCGCTGGCGTTCATCACCATCCTGCATGTCCTCATCGGCGAGATGGTGCCGAAGAACCTCGCGATCGCCGAGCCGGAGCGGCTGGCGCTGTGGCTGGTGCCGGTGCACGTGGCGTGGGTGAAGCTCGCCAACCCGTTCATCTGGCTGCTGAACTTCGTGGCGAACTCCCTGCTTCGGGTGTTCAAGGTCGAACCGAAGGACGAACTCGAAACCGCCTACACCTCCGACGAGCTCGCGGAACTGCTCAGTGAGTCGCGGCGCGAGGGGCTGCTGGAGCACTCCGAACACCAGCGGCTGAGCAAGACGCTGTCCTCGGTGGAGAAGACGGTGGCCGACGTGCTGGTCCCGACCGCTCAGCTGACGACGCTGCCCTGCTCGCCCACGTTGGGCGACGTCGAGCGCGCGGTGTCCTCGACCGGGTTCTCCCGCTTCCCGGTGTGCACCGACGACGGGACACTGACCGGCTACATCCACGTCAAGGACATCCTCGACCTCGTGGGCGAGGACCCGACCACCGTGGTGCCGCCGGACAAGACGCGGGCGCTCACCGAACTGCACGCCGACGCCCGGCTCGACGAGGCGTTGTCGGCGATGCGCAAGGAAGGCAGTCACCTGGCGCGGGCGCTCAGCCCGGCCGGGGCCGCGGTCGGCGTCATCGCGCTGGAGGACCTCGTCGAGGAATACGTGGGAACTGTCCGCGACGGTACCCACGTCAGGTCATGACCGGCCCGATCGTCCTTCCCGAGCCCGTCTGGCGGGCTCGGGAAGCCGAGCACGTCACGCGGATGCGGCGCTGGACGACACCGCACCAGCGGCGCCGCTCGCGGGGCGAGAAGCATCCGGTGCTCGACTTCCTCTTCACCTACTACTCGCACCGGCCCGGGCATCTCGAACGCTGGCAACCGGGCCCCGGGGTCGTGCTCGAAGGCGCGTCCGCCCGGCAGTTCCTGGAGAGGAAGGGTTACGTGGAGACGCCGGAGGGCGTCATGCTCGATCCGGCGGGCTTCACCGAGGGCCGCGCCAAGACCGCCGAATTCGTCCTCGGACTGCTTTCCGCGACCGCGTCCCGCTCTCCGAGACTCAGTTGTTTCGGCCTTCACGAATGGGCAATGGTTTACCGGGAATCGGCGAACGAGGTTCGTCATTCACAACTTCCGCTCCGGCTCGGTTCGGCCGGCACCGACGGCGTGGTCGAGTCGCTGGAGATCCGATGCGGACATTTCGACGCGTTTCGGTTCTTCACCGAGCCCGCCCGGCCGCTCAACACCCTGCGACCGGAGCGGGAGGACCAGATCGACTTCGAGCAACCGGGCTGCCTCCACGCCAACATGGACTTGTTCAAGTGGGCGTACAAACTCGATCCGTTCGTGCCCGCCGAGCTGGTCGGGCACTGCTTCGAGCTGGCGGCGGACATCCGGGAACTGGACATGCGGGCGAGCCCGTACGATCTGGCGGAGTTCGGGTACTCGCCCGTGCGGATCGAGAGCCCGGATGGCCGGGCCGAGTACGCCCGCGCGCAAGCCGCTTTCGCCCGCCGGGCGGCGCCGCTGCGTGAGCACCTGATAGCGCATTGCCAACGGCTCCTCGCCGAGTTAAAGAAGGTGCCCGCGACACGCGGCAAACAACTGTGAGTCGTCGCATTCCCCGTAACATCCTCCCCTGTTAGAGTGATAACGGTTTGATTGCATACGCAGCGCGAGCGCGCACGTTTCGAAAGGACAACGATGGGGCGACACAGCGTGGCCGAGGAGCCGGTGCCGCATCCCCTCGACCCGCCGAAGCGGCCTCAGGGTCGCGGTGAGGCGACCGGTTCACACCGGATCGTCGGGAAGAAGGCCCCGCGGCGCCGGATCGCCAAGTGGCCGATCGCCTGCCTGGTCCTCGTGGTCCTGGTCGCGATCGGCGTCTTCGGCTGGAACTGGGCCGACGGTGAGCTCAACACCCGCGCCGAAGCCCAGGCCAAGGCGTGCAGCGCCGGCGACACCCCGATGCGGATCATCGTCACCCCCAGTATCGAAAAGCCCGTGCGAGCGGCGGCCGAGCGGTGGAACAACGCCGCGACCGTGGTCCGCGACCACTGCGTGGTCATCCAGGTCGACGCGCTGTCCTCCGCTTCCGTGCTCGACGGCCTCATCGGCCGGACGAACCTGGACTCGATCGGCGGCCTCCCCGCCGCCTGGATCCCAGAGTCCACCTACTGGGTGACCGAACTGAACACCGCCAAGCCCGAGCTGGTCGGTTCACCCGCCCAGTCGGTCGCGACGGCGCGTTCGGCCGACTACCCGCTCGTCGGGCTCGCCGGCAAGAGCATCGACGAGGTCCAGATGCGCGCCTCGCAGACGTTCCGGCAGTACCTGCAGCAACCCGCCCAGCAGGCCGACTTCGCCGCCGCCGGTATCAAGGCCACCTGAGAGTCCACGAACCTACGGGAAAGGCCCCTTCACCGCTCGGGAAGGGGCCTTTCCCGTACCTCGACTCTCGTGAGCGGCAAGGACGTTAGGGCCAACCGTGCTCAGGACTTGGCCGCAGCCGGTCCGTGAAGGCCTCCTTGCCTACCCTGAGGGTTGGCAAGGAGGCCTTCACTACCTCTGGGACTCCCACGCGCAGCAGCGGTCACATCGGTCTCGTGAGTGGTAAGGACGGTTAGAACCGTCGTTACCACTCACGAGCCGAAGGTGTCCGGGTCCGGGCCGGTGCGCGTCCCGTCGTCGAACTCGGCGAGAGCCGCGAGATCATCCTCGGCCAGTTCGAAGTCGAAGACGTCGAAGTTCTCGCGAATCCGGGACGGGGTCACGGATTTCGGGATGGCGACCGTGCCGAGCTGCAGATGCCAGCGCAGCACCAGTTGCGCGGGGCTCTTCCCGTATTTGGCGGCGAGGGCGGTCAGTGTCGGGTCCGAGAGCAGCGATCCCTGCGCGAGCGGGCTCCAGGCCTCGGTGACGATGCCGTGCTCGGCATGGAACTCCCGCAGCGCCGTCTGCTGGAGCCGCGGGTGCAGCTCGACCTGGTTGACCGCGGGCACGATCCCGGTTTCGTCGAACAGCCGCCGCAGATGCGGGACGTGGAAGTTCGACACCCCGATGGCGCGCGCCCGGCCGTCCGCGTAGAGCTTTTCCAGCGCACGCCAGGTTTCGACGTACTTCCCGCGGGCAGGCGTCGGCCAGTGGATCAGGTACAGGTCCACGCGGTCCAGGCCGAGTTCCGTGAGGCTCGTGTCGAACGCACGGAGCGCCTCGTCGTAGCCGTGGCCCGGATTCGGCAGTTTCGTGGTGATGAACAGTTCGTCGCGGGGCACGTCCGATGAGCGGATCGCCTCGCCGACACCGGCTTCGTTCCGGTACGACGCGGCGGTGTCGATGCTGCGGTACCCGGCCTCGATGGCGGTCCGGACGACCTTGGCCGTGTCGCCCGCGGGGACCTGCCAGACACCGAAACCGAGTTGGGGGATGGCTACCTCGTTGTTCAGGACGACGGAAGGCACGGCCATGGAAGAGGAATCCTCACTGGAGTCTGTGGCAGGACTTCTTCTCCTACATCATTCCACCCCGCGCGCGGCGTACGCGCGCAGATATTCCGCCGTGTCCGCGTCGGCCGGGAAGAAGGACTCGATCACCAGCTCGGCCACCGTGACGTCCAACGGCGTCCCGAAGGTGGAGACCGTGCTGAAGAACGTGAGTTCCGCGTCCTCGTGGCGTAGCTTCAACGGGACGAAGATGTCGCCCGGTCCGGGGACCTCCACCTCGGGGACGGGATCCGCGCACGGATAGGACAGCAGTTCCTCCAGGAGCTCGGTCAGCGCCGGGTCGGCCGTCTGGGTCACCTGCCGCCGCAGCCTGCCGAGCAGATGAGCGCGCCACTCCCCCAGGTTCAGCACGTGCGGCGCCATCCCCTCCGGATGCAGTGTCACCCGCAGGACGTTGACCGGAGGCGTCATCAAGGCGGGCGAGACCAGGCTGGTCATGATCGAGATGCTCGCGTTGGCATCGACCAGGTTCCACCAGCGGTCGGCGACGGCGGCCGGATACGGCTCGTGACTCGTCATCAGCTGACGGACCGCCTTGCGGACGGCCGCCATTTCCGGGGCGCCAAGACCGCTTTCGGCGTACGCGGGCGCGTAACCCGCCGCCAGCAGCAGCTGATTGCGTTCCCTCAAGGGCACCTCCAGGTGCTCGCCGAGCCTCAGCACCATCTCGCGACTGGGCTTGGACCGGCCCGTCTCCACGAAGCTCAGGTGCCGGGTGGAGATGTCCGCCGAGATGGCGAGATCCAGCTGGCTGATCCGGCGGCGGTCGCGCCATTCGCGGAGGAGTTCGCCGACGGGGCGGCCCGCACGGCTCGCGGTCACTGTGGTCGTCACGATCACGAACCTACGGCCACGCGCGCGGAGCCGCCATTACCTCCCGCGTAATCGACGGGCCCCACCTTCAGCCGACAGAGTTGCGGCATCGGTTACCCCACAACAGAACGAGGAGACACCATGTCGGACATCCAGCGCGTCGCCGAGCAGTACATCGCCGTATGGAACGAGACCGACGCGGACAAGCGCCGCGCGCTCATCACCGAAGTGTTCACCGAGGACGCCGCCTACACCGACCCGCTCGGCGCGGTCACCGGCCACGACGGTGTCGACGGCTTCATCGCCGGCGCGCAAGCCCAGTTCGCGGGCCTGGAGTTCAGCCTGCCGTCGGCGCCCGACGCGCATCACGACATCGCGCGGTTCCAGTGGCACCTCGGCCCGGAGGGCGCGGAAGAGCCGCTGGCGATCGGTTTCGACGTCATCACCGTCGAGGACGGGCGGATCAAGCAGGTGCTGGGATTTCTCGACAAGATGCCCGGCTGAGCTGCAGCGTGTGCCAGTGAACCCGCGACCGCGATCGGGAGCGGGTTCAGGCGAAGGCCTCCGGTGGCGGGCAGGAGCAGACGAGGTTGCGGTCCCCCGCGGCCCCGTCGATCCGCCGCACCGGGGGCCAGATCTTCGACGCGGTGAACCCGGCCGGGAAGACCGCGATCTCCCTGCTGTACGGGCGATCCCACTCCCCAGCGAGGCAGCGCGCGGTGTGCGGGGCGTTGCGCAGCGGGCTTTCGGTCACCGGCCACTCCCCTGCGGCGACCTTCTCGATCTCGGCGCGGATCGCGATCATCGCGTCGCAGAACCGGTCGAGTTCGCCGAGGTCCTCGCTCTCGGTGGGCTCGACCATGAGTGTCCCCGCGACCGGGAAGGACATCGTCGGCGCGTGGAGGCCATAGTCGGCCAGCCGTTTGGCGACGTCATCGACCGTGACGCCGGTGCGTTTGGTGATCGCGCGGAGGTCGAGGATGCACTCGTGCGCCACGAGTCCCTCGTGCCCGGAGTACAGCACCGGATAATGCGCGGCGAGACGTTTCGCGACGTAGTTGGCGTTCGCGACCGCGGTCAGCGTCGCCCTCCGCAGGCCGTCGGCGCCCATCATCCGGACGTAGGCCCAGGAGATCGGCAGGATCGACGCGCTCCCCCACGGCGCGGCGCTGATCGGGCCTACGCCGGTGGCCGGGCCGGCGTCCGGTTGCAGCGGGTGGTTCGGCAGATACGGCGCCAGATGCGCGCGGACACCGATCGGGCCGATGCCCGGCCCGCCGCCACCGTGCGGGATGCAGAAGGTCTTGTGCAGGTTCAGATGGGAGACGTCGGCGCCGAACTTCCCGTACTGCGCGACTCCGATCAGCGCGTTCAGGTTCGCCCCGTCGACGTACACCTGACCGCCCGCGTCGTGCACCAGCGCGCAGACCTCGCGGACGGTGTCCTCGTAGACGCCGTGCGTCGAGGGATAGGTGATCATGATCGCGGCGAGGTCGTCCGCGTGCTCGTCCACAGTGGACCTGAGGTGGCCGAGGTCGATGTTGCCCTCGTCGTCGCATTTCACCACGGCCACGCGCATCCCCGCCATGACCGCGCTGGCGGCGTTCGTCCCGTGCGCGCTGGACGGGATCAGGCAGACGTCACGCGCCTCGTTCCCGCGCTCGCGGTGATAGGCGCGAATCGCCAGCAATCCGGCGAACTCGCCTTGGCTGCCGGCGTTCGGTTGCAGTGAGACCGCGTCGTAGCCGGTGATGCCGGCGAGCCACCGCTCCAGATCCTTCACGACGGTGAGCAGCCCTGCCGCGTCCTCGGCGGGCGCGAACGGGTGCAGGCCGGCGAACTCCGGCCAGGTGATCGGCTCCATTTCGGCCGTGGCGTTGAGTTTCATCGTGCAGGAGCCGAGCGGGATCATGCTCCGGTCGAGCGCGACGTCCTTGTCGGACAACGACCTCAGGTACCGGAGCAGTGCCGTCTCCGAGCGGTGTGCGTGGAAGACCGAATGCGTCAGGTAGTCGCTGGTGCGGCGCAGATCCGGTGGGAAACCGTCCGCGGTGTCCGCGTCGAGCGAGTCCACATCGGACACCGCGACCCCGAACGCCTTCCACACCAGGGAAAGGTGCTCACGGGACGTCGTCTCGTCGCAGGCGACGGCGACGTGGTCCGCGTCGACGAGCCGCAGGTTGACCCCGAGTTCCCGGGCGGTGCCGACGACCCCGGTCGCGCGGCCGGGGACGGCGACCATCACGGTGTCGAAGAACTCGCAGTGCACGACGTCGACACCGCTCTCGGCGAGTCCTGCCGCGAGCACGGTGGCCATCCGGTGCGCGCGGTTCGCGATGGCGCGCAGGCCTTCGGGACCGTGGTACACCGCGTACATCGACGCGATCACCGCCAGCAGCACCTGGGCGGTGCAGATGTTGCTCGTCGCCTTCTCGCGGCGGATGTGCTGCTCACGGGTCTGGAGCGCGAGCCGGTACGCCGGAGCGCCGTCGGCGTCCTTCGACACCCCGACCAGACGGCCGGGCAGCTGCCGTTCGAGACCCTGCCGAACCGCGAGGTACGCGGCGTGCGGCCCGCCGAAGCCCATCGGGACCCCGAACCGCTGCGTGGATCCGATCGCGACATCGGCGCCGAGCTCACCGGGCGACCGCAACAGGGTCAGCGCCAGCGGATCCGCGGCCATCACCACCGCCGCGCCCAGTGCCTTGGCCTCGGTGATCGTGTGGTCCCATTCGCGGACGACTCCCGACGCGCCCGGATACGACAGCAGCACCCCGAAGAAGTCGCCGCCCAGGCCCAGTCCGGTGATGCCCTGGGACAGATCCGCGGTCACCAGCTCGATGCCGAGCGGTTCGGCTCGGGTGCGCAGGACCTCGATCGTCTGCGGAAGGGTGTCCTCGTCGACCACGAACCGGTTCGACTTCGCCTTGCCCGCCCGGCGGACCAGCGTCATCGCTTCCGCCGCGGCGGTCGCCTCGTCCAGCATGGAGGCGTTGGCTATCGGCAGGCCGGTCAGATCGGCGACCATGGTCTGGAAGTTCAGCAGCGCTTCGAGGCGGCCCTGCGAGATCTCCGGCTGATACGGCGTGTAAGCGGTGTACCAGGCCGGGCTCTCCAGCACGTTCCGGCGGATCACCGGCGGGGTCACGGTGCCGTGGTAGCCGAGGCCGATCATCTGGACCATCGGCCGGTCGCGCGCGGCCAGCGCGCGGAGTTCGGCGAGCGCGCCGGTCTCGGTGGCGGGCGGCGGCAGATCCGGCGGTGTCGCGGACTCCCGCAGCGACGCGGGGACGGCCCGCTCGGCGAGCTCGTCCAGGGAAGCGACGCCGACGACGTCGAGGATGCGCGCGAGCTCCTCGGCGCCGGGACCGATGTGCCGGTCCGCGAAGGGGGTCCCGGATTCGAGAGCGGCCAGTGATACGGGCTCCATCGGGGACCTCCCAAGACGCGGGGGTGGGGCCGGGACGATTGTCCTGGCCCTCCCCACTCTGTCCGTACCCCCGAGGGGGCGCCTGAGAGTTTCGCCCGAGTGTTGAGCCGGGCTTGCACCGTCGGCGGGGCCGCCAGGCTGTGACCTGGCGAACCACTTTCCAGAGGCGTCTCTTCCGCGCGGTCCAGGGTGCCTGAGAGGTTCCGGGGAGGACTTGCTCCTTCGGCGCCGAGCTCAACGGTTATCGGCTCGGTCTCTCCCGCGCGGATTCGTCGACCGCGGAAGTGAGCCTACCCTGCCGACCGCGCGGCTTCATGATCAGCCGGTGCGACGTGCGTTACGGCGCTGTGTGAGCTCGTCCGGCGTGACCGTTTCGATCACGCCGCCGTCGGCCCGCTCGGCCGGGAACTCGTGGATGGTGCCGCTGATCTCCTGCATCGCGCCGCTGACCGCGATCCCGAAGACACCTTGCCCGCCCTGGAGTAAATCGACGATCTCTTCGGGCGAGGTGCACTCGTAGACGGTGGTGCCGTCGGAGAACAGGGTGACCTTGGCGAGGTCACGGACGCCGCGCAGACGCAGATGGTCGACGGCGACGCGGATGTTCTGCAGGGAGACACCGGTGTCCAGCAGCCGCTTGACGACCTTCAGGACGAGGATGTCCTTGAACGAGTAGAGCCGCTGCGAACCGGAGCCGTGCGCCGTGCGGATGCTCGGCGCGACCAGCTTCGTGCGGGCCCAGTAGTCGAGCTGCCGGTAGGTGATCCCGGCGATCTGACAGGCGGCGGGGCCTCGGTAGCCGACGAGTTCGTCCGGGAGGGAAGAGTCGGGGAACAGCTCGCCCTGCTCGCCGTCAGCGACCGGAACGAGCGGCTCTTGAGGGCTACCAGCCTCGACCACGCCATGCCTCCCCTCGCCCGACCTGGCGGCCGGCGAACAAAGCCGCGCGGACCCACGTGAGTCCGCACCGGAGTTCCTCGTCAAGACGAATGCCCCAGACATCCGAATCACACCTTGGCGATTCACCTTCATTGACGGTAAGCGCGTCCGGCAAAGCGGTCAACGCGACGCGCGGGCCACCTCAAGCTCTTCTTGAGGCTTGTCGAGCACGGTCCCCCATTCGGCCGCATGGTTGCCACTTTTACTCAGCCGTGTTATTTTTTACTCATGCAAGTAACTCCCTCCACTCAGAGCGCCATGCAAGAGGTCCAGGCGGAGCTGGGGCTGTCGGTCGCCGAGGCGGCCAGGCGGGCCCAGATCATCGGAGCCACGATCGCGACGATCTCCGACCTCGGCTACCACAAGACGTCGTTCGCGAAGATCAAGGAGCGGGCCGGGCTGTCCAGCACCCGGATCATCTCGTACCACTTCACCAACAAGGCAGGCCTGATGCAGGCCGTGGTCACCACCGCGACCGGGATGAAGGACAAGTTCCTCGAGGAGCGGATCCAGGGCACGACCGACCGGGCCGGGCTGCTGCGCGGCTACATCGAGTCGGAGATCGCGTTCCTGGGCTCGTACCCGGAACTGGTGCGGGTCATGGTCGAGATGGGCTCGAGCGGCTCGGACGCCGAGGGCTGGTTCATGTCGGCACCGCTGGTCGAGGAGTTCCGGACCGGCAGGCTCGAACGTCAGCTCCGGCAGGGGCAGCAGGAAGGCGCTTTCGGCGAGTTCGCGCCGGACGTGATGGCGCTGTCGATCGCGCAGGCCATCGACGGTGTCGCGGCGAAGTTCGCGACGGATCCGAAACTGGACCTGGAGCGGTACGGGCGGGAACTGGCGGACCTGTTCGTCAAGGCGACCGCCGCCTGACTGGGTCGCGTGAGTCGCGAGTGCGAGGCGAAGGGCACCTTTCGGTCCGCCTGAGGTCGGCTCGCCCCGATCGGAGAAGTCCGTGAAGGCCTCCTTGCCTACCCTGAAGGTAGTGAAGGAGGCCCTCACGGTCGCCGTGACCGGACGTTGGCCCCAGGTGCACCAACAGTCACAGCAACCGCGCGTGAAGGACCCCTTTCTTCGGCTCAGCCGAGGAAAGGGGTCCTTCACGTACTTGAGGCGCGGCCGGCCGCCGCGCCACGCATTCAGAGGACTAAACGCACGCACGAAGAAGGGCGGCGCCACCGGCACCGCCCCTTCGCGCGGAATCCCAGGATGTGATCAGGTGTCGGCGCCGCGGAAGTCCTCCGGCGAGACCGAGTCGAGGAACTCGCGGAACTTCTCGACCTCGTCCTCCTGCTCGTCGGGGATGATGAGACCCGCTTCCTCCAGCACCGCGTCCACGGCGTGGATGGGCACTCCCACCCGCAGCGCCAGCGCCACCGAATCGCTCGGTCGCGCCGAAACCCGGATGTCCCCGTCGAAGACCAGTTCCGCGAAGAACGTGCCTTCCTTCAGATCGGTGATGACGACCTGTTCCAGCTCACGGCCCAACGCTCCGATGACCTCCTTCAGCAGGTCATGGGTGAGCGGACGGGCCGGGCGGACTCCCTGCTGCTCCAAGGCGATGGCGGTGGCCTCGACCGAGCCGATCCAGATCGGCAGGTAACGCTCGCCTTCGGTTTCCCGCAGCAACAAGATCGGCTGATTCGCGGGTAGCTCCACCCGCACGCCGACGACGCGCATCTCGCTCATCGGGCTTCGCCTCCCTCTCGTGCGCACGGGCTGCAACGCTTGTCTCGACGACCAAGCGACGGTAGTCCCGACGCTACCCGTCTTCCGAGCGCTGTGCTCGCTGTCTCCGACATTCTCGGTTCGCCCGTGGCAAACCCGACTCTCACGGTACGGCATAGGGTGCCGAACATTCAGGCATTGACAAGTGACCGCACAACCGCTCCCGGCCCCCGAAGCCGTTCAACCGCCCGTGACAGCCCGTATTCCGGCCTTCACCAAGAGCGTGTGCAACGCCACGGTCAAGGCGGCCAGCTCCCGGACGACCTCGTCACCCCTCGCCTGGGCGTCCTCGTCACGATGCCGATACACCGGGGTCACGATCTGCTCCAGCAGGCCGACCTCGCGGTCGGCCGCGGCCCGGAAGGCACGCAGATGTCTCGGCTCTATACCGAATTCGGTCATCGCCTTCACGGTCTTCGCCACGAGCACCGCGTCCGGGTCGAAGAACCCCGCCGCCCCGGGGCGGACGAGACCGTATTGCCGCAGCTCAGCCAGGGTGGCGGCGTCGATGCCGGCCTGGCGGAGCAGATCTTCCTCGGTCAGCCTGATCTCGCGGTCGGTCTCGAAGTCCCCCGGGGACGGCAGTCCGCCGTTCTCCCCGGGGGCGTCGAGTGACACGAGTTTCCGCGGCAGCCGCGGCATCGCCGCCGAGGGCGCGGCGCCCTGATCCGCCGCGTCCAACTGTTCCTTGATGACCTTCAGCGGGAGGTAGTGATCCCGCTGGGCGGAAAGGACGAACCGCAACCGCTCCACGTCCGCCGAAGCGAACTGCCGGTACCCCGACGGGGTCCGGCCCGGCTGGACCAGACCCTCCGCCTCGAGGAACCGGATCTTGGAGATGGTGACATCGGGAAAGTCGCCGCGCAGCTGTGCCAGCACGGCTCCGATGCTCAACCCATCGCGCTGCGACGCGTCCCGATCAGGCCGCCCGGCCGCCGTCACCGTGCCCCCTGGCCCCCGTGACCCGGGCCGGTCAGGAAGACCAGGCGGAACTTGCCGATCTGCACCTCGTCGCCACCGGCGAGGACGGCCTGGTCGACCGGCTCGCGGTTGACGTAGGTGCCGTTGAGGCTGCCGACGTCGATGACGACGAACTCGCCACCCTCACGGCGGAACTCGGCGTGCCGCCGGGAGACCGTGACGTCGTCGAGGAAGATGTCGCTGTCCGGGTGCCGTCCCGCGCTGGTGGTGTCGCGGTCCAGCAGGAAGCGCGAACCCGCGTTCGGACCCCGCTTGACGACCAGCAGCGCGGAACCCGCGGGCAGCGCGTCCACACCCTGGACGGGGGCCTCGGCAGCCGGAGGAGCCTCAGTGCCTTCGACGTCGGCCAGGAAGTCGGCCCGGAAGACAGAAGTCCGCTCCGGAGACTGCTCCGGGGGAACGCCGGGCCCGTCGTTCGTGCTCACCTGAGCTCTCCTAACGCATGTGTGTTGCCACTACTCAAGAACGTGTGGAGGTCAAACGTACCGTGCCTGATCGAATCTCCGGCCCGCGGCTCCCCCTACTCTTCCCGAAGGGCCGCGGCCTGCGGCTATTCCTTGATCAGGGCCTGGTACGCCTCGGCCTCCAGCAGGGATTCCACCGAGCTCGCGTCGTCGAGACGGAGCTCGATCAGCCAGCCCTCGCCGTAGGGGTCGCTGTTGATCAGCTCGGGCGACTCGGTCACCGCGTCGTTGACCGCGACCACCTCGCCGTCGAGCGGGGCGAACAGCTCCGAAACGCTCTTGGTCGACTCGACCTCGCCGAACGCGTCGCCCGAACCGACCTGCTTGCCGACCTCGGGCAGTTCGACGAACACCACGTCACCGAGCTGGTCCTGGGCGTACTCCGTGATGCCCACGCGCACGAGCCCTCCGTCGCGCACGGAGACCCACTCGTGTTCCTCGGTGTACCGCAGTTCTTCTGGAGTGGACAACGCCGCTCCCCTTTCTGACGCCCTCGCTCGAAACCGACGCGCGCAGTTTCGCATCCCGCCGGGTCACGCGCCCGGCGCCTCCCGCAACCCGACGGGTCCGGCCGGTCGTAGCGCCCGTGCGGTCTGGACGACGTACAGCACGCCCGAATAGACGTACAGGACCGCACCCCACGCCGTGAAGGCGTAGCCGATCGGCCTGGCGATCGCGGCGATGTCGGAACCGCCCTGGGTGAGCAGCAGGAACGGGAAGGCGTACATCAGCACGAAAGTGGCGCCCTTGCCGATGTAGGTGACCTCCGGCGGGGCGAAGCCGCGGTGCCGGAGCAGCAACACGCAGACGCCCAGTACCGCCTCGCGGACGACCAGCGGAACCACCAGCCACCACGGGATGATGTCGCGGATCAGGAAGGCGATGAGGGTCGCGAGGATGTAGAGCCGGTCGGCGGCGGGGTCGAGCAGCTGGCCGAGCCGCGACATCTGGTTGAGCCAGCGGGCGAGTTTGCCGTCGAGCCAGTCGGTGAGCGCGCTGAACACGAGCAGCGCGAGCGCCCAGCCGTCCTCCTTCGGGCCGAGGAGCAGCCACAGGAAGACCGGCACCCCGGCGAGCCGGAGGATCGAAAGCATGTTGGGAACGTTCAGGGCCTGCCGCAGCAGGGAAGGCTCTTCGCTGGCCACGCTCGGTTCGGGGGGCGTACTCACCCGCTCAGCCTATCCAGCGGCGGCAGGTCCTCCCCCGTCAGCTGGCCCGGGTGTGGGTCCAGCCGCGGCGTTGCAGGTCCGCGCTGGTCAGCGCCACGGGCCTGCCTCGGTGGTCGGTGCCCATCCAGCGGTTGTGGCCGGCGGAGGTCTCGAGGACGTACGGGCGGCCACCACACCAGACGACGGTGCACGGCGCCGTCGGTGGCAGCTCCGCGCTCGCCGGCGCGGCGGCCTGGGGTGACGCGGGGTCGGTCTGTTCGTCGGTCTTCATCACTCTCACGGTTTCGTGACGGGGACTGGGACACGCCGGAGCGCTACCTTTGTTTTCGGCAGGACGGGTCCGCGCGTTAACGGATCCGGCATGGATTCGTCCGATCGGTTCGCGACGACAGCAGGATGTTGTCGCGCTGTGAACGGCATGTTAATCGTCCACAATGGACAGTCAGTGGGCGGTCCTCGCGTACCGCGGCGGCGGGGTCGCGATAGCCTCCCGCGAATCGAACGTGGCTCAATGCCACGGCATCGGGCCCGGCCGGGTCAGAATGGGCCGGCCACGACCGGCCGACGAAAGGATCGCCTTGCGCGTCTCGACCACCACGGGAACGTGGCGGCGCCTGTTCGCGGCCTGCGCCGTCACCGGAACGCTCGCCGCCTGTTCGGGCGAAGATCCGCCACCGCCTGTCACCTCGATGTCGGTCTCGCCGCCCTCGCTCCCCACAGCGGTGTCCAGCGTGCCGGTGCCGCCGATCCCGTCGCGGACCCCGCCGAGTCCCTCCGCCGCCCCGCCTCCCACTTCCCAGCCGAAATCCGCTGAACCGGTTCAGGGTTCGTGCGGAACGGTCACCGCGGCCAGCGGGCTGACCCTCCAGGTGCTCAACGGCCCCGGCGTCTCGTGCGCGGACGCGACCGGGATCGTCGGTTCGTTCCACCAGAGGATCGCCGGACGGCAGTCCGCGGGCTCGGACGAACCGGTCAGCGAGACCGTGGACGGCTGGCTGTGCGTCTCCGGCGCCCCCGCCGCGCAAGGCGGCACCAGTTGCAGCAAAGGCGAACAGAACGTGTTCGCCGCCGTCGTCCCCGTCGAATGAACCATCCTCGAGAAGAAGGGCCCATGAAGAGCCTCGCCGTGCTCCCCGCCGCGTTCGCCGTCGTCCTGCTGAGCGGTTGCGGCGCCGATCCCGCTCCCGCGGCCGCGCCGCCGCCCTCCCCCGCCCCCACGGCTGACCAGGTCCTGGCCGGTACGCCGTGTGGCGAGGTCACCGGGTTCCAGGGCGCGAAGAACAAGGTCGTCGTACGCGGGAAGGCCGAGTGCGCCGAAGCGACGCAGGTGCTCACGGACTACTTCGCCAAGCTGACGCCCGCCGAGGCGGCGTCACCGCAAGGGCCCGGCCCCGTGGTGGTCGGGGCTTGGACGTGCGGGAGCGGGCCGAACGATCCGGTGACGAGTTGTTCGACCGAAGACGAGCGCCAGATCGAAGCGACCCGCTCCTGAGCCTCAGTCGCCCCAGTTGGCCGTACATGGTGCAGGCCTCGAACCTCAGTCCTGGTTTCGAGAACCCGCCGTCCCGCGACACGTCACCTTGCCGCAGTCGGCGGTTTTGCCCACCAGGGCCGTGCCGCCCTGCTTGCCACCGGAGAGAAGGTCGCGCAAGGCGAGGCCGAAACCGGACAGATCGTCACCCTTCACGAACTCGAAGGTGTGTCGATGGGCGCGGTACCGGCGCCGGTTTCCGTCTGAGGTACATGAAGGTCGAGTTTCCTCGGCTCAGCCGAGGGAAGGGTCCTTCACCCGCGGCCGCTGTGGCTGCTCGCGTACCTGGGAAAGGCCTCCGGGTTTCCGCGCCTTTTCCGACACACGAGTCCTTTCGTCGTTCACTGGAGCCTCAGCAGGACTTCGTGTTCGAGTTTGCCGACAAGAAGGTACTCGGGCCGATATCCGGGCGGGACCACGAAACAGACGAGACCCGTGGTGCCGCCGAAAGCGCCGGGAGCGCCCGCGCAGTCCTTGACCCGCTCCGGCTCACCGTGTTCGTCGGCCGACAGTTCCAGCGGCGTGTCGCCGAGGCGGGACGCCTCGATCCGCAAGGTGAGGACGTGGAATCCGCTCAACCACGCCTCGGCTCCCTCGGGCGGCCCGGTCCTGCTGTCGAGCACCCGCACGGCCGCCTCCCCGGATACGGCGGTCTGCCCACGGGCGAACACCGGCGGCGGTCCCCATAAGTCGCGACGGTGTTCCCAGAGATTCGGGACGGGGTCGGCCGCCTCACGGTAGGCCTTCCCGCCGAAGCCGACCGGCGTCAGGACCACTAACGCGGCGAAGGCCAGCCCGGCCAGGAACGGCAGGGACTTCCACGCGATCCCCGGTCTCGCCACTCTGACCAGCACGATGGCCGCGAGCGCCAGGAGCGCCCAGCCGAGGGACATCGCCGTGATCTTCTCCCACGGATGGTGGGCTTCCACGACGTCGGCGGCCCCGCGCACGGACAGAACCCGGTCCGTCACCGACGAAAGCCGGGCGACCACCGGATCAGCGAGGCCGAACGCGTCTCTTGTCGGCACTTCGATCGCGCGGCCGTCTTCGGTGATCGCCAGAACCTCGTAGGAGGTACGCGGGCCGTGCTGTCCTTCGGTGGTCGTGGAGTTCGTTTCGGAGATCACCGCGCGCACATCGTAGGTGCCGGCCAATCCTTCGACGGCCCATCGTCCGGCGAAGGCCGCGACTGAACCCCAGACGATCCCGATCACGAACGCGATGATCATCGCGTTCGTGCGCTGCCCGTCTTTCCGATCCAGTTCGAAGAAGACCACCAACACCCCCTGTCCGGCTCGCCCAGCCTATGGGCCGAGGCCGCCGCACGGCACGGGATTTGTACCCACCCCTTGCGATCCGAAGTAAGAGTCATCTAGACTCAAACTATGCTCACCAGGGAAGACGCCGTGAAGGCGGTCGAGAACGCGGTCGACGCGGCCGCTCTGTTCGCCCGCCATCGCTACCGCGAACTGGCGGCCGCGCTCCACCCCGACCGCAACCCCGGCGACGAGCGCGCCCACCGTGCCGCCGCCACCCTCAACCGCCTTCACGACGACTGGAAACGCGCCAGGCGCCAGGCGGTCACGACGGCGACCTCGACGTACACCCTCACCGCACCGCACGCGGTGGGCAGTGTCGCCACGACGTACCGGACCACCGGGCCACACCTGGTGAAACTCGTCCGCGACCCGGCGCTCAATCCGCTGATCCACGCCGAA
Organism: Amycolatopsis sp. NPDC043885; assembly: GCF_056435685.1. Taxonomy (NCBI): domain Bacteria; kingdom Bacillati; phylum Actinomycetota; class Actinomycetes; order Pseudonocardiales; family Pseudonocardiaceae; genus Amycolatopsis; species Amycolatopsis sp. NPDC043885. The sequence continues at coordinate 98,366 of NZ_JBWKEA010000026.1, forward strand.
TGGGACGCGTTGCGCGCGCTCGACGGCTTCACCGAACGGCACCGGTGGCTGCGCCCCTACTACCCGCGGCTGCTGGACACTTCCGGTCCGGTGGCCAGAGGTGACCGCGCGTTCAGCGTCCTCGATCCGCTCGTCGACGGTTTCGTCACCCTCGCCGATATCGGGAAAGCCTTCCCCGGCGGGCTCGACGGCCGCGACTACGCGTGGATGCACCGCCGCCTCCTGCGTGCCGTGGCGGGCGCGCACCGGGCGGGTGTCGTCCACGGCCACCTCACCGCGGACAACGTGCTCGTACATCCCGGAGAGCACGGCATCGTCGTAGTCGGCTGGTCCTTCGCCGTCGAAGACGGTGTGCTCCCGCTGGCGGCGGACAAGTCCGTCGACTACCCGCCGGAAGTCCACAAAGGACTACCGGTGACCGTGGCCACCGACGTCCACATGCTCCACCGCATGATGCTGGAACTCCTGGCACCGCACGAAACCCGCCAACGCGAATTCGCGACCTGGTGCACACAGGAAGCCCCGGCACAACGACCCGACGCCGCCGACCTGCTCGACGAGTACGACGCGCTGCTCGACGACCTGTACGGCCCCCGCACCTTCCGCCCCTTCACCATCCCCGAGACAGGAGCCTGACCATGGGACACGGACACTGGGACGACAACGCCTACGCCGCCGCGAAGACTTTCCGGCGGGCCAAGGGCGAGGACGACTTCGGCTACACCGCCGATCTGCGCTCCAAGCCCGCGAAAGACTGGAAGGTCGCGCCCGCGCTCGACCCGCTGAACGCCGTCCGGGAATGCCGGGATTCGGCCGACCACACCGATTCGACGCCGATCGCGGTGCTGTTCGACGTCACCGGTTCGATGCGCCGGGTGCCGCGGGTCATGCAGGGCAAGCTCGGCAAACTGCACGGCCTGCTGAAGCGCCGGGGCTACCTGGCCGACCCGCAGGTGATGTTCGGCGCGATCGGTGACGCCGACAGCGACCGGGTCCCGCTGCAGGTCGGGCAGTTCGAATCGGACAACCGGATGGACGAGCAGCTGCGCACGATCTTCCTCGAAGGCGGTGGCGGCGGGCAGAAGAGCGAGTCCTACGAGCTGGCCGCCTACTTCATGGCCCGGCACGTCGTGACCGACGCGTGGCAGAACCGCGGCCGCAAGGGCTATCTGTTCATCATCGGCGACGAGCTGAACAAGCCCGCGCTGGAGGCGCGCCACATCCGCCGGGTGATCGGGGACGACGTACGGGAGGACATCGACCCGGCCTCGGTGTACCGGGAGCTGGCCCGCAAGTGGCACGTCTTCTTCGTACTGCCGAACCAGTCGTCGTACTACAACGACCCGGAGATCGGCGAACACTGGAGCGGCCTGCTCGGCCAGAACTTCCTGAAGCTCGACGATCCCGGCGCGGTGTGCGAACTGATCGCGGCCACCATCGGGCTGGAAGAGCGGGTCGTCGACGTCGACCGTGCGCTCGCCGATCTCGCGGACGTCGGCTCGGTCGCCGAAAGCAAGGCGGTCGGCAAGGCGCTGGCGAAGCTGGGCACCAAGACGGTCGTCACGTCGGCGGTGCCCGAGGCCGAGGGGCCGAGCGACGTGGTGCTGCGATGAGTCTCCTGGACGGTCACGTGGTGGTGGTCGGGCTCGGCTTCGGCGACGAAGGCAAGGGCGCGGTTGTCGACGCGCTCTGCGCCGACCGGCCCACCACCGCCGTGGTCCGCTTCAACGGGGGCGCGCAGGCCGCGCACAACGTCGTCGTGGACGGGCGGCACCACACGTTCAGCCAGTTCGGGGCGGGCACGTTCGCCGGCGTGCCCACCCATCTGTCGCGGTTCGTGCTGGTCGAGCCGTTCGCGCTGGCCGCCGAAGCGCGGCGGCTGGAAGCGGCAGGTGTCCGGAATCCGCTCTCGCTGCTGAGTGTGGACGGCCAGGCCCTGCTCACCACCCCGTTCCACATCCACGCCAACCGGGCAAGGGAGGAGGCCCGGGGCGTGAACCGGCACGGCTCGTGCGGGAAGGGCATCGGCGAGACCGTCTGGTACTCGCTGCTGCCCGGGGCCGAGCCGGGTGACGTGGTGGAGAGCCAGGAGGTGATCGGGACGCCGGGGGAAGCGCCCACGGTCGCCGACTGCGCCCGGCCGTCGGTGTTGCGGCGCAAGCTGGACGCGCTCGCGCGGTTCTATGCCCCGCTCGCCACACCACCGCACGGCGTGGACGAACTGGTGGCGCTGTACCGCGATTTCGCGGACGCGGTGCGGATCACCGACGGGGACGAAACGGGACGGCTGGCGGATTCCGGGCGGCTGGTGTTCGAGGGAGCGCAGGGGGCTCTCCTCGACCAGCACCACGGGTTCCATCCGCACACGACCTGGTCGACCACCACGCCGCACAACGCCCGCGCACTGCTGGGCGGGCGCCCGCACGCCGTCCTGGGTGTCACGCGGACGTACCTCACCCGGCACGGCGCGGGACCGCTGCCGACCGAGTCCGCCGCCGTGCTCGCCCGCTTTCCGGAAGCGCACAACGAAACCGGCGAATTCCAGGGCGCGTGGCGGGCGGGTCATCTCGACGCGGCCCTGCTCGATTACGCGATCGCGGCCTGCGACGGCGTCGACGCGCTCGCGGTGACCCACCTCGACGCGACCGGGCTGGCGGTCGTCCCCAAGGACGGCTCTCCCGCCGTCGACCTGACGGATCCGCTGGCGTGGTTCGGTGCGCGGCTGCCGGTGGCCGTCACCGGGTACGGCCCGGACAGGGCCGGTTACCGGGTCGCGGAGGCAAGGTCGACAATCTACGCGTGATCGAGTCGACGCCGGTGTCCGTTGACGTGCTCGTGGTGCGGTTCGCCCCCGGCACCAGGAACGTGCTGCTGGGAATCGCGCCACGAGCCGCCGAGCCCTTCGCGGGAGAACTCGCCCTGCCAGGGGTGCTGCTCGGGCTCGGGGAACGGCTGAGGGAGGCGGCGCACCGGGCGGTGGCCGGCAAACTCGGCCTGCCGTCCGACGCGCTCTCGGCGACCGGGCAGCTCGCCACCTTCGACGAGCCGAACCGTGATCCCCGCGGTCCCACGCTCTCCATCGCCTTGTGGGCAACGGTGGATCCCGCGCTCGACGAGCCGGGGAACGTGGTGTGGGTTCCGCTGGACGAGGTCCCTCCGCTGGCGTTCGACCACGACCGGATCGTGGCGGACTGCCGCCCGATGCTGGCCGAACGGCTGTGGCGGGACGTCGCGTTCACCGCCGGGCTGCTGGGGCCGATCTTCACGACGGCGCAGGCGCTGGACGTCACCGAAGCGCTGACCGGGGACCGCCCCTATCCGGCCAACCTCGGCCGGACCATGGAGCGGGTCCCCGGTTTGCGGCGCACCACCGAACACGCGGCCGCCCTCCCCAAGGGAGGACGGCCGCCGTCGCTGTGGCGCTGGGAATGACGAGGTCAGATCCCGCAGGAGGAGGCCGACCAGAACCGCGTCGACCGGTGTGCCACGTGGGTGTGATCGTTGTGGCCGGGGTAGCCCGGCCCGAGGATCTCCGCGAACCCGTGGTTACGGGCCTGCTTCGCCAATCCGCAGAAGCCCTGCGAGCCGGCACCGAGATCGACGGCGTCACCGTAGAGATGACGGCTGTTGGTCGCGCCGCCGACCGCGTTGTTGCAGGCGACGCTGCGGAAGCCGCCGTTGACGTCGATCGGCCGGTCGCCCATGGCGTGCCGCATCGCCTGCAGCTTCCACATCGAGACCAGCGCGTTGGCTTTCGCCGTCGCCGGTGTGACGTTGCCGCCCGACCAGTCTGAGTTGCACCGGTTCAGTTCCGCGTAGGTGAAGTTGATCGGCGTGCAGTCGTCGTCCTGCAACGCGTAGAGCTTCGAGAACGTGGCCGAACCGGCGATGCCGTCCGCGGCCAGCCCGTACGCCTGCTGGAAGCGGGTGACCGCGGCCTTGGTCCCCGCGCCGAACTGGCCGTCGAGGGCGAGCACACCACCGTAACCGGGGTACCCGGCGACCCGGATCTGCAGTTGCCGGACGTCCTCACCGGACGCGCCCTGGGACAACGTGCGTCCCCAGGAGTAACAGGCGTCGGCGACGGACACTTCGCCCGCCGTCACCGGGCCCGGATCGGCGGCGGCCGGAGTGGCCACCGCGGTACCGAGCCCGGCCACCAGGGCGAGCATCGGCAGGAGGAAACGAATGCGCATGACAGGAACACCTTTCAAGCAGGGAAGGTGAGACCCGTGACCCCCACGGGTTGTCAACGATTCACTGCCGAGGATGCTAACGCGGTTCCGGTTACCGCGCTGTGGGTCGTTCGACCCACACGCCCAAGCCGGAACACGCGTGCTTGAAGACGTGACTCGCGTGCTTGGAGGCGGAACACTCCGGGCCGGGCGAGTTCCGTGTCCAAGCACGCGAGTTCCGGCTCCGAACACGCGAGTTCGGGGCCGGGGCGTCAGCCCTTCAGCTGCGGGAAGTCCTCCTCGCGGAACTCCCCCGCCGGGCGCCCGTCGGCTTCGTTTTCGCGTCCGCGCAGTTCGACCCGCCGGATCTTGCCGGAGATCGTCTTCGGCAGTTCGGTGAACTCCAGCCGCCGGATTCGCTTGTACGGCGCCAAATGCTCCCGGCAGAAAGCCAGGATGGACACCGCGGTGTCTGCCGTGGGCTCGTGCCCGTTCGTCAGGACGACGTAGGCCTTCGGCACCGCGAGCCGGATCGGGTCCGGCGCCGGGACGACCGCCGCTTCGGCGACCGCCTCGTGTTCCAGCAGGACACTTTCCAGCTCGAATGGCGAGATCCGGTAGTCCGACGCCTTGAAGACATCGTCCGTGCGGCCCACGTAGGTGATGTAGCCGCGTTCGTCGATCGATCCGACGTCCCCGGTGTGGTAGAAGCCGTTCGCGAAGGCCGCGGCGGAACGTTCCTCGTCGTCCGCGTATCCGGCCATCAGGCCGACCGGTCGCTTCTCGAGGTCGAGGCAGATCTCGCCCTCCTGCGCGCGTTCGCCGGTGACGGGGTCCACGAGCGCCACGGTGAAGCCCGGCAACGGGCGGCCCATCGACCCCGGCACGACGTCCTGCCCGGGCGTGTTGGCGATCTGGACGCTGCTCTCCGTCTGGCCGAAACCGTCGCGAATCGTTACGCCCCAAGCCTTTTCGACCTGGTCGATCACTTCGGGGTTGAGCGGTTCGCCCGCGCCGACCACCTTGCGCGGCGGCGTCTTCAGCACGGTCAGATCCGCTTGGATGAGCATCCGCCACACCGTCGGCGGGGCACAGAAACTGGTGATGCCGCACCGGTCCATCTGCGCCATCAAGGAGACTGCGTCGAACCGCGCGTAGTTGTGGAGGAACACCGTCGCCTCGGCGTTCCACGGCGCGAAAACGTTGCTCCACGCGTGTTTCGCCCAACCGGGCGACGAGATGTTGAGGTGGACGTCGCCCGGTTCGAGGCCGATCCAGTACATTGTGGACAGATGGCCGACCGGGTACGAGACCTGCGTGTGCTGCACGAGTTTCGGCTTCGCGGTGGTCCCCGAGGTGAAGTACAGCAGGAGCGGGTCTTCCGCCGCAGTCGGGCCGTCGGGCGTGAAGATGTCCGCTTCCTCGTAGGCGTCCACGAAGGACCGCCAGCCCTCGACCGGTTCACCGACGGCGATGCGCGTGTAGCCGCCCTCGACGTTCTCGAACTTGTGCGCGTCGACGGACCGGATCACCACGTGTTTCGCCGCGCCCCGCTCGACCCGGTCGGTGAGGTCCGCCGGGCCGAGCAGCGTCGAGGCCGGGATGATGACGGCGCCCAGTTTGATCGCGGCGAGAATCGTCTGCCACAGCTCGCCCTGGTTGCCGAGCATCAGGATCAGCCGGTCGCCCCTGGCCACGCCGAGTGAGCGCAGCCAGTTCGCGACCTGGTTGGACCGCCGCGCCATCTCCGGATAGGTCCAGCGGTTCTCGATGCCGTCCTCTTCGACGATCCACAGCGCGTACCGGTCCCGGTTGGCCGGGTCGGCCGCGACGACGTCGAACCAGTCCAGCGCCCAGTTGAACTCGGCGGGCCGGGGCCAGGTGAAGTCGCGATAGGCGGTCTCGTAGTCCTCGCGATGGGCCTGCAGGTAGTCCCGTGCCTCGCGGAACGTGCGGTATGCCTCCGAAGCGCTCACGATCGTCCTCCTGGTCCGCTGATAGGGCCGCCGGTTCTTTTTACTCCCCCTTGAACTCGGGCGCGCGGCGCTCGAGGAACGCCTGGACGGCCTCGCCGAGGTCCTTGCTGGGCAGGAACGCCGCGTTCCAGGCCGAGACGTAACGCAGGCCGTCCGCGACCTGGCGTTCGGTGTTGGCCGAGAGCACGTTCTTGGTGCCCTGCACGACCAGCGGCGGGTTCGTGGCGATCTCCGCCGACAGCTTGCGAGCTTCGGCCAGCAAGGTGTCCTGATCCGCGTGGACGTCGTTGACCAGGCCGATCTTCTCGGCGCGGGCGGCGTCGATGTCCTTGCCGGTCAGGGCCAGTTCGCGCAGGTGTCCCTCGCCGATGATCGGCGCGAGCCGCTGCAGGCTGCCGAGGTCGGCCACGATCGCGACCTTGACCTCGCGCACGCTGAACTTCGCGTCGGCGCTCGCCAGGCGGATGTCCGCGGCCGCGATCACGTCGACACCACCGCCGATGCACCAGCCGGAAATGGCCGCGATGACCGGTTTGCGGCATTCCGCGACCGAGGACACGCTCGCCTGGAGGGTCTTGACCTCGTCGAGGAACTTCGTCCGCGGGCCCGCGAGGGCGTCGCCGCCGAGCATTTCGCCCCAGCTGGGCATCATGGCGGGCAGGTCGAGCCCGTAGGAGAAGTGCTTGCCGCTCCCGGTCAGCACGACCGCCCTGACCTGCGGGTCCGCGTCGAGCGCACGGAAGACGATCGGCAGCTCTCGCCAGAAATCGGGGCCCATCGCGTTGCCCTTGGACGGACCGAGCAGCGTCACTTCGGCGACGTGCCCGTCGATGTCCACCTTGAGCGAAACGAGATCGGGAAGACTGTCAGCTGTAGCGGTCATGGGGTCATCTTGACTCATGTGATTGACAGGCTGCCAACGGCCACTGTGCCCGGCCGCCCCTGAGATGCTTTCCTGGTACCAGCGAGTACTACCGGTGAGTACCCGACGATCGACGAAGGACGGTGGGACATGAGCCCGGCCAGCAGCGCCACCGCGGTCGCCGACCTGCCCGCTCCGAGCACCGCACGCGGGCGCGAACGATCCTCCCGGCCGATCGAGCTGTCGGGATCCTTCACCCATGAGGGTCACCGGCTCGCCTACACCGAGTTCGGCTCCGGCGACCGGGTGGTCGTCCTCACCCACGGCATCATGCTGACGAGGCGGATGCACGCTCCGCTCGCCCGCAGGCTGGCGCGGGCCGGTTTCCGCGCGGTGACCCTCGACCTGCTCGGTCACGGCGATTCGGACCGGCCCACCGACTCGTGGCTGTACTCGATGCCCGCATTCGCGGAGCAGACCGTCGCGCTGCTCGACCACCTTGAAATCGACGCCGCCGTCATCGGCGGGACGTCCCTGGGCGCCAACGTCGCGCTCGAAGTAGGCGTCGCCGCCCCCGAGCGCGCGCTGGGCCTGGTCGTCGAGATGCCCGTGCTGGACAACGCGATCGTCGCGGGGCTGATCACCTTCGCGCCGCTGCTCATGGCCGCCCGGTTCCTGCCGGTGACCGTGCAGGGCGTGGCGCTGGCGGCGAAACTCGTGCCGCACGGCAACCAGTGGGTCGACGTCGTCACCGACACGCTGTCCCAGGAGCCCGCGCCGATGGCCGCGCTTCTGCACGGCGTGCTCTTCGGCCGGATCGCGCCGCCCAAGTCGATCCGGCGGAAGATCGAGACCCCGGCGCTGGTCATCGGGCACGAGCGCGATCCGATCCACCCCTTCGGCGACGCCGACACACTGGCCGCGGACATGCCGGCGGCCGAGTTCGTCCAGGCCCGCAGCCCGGTCGAGTTGCGCTTCGACCCGACCCGCCTGACCGAAGCCATCGTGGACTTCTCCGCGCGCTGCCATGACCGCTGAGCCGGCCCCGACCCGGGACGCGGGCGCCGAAGAACTGCGGACCGGACGGCTGATCCTGCGCCGCCCGGGCCCCGAAGACCTCGACGCGATCTTCGCCCTCCATACCGATCCGGAGGCCTGCGCGCACAACCCTTCGGACCTGCTGGACACGCGCAAGGAGGCGGAGTTGCTGCTGCTCCGCTGGTCGCACCAATGGAATCGGTACGGCTTCGGGTACTGGACGGTCCGGCGGCACGACTCGGCGGAACCGCTGGGGTTCTGCGGGGTGAAGATCGTCGGTTTCCGGCGCTGGCCGGTCCTGAACCTCTTCTACCGCTTCTTCCCCTCGTCCTGGGGTTCCGGGTTCGCCGGTGAGGCCGCCACCGCCGCGGTGGACTGGGCCCGTGTCCACCGGCCGGACGACCTCGTGATCGCCCGCGTCCGGCCGGAGAACATCCCGTCGCAGCGGGTGGCGCTGCGGGCCGGGCTGATCCGGGCGGCCCACCTCGACGCCCCCGGCGAGGACGGGACCGACTGGTTCTACGTCTCGAACCCCGGTTACGAGGGCTGAGCCAGCCCCGCCACCGGGCCGAAGACAATCACCGCGGGCGGCCGCACCCCGGCCGTGGCGGCGTCTTCGACCACCTTGTCCAAAGTGGAGCGGAGAACCCGCTGCGTGCGCATGGTGCCGTCCTCGACGATCGCCACCGGCGTGTCGCCAGGCCGCCCCGCCTGGAGCGCCTTCGCGAACTGCGGGAGCCGCTCGACGCCCATCATCAGCACGATCGTGCCGCGCATCTTCGCCAGCAGATCCCAGTCCACCAGCGACTTCTCGTCGTCCGGCGCGACGTGACCGGACACCACGACGACCTCGTGGGCGACGCCGCGGTGGGTCACCGGGACGTCCGCCGCGGCGGGGACGGAGAACGCGCTCGTGATGCCGGGGACCATCGTCACCGGGATACCCGCTTCGGCACAGGCGAGGACTTCTTCGAAGCCGCGGCCGAACAGGTACGGGTCGCCGCCCTTGAGCCGCACGACGAACTTGCCCGCCTTGGCCCGCTCGATCAGCGTGGAGTTGATCACTTCCTGGCTGGCGGCGCGGCCGTACGGGATCTTCGCGGCGTCGACGATCTCCACGTGGGGCGAGAGTTCGTCGAGCAGTTCGCGCGGAGCCAGCCGGTCGGCGACGACGACGTCGGCCCTGGCGAGCAGGCGGCGGCCGCGGACGGTGATCAGTTCCGGGTCGCCGGGGCCACCGCCCACGAGGGCGACACCCGGGAGGTCACCGTGGACGTCCGGGACGCGGCCGTCGGCGACGGTGCCGGCGCGGAGGCCGTCGAGGATGCTGTCCCGGACGGTTGCCGACCGCAGCGGCTCGCCGCCGGAGAGCACGCCGACCAGCAGCCCGCCGTGCCTGCCCGAGGCCGGGGTGACCGCGCTGCCGAGGTCCCCGTCGTCGGCGCGGACGCAGAACACCCGCGCGCGTTCGGCTTCGGCGCACACGGCGGCGTTGACCTCGGGATCGTTCGTGCACGCCAGCGCGTACCAGGCGTCGGCGAGGTCGCCCTCGGCGTAGCGGCGCTCGTGCCAGACGATCTCGCCTGCGTCGGCCATGGCGCTCACCGACGGCGTGGTGTGCGGCGAGACCAGTTCGACCCGCGCGCCGGCACTGATCAACCGCGGCAGGCGGCGCTGGGCGACCGTCCCGCCACCGATCATCACGACACGACGGCCGGCCAGGTCGAGGCCGGAGAGGTAATGCGGGTCATCCATGCGGGGCAGTGTAAGGATTCAGAGCCCCTGACCGCGATCCGAGTGAGAACCGCCTCAGCTCTCCAGCAGGGCCAGCAGCTCGGTGTTGCCGAACATCCTGGCCGCGTCGATCGCCGACGGCTCCCCCGCCGTGGCGTCCGCGCCGCCCTTCAGGAGCGCCTTCACGACCTCGGGCTCGTTCTTGAACACCGCGCCGGCCAGCGGGCTCTGCCCACGGTCGTTCTCGCGGTTCGGATCGGCGCCGCGTTCGATCAGCGCCGCGACGGTCTCGGCGTGACCGTGGTAGGCGGCGAGCATGACCAGCGTGTCGCCCCGGTCGTTGGTCAGGTTCGCCGGGATGCCGGCGTCGACGTACGCGACGATCTCGGCCGTCGCGCCCGAGCGGGCGAAGCCGAACACCTTGGCCCATAACTCCAGCAGTTCGGGATCGAATTCCTCGGCCTGTCCGGGGTTCTCCGTCATGCGGCCGATTCTTCCACAGGAACGCGGTCCGGGCGGCGGGCCGCACCGCCCGGACCGGCGGCGTCAGCGCCCCGCGTTGGGGTAGGGCAGCAACGCCATCTCGCGGGCGTTCTTGATCGCCGTGGCGACCTGTTTCTGCTGCTGGGGCGTCAGCCCGGTGACCCGGCGGGCGCGGATCTTGCCGCGGTCGGAGATGAACTTCCGCAGCAGATCGACGTCCTTCCAGTCGACCTCGGTGATCTTGTTGGCGTGCAACAGGTTCGTCTTGCGTTTGAAGGGACGGTCGCGGTTCGCCTTGCCCATCGCGCTCACCAGCTCGACTTCGTGACGCCGGGCAGTTCGCCGTTGTGCGCCATCTGCCGCATCCGGACCCTCGAGAGCCCGAACTTCCGCAGGTAGCCACGAGGACGGCCGTCGGCGGCGTCGCGATTGCGGATCCGGGTCGCGCTGGCGTCCCGTGGCATCGCCTGCAGGGCCGACACGGCTGCCGCCTTCTCCTCGGGCGACGCGGACGGCGAGGCGATGGTGGCCTTCAGCTCACGCCGCCGTTCGACGTAACGGGCGGCGACGACCTTGCGCTGCTCGTTCTTGGCGATCTTCGACTTCTTGGCCATCAGCGCTCCTCCTTGAACTCGACGTGCTTGCGCGCGACCGGGTCGTACTTGCGCAGCACCATGCGGTCCGGGTCGTTGCGGCGGTTCTTCTTCGTGACGTAGGTGTAGCCGGTGCCGGCGGTCGAGCGGAGCTTGATGATCGGCCGGATGTCGGTGCTCTTGGCCATCAGAGCTTCACCCCCTTCGCACGGAGCTCGGCCACGACGGCCTCGATCCCCCGCTTGTCGATGGTCTTCATGCCCTTCACCGAGACCCGCAGGCGGACCCAGCGTCCTTCGCTCGGCACGAAGTACCGCTTGGCCTGCAGGTTCGGCTCCCAGCGCCGGGACGTGCGCCGATGCGAATGCGACACCTGCTTCCCATAGCCCGGTTTACGGCCGGTGACCTGGCACACGGCGGACATATACCCTCCCAAGTTGATATCGGTTGTCGTTTTCATTTACTCTACACAGCCGAACCAGAACGCCCTCGACGCCCCGGAGCTTCAGTGACCGACAACCCCCGTGTGCCCCTCGTCCTGATCAGTGGCCTCGCACCGGGACCGAACGCCGATCTCGCCGAGCGGCTGCGCCTCGCCGAACCCGGCACCGCCGTCGTGCATCACGACCTGAGGCAGATTCACTCCGGAGTGGTCCGGCGCCGGATCCGGCTCGGCGACCGCGACCAGCTGACGGTTCTCGAACTGGCGCACGGCTGCGTTTCGTGCACGCTGCGCGAAGACCTGTTGCCGTTGCTGCGCAAGCTCTCCCAGATGCCGCAGGTGCGGCGGATCGTGGTGCGGCTCGACGAGGCGATGGAGCCCGAGCCGGTCAGCTGGGCACTGCACAACGTTCTCGTCGGTGAGCGTCCGGTGATCGAAGACGTCGACCTGCGGGCCGTGCTGACGGTCGTCGACTGCGCGGGTTGGCTGGCCGACAGCACCGGCGACGACACGCTGGCCGAGCGGAACCTGCGGGCCAGCCCCGAGGACGAGCGCACCGTCGCGCAGGTCGCGCTGTCCCAGGTCGAGTTCGCCGATCTGCTCGTCCTCGCCGGAGCGGCGACCGACGCCTGGTCCGCGGCGAAGGCCTCGGCCGTGCTCGACCGGGTCGCGCCGTCGATCCCCCGCGTCGAACTGTCCTCCGTGGACGGGAAGACAGTGCTCGACGCCGTCCCCGCCGACGCCCGGCGCGGCGAGGTCACCGACATGCACGGCCCCCTGCTGCGCGGCCAGCCGCCGTTGCACACCGACTGCGGGATCGGGCTGCTCACCTTCACGTCGCAGCGCCCGTTCCACCCGGAGCGCCTCCACGACGCGATCGACGTCCTGCTCGACGGCGTCGTCCGCACCCGGGGACGGCTCTGGGTGGCGAGCCAGCCGGACATGGCGCTGTGGATCGAATCCGCGGGTGGCGGCCTCGGCGTCGGGCACGCCGGACCGTGGCTCGCCGCCCCGGACGGTCCGGACTGGGCCGCGGTCTCCCCCGAGCGCCGCACCCTCGCCTCCCTGCGCTGGGACCCGCTGTTCGGCGACCGCGCGCAGGAACTGGTCGTCGTCACCGATCAGGCCACCCCGGACGAGATCGAAGCCGCCCTGAACGGGGCGTTGCTGACCGAGGAGGAACTCGCCGCAGGTGAGCAGGAATGGCTCCGTTACCCGGATCCGTTCGGCGAATGGCACGAAGAACCGTGCGAGGACACGGAAACCGACCCCGAGAAGCACGACGTGAACACGTCGAACCGAAAGGACGAAACGCAGTGAAACCGGGAATCCACCCCGACTACCACCCCGTGGTGTTCAAGGACCTCTCCACCGGGGACGCCTTCCTGACGCGCTCCACCGCCACCTCGGACCAGACCATCGAGTGGAGCGACGGCAACACCTATCCGGTGGTGAACGTCGAGATCAGCTCGTGGTCGCACCCGTTCTGGACCGGAAACCAGCGGATCATGGACAGCGCCGGCCAGGTCGAGAAGTTCCACCGCCGCTACGGACGACGCGGAGGATCGAAGTAATGGCCGTCCCGAAGCGCAAGATGTCGCGCAGCAACACCCGGTCCCGGCGTTCGCAGTGGAAGGCGGCCGTGCCGGATCTGGTGCCGATCAAGGTGAACGGTGAGACGAAACTCGTGCCGCGCAAGCTCATGAAGCACTTTCACCAAGGTGGGGAATGACGACGCCGGTCACGGTGCTGTCCGGATTCCTCGGTGCGGGCAAGACGACCGTGCTCAACCACGTCCTCGCCAACCGGGACGGGCTGCGGGTGGCGGTGATCGTGAACGACATGAGCGAGGTCAACATCGACGCCGCGCTGGTGCGGGACGGGAACAGCCTGTCCCGCACCGAGGAACGGCTCGTCGAGATGACCAACGGCTGCATCTGCTGCACCCTGCGCGACGACCTGCTGGAAGAGGTCTCGCGGCTGTGCGAGGACGGCCGGTTCGACTACCTGCTCATCGAATCGAGCGGCATCTCCGAGCCGATGCCCGTGGCGGCGACGTTCTCCTTCGCCCGTGAGGACGGCGCCACCCTGCTGGACTCCGCGCGGCTCGACACGATGGTGACCGTGGTCGACGCGGTGAACTTCGAGCGGGAACTGGCGGCCGGGGACGCGCTGACCGAACGCGGGCTGGACCAGTACGACGGGGACGAGCGGACGGTCAGCGACCTGCTGATGGACCAGATCGAGTTCGCGGACGTCCTCCTGCTGAACAAGGCGGACCTGGTTCCGGCCGCCTCGCTCGAACGGCTGACGTCGGTGCTGCGTCGGCTCAACCCGGCCGCCGACGTCGTCGTCTCGACCCACGGCCGGGTGCCGCTCGGCCGGGTGCTCGGTACCGGGCGTTACGACGTCGAGCGGGCGCAGGAGGCACCAGGCTGGGTGGCGGAACTCAACGGCGATCACGTTCCGGAGACGGAGGAGTACGGGATCTCCAGCGTGGTCTTCCGCGCCGAGGTCGCTTTCGATCCGGAGCGGCTGTGGGACTTCGTCGGGCGGCTCGATTCCGGGGAGTTCGGGACGGTCTTGCGGTCGAAGGGGTTCTTCTCGCTGGCGTCGCGGCCCGGGGTGACCGGGCTGTGGTCGCAGGCGGGTTCGGTCGCCCGGTTCGAACCGCAGGGTGTCGAGGAGGTGCCTCGGCAGGAGCTCGTGTTCATCGGCGTGGGGCTGGAAAAGGACGCGCTGCTGGACTCGCTCCGGTCTTGCCTGGCCGCCGGTTCGGCCGGAGCGGATCCATTCCCGGAGTGGGAAGCGGTGCACGTCCACTGAAGTCGTGAGTGGCCCGAGTGTCCACAGGGGACGCTTCCGGGCCACCGAATGCCCGATTTAGGCACGTATGCACAGTTCCATCAGGGGGTCGTGGGGGGGGGGGGGGGGGGGGAAACAAAACATACACCCCAAAACCCCCAACCCAAAACACGGGGCCAAGAGGGGAACAGACAACTTTCCCCCCGAAAAAACCCCTTTTGGGAA
>NZ_JBWKEA010000027.1:0-87582 GCF_056435685.1 Amycolatopsis sp. NPDC043885
TGTACGAACGGCGCTTACGAGGAGGCATGAGGACATCCTTTCAACAGGACGACTGGTCCTGCTAACTCGGTGTCCACTACCCGGGGTGAACCTCATACGTGGAGGATGTTCGGCCGTCTGGAACTCGCCCGCGCCATGGGAGAAGCCGTGAAGACCGATCCGGAGGGGTGGAGTGCTGCCCCGCAAGATATTGTGACTGCGCTGGGCAACCCGCTCTACGTCGAGCACTACTTCCGTGCACTCACTGAGCGAGCAGCCGACATCGGTCCTCAGGCCCCCGCCGTACTCGCCGCAGCGTTGACCCAGCCCTCTGCAGGTGAGGCGTTTGGAGAGGGCCGGGACACGGGTGAGGTTTCGCCCGATCAGGGGAACCTGCAAGAAGTCATTCTTGACCTCGTCAGGGCGCTGGCTAACAAGGACGCCGACCTCACTGCCACACTAAACGATCTCTGGGCACAGGCGATCGCGGCGACACAGAGCCTCCCAGAGGCCGACGAAGGACTGTTGTTCGCTGACCATGATCCTCTTAACAGCGCGATCAACCGATCATGGGGACATGGCCTCCAAACGATGCTTGCCCTCGCCGCTTGGGAATTTCGGAACCACTACGAGACCGTCCGCCCCGAGTTCGAGCGTGCCCTCGACTCCGTCATCCAGACGGTCGGCTCAGTCGGACTCGAATTTCGTGCGATCCTCGCTGCCCATCGGCCTCCCCTTGAAGGGATCGCATTTGCTTGGCTTGAAGCAAATGCAACAGCCTTGTTCCGAGAGGGCATCCTGGCCCAGGAGACCTTCGCCCTCACCGTCAAATGGGCCCGCCCCACCACATGGCTCTACCAAGAGTTCCCGGTAGAGCTGTTCGGCGCGGCTCTCCGCGGCGTCGACAACGCCGTCAGACTCATCGTCGTCGCCGCACTTCATGAAGTGGAGGGCTATGGACTTGACACTGTGATCAAGCGCCTCGGAAAGCAGCCCGCTGTCCTCGCTAGTGCTGCTGAAAGCACCGCCTTCCTTATGCAGGAACCCGAACCGGAACCCTCTCATCTCGCAGTTGCTATCCGATTCTGGACCCATCTCCTCGACATCGACAGAACAACGGCCCAAGCCCAAGCTCTCGCCGGCCTCGGCCGCTGGGCGTTCGTCGACAACGTCGACGATGACCAATGGGCTCTTCTCACCGCCCGAACCCTTGAGGTTACCGACGGCCAGATCGGCAACTCGATTTCCGTCACCGACCGCGCGGCGAGAATCCCAGCGAGTAGTACTACTCGTGACATTCTCCTCCGGCTACTCGACAACGGCGATCCCTGGGAACGTCATCGCGCCGCCAGCAAAGCCCTGGAGGTGCTCCGCGCGTCAATAGATCAGACAGTAGATGACAGTTTTCGACGCCTGCGGACCCGGTTGATCGACCTTGGACACCGCGAGGCCGTAGCAATTAATCCACCGGACACGATCGAATAGGGGTTCGTCGGTTTGCGAAAGTGGGGTGAGATTGCTTCCGCCGCAAGCGGCCAGCCCGGCCAGACGAAAACACTCTCGTACCGCGGCATGTGGCGCGTTCGTGCGGCGCACGGTCATGCTGATATGCGGACGTCGAAAGGGCGATGACACACTATGACGGTGCCCAGTCGTTGGTGTGAGCGGACGTCATGGCTGTCGACAAATGCCAGGACCACCTACATTCGTCGGCACCGGACCATAGTATGAAAATCAAGAACTCGCCGTGGATGGTTGGGTCGAGTCGTAGCGAGGCGACTTGGAGAACTAGTCAATTTGCGCTAAACCAAGATCCTTTCTTATGGCATCTTGAAGTTGTTCTCGGGCATCTCGCCCCTTCAGCATCGCGGTCCGCACTTGCTCTTGCTTGGCGGGCTCATGCGTACCGTCTCCGCAGGTTAAAAACGAAACAACTGCCCAACCGACCATTCTTGTAGCATCTTTCGACCCTATCAGTTCGAGCGTCAGCCAACCCTCCATCGCCCGGTGGTGAAATTCTCGAACATCGAAGGGAATCTGTGTCGGATCACCGAGTCCGGGATAGCCATCTTGGACATGCAGGGAATTCAAAATTGCCATATCCCATTCGCGAAGTGCGACCAGTAGTGCCGAGCATGTCTCGATCCGCTTGTCGATCCAGTGCTTGCGAAGATCATGGGCCTCGTCAGCCCGTTTGCGCTCGCTCTCTCGCGTCCACCTCAACTCTTCGCGTTCCGCCTCGCGCTCCCATCGTCGATCGTCGCGACGAGCGGCAATCCATTGACCGCCCCAGGCGCCGCCGATCGTGCCGACGACAGCTAGAACGGCGAGTGTAATCGTGACCCACAAGGGTGCCGTACTTCCTGTCATGACGGAGACCGTAGCCAAGACCGTCACAGCGCTCTACGTCTGGCTTTACGACTCACCTCGACGCGGAACGACGTTCGCAGTTGGTGAATCCCGTAGCTGTTAACCCTGGGTACACAGGCAGATCAGCGCCGGAATCCGTCTGGGGAGCGACAACTGCTCATGCCGCGAGTCGAGCACCGGCGGACCGCCCCCAGAGACGCGCGCTCATGCTTGATGAGCGAGTGCTCGCCGAGAGTTGTTGATTCCGCAAGGATGATGTCACTCCGGTCAGGACATCCACAGTTCCTGCAATCTAAAGGCAAACGCGAGAGTGCCCCCTCCGCCGGCACTTGACACAAGAAGCAATTTCAGAACTTTGAATCCGTACTCCTGGCGAACCTCATTCACGCTGAAAAAGGTCACGAAACATGCCATCCCGATTAGCGTCACGCCGAATGCGCCAATCCCAGCCAAGATCCAGTTGGTCATAAGTTGCTCCTCATCGCTCTCAGCTCTTGTCGCGAGCGCCGATCATCGAACCCAAGACTTGTCGGGCTGAGACGGAGAGACAACAGACCGCGCCGATGTCGCGCCCTACATCAAGGGTCTTGTCGCCGTCGGCAATCGAGCAAGGTGTATGCGCAGGTCAACGCCTCGCGCATATCGATTTCGCCGTCCGGGTACTCTCATGACGGCGTCAAGGCTAGCTTGACGCCGTCATGAGGGAGGCCCCGTGGTAAGGCAGTACCGGAACACTCCTCGCGCGCAAGCCGAGTCCTTGGCACGGCTCGCAAGGGCCTACGATGAGCTCGCCTCGGAACATCGAGTATTCGCGAGCAGCGTCGCCCGTGGAACCAATAGGGCAGCCACGACCAAAGACCAATTGACCGATTGGCTCTTTCGGCTCACCGTCTTCGCGGCGGAAGCCGAGCGACTTCTGGCGCTCGAAGTGGAACTTGCACGCATGAACGGTGCGACTTGGTCGGATGTCGGTGAGGCACTGGGCGTGAGCAGGCAAGCCGCCCACGACCGTTTTGGCACTCACGAGCGGTGGAACCGCAGCAGGAGGATCTCGCAATACAGTCAGGCTCGCTGGGCAGAGGGTTATCGCTACCTTCGTAAGCAACAAGAACGCGACGAGCAGGAGCTGCAGCCGTTTCGGCGCTTGCGAGCACGGACAAACCGTCCGCCTGACGCCCAACGGTCCTGACAGGATCTGTACACCAGCGCCCGCATCAGTCGACCTGCAGTAAGAGCTTCCGCGCGTCTGTCACCGTTCTCACTGCTGCAGTGTGCCGCCGCGGACTCGGCGACGATCAAGGTCGCGACGACCAGGCGCGCGGAGCGTCCCGCCGCACCACGCGCCCGCAGTAAGCGCTCCCGTTTCGTCTCACCGTCCCATGTGCCCGCGGCCTTGTCGCGCTTGTTCCCGCCGTGCGCTGAATCGCAGGTGGGCCGCGTAACCGTTATCCGAATCGACAGCGGGACGTGATTTCGTTCCCCTGCGCTTGGTCCGCTGGTCCAGACTGCCGCTGGTCTGGATGTTGATGCAACTACTGGGCCGAGCCGTTGAGGTCCCCACGGGACGCAACGTCCGCTCATGCCACGAGCAGAGCGGTCGCCGCGCCGATGCTGAGGAACCGCCGACATATACGTAGTTGCGGGCCGTGCCGCCAACTGGTCGCACATGTTGCAACAAGCTGGGAGTGCCAACGACATGGGGGCTGTCATCGAATGGGTGGGCCAGCCATGAAGATCAACCCGTCGCTGCGACTGTAGCCAACGCCGTAACAGGACACGCCTGGGACGTGATAGTCACTCACGTGACTCCATTGACCGAGAGGCAAGAACCGTACACCGATGCGATAGCTGTGCTGTCCGAACTGGTCGAGGCTGTTGCCCCGTGGGCCGAGTTGACAGAGGTGCTGGGCCCGTCCTTTGAGGTCAACACGCACGCGCAGCGCTGGCTAACGGTGGCCATTACCCACAGGTCCTGGCTGTATGAAAATAATGAGCTCATGCCTGGTGTGGGTGTGAGCTGCCTTGCGCTGTTCACGGACGTCGGCAAAGCGGCGTTCGAACTGGCCTTGCGTGATGTGATCATGGCCAATCAGCCGGGTGCACGAGTGGATCAGTCGCACGGCCGCTTCGTAGGGTTGCTGCCGCGTGCTCGGCCGTGGCTGATTGACGCACTCGGTACCCCGGCAGTAGCTCGCTTTGGACGGGGCGAACGAGCCAACCTCGCCGCGCTCGGCGATAAGGCCAAGACCTTCCGGAGTCACGAGGACGTGATGTGGCAGGTGCTTGGCTGGATCAGCGTGGTGTGCCCGACGGTGTCGCTGACGCCACTGGCACGCCGGGTGGTCAATGATCTCGGACAGAGTGACGACTCACAGTTCGACTGGCGAACTCGCTTCGAGCAACTGTTCGGCGGGCGTGACACGCAGCAGGAAGCAGAGATGAGCGGGCCGGACCACGCTTTGCGGTTCCGGGTCAAGCTGGTCACTGCGGACGGTCGCGCCGGGATCGGCGAAGCGCCGTCGAAGCGGCTCGCAATACGATACGCGGCCCGCGACTACCTACGACGGTATGCACCTCACGCTGCGGCAGCGTTCACAGCGGCCCCGTCACCCATCCTGGTTCCGCCACCGGCGCGCCTGGACACCAAAGCGACGGCGGCTTTGATGCGGACGTTCGGGGGTGGTGATATGGCGGTGTTCGGTCGGGCGCTGACTCACCGCTCCTGGATCAAGGAGAACATGCCGAACGTCGACCTGGACGTGGCGAGCAACACCGTTCTCACGCATTTTGGGAACGCGGTGCTGGTGGCGCTCGCTTCAGTCATCCGGGCTCGCACGCTCCTGAGTACCACGACGGACCCTGACCCCGATGAGGCCAGGGCGTTGACGCTTCCGGACAACGTGGTCGCACCGCTTGCCGAAACGTTGGGAATAGCTCGGCTCGTTCGACTCGGCCGTGGGCAAGCCGCGAGTGGCCTCACGGTTCAGATGGCCGCAGGGGCAGTGAAGGCCGTGCTCGCGGCCGCATATCTCCGCAGCGGCCACCTGAAGTCCCTCGAACGCGGTATACCTACTCCGCTTTCGCAGTTTCTTATCAAGCAAGCCCGCATCCCCCTACTGGACCCGTTCAGCAGACTCTGGCGGGTAGCCAGTGAAATTCAGTCCGAGCTCGAAGTCGACGATGAAGGGCCAATAGGACCCAATCACCGGACCGAGTTCAAAGCGCGCATCACGCTGACCCGCGGGGTGGAGCGCGTCGATCTCGTTGGCAGAGGTCCAGGCAAGAGTGAGGCACGCAAGGCCGCCGCCGCTACGCTCTTCACCGCGGCGGAGAGGTTCACCGCAGCGGTTCCACTCGGTGACGACGAAGAGGTTCGGGCCCACTTCATCGTGCGCGCCGAGCTCGAATCGCTGGTCGGAGTACCTGCGCGGTGGAGCCTGTGGCGCAGGCAAGGCCGAGTCGGCGCCGCACTACTCACCGATGGGGTCGGTGCCGCGTTCGATCGGTGGGCGAATTCCGCCGCCGCGCTGTTCCAGCCGCCGGATTCGCAATCTGCCGACGCCTTCACGCAGTACTACCGCCCTTTGGTTTACCGACCGAGAATTCGACCGCTGTTCGCGGCGGGATTGCGCAGCACGGTCGAGGTGGTGCAACAGTCGGCCACGTCGACGGACGTACCGGTTGTCAGCGAACTGCTCTGGAACCAGGTCGTCTCGGTGACGACCGCGCAATCGGTGTGGTTGGCCTCGGACAACACAGCGGACCTGGGCGATGTGCTGGCGAACTGGGAGATACTCAGCCGCGGCCGAATCCACGTCGATTGGGTAGGAGCGAAGCCCCTATTGCCTTGCGGCGCCCGTGCTGCCTCGGCCCTTCAGCACGCGCTCAACCAGGAGACCGCCACAGGTCCTCGTACGGTGACTGTCCGAGGAGGACGAAGCGCGACCGGTGCCCCCTCCATGTATCTGCGCGACGACACACACTGGCAGGCAGAAGACGCGTTCGTGGCAATGATCATGGAGGCCGCAGACGAGCTCAGGATCGCGCGATTGGAAACCGGGGAGTTGGAAATCTCCGCGCCGGAGCCGTTCGACCACAACAACTGGCTTTCCGCCAGTGCCAGAGCCGCAGCCTACGAGACCGACGCCTACGATGCCGAGCTTGGCGCTATATTGCATGACCTCAAGAACGAGTTGACGGCTGTCCGGGCTGCTTTGGCTGTCCCGGACGACACCCGCACCGGACAGTTGGCTGCGGC
Source organism: Amycolatopsis sp. NPDC043885 (assembly GCF_056435685.1). Taxonomy (NCBI): domain Bacteria; kingdom Bacillati; phylum Actinomycetota; class Actinomycetes; order Pseudonocardiales; family Pseudonocardiaceae; genus Amycolatopsis; species Amycolatopsis sp. NPDC043885. The sequence continues at coordinate 6,608 of NZ_JBWKEA010000027.1, forward strand.
GCTGGCTGCTAGCAGGCACTGGGACGCGGCAGCTGGACTCGTCGCCCGGATCGCCGATGCCGACCTCCTGTTCGGTCCAACGGAGGCGGGAGGCATCACCAGGCTGTCGGACTTCTTTCGGGAGTACGTCGCGCAGATCCTGCGCAGAACACCGGGATCCATCCGGATCGTGCCACCGGTCATGTCCACCGTGCACGCCGATTTGCCGGTAGCCTTGTTCCGAGCTGTTGTCGACAACCTCATGCTCAACGCGATCCAGGCCATCGGGGATGACGATGGTGAGATCAGGATCGATTACGAGGTCGCTGAAGGCGACGGTTCGGTGATCGTGCGGATCAGCAATACTGGTCCGGCCATTCCCGATTCGGTGCTGCGAGACTTGCGACTCGGGCGAAGACTCTCAGGACGTGGAAACGGAAGCGGGCTCGGCCTCAATGGTGTGCAACGTATTCTGTTCAGCGTGGGCGGCAGCTTGGAATCGGCCTCAGGATCGACAGGCCACACCTGGGTCATCACACTGCCCATGTACCACGAAGGAGGGGAGATTTCGTGAGCGAGTGGACGGGAGGCCGGAGCCGACGAGCGTTGTTCGTTGATGATCAGCCAGACGTCGCGCGGACGTTGTCGAAACTCCTGCGTCGAACGGGGATCCAGAGTTCGTTCTGCACGAACGGCGATGACGCGCTGCGACGACTCCAAGAGGGCACCTATGACATCGTTCTCCTCGACCTGCACATGCGTCCCGGAACCTGGGGAGGGCTGCGGGTGCTCGAGCAGCTCCGGGACGCCGGCCTTTACGCCAACGTGCTTGTTCTCTCCGGTCAAGGTGGACAAGCCGAGACGATCAAGGCAATACGCCTGGGCGCAAGGGACTTTGTGATCAAAGACGATGCGATGGAGCAGCTGGCACCACGTGTGGAGGAGGCGTTGCGGGCTGATGCGATTGAGCGGATCACCTACGCCACCGACAACTTAATTGCCCCTCTGGCCACCGGTTTCGCACGTCTGACGCACCAGAGAGAACCGCTACTCCAGCTTCGCGCTGGGCTCCTTCTCGCTGAGAACGCCATTCGACTCGCGGGGATCGTCGCCCTTGCGCTGTCACGGAACGCTCTCACGAGTGATCAGTTGGAACAGCTGGCCCGCCCCAGCATGGGCACCTGGGAGGCTGTCTGTCGTCAAGTCGCGGCCACCGTCGAGGACCAAGTGGTTCGCCGCTGGCTGACGGCCGCGTCGGGGCTCGCGCCACTGATCTCCGTCCGCAACGATCTGGCCCACGGTGGCGACGTGGGCCAGTCCTGGGTGGCCGGTCGATTGGCCACAACCTTGGGGTATCTGGATCAGTTCGTACTCTCGATGCGGTCGCTACCGCCTGTTGAACTCGTGGTTCCCACGGCCGCGCAGTTCACCGGGACAGCCTTCGAGACGCAGGTGACGATACTTTTAGGCAGCCGCTCAACCTATCCTGTCCGGTCGATGTCCACCCCAACCCCACTGATTTCGGGACATGTCTACATCCGGGTTGGTAACAAGGGTCACACCAGCCTGTGGCCACTAGTCATCGCCGAGCCGGATGACGCACCAGGAGCCTGGCGGTATCACCTGTGGGACGGCATCGAACGAAAGCGTAATCGTTCCTTGCGTTACCTCACAGCGAACGGCGAACGATTTGTCTCTCCGACCCTTTCTCAGACGGATTTGGAGGGTCTTGGTAAGGATTAGATGTGGGGGTCACAGACTCAAGGCGTAGGCACCTGCACATGCCGATGTACGGCGGCGGCCTGTGGGTACTCGGCGACGGTAAGGCCGAGGCGCTACCGTCTCTGCCGTAAAGAACATGATCGTCGCGCCGGTCTTGGATGGTTCCAGGAATATTGCAGGCTTCGGCCCGCCGCGGCGAACTCGTTGCCGTTCCCGACTGGCGGCCAGCAGTACCGACCACTGGGCAGGGATCGACTGAACCCGCCTGGTGACTGCACAGGGGGGCACATGGTTCGTGGACCTCAGCGACGCGGCCACGTCAACCCCGAGGCAGCTTCGGTCATGGTCCCAGGGTGAGGGGCTACTCTGAGACCTCCTAACCAAGACCCTGCGGAAGAGGTAAGGGAGAGCTGGCGTCGCACCCTGTCATGGTCACACTCGGCGACGAGGAGGTCACGGCGCGGTTGGAACAGTTCGACATTGATCTGGAATTGATTAGCATGCGCGGCCAGAATCCGCGAAGACGGTCGCTCTCTAGTTGCTGGAACCGGGCAGAAGAACTACTCACTCGTTGAGTTGGTGCCAGCGTACGGACCCTAACGAACGGAGATCGCCCTGGTCGCGTCAGGCGACCAGGGCAGCCTCACATGGTCAGTCGATGTCAGGTCAGATGTCGAACTCGCCGTCCTTGACGCCCCGGATGAACGCCTCCCACTCGGCGGAGTCGAACGCCAGGATCGGGCTGGCGGCACCGAGCTTGGTGTCGCGGACCCCGACTGCTCCGGGGATGGCCCCCATCTCGACGCAGCCGCCGTTCTCTTTGCTGTAGGAGGCCTTGTGCCAGTTGGTCGCGGCGGCGAGGGCGGCAACGACGTCCTCGTTGTTCATGGTGCTCACAGTTCCTTTGCTAGCTGGCGGAACAGCGCCGGTGTCGTCTCCGGCTTGCTGGCCTTGACTCGGAGTTCGGCCAAGGCATTGCGGTAGGCCCTGATCTTCCTCAACTCCTCGTAGTAGTAGGGCTCGACCAGTGTCTCTACGTACACGCAGCCGTGGTAGTCCTCGAGTTCCGGCGGCGCGGACAGGATAGTGAAGGTTCCTTCGACACCAGTGTGCGCGCCGACCGACGTGGGGAGTACCTGCAATTTGATCCCGGGTCGTGCGGCGAGAACGGCCAGGTGTTCCAGTTGCTCGCGCATGACCTCGACTCCGCCGACGAGCCAGTCCAGCGCCGGCCTGGCGATCACCCGCCAGACGAGTGGGCGTTCGCCTTCTTCGAAGACCATCCGCTGGCGTGCCATGCGCAGCTCCACGCGGCTGGCGACCTCGTCGTCAGGTAGTTCGGCGTCGCTGCCGCGGATGATCGCCTCGGCATAGGCGCGGGTTTGCAGCAGGCCTGGGATGACCTGGGCGTCCCAGCTTTCGAGCTGGCTGGCGGAGGATTCCATGCCGAGGAACAGGCCGAAGTCAGCGGGAACCTCCTTCTGGTCGAAGCCGATGAACCAGTCCTTGCCCCTGCGGGCGCGCTCTCGCAGGCTCTGGAACTTCTCGTTCTGCTCAGCGACGCCGTAGAGCGCCAGCAGGCTCTTCAACTCCAGGGGTTTCGGGAGCGATCGACCGTTCTCGATGTGCGCGATCGCCGAGACGCTGCCTTGGATTTCTCGGGCGGCGGCCTCGCGGCTGACGTCGGCGGCTTCGCGCAGGCGTCGCATCGCGACGGCGAACCACCACCTCAGCGCAGTCGGGCTACTCGTGGCCACGCACTGCTCCTCTCTTGCCGGTAGCGCCCTCGCGCTTGTCGAAGTTTCGCATGCGCGAGCGCACACGATCGGAGTATCCATTTTGACGATCGTCAGATGTACTGTCGTCATCATGACTCGCGTCACTCCGATTGTGAACACGGTACCGGGGGGTGCGCGCTTTCGCCGTGCAGCGGTGCTTCGGCGTTCCCTGCCGTCGAACTGTCCTGCGGGTTCTCCTGCCCACGCCTGGTCCTGGCGTTGCTTTCCCGCCAGGTCAGGTAACCGCAGCCCACTTGCGAAGGAGCGTTCGCGTGATGGCCACGACCTTGTCCGACCTCGTAGATGCGTCAGTGCAAGTAGGCAGCCGCGAAGAGCAGCGTGCCGACTTGATTGCCGAGCTTCGGACAACCCGGCTAGTGCCAGCCGTGGTCGTGCCAGGCATCGAGCATCAGGCCGCCGCCGCGATCGTGCAGGCTGGTCTTCCGACTGTGGAGTACCAGCGCAGCATTCTGCATCGCCGCATCGACGAACATCTCTTCCTCGACGTTCCGGCCCGGACTGGTGTGCGGATATTGGCCTGCTGGGACGACCGCAGCCGCCGCATCCGGATGCACTGTGCGGAAGTCGGCGCCTCGGGTCTTTGGGACCGCATCGTTGTGCACTTCACTTGGTGGGAGATGTCCGGACGTCCCGTCCCTGTTCTTGACAGGCCGAATGGGTTGGCCTCGTGACTATCCTGATCCCTGCTCCGATGACCGCGTCGGCGGTCGGCCCACAGCTGCCGCGCGCCGCGGCAGTGGTCCGCGCGTTCACCGCCTCTCCTGGCGACCTCCATCCTGTGCTGGTCGTGGCGGCGGCGCTGGCCATCGAGCACCGACTGCGCGTCGGCGTCGATGCCATCGTCGGCGATCCTCGGGCCGATGATCCCGCGGTGGCGGCCGCGGCCCGGACCCTATGTGCGCGGGACGCTGCCTGCGCGGTCCTGATCGACCGCATCGATCGGTGGGCCGCAATCGAGTTCGCTGAAGGCCGGGCAGGGGTTCTGCACACCGAATCGCTCGGGCAACTGATCGAGCGGATGGCGACGGTCTGGATGCGCGGTCAGGCACTCGCCGATTCCCGCGTCGGCGCGAGTGATCCACGAGTTCGGCTCGCCTCGGCGCAGCTCGGCGAGTTAGGCGCCGCCTACGACGACCTGGTCACGGATCTGCAGCTCGGGCGTCGTCGGCTTCCCGCGTTGCAGACGCCCACGGGCCCGGACGGGACGGTGTAACCAGTGGCGGAGGCAGTAATCCGGCCGATGGAGGTCATCCTTGTCGCCGCGGGCAGTCCGATAGGACGAGCCGCCGAGGCCATCAATGATCTGACCAGGCACTTACCCGATCCCGGTGAGCCGGACTTCTGCCCGACGTGTGCGGGCAGGTTCTGGCCGTGCGCGGCCTTCGACGACGCGGCCTCCCGCGTGCACACCGCACGGCTGCGGGGCGGCGACGTCGTTCCCCTGGACCTGCATCCCCGCCTCTGGCCGTCGTCCGCGCAGGCGGTCTCGCCTGTGTGGCCGTCCGGTCCGGCTTTCGAGTGAGGAAACGTAATCATGGACCAAGTGCTGACTGCCGCACTGCGGGATGCCGTGTTCGATCGGCTCGATTACCTCGACCAGTTCGCTGGTGAGAGTGACCAGCAGAGCAAGGCTGCGCTCGCGGACACGGAGATCGTCCGGCTGACCTATGCGTTCCGCGCGCTGCTGTCTGAGCACTCATCCGACGAGCGAGGCCGCTGCAAACAGTGCTCGGGTTGGCTGCGCCCTCGGCGGCATCCCTGCTCGGTATGGAACATCGCGCACCGCCATCTGCTCACCGCTTCCTAGAACTCACCGAGCCCGTGCCGATGACCGTTCACCTGCGGGAGAGGAGGAGACGTTGCGCGCACATGTTGGTACGGCTGGTAGCGATGCGCGAGGCCGTTCCCCGCCGTGTCGTGCATAGACCAGCCCGACCGTCTTTGCATCAAACCCTTTTAACAACTGTCCACTTAGGAGTAATTCATGACCGCCACAGCAGTCCCGGCCGCCGCTATCGACGCGGAGTTCGACCTGGATTTCATCATCCTCACCGACGTCGACCCCGGCGTGGTCGCACCTTGTGGCACCGATGACGGGTGTGACCCCACCTGTGCGTCGTCGTGCGCCAGCAACGCATGACCTGACCGGTGACAGCGGGGCCGGGTAGCGGTTTGTTGCCCGGCCCCACCCCGACGGCTGTGTTGGAGGACTAATGCCTGCCCCGCTCTACCGCCATCGTGGCGCCGCGTTGCTCCGCGCGGCGGCCGCGCCCGTGAGTTCAAGCCCCGAGACGTGGCCCGACCTCGACGACATCGAGGCGTCTCGCGCCTGGCTGGCTACGGCGTGGGAACGACCCGAGATCGCCGATGCCATCAGCGTCGCCAGCTCTGGTCTCACCCGGCGCATCGAGACTGTGCTTGGCGACGTTGCGATACCGGCGAAGCAAGTCCGCCGAGCGACCGTCGCGACCATGCGATATCTCGTGCGCGCCTCCGGCCGTCACACCCCGTTCGGGCTGTTCGCCGGGGTCGCCCCAGCGTCGATCGGATCGGCCGCGAAGTCACGGTGGGGCCGTGAGCATCACCCCGTCGCCCGTGCCGATACGCAGTGGGTTGCCGATGTCGTAGACCGCTTGGAATCGGACCCGGAGTTGCTGGTGCGGCTAGAGGTGGTGTTCTCCAACCTGGCCACAGTCCGGGGCCAGCGCCTGGAAGTACCGCAAGGCCCGAATCGAGTGAGCGTCCGACACACCAGCGCGGTGCGTGCGGTCCGGGCCGCTGCTGTTTCGCCGGTCCGCTTCGCCGACTTAGCCGCCACACTCGCCGAGAGTTTCCCGAGCGTGGCGTCAGGAACCATTAGTGCCATGCTCACATCCCTTGTCAGAAAGGGATTTCTGGTCACAAGCCTGCGAGGCCCCTGTACCGTCACCGATCCGCTGGCGTACCTGATCGCCCGGTTGCACGCCGCTGGCGCGGACACCGTCGCAGCGACCGCGATGACGCTCGCGGAATTGGAGGCCATCACGGCGGTTTTGCGTCGCCACAACCGGCCCGGCATCGGCCGCGCTGAGCAACGTCGCCTGCGGGACGAGCTGACCGGGCGGATGCGGACGCTGTCGTCAGCCGGGCGAACCCCTGTGGCACTGGATCTGCGGCTGGATGCAGACGTAGTGCTGCCCGAGAGGGTGGTCTGGGAAATGGAGTGGGCCGCGACGGCGCTGATACGCCTGACTCGGCAGCCGACCGGACACGCCCACTGGCGGGACTTCTACGTGGCGTTCTGCGAACGCTACGGAACTGGCACCCTGGTGCCCTTAGCCGACGTGGTCGACCCCGACAGCGGGGTGGGCCTGCCCAACGGCTATCCCGGCAGTGTCCTGCCCGCTCCGCACGCGGGTGTTTCGGAGCGGGACGAGATCTTGCTCGCGCTGGCGTTCACAGCTCTGGCCGATCGCAGCGGCGAGATCGTCCTGACCGAGGACACGATCAGCTCGCTGACCGTCGGCGACCCGGCCATCGAGCGAAACCTCCCGCCACACGTGGAGCTCGCCGGCCGCATCCAGTGCGGCAGTGTCGAACGGCTGAACCGCGGTGACTTTACGGTCACTGTGGCGCCGGGACGGTCGGCAGGCACGTTCACCTCCCGCTTCACCACGCTCGCGCCCGACGCCGGGCTGGAACGGGTGTTCGCGGACCTGCCCACGACGGTCGAAGGGGGAGTGCCGGTGCAGCTGTCGTTCCCGCCGGTCTACCCGAACGGCGAGAACGTCTGCCGCGTTCCGCAGTACCTGCCGGACCTACTACCCCTTGGCGAACATCGCGGCTTAGCGCTCACGGCCGGCCGGCCTGGCGCCGAAGGCGCTGTCATCGGGCTGGACGATCTGGCGGTCACCGCGACCCGCAGCGGACTGCATCTGGTCAGCCTCTCCCGAGCGCAGGTGCTTGAACCGCAGGTAGTGCACGCACTCGCGTTGGAGAAGCAACCACCACCGCTGGCCAGGTTTCTCGCCCACCTTTCCCGTGCCCTGGGCGCCACCTGGCATCAGTTCGACTGGGGCCCGGCCGCGCAGAGACTGCCGTTCCTGCCTCGCGTGCGCTATCGCCGCGCGATCCTGTCCTCGGCGCGCTGGCGACTCGATGCCACCGATCTCCCGGCCGCAGGATCCGACGACCGCGCATGGATCGCGGCGCTGTCGGCCTGGGCGGACCGGTGGCAGTGTCCGTCCGCAGTGGAACTGCGCGACGCAGACCGGTCTCTGCCACTCGATCTAGCCGAGCCCGCACATCGGGCGATCCTGCACGCTCACCTGACCCGTCACGGTCACGCTGTCCTTGGCGAGACACCCGACGAGGCCGCGCTCGGCTGGGCCGACGGTCATGTCCATGAGATCGCCGTACCGTTGTTCACCACTCGACCGCCGTCCCCATCCCCGCGCGTCGCCGGGAGCCCGGTAGTAGCTAACAGCGTCCACGGGCAACTGCCGGGTACCGACGGCACCAAGTGGCTACATGCCAGCGTTTTCACCCACCCTGAACGGATCGACGAGATCATCGCCGATCAGCTTCCCCAGTTGCTCGGCGAGCTCGACCCGTCACCGGAGTTCTGGTTCGTGCGCTACCGCAGCCCGCACGAGACGGATCACCTCCGGCTCCGGCTGCGCACGCCGGACAGCGCGTCCTACGCACGAACCTTGGCCGCGCTCGGCGACTGGGCGGCTGGGCTACGCCGCGACGGCGCGGTCCGGCAACTGACCGTCGGTACGTACCTGCCGGAAACCGGTCGGTACGGGCACGGCACGGCGATGGACGCGGCCGAGGCAGTGTTCGTCGCAGACTCTGCCGTCGTGGCGGCTCAGCTCCGTCACCTGTCCGCCGGGATCGCCGGGTCGGCAGGGTTCGTCGCACTGGGCATGGTGGACACCGCCGCCGGGTTCCTCGGCACTCGTGCCGCGGCAATGAACTGGTTACGCAGCCACCCCGCACCGGAATCTGCCGCCGTCGATCGGGCCGTTCTTAACGAAGTGATCGGGCTTGCCAGGACCGACGGGCTCGAAGGCGTGCCAGGCTGGGCTGACCACGTCGCCGGGCATTGGCGAGTCCGCGCCGCCGCCCTAGCGACTTATCGCGCGCGGCTTGATCCCGCTGTCGACACCGACGCGGTGCTGGAAGCCCTGCTCCACATGCATCACAACCGGACGATCGGCATCGACCGCGACGGCGAGAACGGCTGCCGCCGTCTGGCCCGGCACGCCGCACTGGCCTGGCATGCTCACTATCAGGACAACCGCCGATGACCGTCTTCGAGGCGACGATCCCGCCGGTGGTGGAGCCCGCGCCAGGATGGAGCCAGTCTCTGGCCGACGGTGCGCCCGGCATCGCGCTGCTGCACTGGGAAAACGTTCGCACCGGTACCGGATCTGAAGGACTCGCCCGCAAATGGTTCGCTGCGATGACCCGCGGCCCGGTGACCGCACGCCCCGACGCGGCCGGTCTCTACCGCGGAGTTCCCGCCGTAGGGTTCGCGTTGCACGCGCCTGATCACCCTGGCTATGGCACTGCGCTGCGCAACTTCGACGAGCACATCGCCACACTCACCCACTCACGGTTGGCCCATGCACATGAACGGATAGATCGGGCCGAACTACCTGTGCTTCGCGAATTCGATCTGATCAGTGGATTGACCGGCATCGGTGCCGGGCTGCTGCGCCGCCACGGTCACAGCATGCTGCTGGTGCAGGTCCTCGGCTACCTCGTGCGGTTGACCGATCCCGTGCGCCATGACGGCGACCTGCTTCCTGGCTGGTGGTGCCGTACCGGCCCCCGCGGCCAGACCACGAACGCGTGGCGGGGAGGGCACGCCAACCTGGGGATCGCTCACGGCATCAGCGGACCGCTGGCACTGCTCGCGACGGCGTTGAGACGTGGCATCACCGTTCCGGGGCAGGTCGAGGCTATCGAGCGGATCACCGCGTGGCTGGACGAGTGGCGTCATGGCAGCGATGGCCGTGTGTGGTGGCCGGGCGTCATCTCCCGCGCGGAATGGCGCACCGCGACAGTCCGCCAATCCGGCCCGCAGCGGCCGTCATGGTGTTACGGCACTCCGGGCCTTGTCCGCGCACAGCAGCTCGCCGCGCTGGCCCTGGCCGACACCCGACGTCAGCAAACTGCCGAAGACGTTCTTGCCAGGTGTCTTCGCGACGAGCACCAGCTCACCTTGCTAAGGGACGCGTCGGTCTGCCACGGCTGGGCCGGATTGATCCACACCACCAGGCGGGTCGCCGCTGATGCCTCGCCGGGCGGCGGCCTCGCTCAGCTACTGCCTGGTCTCGAAGCCCGTCTGATCGACCACCTACACCAGCACGGACCACCCGTGGGGAACGGACTGCTCGAAGGCCGGACCGGGATACAGCTGGTGCAACTGGCCACGAACGCCGCGCCTATCACTCGATGGGATGCCTGCCTGCTATTGGAGGCCTGACACCCGCCGAACTCCCGAAAGTCCCTGACCGCACCGGATACCATCCGCACCGCCCGCATGGAAGGACACGATGAACAACACCACCACCGGCACCTCGCCCGAGGCACTGCGCGCGTCCATGGTCGCCCATGTCAAACAGGCCGGTCACGCCCGCAATCAGGCTGTCGAAGAAGCTTTGCGCGAGATTCCGCGCCATCGTTTCGTGCCCGCCGCCACCGCCGAAGACGCCTACGCCAACAAGGCGGTCATCACCAAACGCGCCGGCGACGGCTCCGCGCTCAGCTGCGCGTCCGTGCCCACCGTGGTCGCGATGCAGCTTGACCAACTCGACGTCCAACCAGGCAACCGTGTCCTGGAGATCGGCGCCGGAACCGGCTACAACGCCGCCCTCTTGGCTCGACTGACTGGGCCAGGGGGAGAGGTCACTACCGTCGATATCGACGACGAGGTGACCTCCGGTGCGCGGGAAGTGTTGGACGGCAACGGTTTCCCTGATGTCCGGGTCATCACACGCGACGGCTCGCTCGGCGCACAGGAGCACGCCCCCTATGACCGCATCATCCTGACCGTCGGCGCGTTCGACCTCCCGCCAGCGTGGTGGAGTCAGCTGGCGCCCGGCGGCCGTCTGGTGGTGCCGCTGCGCTGGCGGGGGCAGACGCGCAGCGTCGCGTTCGTCCGGGACGGTGACCGACTCCGGTCGGACTCGGTCCAGCTGTGTGGCTTCGTTCCGATGATCGGCCAGGACAGTGAGCTGTCCGGCCACCTGGACCCTGACGGTCTGGTCACTCTCTATTGGGATGGCGACCAGGACATCAGCCTTGATCGGCTCGGCGGGATCCTCGCCACTCCGAAGACCGCGGTGTGGTCTGGGGTGACCGTCGGCAACACCGAACCGTTCGACGGCGTCTGGCTGCGGATGACCGGCGCTGAGTCGGGTACCTGCCGTATTGCAGCCGATCCGGCCGCTGTCGAGGCAGGACTCGCTACTCCCGCCATCCCGTCCCGCAGCCCTGCCCTCGTCGAAAAGGACTCGCTGGCGTACTTCACCTTCCGCCGTCTGGACGACGCCGGTGAGCGGCGGTCGGAGTTGGGCGCGATCGGCCACGGTCCTGCTGGGGCCGACCTGGCTGAGCGGCTGTCCGACCAGATCCGTGCCTGGGGTTCCGTGCGGACGACGGATCCGGTCATCACCGCGTATCCGGCCGACACTCCTGATGAGCAGCTTGACTCTGCGCACATCGTCGACAAACGCCACAGTCGTCTGGTGGTGTCCGCCCCCGCCGTGTTGGGCTCGTGACTATGCCGCCTTCTGAGTGATCTCTCCTGTGGAGCCAACGCGGGCAGTCACGGCTACCAGCATCAGGAAGGGGTCTCGCCACCGTTGGCGAGACCCCTTCCTGACTTCACACGCTGCTTAAATCTTGCCCAGCCTTACGGCCGCCTGGCGCTCAACGCGAGCTTCGCGGTGTTCTTAAGCAAGTCAGCTGACGGTGCCTTGATCAGGGGTTCGGCTTGAGCTATGACGGTGGTGCGGTCATTTACGGTCGAGGCGTAGTGCCTACCGGTGAACGGTACGCCCGGATACTTGTTGCTCTCCTTCGACAGCTCGGTAATGTTGCCTGTGCCTGGCTTGTCGGTTTTCTCGCGTAGCTGGCCCGCGTTCTCGGCTGTGGGCATATCCGTCCAGGACACTGCGACCAGCATCTGGTGGCCGCTATCGTCAGTCGCCTCGAAGAGCGCCCGGCTCAGCGCGCTACAGGGGTGACTGACCAGGAATTCGCGCACGCCTCCGTAGGCGTGCGCGCTGCAGGCGGTGGTGTTAGAGGAGTCGACACGTGTAAAGGTCAGCCCGTTACTCGTCCAGGTAGGCGAGCTGTCGGCTGCGGGCTCCTCGGCTCCGCTAGAGGCGAACTTGCTAACGCCGGTGATTACGCCAAGTATCACCACTACTAGAACGATCGCTCCGATGATCGTCGAGCTATCGACGGAGCTCTGCCGGGCGGGGTTTTTGCGCATGTGGGACCGAACGCGAGTGCCGTCTTTCTTGGTGTAGCTGTGGACAAGGTGCTGCTTAGCCATAATTTGGGGTCTCCAGAAGTACGCAAGGGAACGCGACCACGAGCCCGCTCATGCAGGAATACTGGCTTGTGGTCGAGAAGGGGTTGCGCGTGGAAACCCGGCAGGCCCGCTCGAGAGCGGAACCGGCCGGCCGGTGAAGCGAGCGACGGTGTCAGCTGCGGGTTACGCGGCGAGCTCCCATTGCCGGACGTAGCCAACGGCCATCCCGCGCGCACAGGCATCCAGTTGGCGGCGGTTGGCCCGGTGGTGCAGCTTGAAACGGCGGCCGCGCCGCGTGTCGAACACGACCGGCGTCGCTTCAGGCAGCATCTGCTTGACCTGACTTTCCATCAGATACAGCAGCACGTCTGCGGACTCCGGGTCGAGCGCAGGCTCCTTGCAATACGGAGCCACCAGAAGCTGCTCACCGGTGAGCAGGCGGACACCGAGCATTTGGTGCATCCGCACGTGCAGCTCCGCTTCTGACCAGGCGCTCTCGGCGACTTTGACGCCGGTGGCCCCACGCGGCAGCAGCCGCAAGAAGCCGTCAGCTGCCTGCCGGTACACCTTCGCCTTGCCCAGGTTTGAGGCAACTGCGCGGCCTACGACCCGATCGAGCTCGGCAGCCGGATCCACCGAGTTCAGTGCACGACGAAACCCGGCATGCAGGGGGCCGTAGTAGGCCGGTGCACCCGGGCCAGGGTCGAGATAGGTCTTCTTCTGTGTGGTCACCATCGTCATGGCGCGACGTGGCCCAGCCTGGACGTAGTCCAACCACTGAAGCCCGCCGATCGACACCACACGCTGTGCGTAAGCCAAGGAAAGCCCTTCGGTCGTCCGAAGCGGCTCGTGTCCCATATCACCAGGTCAACAGCCCCTCGAAGGAGGGAACAGTCCTGTTTACCCGTTGACACCCCCTGATCTGGGGGGTAACTTCGTAGTTGTCAAGCATGAAGCTACCGGTAGAGTCGCTAGAGCTCTCGGAAGAGAGTTCCGCTCTCAAAGGTACCGCAACGCGCTAGGTGTGTCTACGCCTAGCGCGTTTTTGGTTTCAAAAATATGTTTCTGCAGGTCAGGGGCTGCTTGCTGCTCGGCGCAAGCCGTTCTCCTGGCGTCTTGCTGGCTAGAGCCTCTGAAGTTCACTCGATCGTGTTGCGAATACATGGCCTCGCCAACCGGGAACAGGCCGCGTCGACTCGCTTGGCCGTCCAAGGCCGCATCTGGCCACGGCTAGGGCGGATAATGGCCGCCATGAGTGACACGAAGACCAGTCAGTCCCAGCTCGCGCAGCAGGCGACGGACTTGGACGGCGTGAGGCGTGCCGCCGCAGAACTCGGGGTCGGAGTGCCGCGAGGTTTCCGGTTGGTCGGCGTTGGTGAGGATGGACGGTACATTTCAGGCTGTGCTGGCGGTGCTGACGACCTTCGAGCCGCCATCGCGATCTGCCGCCGTCTCGAGGGTGTGCCCGTCGCAAACTGCTGGGTCGATCCAGATCCTTCTGAAGACGAGAAACCAGCATGGGCTCCGCCCGATGACTGGACAGATACCGATGCCGCTCTCGCCTACCTGGCGGAGAGGGAGCAGCATCCCGAATGGCCACGGATCCACAACAGCCTGGGCGGCGTTGGTGAGTTCTTGCTTGGTGTTGGAGGCAACGCCACCTGGGACGGCCTCAAGTGGTTGGCGCGACGGGCGCGGGCAGCAGCAAGTTCCGAGTTGTCCCGGGAAGACGCGACCCTGATCGGCGGGCACGCTCTGGTGAACGAGTTCGTCAGGTTGGGCTTGGAGCCTCCCAACCTCCAGACTCTGATCTACAAGGCCGACCAGCTCAAGAACGGTGACTGGAGTCTGCTTTTTTACGGGCAGCACGTGGCAGTACGGGTCGAAGTCTCCGGCGCTGAGTCTGGCGACAAGCAGAACGACGTGACCATCCTGACGTGCATCCATGGAATCGGCGGTCAATAAGACCTGGTCTCAAAACTCGGCGTGTCGCTAGGTGAACCAACGGCCCGTCCCTGGCTCCGCACCGCCCGCCTGTGGGCCCGGCCCGACGGACCGGAGGTCTGTCAGAGAGACTGGGGGCCAGTGCCCGCCCTCTCGACCTGGAGTCTTTTATGCCGCAAGGGACCGTTCGTTGGTTCGACGCCGAACGGGGTTTCGGCTTCCTCGCGCCCGAGGACGGCTCGCCGGACGTGTTCGTGCACGCCTCCGAGATCGTCGGGGACGGCGGCGCGAAAGTGCTCCGCGAGGGTCAGGCCGTCGTGTTCGAGGTCGGCGAGAACGACCGCGGGCCCCAGGCGCTGCGTGTTCGCGTTACCGCCGATGCGGCCACCGGCAGCGCCGTGGGCCTGCTCGGCACCGTCAACTGGTACGAGCCGGGCAAGGGGTACGGCTTCGCGTCGCCGGACGGCGGCGGCGCCGACATCTTCGTGCACAGCTCCGCCATCGTGACCGGCGGCGTGGTCACCGAGGGGCAGCGGGTGGCCTTCCTGATCGTCGAAGGCGAGCGCGGCCCGCAGGCCGGGCACGTGATCCCGCTGGGAGCAGGGGCCGGCTCACCCGCTGCGGCTGGTATCGCGGACGGTGCCGACGGCACGGTGGCCTGGTACGACGAGGACAAGGGCTTCGGCTTCATCAACCCCGACTCCGGCGCCGGGGACGTCTTCGTTCACGCCCGGGCCCTGGCCGAGGGGCTGGCGTGGCTCGCGGAGGGCGACCGCGTCGCCTACGAGGTGGCTAGTGGAGACAAGGGCCCGCAGGCCCGCGACGTGCACCTGGTCCGGGGCACCGAGCCGCAGACGGCGCCGCAGCGGTCGGCACCTGCCGGGGCCGCTGGGCCGGCGGCGCGGGACGTGCCCGTACGAGGCGGCGAGGGTGTCGTCGCGCGCTACGACGGCGACCGCGGCTTCGGCTTCATCACCCCGGACGCAGGCGGCGACGATCTCTTCGCCCACGTGTCCGTGATCATGGGGTCGGAGCCGCTGCAGAAGGGTGACCGGGTCCGGTACGCGGTGCGTCAGAGCGACCGGGGCCCGCAGGCCGACCGCATCGAACGCCTCTGAAGAGGCGGCCCCACCGATGGCTGATCACTTCCCGACGAGAGTGCTCGTTCATCCCCGTCGATGGTGCCGTCAGCAACGCGGCTGCAGCCTCCTCCAGGAGATCGATCTCCCTCGTCTTCGACCCGCCGCTGCTGCGTCGTCTTCGCCACGACTGCCCACGATCGACGACTAGGACCGGCAGGTTACGCAGTGACACACCCTTAAGTTTTGAGACCAGGTCTAAGGAATCTATGCAGACCTGTGCGGACCATTTGGGCTCGGGCAGGTGGGTCGGCTCTACCGACACAACCGACTATCGAGCCTGGTTGAACGTACGAAGGCAGTGTTTCCGGTCCGCACGAACGGGTCTGTTGGGTCCGCACACTGCTGTGCGGACCCAACCGACACTCATCGGGCGGTGTTGCCGACCACAGCGCGAATGGTGCTCAAGTCGACGACCGATACGGGATGGAGCGACCCGTTGATTCGCTGACGAGACGGCGTTGGTGGTGGCACACCGTGCCTGCGCAGTGCTTCGCCGAGTGGTTTGGCGTCCCAGCCGATACGAGCCGCAAGGTCAGCTGTCGCCACCAGACCGGTCTCAGCGTCATCGATGGCGTAGACCAGGAGGCTCAGCACCTCAGGAAGCTCGGGATCCTCCAGGTTCTCCGGCGAAACGGACGGTTCGTTGACGGCCGCAGACTGCTGGATGCGCTGCGCTACCTCGTCCGGGAGCTCCCGGATCTGCCGCTCGCCGACCGCGTCACCGGTCAACGTCCCGGCCAGCTCGCGCAACGCACGGCCACGATGGCAGGCCGCCCGGATGGCCTTGATGTGCAGCAGGTGGGTTCGCACGGTGAGCGCCTCGCCGGCGTCGAGGTCGGTTTCGCCGTCCGCGCCAAGCAGGAGCCCGACCCCTCGGTGGGACTTGAGCAGCTTGGAGGCGTCCATTCCGGCCTTGTACGTTCCGGCGCCGAGGATCGTCTCGCTGGCCTGGTAGGTCATGACCTTGAGCGCGAAGCGGGTACCGAGCTGACCACGCAGCTTGTCGGGGATGACCTGCGAGTCCGGCTTCTGCGTTGCCAGGATCAGTACAAACCCTGCAGCGGGACAGCAGCTCCAGGACCTGCTGACCGCGCTTCTTGCCCTTGGGCTGGTCCGAGTCGAGAGGGGTTTCGTCCTCCAAGTAGTTCTGGATCTCGTCCACGGCGATCACCGTCAGCGGCATGTCGTAGACCGGGTTGCGAGTGATTTCGGGGGTTACCTTCGACTCCGGGCAGAGTTCGTCGTCCATCTCGGCGAGCTGTCCGAACCTGTTCTCGACGTCGGCCGCGACCTCTTCGAGCACGGCGATCAGCCGCACGATCGACTCGGCGCGGGCGTTGGGAATGAACCGGTGGGCCACCAGCTCGAACGCCTTCCAGTCCTTGCCTCCTTTGCCGTCGGCGACGATCAGCCGGACGTGCGGGTCCAAGGCGGCGGACGTGACCGGGATCCGGGCCGCGTAGGTCTTGCCCATTCGCGGGATGGCGCCGACCAGCAACGACGTCCACACCAGAGGCAGGTGCACGAGCTGCCCGCGGGCGGTCGTGCCGAAGGGGGTGGGCTGCCAGAAGTCCCAGTTCTCGACATCGCCCAGGGGAGAGTCGACCGGCTTCGCCGCGTACGGGTCGTCATCGGCGATCCACAGCGAGAGCCGACCTGCGTGCCCGCCCTTACCTCGGACACGTTCGGCGATGAGCTGGACTTCGTCGACGGCCAGTGCAGAGGCGAGGTCTTCGCGCTTCGCGATCGCGGTGCTGGCCTTGCGGCTGGCGGGCAGGTCCACGACGACGGCCCAGCCGGCGCTGTCGCGCTTCGGCAGCTGAACGAAGGCGAGCCCTTCGTCCTTACCGATGAGCTTGGCCTCGCGGAAGGCGGTGACGAGGTTGTTGCCGTCCATTGCCCACGCGATGCTGCGCGGCCGGATCACCGCCGACCGTCCGGACTTGTCCTTGCGACGTCCGGCGACCGCCAGCCCGGCGGACACGACTGCGCCAGCGATCCACCAGACGACCGGCCCCTCCACCAAGCTCGCGATCGTGAGACCGCCACCACCGCCCGCCGTGGTGGCGAGTGTCCACCAGCGCCGTCGCACCCGGAAGCGGTGGATCTCCTCGTACCGGTTCGCCAACTGCTGCGCTTGCTTCGCCGCGTCGTAGAAGTCCTTCACCGCCACCCACGACCACCACGCGCGGACCGCGATCGGCACCCCTCGGATTACTACGGCTGGATACCGGGCCGGAGCTAGGACGACATGACGGACGAGTTCCGTGCGCAGCTGACTGACATGGCTGCGGTCGTGCCATCGAGCGGGTAGCCGCGACATGGCCAACGCTGTCAGCGACCGCGCCCGGCGGTACTCCTCATCTGTGAGCAACTCGCCCTCCAGGAGGGGAGCGGCCTTCACCACGTCACCAGCGCTGGCGACCGTTGGCGTTTCCTCGTCGCCAGCGACCTGCGCCACGACTCCTGTCTGTTCGACGGTCATCGGCGATCACCGTCGTTCTCGCCAGTGCTGGTGCGGCTCATCGCCAGCAGGGCGAAGCCGCACACCACCATCAAGCCGTCGAGCACCAGCGGGCCGACGGCGGCCGCCACAGGGTCGTACTGCCAGGCCAGCAGCAGGCCTCGCAGGTGTCCGTAGGAGATGACCGCTGAGCCGACCGCGACGGCACCGGCTCCGCCGTAGCGGGCCAGGCCCCACAGCACCCCTTTGGGCCACGGGATACGGGACAGCGCCTCCACTGCCAGCATCAGCCCGACCGGCCACACTGCCGCCCCGACCTGCGGCGCTATCCCCGGCACCCAACCGGGCGGCTCATGCGGAGCGGGCAGCCAGACGTGCAGCACGTTCGCCGCGATCGACATCACCGAGCCGAACACGAACCCCGCCCATGCGACGAGCCGACCGCCCGCTGCGGCCGGAGTCGACACGTCGTCGCCAGCGCTGACGGGCTGGCCAGCGGTTGGCGCTGTCCCGTCGCCAGGGCTGGTGATCATGGGCGACCGACCAGAGTCGCTTTGCCGGTCGGCAGCGGCGCCGGGATCGGAGACCGGCCACCCGACGCCCTCGTTCGGTGGCTGCCCGCCAGGTTTATCGAGGTTGGCGTTCTCGGTCGCCAGCTCCGCCAGCACCTTGCGGACCGCGTGATCTGTCGCCCCTGTCAACTTCACCAGCGTCGGCCGCCCTGGCGACGGCTGGCCGGTCTCGCGCGCCGTGTCGAGCGCCTGCCGGATTTGGGCCACCAGGTTTCCGTTGGTCACCGTCATCGGGCACCTCCCGCCGAGCCATCGGCAGCCGGGTGGCAGCGCGGGCAACGGACCGAGCGAGCGTGATCGGCATCCAGCCACACCACCCGAGCCGAGACCGGATCACTTGGCCGGGCGTCGCACTGCCCGCACGGCGGCAGGAGCGGCGAGCGCGTCTCGGGCGCGCGCTCGCGCACCGGACGGTTCCCAGGACGGTTAAGGACGGTTCGGGGGCAAGCACTGCCCCCCGTTGTGTCGCTGTTTGCCCCTCGTGCCGACCGAGTTTGCCCCTCGTGCCGCTCAGCGGGCGGCAGACTCTGCCCCTCGTCGACCGAGTTGTCCACAAGCACTTCGGCACGATCGATTGCGAGGTCGTACCCGTTGGGCCGCCGGTCTGCACGCTTCACGTACGCGGCCACGATGTTCGGGTCTGAGGGGCGGATCAGGCCGAGATCTTGCAACCCTCGCAAGGCGTAGCGAACCGATCGCTCGGATAGCCGTGTGTACCGCGCCAGCCTCGCCAGCGAGGGGAACGCGTTGCGGCCATCCGGATCGGCGTGGTTCGCCAACCCGACCAGAACCGCAGCCAGGCTCGACGCGTCGCGGCGCTCGCGGGGAATCGGGGCGGTGTTGAGCGCCCAGTGAATTACCTCAATGCTCACCAGGACACCGCCGAGGACAACGAGAACAGCTCTGCCGCATCAGCTTCGGTGAGACCGATCGTGCCGGTCCGAAGTCGAAGGGCCACCTGACCAGCAACCCAACCGTGGAACTCGTTCCGAGCCTCGGTTTCGGTCACCTCGATCATGGTGCCGACTTGCGCCCAGGAGTCGACCGCGCCTGTTCGCAGCAGCTCGGCGACTACGCACCAACGGCCCGTGGTGATCTGTTGTGCGATCCGGGCGCCGTAGGCGAGTTCGGTGAGCAGATCCTTGGGGTCGGCTTCGCCGTCCTTGGCCATGAACGTCCGCGTACGGGCGGCGGACCAGCGCTCTACCAACGCGCCAAGCGACTGGTGCGGAATATGGGTGAAGTCGTGGGGGACGCGTTCCTCGGCGCCACCGGGACTGGCAGTATTCGGTGCCATGCGGACCTCCAGTGTCCGTCCAGGCCCCGTTTTCGCTGCTCCAACAGCAAACGGGGCCGCCTACTAGGTAGGGCGGCCCCGTTCGGGAACGTCGTCAGCTCACCAGCCGCGTTCGCGCCACTCCGAGATCTTCGGACGCTCCTCGCCAAGCGTGGAGTCGTCGCCGTGTCCCGGATAGAACCACGTCTCGTCCGGCAGTTCGCCGAAGATGCGCGCTTCCAGGTCGTCCAACAGGCTGGCGAACTCCTCCGGACTTGTTGTCCGCCCAGGACCGCCGGGGAACAGCGAGTCGCCGGTGAACAGGTGCGGGTGCCCGTTCGGGTCGCGGTACAGCAGCGCGATGGAGCCGGGGGTGTGGCCGCGCAGGTGGATCACGTCGAGGGTGATCCGTCCGACCTTGATCGTGTCGCCGTGTTCGACGAGGAAGTCCGGCGGGATCGGCAGCGGTCCGGCGTCCAGCGGGTGGGCGGCGGTGTTCGCGCCGTTCGCGCCGGCGACGGCGCCGAGGGCCTGCCAGTGGTCCTGGTGCTGGTGGGTGGTCACGACGGTCTTCAGCGCGGGGCGGTCGGGGCCGTGGCCGATGAGGTCGGAGATCCGCTCCGGGTCGTTCGCGGCGTCGATCAGCAGCGCTTCGTTCTCGGCGCGGCAGACGAGCAGATACGCGTTGTTGTCCATCGGGCCGACCGACAGCTTGGTGATGGTGAGCGCGTCCAGGGTGCGACGGGCGGCGTCGCCGCCGGGGTCGACATGCCCGGTGTAGGTCTCGACGATGTTCACACCGCACACGGTAGTCGTTCGCCTGCAATCGGTTCCACCCGCACAGGCGGCGCACAGGTGCAGGACGTAGGCTCGCGTCGCCCCGCCAGCCGAACCACAGGACGCTCGTGCCCGACGCCTCGCCACGCGCCTCGCGCAAGATCAGCTGGGACGTCCTTCGCGTTGTCGCAGTCTTCGCGGTCATGCTCGGGCACGTCACCCATCAGGGGGCGCTTCTGCATCCCGAACTGGTGGGGTACCCCTTTCGGGTAACCGCTCAGTTCGGCGCGGCCATCCTCCTGGTGATTTCCGCCTTCTTCGTGTGCGCGAGCCTGCGCAAGGGGAAGCCAGGGCGATGGCTGTGGAACCGGGTCGCGCGGCTGGTGCCCGCGTACCTGGTCGCGGTGGTCGTCACCTATGTCGTCGCCCGGTACGCGACGATCCGGTTCAGCGGCTTGCCGTTCCCGCCGGGTCTGTCCGGATTCCTGTTCGGCGTCCCGCAGGGCCCGCCGTCCGATCCGTCGCCCTGGTACGTCCCCACCGGCGCCGATCTGCTCGCCAACCTGGGCATGGTCCAGGAATGGGGCTGGCGGTACGAGCTCTTCTACTATCTCGACGGCGCCTATTGGACGCTGCCGGTCCAGCTCGTCGCCTTCACCGCCGCCGCTCTTCTGTGGCCGCGCCGGTGGCGCACCCACCGGCTCACCGTGGGGTTGCTCTGGGCGCTGATCCTGGTTCCCCTGTTCCTCCGGTTCGTCGTGTTCGACCCGGTTTCCACGCCGAAGCTCGTGGAGACCTTCTACTACGGCCTGGGCCTGCACCGGGTGCACGTCTTCGCCATCGGGATCGCGATCTGGCTGTGGGCGAAACGGAGCCTGGCGCACTGGCATCTCGCGCTGTTCGTGCTCGCCGCCTGCGCGGCGCAGGACCTGCAGGTCTTCCCGTTCCACCAGGCCCTGCCGAATGATCCGGAGCGCTGGCCGTCGGCCATCGGGTTCGCGATCATGCTGCTGCTGGTGTGCCTGGCCGCGCGCGGACCGGACTGGCGGTTCCCCGGTCTCGCCAGGATCGCCCCGGCTGTCACCTGGCTCGCGGGCATCTCGTATGGTCTCTATCTGGTGCACCAGGAACTCGGTTACATCCTGGCCCGTGCCCTGCTGAACGCCGGTGTCCCCGGCTGGCTGCGGCTCCCCCTCGTGCTGGCCGCCGCCGTTTTCGGGGGCTGGGCGATCACCGCCGGTGTGGAACGGCCGGTCCACCGGTGGCTCACCGCTCGCCGGGATCGCCGCGAAAAGCTGGGAAAACCGCAGGTCAAAGACTCGGAACCGGTTTCTGTCGGTGGTGCCTCGTAGCATGGAAGCGGCCGCCCGTGCAGCTATCGACCGGGACGGCGACCGCAGCTGAGAATGAAACCTGAAGGGACCCTGGCGTGGCTGATCGCCTCGTTGTTCGCGGCGCCCGCGAGCACAACCTCCGCGGTGTGGATCTCGACCTGCCCCGCGACAGCCTGATCGTGTTCACCGGTCTGTCCGGGTCCGGGAAGTCGAGCCTCGCCTTCGACACCATCTTCGCCGAAGGGCAGCGCCGCTACGTCGAGTCGCTGTCGGCGTACGCGCGCCAGTTCCTCGGCCAGATGGACAAGCCGGACGTCGACTTCATCGAGGGCCTTTCGCCCGCGGTGTCGATCGACCAGAAGTCCACCTCGCGCAACCCGCGTTCGACCGTCGGCACCATCACCGAGGTCTACGACTACCTGCGCCTGCTCTACGCCCGCGCCGGCAAGGCGCACTGCCCGCAGTGCGGCGAGGCGATCAGCAAGCAGACCCCGCAGCAGATCGTCGACCAGGTGCTCGCGATGGAGGAGGGCACCCGCTTCCAGGTGCTCGCGCCGGTCGTGCGCGGCCGCAAGGGCGAGTACCTCGACCTCTTCGAGAACCTGCAGCAGCAGGGCTACGCACGGGTCGTGGTCGACGGGACGATCCACCCGCTCACCGACCCGCCGAAGCTGAAGAAGCAGGAAAAGCACCAGATCGCCGTCATCATCGACAGGCTCTCGGTGAAGACCAGCTCGCGGCAGCGGCTCACCGACTCCGTCGAGACGGCGCTCCGGCTGGCCGACGGTCTGATCGAGCTCGAGTTCGTCGACCTGCCGGAGAACGACCCGCATCGCGTGCGCGGCTTCTCCGAGAACCTGGCCTGCCCGAACGGCCACCCGCTCGCGATCGAAGACCTCGAGCCGCGGTCGTTCTCCTTCAACGCTCCCTACGGCGCCTGCCCGGACTGCACCGGTATCGGCGTCCGCAAGGAGGTCGACCCGGAACTCGTGGTCCCGGACGACGAGATGTCCCTCGGCGAGGGTGCCATCGCGCCGTGGGCGGGCGGCCAGAGCGCGGACTACTTCATCCGCTTGCTCGAGTCGCTTGCGGAGACCATCGGCTTCCGGATGGACACGCCGTGGCGCAAGCTGCCGGCGAAGGTGCAGAAGGCCGTTCTGCACGGCGTCGACGAGCAGGTCCACGTCCGCTACAAGAACCGCTACGGCCGCCAGCGTTCCTACTACGCGAGCTTCGAGGGCGTCATCCCGTTCCTCGAGCGGCGTCAGGAGCAGACGGAGTCCGAGTACATGCGCGAGCGGTACGAGGGCTATATGCGCGAGGTGCCGTGCCCGGCCTGTCAGGGCACGCGGCTCAAGCCGGAGATCCTCGCCGTCACCCTGGAGCACAAGACGCAGGGTGACCGGTCGATCGCCGAGGTCTGCGCCCTCTCGATCGCGGAGGCGTCGCAGTTCCTCGACGAACTGGAGCTCGGCAAGCGCGAGCAGGTGATCGCCGGCGCGGTGCTCAAGGAGATCCAGGCGCGGCTGCGCTTCCTGCTCGACGTCGGCCTCAACTATCTCTCGCTCGACCGCGCTTCCGGGACCCTGTCCGGTGGCGAGGCGCAGCGCATCCGGCTCGCCACGCAGATCGGTTCCGGTCTGGTCGGCGTGCTGTATGTGCTGGACGAGCCGTCGATCGGGCTGCACCAGCGCGACAACCACCGCCTGATCGAGACGCTGGTCCGCCTGCGGGACCTCGGCAACACGCTGATCGTCGTCGAGCACGACGAGGACACCATCCGCTCCAGCGACTGGGTGGTCGACATCGGCCCGGGCGCCGGTGAGCACGGTGGCCACATCGTCCACAGTGGACCGTACAAGAAGATCTTGCGGAACAAGGAATCGATCACCGGCGCGTACCTGTCGGGCCGCACCAAGATCGAGGTGCCGGCGATCCGGCGCCCGATCGACAAGAAGCGGCAGCTGACCGTCGTCGGCGCGCGCGAGCACAACCTGCGCGGTCTCGACGTGTCGTTCCCGCTCGGCTGCCTCGTGTCGGTCACCGGTGTCTCGGGTTCCGGGAAGTCCACGCTGGTCAACGACATCCTCGCGACCGTGCTGGCGAACAAGCTCAACGGTGCCCGCCAGGTCCCCGGCCGCCACACCCGCGTGAACGGGCTGGCGAACGTGGACAAGCTGGTCCGCGTCGACCAGTCGCCGATCGGCCGCACCCCGCGGTCCAACCCGGCGACGTACACCGGCGTGTGGGACCACGTGCGCAAGCTGTTCGCCGCGACCACCGAGGCGAAGGTGCGGGGCTACCAGCAGGGCCGGTTCTCGTTCAACGTCAAGGGCGGCCGGTGCGAGGCCTGCGCCGGTGACGGCACGATCAAGATCGAGATGAACTTCCTGCCGGACGTCTACGTCCCGTGTGAGGTCTGCAAGGGCGATCGGTACAACCGCGAGACGCTCGAAGTGCACTACAAGGGAAAGACCGTCTCCGACGTGCTGAACATGCCGATCGAGGAGGCGGCCGAGTTCTTCGAGCCGATCAAGGCGATCCACCGGCATCTGGCGACCCTCGTCGACGTCGGCCTCGGCTACGTCCGGCTCGGGCAGCCCGCGCCGACGCTGTCGGGCGGTGAGGCGCAGCGCGTCAAGCTCGCCAGCGAGCTGCAGAAGCGGTCCACCGGCAAGACGGTCTACATCCTCGACGAGCCGACCACGGGTCTGCACTTCGAGGACATCAGCAAGCTGATCGGCGTGATCAACGGGCTGGTGGACAAGGGAAACACGGTGATCGTCATCGAGCACAACCTCGACGTCATCAAGACCTCGGACTGGATCATCGACATGGGTCCCGAGGGTGGTTCCGGCGGGGGCACCGTGATCGCGGAGGGCACGCCGGAGCACGTCGCTTCGGTCGAGGAGAGCTACACCGGTCAGTTCCTCAAGACCGTTCTTGCGTGAGGGCTCGTGAGTGTTAAGGACGGTTCTAACCGTCCTTAACACTCACGAGGGGACCTGGACCAGCCTTCACGGACCCGCGATCGACCGGCAGTCACCTCCGGTAGGTACGCAAGACACCGTTGGCTCTAACCGTCCTTACCACTCACGAGGTCCAGCACCGGCGAAGCGGGCCCGTAGTAGAAGGCGCGCAGCCGGTACGCGGCGCCCTCTTCGCCCGGCATCGTGGCGAGCCCGGCCGACGTCGTCCCCGGATCGGAGACCTCGATCGGCACGAAGTCGGCGGCGCCGGGTTTCTTGATCTCCACAAGGAAACCGTCTTCGTCGCTGGAGCGATCGGCCCAGCTGAACCGCACCATCTCCTCCGGCGCGGGCTCGGCCCGGAACGACGCCGGAGCGGCCGATCGATCACCCGCCCGCAGCGGCACGACGGGTCCGGAAGCGGCGGGAGTCGCGGGGCCGGAAACCGTCACGGCGTCCGAAACGGCGCCGTAGAACGGCCGGATCCGGTAGTAGAACCGCGTTTCCGGCATCAGGTCCGGATGCCGGTAGGACGTCCGCCTCGGCGGCACGAACTGCAGGATCGTGTATTCGCCGTGCGGATCGGTGGTGTACTCGACGATCCGCCCCGCGGCGGCCGGATCGTCGTCGGGCCAGCTCAGGTCGACGTTCACCGGATCGCTCAGTGTCGCGGTGAAACCGGGCTCCTCGCCGCATCCTGACACGAAAGCGAACACCAGCAGCAGAACGGCCACGAGTTTCCTGGGCACGCCCAGACCCTCCCGGGAATCAGGCGGCGGCGGAATCCGGAGGCGTCAGCATACGAGCGCGTCCGATGATCGACAAGACCCCGGTTGAACCGCATCCCCGTGCCGTCCGTGTGGGAGGCAAGAGGAGGCGGCCATGGAGAACCGAGGAGAGGCCGGTGCCGATGCACAGTTCGATCGCGGCGCGCGCCGAACGATCCACTCTGGCCCTGCGGGTTGCAGTACTGTCCTCGCCGACCCAGAAGACCGTCGGGAGGACGCGAGTGGCGATCGGAGGCCGGCGGCCCATGAAGGCCAAAGGCGAGGACTTGGTCCGGCACTTGTACGCCGAACACGGGCGAAGCCTGCTGGCGTACGCGACGAGGCTGACCGGGGACCGCGCGGCCGCGGAGGACGTCGTGCAGGAGACCCTGGTCCGGGCCTGGAAGCACGCCGAAGACCTGGAGAACGACGCGAAGGGATCGGTGCGGGGCTGGCTGCTCACGGTGGCCCGCAACATCATCACCGACCGCGCGCGGGCCAGGGCGGCGCGGCCACCGGAAGTGGCGGAGCCGGAGGAAGGCGTGCCCACCCCGGCGGTGGAGCGGGATCACGCGCAGAGCGTCGTGGACTCCATGGCCGTGCTCGGGGCGATGGACGGCCTTTCCGCGGAACATCGTGAGGTACTGGTGGAGATCTACTACCGGGGCCGGACGGTGGCCGAAGCGGCGAGATCCCTGGGCGTGGCCCCGGGTACCGTTAAGTCGAGATCTTATTACGCGTTACGGGCGCTCAGAGCCGTGATGGCGGGACCCGGGAAGGAGGTGGCGCGATGAGCGCGGTCGGACACGACCAGGGCCAGCTCGCCGCCTACGTCCTCGGCGGGCTCACCCCGGCGGAAGCGGCGACGTTCGAGACGCATCTGGCGAACTGCCCCACGTGCCGTCGTGAGGTGCGCGAGCTGTCGGAACTGCGGTATCACCTCGACGAGGTGCCGCCGGAGGCGTTCCTCGAAGGACCTCCCGACGGGGGAGATCTGCTGCTGCAGCGCACGCTGCGTCAGGTTCGCGAAGAAGAAAGCACCCAGGAACGCAGGCCGCGGCGGCTCCTCGCCGTGGCCGGTGCGGCCGTGCTGGTCGTGGTGGCGCTCGGCGCGGGCGTGCTGGTCGGACGGCAGACGTCGCCCGAACCGTCGACGGTGGCTCTGCCGGTGCCGACGGCGACCGCCCCGGTGCCCGGCACCCGCGATCTCGCGGCGACCGACCGGGACACGGGCGTGCAGCTGGCGGTGCGGGTGGTTCCGGCCGCGGGCTGGGTGCGGCTGCATGCCAAGGCCACCGGCGTCCGCGAAGGCGAGAAGTGCGCGCTCGTCGTGGTGACCAAGAGCGGAGAACGGGTCAACGCCGGCAGCTGGCTCGTTTCGGAGAAAGGGCAGCGCGAGGGCACCGGTGTCGACGGTTCCGCGTTGGTCGCCCCTGGCGACGTGGCCTCGGTCGACGTCGTGACCACGGACGGCCGGAACCTGGTGTCGGCGCGGGTATGACCGATTCGCTCGCGGGTCGCGGAGGCGGTTGGTACCGCTTCCGCGACACGTGGGTGCTCCCTGCCTCGCCCAAGACGGTTTTCGACGCCGTCGTCGACCTGGCCGCGTATCCGCTGTGGTGGCGCGATGTCCGGTCGGTCAGCCAGGTCGACGAGGACACCGCCGAACTCGTCTGCCGGTCCAGGCTGCCGTACGCGCTGACCGTCCGGATGCGCCGGGACCGGCAGGACGAGCGCGAGGGCCGGGTGCGGGTCCTGCTCAGCGGCGATCTCGAAGGGATGCTGGCCGGCGCGCTGATGGCGGTGGGCAGCGGCACCAGACTGGAGATCACGCAGGAGGTCGAGGCGCGGAAGCCGTTGCTGCGCAAGCTCGATCGGATCGCGCGGCCGGTGTTCCGGATCAACCACGCGCTCATGATGCGGCGGGGGCAAAACGGATTACGGGGATATCTGGGAGCGGCCGCGGGTTAGGCTCCCGCCATGCGTGTCGCCACCGTGCAGCCGTACACCGTCCCCGCGGATCTTTCCGCGAACATCGCCGAACACGCGAGACTTCTCCGGATCGCGGACGCCGATCTCTGCGTCTTCCCCGAACTTTCCTTGACCGGCTTGGAGTTCGAGGCGCTCGCCGCCGATCCGGGACTCTGGCTGTCCTCGGACGATCCCCGCCTCGAACCGCTCCGGGAGGCGTGCCGGGCCAGTGGTGTCCATGCCGTCATCGGCCTTCCGCTCGTGGAGGACGGACGGCGGTTCATCGGTTCGCTCGTCCTCGGCCCGGCCGGGGAAACCGTTGCCACCTATGCGAAACGCACCCTGCACGGCAGCGAGGAAGAACTGTTCGAACCAGGCGCGCGGCAGGTGATCATCGAGGTCGGTGGCAGGCGTCTCGGCCTCGCGATCTGCCTCGACGCGGCGAACCCGGACCATGCGCGGGAGCTTGCCGAGGCGGGCGCCGAGGTCTACGTCCTCAGCGCGCTCTTCAGTGAGGGCCAGGAACAGCGGCTGCTCGACCAGGTCGGCGTCGCGGCCGGGTATGGGATGTGGGTCGTGCTCTCCCAGTTTTCCGGCAAGACCGGCGGGATGGCCGCGTTCGGTGGCAGCGGGGTCTGGAAACCCGGAGGCGCCGCCGAGGTACGCCTCGGCGGCGAGGTCTCCGAGTGGGCCTACGCGACGATTGCTTCCTGAACTTTCCGGGTGCGAAGGAACACCATCGCGGAGAAGACGGCGAGAGCGAGCAGTCCGGCGCTCAACGCGTACGCCGTCCGGTAGCCACTGGTGAGCGCCTCGGGAATCGCGGTGCCCCCGGCCAGGAGCGAGCCGGTGCGGGACGCGGCAGCGGTCGCGAGCACGGCGGTCCCGATGGCCGCGCCGATCTGCTGCGTGGTGTTGATCAGCCCTGAAGCGACCCCGGTGTCTGCGGGGGCGACGCCGGACATCGCCTGTCCCATCAGCGCCGGCATCGCCGCGCCGAACCCGATGCCCATCAGGACGAGCGCGGGCAGGACGTCCGTCGCGTAGTCGCCGTCCGCCTCGACGGTGGCGAGGAAACCGAGCGCCAGCGTGACCAGGGAAAGCCCGGTGACGAGTACCGTTCGTGCCCCGAAGCGGTGGTTCAGCCGCTCGGCGAAGACCAGGGACATCACCGCGATCGAGAGCGGGGCGGGCAGGAAGGCGAACCCGGTGCTCAGCGCGTCGAGCCGGAGTACGCGCTGCAGGTAGAGCGCGGTGATGAACTGGAAGCCGAACAGCCCGGCGACCATCAGCACCATCACCGTGTTCGCCCCGGACACCGCGCGGAGGCGGAAGATCCGCAGCGGCAGCAGCGGTTGACGGGCCTTCGCTTGCCGGAGCACGAATCCGGCGAGAAGCAGCAGCGACACCGCGAGCAACCCGAGCGTGCGGGCGTCGGCCCAGGTGTACTCCTCGGCCTTGACGATCGTGTAGACCAGGAGCATCAGCCCGCTGGTGACCAGTCCAGCGCCGGTGACGTCGGTGCCGCCGCGCAGCCCGGGGCCCGTGTCGTCGGCGAGCAGCCGGACGGCCAGCGCGATCGCGATCGCGCCGATCGGCAGGTTGACGAAGAACGTCCAATGCCAGTCGAGCAGCTGGGTGAGCGTTCCGCCCGCGATGAGCCCGATCGACGATCCGGCGGCCTGGGTGAAGCTGTAGACGCCGATGGCCTTCGCCCGTGCCCGCGGTTCCGGGTAGAGCGTGGTGATCATGCCGAGCACGACGGCCGACGCCAGCGCGCCGCCCGCGCCCTGCAGAAAACGGAACACGATGAGCTGCGCCTGGTCCTGCGCGATTCCGCACAGCAGGGAGGCGAGCGTGAACAGGCCGAGCCCGGCGAGGAAGACCCGTTTCCGGCCGATCAGGTCGCCCAGTCTGCCGGACAACAGGAGCAGCCCGGCGAACGCGATCAGATAGGCGTTGACCACCCAGGCGAGGGTGGACGGCGTGAAGCCGAGGTCGTTCTGGATCGCGGGCAGCGCGACGGCGACGATCGAGCCGTCGAGGACGACCATCAGCGAGACGGCGCAAAGGACGGCGAGGGCGAGAGCGCGCTGTGGCATGAAGAATCCCATTCGGAAGAGTTCCCCAGGTGATGCTTTGGTGCATCACTTGTAACAGCGACCATCTTGTGTGACTCTGTTCCTCGCCGGAAGGAGGCACTTTCATGTCCCAGGGGAACACCGATGTGACCGCGCAGGCCACGGTCGTCGATCCGGAAAAACTCGAGGTGTGCACCGTGCTCGAGGTGATCAACCGGATCAGCGGCAAGTGGGCGATCGGCATCCTGCTGGAGGCCACGCGGGGTCCGGTGCGGTTCACCGAACTCGAGCGATCGGTGGAGGGGATCAGCAGGCGGATGCTCACGCTGACGTTGCGGAACCTCGAACGCGACGGCCTGCTCGTGCGCACCGTGTACCCCACGGTGCCGCCGAAGGTGGAGTACGAGGCCACGCCGATGGCGAAAGAACTCTATGCGTCGCTGAGCGGCTTGCTGAGCTGGGCCGAGCGCCACCGCGACTCGATCGCCGAGTCCCGCGTGGTCTACGACGAGAAGGTCAGCGCCTGACGCCTGCCGCGTGCACAGCGCGCTGGACGTGCGAGCACAACAGGTCGAAGTACATCCTCTGGAACGGCAGGTCCGTGCTGTTCTTCACGGACCAGCTTTCCCAGAGCCCGCCCGGCCGCAGATAGCGTGACGTGTACGCGGTCGTGAGGTCGGCGTCGATGTGGTGCAGGGCCGCGAGCGCCCACTCCTGGTCGTAGCGCAGATCCGGCCGCGCGAGGTAATGGTCCAGATAGGACACGAGGATCTCGGCGTCGGCGATCGTGCCGAACCGGGCGAGCGCGAAACAGTAGCCCTGCCCGGCGAAGACCAGTCCGCTCTCCAGCAGCAGCTCCCGGATACGCCCGCGCCAGGCGGTGCGGCGGGCGACGCCGATCAGCCAGGCCGCCGTGATCCGCGGCCTCCAGTCGGCCGCGAGCAGGTCGCCGAGTTCGTCGTCGGTGATGCTCCGCGCGTCCTCGACCAGGTCGCGCAGGAAAACCTCGCGTTCGGGGTCGCTCATCATCCCGGCGAAGTTGCCGTGCAGCAGCTTGGAGTACCGCGAGACCACGTAACGGTCGATGGCGTCCGGCATACCGGTGAGTTTCCCAGAAACGAAGAACCGCGGTGCGAGGACGGGGGACCCTCGCACCGCGGTTTCGGTTCTTGCCGTGCGCTAAACGCGTGCCACGGCCTTCTCCCTGTCTCCGTCACTGTCCTCGTGGGGATCCGAGGCGTGATCGTCGATCAGGGTGGCTTCGTCGAACGGGGCCTGGCCGCTGAAGACCCGGTTGGCCTGGTCGCGGTCGAATTCCTTGGTCCACGTGCCGACCAGGACAGTCGCGACGGCGTTGCCCGCGAAGTTGGTCAGCGCGCGGGCCTCGGACATGAACCGGTCGATGCCGAGGATGAATCCGACGCCGTCGACCAGTTCCGGCCGGTGCGACTGGAGTCCGCCGGCGAGGGTGGCGATCCCGGCGCCGCTCACGCCCGCCGCGCCCTTCGACGCGATGATCATGAACAGCAGCAACGAGATCTGTTCGCCGACGCCCAGCGGCTGGTCCTGCGCGCTGGCGATGAACAGCGTCGCCATGGTCAGGTAGATGGCCGTGCCGTCGAGGTTGAACGAGTACCCGGTGGGCACGGTGATGCCGACGACCGGCTTGCTGACCCCGAGGTGCTCCATCTTCGCGATCAGGCGAGGCAGGGCCGATTCGGACGACGAGGTCGACAGGATCAGCAGGAACTCGCGGCCGAGATAGCGCAGCAGGGTGAAGATGTTGATCCGCGCGCCGAGCCACAGCACCGAGCCGAGCACGCCGAACACGAAGACCAGGCAGGTCAGGTAGAAGCCGATCATGATGACGGCGAGGCTGCGCAGCGCGCCCCAGCCGGTTTCCCCGACCACCGCGGCGATCGCGCCGAACGCGCCCACCGGGGCCGCCCACATGATCATCGCGAGGATCCGGAACACCAGCCGCTGGATGTGCTCGATACCGCGGCGGATCGGTTCGCCCTTGGTGCCCAGCTTCTGGACGGCGAACCCGGCGAGCAGCGCGACCAGCAGCGTCTGCAGCACCTGGCCTTCGGTGAAGGCGGAACCGAAGCTGGTGGGGATGATGCCCATCAGGAAGTCGACGGTGCCTTCGCCGCCCTCGGCCTGTTTGTGCGCCTTCGCCGCGGCGGCGGGGTCGAGGTGCAGGCCCTCACCCGGGTGCAGGAGGTTGCCGACGACGAGGCCGATCGCGAGCGCGAACGTCGACATCATCAGGAAGTAGCCGAGCGACAGCAGCCCGACCTTGCCGACCTTCGCGGCCTTCGCCACCGATCCGATGCCGAGCACGATGGTGCAGAAGATGATGGGGGAGATCATCATCTTGATCAGGTTGACGAAGCCCGTGCCGAGCGGTTTGAGTTCCTTGGCCAGACCCGGCGCGGCGAACCCGACGATGACGCCGAGGACCACCGCCGCGATCACGGCCAGGTACAGGTAATGCATCTTGTCGCGACGTCGTGGCGCCGCTTCCGGCGTTGTAGGCACCTTTGCCTCCAGCTCAGGGGGTCTCCGTGGGATTGCCGGTCACTATCACCCGGCCAGGTGAGCTGGGTCACGGTTGTGTTCATTGAGTTCGCGCGAGCGGTTTCCGGGGAATTCCGGCCGGGCGCGCTGAGCGGCCCCGGGAGCGGTGTGCTGGTATGAGCGGGTGCCCTCGACGACGCGGATCCGGACCAGGCGCGGCAGCCTCGCCCGCCAGCTGCTGATTCTGCAGCTCGTCGTGCTCTTCGTGCTCGTCGCGGCGGGGGTGGCCTTCGCCTATCTCGATTCGGTGCGGGCCACCGAAGACCGGGCGCGGGACAAGGTGACCGCGGTCGCCGAGTCGTTGGCGGACGCGCCGGGCGTGCTGGCCGCACTGTCCACATCGGAGCCCACCGCGACGTTGCAGCCGTTCGCGCAGAGTGTCCGAGCGGACACGCAGGTGGATTTCGTGACCATCATGGACAAGAACGGGATCCGCTACACGCATCCGAATCCGGACCTGATCGGGCAGCCGTTCATCGGCAACATCGGCGAGGCGCAACGCGGCGGCCGGGTGCTCGAGACCTACGCCGGCTCGCTCGGGCCGTCCGAACGCGTCGTGGTGCCGGTGCACGGTGCCGCCGGACAGGTCGTCGCGCTGGTGTCGGTCGGCATCACCGTCGAAGCGATCGACGCCGAACTGCGGGAACGCCTGTGGCCGCTGATCGGGGTCGCGGTGGCGGTACTGGTGGTCGGCGGGATCGGCAGCTACCTGGTCAGCGCCCGGCTCCGGCGGCAGACCAGGGGGATCGCGCCCGAGGAACTGAGCAACCTGTTCGAGTACCACGAAGCCGTCCTGCATTCCGTGCGCGAGGGGCTGCTGCTCGTCGGCGGTGACGGGCGGGTGGTGCTGTGCAACGACGGAGCCCGCGCGCTGCTGGGTGTCACCGACGATCCGGTGGGCCGCGAACTGTCCTCATTGGATATTCCCGAAGATCTCGTCGAAGCGTTCACCTCGGGGGAGGAGCGCACCGACGAGCTCCATCTCACCGAGGCCAGGGTGCTCGTCGTCAGCACGTCGCCGGTGCGCTCGCGCGGTAAGGCGATGGGCACCGTGGTGATCCTGCGCGACCACACGGAACTCCAGGCGCTGACCGGGGAACTGACCACCGTGCGCGGCCTGGCCGAGGCGCTGCGGTCGCAGGCGCACGAGGCGGCGAACCGGCTCCACACCGTCGTTTCGCTGGTCGAGATCGGCCGCCCCGAACAGGCCGTCGAGTTCGCGACCGAAGAACTCGCGCTGGCGCAGGAACTCACCGACCGCGTGGTCGGCGCGGTCGCCGAACCGGTGCTCGCGGCGCTGCTGCTCGGCAAGGCGGCGGAGGCGAGCGAGCGCGGCGTCGAGTTCACGATCACGCCCGACACCGTCATGGAGGACGCGGACACCGGCGTCCCGCCGCGGGATCTGGTGACCATCCTCGGCAACCTGATCGACAACGGCATCGACGCGGCGGCGGGGAACGCCGGCGAAGGCGGGCGGCCCGGCGTCGAGGTCACCGTGCGGTCCGACGCCGAGGGGCTGCTGCTGCGGGTCGCCGACACCGGCCCCGGCGTGGAAGACGTCGAGGACGTCTTCCGGCGCGGCTGGTCCACCAAACCGGAGGACGGCCACGGGCTCGGACTGGCACTGGTGGGTCAGGCGGTGCGACGGCACAGTGGGACGATCGACGTCGGCCGCGACGAGGGCGCGGTGTTCACCGTGTGTTTGCCGCCGAAGGAGCCGACACGATGATCAAGGTGCTGGTCGTCGAGGACGAACCGGTGGCCGCCGACGCGCACCGCGTGTACGTCGAGCGGATGCCCGGCTTCACCGTGTCCGGCGTCGTCCACTCCGGCGGAGACGCCCTGCGGTTCTGCGAACGCGAACCGGTCGATCTGGTGCTGCTGGACTTCTATCTCCCGGACACGCACGGTCTCGCCGTCTGCCGGTCGCTGCGCGCGGCCGGGCTCCCGATCGACGTCATCGCGGTGACCTCGGCGCGGGATCTGGCGCTGGTGAAGGCCGCCGTGTCGGTCGGCGTGGTGCAGTACCTGCTGAAACCGTTCACTTTCGCCTCGCTGCGGGAGAAACTCGAGCGCTACGCCGAGTTCCACGGCGCATCGGGTGAGGTGACCGGGCAGGCCGAGATCGACCGCGCGCTCGGCACCCTGCGCACCACCGAGCGGCAAGTCCTGCCGAAGGGGATGAGCGCGCAGACCCTGGAGGCGATCACCGAAGTCCTCGCCTCGGCCGCGGACGGCCTCTCCGCCGGAGCGGCCGCGACCGCGATCGGCGCCTCCCGCGTCACCGCACGCCGTTACCTCGAATACCTCGCCGACAACGGCCTCGCCCAGCGTGAGCCCCGCTACGGCCAGGTCGGCCGCCCCGAGGTCTGGTACAAACCGAAAACCGTATAACGTCCTATACGTCGACTCGCGGGCTGCCTTGGGCATCGTGAAGATCGGCGAACTCGCGCGGAAGACCGGGGTCAGCGTCCGGGCGCTGCGCTATTACGAGGAAGAGGGCTTGATCAGCCCAGGCGGGAAGGCAACGGCTACCGCGACTTCTGCGAAGGCTCGGTCGAGGCGGTCCTGCAGATCCGCGAAGTCCTCCCGTACCTCGACGGACGAGGGGAAGTCCGGCCGAAGGAGCCGTGCGAGTACATGATCGGCGAGGTCGCGCGGCAGTGGGAAGTGCTCGATCGCCGGATCGCGCTCATGACCAGCAATCGCGACGCCCTCGACGCGTACCTCCGCGACTTGACCCTCACGCAAATGTGAGGGATTTAGCGTGCGGACATGACTTCGATGCGCGCGCTGCGACAGAGCTCCTCGAACGGTCCCGAAGACCTTCACTTGATCACCGACGCACCCGTTCCGGCGAGATCCTGCTGAAGGTCACCGCCGCGGGGGAGGGGGTGACCGCGCCTGTCATCGGCGACCACGTCGTCGGGACCGGTGTCGGGGCCTTCGCCGAGTACATGGTCATGTCCGCGGCCGGCGCGGTCCCGGTACGCGAAGGCTGGTCGGACGACCAGGCGATCGGGCTGATCCTGAACTGGGTCACGGCGCTCGCCGCGCTCAAGCCGCTGGGCAGGCTGGCCGCCGGTGAGACCGTGCGGGTGGACGCGGCGGCAGGCGGGGTCGGTCAGGCCGCGGTCCGGCTGGCCAAGCATTACGGGGCGACCGTCATCGGTGCCGCGTCGCCGGACAAGCACGACTCGGTCCGGGCGCTGGGCGCCGACCGCGTGGTCGGTTACGGCGAGGAGACGGGGGAGGTGGATCTCGTGCTCGAATCGGTCGGCGGGACCACGTTCGCCGCCGGTCTCGCCGCCGCCAAGCGGGTCACCGGACGCGTCGTGGTCTACGGTGTCGCCGGGGGCGAGGTCGCGATCACGAACCGGGACTTGAACTTCCGGCATCAGATCCACGTGGATCGGACTGCATCTCGGCGTCCTGATCGAGCACGCGCTCGCGAACCTCGAAGCGCGAGCGACTTCGGGCAAGCTCGTGCTGCGGCCCTGAACGAGGGTGACCGAACATAGTCGTATGCGAACACGTGCATGTCAATAGAGCGAAGGTGTTGGTAAATCACCAGCTGGTAGAAGCGACGAAAGTTGGTGCCAAGCCTCGGTCGGGACTCCTAAATTCACGAACCATTCCGTTGTCCTCACAAGGAGTGGGTCCATGGCAAGGAAGTTCTTCGTCTCCGCGTCGGTGAGCTTGGCGCTGCTGGCCGTCCCGGTCACCGCCGGTCAGGCCACGGCGGCGGTTCAGCCTGCTCAGCAGACCGCGGCGGCGACCACGGTCTACTACGACGCCTCGGGAGCGCCCAGCTTCCGCGCCGCCATCCAGGCGGGCGTGGCGAACTGGAACAACTCGGTGTCGAACGTGAAGCTGCAGGAGAGCTCGTCGGGCGCCACCCTGCGCTACACCGAAGGCAACGACCCCTCGGGTTCGTACGCCGAGACCGACGGCCACGGCCGCGGCACGATCTTCATCGACTACACGCAGGCGCGGGAGTACGACCAGACGCGGATCGCCGCGCACGAGACCGGCCACGCGCTCGGCCTGCCGGACAACTACCAGGGTCCGTGCTCCGAGCTGATGTCCGGCGGCGGCCCCGGCCCGTCCTGCACCAACGCGAAGCCGAACGCCCAGGAGGTCTCGCGGGTGAACTCGCTGTGGGCCAACGGGCTCGTCGCGGCGGGCGCCATGCAGCGCATCTACAACTGACGCTCGTAAGTCCGTGAAGGCCTCCTTCCCTACGCTCAAGGTAGGGAAGGAGGCCTTCACGGACGTCTAATCCTGGAACTCGTAGGCGCCCGCATCGACCCGCGCGCCGGCGAAGACCGGGTTGCCGTCGACGTCGTCGTTGCCGCCCGGCGTCACGACGGTCATGTGGTCGTTGTCGACGAGGTCGTTCTGCGTGACCTCGGTGCCCTCGGCCGACGGCGCGATGTACACGCCCGCGCCGGCGCCCGTGATCAGGTTCGACAGCACCTTGTTGCGGTCACCGGACACCTTCACTCCGGCCCAGGAGCAGCGTCCCGCGTCGGCCGCGACGCCGACCTGCAGGTCCTTCACCACGGTGTCGTTCCCGGGAAGATCGACACACGCCTCGGCGTTGCCCTTGACGACCGGCCGCGCCCCGGTGCCATACGCGCCGATCGTGACACCCGAACTCTTGACGATGAGGCCGCCGGACCAGGCACCTCCGCGACGCAACAGAACGGTGTCGCCCGCCGCGAACGTGGTGGCGGAGACTTTCGCCAGTGACTTCCACGGGGTCTGCTGCGAAGTGCCGCTCGCGGTGTCACTACCGGAGACCTGGTCGACGTAGTAGGTCTTCGAGGCGGCTTCGGCCGTCGTGAACCCGGTGCACGCGACGGCGGCGAGCACGGCCACGGAAAGCAGTTTCCCGGACATCCCGCGGACGGTAATCACCTGGCGCACAAGGGTCGTACAAAATCCTCGGCGCCTCTAGCATGATCCGATGCGCCGGGCGTCGAGGATTCTCGTGCCGGCCGCGTTGCTGTTCAGCGCCGTGGTGGCGAGCAGCGGGATCGCGTCCGCGCCGCCGCCGGTGGCTCCCGTCGCCGGTCTGAACGAACTCTGGAACGACTACGGCGACCAGGGCGGCCACTGGACCGGCGGGGATCGCACGGTGTCGGTGCCGCTGCCCGACGGCCGTACCGCGTGGCTGTTCTCGGACACGTTCCTCGGCACGGTGGACCCCGACCACAGCCGCCCCCGGGACAGCCCGATCGCCCGCAACACCCTGGTCGTCCAGCGTCCGGACGGCACGCTGGGGGAGACGCTGCACGGCGGAACCGCGGACGAGCCGGAGGCCTTGATCGGGCTCGCGGGTTCGGGTGAGCACTACTGGGTCGGCGACGGAGTCGTCGAGGACGATGTCCTGCGGGTGCTCTACAACCGGTACGAGACAACGGGGCCAGGCGGCCTCGATTTCCGGAGCACCGGGACGTCGCTGGCCACGTTCCGGTTGCCCGCGCTGACGCCGTCCGAGCTGCTGGTGATCCCGGTGAGCGAGAAGGTCGCGTGGGGATCGGAGCTGCTCGAAGACGGCGAGTACACCTACCTCTACGGTGCCGAACAAGGCCATCTCCGGCTCGCCAGGGTGCCCGTCGGGGGCCTTCGCGGACCCTGGCAGTTCTGGACCGGCGCCGGTTGGTCGTCCCACGAGGAGCACTCGGTCCGGATGCTGTCCGGGATCGGGACGGCGTTCTCGGTGACCCGTGTCGGCGGCGAATACGTGCTGATCACCATGGACACCAGCTCCGGCTTCAGCCCGGTGATGCTCGCCTACGCCGCGAGTTCGCCGACCGGCCCGTTCTGCGATCCCGTCGTTCTCCACCGGGCACCCGAAGCCGGCGACCGGCGCATCGTCTACGACGCGACAGCGCATCCGCAGCTGAGCCGTCCCGGGAAGCTCACGGTGTCGTACAACGTGAACAGCCTCGACCACGGCGACAACTTCGAGGACGCGCGGATCTACCGGCCGCGGTTCGTCGAGGTCGCCTGGCCGCCGGCACTACGCTTCATCGGGTGATCGAGATACTCGACGATCTGGACGTCCTCACCCGGCCGGATGTCGATCCGCGCGGCCTGAGCCTCGCCGGTGTCCGTTATGGGGCGAAGGCCGCCGATACCGTCGCCCGCGACAGCGTCATCGAGGTCACGCTCTCGCCGATCGTCCACCGCGTGATCGCCGGAAGCGGCCGGGCCACGGAGTACTACGGCGCGGAGGGGGAGCCCCTCTCGCGTGAAGAGGTGGTCGAGAGCGTCGTCGAAACCGAGGGAATCGTTCACTTTTCCGGCAAGTTCAGCTGCCGGATCGTCGACGGGATGGTCTCCGGGTTCGCGTTGTACGGTGCCGGGCGTGGTCTCCTCGCCCACTTCGGGTACCTGCGCTCCCGTGACGAGTTCCTCGAAGTGTTCGGCACGCCCGATCTCGCCGAGGAGAGCTTTGATTGTGGCGAGCTGATGGGATACCGGCATCGCTACCGGGCTGCCGAGAAGCAGGTCTTCTGGGACAGCTGGGACGAGCACGTGGGCTGGTTGAACATCGGCGACTTCGATTCTCGCTGATCACTCGAGCGCGCGGCCTCCCGGCGCTTCGATGGTCAGGGGAACCGACGTGTCACCGGTGAGCTGGTTCAGCCGGGTCATGGTCCGGTCCAGTTGCTCCGCCAGCCGCGGGATCGTGCTAGACGGGAGATAGGCCTCCGCGCCGGCGTCGAGAAGACGGCGCACCGGGCCCTCATACTTGACCCCTAGCTCAGCGTCTTCGATCTCCGTGATCACGATCCGCGCCTTCGGGTACAGCGCACGGAAGTTGCCGATCAACTGCGGGCTGCCCGGCGGGACCAGCAGGACGTCGACGCTCGGGGGAGCCGAGCGCAAGTCCAGGACGAGGTAGCCGGGGCCGAGCCGCTCGGACAGCGAATCCCTGGCCGCCGCCGACAGCTTCATAGCGGTTGCCACGACCGTGATGCCGTCGGAGTCCGCCGAACGCACCGGTTCTTCGCGGACAGCGCCGGAAATCGTTCCGATCGTCTCGCCGTTCCGCGTGATGAGCACGTCCTCGCCAGGGCGGAGGGTGTCGATGAGTGCTACGAGTTCTTCAGGAAGCTGGGTGGCGTCGACCCACCGTGCGGACTGATCACTCATCACCCCATGATGGCCCGCTTCCCTGCACCTGTCGCAAGGAAGGGGCCCTCACACACTTCGGGTGCGCGGACCGTGTGGATTTCGGGACGTCAGATGTCCCAAAATCCACACGGTCACCGAGAGGACCGGCCTGTCCTGACCGGAATGCCGCGGCCGTGAGTGGCGATCCGGGGTCAGGGCCAAGAGCGCCTCAAGTACCTACTGGATTTGGCCGGGCTTATCGTTGGGTCAGGTGCACCAGCGACCACAGCAGGCACAGCGGCCGCGCGTGAAGGCCCCCTTCCCCTTGGCTGAGCCAAGGGGAAGGGGGCCTTCACGCGCTTAATGCGGGCGCCGAGCCCACGTGCTTACCGCTGCCGCGGCCGCCCCGGAACTCCAGGCCGCGTCTGCCAGGGATGCGGCCCGTCGAGCGGCCGGTACTCGACGCCCAGCGCGTCCAGTCGCGGCAGGTGGTGGTCCCGCAAACGCGGCAGGAACTCCGCGTAGTCCCGCCCGTCCGGATCGCTCCACGCCACCTCCGCGAAGGCGCACAGGCGCGGGAAGGTGACGTAATCCACCCGCCGCGCGGTGTCGAGATGCTCCGACCACACCTGCGCCTGCGCGCCGAGGATCGACTTCCCCTCGGGAAAATCGGCGGGCACCGGCTCGTAGCCGTAGAAGCTCTCCAGCGTGCTCAGGTACCCGACGGGGATCGGTTCATCGGGGTGGTCGGACTGCCGGTGGTCCAGGTACACGTGCTCCTCGGGGCACATGACGACGTCGTGGCCCGCGGCCGCCGCACGGGCGCCGGCCGCCTCGCTCTGCCACGAGCCGATGACCATCGGCGGAAGGTCGCCCGCTTCGAGCACTTCGTCCCAGCCGAGCGGACGACGCCCCCGATCGACCAGGTGCCGCGCGATCTCACGGACGAACCGGCCGTGTTCCTCGGTCGCGCCGGGTACTTCGTCACCGCCGAGCGCGATGACCTCGGACGGGAAGATCTCCAGCACGTGGTCGAAGACCCGCTTGAAGAAGTCCACAGTGGACTTCTCCGTGTTCAGCAGCGACGTGCTGATACCCCAGCTCGTCCACACCTCCCACGGCTCGCCGGTTTCCGGGCCGAGCTCGGGGTACGCGGTGATCGCGGCCCTGGCGTGGCCGGGGATGTCGACCTCCGGGACCACGGTCACCGAACGCGCCGCGGCGTACGCGACGATCTCGCGGAGATCGTCGGCCGAGTAGAACCCGCCGTGCGGACGCCCGTCCCGTTCCGGACCGTCGTGCCGCCCGACCATGGACGACTTCCGCCAGCCGCCGACCTCGGTCAGCCTGGGGAACTCGGGGATCTCGATCCGCCAGCCCTGATCGTCGGTCAGGTGCAGGTTGAGCACGTTGAGCTTGTGCGCGGCGATCAGGTCGATGAACCGCAGCACCTCGGCCTTGGTCCGGAAGTGCCTTGCCACGTCCAGTAAACAGCCGCGCCAGCCGAACCGCGGGTGGTCGGTGACCACGCCGCACGGAATAGTCTGCTGTCCACTGTGGATCGGCGCGGCCCGGAACGCGTCCGGCCCGATCAGCTGCCGGAGCGTCTGGCGGCCGTAGAACTCGCCTGCCGCGTCTGCCGCGTGCAGTGTCACGCCGGACGGATCGATCTCCAGCCGATAGCCCTCGGCGGGCAGCAGATCGTCACGGCGCACGTCCACTTCGGACGGTACTGGGCAGTGTCCCGGCAAGGGTTCCACCGAGACGGGACGGGGGAGCAAGGTTTCGAAGCCAGGCATGTCAGCCCTTCACCGCGCCGCCCATGACGGACACGAGTCGTCGTTGCACGAGAATGAAGAACACCAGCACCGGGATGGTCATCAACGTCGAACCCGCCATCACCGCGCCCCAGTCGGTGTCCTCCGGTTTGAAGAACACCAGGATCGCCAGCGGGAGCGTCTGGTTCTCGGTGTTGGAGATGATGAACGTCTTCGCGAACAGGAAGTCGTTCCAGGCGTGGATGAACGCCAGTACGCTGATCGCCACCAGGCCGGGCGCCACCAGCGGGAAGAGGATCTGCCAGGTGAACCGCATCCTGCTCGCTCCGTCGATCTTCGACGCTTCTTCCAGCTCCTGCGGCACCGCGGCGACGAAGCCGCGCAGCATCCAGATCGCGAACGGCAGGCTGAACGCCAGGTGCACCAGGATCAGCGAGCCGAGGTGGTTGGTGCCGAACGCCGGCGCGACGTCGCCGACCGACCGCATCAGGAAGAACAGCGGGATGGTCAGCGCCTCCACCGGCACCATCTGCGCCACCAGCACCATCACCAGCAGCACGGTCCTGCCCTTGAAGTTGAAACGCGTCAGCGCGACCGCCGAGAGGAACGAGAGCAGCAGCGACAACGCCACCACCACGACGGCCACGATCACGCTGTTCAGGAAGAACATCGCGAAACCCTCGCCGCTGAGCACCCGTTCGAAATGCTCCAGAGTCGGCGTGAGCGTCCAGGGCCGGGGGTTCTCCGCCTGGATCTGCCCGGTGGGCTTGAACGCCGAAAGCACCATCCAGTACACCGGGAACGCGACCATCCCGGCGATCACCACGCAGACGATCTCGGCGATCAGCCTGCCGGGCCTGCGCACCCGGCGGCCCGTCGTCACACCCATCCCGCGCTCCGGCGTTGCGACCGGACGTACAACCCGGTGATGGACAGCAGCAGCAAGGTCATCACGACTCCGAGCGCCGCGCCGAGACCGTATTCCTGTCCGGCGAAGGCCTGTTGATAGGCGAAGACGTTGAGCACGAGGTTGCGCCCGGCCACGCCGCCGCCGTTGGTCATCACGTAGATCTGGGTGAAGATCTTGAAGTCCCAGATGATCGACTGGATGGTGGCGATGGTCAGCAGCGGCCGCACCATCGGCAGCGTGATCGACCACGTGGTGCGCCAGGTCGACGCGCCGTCGAGGTACGCGGCCTCGATGACCTCCTCCGGCACCCCCTTGAGCCCCGCGTACATCGTCACCATGACGAACGGGAACGAGCACCAGATGACCTCGGCCGCCACCAGCCCGAACGTGCTGTAGGTGTCGAACGTCCAGGAGTGGTTCGCCATCCCGGTGAACCCGATGCCCGAGAGCACCTCGTTCACCAGGCCGAAGTCCGCGTCGAACAGGAACAGCCAGACGTACGAGCCCGCCATCGCCGGCGTCGCCCACGCGGCGAGCGCCGCCAGGAACAGCGGGACCCGCGCCCACGCGCGGACCCGGGTCGCCAGCACGGCGAGTCCCGTCCCGAGCGCGAGACTGCCGACGACGCAGACCGCCGTGAAGCCGAGGGTCTTGGCCAGCACCTCCCAGAACTGAAGGTTCTCCAGCAGTTCGACGTAGTTGCCGAAGCCGAGGAACACCAGCGGGGCGTTGCCGACCGCCTGCGGCTGGCCGTAGTCGTAGAACGAGATCAGGACGAGCTGGTAGATCGGGTACACCAGCATCGCCAGCAGCAGGATGCCACCGGGCGCCAGGTAGAGCAGGGCCGCCCGCCCGTCCCGGCGACGGCGGGGCGACCGCCGTGCCGGGACGGCCGGAGCCGTGGTGCGGGGGATTTCCTGGGTGACCACTTAGCCGAACGCCTTGTTCATCTCGGCGGCCGCGGCGGTGAGCGCCGCCGCGGGGTCCTTGCCACCGGTCGCGATCTGCTGGATCGCGGTGGGCAGGACGTTCTGCGCGTCGATCTTCGACCACGCCGCGGTGGCGGGGACGAACTTCGTGCCCGCGGTGAGCGTGTCGACGAACGGCTTGACCGACGGGTCGCTCGCGGCGACCTTCTGCTGGACGCTGCCGAGCGTGGGCAGGTTGCCCATGGCGACGTACATCTTCTCCTGGTACTTCGCGCCACCGAGGAGCTGGGTGAATTCGACCGCGAGGCTCTTGCGCTTGGTCGCGTTGAACACGCCCAGCAGGTTGCCGCCCGCGAACGCCGGGGCGATCTTGCCCGCCTCGGTACCCGGGATCGGGATGATCGCGTACTTGCCCTTCACCTGGCCGGCCTCGACGGCCTTGCGGTTGAAGTCACCACCGATGGACATCCCGGCCTTGCCACCGGCGAACGCCGTGATGCTCTGCGTGCCGGTGAGGTTGGCGCACTGCTCGGGCGGGCAGATGTCCGCCTTCAGCAGGTTCGCGTACGCCGCGACCCCGGCCTTGGCCTGCTCGGAGTCCACCGTGGACTTCCACTTGCCGCCGTCCTGCTTGGCGATCTCGCCACCGTGTGCCCACAGGAACGGCAGCATCGCGTAGGTGTACTTGCCGCCGACGGAGATGCCGTACAGCTCCGGCTTCCTGGCGCGGATCGTCTTCGCGGTCTCGGTCAGCTCCGCCAGCGTCGCCGGCGGCTTGAGGCCGAGTTCGGCGAAGAGGTCCGTGCGGTAGTACAACGCGCGGATA
Organism: Amycolatopsis sp. NPDC043885; assembly: GCF_056435685.1. NCBI lineage: Bacteria > Bacillati > Actinomycetota > Actinomycetes > Pseudonocardiales > Pseudonocardiaceae > Amycolatopsis > Amycolatopsis sp. NPDC043885. The sequence continues at coordinate 50,098 of NZ_JBWKEA010000027.1, forward strand.
CCGGTGAACCACGGAAGGCCGTAGGTCTTGCCGCCGGACTTCGCGGTCTCCAGGACCGCGGGCAGGATGTCGGCCCCTTCCTTCCACGACGAGAGATCGCCGGTCAGGTCGGCCAGCGCGCCGGTGGCGGCGTAGCTGGACACGTCGGTGTTGCCGAACTCGGCGACGTCCGGCGCGCTCGCCGGATCGTTGAAGGCGCCCGAGAACTTGTCCGCACGGCCCTCCACCGGAATCCACTGGACGTCGACCTCGACGCCCGAATGCGCCGCCTTGAACTCGGTGATCGCCTCCTTGACCGCCGCCTCCTTGGGCGCGCGGTTGGCCTCGTCGAACAGCCAGACGCGGATCGTGCCGGTCTTCTCGTCACCGCCGCTCGCGGCGGGGGTGTTCTGGGCCGGCGCGCAGCCCGCCACGAGGCCGACGGTCGCGAGGCCCGCGATGAGGACGCGAGTTCTCATGGGTTCTTCTCCTTAGGCGAATAAGACGGAATTGACCTGGGGGAGCGCCAGTTTCCCGGCGACGGCCCCCGGAAGACCGGTACCGGGATCGCGCGGCAGCCAGCTGAGCGTGCCGGACTTGTCGCTCGAGACGTAGAACCAGCGCTCGGTCGGGTCGAGCGTGATGTGGCGCGGGTAGACACCGCCGACGGGTGCGTTGTTCAGCAGCCTCAAGGACTTCCCGTCCTCACTGACGCCGAACGACGCGATCGTGTCGGAACCGCGCACGGAGGCGTAGACGAACTTCCCGTCCTTGGACGTGGTGATCTCGCCCGGGTACTGCTCGCCGGGGGTGCCCGCCGGAACGGCCGGGACGACCTGTCCGGCGGTGAGTTTCCCGGTGACCGGGTTCCACGCCGCGACGGTCACCTCGGCACGGAGCTCGCCGAGGATGTACGCGTACTTGCCGTTCGGGTGGAATGCCAGATGCCGGGGCCCGGCACCGGACGGGAGCTTCAGCTGCTGGTTCAGCCTGAGTTTCCCGGTCGTGGTGTCGAGTTTGTAGACGTAGACCGAATCCGCGCCGAGATCGACCGCGAGCACCCACTTGCCGGTGGGGTCGTTGACGACCTGGTGCGCGTGCGCCTGGCGCTCGGCGCCCTTGTGCTGGGCCAGATCGACGACGTCGCCGAGCTTCCCGCCCGCGAGGATCGGGAGGACGACGACGCTGCCGCTGCTGTAGTTCGCGGCCAGCACGTACTTCTGGCTCGAGTGGACGCTCAGATGGGTCGGGTGCTGGCCCTTGGCCGACTTCTTGTTGAGCAGCTTGGGCTTCGCCGGATCGGCCAGGCTGAACGAGGAGATCTGGCCGTTCTCGTCCTCGTTGGTCACGTAGAGAGTCTTGCGGTCGGCGCTGATGTCGAACCAGGAAGCGTTGCTGACTCCCGGAATCGTCCGGTCGATGACGAGCGCGTTGCTCGCCGCGTCCCGGTGAGCGACATCGAGCCCGTGCCCGGAACTGGTGTAGCTGCTGACGTAGATGGCCCCGGTTCCCTTCGGTCCGCAGGATTGTTCGGAGGCGTTCGCGAGGTGGGAACCGAGAACGGTGGTGAGTCCAGCCGCTCCGACGGCGCCGAGGAAGGTGCGTCGATCCAGTCCGGTCATCGTGATCTCTCCCAGTCGTCAGGTGGTTTAAACCACTGCCATGAGCAATGCTGCCACGCCGAAACCGGAAACGGAAAGGACGGTTTCCAGGACGGTCCAGGTTTTCAGGGTCTCTGGCACGGTCATGTTGAAGTACCGCGAGATGATCCAGAAACCGCCGTCGTTCACGTGCGAGGCGATGATCGAACCCGCCGAAATCGCGACGACCAGCAGCGCGAGCTGTATCTGCGAATAGCCCAGCGTCGCCACCGTCGGTGCGACGATGCCGCTCGTGGTCACGATCGCGACCGTCGCCGAACCCTGCGCGATGCGCATTCCGCAACTGATCACGTACGCCGCCAGGATGACCGGGAGACCGGCGTTGTCGAGGGAACCCGCGACGGCCTTGCCGATCCCCGTCGCGGCCAGCACGGCGCCGAAGAACGCGCCCGCGCCGACCACGAGCAGGATCATCGCGACCGGGCGCAGCGACTTCGCCGAAAGCTCGCTCAAATCCTTGCCCGTCAAGCCTCGGCGCAGGCCCAGCAGCCACGACGCCAGCAGTACCGAAATCGTCAGCGCGACCGCCGGGGTGCCGACGAACGCGGCGACACCGGCGGGCGCGGAGTTCTTGGGAAGCCAGATGCTGCCGAACGTCCCGGCGAGGATCAGGACCAGCGGGACGGCGATGATCGCCAGCACCAGTCCCAGCGACGGCGGATTCGCTTCCTTCTCGCCTTCTTCCTCGGCGACCAGGAATTCCGCGGGAACCCGCACGTCGACGCGCTTGCCGATCCACGTCGAATACAGCACACCACCGACCAGGAACGCGGGGATACCGCACACCAGGCCCATCAGGATGATCCAGCCGAGTTCCACGTGCAGCAGACCGGCCGCGGCCACCGGGCCGGGGTGCGGCGGGAGGAACGCGTGCGTGATCGAAAGTCCGGCGAGCAACGGCAGTGCGTACAGCACGAGCGAGCGGCCGCCCTGTTTGGCGGCGACGTAGACCAGCGGCGCCAGCACGAAGATGCCGATGTCGAAGAAGACCGGGATACCGAAGACGAAGCCCGCGAGACCCATCGCCAGCGGGGCCCGCTTCTCACCGATGGCCCGCAGCAGCGCGCCGGTGAGCACCTTCGCCCCGCCCGATCGCTCCAAAATGGACCCGAGGATGGTGCCGAGTCCGATGATCGCGGCGATATGGCCGAGGATCCCGCCGAAACCCTTTTCCAGCAGGGAATCCGACGCCTTCTGCGCGGAGCCGACGATCTGGACGACCGGCAGGCCCGCGGCCAGCGCGGTCAGCAGGCCGACCACGATCAGCGCGATGAAGGGCTCGAGTTTGACTTTGATGATGAGGAACAACAACACCGCGATGGAGACGGCGGCGAGGGTCAGGAGACCTCCCGTCGTGTGTTGGAGCCAGTCGATCATCGGGCACTCCCGGGGTTCCGCAGTGAATGGCCGGCGAGGGCGCCGGTCGGTTGACCATCGTCGATGGCGGCGACACCGTTGACGAAGACATAGGGGATACCGGCGGCCTGCTGCCGCGGCTCGTCGAACGTGGCGGTGTCGGCGACGGTTTCCGGGTCGAACAGCACGAGGTCCGCGGCGTAGCCGGCGCGGACGAGACCCCGGTCGGTCAGCCGCAGGCGGTCCGCCGCGCGGCCGGTGAGGTGGGCGACGCATTCGGCGAGGTCGAGGACGCCGAGTTCGCGGACGTAGCGCGCGAGGTAACGCGGGAACGTGCCCCAGGCGCGGGGATGCGGCCGCGCGCCGACGAGCAGCCCGTCGCTGCCGCCGGTGTGCGTGCGGTGGCGCATGATCGCCTGGACGTTCTCCTCGTGCCCGACGTGCATCAGGCAGGACGTTCCGAGCTTCTCCGAGATCAGGACGTCGAAGTACAGCTCCGCGGCCGGCCTGCCTGCTCGCTGCGCCGACGCGGCGACGGAATGCCCGACGAGGTGGGCGTTCTCGTCCCGGCGGACACCGTTGATCTCGATGGCCTCCCAGTCGATCGGCACCCCGTGGGCGCCGTCGGATCCGGTCTCCTCGATCTCGGCGCGGATCCGCTCGCGGGTGTCCACATCGGACAGCCGGGCCAGCGTGGCGTCGAGCCCGCCTTCGGTGGCCCAGCTCGGCAACAGCGCGGAAAGGTACGTGGCGCCGGGAAGGTAGGGATAGGTGTCGAGGGTGATGTCGCAGCCGTCGTCGAGCGCCCGGTCGAGCAGCTCCAGCAGATCCGGCGCCTTGCCCTTGTTCACGGAGAAGTTCATCGTGGCGTGCGCGAGGTGCAGCGGGCAGCCCGAACGGCGGGAGACGTCGACCATCTCGCCGAACGCCTCGAGCGCGCCCTTGCCGTAGCTGCGATGGTGCGGGCTGTAGAAGCCACCGCGCTCGCCGACGACCTGGCACAGCTCGACGAGTTCTTCGGTGGTCGCGTACATGCCCGGCGTGTAGGTGAGCCCGGACGACATGCCCATCGCGCCCTCGGCCAGCCCGGTCGCGATGAGTTCCTTCATCGCGTTCATCTCGGCTTCGGACGCGGGCCGGTCCTCCCAGCCGACGGTGAGCATGCGGACGGTGCCCTGCGGCACGAGGTACGCCGCGTTGACCGCGACCCCCGCGTCGAGGCGGTCGAGGTACTCGCCGACGGAACGCCAGTTCCAGTTGAAGCCCGCCGGATCGTCGTTCCAGCCGGCGAGCTGCTGGCGCAGCGCCGCGAGGACGTCGTCGTTCACCGGCGCGTAGGAGAGCCCGTCCTGCCCGAGCACCTCGGTCGTGACGCCCTGGGAGAGCTTCGCGAGGTGATCCGGATTGGCGAGCAGCTGAAGGTCGGAATGCGAATGCATGTCGATGAACCCGGGCGCGAGCACGAGTCCTTCGGCGTCGATGGTGCGGCGGCCCGCGAGCGAGCCGGGTTCGGCGACACTGGCGATCCGGCCGTCGGTGATGCCCACGTCGTGCCTGGTGAGCGGATCCCCGGTGCCGTCGGCGACCAGTGCGGAGCGGACAACGATGTCCATGGCGATTCTTCCTCTGCGGCGGTGGAGGACGGATCAGAAATTGTTGGCGTAGCTGAAGATCGACCTGTATAGGTGACCGAACGTGTGAACCCGCTGTGTCGCTTCACGCGCGGGTTCACCAGCGGACACTCAGAAATGGGTGCGGACGAAATCGAGCACGGTCTCGCCGTCGGGGCCGACGACCGGGATCAGGGGCCATTTGTCGAAAACGGTGCACGGATGCGACAGGCCGAGGGCGATCCAGTCGCCGACCTCGACCGGCGACGACGCGGGCAGGGTGAGAAAGGCGTGCTGGTCGTTCATCTTCTGGATGGAGTGACCTTCGAGTGCGGACGTCTGCCCGTCGCCCTTGCGGATCAGGCGCGGCTCGGGCATGCCCTCGTCGAACGAGGCGTCCCGTTTGCCGATGGTCAGCAGCGCGAGTTCGTCCGTCGGCTTCGACGTGACCTGCGCCCAGGCGCGCAGCGCGGGACGGAACGAGGCGACGCCGTCGATGCGCGGCTGCTCGCCCAATGGCGAGATCACCCGGTAGAAGCCGTCGTCGTGGGTCACATAGGCGCCGCTGCGCAGGATCGGCAGGACGTCCAGGCCGCCCCAGTCCTTGGTGAGCTCGTCGGCGACGCGGTCGAAGTACGCGCTGCCGCCGCCGGTGACGATGATCCGGCCGGCCTCGTCGAGCAGGCCCTTGGCGTGGAAGGCGAAGACGAGTTCCCGCAGACCATCCACATAGGAGCTGATCAGCTGGAGCGACTTTTCGTCGGTGTGGTGGGAAAGCGCGCCTTCGTAGCCGCCGGATCCGCGCAACCGCAGAGCCGGGCTCGCGTGCGCGGCTTCGGCGACGGCGAGAGCGGTCTCGGTGTCGCGGACACCCGTGCGGCCGCCCTCGGCGCCGAGTTCGACCAGGACGTCCACCTTGCGGCGAGCGCCGCGCAGGGCTTCGGTCATCAGCTCGACACCGCGGACCGAGTCGACCCAGCAGACGAACTCGAAGTCGTCGTCGGCGTCGAGTTCGGCGGCGAGCCACTTCAGGCCCGAGGGGTCGAGCAGCTGGTTCGCCAGCAGGATCCGGGAAACGCCGAATGCGCGGTAGATCCTGAGGTGGCCGGCGTTCGCGCAGGTGATGCCCCACGAGCCGTGCTTCAGCTGCCGCTCGAACAGTTGCGGCGCCATCGTCGTCTTGCCGTGCGGGGCCAGCGCGACCCCACGTTCGGCGCACCAGCCCGCCATCGTGCGGAGGTTGTGTTCGACGGCCTCTTCGTCGAGAACGACGAACGGGCCGAGAAAGCCGTCGTCGAACAGCTTGGCGCCGCGGGCGGCGGCCTCGCCGATCGTGAGACCGGACAGCGAGGGCGCGACCGAGCGGAAGCGCCAGTCGACGCGCTCCTCCCGGACGGCCGCGACCGCGGCGGAATCGATGGTGCCGGCTTCGAACATGAGGTTCACCTCGGTTGCGTATGTTGCAACGGACGTTGCGCATATTGCGTGGGATAGGTGTAGCATCCGGTCCGCTAGAGGTCAACGGGGTGACGACGAGGAGACGCGGAAGTGACAGGTGAGCCTTGGCCGCCCGGGAATCTTTTGATCTTTCGGGGTCGCGCCTTGTCGGCCGGAGGCCCCGCTATCGCGATGGCGGGGCGCTTTTCGGTCGCGAGGCGGCATGATTCCGCGAGGCGCGCCCTGGCAGCGGGATGGCGGTCGGCGCGATGAAGAGCACTGACGTGTTGTGCATCGGGGAGTCGATGGCCTTGTTCGTGCCGGCCGAACCCGGGCCGCCCGACGAGGTACGTAAGTGGGTGCGAAGCATCGGAGGCGCCGAATCGAACGTCGCCTGCCACCTCCCGGCGCTGGGTTTCACCAGCGCGTGGGTGAGCGCCGTCGGCGACGATCCGTTCGGCCGCGCGCTGGTGCGTGAGATCGGCGAAGCGGGGGTGGACGTCAGCGGGGTCGTGGTCGACCGGACACGCCCGACCGGGCTCTACATCAAGGAAAGCGGTGCTGACGGCAGCCCCGTGCGCTATTACCGCAAGGGCTCGGCCGCGTCCGGAATGGACGCCGGATTGCTGGGGAAACTCGATCTCGACCGGGTGCGCGTGATCCACCTGTCCGGGATCACGCCCGCCCTGTCGGACGGTTGTCTCGATCTGGTGCGGGCGCTGATGGAACGACCGCGGGGCGACACGCTGGCGTCGTTCGACGTGAACTTCCGGCCCGCGCTGTGGACCGGACGCGACCCGTCGGTGCTGGCCGGACTGGCCGCGCGCGCCGACATCGTGCTGGCCGGCGAGGACGAGGCCGAGCGGGTGTGGGGGACCGGCGACCCGGCGCGGCTGCGCGCCGCCGTGCCCGGACCGAAGACGCTGGTCGTCAAGCATGGGGCACGCGGCGTGACCTTGATCGACGGCGACGAAGCACCGCTGTTCTCGCCCGCGCTCCAGGTCGACGTCGTGGAGCCGGTCGGCGCCGGTGACGCCTTCGCGGCCGGTTTCCTCGCCGCGACCCTGCGCGGCGACGACCCCGCGACCCGGCTGCGACGCGGTCATCTGCAGGCCGCTGCCACCCTGCTGACCCACGACGACGTGGGCCGGCCGCTGCCCGCGTCCGTCGTCGAAACGCTCCTCGGGGCGGATGAGGCAGCATGGGCGGCGGCCAAGCTGACGGACAAGGGAGTGGTGGGCGGATGAGCCAGAGCCTGGACAGGGCGCTCACGCTGCTGAGCGGGCTCGCCCGTGAGCCGAAGACACTGGACCAGCTCGCCGAGGAGATCGGCGTGCACAAGTCGACCGTGCTGCGCCTGCTGCGCACCCTGGAGGCGCACCACTTCGTGCGCCGGGAGGGGCAGCGGTACTACCGGCTGGGCAGTGCGCTCTTCGACCTCGCACAACAGGCGCTGGAGGATCGCGACGTCCGCCGCACCGCGCAATCCGCGCTCGCCGGGCTCAACGCGCGCACCGGGCACACCGTGCACCTCGCGTCCTATGAGGACGGAGAGGTCGTCTATATCGACAAGTTCGAGGGCAGGCATTCGGTGCGGATGTACTCCCGCATCGGGAAACGCGCGCCCCTGCACTGCACCGCCGTCGGCAAGGTGCTCGTCGCGGCGATGACGCCGGAGAAGCAGGCGGACGTGGTGTCGAGGATCGACTTCTTCGTCCGGACGCCGAACACGATCACCACCCCTGAGGCCTACATGAAGGAACTCGCGCTCGTCGCCGACCGCGGCTACGCGGTGGACAACGCCGAGCACGAGGACTTCATCCACTGCGTCGCCGCGCCGGTCCGCGGTCCGGGCGGCGTGGTGCTCGCCGCCGCGTCCGTGTCGGTGCCGAAGGTACTGCTGGACTACGACGGCCTGATGGGGCTCGTGCCCGAGCTGATCGCCGCCGCCGAAGAAGCTTCCGTCCACAGTGGATGGACGGGGAACCGAAAGGGGAAGTTGGAATGAGCAAGACCGCGATCAGCACGGAGAACGCGCCGAAGCCGGTGGCCGCGTTCTCGCAGGCGGTCCGCAAGGGCAACATCCTGCAGGTGGCCGGCCAGGTCGCCTTCGACCCGGCCACCGGCGCCATCGTCGGCGAGACCGTCGGTGAGCAGACCGAGCAGACCTTCAAGAACATCGAGGCGGTGCTCGAGGCCGCCGGTTCGAGCCTGGCCGACGCGATGATGGTGCGCGTGTACCTGACCGACGTCGACCACTTCGGCGCGTTCAACGAGGTCTACAACAAGCTGATCGGCGAAGCGCCGCACCCGGCCCGCACCACCGTGTACGTCGGCCTGCCCGCCGGGCTGCTGGTGGAGATCGACGTCCTGGCCGTGACGGACTGACCCCGCGCCTCGTGAGTGGTAAGGACGGTTCTAACCGTCCTTACCACTCACGAGGGACCTGGGCCAGCCTTAACGTGCCGTTGCCGGCGTTCTGGTGTCCGTGAAGGCCTCCTTCCCTACCTTGAGCGTAGGGAAGGAGGCCTTCACGGACCCGCGATCGACCGGCAGCCACCTCCGGTAGGTACGCAAGACACCGTTGGCTCTAACCGTCCTTACCACTCACGAGGTCACAGGACGCTCGTGTAGCCGTTCAGCGCGGGCTGCCCGCCCAGATGCGCGAAGAGCACATTCGACTCCCGCGCGATCTCCCCGCGCGAGACGAGATCGATCAGCCCCGCCATGGACTTGCCCTCGTACACCGGATCCGTGAGCACTCCCTCCAACCGGGCCAGCGTCCGGATCGCGTCCAGCGTGGACTCGTCCGGGAGGCCGTAGATCCCGGCGTGGTAGCGCTCGTCCAGCTCGACCTCCTCGATCTCGCCGGCACCGATCAGTTCCGCGGTCGCCCTGGCGATGCGAGTGATCTGATCGCGTGTCTCGGCCGGTTTCGCCGACCCGTCGATGCCGAGGATCCGGCGCGGCTTACCGGAAAGCGCGGCCCCGGCGACCATCCCGGCCTGCGTGCTGCCGGTCACCGAGCAGACGATCACCGTGTCGAAGAAGACGCCGAGTTCCGCCTCCTGCGCTTCGAGTTCGACGATCCACTTCGCGAAACCGAGCCCGCCGAGACGGTGGTCCGAGCCGCCGGCCGGGATCGCGTACGGCTTCCCGCCGCCGGCTTCGATTTCCTTGACCGCGTTCTCCCAGCTCTCCTTGAAGCCGACGCCGAACCCGGCCTCGACCATCCGGATGTCCGCGCCGAGGATGCGCGAGAGCTGGATGTTGCCGACTTTGTCGTACATCGGGTCGTTCCAGTCGACCCAGCTCTCCTGCACCAGTACGGCCTTGAGCCCGGCCCGCGCGGCGGCCGCGGCGACCTGGCGGGTGTGGTTCGACTGCACGCCGCCGATCGAGATCAGCGTGTCCGCGCCCGAGGCCAGCGCGTCGGCGACCAGGTATTCGAGCTTCCGGGTCTTGTTGCCGCCGAACGCGATCCCGGAGTTGACGTCCTCGCGTTTCGCCCAGACCTTCGCCCCGCCGAGATGAGCGGTGAGCCGCTCCAGCGGATGGACGGGGGAGGGGCCGAACAGCAGTGGGTAGCGCGGGAAATCGGCGAGGGTCATGGCGTCTCCAGAAGGTCTTCGAGTTCGGTCCAGATGGTGGCGGTGATCGCGCAGGCCGCGTCGACGTCGCCCGCTTCGATGGCGTCGGCCAGTTCCGCGTGGCGCTGGACCGACCGGTGGGCGGGCAGGGAACCGAAGCGGGCGTACTCGAGACGGCGCAGCAGGGGTGTGTAGCGAGCCAGCGTCGCGGCGATCGCCCGGTTGCGCGCGGCGGCCACCGGGACGTCGTGGAGTTCGTCGTCGGCGGCGATCGCGGCCGCGATGTCCCCGGCGGCGATCGCGTCGGCGAACCGGGCGTTGGCCACGCGCATCGCCGCGACCTCCACCGGTCCCATCCGGGGTGCACCCGCCCGGACGGCGAACTCGTGCAGCGCCCGGACGAGCTCCAGTGCGTCACGGACGTCGTCGGGAACGAACCTCGCGACGCGCGTGTAGCTCTGTGGCTTCGACTCGACGAGACCGTCCTCGACGAGCCGCAGCAGCGCTTGGCGCACCGGGGCCCGGGAAAGCCCCAGCTGATCGGCGAGGTCGCCGTCGCGCAGGTTCGTCCCCGGCGGCAGCGTCCCGTCGATGATCGCCCGCCGGATGCTCTCGTAGGCCTCGTCCCGGAGGAGGGACCTCGGTACTTTCGCCAACCCACTCACATCTGAAATGTTAGTTGGCATCGGCCGGTTCGGAAAAGGGGCCGATGCCATGAAAGGTCCTTTCCTTGCGAAATTTGCAAGGAAAGGACCTTTCATGGCACGCCAGAGGGGGCGGGAAGACCTAGTAGACCGGCCCCGTGTACTTCTCGCCCGGTCCCTGACCGGGAGCGTCGGGCACGGCCGAAGCTTCGCGGAACGCCTTCTGCAGCGACTGCAGGCCGTCGCGCAACGGGCCCGCGTGCAGGCCGAGGTACTCTGCCGAAGCGGTGACCAGCCCGGCGAGGGCGGTGATCAGGCGGCGGGCCTCGTCGAGGTCGCGGTGCGGTGAGCTGGCCGGGTCCTCGTCCGCGAGGCCGAGGCGTTCGGCGCCGGCGGAGAGCAGCATGACGGCCGCCCTGCTGATCACCTCGACGCTCGGGATGTCCTCCAGGTCGCGGACGTCCGGGGAATACGGGGGCTGCTGAACGGGTTCATCTGACACGTCTGGTACCCTTCCACGAGCGACCAGCCCCCGAGCGATCGGGGGCGGCAAGTGGAGCCCCGCTCCCACCCGTGTCACCGCCGCAACACCAGGTGTCCGGGTCCGGTCTCGCCAAGACGATTTCGGGCGTCGAGGCGGTGTGTTCGGTTCTGGAGATCGAACACGATCGGAAAGAGTGGGCCCCGCGTACCGCACGGTACCGGGGCCTTAGGTATGTGGGCACCAGGTCGAAACGGTAGAAGAATTTACCTCGAACCAGGGAGGCCCCATCAGCGCCGAGACACGCATCAACGACCGAATCCGGGTACCGGAGGTCCGCCTCGTCGGGCCGGCCGGTGAACAGGTCGGCATCGTCCGGATCGAAGATGCGCTGCGGCTGGCACAGGAGAACGATCTCGATCTCGTCGAGGTCGCCCCGCAGGCACGCCCGCCCGTATGCAAGCTCATGGACTTCGGCAAGTTCAAGTACGAGAGCGCGCAGAAGGCCCGCGAGTCCCGCCGCAACCAGCAGCTCACCGTCATCAAAGAGCAGAAGCTGCGGCCGAAGATCGACCAGCACGACTACGAGACCAAGAAGGGTCACGTGTCGCGCTTCCTTGCGGCAGGCAACAAGGTAAAGGTCACGATCATGTTCCGCGGTCGCGAGCAGTCCCGGCCGGAACTCGGGTTCCGCCTGCTGCAGAAGCTCGCCGACGAGGTGACCGAGCTCGGCTTCGTCGAGTCGTCGCCGAAGCAGGACGGTCGCAACATGATCATGGTGTTGGCCCCGCACAAGAACGTGAAGCCGCAGAAGGCCGCGAAGGCAGCCAAGGACGAGTCGTCCGAGCCGCCCGCCGACGCGTAGCGCCGACCAGCACATGTCAGCGGCACACCGGGCAACACCGGTGTGCCGCCGCACGGAAGAGGACAACGTAATGCCGAAGATGAAGACGCACAGCGGGACGTCCAAGCGTGTCCGCGTCACGGGTTCGGGCAAGCTGCGCCGCCAGAAGGCCGGCCGCCGCCACCTGATGGAGAAGAAGTCCAACAGGCTCACCCGTCGCCTCGAAGGCACGACCGAGATCGCCAAGAACGACGTCGGCCGCGTCAAGCGCCTTCTCGGCCGCTGACACCCCGCACTTTTGTAAACGCCGGGCGCGCCAGCGCGCCCCCAGATCGACAGGATGGACCCAGTGGCACGCGTCAAGAGGGCTGTCAACGCCCAGAAGAAGCGTCGCGCGACTCTCGAGCTCGCCAGCGGCTACCGCGGCCAGCGTTCGCGGCTGTACCGCAAGGCGAAGGAGCAGACGCTTCACTCGCTGAACTACGCCTACCGGGACCGTCGTGCCCGCAAGGGTGACTTCCGCCAGCTGTGGATCACCCGGATCAACGCGGCGGCCCGCGCCAACGGCGTGACCTACAACCGGTTCATCCAGGGCCTCAAGGCCGCTGGTGTCGAGGTCGACCGCAAGATCCTCGCGGACCTCGCCGTCAACGACGCCGCCGCGTTCACCGCGCTGGCCGAGCTGGCCAAGGCGAACGTGAACACCGAAGAGAAGAAGTCGGCCTGACCGGCGACAGCGCTCTTCACCGACCCGGGGCTGCTCCGTTCACCGAACGGACGCCCCGGGTCGTTGCTGCGCGCAAGCTCACCCGCCGGGCCGAGCGCGAGAAGACCGGCCGGTTCCTGGCCGAAGGCGCGAACGCGGTCGAAGCCGCGCTCGAACACGGCGGCACGGTGTACGAGCTGTTCGTGACCGAACGCGCCGCCGCGCAGCACGAGCGCCTGCTCGCCGCCGCGCGTGAGGCGGGCGTCTCCGTCTCGCCGATCACCGATCGCGCGGCCGACGGATTGTCCGAGACCGTGACGCCGCAAGGCATCGTCGCGGTCTGCGCGCTCGTCGACCGTCCACAAGAGACCGTCCTGAAGCCGGGCGCGAAGCTCGTCGTCGTCCTCGTCGACGTCGCGGACCCCGGTAACGCGGGCACCGTGATCCGGGTCGCGGACGCCGCGGGCGCCGACGCGGTCGTCCTCGCCGGGGACAGCGTCGACCCGCACAACGGCAAATGCGTCCGCGCGGCCGCCGGCAGCCTGTTCCACCCCGCCATCACGCGGATCCGGGACGTCGACGCGGCCTTGAAGGCCTGCTCCGCCGCCGGACTCCGCACCTTCGGCGCACACGGCTACGCCGACACCGAGCTCGATCAGGTGACCTTCGACGAGCCCACCGCGTGGGTCTTCGGCAACGAGGCGCACGGACTGCCACGGGCGGTCCTGAAGACGGTCGATCTCGCGGTGAAGATCCCGATGTACGGCCGGGCGGAGAGCCTCAACCTCGCGACGGCCGCCGCGATCTGCGTGTACACGAATGCGATGGCTTCGCGGGCCGCCACCACGTAGAGTCGCGGGCGTCACGCCGTCGCATCACGACACAAGGGAGCTCTCATGGAACGCAGTGTTCGTTCCAGCACCTTGTTTACGGCGTAGAGCGCGGATTTCGCACGTCCGAGTGACGGTGTGCCCAGCCCGAGGGTGATCGGGGGCCGCCGTTCGCTGTCCCATAGAATTCAGCAGCTGCTAAACCCATGTGTGCGCTCGCGTGCACCGGACCAGTCCCAGCGGACGCCGAGGAGTTATGTCCGAAGCCAACGACAAGCAGGACCCCCAGGCGGGAACGCTCGCGCCGGAAACGTTGACGGCCGCCGTCAAACAGGCCGAGACCGATTTCGCGGCCGCGGCGGATCTCGACGCGCTGGCCGCGGTCAAACCCGCCCACCTCGGGGACCAGTCTCCGCTGCTGCTCGCCCGCCGCGAGATCGGCGCCCTGCCGAAGCAGGAGAAGGCCGAGGCCGGCAAGCGGGTCAACGAAGCGCGCCAGGGCATCCAGGCCGCGTTCGACGCGCGCCGAGCCGTGCTCCAAGCAGAACGTGACGAAAAGGTGCTCCGTGAGGAGGCCGTCGACGTCACGCTCCCGTGGGACCGCGTGCCCCGGGGCGCCCGGCACCCGATCGCGACCCTGTCGGATCGGATCGCCGACGCGTTCATCGCGATGGGCTACGAGATCGCCGAAGGCCCGGAACTCGAAGCCGAGTGGTTCAACTTCGACGCGCTGAACTTCGGCAAGGACCACCCCGCGCGCCAGCTGCAGGACACGTTCTACCTCGGCGAGGAGGACTCCGGCCTGGTGCTGCGGACGCACACCTCGCCGGTGCAGGCCCGCACGCTGCTGCACCGTGACCTGCCCGTGTACGTCGTCTGCCCCGGCCGCACCTACCGGACCGACGAGCTCGACGCCACGCACACCCCGGTGTTCTCGCAGGTCGAAGGGCTCGCGGTGGACAAGGGCCTGACGATGGCGCACCTCAAGGGCACCCTCGACGCCTTTGCCCGCGCGATGTTCGGCGGTACCTCGAAGACCCGCCTGCGCCCGCACTTCTTCCCGTTCACCGAGCCGTCGGCCGAGGTCGACGTCTGGTTCGAGGAGAAGAAGGGCGGACCCGGCTGGGTCGAGTGGGGTGGCTGCGGCATGGTCAACCCCAACGTCCTGCGTGCCTGCGGCGTCGATCCCGAGGTCTACTCGGGCTTCGCCTTCGGCATGGGTATCGAGCGCACCCTGCAGTTCCGCAACGGAATCCCGGACATGCGCGACATGGTGGAGGGCGACATCAGGTTCACCCTGCCCTTCGGAACGGAGGCCTGAGTGAAGGTCCCAGCCAGCTGGCTGACCGAACACCTCGACGTCGACGAGGAGGTCACGGCCCAGGATCTGGCCGACGCCTTCGTGCGCATCGGCATCGAGGTCGACGACGTCCGGAAACTCGAACCGGTCACCGGCCCGCTCGTGGTCGGCCGCGTCGCCGAGATCGAGGAGCTCACCGAGTTCAAGAAGCCGGTCCGCTTCTGCCGGGTCGACGTCGGCGAATCGGGTGACGACACCGACAAGCCCGACGAGAACCTCGACGATGACGAGGACGACGACGAAGGTCCTTTCGAGGACGAAGGCCCCACGGGGATCAAGACCCGCGGAATCATCTGCGGCGCCTCGAACTTCGCCGAGGGCGACCTGGTCGTCGTCGCGCTGCCCGGCACCGTGCTGCCCGGTGGGTTCGAGATCGGCGCGCGCAAGACCTACGGCCGCCTCAGCGACGGCATGATCTGCTCCGCGAGCGAACTCGGCATCGGTGACGACCACTCCGGCATCCTGGTGCTGCCGCCGAGCACGGCCAGCCCCGGCGAGGACGCGAACAAGCTGCTCGGCCTCGACGACACCGTCCTCGAGGTGACGCCGACCCCGGACCGCGGGTACACCCTGTCGGTCCGCGGCCTGGCTCGCGAGCTGTCGAACGCGCTCGACGTCCCCTTCGGCGACCCGGCGTCCATCGAGGTCCCCGAGGCCGAGAGCGATGTCTGGCCGGTGCACCTCGAAGACACCGAGGGCTGCAAGCGGTTTGTGCTGCGCCGGGTCAAGAACCTCGACGCGACCGCGCCGACGCCGTGGTGGATGCGCCGCCGCCTGATGCTGTCGGGTATCCGCTCGATCTCGCTCGCGGTCGACGTGACCAACTACGTCATGCTCGAACTCGGGCACCCGCTGCACGCGTACGACACCGGGTCGGTCAAGGGCGACCTGGTGGTGCGAAAGGGCAAGCCGGGCGAGAAGCTGACCACTTTGGACGATGTCGAGCGTGCGATCGACACTGACGACGTGGTGATCGCGGACGACACAGGGATCATCGGGCTCGCCGGCACGATGGGTGGCGCGTCGACCGAGATCACGCCGGAGAGCACCGACGTGCTGCTCGAGGCGGCGCACTGGGATCCGTCGTCGATCAGCCGCACGGCCCGCCGTCACAAGCTGTTCTCCGAGGCGGCCAAGCGGTTCGAACGCTACACCGACCCGCAGCTGTGCGCGGTGGCCGTCGAGCTCGCCGCACGCCTGCTGCGTCAGTACGGCGAGGGCTCGATCCTGCCCGGCCGCACCGACGAGGGCGGCGTCGAGCCGAACCCGCCGGTGACCATGCCGATCAGCCTGCCCGACCAGGTGGCTGGGGTGCGTTACGAGCGCGGCGTCACGGTCAAACGGCTCTCGCAGATCGGCTGCAAGGTCAACGTGGGCACGGCCGAGGACGGCACCGCGTTGGTGACCGCCGTCCCGCCGAGCTGGCGCGGTGACCTGGTGCAGCCCGCCGACCTGGTCGAGGAGGTGCTCCGGCTGGAGGGCTACGACAGCATCCCGTCGGTGCTGCCAGACGCTCCGGCGGGCCGGGGCCTCACCGACACGCAGCGCCGCCGTCGTTCGGTCGCGCGTGCGCTGGCGGAGAACGGCTACGTCGAGGTGCTGCCCTTCCCGTTCATCTCGGACTCGGTCTGGGACGCGTTCGGGCTGCCCGAGGACGACGTCCGCCGCAGCACCGTGAAGGTCCGCAACCCGCTGGAGGCGGATAAGGACCGGATGGCGAGCACCTTGCTGCCGGGGCTGCTGGATACCTTGCAGCGCAACATCTCCCGTGGTTTCAAGGATGTCTCGCTGTTCCACATCGGACAGGTCGTGCTGCCCGGGCCGAACCCGATCCCGATGCCTTCGCTCGGGGTGGACCGGCGCCCGACCGACGAGGAGCTCGCGGTGCTGGAGGCGGCGGTCCCGCCGCAGCCGCTGCACGTCGCCGTCGTGCTCGCGGGCCAGCGTGCCCGTGCCGGCTGGTGGGGTGCGGGCGAGCAGGCGAACTGGGCCGACGCGGTGCAGGCCGCGCGGCTGGTCGCGCAGGCCGCCGGTGTCGAGCTGACCACCGCCGCCGCGGACCAGCCGCCGTGGCACCCCGGGCGCTGCGCGCAGCTGCGGGTGGGCCAGTGGCCCGTCGGCTACGCCGGTGAGCTGCACCCGAAGGTCGTCGAGGCGCTCGGGCTGCCGCCGCGCACCGTCGCGATGGAACTCGACCTGGACGCGATCCCGATCCCGGACGGCCGTCCGGCGCCGCGGATCTCGGCGTACCCGCCGGTGCTGCTCGACGTCGCCCTCGTCGCCGAGGCGAGCGTCCCGTCAGCCGACCTGGCCGAGGCGCTGCGCGAAGGCGCGGGCGAACTGCTCGAGGACATCACGCTGTTCGACTCGTACCAGGGTGAGCAGCTGGGCGAGGGCAAGCGTTCGGTGGCGTACAAGCTGCGGTTCCGTGCCGCGGACCGCACGCTGACCGTCGACGAGGCCACCAAGGCCCGCGACGCCGCCGTCGCGGTCGCGGGTGAACGTTTCGGCGCGAGCCTGCGGGCCTGACCCGAAAGTCCCGTGAAGGCCCCCTTCCATGCCTGATTCCATCAGCAGAGGGAAGGGGGCCTTCACGCGCTTCAGGTGTGGCAAAGTGAGGACTTGTGTCACGTCCAGACGGTCGGTCCAGTATCCAAGACATCGCCCGCGCCCGGCTGAGCGACGGTTTCGTCGGCAGGGTCGGGGAACGCGAGGACTTCCGGAGCAATCTGGGGCTGCCCGGAAGCGACCGGCGCCGCCGGTATCTGTACTCGGTGCACGGTCTCGCCGGGGTCGGCAAGTCCTTCCTGCTCGACCAGCTTCGCGGTATCGCCGAGGAAACCCGCGCCGCCGTCGGCTTCGCGGACGACCGGCAACAGGATCTGCCCGCGACACTGGTCAAACTGGCGAAGGACCTCGCTCGCGCCGGGCACGAGATGCGCCGGTTCGAGAAACGCCACGAGTCCTACCTCAAGGCCAGGGAACGGCTCCACAACGATCCGCAGGCTCCGGCGGCAGGCCGCGAGCTCGTGACGAAGACCGTGGTCAAGGCCGGCCTCGGCGTGGCGAAGACCCTGCCCGGCGGAAGCATCGCCGCCGACGCGATCGACGCGGACGCGACGGCGAAACAGCTGGAGCAGTTGCAGGTCTACCTCGCGGCGAAGTTCAAGCGGAAGGCCGATGTCCAGCTGCTCCTGGAACCGGCGGAAGAGCTGACCAAACCGTTCGTCGAAGATCTCTGGCGTATTCCGGAGACCCGGCAGATCGCGCTGTTCTTCGACACCTTCGAACGGACGGCGCCGGTACTGGAGACCTGGCTGCTCGACCTGTTCGGAGGACTGTACGGCGATCTCCCGCAGAACCTGGTGTTCACGGTCGCGGGCCAGTTCCCGCTGGACGAGGCGAAATGGAACCGGCACGCGCCGCTGGTGCGCGAGATCGAACTCCGGCCGTTCACCGAGCCGGAGGCGCGCCGCCTGCTCGCCGAGCACGGGATCGCCGACGAAAAGGTCGTCGAGATCGTGCTGCGGCTGACCGACGGCCTGCCCGTTCTCGTCGCCATGCTGGCTCGCGGGAACCCCGCCGAAGCGGACGCGGTCGGCGATCCCAGCGACGACGCGGTCAAGCGGTTCCTGCACTGGGTTCCCGAAAAGGCCAGAAAGGACATCGCCGCCACGGCGTCGTTGCCCCGCTTCCTGGACGAGGACGTCATCGGCGTGCTGACCGGGAAGGAAAGCGCGGGGGAGATCTTCCGCTGGCTGCGGGAACTGCCGTTCGTCGGGCGCCGTGAGCTCCCGGTGCGCTATCACCCGGTGGTCCGCGGCCCGATGGTGCGCATGGAACGCGGCCGTTCACCCGGCGAGTTCGCCGAACGTCACCGCAGGCTCAGCGAGTACTACGAAGGCCGGTGCGCCGAACTCGGCTTCAGCCGCCACCGCGATGCGTGGAACGACGAGCGCTGGCAGAAGCGAAAGCTCGAACAGACCTACCACCGGCTCTGCGGCGACCCGGCCGAGGCGCTGCCGGACGCGCTGCTCGGCGCCGCCGAGATGATCACCACCGGCACCGCTTCCGCCCGCGTTTGGGCGCGCATGATGGAGCAGGCGGGTGCCGACGCGGACGCGCCAGCGGTCCTGGGCTGGGGGCAGCGCCTGGCCGCCGCGGTCGGCGACGGTGAGATCCCGGTGCTCGACCTGCTCGCCGGTGCGGGCGAACTCGACGCGGCCCGGCTTTCCACCGTGCTCCGGCGCCGCGCGTGGGCCTACGAAGGGCAAGACGACGTCGCCGCGGCGAAGCGGGACTTCGACCGGGCTGTCGATCTGAACCCCGCCGATCCCTATGCGTGGAGCGATCGGGGCAACCTGTTCCACAACGAGGGCGACTGGGAACGGGCACTTTCGGACCTGGACCGGGCGATCGAACTCGATCCGACCTACGCCTACTCGTGGCGTGGGCGCGGTTCGGCCAGGGCCGAGCTCGGCGACCTCGAGGGTGCGATGGCCGACCTCGACGAGGCCGTTCGCCTCCAGCCCGATCACCGGTGGGCCTACACCATCCGGAGCGAGGTGTATTTCAAGCGCGGTGACGTCCGGAAGGCGATCGACGAGATCGACATCGCGATCAGGCTCGATCCCGACTACGCCTGGGCCGTCCACTACCGCGCCACGCTGTTCGCGGAGCTCGGCGACAAAGAAGAGGCGCTCGCCTGCCACCGCGCTGCCGCCGCCCTCCGCTCGAAGGACGTGTTCTACCTGACCGAACTCGCGTCGTTCCTCGAGCAGACCGGAGACGAGGACGCGGCGACGGCGGCCTTCGACACGATCGTCGCGGCGGACCCGGGCAGCGCCAGTGCCCATGCGATGCGGGCGGCGTTCCACCACCGCGGCAAGCGGCACCGGCTCGCCATCGACGGCTTCACCACCGCGCTCCGGATCGACCCGGACTACGAGTGGGCGTACTACATGCGCGGGCGGGCATACGACGACCTGGAAGATCGCACGGCGGCGCTCGCCGACTACGAGCGCGCCATCGAACTGGCCCCCGAAGACGCCGAGAATCACCTCCAGCGAGGAATAGTGCTCAGCCGCCTGGGAAGGAATGGCGAAGCGCTGGAGGCTTTGAGCCGCGCGATCGAACTCGAACCCGGTAACGTGCCGGCGTACGCCCGGCGCGCGATGACGCACCGGAGGTCCGGCGATCATCCGGCCGCTCTCGCCGACATCGACGTCGCGGTCGAGGCGAGCCCGGAGATGGCCTTCTTCCACACCACCCGGGGGGACATCCTCAGAGGTCTCGACCGGCACGAGGAAGCCCGCGCCGCGTTGGACGAGGGGGTCCGGCTGGGACAGGACGAGGGATACGCCTTCTATCGGCGTGCCCACCACCGCCTCCTCTTCGGCGATTTCGAGGGCGCTTTGTCCGATGTGGACAGCGCGCTGGCCGCCGGTGACGACGAGACCGGCGCCCTGCGCGCGGACATCCACCGTCAGGCGGGTGAGTACGGCGAAGCCATCCGGGAGCTGCGCGAACTGGTCGTCTCGGATCCCGATGACGCCGATCACCGCGAGAACCTCGGGGAGGCTTTGCTGTTCGCGGGGGAGACGGACGAGGCGATGGAGATCCTGCGTCCGCTAGCGCCGGAGTCCGTGTGGGCTCGCAATCTCCTCGCGATCGCCTGGCTGAAGGCTGGAAGAACTGAGGAAGCTCACCAGTCCTTCGCCGCCGGCCTCGACGAAGCAGTCAAGCGGAACGCGGCAGAAGACCTCGGCTGGGAGGACCGGGTTCAGCCGCTCTTCTATCTCCTCGCCCTCGGACGTCACGCCGACGCGACACGTGAACTCAGGGCATTGCTGGAGAAGGAACCGCCCCGCGAGACGCGACTCATCCTGCTCCGCGACCTGAAAGACCTTCGAGAGCTGATGCCCGAACTCGGCGGAGAGATCGAGGAACTCATCGCCCTCGTTCCCCGGCCGGTGCTCACTCGCCCAGGTGCTTGAGCGCCTCCTTCCTGGACAGCGTGGACAGCGCCGGATGCGCGGTGACGAAGGCACGCACCCAGTCCGGCTCGGTCTTCGCGTACTCGCGCAGGGCCCAGCCGATCCCTTTGCGCAGGAAGAAGTCCTTGTCGTCGATGTTGGCTTCGACCGAGCGGGTGAGCAGGTCGGTGTCCCGTTCCGCCCTTGGCGCCGATCTGGCAGATGACCGATGTGCGGCGACGCCACCTGTCCTCGTCGTAGGCCCAGGTCAGCATCAGCGTGGTCACCGTATCCGGCTCCGCCCGCAGGATCGGCCCGACCCGGCGGATCGCGACTTCGTCCACGTAGTCCCACCAGGCGCCCGTCACGATCATCTCCTCGTACAGGCCGAGCAGATCGCCGTCCTGCCAGCGGGCGTAGGCACGGTGACCGGACAGGGCGATCGCCGCATAGCGCTCTTCACGGAATTCCGCTTCACGCCACAAGGTGAGAACTGCCGTCGAGAAACTCACTCGATCGGGTAGCGGATGTTCGGCGTAAACCCGCTTCAGCAAGGCCGTCCGAGGCGGGGACGCCACCCCGAGGAACGGCATCTCCGACTTCATGTACGCCCGCATCGACGGAGCCTTTTCCGGGTCGGCCAGTCCGGCCAAACCGTTGCGAACCGCCGAAACCAGGCTTTTCACCTCGTCCACGCGTTCTCCTTTCCCCAGTGGGCGCCGCGAGCGTACGACAGGGGACCGACAAGACGGATATGCCCGGATCGGACCCGTTCTCAGACCGGATACCGACTAAAGAGGGATGGCGGTCAACGTGTCGGTCAGCGAGATTGAAGCCGGTTCTCGGTAGCTTCGGCCCGACCGGGTCGAACGCGGACGAAAAGGAACACAGTGAAGAAATTCGTTGCCGCCCTGGCGGTCGCGGGGATCGGCGTCGGCACCATGGCGCTCGCTCCCTCCGCCACGGCCGCCTCGGCGTCGGACTTCGATCCGAAGCCCATCTCCTGGGGAGCCTGTACCCGCCCGAGCCTGGTCAAGGCCGGCGCGGAATGCGGTTTCCTCGAGGTCCCGTTGGACTACGCGAAGCCCGGCGGGGAGAAGATCTCGATCGCCGTCTCGCGCGTGAAGCACAAGGCCGCCAAGTCGCAGGGGGTCATGCTGGTCAACCCGGGCGGACCCGGCGGCTCCGGCCTCGGCCTCTCGACCCTCGGCAGGGCCGTCCCCAAGAAGGCCGGTGAGGAGTATGACTGGATCGGCTTCGACCCGCGCGGCGTGGGAGAGAGCAAGCCGTCCCTGACCTGCGACGGGAACTACGCCTCCTACAACCGCCCGCAGTACGTGCCGACCACGCGCGCCATCGAGACCGCGTGGCGTGAGAAGGCGAAGGGCTACGCGAAGGCGTGCGCCAAGAACGGCGCGATCCTCGACCACATCAAGACCATCGATGTGGCGAAGGACGTCGACAGCCTGCGCAAGGCGCTGGGCGAGAAGCAGATCAACTACTACGGCTTCTCCTACGGCACCTACCTCGGGCAGGTCTACAGCACACTGTTCCCGCAGAACGTGCGGCGGATGGTGTTCGACGGCACCGTCGACCCCCGCGACGTCTGGTACAAGGCGAACCTGAACCAGGACATCGCCTTCGACAAGAACATCAAGATCTACTTCGGCTGGCTCGCGAAGTACGACGACGTCTACCACCTCGGCAAGACCGCGGCCGCGGTCGAGAAGCTGTGGTACGCCGAGCAGAAGAAGCTGTACGACAAGCCCGCGGGAGGCGTCATCGGCGGGTCCGAGTGGACGGACATCTTCCTGCAGGCGGGCTACTACGTGTTCGGCTGGGAAGACATCGCGAACGCGTTCGCCGGCTGGGTGCACAAGGGTGACTGGCAGACCCTGAAGGGCCTGTACGACGACTCCAACCCGCCGGGCCAGGACAACGGCTACGCGGTGTACGCGGCCGTGCAGTGCACCGACGTGGCGTGGCCGCAGAGCTGGCCCCGCTGGAAGTTCGACAACTGGGTCACGCACTTCCGGGCGCCGTTCGAAACCTGGGGCAACGCCTGGTTCAACGCGCCGTGCCTCGACTGGCCCGCCAAACCGGGCAAGCCGGTGGAGATCGACGGGAGCAAGGTCCCCGGCATCCTGCTGGTCAACGAGGAGAACGACGCCGCGACGCCGTACCCCGGCAGCCTCGAGGTCCGCAAGCGCTACCCGAACTCCAGCCTGATCAGCGCTCCGGGCGGCACGACGCACTCGGGCTCGCTGTCCGGTGTGTCCTGTGTGGACGACAAGATCGCGGACTACCTGCTGACCGGAAAGCTGCCGGTGCGCAAGCCGGGCAACGGTTCGGACGTGCAGTGCTCCCCGGTCCCGGCGCCGGTTCCCGCCGGTGCTTCCGCGGCCGCCAAGTCCGACCTTCCGTCCTCGGTCACCGAAGTGAAGAAGGAGGCGCTGGCTCAGGCGCTGCCTTTCTGAGTTTCTCGCTGGAAACGCCCCGGTCCGGATTTCCTGGACCGGGGCGTTTTCTGTGACGAGAAGGTCGAACGCTTCGTGTCGCGTTCGTGGGCGGGCCGGTGTCGCGAAAGCCACAGTGACGTCTGGTGTCTCGAAAGTGGCTTTCGCGACATGGCCGTTGAGGTTTGGGGCGTTTGGTCGCTTCAGGGTGTGGGTGGCGGATCGGGAGCCGGTCAGGTTCCCAATGCCGCATTGGAAGCGCTCAGTGTCCCCAATGCGACATTGGGGACACTGAGCTGCGGCCCCGGCGTGTGTCCGCTAGCAGTGACTCGTCATCCGCATGCTGTGGATGCGGTCGAAGAACGCGGCGTCGAACGACCCCTCGGCGAACCACCAGTGCCACACGTTCTTGACGGTGCCCTTGACGAACTTGGTGTCACCGCCGTGATGGATGGGCCCGAGGACGATGCCGTTGCTGTCCAGGGTGTTCACCCACATCAGCCACGCGTCGTTGCTGTCGCTGCTGACGATCGTCGCTTCGAACGAAGCGCTGCCGTTGCGTCTGAGCGTCCATTTCGCGTTGTCCATCGTGCAGTCGCCTGCTTGGATACGACCCCAGGTGAACCAGCAGGAATCCGCTCCGGTGCAGGTGGCCTGCGCGGTGGCGGACGCCGTCGTCCCGGCCGAGGCGGGCGTGACGAAGACGGCCCCGATCGTGAACACGAGCATTGTCACGAAAAGCGCCATCCGACGTGCTTTGGTTTTCATGTTTCCTCCCCGAAAATCGTCGATCCGTGCCGGCCGGTCATCCGTCGTGAAAGAACCGGTGAGCAACGCTAAATCGCGGGTGAGCGCGGTCTGGATCACTTAGGTGCGGCAACAGGGGTGGCCGATAGTGCGTGAGCGGCACCCTCGCGGTCCGGAAAGCGATGAAAGTTCCGGTCACGCACCGAGTCCCCTCACCGCGCCGGAAAACTGTCGGCGCCGCCCGTTAGCGTCCCCGGCATGACCATCGTCGAAGAGCACCGGACCGAGATCCGCGTGCAGGACACCGTTTATCGCATCGAGGTCGCCGCCCGTGAGGGTGGCGGCGCGGCCGGGGAAGACCGCTGGGTGACCGTCATGGTCGGCGGAGCCGGACCGCAAGAAGAGCCTGTCGCCGAAGGCAGGCTCGATATGGACGCCGAAGCCGTACCGGCCTTGGCGACCGTCCTTTCCGACACCCTCCTGGCGTTCGCCGGGCGGGGCAACGCCAGGAACGGCCGCCGAAGATCGGCGGACCGCCCCGCCCAGCAGGGCTCGCCGTGGTCCGACGAGCTGGACGCGGAACTGGAAAGCCGTTGGCTGGCCGGGGAAAGCGTCGAGGAGATCGCACGGCGGTTCGAGCGGACACCGGGCGGGATCCGGGCCCGGTTGCCCAGGGTCGGTTGCGACCCGGAGCGCCGGGGCGCGTATCTCCCGATCCCGCCGAGCAGGCGAGAGGGAGGTGAACCCGGCTGAACCAGTGCGGTCGCGAGGGCGGGCAAGTCCTCGCGGCCGCCGTCAGTCCACTGTGGACTTCGTTCCGCGCCGAGCCCTGGCCGCCATCTCCCTGAGATGATCGATCAGTTCCGGCGGTTCGTGCACGGTGAATTCGCAGCCGAGCCCGAGGATGCGGAACGCGAGCCAGTCCAGGGTGTCCGTGCCCGCGTGGAAAACGCAGCTCTCGTCGTCGATCGGTTCCAGCTCGCCGGATCCCTCGCCGATCGCGGGGGAGACCTGGCCGATCGGCGCGTGCAGGGTCACGCGTGCGCTGTAGGTGGGAAGGAGGCTGTACATCTTGTCGGTGACATAGGCCGCCACATCCTTCGCGGGTGGCTGTCTCGGCGTCGCCCGGCCACCGGTCGCCCGCGGTTCCGAGATCCGGTCCGCGCGGAAGATCCGCCAGTCGTCCCGGTCGAGGTCGTAGCCGAGCAGGTACCACCGGCGTCCGGCGGAGACGAGCCGATGCGGTTCCACATGCCGCCGGGATTCGGTTCCGTCGCCGGTGCGATAGGTGAACCGGGTCCGTTCGGTGTTGGCGATCGCGCCCGCGAAGACCGTGAGGTGTTCCGGGTCCACCGCGGACCCGGTGCCCGGGATCGGCACGGTCGCGGCGCCCAGCGCGCCGACCCGATACCGCAGCCGCGACGGCAGCACCTGCTCGAGTTTGGCCAGCGCCCGCACCGAAGACTCCTCGATTCCCGAGATCGCCTGCCCGGCGGCACTCCGGAGACCGACCGCGATCGCGACGGCCTCCTCGTCGTCGAGCAGCAGCGGCGGCATCGCCGTACCGGCGGCCAGCCGGTAACCGCCTTCGGAACCTCGCGACGCTTCGACGGGGTAACCGAGCTCACGCAAGCGGTCGATGTCGCGCCGGATGGTCCGCGGACTGACCTCCAGCCGGTCGGCGAGCTCGCTGCCAGGCCACTCGCGTGGGGTTTGCAGGAGTGACAGCAGGCTCAGCAGCCGGGCGGGCGTGTCGGTCATGCGGTCAAGGATGCCCGTACTAAGTGGTCACCATCGGAAGTCCTCCGGGGGTCTCGACGGCCCAGCTTCCCGCTGGACGCACGGCCGCGAGGCCCGAGTACAACTCAGTACGAGGACCTCGCGGCCGCACGCCCAGCGGAAACCTGGATCCGCCGAATACCCCCGAAGGACTTCCGATGGCAACCACTGAGTCCCGAATCGGGTGAGCCACACGACTTTGTTTGATTGAACTTGCATGGGAGTGCATAATCATGCGTATGACGGTGAAGATCGCGGTGGCCGGAGCCAGCGGGTACGCGGGAGGCGAACTCCTGCGCCTGCTGCTGACCCATCCCGAAGTCCAGATCGGCGCGCTCACCGCGGCCAGCTCCGCGGGGACGCCGCTCATCCAGCACCAGCCGCACCTCGCGCCCTTGGCGGACCGTGTCCTGCTGGAGACGACCCCGGAGACCCTGGCCGGGCACGACGTCGTCTTCCTCGCCCTGCCACACGGCCATTCCGGCGCCATCGCCGCGCGGCTGGGCCCGGACGTCCTGGTGATCGACCTCGGCGCGGACCATCGCCTCTCGGACGCGGCAGACTGGCAGCGCTGGTACGGCGGCGACCACGCGGGGCAATGGCCGTACGGGCTCCCCGAACTCCCCGGTGCCCGCGAGCGCCTCGCCGGGACCAAACGCATCGCGGTCCCCGGCTGCTTCCCGACCGGCGGTTCGATCGCGTTCGCCCCGGCGCTCGCCGCGGGCCTGGTCGAGCCGGAGGTCAACGTCGTCGCCGTCACCGGGACCTCGGGCGCGGGCAAGAGCCTGAAGCCGAACCTCCTCGGTTCGGAGGTGATGGGTTCGGCCGCCGCGTACGGCGTCGGCGGTGCCCACCGCCACACCCCCGAATTCGCGCAGAACCTTTCCGCGGTCTCGGGTGAGCGGGTCAAGGTGTCCTTCACTCCCGTGCTGGCCCCGATGCCGCGCGGGATCCTCACCACCGCGAGCGCTCCGCTGAAGACCGAACTGGACGCCGATGGCGCCCGCGAGGTCTACGAAAAGGCGTACGCCACCGAGCCGTTCGTCCAGCTGCTGCCCGCGGGCCAGTGGCCGTCCTCGGCTTCGGTCGTCGGCTCGAACAACGTCCAGCTGCAGGTCACCGTCGACGCCGACACCCGGCGCCTGATCGTGGTCGCGGCCATCGACAACCTGACCAAGGGCACCGCGGGAGGTGCCGTCCAGTCGATGAACATCGCACTGGGCCTCCCGGAAACCACCGGACTACCGACCGTAGGAGTCGCTCCGTGACCGTCACCCAGCCGAAGGGATTCCGTGCCGCGGGCGTCGCCGCCGGAATCAAGGCCGAGGGCAAGCTCGACCTCACGCTCGTCGTCAACGACGGGCCGCTGCAGGTCGCGGCCGGCGTGTTCACGCGCAACGTGATCAAGGCCGCGCCCGTCCTGTGGTCGCAAGAGGTGCTCAAGCAGCAGCGCCTCAAGGCCGTCGTCCTCAACTCCGGCGGCGCGAACGCCGCCACCGGCCCCGGCGGTTTCCAGGACACCCACAAGACCGCGGAGAAGGTCGCCGAACTCCTCGAAGCGGGCGCGATCGAGGTCGCGGTCTGCTCGACCGGGCTGATCGGCGAACGGCTGCCGATGGACGCGCTGCTTTCCGGCGTGGACACCGCCTTCGCCGGCCTCGGCACCGGTACCGACGCCGATCTCGCCGCCGCCACCGCGATCATGACCACCGACACCAAGCCGAAGCAGGCCGCCGCGAAGCACGACAGCGGCTGGAGCGTCGGCGGGTTCGCCAAGGGGGCGGGCATGCTCGCCCCGAACCTCGCGACGATGCTCTCCGTCCTCACCACCGACGCGGTCGTCACGCCGGAAGTCCTGGACAAGGCCCTGCGCGCCGCCACCGGCGTGACCTTCGACAGGCTCGATGTCGACGGCGGTACTTCCACCAACGACACGGTGCTCGTCCTCGCGTCCGGCGCCAGCGGCGTCGAGCCGACCGAGGCCGAACTGACCGAGCTCCTCACCGCGGTCAGTCTCGACCTCGTGCTGCAGCTGCGCGCGGACTCCGAAGGCGCGACCAAGTACGTCGACGTCACGGTCACCGGTGCGGCGAACGAGGCCGACGCCATCGCCGTCGGCCGCACGATCGCGGAGGACAACCTGGTCAAGACCGCGCTGTTCGGTTCGGACCCGAACTGGGGCCGCATCGCCATGGCGCTGGGCCGGGTACCCGCGAAGATCGACCCGGAGAAGGTCGCCATCGCGATCAACGGCGTCACCCTGTTCGCCGACGGCACGCCCGCGGCGGACCGCTCCGAGGCCGACCTCTCGGGCCGGGACATCCAGATCGTCGTCGACCTCGGTCTCGGCGAAAACGGGGCGACGATCTACACGACCGACCTCTCGCACGCGTACGTCGAAGAGAACAGCGCGTACTCGTCATGAGCCCTTCCGAATCCACCGTCCCCGCGGACGAGCGGCTCGCGACCGCCGCCGAGAAGGCTTCGATCCTCATCGAGGCCCTGCCCTGGCTGCAGCGATTCCACGGCGCCACCGTCGTGGTCAAGTACGGCGGCAACGCCATGATCGACGAGAGCCTCAAGCAGGCCTTCGCCGAGGACATGGTCTTCCTGCGCATGGCCGGCCTGCGTCCGGTGGTGGTGCACGGCGGCGGCCCGCAGATCACCGCGATGCTCAACCGGCTCGGCGTCGAGGGCGAGTTCAAGGGCGGCCTGCGTGTCACCACGCCCGAGACGATGGACATCGTCCGCATGGTGCTGACCGGTCAGGTCAGCCGCGAACTGGTCGGCCTGATCAACGCGCACGGCCCGTACGCGGTCGGCATCTCCGGTGAGGACGCGCGGCTGTTCACCGCCGAGCGCAAACAGGCCACTGTGGACGGTGTACCGGTCGACATCGGGCTCGTCGGCGAGGTTTCCGAGGTCAACCCGGACGCGGTGCTCGACATCGTCAACGCGGGCCGGATCCCGGTGGTGTCCACCGTGGCCCCGGACGTCGACGGCATCGTGCACAACATCAACGCCGACACCGCCGCCGGTGCGCTGGCCGCCGCTCTCGGCGCGGAGAAACTCGTCGTGCTCACCGACGTCGAGGGCCTGTACGCCAACTGGCCGGACCGCGGTTCGCTGGTCGACCGGATCCGCGTGGACCGTCTCGAAACCCTGCTGCCCGGCCTCGCCAGCGGCATGATCCCGAAGATGGAGGCCTGCGTGCGCGCCATCCGCGGCGGCGTCCGTCGTGCGCACGTGATCGACGGCCGCATCGCCCATTCGGTCCTGCTGGAGGTCTTCACCTCCCGCGGCATCGGTACCATGGTCTTCCCCGAAACGGAGCTTCCGTGACCACGTACAAGTCCAATGTAGACGGCCAGGAGCACTGGAAGTCGTCCCTCATGGACAACTACGGCACCCCGGCGCTGGCCCTGGTCCGCGGCGAGGGGGCGAAGGTCTGGGACGCCGACGGCAAACCGTACGTCGACCTGCTGGGCGGGATCGCGGTCAACGCGCTCGGCCACGCGCACCCCGCCGTGGTCGCCGCGGTCACCGAACAGGTCGCGAAACTCGGGCACACCTCGAACCTCTACGTGAATCCGGTCGCCGTCGAACTGGCCGAAACCCTCCTGGACGTCGCCGGCCTGTCCGGCAACGCGAAGGTGCTGTTCGTCAACTCCGGCGCGGAGGCCAACGAAGCCGCGCTGAAGATCAGCAGGCTCACCGGCCGGACCAAGATCGTCGCCTGCGAGGGGGCCTTCCATGGGCGCACCATGGGCGCGCTCTCGCTGACCGGTCAGCCGTCGAAGCGGGACGCGTTCGCGCCGCTGGTCCCGGGCGTCACCCACGTTCCCTACGGTGACGTCGACGCGCTTCGCGCCGCGGTGGACACCGAAACCGCGGCGGTGTTCCTCGAGCCGATCCTCGGGGAGGCAGGCGTCGTCCCGGCGCCGGACGGCTACCTCCAGGCGGCGCGGGAGATCACCAAGGCGACCGGGACCCTGCTGGTCCTCGACGAGGTACAGACCGGCATCGGCCGCACCGGCGCGTGGTTCGCCTTCCAGCACACCGGCATCGTCCCGGACGTCGTCACGCTGGCCAAGGGACTCGGCGGCGGGCTGCCGATCGGCGCGGTCATCGGCGTCGGCGGGGCAGGCGAGCTGATGAAGCCAGGTCAGCACGGGACCACCTTCGGCGGCAACCCGATCTGCTGCGCCGCCGGGCTCGCCGTGCTCAGGACCATCGCCAAGGACAACCTGAACGATCACGTTTCCGCACTGGGCAAGGACATCGCGTCCCGTGTGGAGGAGCTCGGCCACCCGCTGGTG
Organism: Amycolatopsis sp. NPDC043885; assembly: GCF_056435685.1. Classification (NCBI taxonomy): domain Bacteria; kingdom Bacillati; phylum Actinomycetota; class Actinomycetes; order Pseudonocardiales; family Pseudonocardiaceae; genus Amycolatopsis; species Amycolatopsis sp. NPDC043885. The sequence goes on from NZ_JBWKEA010000027.1 coordinate 79,872, forward strand.
TCCGGGGTCCGCGGTGCGGGGCTGCTGCTCGGCATCGCGTTGCGCGAACCGGTCTCGGCGACGGTCGCCAAGGCCGCGCAGGACGCGGGATACCTGGTCAACCCGATCGCACCCGACACCATCCGGCTGGCACCGCCGCTCATCCTGAGCGCCGAAGAGGCCGCGGGATTCCTCGAAGCCCTTCCCGGGGCGCTCGATTCCACCACCACCTAGAACAGAGACGAAACGCATGCTCCGCAACTTCCTTCGTGACGACGATCTCAGCCCCGCCGAACAGGCCGAGATCCTGGATCTCGCCGACCAGCTGAAGGCCGAGCCGCTCAGCTCCCGCGCGCTGGAGGGCAAGTCCGTCGCGGCGATCTTCGAAAAGAACTCCACCCGGACCCGGTTCTCCTTCGAGGTGGGCATCGCCCAGCTCGGCGGGAACCCGGTCATCGTCGACGGCCGCTCCATGCAGCTCGGCCGCGAAGAGACCATCGAGGACACCTCACGGGTGCTCTCGCGGTATCTGGACGCGATCGTGTGGCGGACGTTCGCCCAGAAGCGCATCGACGCGATGGCGTCGGCGGCGAGCATCCCGGTGATCAACGCGCTCACCGACGAGTTCCACCCGTGCCAGGTGCTCACCGACCTGATGACCATCCGCGAGCGCAAGGGCAAGCTCGCCGGGCTCACCCTGGTGTACCTCGGCGACGGCGCCAACAACATGGCGCATTCGCTGCTGCTGGGCGGGACCACGGCCGGGATGCACGTCCGCGTCGTCTCGCCGGAGGGCTTCCAGCCGGATCAGCAGGTCATGCTCGACGCGAAGCACCGGTCGTCGGAGACCGGCGGCAGCACCACGGTCTTCACCGATCCGTACGCCGCGGTCGAAGGCGCGGACGTCGTCGTCACCGACACCTGGACCTCCATGGGCCAGGAGAACGACGGACTCGACCGGGTCGGCCCGTTCCGTGAGCTGCAGGTCAACGCCGCGCTGATGCGCCGCGCCGCGGACGAGGCGATCGTGCTGCACTGCCTGCCCGCGCACCGCGGCTGGGAGATCACCGACGAGGTCATCGACGGGCCGGCCAGCGCGGTCTGGGACGAGGCCGAAAACCGTCTCCACGCCCAAAAGGCGCTGCTGGTGTGGCTGATGGACGAGAAGCGACGATGACCGGCAGCAGGGTCACCCGGCAGGCACGGATCACCGAACTCGTGTCCACGATGGCCATCCGCAGCCAGACGGAGCTCGCGAAGCTCCTGGCGGCGGAAGGTATCGAAGTCACGCAGGCGACGCTTTCGCGGGACCTCGACGAACTGGGCGCGGTCAAGCTCCGGGGTGCGGATTCCGGCGCGCCGGTGTATGTCATTCCCGAGGACGGCAGCCCGGTACGCGGGGTGCAGGGTGGCACGTCGAGGCTTTCGCGGTTGCTCGCCGAACTGCTCGTTTCGGCGGACTCGTCGGGCAACCTGACGGTGCTGCGCACCCCGCCGGGCGCGGCGCAGTTCCTGGCCAGCGCCATCGACAGGGCGGCGCTGGAGGAGGTCGTCGGTTCCATCGCCGGCGATGACACGGTCGCGGTGATCGCGAGGGAACCGTTGTCCGGCAAAGACCTGGCCGAGCGCTTCATGGCGCTGGCCCGACGGTCGTCCACAGTGGACGGCGGTGAGGAGACCGAAGGTGACGCCTGACGGGTTCGCCTTCCCGGACGACCCGGAGAAGCTGGTCATCACCTTCGACGAGGGTGTGCCGGTGGCCATCGACGGGGAGACCGTGACGCTGCTGGAAGCCTTCCAGCAGCTGAACCGCCGTGTCGGCGCCTTTGGGCTCAGAGGACGCGAGATCTACGAGGGACCGGCCGCGGTAGCGCTGGTCACCGCGCACGAGGAACTGCAAAAAGTCAGTACCGGGCGGGTGTCCGGCGAGGTGCGGCTGGTCCTGCACCGCGGCAACGCGGTCGTGAACTCCGCGCGCGACGAGCGCGCGCTGTACGACTTCACCACAGGGGCTACCTTCGACCGGTCAGTCGCATGAAGAGAACCAAGGAATCCGAGGAGTGTTGTGAGCGGGAATGAGCAGCCGGTGCAGCTGTGGGGCGGCCGGTTCGCCAGCGGGCCGGCGGAGGCGATGGCGGCGCTGAGCGCGTCGACCCATTTCGACTGGCGGCTGGCGCCGTACGACATCGCCGGGTCGCGGGCCCACGCGCGAGTGCTGCGGAAGGCGGGGCTGCTCACCGACGACGAGCTGACCGGCATGCTCGCCGCGCTGGACACCCTCGCGCAGGACGTCGAGTCGGGCGCGTTCACCCCGACCGTCGCCGACGAAGACGTCCACACCGCGCTCGAACGCGGTCTGCTGGAGCGGGCGGGCACCGAACTCGGTGGCAAGCTGCGGGCGGGCCGTTCGCGCAACGACCAGGTCGCGACGCTGTTCCGGATGTGGCTGCGGGACGCCGCCCGGCGGGTGGTCGCCGGCACGCTCGGCGTCGTGGACGCGCTGGTTTCGCAGGCGAAGAGGCACCCGGACGCGATCCTTCCCGGACGCACGCATCTGCAGCACGCCCAGCCAGTCCTGCTGGCGCACCACCTGCTCGCGCACGGTCAGTCGCTGCTGCGCGACGTCACCCGGCTGCGTGACTGGGACGCTCGCACCGCCGAGTCGCCCTATGGCTCCGGCGCGCTCGCGGGTTCCTCGCTCGGTCTCGACCCGGAGGCAGTCGCCGAGGAGCTGGGCTTCGTCACCAGCGTCGAGAACTCCATCGACGGCACGGCCTCGCGGGACTTCGTCGCCGAGTTCGCCTTCGACGTCGCGATGCTCGCGGTCAACCTGTCCAGGATCGCCGAAGAGGTGATCATCTGGAACACCGCCGAATTCGGCTACGTCACCCTCGACGACGCCTGGGCGACCGGCAGTTCGATCATGCCGCAGAAGAAGAATCCGGACGTCGCCGAGCTGACCCGCGGCAAGGCCGGGCGGCTCATCGGCAACCTGACCGGCCTGCTCGCGACGCTCAAGGCGCAGCCGCTCGCGTACAACCGTGACCTGCAGGAGGACAAGGAGCCGGTCTTCGACTCCGTCGAGCAGCTGGAACTGCTGTTCCCGGCGATCGCGGGTATGCTCGAGACGCTGACCTTCCACACCGACCGGCTCGCCGAACTGGCGCCCGCCGGGTTCACCCTCGCCACGGACATCGCCGAATGGCTGGTGCGCCAGGGCGTTCCGTTCCGTGTCGCGCACGAAGCGGCGGGGGAGAGCGTCCGCGTCGCCGAGGCCCGTGGTGTCGGCCTGGACGAACTGACCGACGAAGAGTTCGAGAAGATCAACCCGGCCCTGACGCCCGCCGTGCGCGAGGTGCTGACCGTCGAGGGCTCGGTGAGCTCACGCAACGCCCGCGGCGGTACCGCCCCGGAGCGGGTCGCCGAGCAGCGGGACCGGCTCGTCGCGCGGGTCGCCGAACACCGCGCCTGGCTGAGCTGACCTCTCGCGTGAAGGCCCCCTTCCCTCGGCTCAGCCGAGGGAAGGGGGCCTTCACGCGCTTCAAGATCGCTTCGCGGTCTTCCGGAGCTTCGCGCGCACCGCGCGGGTGGCGACCGGTCCGAGCCCTTCGAGGACGTCGACCAGGACAGCCAGCTGTCCCAGCGCGCTCAACGCCTGCTCGGCGCCGTCCGGATCGACCGACTCGAACAGTGTGAGACCGAGGAACCCGGCGGAGACGGCGTGAGCGAGTCCTTCGGTTTCCGCCAGTTCGAGCACCGGCGAACCGGCCAGCACGCGGTCCAGGGTCCCTTGGACTTCGCGGACCCATTTGTCCAGCGCCTGCCGCGTCGCCTCGGCCAGCCGTCCGCCGCCCTGCGCGCCGGCGAGTGCCTGGGCGAGGACCGTCATGTTCCCCTCGGCGCGTTCCTCCGCGTGGATGACCCGGCCCAGGTCCAGCAGTTCGCCGAGCGTGGTCACTTCGGCGAACCGGTCACGGAAGTGGGCGACGCGGCTTTCGGTCGCCGTCACGCAGGCCTGCGCGATCAGCTCCTCGACACTGCCGAAGTGGTAGAAGATCAGCGCCTGGTTGGTACCCGCCGCGGTGGCGACGGTCCTGGCCGAAACGGCGGTGATTCCGCTGGTGCGGATCGTCTCCAGCGCTCCGTCGATCAACCGCTGTTTCGTGCTGGGCCCGTTCATCAGTCCAGGACCTTCTCACGCAGGGGCTTCACCGCGCCGCTCACCCCCGGCCGCAGATCGACGAACCGTGCCTCGAAAGCGCCCCGGTAGCCGAACAGCGGCCCGAACCGCCGGTTCGTCACCTGGATCTCGATGCGGAAGAGTCCGCTCTCCGCGTCGAACCACTCGTCGACCTCGGCCACACCGACGACGGATCGCGGCACCACACACCGAAGCGGGCCCTCGCGGATCCGGAACTCCTCCGACCGGATGCGGAAGCCACCGTCCGGTCGCACCGTCAGGTCGAGATCGACGGCGAGGTGCTGATGCGTCCCCAAGTAGTCGACGATCTTCCCTCGCTCGGTGCTGTAGATCATCTGAGCGTCGAACCGGCGTCGCCGTTCCGGCAGTTCGAAGGTGCGGACGAACGACACCGTCTCCCTGCCGAGCGAGTCGACGTACGGATAGTTCTCGATGGTGAAAGGGACGTTGCGGCCACGTTCCGGGAACAGGATGTGCCTCGACGCGCCGAGCCGGAGGAACGGCGTGGTGAACGCGGCGCCGCGCCAGATCTCGTCCATCACGCCGACGCCGATCATCCCGACGCCGTTCTCCGTGCTCAGCGACAGCCGTTCACGCATCCGCGGATGCAACGACTCGAAGTCGGTGCCCAGCGCTTCTCGGAAGATCATGCCTGCTCCAGGGTGTCGAGGATGCGGGGCGTGACGCCGTCCTTGCCCGGCCGCGGGCTCCGGCGGCAGCGCCCCGCCGAGGGCGAGAGCAACGGGAGCTGTTCCGGCGGCCCGCCCGTCTCGAGCCACAGACGGAGCCTGTCGAACGACCAGGCCGTCATCCAGCCGAAGAGCGGCCGGAACAGCAGATCGGCGAACCTGCCGAAGACACCCCATCGAGTGGTGTAGTCGAAGCCGGTGACGAACCGGACACCGCCGTCGACCGGGGTGTAGCGCCAGTAGCCCGAACCGGACCTGATGAGCGACAGTGGATCCGCGGAGGCGAACCGCAACGCGGACGTCCGGCCGCCGTCCGGCCGCGTGCTCTCCCCGGCGTGTGTCCCGGTCCCGCTGACGACGAACCCCAGGAACTCGGTCGTGTACCGAAACCGTCCCGGCGAGCCCGCGACCGGTTCGATCCGCGCGAAGCGGAGATCCCACCGTGCGTGCAGACGCGGATCCTGCGTGTACCGCCACAGCGTGTCGAGGTCCGTCCGGATCACCGTTTCGACGTAAAGCGCTCTTCGGCTCATGGAGCCCCCTCCAGTATTGAGCGTCCGCTCAAACCACTGTAAAGCATGTTTGAGCGACCGCTCAATACCCGGCCCGGTTAAGGTCGGCCTGGGAGAACGCGACGTAAGGGGAGTGCGGCACGTGGAAACCGGCAGACAGTTCACCCGGCGCGAGCTGGCGCTGGATCCGGTGGAGCTGTCCACACTCCTGCTCGGCGCGGTGATCGAAGCGACCGGTCCCGACGGCACGGTCGCCGTCCGCCTGGTGGAGGTCGAGGCCTACCGAGGGCTCGACGACCCCGCGTCGCACTGTTATCGCGGCAAGACGCCGCGCAACGCGGTCATGTGGGGACCGGCGGGGCACTTGTACGTGTACTTCGTCTACGGCATGCACTTCTGCGCGAACGTCGTCGGCACCGAAGACGGGCAGCCGGGCGCCGTGCTGCTGCGTGCCGGGGAGGTGGTGTCGGGTGCGGACATCGTCAGGGCGCGCAGGCCGTCGGCACGCGGCAACGGCGAACTCGCGAAAGGCCCGGCCATCCTCACCTCGGTGCTCGGCATCGACCGTGCCGAGAACGGCGTCGACCTGACCGACCCGGCGTCACCCGTCCGGCTGTTCTCCGGAGAGCGCGTTCCCGGAGCGGACATCCGTACCGGGCCGCGCGTCGGTGTCGCGATGGCGATGGACACGCCGTGGCGGTTCTGGATCGACGGATCGCCCGCGGTCTCCACCTACCGCCGTGGCGGCAAGCGACGGGCGGCCGCCCCCGGCCGATAGTCGGTTGACCTGGTGCGGGAGGATCTACAGGCGTGAGCGAGCACATCCTTGACGAGTTGACCTGGCGCGGCCTGATCGCGCAATCCACCGACATCGACGCACTGCGGCGAGACCTCGACCAAGGACCTCTCACGCTCTATTGCGGATTCGACCCGACCGCGCCCAGCCTGCACGCCGGCAACCTGGTCCCGCTGCTGATGCTCTCGCGCTTCCAGCGCGCCGGCCACCGGCCGATCGTGCTGGCTGGTGTCGCGACCGGGATGATCGGCGACCCGCGCGACACCGGTGAGCGCACGCTCAACACGCTGGACACCGTCGCCGAGTGGGCGGACCGGATCCGCGGGCAGCTGGAGCGCTTCGTCGACTTCGACGACTCGCCGACCGGCGCGGTCATCGAGAACAACCTGAACTGGACCGGCAAGCAGACCGTGGTCGAGTTCCTGCGCGACGTCGGCAAGCACTTCCCGGTCAACATGATGCTGAACCGCGAGACGGTGAAGCGGCGCCTCGAAGCCGACGGTATGTCGTACACCGAGTTCAGCTACCTGCTGCTGCAGTCTCAGGACTACCTGCATCTGTACCGCGAGTACGGCTGCAAGCTGCAGATCGGCGGCTCTGACCAGTGGGGCAACCTCGTCGGCGGCGTCGACCTGATCCGCCGGACGGACGGTGGCCACACGCACGCGCTGACCGCGCCGCTGGTCACCGACACCGAAGGACGCAAGTTCGGCAAATCCACCGGCGGCGGCAGTGTGTGGCTCGACCCGGAGATGACCTCGCCGTACGCCTGGTTCCAGTACTTCGTGAACGTCGCCGACGCCGACGTCATCCGCTACCTGCGGATGTTCTCCTTCCTCGGGCAGGAGGAGATCGCGGCCCTGGCCGAGGACACCGAGCAGCGTCCCCACCTGCGGTCCGCGCAGCGGAAGCTGGCGGAGGACTTCACGACCCTGGTGCACGGTGAAGAGGCGACCCGCCAGGTCATCGCCGCGAGCCAGGCGCTGTTCGGCAGGGGAGAGCTGCGTGAGCTCGACTCGGCGACTCTCGACGCCGCCATGGCCGAGGTGCCCAACGGCAAGGTCGACCCGAACGGAGAGTCGACCATCGTCGACCTGCTGATCGCCGCCGGGCTCGTCGACAGCAAGGGCGCCGCGCGCCGCACCGTCAAGGAAGGCGGCGCGTACGTCAACAACACGAAGATCGCCGACGAGGAGTGGAAGCCGTCCGCGGACGACGCTCTGCACGGCCGCTGGCTCGTGGTCCGCAAGGGCAAGCGCAACGTCGCCGGCGTGCGCGTCGGGGGCTGATCGCGGCCCCGGCCCGAAACAGGGCCCCTGACCTGCGGAAACGCAGTTAAGGTACCCCCCTGTTTCGGGCCCTTCCGAGGCGTGTAAAGTTCTCCAAGTCGCCAGGGAAACCGGGTGGCCGACCGGGACACGAACCAAGCTCTCGCTCAGTGCGATTGAGTGGGTGTCTCACCAAAAACTGCTAGGAATGACTGCTTCGGATAAGGCCGCGTGATGGCGGTGCGATCTGGGGTGTGTTGCTTGAG
>NZ_JBWKEA010000028.1:0-71191 GCF_056435685.1 Amycolatopsis sp. NPDC043885
CCTCAACAGAGCAATACGCTACCAACCACTGACCAACCCAAAACTGTCCGACATGTCCTGAAACACATCTGTCCGTGAGGTCCTGAAACAGGACAGACGGTTCTAACCGTCCTTGCCACTCACGACGACGGGGGAACGGCCATACCGCGCAAGTTGAACTGGATGCCGAACCGTTCCGCCAGGCCGGGCACGGTGATTTCGGTGATCAGGTTCCCGGTGACGCGATCGAACCGCTTGATCCTGACGGGGGTCTTGCCGTCGAACGTCTCCTGGATCAGATTTATCGACCGGTCCGTGAAGACGGCCTGGCTGGACGAATCGCTGTCCGAGGTGAACCCGGTGTCGAACCGCGGCGTGGTGATCCCGGAGGCGATTTCGGTACTCATGATCCGGCCGTCCGCGGCGAGCCATTCGAGGCGGCCTTCCCGCACGGCCTTGGCGTCGTACGTCTTCTGGGAGAACGTCTCGGGGTCGACCAGTTTCTCGGTGATGGGGCGTCCCTCGGCGTCGACGAGTGGCTGTTCGTTGTACTTACCGTCGCCGGTGTTCCACAAAACGATGGCCAGATGGGGCTTGCCGTCGGCGTCGGTGTAATCGGAAAGGAACGTGATGACACCGTCCTGGCAGGGAACGTGACGGTTGTGGTCTCCCGCGTCGAAGACTCCTCGCCAGGCGAGGACCTTTTCCTTTCCTTCGGTTGCCGGGTACAGCTGCGAAAGCAGCTCCGGCTGCGCACCGGGATCGGCCTTCGAGCGCATGCCGGGAATTTTGACCGAATCCGCGAAATGAGCTCCCGCGTCGGTGGCGATTCCGTTGAGGACGCCGCCGCACAGCGCGTTCATGAAGTAGTTTCCTTCGACCCGGTAGAGCTGGGAACCGGTCGAAGTGGTGACGGCCACCTGATTGGTGTAACCGGATTCTGAGAAGCCTTCGTTGTAGACCGCGACGAAACCCTTGTCGCCGGGTAGCGCGAAAGCCGACTGCTGATGCCCTGCCTTCTTGTTCTCGAAGCTGGCCAGACCGTCCTTGCCGAGGATGTAGTCGCGGGTGTCGTCGCTGAAGAACAGCCCGGCCTCCGACCACGCGATATGCGACTCGGTCATGCCGCCGGTCTCGATCAGCTGTGTGCCACCGTCCGCCCGCATCAGGACCAGATAGGCAGGCTGCCGCTTTTCCGCCGGCTTGTCGGCGGAGGTGTCCGGGCTGAGGTAGAACGCGACGACGGTTTCGCCGAGCTTCACCACATCGGGATCGGCGATGTTCATCTCCGCTCCGCCGTCCGGCGAAGTGCAGGCCGTCACGGCCAGAAGCGCGCAGGCGGCGAGCGCGACGAGTCGGGGGAGGCGCACCGGGCCGAATCCTCTCAGGCGGTGGGTGGTGCGGCCCGCACCCGGCAGGCCGCACCCGTCCATCGAATGTCGTTACTTGATGGTCGCGTAGACCACGGTGCTGCCGTCATCCTTGATGTTGTCGGGGTAGACGCCCAGTCCGCCGTTCTTGTCCAAGTCGATGTCGACGGAATCCTTGTAGGCCTTCCACACCAGCTCGGAGCAGTTCAGCTTCCCGTTGTTGTTGTACTTGTTGTTCGCGAAGTCCGCGTCGTAGGCCAGGCCGCGGAACTTGTTGTAGGCGTGGTTGGCCGCCTTGTCGCGGCTGGACTGCTTGGCGTTGACGGACATCTTGTAGATGGGGCCGCACTTTTTCAGCGTGGACGCCGTGACGGACCTGCTCTTGCTGCCCTTGCCGGGTGCCTCGACGATCGTCTTCGTCGTGTAGTAGATGCCGACGTGGTTGTGCTTGAACACGGAGGTCTTGGCGTAGGAGTGGAAGACATCTCCCTTGTTCCGCGCGTTTCCGACCGTCTTCTTCGTCTTGCAGGCGCCGTCGTCGGAGGACGCGATGCCGATTTCGCTCGACGCGGCCGTTTCCGCGGCCTGGGCCGGCGCGGCGAGCAGGCCGAACATCGCCGTTCCCGCCATTACCGCGGTCGCGGCGGACGAGGTGATGATTCTCCCGATTTTGGACATGGATTTCCCCACTCTTTCAACCAGAGGACAGCGGTAGCCAGCCGAATTGTGCGTGCGCACGAAATGGTGGGCCGCGGTCTGTTGACAGAGAGAAAAGTATCGGGTTCGAAGAGCCGTGGGAGTCCGGTGAACGCCTGACAGCCCGGCCGTCGCTCAGTTCGAGGTGACGAGGTAACCGATCACCGCGGCCTCCAGGACGATGAACAGCACCACGATCACCACCAGTCCCAGGTTGAGTTCCCGGCGTGAACGATCGGGCTCGATCACCTTGGGTCACTCCTTCTGTGCTCTCCGTGTTCAGTGATGGCTGGCGTCGGTACTTTTTCACCAGAAGTATCGGTATCTTGCACGGACCCTGGCAAGGCCCCGGTAGCCTGCCGCGCATGGCGGGTTCGGGAGACTCTCATCGGTTGATCGAATGGACCGGCGAGCGGTGTGTGCCGTGGGCCGGGGACATTCAGATGATCTACGAGCACTACCACCGGTATGCGCTCGCTTCCCGATTCGTCGCGGGCAAGCGCGTACTCGACCTCGCCAGTGGTGAAGGTTATGGCGCGGCGCTGATGGCCACGACCGCCGCCGAGGTCGTCGGGGTCGACATCGACGAGTCGGCCGTCGAACACGCGCGAAACACCTACGCAGGGCGGAAGAATCTCAGTTTCGCCCAGGGGTCGATCATCGACCAGGGACTGCTTTCCGACGCCGGCCGCTTCGATGTGATCACCTGTTTCGAAGCCATCGAGCACGTCGTCGAACACGACGATCTGATGAGCCTGGTTCGCGTCCGGCTCGCCCCCGGCGGGATCTTCCTCGGCAGCACCCCGGACCTCCGGGTCTACAGCCACGAACACGGCAACGACAATCCCTTCCACGTCAAGGAGTTGACCGAGGAGGAGTTCCGCGCGCTCCTCGGCGGCCATTTCGGGAACGTGGCCGTGCTGCGGCAGAACATCGCGGTGGGTTCGCTGCTGGCCGCCGATCCCGGCGAGCCGCACGCGACGGGACCGGCGCTGAACCAGAGCCTGACCCGGATCTGCGAAAACGGCTGGACGGTCACCGACGGGAGCCCGCATACCTACCTCATCGGGATCGCCTCCGACGGCCCGCTGGACGCCGTCCCGGCCGTCGGCACCCTGCTCGACCCTCAGCTTTCGCTGCTGGGAGCGATGAGGGAACAAGGAGCATCCAGGCACGCCGAGGCGGAGGAGGAGCCGGCCCGGCTGAGGGAGGAACGCGACCGGCTCACGGCCGAGGTCGCCGAACTCCGCCGGGAGGCGGAACTGGACGCGGCGCGGCTGGCGTGGCGGACGGAGACCGCCGAGCGGTACAGCGCCGAGGTGGCCCGGCTCGCCGAGGAGAACGCGGTACTGAGCGACGGCCACTCGGCCACGGTGAACCGCCTGGTCAAGAAGTACCGGGGCGCCATCGAAAAGTACGCGCCGAGGGGTAGCGCGGTCCGGAGCGCCTACGAGCGCGCGCTCGGGCGCACCGACGAGGTCCCGCAGGAGGAGCACGGCCTCGAACCGGTGGCCGTGACCACCAGTACCGAACCGCTGGTCAGCATCGTCATCCCGGTTCACGGCAAATGGGACTACACGCGGCAGTGCCTGGCTTCGATCGAGGAAGGACGGCCGCGGGTGCCGTTCGAGGTGATCGTCGTCGACGACGATTCGCCCGACGCGTCCGCGCGGGTGCTCGCCGAATGTCCCGGCGTGCGGCTGGTCCGCACCGGCACCAACGTCGGTTTCCTGAAGGCTACCAACCTCGGCGCCGCCCAAGCCCGCGGCGAACTGCTGGTCCTGCTGAACAACGACACCGAGCCGAAGCCGGGCTGGCTGGACTCGCTCGCCGAGGCGGTCTATCGCGACGACCGGATCGGCCTGGCCGGCGCGAAACTGGTCTACCCGGACGGCACTTTGCAGGAATGCGGCGGGATCGTGTGGGCGGACGCCGGCGCGGCGAACTACGGCCACGGTGACGACCCGGACGACGCCCGCTACGCCTCGGTCCGCGACGTCGACTACTGCTCCGGCGCGGCGATCATGATCCGCCGCGAACTCTTCGAGCAGCTCGGCGGGTTCGACGAGTGCTACGCGCCCGCGTACTACGAGGACACCGACCTGGCGTTCGCGGTGCGTGCCGCCGGCTTCCGGACCGTGGTCGAACCGGCCGCGGTCGTGGTGCACCACGAGGGCGTCTCGAACGGCACGGACCCGAACTCGGGGCACAAACGCTTCCAGGAGACCAACCGGCCGGTGTTCGCCGAGAAGTGGGCGGAGACCCTGACCAGGCAGATCGCCGGGCCGAGCCCGGCGGGACTGTGGCTCGGGCGGCAGCGGATGCCCGGGAAAGCACCCCGTGACACCGGCATCGTGCTGATCGCCGATCTGCGGGTGCCCGCACCGGACAAGGATTCCGGCTCGGTCCGGATGCGCAGGCTCGTGGACGAGCTGCTCGCGCTCGGGCAGCGGGTGGTGTTCTGCCCGATGGACGGCGTCCAGCCGCCGGAATACACCGAAGACCTCAGACGCGCCGGGGTCACCGTTCTGCTCGAACCGGCCGACCGCGAGAAGTTCCTCGAAGAGGCGGGCAGCGCCTTGAGCCTGGTGCTGCTGTCCCGGCCGACGGTCGCCTGGCATATGGCCGAGCGGATCCAGATCTGCGCGCCACAGGCGGTTCTGGCCTATGACACCGTCGATCTGCACTTCGTCCGGCTCGGCAGGGAAGCCGATCTCGTCGAGCGGATCGGCGATCCGGCGATCGCGGTGATGCTGCGGCGGCGTGCCGAGCTGTACCGCGAACTGGAGCTGGCGCTGGTCCGGTCCGCCGACCGCACGCTGGTGGTGTCCGAGGCCGAACGGGACCTGCTCGCCGAACTGGTGCCATCGGCCAAGGTCGACGTGCTGTCCAATGTGCATCCCTTCAGCAGCGAACCCACCAGCCCCGAGGGACGGGCGGGCGCGATGTTCGTCGGCAGCTTCGAACACGGCCCGAACCGGGACGCCGCGTTCTGGCTGGCCGGTGAGATCTGGCCCGCCGTGCGGCGGAAATGCCCGTTGGCCGAGCTCGAGCTCGTCGGCGCCGACCCCACCGGCGATATCCACGCGCTGGCCGGTGACGGCGTCGTCGTCCGCGGCTGGGTCGCCGAACTCGAGCCGCGTTACGCCGCCACGCGGATGGCCTTGGCGCCGTTGCGGTTCGGCTCGGGCGTCAAAGGAAAAGTGGGCGAGAGCCTCGCCTTCGGGGTGCCGGTGGTCGGTACCCCGCTGGCCTTCGAAGGTATGCGGCTGCGCGATGGCGAGGAGGTACTGACCGGTGAGACGGCTGAAGAGATCGCAGAGAAGATCGTCACCCTGCTCATCGACGACGCTTTGTGGCAACGGCTTTCGGAGTCGGGCCGGGTCGCCGTCGCGGACCAGTTCGGGCCAGGGGTGGCCCGCGAGACCCTGAGCGGACTGCTCGCCCCGGTGGTCCATGAGTAGCCCGGGCGCGAAGACCTACGCGAAACCGGACACCGGGTTCGCGTGGCTGCGGATGTTCGGGGCGATCCTGGTCGTCTTCGAGCACTGTTTCCCGATCATCGAACCGAGCCGGATCACCAGCCTGCCGTCGAGCTGGAACATCTCGCTGGGGTATTTCGCGCTCATGGGCTTCTTCGCCATGAGCGGCTACCAGATCGCGGACAGCTGGCAGCGTGACTCCTCGTGGTGGCGTTACCTGCTCAAGCGGGTGCTGCGGATCTGGCCGCCGCTGCTGTTCGTGGTCATGGTGACGGCGTTCGTGATCGGGCCACTGGTGACGGTGCTCAGCCCGCGCGAGTACTGGGGGAATCCCGACACCTGGGGTTACGTGGTGCACAACGCGATGCTGTACCCGTTGCAGCACCTGCTGCCGGGGGTGTTCACCGAGAACCCGTACCCGTACTCCGCGAACGGTTCGATCTGGACACTCCCGATGGAGACCACCGGGTATCTGATCGTGCTCGTCATCGGCCTGGTGGGCGGCCTCGCGCGCGGACGGATAGTCCTGTTCCCGCTGCTGCTGGCGTTCATGGTGGCGGACGGGATCATCGGGGCCTCGGTGGGCTTCCAGGGCGACGCGGGCACGTTGTTCAGCGTGCCGCTGGGATCGATGGTGGCGTTCCTGGTGGCGTTCGTCATCGGCATGCTGCTGCACAGCTACCGGGACCTCATCCCGTTGCGCCCGGCGGTCGCGTACGCGCTGGTGGCGCTCTACCTCGTCGCGAACTTCACCCCGCCCATCGAACCCGCGACGCGCTTCATCCTGCCCATCGCCGCGGGCTACGGCGCGATCACCTGGGCGTACCACTGGCCGCGCCGGCTGGACGGCTACGACCAGTGGGTCTACCCCAGCTACGGGATGTACGTGTGGGGAATGCCGGTGCAGCAGCTGTACACCCTCGCCGGGGTCCGCAATTCGTACCTGCTGATCGTGCTCGCGGTGCCCACCGCGTACGCCTGCGGGGTGGTGTCCTGGCGGCTGATCGAACGGCCGACGCAGAAGCTGCGAATCTACCTCCGTGCGCCGGGCGAACCCCGGTCCGGCAAGGGAAAACCCGCGCCGCACCCGGACACCGAGATCACCCAGGTGATTCCGGCCGTCCCTCCCGCGCCGCCGCCTCACCCGCAGGCACGGCGTCCGCGGTAGCGGTGAGCGCGGTCCGTGAAGGCCTCCTTCCCTACTCTCAGGGTAGGGAAGGAGGCCTTCACGGACCGAAGCCGTACGGTGCCCCGGTCCGATCCGGAGTTTTGTCGGGGGCCGGTGGTAGGAACGATCCGTGACCCCCAAGATCGATATCCGGCAGCGCCGTGCCCGCCTCGCGACGCGCCATCGCCTCGTCACGCCCGCCGAGTCGGTGCACGCCGCCGCGGACGCGGTCGTCGCGTTGCACGCCACGGACCCGGCGTCGGTGCACCTGTCGGCGTGGGCGCGTGTGAAGGGCGACGGCGTCGCCGAGCTGGAAAGCGCGCTGTACGAGGAGCGCACGCTGATCCGGATGCTCGGCATGCGCCGCACGGTCTTCGTCCTCGGCCACGAGAACGCGGCGCTCGTGCAGGCCGCGTGCTCCGCCGACATCGCCAGGAAGCAGCGCCGCCTGCTCGAACAGCACCTCGGCACGCAGGGACACCCGGAGAACGTGCCGGAGCCGGAGCGCTGGCTCGCCGAGGTCGAGGACGCGATCGAGCGTGCGCTGAAGGCCCGCGGTTCCGCCACGGCACAGCAGCTGTCCGAGGACGAGCCACGCCTCAAACAGCAGCTGCTGATGGCCAAGGGCAAGCCGTACGAGGCGATCGCCAACGTCACCAGCCGTGTCCTGTTCCAGCTCGCGGTCGACGGCCGCATCGTGCGCGGCCGCCCGCGCGGCAGCTGGATCAGCAGCCAGTACTACTGGGCGCCGATGACGGACTGGCTACCCCAGGGCCTGGTCGAATGGGACGCCGACGCCGCCAGGGCCGAGCTCGCCCGGAGGTGGCTCTACGCCTACGGTCCGGCCCCGATCGCGGACCTCCGCTGGTGGACGGGCTGGACGGCTGGCCAGACCAAGAAGGCGCTCGCGGCGATCCAGCCGGTCGAGGTCGATCTCGACGGCGTTCCCGGCGTGGTTCTCGCCGACGATCTTGAGCCCGTCGAGGAGCCCGGACCGTGGGTCGCGCTGCTCCCGTCCCTCGATCCGACGTCGATGGGCTGGATCGAGCGCGACTGGTATCTCGGCCCGCACAAGGCACCGCTGTTCGACGGCACCGGCAACATCGGGCCCACCGTCTGGGCCGGCGGCCGCATCGTCGGCGGCTGGGCGCAGCGCCCGGACGGCGAGGTCGTCCACCACTTCCTGGAGGACGTCGGAGCGGACGTCGAACGGGCCGTCGAGGCGGAGGCGAACCACCTGGCCGAGTGGTTCGGAGAGGTGCGAGTCACGCCACGGATGCGGACACCGTTGGAGCGACGGCTAGCACAAGGAAGCTGAGAGTTTTGACAAGACGGCCTGGTAGCGATGGTCTTAATCGATTCTTGACCTGACCCACCGAGTGGTGGAAGTCTCGTCAGGGCAAAGAGGGTCGCCCGAGCACGCACGCTAGGGTTGCGCCCGAGTAAAGGACGTCTTACCGGGGCGATCCCGGACGAGTCTCAAGGGAGTGGCAGCAGTGACGGTTCGCGTAGGTGTCAACGGCTTCGGCCGCATCGGCCGCAACTTCTTCCGGGCCGTGCAGGCCGCCGGTCACGACATCGAGGTGGTCGCGTTCAACGACCTCGGCGACGTCGCCACCATGGCCCACCTGCTCAAGTACGACTCCATCCTCGGCCGTTTCCCTGGCGAGGTCAGCGTCAGTGACGAGGGCATCGTCGTCGACGGCAAGACGATCAAGGCCCTCGCCGAGCGCGACCCGGCCAACCTGCCCTGGGGCGACCTCGGCGTGGACGTCGTCGTCGAGTCGACCGGTTTCTTCACCAACGGTGACGCCGCCAAGGCGCACATCGCCGGTGGCGCCAAGAAGGTCATCATCTCCGCGCCCGCCAAGGGCGAGGACCTGACCGTGGTGCTGGGCGTCAACGACGACAAGTACGACGGTTCGCAGACGATCATCTCGAACGCGTCCTGCACCACCAACTGCCTCGGCCCGCTGGCCAAGGTCCTCAACGACGCGTTCGGCATCGAGCAGGGCCTGATGACCACGATCCACGCGTACACGCAGGACCAGAACCTGCAGGACGCGCCGCACAAGGATCTGCGCCGCGCCCGCGCCGCCGCGCTGAGCATGGTCCCGACCTCGACCGGTGCCGCCAAGGCCATCGGCCTGGTCCTGCCGGAACTCAACGGCAAGCTCGACGGCTACGCGGTCCGAGTCCCGGTCCCGACCGGTTCGGCCACCGACCTCACCGTCACGCTGACCAAGAGCGCGACCCTCGACGAGATCAACGCCGCGTACAAGGCCGCCGCCGAGGGCCCCCTGGCCGGCATCCTGCGCTACAGCGACGACCCGATCGTTTCGGCCGACATCGTCACGGACCCGGCGTCCTGCATCTACGACGCGCCGCTGACCAAGGTCATCGGCAACCAGGTCAAGGTCGTCGGCTGGTACGACAACGAGTGGGGCTACTCCAACCGCCTCGCCGACCTCGTCAAGCTCGTCGGCACCAAGCTCTCCTGAGCCATGGCGCTGAAGAACCTCGAAGACCTGCTGAGCGGGGACGTTTCGGGCCGGTACGTACTCGTGCGTTCCGACCTGAACGTCCCGCTCGACGGGGACAAGATCACCGACGACGGCCGCGTCCGCGCGGCCCTGCCGACCCTGAAGCGCCTCGCCGAGGCGGGCGCGAAGGTGGTCGTCACGGCGCACCTCGGCCGTCCGAAGGGCGAGCCGGACCCGAAGTTCTCGCTCGCGCCCGTCGCCGCGAAGCTCACCGAGCTGCTCGGCGTCGACGTCCCGCTGGCCGGTGACCTGGTCGGCGAGTCCGCCAAGGCCACCGTCGCCGGTCTGGCCGACGGCCAGGTGGCCCTGCTGGAAAACGTGCGTTTCGACGTGCGCGAGACCAGCAAGGTCGAGGCCGAGCGGCAGGAGCTGGCCGCCGAGCTGGCCGCGCTCGTCCCGGGCGGCGCGTTCGTCTCCGACGGTTTCGGTGTCGTGCACCGCAAGCAGGCCTCGGTCTACGAGATCGCGCGGGCGCTTCCGGCGTACGCGGGCGGGCTCGTGCTGGCCGAGGTCGATGTCCTCAAGAAGCTCACCGAGGACCTCGCGCGGCCGTACGTCGTCGTCCTCGGCGGCGCGAAGGTGTCGGACAAGCTGGGTGTCATCGCGAATCTGCTGACCAAGGTCGACAGGCTGCTCATCGGCGGCGGCATGGCGTACACCTTCCTCAAGGCCCAGGGCCACGAGGTCGGCAACTCGCTGCTGCAGGAGGACCAGCTGGACCAGGTCCTCGGCTTCCTCGCCGAGGCGGAGAAGCGCGGCGTCGAGCTGATCCTGCCGGTGGACGTCCTCGCCGCGACGGGTTTCGCGGCCGACGCGGAGTTCGACGTCGTCGACGCGAAGGCCATCCCGGCCGGCCGCATGGGTCTCGACATCGGCCCGAAGTCGCGGGAACTGTTCGCGGGCAAGCTGGCCGACGCGGCGACCGTGTTCTGGAACGGCCCGATGGGCGTGTTCGAGTTCGAGTCCTTCGCCGGCGGCACCCGTGCCGTGGCCGAAGCGCTGGTCAAGAGCGACGCCTTCACCGTGGTCGGCGGGGGAGACTCCGCCGCGGCCGTGCGGCAGCTCGGCCTGCCGGAGGACGGCTTCTCGCACATCTCGACCGGCGGCGGTGCGTCGCTGGAGTACCTGGAGGGCAAGGAACTGCCCGGAGTCGCTGTGCTGGGAGAGAACGACTAGTGGCGCGCAAACCGCTCATCGCCGGCAACTGGAAGATGAACCTGAACCACCTCGAAGCCATCGCGCTGGTTCAGAAGATCGCCTTCGCCCTGCCGGAGAAGTACTACGCGAAGGTCGACGTCGCGGTCCTGCCGCCGTTCACCGACATCCGCAGCGTCCAGACGCTGACCGACGGCGACAAGCTGTCGCTCACCTACGGCGCCCAGGACCTGTCGCCGCACGACTCCGGTGCCTACACCGGCGATGTGTCGGGTCCGATGCTGGCGAAGCTGGGGTGCAGCTTCGTCACCGTCGGGCACTCGGAGCGGCGTGAGTACCACGGCGAGACCGACGAACTGGTGAACAAGAAGGTCAAGGCCGCGCTCAAGCACGGCATCAAGCCGATCCTGTGCGTGGGGGAGAAGCTCGAGGTCCGCGAGGCCGGCGAGCACATCGCCCACACCACGACCCAGCTGGTCGAGGGCCTCAAGGGGCTCAAGGCCGAGCAGGTCAAGGACGTCGTCGTCGCCTACGAGCCCGTCTGGGCCATCGGGACCGGCAAGGTCGCGACCCCGTCGGACGCCGAGGAGGTGTGCGGAGCCATCCGTGCCACCCTCGCCGAGAAGTACGGTGCCGAGGTCGCGTCCTCGGTCCGCGTACTCTACGGCGGCTCTGCCAAGGCCAACAACATCAGTGACCTCGTCGCCTGCGAGAACATCGATGGTGCGCTCGTCGGTGGTGCCAGCCTGGATGGTGACGAGTTCACCAAACTCTGCGCACTCGCCGCGGGCGGGCCCCTGCCCTGATCGGGGCACCTACCGGGTAACCTGGGTATCCGGTCCGTCACACAGCAGTGGACGAGTCCAGGAGTACGGTGTGTTCTGGCGGTCGACAGCCGCCGGTGGCACACCGTTTTCCTGCATTCTCCAAGAGCGCAGAGGATGACATGAAGCTGTTCCTGCAAATCCTGTTGATCGCCTCCAGCGTGCTGCTGGTGGTCGCCGTGTTGCTGCACCGCGGCCGTGGTGGCGGTCTGTCTTCGCTGTTCGGTGGCGGTATGCAGTCGAGCCTCTCCGGCTCGAGCGTGGCCGAGAAGAACCTCGACCGGATCACGCTGCTGCTGGGCGCGGTGTGGCTGATCAGCATCATCGGCCTCGGGCTCCTGCTCAAGGTCTGATCGATCCAGGTGTTTCGGCGTGCCTATGGGGGGCGCGCCGCCGATCCCTATAGGTGTGAGGATTCATGGTTGGCGGTAACGCGATTCGGGGCACCCGTGTGGGTGCCGGTCCTTCGGGCGAATCGGAACGGGGTGAGTCGGCGCCGCGGCGCCGCATTTCCTACTGGTGCGCCAACGGGCACGAGGCACAGCCCTCGTTCTCGATGGACGCCGAGATTCCCGACGAGTGGGACTGCCCGCGCTGCGGGCTCCCCGGTGGGCAGGACGAGAAGAACCCTCCTGCCGCGCCGCGGACCGAGCCTTACAAGACTCACCTCGCGTACGTGAAGGAACGGCGTTCCGACGCCGACGGCGAGGCCATTCTCGCCGAGGCGCTGGAGCGGTTGCGCCAGCGCCGGGAGATCTGAGACTCCCCGAGGCCTACCGGTCGAGCGGGTACCGGGCACGCACCCGGAACCCGCCGTCCTCGGTGTCGGCGGTTTCGAAACTCCCACCCAGCAGTCGAGCGCGTTCGGCCAGCCCGGTCAGCCCGTGCCCTCCCGAGGGCAGGGCCGCACCGGGGGTCCGAGCGCGCTCGTTGCGTATTTCGACCTTGAGCGAACCGTGCTCGCCCTGGATCCGGATGGTCGCGGTGGCGCCGGGCGCGTGCTTGTGCACGTTGGTCAGGCATTCCTGCACGGTCCGATAGGCCGCCGCCGAAACCTGGCTGGGCAGGAGGTCGGGGATCCGCTCGACGGTCAGATGCACCGGGACGTCCGAGCCGCGGATCAGCCGGTCGAGTTCGTTGATCCCCGGCCGGGGCCCGTCGTCTTCGGAGCTCGAGCGGAGCACGCTCACGAGTGAACGCAGCTCTTCGAGCGTCTTGGTGCTCAGCTTCCGGATGACCTGCGCGGTTTCGAGCGAGCGGGCGTCGGTGGTCTGCGCCTGCAGCGCGCCGGCCTGCATCGCGATCAGCGTGATCTGGTGCGAGACGACGTCGTGCATCTCCCGCGCGAGGCGGGCACGCTCTTCCGCGCGGACGGCGT
This sequence comes from Amycolatopsis sp. NPDC043885, assembly GCF_056435685.1. Lineage (NCBI taxonomy): Bacteria > Bacillati > Actinomycetota > Actinomycetes > Pseudonocardiales > Pseudonocardiaceae > Amycolatopsis > Amycolatopsis sp. NPDC043885. Next base: position 12,596 of record NZ_JBWKEA010000028.1, read on the forward strand.
CGGCGTGGAAGCGGCGCTCGCGGTCGCGGCTGGCGGCGAGTTCGGTGAGCTTCTGCGAAATCTCGGTCCGCGCTCCGATGAGCAGGCCGATCGCCACCGGCATCCCGGCGACGATGACGCCGTAGATGCCGTCCAGGACGTGCTCACGCCAGCTGAGCTCGACGAAGTCGGCCAGCGGCCACTGGACGAACCGGCAGGTGAAGACGAGCGCGAACCCGGTCCAGGTCTGCCAGTGCATCTGTTTGCGGGTGGCGAGGAAGCCGAGTGCGATCATCGCGGCCAGCTGTGACCAGCCCGCCAGGAACCCGGGGACGGTGACGATCACCGCGAGGAACGGCAGCTTGCGCCGGAAGGCGAGGCCGAGGCACGCGGCGCCGGACAGGTAGATCGAGTACGGCTGAGCCTTCTCGGGGATCACCAGCCACACGTCGAGCGCGGCCAGGAAGATCGCGAGTGTGTCGATGCCCAGCGCGACCAGCGCCGGGCGTTTGATCTTGGCGAACGACATGACCCCGGCGGCACGGCGCATCCGGTCGGCGGCGTCCGCTCCGGAGCCGCCCACCGAGATACCTGGCATCGAGAGACCCTCTGTGCTCATCGCTGGCGACCTCACTCGTCTTGTGGACTTGAATGGTGAGACGTGTTCTTCGCCCGATCGGGACGCGCAGGAACGAACAAATGTGCGGATGCTAACGGGTGGATGTACAAGGGCGGTAAGTTTCCCCCAGTCGGGCTAGCGACTGTCCGGTCGCTGTCCGCTCTGCGGACAAGTGCATGAACGTTCGGTCGGTCAAGGCGCGGACCGGACCACCCGGGCTCGGTGGTCCGTTGATCGTTCCGACGCGCGAACGGACCGTCTCTGATGTGAAAGCCGGCAGGAGTTGATCTTTGTCACTTTCCGCCCCCAGACGGTTACAAAAGGCGTGATGCCGTGAAGGCCTCCTTCACTACCTTCAGGGTAGGGAAGGAGGCCTTCACGGACTTCCGCCATGGGGGTGTCTCCATCGACCTCGCCGGGCAAGTCGTGCTCAACACGTGACTCGCGTGCTCAGACACGGATCTCGCGTGTGCGGCCTCCAAGCACGCGAGTCACGTCTCTGAGCACGCGAGGCACGCCTTGGGGCACGTTGCCGGATGCGCGTGAAGGCCCCCTTCTCTCGGCTCAGCCGAGGGAAGGGGGCCTTCACGCGCGAAAGCGTCAGCCCGTAGGTGGCTGGTAGACCTTCGTCAGCTTCGAGGCGGAACCCCGGTCCAGCAGCCAGAGCGTGCGACGGCTGCCGCGTGCCCCCGCCACCGGGATCTCGACCTCGCCCGCACCGGCCAGCGCCTGCGCGACGGCGTCCGCCTTGGCGTCGCCGCCGGTGACCAGCCAGATGTCCTGCGCGCGACGGATCGCGGGCAGGGTCAGCGAGATCCGGGTCGGCGGCGGCTTCGGGCAATCCCGTACCGCGACGACCGAGCGCTCCTTCTCGTGCACCGCCGGGCTGTCGGGGAAGATCGAGGCGGTGTGCCCCTCCCCGCCGAGGCCCAGCAGCATGATGTCGAACGCCGCGTCGTTGGCCGCCAGGACCTCCGCGTAGGCCGCGGCCGCCGCGTCGACGTCGTCGCCGAACTCGCCGTCCGAGGGTGCCATGGCGTGCACCCGCTTCGGGTCGAGCGGGACGTGGTCGAGCAGCGCCTCGCGGGCCTGCTTCTCGTTGCGGTCGTCCGAGTCCGCCGGGACGAAGCGCTCATCGCCCCAGTAGAGGTCCAGTCGCGACCAGTCGATGGCGTCACGGGCACTGGAGTCGCGCAGTTCGCGCAGGATCGCGATCCCGGTGCCACCGCCGGTGAGCACCACCGAAGCGGAGCCCTTGGCGGCCTGGACGTCGACGATCCGGGTGACCAGCCTGGCCGCCGCGGCGGCGGCCAGGAGGTCCGGGTTCTCGTAGACGACGACCTCGGTCTTGCTCATGAGGCGCTCTTCGCGGTCTTGGCGGGTGCCTTCTTGGCCGGAGCCGCCTTCTTCGCCGGAGCGGCCTTGGCCGCGGTGCCCGACGAGATCTTGCTCAGCCCGTTCAGCGAAGCCTCGTAGACCTCGTCCGGGTCGAGCCGTCGCAGCTCTTCGATCAGGCAGTCCTTGTTGTCCCGCCGCTGCAGGGAGATCCGGCGCGTCGGCTGGCCGGGCTGGGTCAGCATGCCGACCCGTCCATCCGGCCGGTGCAGTTCCACCGGTCCCGACCGCCGGTCCAGCGTCACCGAGATGATGCCCGCGGCACCGCTGCTCTTGACCCGCTTCACCGGCACCTTGAGGTACTCGGCCAGCCAGCCGGCGAGCAGTTCGGTCGACGGCGAGTCGGCCTCGCCGGTCACGGTCGCACCGGTGACCTTCTCGTACGGCGGAAGGTCCAGAGCGGACACCAGCTGCGCGCGCCACCGGGTCAGCCGGGTCCACGCCAAGTCGGTGTCACCCTCCACATAGGACTTCGACCGCGTGGTGAGTGCCCTTATGGGCGCCTTTTCCGCCGCCGAGTCGGTGATCCGGCGCTGTGCCAGCTCACCGAGCGGGTCCTTGGCCGGAGCCTTCGGACCGGTGCCCGGCCACCAGGTGACGATCGGCGCGTCCGGCAGCAGCAGCGGCACGACCGCGCTCTGCCCCTGCGAGGCCAGCGGGCCGTAGAGCCGCAGGACGATGACCTCGCTCGCGCCGGCGTCGCCGCCGACCCGGATCTGGCCGTCGATCCGCGGCGCCGCGGTCCGCGCGCCCTTGGCCACCACGATCACCCGCGAGGGGTGTTCCCGGCTGGCCTCGTTGGCGGCCTCGATCGCCTCTTCGAGTTTGTCGTCGTCGTCGGCCACTATGACCAGCGTCAGCACCCGGCCGAGCGCCACCTGCCCGCCCTGTTCGCGGATCTCGACGAGTTTCTTGTTCAGCTGCGACGTCGTGGTCGACGGCAGGTCGATGATCACGGACGCCTCCAGTTCCGGCCGGTACGCTCCAGCATTTCGTCCGCGGACGGCGGTCCCCACGATCCGGGCGGGTACGCCTCGGGCGCGCCCTTCTTGGCCCAGTGGTCGAGGATCGGGTCCAGGATCTCCCAGGACAGTTCGACCTCTTCGTTCACCGGGAACAGCGACGGTTCGCCGAGCAGCACGTCCAGGATCAGCCGTTCGTAGGCCTCCGGGGACGACTCGGTGAACGCGTGCCCGTAGCCGAAGTCCATGGTGACGTCGCGGACCTCCATCGTGGTCCCCGGCACCTTCGACCCGAACCGCAGCGTGATGCCCTCGTCGGGCTGCACCCGGATCACCAGCGCGTTCTGGCCCAGTTCCTCGGTCGAGGTCGAGTCGAACGGCAGATGCGGCGCCCGCTTGAACACCACGGCGATCTCGGTGACCCGGCGGCCCAGCCGCTTGCCGGTGCGCAGGTAGAACGGCACGCCCGCCCAGCGGCGGTTCTGCACCTCCAGCGTCACCGCGGCGTAGGTCTCGGTGGTCGAGTCCTTCTCGAAACCGCCTTCCTGCAGCAGGCCCGGCACCTTCATGCCGCCCTGCCAGCCGCCCGCGTACTGCCCGCGCGCGGTGGTCTCGTCGAACGGCGCCAGCGGCTTGGTCGCCGAAAGCACCTTGACCTTCTCCGCACGGAGCGCGCGCGGAGCGAACGAGACCGGCTCCTCCATCGCCGTCAGCGCGAGGAGCTGCAGCAGGTGGTTCTGGATGACGTCGCGTGCGGCGCCGATGCCGTCGTAGTACCCCGCGCGGCCGCCGAGACCGATGTCCTCGGCCATGGTGATCTGCACGTGGTCGACGTAGTTGGCGTTCCAGATCGGCTCGAACAGCTGGTTCGCGAAGCGCAGCGCCAGCAGGTTCTGCACCGTCTCCTTGCCGAGGTAGTGGTCGATGCGGAACACCGACTCCTCGGGGAAGACGTCGTTCACGATCTCGTTGAGCTCCTTGGCGCTCTTGAGATCGCGGCCGAAGGGCTTCTCGATGACGACACGGCGCCAGGTGTCCTCGCTCGCCTCGGCGAGGCCGGAGCGGGCGAGCTGCTTGGTCACCACCGGGAACGCGCTCGGCGGGATCGACAGGTAGAACGCGGTGTTACCACCGGTGCCACGCTCGGCGTCGAGGTCCTTGACCGTCTGCGCGAGCCGGTCGAAGGCGTCATCGTCGTCGAAGGTGCCCTGGACGAAGCGGATCCCTTCGGCGAGCCGGTTCCACACCGACTCCTTGAACGGCGTCCGCGCGTGCTCCTTGACCGAATCGTGCACGAGCTCGCCGAAGTCCTGGTGCTCCCAGTCCCGCCGGGCGAACCCGACGAGCGAGAACCCGGCGGGCAGCAGGCCACGGTGGGCGAGGTCGTAGATCGCCGGCATCAGCTTCTTGCGGGCGAGGTCACCGGTGACGCCGAAGATCACCAGGCTGGACGGCCCGGCGATCCGCGGCAGCCGCTTGTCGCGCGGATCGCGCAGCGGGTTGTTCCAGGCTCGTGTCACTCGCCGGCCTCCTGTACCGCGCGGACCAGTCCGGCCAGGCCGGCGGCCCGGTCGGTGAGGTGCAGGCGCAGCACCGGGCGGCCGTGCTCCGCGAGCACCTGGCCGTCGCCGAGTGCCTGCGCGTGCTGGAGCACGCCGAGCGTGTACGGCCGGTCCGGAACGTCGAGATCGTCTTCGACGGCGCCGGTGATCTGCAGGAAGACACCGTTCTGGTGCCCGCCCTTGTGGTATTGCCCGGTCGAGTGCAGGAACCGCGGCCCCCACCCGAAGGTGGTCTGGCGGCCGGTCCGCTTGGCGATCTCGCCGCGCAGGACCGCGGTCGACGCGTCGTCGAGACGGTCGAGGTACGCCTGCACCGCGATGTAGCCGGTTTCCGGGGCGGAATCGAAGAAAGCCCGCAGGATGTCCGCGAGCTTTCCGTCGGTGGCCACGCCTGCCGAGCCGGACACCTCGACCGCGCCGTCCACAGTGGACGGCTTCTCGCCGCCCTTGAGCTTGTCCGGGTTGTCGAGCAGCGAACGCGCGGCCTTCTTGGCGGCCTCGACGTCGGGCTGGTCGAACGGGTTGATCCCGAGCAACCGTCCGGCGAGCGCGGTGGCGAACTCCCACAGCAGGAACTGCGCGCCGAGCGAGCCGGTCACGGAGATCTTCGCCGCGCCTTCCGCCGGTCCGACCGCCACCGGGGTGGCGTCGGCCTTGGCGTCGGCGAAGCCGGGAGCGCTCGGGCCCTCGACGGCTACCGGCAGGAGACCGGTGCCCTGCTTGCCGGTGGACTCGGCGATCAGCTGCTCCGCCCAGTCGGCGAAACCCTTGATACCGGAACCGGTGTCGCCGATGACGACCTTCTCGGCGCCCTTTTCGTGCGCCGCGACCCACGCCGCCGCGAGCTTGACCGCGGGGTTGTCCACGGAGTCGGTGGCCAGCTCGTCGGCCACCGAAGCGGCCTGGTCGAGCAGGCGGGCGACGTCCGCGCCGGCGAGCCCGGCCGGGACGAGCCCGAACGCGGTCAGCGCCGAGTAGCGGCCGCCGACGTTCGGGTCGGCGAGGAAGACCTTGCGGTAACCCTCCTTTTCGGACAGTTCCGCGAACGGCGAGCCGGGGTCGGTGACGACCACGATCCGCCGGGCCGCGTCGATACCCGCGTCGGCGAAGGCCTTCGCGAAGATCCGCCGGTGGCTGTCGGTCTCGACGGTGCCGCCGGACTTCGACGACACGACGATGACCGTGCGCTCCAGGTCACCGGCGAGCGCGTCGGCGACCTGGCCGGGGTCGGTGGTGTCGAGGACCGTCAGCGGGACGCCGTCGGTCGCGGTGATGACCTCGGGGGCCAGCGACGAACCGCCCATGCCCGCGAGGACGACGCGGTCGACGCCCTCGGAACGCAGATCGGTCCGCAGTGCCTCGATCTCGCCGATCAACGGCCGCGAGGACTTGTGCAGCGTCGTCCACGAGAGACGGATCGACGCTTCGGACTCGGCTTCGGGACCCCACAGTGTGGCGTCCTGGGACGCCAGTTTCGATGCGACCTGGTCGGCGACGAGCCGCTCCGCGAACGGAGCGGCTTCGCCGGCCAGGGCGGCGTCGACGATTTCGACGCCGGTCGTTTCCCCTGCCATGGTCCAGATCAGTCCTTTGCCTTTTCCAGCTGCCCGGTGACGGTCTCGAGAAGCTCGGTCCACGACTTCTCGAACTTCTCGACGCCCTCGTCCTCGAGGACCTTGAACACGTCGTCGATGTCGATGCCGACCACACGCAGCTTGTCGAAGACGACCTGCGCGTCGGGGCCCTTGCCGGTCACCGTGTCACCGGTGATCTCGGCGTGGTCGCCCGCGGCTTCGAGGGTCTTCTCCGGCATCGTGTTGACCGTGTCCTTGACGACGAGCTGGTCCACGTAGCGGGTGTCGGAGTACTGCGGGTCCTTCACGCCGGTGGAGGCCCACAGCGGACGCTGTGGGTTCGCGCCCGCCTCGGCGAGTGCCTTCCAGCGGTCCGAAGCGAACAGCTCCTCGAACGCCGCGTACGCGAGCCGCGCGTTGGCGATGGCGGCCTCACCGCGCAGGGCGGTGGCCGCGTCGGTGCCGATCGCGTCGAGGCGATTGTCGATCTCGGTGTCCACACGGGACACGAAGAACGACGCGACCGAGTGGATGCCCTTGAGGTCGTGGCCGTTGGCCTTGGCCTGCTCCAGCCCGGCGAAGTAGGCCTCGATGACCGCCCGGTACCGCTCGACGGAGAAGATCAGCGTGACGTTGACGCTGATGCCCTCGGCCAGGGTCTTGGTGATCGCCGGGAGACCCTCTTCGGTGGCCGGGATCTTGATCAGCACGTTCGGCCGGTCCACGGTCTTCCACAGGTCCTGCGCCTCGGCCACCGTCTTGTCGGAGTCCTTGGCCAGCCGCGGGTCCACCTCGATGGACACCCGGCCGTCGACCCCGTTAGTGGCGGTGTAGACGTCGCGGAACAGATCCGCGGCGTTGCGCACGTCGGTGGTGGTCAGCTCGCGGATGGTGGCCTCGACGTCGGCGCCGCGGGCGGCGAGCTCGCGGGTCTGCTCGTCGTACGCCTCGCCCTTCGACATCGCGTTGGCGAAGATCGTCGGGTTGGTCGTCACGCCCACGACGTGCTTGTCGCGGATCAGGCCGGCGAGATTGCCGGTGTTCAGGCGCTCACGGGACAGGTCGTCGAGCCAGATCGACACCCCGGCCTCGGACAGCTGCGCGAGCTTGTCGTTGCTCATCTGCTGTGTCATCCCCTTCAGTTCTTGGTGTTGGCGATCGAGCGACGGGCGGCCTCGACGACTGCCTCCGCGGTGAAACCGAACTCACGGAACAGTGTGGCGGCGTCGGCCGACGCACCGAAGTGCTCGATCGAAACGTTCACCCCGGCGTCACCGGTGAAGCGGTGCCACGACTGGGCGACACCGGCCTCCACGGAGACGCGTGCCTTGATCGACGGCGGGATGACCGAGTCCTTGTAGGACTGGTCCTGCGCGTCGAACCACTCGACACACGGCATCGAGACGACGCTCGCCGGGATGCCGTCGGCCTCGAGGGTCTTGCGGGCCTCGACGGCCAGCTGGACCTCGGAGCCGGTCGCGATCAGCACGACCTCGGGGCTGCCGTTGGACGCCTCGGCGAGGACGTAACCGCCCCGCTTGACGCCTTCGGCGCTGGTGCCCTCCAGCACCGGCACGTTCTGCCGGGTCAGCGCCAGGCCCGACGGGTGGTGGACGTCCTCCAGGACGGCCTTCCACGCGTACGCGGTCTCGTTGGCGTCCGCCGGGCGGACGACGTTGAGGCCGGGGATCGCGCGCAGCGAGGAGAGCTGCTCGATCGGCTGGTGGGTGGGGCCGTCCTCGCCAAGGCCGATCGAGTCGTGCGTCCACACGTAGGTGACCGGCGCCTTCATCAGCGCGGCCAGCCGCACGGGCGGGCGCATGTAGTCGGAGAAGATCAGGAACGTCGCGCCGTAGGGACGGGTGCCGCCGTGCAGCGCGATGCCGTTGAGGATCGAGCCCATCGCGTGCTCGCGGATGCCGAAGTGCAGCGTCCGGCCGTACGGGCTGGTCTTCCACATGTCGGTGGAAGCCTTCTCCGGGCCGAACGAGTCGGCCCCCTTCATGGTGGTGTTGTTGCTCTCCGCGAGGTCCGCGGAACCGCCCCACAGCTCGGGAAGCGGCTCGGCGAGGGCGTTGAGCACCTCACCGGAGGCCTTGCGGGTCGCGATGCCCTTGGCGTCCGGCTCCCACTTCGGCAGGTTGTCCGCGAAGCCCTCGGGCAGCGAGCGGGTGGCCATCCGGTCCGCGATCTTCTTGCGCTCCGGGTTCGCGGCGCCCCACGCCTCGAACTTCTCCTGCCATTCTGCGCGGGCGGTCTTGCCGCGGTCGACGGCCTGGCGGGTGTGCGCGATGACCTCGTCGTCGACCTGGAAGCTCTGCTCCGGGTCGAAGCCGAGGATCTCCTTGACCGCGGCGACCTCTTCGGCGCCGAGCGCGGCGCCGTGAGCCTTGCCGGTGCCCATCTTTTTCGGCGCCGGGTACCCGATGACGGTCTTCAGCGCGATGAACGACGGACGCTCGGTCTCGGCCTTCGCGGCCTTGATGGCCTCTTCGATCGCGACGACGTCTTCGCCACCTTCGACGACCTGGGTGTGCCACCCGTAGGCCTCGTAGCGCTTCACGACGTCCTCGGACAGCGCGATCTTGGTGTCGTCCTCGATCGAGATCTCGTTGTCGTCCCAGAAGACGATCAGGTTGCCCAGCTCCTGGCGGCCGGCGATCGAGGAGGCCTCGGCGGTGACGCCCTCTTCGATGTCACCGTCGGAGGCGACGACGTAGACGTAGTGGTCGAAGATGCTCTCGCCCTGCGGGGCGTCCGGGTCCAGCAGGCCGCGCTCGCGACGGGCCGCCATCGCCATGCCGACCGCGTTGGCCAGGCCCTGTCCGAGCGGGCCGGTGGTGGTCTCGACGCCCTTGGTGTGCCGGTACTCCGGGTGACCCGGGGTCTTCGAGTCCCACTTGCGCAGCTGCTTCAGGTCTTCCAGCTCCAGGCCGAACCCGGCGAGGTACAGCTGGATGTAGAGGGTGAGGCTCGAGTGACCGGCGGAGAGGACGAAGCGGTCACGAGCGGGCCACTCGGGGTCCGCCGGGTCATGACGCAGCGTCCGCTGGAAGAGCGTGTACGCGAGCGGCGCCAGGCTCATCGCGGTGCCGGGGTGACCGCTGCCGCAGTTCTCGACCGCGTCCGCGGCGAGCACCCGCACGGTGTCGACGGCCCGCGTGTCGAGGTCGGTCCAGTCGGCGGGCACGTTGCGCCGGAGGAGTGGGTTCTTCTCGCTGGTAGAGGCGGTTTCGGACACTGAACTCGAACTCCCCGTCATCAGGTTGTGGCTTCTCTTCCCTCGTGAGTAACCCACGTGTACCGCTACTAATCTCAATCGATCCGGAAGGGACGATATTCCTGGTCCGGGCCGTTCGCAGAGGTACGCCGCGAGCTACCGCGGCCAGCCTAATGGTTCGGCCGGTCGAGGACCCGCGATCACCCTCTGGAAACAGCACGTCTAACATCGGGGAAGGGTCCAGAACACTCCGGATCCGGGGCCGCCACATCACCCGGAAGCCTGGTGGACCCCGCCCCGAAAACTGACGCAGGGAGTGAAATGTCGTTGGTGAACGCTGCGCACGGACGCAGTGACAGCACCAGCGCCGTACATCCGACCGGTGAACGACCGCACGGTGGCCGGCGAACAATCCGCCAGGTCGTCGGCGCGTACGCCGCCCTCGCGAAGCCCAGGGTGATCGAGCTCCTCCTGGTCACCACGATCCCCGCGATGTTCCTGGCAGGCCGGGAAATCCCGTCGCCGTGGCTGGTGCTCGCGACGCTCGTGGGCGGCACCATGGCCGCCGGCAGCGCCAACGCCTTGAACTGCGTCATCGACGCGGACATCGACAAGGTGATGAACCGCACCAAGCGTCGCCCGCTGGTGAAGGAATCGGTGCCCCGGCGCGGCGCCCTGATCTTCGGTCTCGTGCTCGGCGTCCTGTCGTTCGTCGTGCTCTATTTCACGGTGAACCTGCTCTCGGCGATCCTCGCGATCGTGACGATCCTCTTCTACATCTTCGTCTACACGCTGGTGCTGAAGCGGCGTACGTCACAGAACGTGGTCTGGGGCGGCGCGGCGGGCTGCATGCCGGTCGTCATCGGCTGGGCCGCCGTCACCGGCACCGTCGAGTGGCCCGCGTTCGTGATGTTCGGTGTCATCTTCTTCTGGACCCCGCCGCATACCTGGGCGCTGGGCATGAAGTACCGCGAGGACTACGAGCGCGCCGGCGTGCCGATGCTGCCGGTGGTCGCCACCCCGCAGCACGTGGCGCGGCAGATCGTCATCTACTCGTGGGTGATGGTCGCGTGGACGCTGCTGCTGGTCCCGGTGACGAGCTGGATCTACACGACGTTCGCCCTGCTCGCCGGTGGCTGGTTCCTCTTCTACGCGCACAGCCTTAACGCGGCGGTGCGGCGGGGCGAGGAGACCAAGCCGATGTCGCTGTTCCACCGGTCGAACACGTACCTGATGATCGTGTTCGTCGCGCTGGCCGTCGACTCGGCGATCGGGCTGCCGGCCATCGGGCTGCCTTTCTGATCTTGTAGCGCGTGAAGGCCCCCTTCCCTCGGCTCAGCCGAGGGAAGGGGGCCTTCACGCGTGTCGGGGGTGGGACGGCGGAGGTGAGGTTCGGTCCAGGTGGTCGTGAGTGGCGTTTCGGGTTAGAACACGAATCGCCACTCACGACCCACGCGACCAGGAGATCCGCCGCAGCCCGGCTTCCCGCCTGGTGGCGCGCGTTGCCCAGCCCGGTTACCCGTCAGTACCGTCCGGCGCGGCGGCGCCGGTGGTGCTGTGGGGCCGGGCGGCCGACCGTCTCGGGCGCCGGGCCGCGATGCTGGCTCCGTTCCCTGCAAGAGATCGGTGCCGGAGGCGCGGCCATCATCGCCCGTATCGTCGTGCGGGACCTCGGCGACGGCGACGCGCTCGCCCAACGGCTTTCGGTGCTGTCCATCGCGTTCGTCACGGCGCTCGGCGGCGGGCAGTTCGCCGGCGGGCTGATCGGCGGGTGGCAGGGCGGTTTCGCGGTGCTGACGGCGGCGGGCGTGCTCTGTGTCCTGGGCACGCTGACGATTCCGCTCCACAAGAGCCGCGGCGAAAAGACGGGCATGATCCGGATCCACCTCCGGATCCTCACGGTTCCGGCGTTCCTGCGGCCGACGATCGCGGCAGGACTCGGCTTCGCGACGATCGTGCTCCTGCAGGTGGTCTCGCCGTTCGTCTTCCAGCAGCACTTCGGGCTGAGCGTGGACCAGTACGGCGGCCTCGGCCTCCTCTTCGGGCTGGCCTACTTCGCCGGCGCGCTGCTGGTGAACCGGCTGGCCGGGCGCAAAGGCTCGCCGTGGCTGATGCGCGCGGGCGCGCTGGTCATGACCGGCGCCGGCCTGCTGACGATCGTCTTGTGGCCCGTGCCCGCGATCCCGCTCACGGCAGCCTTCGTGACATTCGTCGCGCTCTACTGCGGCACCACGTTCGGCCAGGCCGCGCTCTTCCCCAGCGGCATGGCCGTCGCGGTGAGCGAGGTGCCCGGGTACGGCGCGTACGCCGTCGCGCTGTGCGGGTTCGTCGCGCAGTCCATCGCGGGTGTCGCCGCCACCTTCGCCGCGCTGCTCCACGAGAACGTCGTGTGGGCGAGTGTGGCCACCGTCCTGTCCCTCGCCGCCTTCCTCCTGGCCCGGGTGAGAGCGCGGGAATGAGATGATGGCGGGCGCCGTTGTAGTTCATTCGGCCCCTGTCCCACCTCTCGAAAGCAGGCTGCTTTTGTCCGTGTCCCCGGACCGGGAACCCGACGCGCTCGAGCAGGACGTCGCGCTCGAGCAGCAGTACGTCACCACCCTCTACCGCAAGCTCGACGCCGAACGCGTCGACGCGCAGCGCAGGCTCGACGAGACGCTGCGCCAGACCGGCGGCACCCCGCAGGCGCGCACCGAACGCGACGTCGCCACGACGCTGTACACCGACAGGCTGGCCCAGCTGAGCTCCGTCGAGCAGGGCCTGTGCTTCGGCCGCCTCGACTTCCTTCCGGAGCACGACGAGGAGACCACCTATATCGGGCGGCTCGGGCTGTTCGACGAGGACGACGACTACCGTCCGCTGCTCGTCGACTGGCGCGCGCCGGTCGCGCGGCCCTTCTACCTCGCCACCGCCGCTTCACCCGAAGGTGTGCGGCGCCGCCGCCACATCCGGTCGCTGAGCCGGAAGGTCGTCGGCGTCGACGACGAGATCCTCGACCTCTCCGCCGCCGACCAGGGCCAAGACCTCGGCCTAGCGGGCGAGGCGGCGCTGCTGGCCGCGCTCGAACGTCGTCGCACCGGCGCGATGAGCGACATCGTCGCCACCATCCAGGCCGAACAGGACCGCATCATCCGCGCGTCGCCGAACGGAGTGCTCGTGGTCCAGGGCGGCCCGGGAACCGGCAAGACCGCCGTCGCGCTGCACCGCGCGGCGTACCTGCTCTACACGCATCGCCAGCAGCTGACCACCCGTGGCGTGCTGGTGGTCGGGCCGAACAGCACGTTCCTCCGCTACATCGGGCAGGTCCTGCCGTCGCTGGGGGAGACCGGGGTGCTGCTGGCCACGATCGGACAGCTGTACCCGGGGCTGGACGCCGACGGCCCCGTCACCCGCGAGGCCGCCGAGATCAAGGGCCGTCCGGTGATGGCCGACGTGCTCGCCAACGCGGTCCGAGACCGGCAGCGGGTGCCGGAACCGGTCCTGGAGATCGAGTTCGAGCGCGAGATCCTCATGCTCGACCGCAAGACCTGCACCGAGGCGCGGACACGGGCCCGCCGGTCGCGCCGTCCGCACAACCTCGCCCGGCGGATCTTCGTCTCGGACCTCCTCGACGCGCTGACCCGGCAGGCCGCCCGCAAACTGGGGGAGGACCTGCTCGACGCGCGGGACGTCCAGGACATCCGGGCCGAGGTCGCCGCGGACAGGAACGTGGCCGCCGCGATCGACGGGCTGTGGCCGAAACTCACCCCCGAGATCGTGCTCGACGAGCTGTTCGCCGACCGCGAACGGTTGCGCAGCGCGGCCGGAAAGGCCTTGTCGGACACCGATCGTGAGCACCTCTACAGCCCGACCGACGCGAAGTGGAGCCCGTCGGACGTCCCGCTGCTCGACGAACTCGCCGAGTTGCTCGGCGAGGACGACACCGAAGCCCGTGCCGAGGCCGCTCGCCGCGAGCGGGAAGACCGCGCCTACGCGGAGGGCGTGCTCGACATCCTCGAACAGGACGAGGAGATCGTCGACGAGGAGCTGCTGCGGGTGGGTGACGTCCTCGACGCGGAGCTGTTCGCCGAACGTCAGCAGCGCCGCAGCGAGATGACCGCGGCGCAGCGGGCCGCCCAGGACCGGACGTGGACCTTCGGGCACGTGATCGTCGACGAGGCGCAGGAACTGACCGCGATGGACTGGCGGCTGCTGATGCGCCGGTCGCCGAACCGGTCGATGACGCTGGTCGGCGACGTCGCCCAGACCGGGGCGGCCGGTGGGGCGCGGACGTGGGGCGAGGCGCTTTCGCCGTACGTCGCCGATCGCTGGCGGCTCGAAGAACTGACCGTCAACTACCGGACCCCGGCGGAGATCATGGCCGTCGCGTCCCGGGTGCTCGCTGAGGTCAACCCGGAACTCGAAGCGCCGGTTTCGGTGCGGGAGACGGGTTTCGAGCCGTGGCTGCGTTCCGTGGACCCGGCGGATCTCACCGCGGAACTGCCCGGCCTCGTCGATGCCGAACTGTCCGCTGTGGACGGTGGGACGGTCGCCGTGCTGTGTCCGTCGCCCCTGGTCGCTTCGCTCTCGGAGACACTCGGCGAGGCGGGGGATCGGGTGTCGGTGATGCCGGTCGAGCGGGCGAAGGGCCTGGAGTTCGATTCGGTGCTGCTGGTGTCCCCGGACGAGGTCGTCGCCGAGTCGCCGCGCGGGCTCAACGATCTTTATGTGGCTCTGACCAGGGCGACCCGGCGGATGGGCGTAGTGCAGACCGGTGACCTTGTTCCCGCGCTGGAGGGTCTTGGCTAAGGTCGGCCGCATGCGCACATTCGGCAAGATCGTGGTCATCGGCGCGGGCGTCCTCGCCCTGGCGGCCTGTGGCGAGAAACAGAACACCGCAGGTTCGGCCCAGACCTCCGGCGCGGCCCCCGCGTCGGCGTCTTCGTCGGCTCCGGCCGCCCCGAAGGGCAAGGAATGCACGGCCGAGGACGTGAAGACCACCGGGAAGTTCGGCGAAGCGCCGACCATCACCATCCCGGACGACTGCGACCCGCCGAAGAAGCTCATCACCAAGGACCTCGAGCCCGGTACCGGCGAGGGCGCCAAGGCGGGCGCGAACCTGAAGATGAACTATTCGCTGGTCACCTGGTCCAACAAGCAGAAGCTGGACAGCTCGTTCGACCGCGGCGAACCGTTCGAGCTGACGCTCGGCGCCGGCATGGTCATCCAGGGCTGGGACAAGGGTCTCGAAGGGATCAAGCAGGGCGCGCGGCGGCTGCTGATCATCCCGCCTGACCTCGGCTACGGCCAGGGCGGGAACGGCATCGCGCCGAACGAGACCCTGGTGTTCGTGACCGACGCGGTGAGCGTCCCGACCGACAAGGGCTGATGGGACCTTCCGACGGCCGCGTCCACCGAGGCCGGGTTCGTTCCTGGCTGGTGGACGATGGCTGGGGAGTGGTCGAGTCGGCCGACTTCGCCGACCCGATCTGGGTCCACTATTCGATGCTGAAGGGTTTCGGGCCCGAAGAATTCCGGAAGCTCGACGTGGGCGACGAGGTCGAGCTGACCGTCGAGCACGCGGAACAGGACGAGTTCCGGCTCCGAGCGCTCTGGGCCCGCGCGATGGGCTGAAGTCCGTGAAGGCCTCCTTCCCTACCTTCAGAGTAGGGAAGGAGGCCTTCACGGCGTCCCGCTCAGCCGGCGTACTCCCAGGTGAGCAGAGTGATCTCCAGTCCCTTCTCGACCTTGGGCTCGGGCGCCGCGTCGGTTAGGGCGTAGCCGACGCGGCGAGCGACGGCTTCGCTGGCGGCGTTCTCGGCGTCGATCTTCAGCTGGAGCGGTCCGCGCCCGAGGTCCAGCGCGTGGGCGGTGAGGACCCGCAGTGACCGCGCCGCCAGGTCCCGCCCGCGGTGCGCGGGACCGACGGCGTACCCGAGTTCGGCCGCATCCTCCTTCAGGAACAGCACCACCTCGCCGAGCGGATCGCCGCCGTCGGCCGTGATGGCCAGGCGCAGCCCGTTGCCCTCGGCGCGACGGGCGACGGCCTTCGCGTAGTGCGCCTTCGCCGCCACCTCGTCGAACGGGGAAGGCAATGGCGTGAACCGCGCGACAGCGGGATTGTCGAACAGCCCCGGCATGAACGCGATGTCGTCTTCGACCCACTCCCGCAGGACGAGCCCTTCGCCGGTGAGCCGGACTTCCTCCGGCCAGAGCGTCGTCACGGGATCAGCAGGAGCTTGCCGGTGGTGCGGCGGCCCTGGAGGTCTTCGTGCGCCTGACGGGCGTCGGCCAGCGGGTAGCGGCCGCCGATCCGGATGTTCAGTGAGCCGTCCTGGACGGCGGCGAACAGTTCGTTCACGCGCCACTCCAGTTCCTCGCGGGTGAGCACGTAGTGCGCGGAGGTCGGGCGGGTGAGGTACACCGAGCCGCTGCGGTTGAGCAGCTGCGGGTCGATCGGCGGGACCGGGCCGCTGGCCGCGCCGTAGAGGGCGAGCAGGCCGCGGATCTTCAGGCTCGCGAGGCTGCCGTCCACAGTGGACTTGCCGACGCCGTCGTAGACGACCTCGACGCCCTTGCCGCCGGTGAGGTCGCGGGTGGCCTTGGCGAAGTCGACCTGGTCGTAGCGGATGACGTCGTCCGCGCCCGCCTGCTTGGCGAGTTCGGCCTTCTCGTCGGTGGAGACGGTGCCGATCACCCGGGCGCCGCGCGCCTTGGCCAGCTGGACCAGCAGCAGGCCCATTCCACCCGCCGCGGCGTGGATCAGCACGTCGTCACCGGCCTTGACCTCGTAGGTCGAGGCGATCAGCGCGTGCGCGGTGATCCCCTGGAGCATCGTGGCGGCGGCGGTCTCCTCGGACACGCCGTCCGGGATCTTCACCGCGATCGTGGCGGGAACCAGACGGCGCTGGGCGTAGCTGCCCAGCGAACCCTGCCAGGCGACCCGGTCGCCGACGGCGAAACCGGTCACGTCCGCGCCGACCGCGGCCACCGTCCCGGCACCCTCCATGCCCAGGATGAACGGGGTGTCGACCGGATAGATGCCCTCGCGGTGGTAGGTGTCGATGTAGTTGACGCCCGCCGCCGCGACGTCCACGAGCAGTTCGTCGGATCCGGGTTCGCCTACCTCGACTTCGGACAGTTCAAGGACTTCGGGACCACCGGTTCGCCGGATCTGCACTGCCGCGGGCATACATCCTCCTCGTTCAAGGTCGTTCCGACCGGGACAACTATGGCCGACGCCACGGTTATTCCGCGTCCCGGGCCTTTCGCGGTTAAGCTCGGCGCGTGGCTGAGACCGAAGAGAAGACCGAGACCGCCGCCCCCACGTCGCGCCAGGTCGCGGCCGCTCGCGACTTCGTGAAGCGGCACGGGAAGCCGTCGCGCGCGGTGGTGGAGAACATCGGCCGGATCGGCGCGCGGGTCGTGCTCGTGGGTGCCGACGGCGCGCTCGGCGATGTCGTCGTCGCCTCCGTGGCGGCGGGCGAGGCGCTGGTCGAGGCCGTCGAAGACCTCGAGCCCGCCGAGTGGGACAGCGAGACCGTGAAGGCCACCAAGATCGGCGCCGAGCACCGCCGCCGGATGGCGGGGAAGTGAGCGGCTCCGCGATCTTCGCCGCCTGCTCCGCGCTGCCGGAAGGTGACGGCGACGAGCACGCCGTACCCGAGGCGCTGGCCGACCTGGGCTTCAAGACCCGATGGGCCGCCTGGGATGACACGACCGTCGACTTCGCCGCCGCGGACATCGTCGTGCTGCGCGCCACCTGGGACTACGCCGAGCGCCGCGACGAGTTCCTGTCCTGGACCGAGACCGTGCCGACGCTGTCCAATTCGGCCGAGGTCGCGCGGTGGAACACCGACAAGTCCTATCTGGCCGAACTCGGCGACGCCGGGGTCGCGATCGTGCCGACGACCCTGATCGCGCCGGACGAGAAGGCCCCACGCTGGCCCAAGGGCGAGTTCGTGCTGAAGCCCGCCATCGGCGCCGGCTCGCGGGGAGCGGGCCGGTTCACGGCGGGCGACGCGGCCGCCGCGCATCTCTCCGGGTTGCAGGCCGACGGGAACACCGTGCTGCTCCAGCCGTATCAGTCCAGTGTGGACAGTGCGGGGGAGATCGCGCTGGTGTACTTCGGCGGTGTGTACTCGCACGCGTTCTCGAAGGCGGCGATGCTGGGCCGGGAACTCGACGAGTCCGGGCTGTACGTGACGGAGAAGCTCGCGCCCGTGCAGCCCGCCGCGGGATTCCGCGCGCTGGCCGAAGACGCTTTGGACGCGACGGCGGCACTGCTCGGCATCCTGCGCGCGGAACTGCTCTACGCCCGCGTCGACCTCGTCGCCGGTCCGGACGGCAGGCCGCTGCTGCTGGAACTGGAGCTCGTCGAACCTTCGCTCGGGTTCCGGCAGACCGATGCCGCCGCGGCCTGGCGCTTCGCCTCCGCCGTACGGCAGCAACTCGCCTGACGCCCCGCATTTAGTCCTCTGAATGCGATCCTTGCGTGTGCAACTACCGCATTCAGAGGACTAAGTGCGACGGGGGTCAGGCGGGTTTGGCGAGTTTCGCGGCCAAGCGCTCCGGCTTCGGCCACCGCACGTCCCGTGCCCAGCCGAACTTCTCGAACAGCCAGATCACCCGTGCCGACACGTCGACCTGTCCGCGCAGGACACCGTGCCGCGCGCAGGTGGGGTCGGCGTGGTGGGAGTTGTGCCACGACTCGCCCATGGACAGGATCGCCAGCGGCCAGAAGTTCGCCGCCTTGTCACGGCTGGCGAACGGGCGCTCGCCGACCAGGTGACAGATCGAGTTCACCGACCAGGTGACGTGGTGCAGGAACGCGATCCGGACCAGCCCGGCCCAGAAGAACCCGGTCACCACACCCCACCACGACCAGCTGATCAGCCCGCCGAGCACCGCGGGCAGCGCGAGGCTCAGCGTGATCCACAGCCAGAAGTAGCGGTTCACCACGCGAAGATCCTTGTCGGCCACCAGGTCCGGCGCGAAACGGTCGTAGTTGGTCACCTCGCGGCTGAACATCCAGCCCATGTGCGCGTGCCAGAAGCCGCGTAGCAGCGCCGAGGGCGACGTCCCGAACAGCCAGGGGGAGTGCGGGTCGCCTTCGCGGTCGGCGAAGGCGTGGTGGCGACGGTGGCTGGCCACCCAGAAGATGACCGAACCCTGCACGGCGAAACTGCCGGCGATGGCGAGCGCCACGCGCAGTGGCCGCCCGGCCTTGAAGGCGCCGTGGGTGAAGTAGCGGTGGTATCCGACGGTCACCCCGAGCGTCCCGACGGTGTAGAACACGGCCGCCAGCGCCAGGTCGACCCAGGTCATGCCCCAGCCCCACACGATCGGCACGGCGGCGAGCAGCGCGACGAACGGGACCAGCAGGAAGGTCTTGAGTATCAGCATCTCCCCGGAGCCTCGGCGGTGGGAGATCAGGGGTTTGGACGGACTGGCCGGTGCGTCCGGCTCGGTGCTGGCGGTCATGCGACACCTCGTGCCTCGACTGGGTGGTGACCCCCGTGTGGGGCACCGAGCGCAGCGTAAGGGCACCGTCTGGCGAGCACGCCGCCTGGGGGTTACGTCCGGTTCAGTTCGAGGTGGCGAGTTCGCGTTCCGGAGCCGTGGCCGAGGACACGGGACCACGGTCGCGCGAGCCGCACCACAGCGCCGCCGTCGAGATGATCACGAGCGCGGAGCCGAGGACGTGGAACGAGACCAGCGCCTCCGGGACACCGAGGGCGTACTGCACCGAGCCCACGACGCCCTGGAGGACCGCGACGACCCACACGATGGTGTACCGCTTCCACAACTGCTTCGGCGTCTCGCCACGCATCAGCTGGAGCCCGAAGACGGCCAGCACGATCAGGTAGACCACCAGCAGACCACCGTGGACCTGGGTGAGCGTCTCGATGGGGGCTTGGAGCCGGTGGGTGCCGGGGTCGCCGCCGTGCGGGCCCGCCCCGGTCACGGTGGTTCCCGTCACGAGGACGGCCCACATGGACACGGCGAGCGCGATCAGCGTCTTGCGTCCCGCGTCCGGGATCAGCCAGCGGGCGGGCTCGTCACCCTCCTTGAACGCGCGCAGCAGCAGGACCGCGAGCCAGACCAGAGGAGTGGAGGCCAGGAAGTGGAGCGCGACGGTCCACCATTCGAGTTTCGCGAGCACGGTGATCCCGCCGACGACGGCCTGCAGGATCACGCCGGCGGGCATCGTCCAGGCCAGCTTCACCAGACGGCGGCGGCTCGGGTGTTCGATCTGCACGCGCCACGCGGTGATCACGCACAGCGCGGCGACCAGGATGACCACCCCGGTCAGCATCCGGTTGCTGAACTCGATCCACTGGGTGAGCGTGTCGAACTCGGGGTGCGCGACCGGCACGATGCTGCCTTCGACGCACTGCGGCCACGTCGGGCAGCCGAGGCCCGAACCCGTGACGCGGACGACCGAGCCGGTGACGCCGATTCCGGCCTGCGCGATCACCGCCGCTATCGCGACCGCTCGCTGGACCGCGAACGAGGGATACGGCAGACGCGCTACAAGGCTCTGGAACGGCACCGTCCGATGCTAGAACGCCCTTCCTGAGAGCGTTCCACCGGCCGCACCCGGTGTGTCGGCCGCCTCAGGTCAGGCGGGTGGTCTTGCTCGCCAGCGCGCCCGCGACGACGCCCCAGCCGACGAGCACCGCGAACGGGCCCCAGCCGAACGAACCGTCCAGCAGTACCGACCGCAGGCCTTCGGCGAGCGCGCCCGAGGGAAGCAGTTCGACGATCCACGCGACGCCGGACGGCATGGTCGACGGCGCCAGCAGGATGCCGCCCGCGAGCAGCAGCACGAACCAGACGATGTTCGCCAGCGCCAGCACGGCCTCCGCGCGCAGCGCCCCGCCGAGCAGCAGGCCCAGCGCGCCGAACGCGAGCGTGCCGACGATCAGGAACGGGATCGCGCCGAGGATCCCGCCGAGCGACGGCGACCAGCCCAGCAGCGCGGCGACGGCACCGAGGATCACCGCCTGCAGCGCGACCACCACCAGCGCGGCGGCCACCCGGCCGGCGACGAGCAGCCAGCGGGGCAGTGCGGTGGCGGAAAGGCGTTTGAGGACGCCGTAGCGGCGGTCGAACCCCAGCGCGATGGCCTGTCCGGTGAACGCCGAAGACATCACCGCCAGCGCCAGGATCCTCGGCGTGATCCAGTCTGCTTTGGACGAATCGCCGAGTTGCGACGACGGCAGGATGTCCAGCAGTGACAGGCCGATCAGCAGCGCGAGCGGGATCAGCAGGGTCAGCAGGATCTGCTCGCCGTGGCGCAGCGTCAGGCTCGCTTCGACCTTCGCGTGCGTGCGCAGCATCTTGCCGAGCGAACCGCGGCCGGGAGCCGGGGTGAACGTGCCCGGGGCGAACCGGGGAGTGGGCGTCGTGGTCATGCGCGCAGTTCCCGTCCGGTCAGCTCCAGGAAGACCTCTTCCAGCGTGCGCCTGCCGACCTGCAGCTCCTCGGGCATGACACCCTGCTGCGCGCACCACGCCGTCACCGTCGACACCACCTGCGGGTCGATCGCGCCTTCGACGAGATACGTGCCCGGCGCCGACTCGTGGACGAGGTGCCCCTCGGGCAGCGCCGCGGTCAGCAGTGCGGTGTCGAGCCGCGTCCTGGCCTTGAACCGCAGCTGTGCGCTCTCACCGGCTTCGACGGTCAGCGACTGCGGGGAACCTTCGACGACGACCTTGCCGTGGTCCACGATCACCACGGTGTCGGCCAGCGTTTCGGCCTCCTCCATCAAATGCGTGGTGAGCAGGACGCTGACCCCGTCGGCGCGCAGCGCTTCGAGCAGGTCCCAGACCAGGCGGCGGGCCTGCGGGTCCATGCCCGCCGTCGGTTCGTCGAGGAAGAGCAGTTCCGGCCGTCCGACGAGCGCGCAGGCGAGCGAGAGCCGCTGCTGCTGCCCGCCGGAAAGCCGTTTGAACGGAGTCTTCCTCGCTCCCGCGAGCCCGAGGACGTCCAGCAGCCAGGCGGGTTCGAGCGGGTTCGCCGCGCACGCGGCGACCAGCCCGAGCATCTCGTCGGCGCGGACGCCGGGATACGCGCCGCCGCCCTGGGGCATCACGCCGATCCGGGGCCGCAGCGCGGCGCCGTCGCGCGCCGGGTCCAGGCCCAGCACACGGACTTCGCCGTCGTCAGGCCGCAGGAAGCCTTCGCAGATCTCGACGGTGGTGGTCTTGCCGGCTCCGTTCGGGCCGAGCAGAGCGAGCAGTGCGCCACGGTCCATCCGCAGATCGAGTCCATCGACGGCGGTGGTGGATCCGTAGCGTTTCACCAGCCCGGTGATCTCGACGGCGGGGGCGTTCACGACAGGTCACGATACGGCCTCACGCCGGGACCGAATGCTCCGGGGACGGTCTGGACAGCAGCAGTGGTGAGAGGCGGTGGACGATGAACAGCCCCAGTAGCGTGACGACCCCGGCGGCGGCCCACGCGAACGGCAGGACGAAACCGCGGCCCTCGAAGGTGCTTCCCGTCGTCGGCAGCAGGAACGGCAGAACGGCGGTGACGATCGTCGCGGCGATGCGGAACCGCGAGGTCCCCGCCGCCGCGGCGAGCGGGATGATCGCCCACAGCAGGTACCAGGGCTGCAGCGCGACGTGCAGCACCATCACCGCGCCGAGGGAGACACCGAGGCCGATGATCGGCCGGTAGCGCCATTTGAAGCTGTCCCAGAGGAACTTGACCGTCACCGCGCCCGCGACGAGATAGCCGAGCGAGCCGAGGATCGGCACCATCGCGTTGGTGTGGTTGCCGAGACCGAGCGCGATGCCGAGGACACCGCCGAGCGCGGCGAGTTCCGACGTCGGCGAAATCCAGGAGCGGACCAGTCCCGGCGTGCCGAGCGCGCCGACCCAGCCGAAACCGAGGCCCGTGCCGTAACAGACCGCCACCAGGGTCACGCCGAACAGCAACGCCATCGGCACCGCCGCGGTGACCAGGTCCTTGATCCGGCCGTGCCATCGTCTGGCCACCATCACCGTGAAGAACGGCAGCGCCAGGATCGCGTTGATCTTCACCGCGACGCCGAGGGTGATGAGCACCACCCCGAGCCCGATGTAGAGGAGTTCGCCCTTGGCCGGCGGGGGCGGCTCGTCGTTCTTGAACCGCACCGGCATCCGCTGGAGACCGACCTCCAGCCCGGCCACCATGAGCCCGATCGCGAGCGCGTCGTTGTGGGCGCCCGCGACGAAGTGGAAGATCAGCAGCGGGTTCGCCGCGCCGAGCCACAGCGCGGTGGCGGGCTGCACGCCGAACCGCCGGGCCAGCCGGGGCAGCGCCCAGATGATCAGGATGACGCCGATCAGCGCGAGCCCGCGCTGCAGCAGGACCCCGGTGACGATGTTGCCACTGCTCAGCGGGGCGAGCCAGCCGCCGAGGCGGAGCAGCAGCGGGCCGTACGGTGCCGGGGTCTCGCGCCACATGTTGGAGACGCCCGAGGTCAGCGGATCGGAGACGCCGAGCGCTTCGGCCGGGCCGAGGGAGTACGGGTCCATCCCGCGGGCGACGATCTCGCTCTGCGCCAGATAGCTGTAGACGTCGCGGGAGAACAGCGGCGGGATGAACAGCAGCGGCGCGCACCAGAGCGCGATGGTGCGGGCGAGCTGGCCCTGGGTGGCGAGGCGGCGGCGCGCGGGCTGCGCGAACCGGCCGAGCAGCAGCCAGCTGAGCACGATGATCGCCATGCCCGCCAGGCCCATCGCGAGCGAGACCATGGGGATCCGGGTGAACAGCCGCAGGACCGGGATCTCCTGGACCGGGTTGATCACCGGGGCGGCGCCCGCGCCGAGCGAGCCGAGGGCGAGGAACAGGGAACCGACCGCGCCGAACCGGCGGACCACGTTCAGCCCGCGCAGTTCCTTGTCGTCCAGGGGTTCCGGATCGTGCGGGCGCCCGGGGACGAGCGTCGCCACCGACCCCGCCGACTCCACGGCCCGGTCTTCCGGCTCTGCCCCGTCCATGTCCCGCTGTGCCGGGTGATCGCCCACTGCCACGCACGAAGGGTAGCGATGCCGGGAACAGACCGGGCGGGTACGTGGTTACCCCTGTGCTCAGCCGGGCCGACGTGACCCACGCCACTCCGTGAGGCACCCCTCTTTGCCGTCTCCCCGGAAATACGTCACACTTGTGTTGTGAAAAAGACGGGGACGCGGGACGAGGCCGGTGGCGACATGCCCCGCGCCGAGGTCCAGCCTGTCCCCGCGCAGGTCGGCCCCGAGGGCCGGACCAGGCACGAAGTGGCCCGCCTGCTGCTGGAACAGGGGCCGATGACCGCCGTCGTGGTGGCCGAGCAGCTGGGGATCAGCGCCGCCGCCGTCCGCCGTCATCTCGACGCGCTGCTCGCCGACGGCGAGGCCGAAACCCGGGACGCGCCCCGCCGCGGCCCCCGCGGACGAGGCCGTCCGGCCAAGAACTTCCTGCTCACCGAAGCCGGCCGCGCCCGGTTCGGGCACGCCTACGACGACCTCGCGTCCTCGGCCATCCGCTTCCTCGCCGAGCACGCCGGCGAAGACGCCGTGAAGGCCTTCGCGGAGGCTCGGGTCGCTTCGCTGGTCGGCCCGCATCAGGACGCGATCACCAAGCACACGGACCCCGCCTCGCGCGCCGAGGCCCTCGCTGCGGCGCTGACCAGGGAGGGTTACGCTGCGTCGACCCGTCAGGTCGGTGTCGGCGAACAGCTCTGCCAGCACCATTGCCCGGTCGCCCACGTCGCCGCCGAGTTCCCTCAGTTGTGCGAAGCCGAGACAGAGGCTTTCGCGGAACTTCTGGGTACTCACGTCCAGCGGCTCGCGACCATCGCACGCGGTGACAACGCGTGCACCACACACGTACCCGTCGTCTCGGCGGGTCACCCGGCCACACCCGGGCCGGGAAGCACGGCGCCCTCCCCGGGGCGCACAGCACGGATCCCGAATGGAGGGAAACCCGCATGACTGCCGCTGCCGAGCAGCGCACTCCCACCACCGCGCCCATGAGCCAGGAAGAGACCATCGAGTCCCTTGGCAAGTACGCGTTCGGCTGGGCGGACTCCGACGAGGCGGGCTCAACGGCCCGTCGCGGACTGAATGAGGACGTCGTCACCGACATCTCCTCGAAGAAGTCCGAGCCGGAGTGGATGCGCGAAGCGCGACTCAAGGCGCTCAAGCTCTTCGACTTGAAGCCGATGCCCAACTGGGGTGCGGACCTCTCCGGGATCGACTTCGACAACATCAAGTACTTCGTGCGGTCCACGGAGAAGCAGGCCACTTCCTGGGAAGACCTGCCCGAGGACATCAAGAACACGTACGACAAGCTGGGCATCCCCGAGGCGGAGAAGCAGCGCCTCGTCGCCGGTGTCGCGGCGCAGTACGAGTCCGAGGTCGTCTACCACCAGATCCGCGAGGACCTGGAGGCGCAGGGCGTCCTGTTCCTGGACACCGACACCGCGCTCAAGGAGCACCCGGAGATCTTCAAGGAGTACTTCGGCTCCGTGATCCCGGCAGGGGACAACAAGTTCTCCGCGCTGAACACCGCGGTGTGGTCCGGCGGCTCGTTCATCTACGTCCCCAAGGGCGTCAAGGTGGACATCCCGCTGCAGGCGTACTTCCGCATCAACACCGAGAACATGGGTCAGTTCGAGCGGACCCTGATCATCGTCGACGAAGACGCCTACGTGCACTACGTCGAGGGTTGCACCGCGCCGATCTACCAGTCCGACTCGCTGCACTCGGCGGTCGTGGAGATCATCGTGAAGAAGGGCGCCCGCTGCCGTTACACGACCATCCAGAACTGGTCGAACAACGTCTACAACCTGGTCACCAAGCGCGCCAAGTGCGAAGAGGGCGCGACCATGGAGTGGATCGACGGCAACATCGGTTCCAAGGTCACGATGAAGTACCCGTCCGTGTTCCTCATGGGCGAGCACGCCAAGGGCGAGGTCCTCTCGGTCGCGTTCGCGGGCGAGGGCCAGCACCAGGACGCCGGCGCGAAGATGGAGCACCTGGCGCCGCACACCTCCTCGACCATCGTGTCGAAGTCGGTGGCGCGCGGCGGTGGCCGCACCTCGTACCGCGGCCTGATCAAGGTCGCGAAGCGGGCGCACCACTCGCGGTCCAGCGTGGTCTGTGACGCGCTGCTGGTCGACACGATCTCGCGGTCGGACACGTACCCGTACGTCGACATCCGCAACGACGAGGTCTCCATGGGCCACGAGGCGACCGTCTCGAAGGTCAGCGAAGACCAGATGTTCTACCTCATGTCGCGCGGTCTCGACGAGGCCGAGGCCATGGCGATGATCGTGCGCGGGTTCGTCGAGCCCATCGCGCGTGAGCTGCCGATGGAGTACGCGCTCGAGCTGAACCGCCTGATCGAGCTTCAGATGGAAGGGTCCGTCGGCTAGTCATGTCGGTTACCGAGAACAACGTTTCCGAAGCGATGCGCGAGGGCGTTGGCGAGCCCGCCGGCTCTGGAGGCACAGTTGTGCCGGCCACGTCCCGCGCGGAGCGCTTCACCTCCTACGACGTCGAGGCCTTCGAGGTCCCTGGCGGTCGTGAGGAGAACTGGCGTTTCACTCCGATGAAGCGGCTGCGTGGCCTGCACGACGGGTCCGCCGCCGCTTCGGGTTCGGCCGCAGTGGACGCCGACGCCGCGCCCGAACTGAAGATCGAGACGGTCGGCCGGGACGACGAGCGCCTCGGCGCCGCGGGTGTCCCGAGCGACCGGATCGCCGCGCAGGCGTACTCCTCGTTCACCGAGGCCACCGTCATCACGGTGCCCAAGGAGACGAAGACGTCGAAGCCGTCGACGGTGAAGATCACCGGCCCCGGCGAGGGCAAGGTCGCCTACGGGCACGTGCAGGTCCGCGCCGAGCAGTTCTCCGAAGCGGTCATCGTCCTCGACCACGTCGGTTCCGGCACCTACGCCGACAACGTCGAGTTCGTCATCGGCGATTCGGCGAACGTGACCGTGGTCAGCGTCCAGGACTGGGCCGACGACGCGGTGCACGTCTCCGAGCAGCACCTCAAGCTCGGCCGCGACGCCACGCTCAAGCACATCGTCATCACCCTGGGCGGTGACCTCGTCCGCGTCTCGCCGACGGCGACGTTCGCCGACAAGGGCGGCGACGTCGAGATGCTCGGCCTGTACTTCGCCGACTCGGGCCAGCACCAGGAGCACCGGCTCTTCGTCGACCACGCGGTGCCGAACTGCAAGTCGCGGGTGATGTACAAGGGCGCGCTGCAGGGCGACGACGCGCACACCGTGTGGGTCGGCGACGTGCTGATCCGGGCGGCCGCCGAGGCCACCGACACCTACGAGCTCAACCGCAACCTGGTGCTGACGCCGGGCGCGCGGGCGGACTCGATCCCGAACCTGGAGATCGAGACCGGCGAGATCGAAGGCGCGGGCCACGCGAGCGCGACGGGAAGGTTCGACGACGAGCAGTTGTTCTACCTCCAGTCGCGCGGAATCGGCGAAGACGCCGCGCGTCGCCTGGTCGTACGCGGGTTCTTCCACGAGATCCTGGTCAAGATCGGCGTTCCCGAGGTGCGCGAGCGTCTCGAGGCCGCGATCGAAGCCGAGCTCGAAGCCGTGGGCGTCTAAGCCCTCGTCCGTCCACATCAGACTTTAGGAAAGAAATGCCTACGCTGGAAATCAAGGATCTGCACGCCTCGGTCACGACCGAGGAGGGCCCCAAGGAGATCCTCAAGGGCGTCAACCTGACCATCAAGTCGGGCGAGACCCACGCGATCATGGGCCCCAACGGTTCGGGCAAGTCCACGCTGTCCTACGCCATCGCCGGTCACCCCAAGTACGAAGTCACCTCCGGGCAGGTCCTGCTCGACGGTGAGGACGTGCTGGAGATGAGCGTCGACGAGCGCGCCCGCGCGGGCCTGTTCCTCGCCATGCAGTACCCGGTCGAGGTTCCGGGCGTGTCCATGTCCAACTTCCTCCGCACCGCGGCCACCGCGGTCCGTGGCGAGGCCCCCAAGCTGCGCCACTGGGTCAAGGAGGTCAAGGAGGAGATGGGCAAGCTGGAGATCTCGTCCGAGTTCGCCGAGCGTTCGGTGAACGAGGGCTTCTCCGGCGGCGAGAAGAAGCGCCACGAGATCCTGCAGCTGGCGCTGCTCAAGCCGAAGATCGCCATCCTCGACGAGACCGACTCCGGCCTCGACGTCGACGCGCTGCGCGTCGTGTCCGAGGGCGTCAACGAGTTCAAGGCCAACAACGACGCCGGCGTCATGCTGATCACGCACTACACGCGGATCCTGCGGCACATCACGCCCGACTTCGTGCACGTCTTCGCCGGCGGCAAGATCGTCGAGTCCGGCGGCCGTGAACTCGCGGACGAGCTGGAGGAGAACGGGTACGTCAAGTACACCGGCTCCGCCGAGACCGCCGCCGTCTGATCACTGAACTTCACGACTACACCGAGAGGAGTTGGCCCGATGACCACCACCACGGCTAACTCTGTACCGCTGGACGTAGCGGCCATCAGGGCCGACTTCCCGATCCTGACCCGCACGGTGCGGGACGGGAAACCCTTGGTGTATCTGGATTCCGGTGCGACGTCCCAGAAACCGGCGCAGGTGCTCGAAGCCGAGCGCCGGTTCCTGGAGACCTCGAACGCCGCGGTGCACCGCGGCGCGCACCAGCTCGCCGAGGAGGCGACCGACGCCTACGAATCCGCCCGCGTGCGGATCGCGGAGTTCGTCGGCGCCTCCCCGCACGAGCTGGTGTTCACCAAGAACGCCACCGAGGGCATCAACCTCGTCGCCTACGCGATGAGCAACGCCGCCACGGCCGGTCCCGGGGCCGAGCGGTTCAAGATCGGTCCCGGCGACGAGATCGTCATCACCGAGATGGAGCACCACGCGAACCTGGTTCCGTGGCAGCAGCTCAGCCAGCGCACCGGCGCGACGCTGAAGTGGTTCTCCGTCACGGCGGACGGCAGGCTCGATCTGTCCAATGTGGACGAACTGATCACCGAGCGGACCAAGGTGCTCGCGTTCACGCACCAGTCCAACGTGCTCGGCACGATCAACCCGGTCGACTTCCTGGTGAAGAAGGCCCGCAAGGTCGGCGCGCTGGTCGTGCTGGACGCCTGCCAGTCGGTGCCGCACTTCCCGGTGGACCTGCACGCGCTGGACGTCGACTTCGCCGCTTTCGCCGGGCACAAGATGGTCGGCCCCTACGGCATCGGTGTCCTCTATGGACGCCGTGAGCTGCTCGAAGCGATGCCGCCGTTCCTGACCGGCGGCTCGATGATCGAGCTGGTCCGCATGGAGCAGACCACCTTCGCCGCGCCGCCGCAGCGGTTCGAGGCGGGCACCCCGATGACGTCGCAGGCCGTCGGCCTCGGCGCGGCCGCCGACTACCTGTCTGCGATCGGCATGGACCGGGTCGCCGCGCACGAACACCTCCTCACCGAGGCGGCGCTCGCCGGGCTCGGCGAGATTCCTGGCGTGCGGATCATCGGCCCCACCGACATGACCGACCGCGGCGGACTGGTGTCGTTCGTCATCGACGGCGTCCACCCGCACGACTCCGGTCAGGTGCTGGACAGTCTCGGTGTCGCCGTCCGCGTCGGGCACCACTGCGCGTGGCCGCTGCACCGGGCCTGCTCGGTGCCCGCGACCGTGCGCGCTTCGTTCTACGTCTACAACACACTGTCCGAAGTGGACGCTTTGGTGAACGGTGTGCGTGAGGCGCGGAAGTTCTTCGGGGTGGCGTGATGAACCTCGAAAGCATGTACCAGGAGATCATCCTGGATCACTACAAGAACCCGCACGGCCGTGGCCTGCGCGAGCCGTTCGACGCCGAGTCGTTCCAGGTCAACCCGACCTGCGGCGACGAGGTGACGCTGCGGGTGAAGGTCGACGACGGGAAAGTCGCCGACGTCTCCTACGAGGGACAGGGCTGTTCGATCAGCCAGGCTTCCACGTCGGTCTTGACGGATCTCGTCGTCGGGCACACCGTGGAGGAGGCGTTCACCACCATGGACGCCTTCGTCGAGCTGATGCAGGGCAAAGGGCAGATCGAACCCGACGAGGACGTGCTGGAGGACGGCATCGCCTTCGCCGGCGTGGCCAAGTACCCGGCCCGCGTGAAATGCGCCCTGCTCGGGTGGATGGCGTTCAAGGACGCCGTCGCCCGCACGACCAACGGAGTTGAGACGGCATGACCGAACAGCAGACCGAAACCCGCGAGGGGCGCACGGCCGCCGACCTCGACGCCGAGACCGCCGCCGCCCCGGATGCCGCCGACGTGGCGAAGGTCGAGGACGTCGAAGAGGCGATGCGCGACGTCGTCGACCCCGAACTCGGCATCAACGTCGTTGACCTCGGGCTGGTCTACGACATCCGGGTCGAGGCGGACAACACCGCCACCATCGACATGACCCTGACGTCCGCGGCCTGCCCGCTGACCGACGTCATCGAGGACCAGACCGGTGCCGCGCTCGTCGGCGGGGGAACCGGGCTGGTCAAGGACTTCCGGATCAACTGGGTCTGGATGCCGCCGTGGGGCCCGGAGAAGATCACCGACGACGGCCGCGAACAGCTGCGGGCGCTCGGCTTCACCGTCTGACCTCTTTGCGCGTGAAGGCCCCCTTCCCTCGGGTCACCCGAGGGAAGGGGGCCTTCACGCGCTTCTCTGCCAAGGTCAACGCCATATAGTCACCCTTTCGTATAACGACCTATACGGCTCGGCGACGGCGCGCGCGTCGCAATAAGCTCCCGGCATGATCGTCCGGTCCATCGCGCTGTTCGCGCTCGCCGCGCTGCTGGAGATCGGCGGAGCCTGGCTGATCTGGCAGGGCGTCCGGGAGCACCGCGGCTATCTCTGGATCGGCGCGGGCGTCGTGGCACTCGGTCTCTACGGCTTCGTCGCGACACTCCAGCCCGACGCGAACTTCGGCCGCATCCTCGCCGCGTACGGAGGAGTGTTCGTCGCGGGTTCGCTGGCGTGGGGGATGGTCGCCGACGGCTACCGGCCGGACCGCTACGACGTCATCGGTGCCTTGATCTGCCTCGCCGGGGTCGGGGTCATCATGTACGCGCCCCGGGGTTGAGCCGGGACCATCGGCGCTATTCTGCGCTGTGACCGAAACGGACTTCCCCGCTCCGCCCCCCGAAAGACCCGGGCCGAAGCGAAGATTCTCCCCGCTCCTGTTGGTGATGATCCTGGTGGCGATCGTCGGCGTGGGCACCGGCGGATATGGGTTCTGGACCCTGCTGAGCTACCGCATGGTGAGCGTCCCCAGCACCGGGATGGCGCCCACGATCCCGCCGGGGTCGGTCGTGCTGTACCGCTGGACCGCTCTCCCCGAAATCCCTCGCGGCTCGGTCGTCCTCATGGATCTCGCCGCGTTTCCGGACGCGGCACCCGGCGATGGCCGGATCGTCAAGCGGGTGATCGGTGTCGGTGGTGATCAGGTCGTCTGTTGTACGAACGACAACCTGATCACCGTCAACGGGAAGCCGGTCAAAGAGCCCTACACCGAGGACGACAACGGGTACGGCCGCAAGGAGCACATGCCGTTCAGCGTCCAGGTTCCGCCGGGCGCGGTGTTCGTCGCGGGGGATCAGCGGAACAACTCCCGGGACTCGCGGCTCTACGTCGGCATGTCGGGCGACGGTGCCGTCCCCCTCTCCAAGGTTTACGGAGTCGTCGTCGGCATGGGGAGCACCCTGAGCGCCGAGCCCTTTTCGCAGACCACGGCTTTCGTCGAAGCGGGACTTCCCGGGGATCCCGTGTCCGACACCGGATTCCGTAGCTCGCGGAACCTCGCGTTCGCCGGCACCGGACTCGTCGTCCTCGGTGTCATCGGGGCGATCGTGATCGTTGTCCGCTCCGCCGGAAAACGACGAAGAGCAGCCGCAATCCCACCAGCGCACTGACCACCAGCAGGTTGTAGCCGAACATCTGGTGCAGCGTGACCCCGTCCAGGACCTCCGGACCGGTCGCGCTGCCCAGCAGCAGCACGGCCATCAGCCCGGTGGCCACGCCGACGAACGCCAGCAGGATCTCGTGCACCAGTCCGGTGACCACGTCGCGGTCGCGTTCGTCGGAGAACAGCCGGACGTTGACCGAAAGCCTGCCCTGTTCCAGCGCGTTGCCGATCCGGTCGACGCGGCGCGGCAGCCGCCGCAGCACCGGCAGCAGCGCCATCAGTTCGTTGGTGGCCGTGGACCGCAGCGATTCCGGTCGCAATCCGGCACCGACCTGCTCGGCGGCGTAGGCGCGGGATTCGACGACGATGTTGAACCCCGGTGCCAGCGCGGCCAGCGTTCCCTCCAGGGTGGCCAGCGCGCGGAACACCGCGGCGATCGGCGGGGGCACGCGGAGCCGGAAGTCGGCGATCACCCGGAACAGGTCGGTGAACATGTCCAGATCCGGCGCCTGTCCGTGGTTGAAATGCTTGGCCACCAAGGAACCCAGTGCCCGCTCCAGGCGTCGTTCCTCGATCTCGTCCGGCCGGTCGACGATCTCCAGCAGACCGTCGCGCAGCGCGGCCGGGTCGCCGCGGTCGAGCGCGAGGATGAGGTTCTGCAGCCCGCCGCGCAGGCCCGAGTCGAGCCGTCCGACGGAGCCGAAGTCGAGCAGGCCGAGCCTGCCGTCGGTGAGCAGCAGGACGTTGCCGGGATGCGGGTCGGCGTGGAAGACACCGCTGCCCATCACCTGGCCGAGCACGCACCGCAGCATCGACCGCGCGAGGTCGGCCCGTTCCGCGGCCGGGACCTGCTCCCGCGCGGCGGCGAGCGGCTTGCCTTCGAGGCGCCGCATCACCAGGACCCGTTCGGTGGACAGTTCTTTGTGGACGGTCGGCAGCGCGACCTCGGTGCCGGGGTACGCCGCGGCGACCGCTTCGATGTTCCTGGCTTCGGTGCGGAAATCGAGCTCTTCGACCAGCGCGTCGGCGAATCCCTCGGCGAGGTCGACGACGCCGAGCGAACGGGCCCAGCCCGCGCGCAGGTCCAGCGCGGCCGCCACCCGGCGGATGATGTCGAGGTCCCGGTCGACCAGCGCCTGCACACCGGGCCGCTGCACCTTGACGACCACTTCCTGTCCGTCGCGCAGCTTCGCCCGGTAGACCTGCGCGATCGACGCGGCCGCGATCGGTTCCGGGTCGAACTCGGCGAAGATCTCGTCCGGGTTTCCGCCCAGTTCCTCCCGCAGCACTGTCGCGACCTCGTCGGCGTCGGCGAAGGCGACCTGATCCTGGAGTTTGCTGAGCTCGTCGACGAACACCGGCGGCAGCAGATCGGACCGCGTCGAGAGCAGTTGGCCGAGTTTCACGAACGTCACGCCGCCCTCCTCCAGCGCACGCCGCAGCGATCGCGCCAGTTTGGCGTGCCGGACCTGGGCGAGGCCGGGTTCGCGACGGCCGGTGAGGTACCGGCCGAGGCCGTGCTTGATCGCGATCCGGGTGATCTGCGAGTAGCGCCGCGTCCGCGCCGCGCGGCGGCGAAGTGACCGGATCCTGCCGATGAGCCCCAGCCCGGAGCCCGACGGCAGCGCGAGTTCCGCGACGAACAGGAAGATCAGCGTCGCGAGGAACGCGCCGCCCAGCACCGGGATGACCAGCCCGGCGAAGGCCCCGCCCATGTACATCGGCGAGGGGAACGCGCTGAGGATGCCGCCCGCGACCAGCCAGCCGAAACCGGCGGCGCAGAACGCGCGGATCACGCCGATCCGCACACCCAGCACGCGGCGGGCGGCGACCACGAGCGGCCACAGCATCAGCGCGTAGACGGGCAGGGTGAGCAGGCCGAGCAGCAGGTTCATGCCGAAGAGCACATCACGCGCAGTCCGCGGGGGATTCCCGCTCCGGCGGGACGGTACTCACCCTTGAGAGGGAGCGGGCCCCGAAGTTGTACGTCGTGGTCGCCTCCCGGGGCGCGAACAGGACACCGAGAACGGCGATCGCCGCCGCCACGAGAAAGCCCGTACGGAGGTCGAGGAGATCGCCGAGGAGACCGATGAGTGGTGCCCCGGCGGCCTGGCCGAGCGCCAATGCCAGGAAGGCCACACCGACACCGAACGCGGGTGCCGTCGGGTAAGCCCTGGTGCCCCAGAGGATCAGTACACCGGTCAGTCCGATGTAGACGGCCCCGAAGAGCGCGGCCGCGATGACGAGCGCGGGGAGCGACCGAGTGGCGAGGGCGAAGAGCGCCGTGGCGGAGGCGAACAGGATCATCCCCGCCGACCAGGCCCGCCGCAGTCCCGCCCGGGAGGTCAGTTCGGCGGTGAACGCGCCCGCCAGGCCGACCGCGCCGAGGACGATCCACACCACCGTCGACGCGGTCTCGTCGAGCCCGCCGGCGCTCACGGCGATGTCCCGGCCGAACGTCCAGATCGCGGCGCTTGCCAGGCCGAGCGTCGCGGCGGCGGGCAGCAGCCGCCCGGTGGCGGGTGGGAAGAGCGGCACCGGCAGGCCCCGCGCGCGGTCTTCCTTGACCGGCGGCACGACCCGGGCGATCCACAAGGTCACCAGCGCCGAGGCCGCGGCGAAGGCCCACCAGGCCATTCGCCAGTCACCGATGGCGAGCAGGGAGACCGGGCCGGAGATCAGCACGCCGAGCCCGGTCCCGGCGTTCACCACGGACTGGGCACGGTCACGGCGGGTTGCCCGGACGACGCGTGAGACCGCGTCGGCGAGCGAAGGGGAGGCCAGGCCTGTGCTGGCGCCGGCGAGGACGACACCGAGCGCGAGCACGGCGGCGTTCGGCGCGGCCGCGATCAAGGCGGTTCCCGCGGTGGCCGTCGTCCCGGCGGCGAGCGCACCCGCCCGCGCTCCCCAGCGGGTCGTGATGGCGGTCGAGGCGACTACGGCGAGGCAGTACGCGACGTAGCTTCCCGCCGCGATGGCACCGAGAGCGCTGCCGTCGAGGTCGAATTCCGTCCGGAGAGTCGGCGCGAAGAGGCCGTACGCGTACCGCGCGAGTCCGTAGGAGACCGCGATCAGCGACAACCCGGCCGCGGTGAGGGTCAGTTCGCGTTTGTATGAAGACACCAGCTGCTCTCCTTCCTGTGTATACCGATCGGTATACTTCGGGAGTGTTCCCGCATTTCGCGTACACGTCAACCGATCGGTATAGTCGGAACCATGCTGACCCCAGCCGGCGAGCGTGTCCTGAGCGCCGCGAGTGAGCTTTTCTACCGCGAGGGCCTCAACGCGGTGGGCGTCGCGGCCGTGGCCGAAGCCGCCGGCGTCACGAAGAAGACCCTGTACGCGTGCTTCGGGTCGAAGACGGAGCTCACCGTCGCGTACTTGCGACGTCGTCACGACGTCTGGTGGGCGTACCTCGAAGAGCGGCTGGCCGAAGCCGATCGTCCTCGGGCGCTCGTGGTCTTCGACGCGTACATCGATCACCCCCGGCTCGGGAGCGACCGGGGTTGCGCGTTCCTGAACGCGGCCGCCGAACTGCCCGCTGGGCATCCCGGACTCGACGTGATCCGGCGGCATAAGGCGGCGGTACGGGCGAAGTTCGCCGAGCTCCTCCGCGAGGACGCCCCCGGCGCGGCCGATCCGGAGCGGCTCGCGGAACAGCTCTTCCTCCTGCTCGAGGGCGCTGTCGCGCACACCGGCATCGACGGGGACGCGCACCGCGTCACGCTCGCGAGGGAGATCGCGGAGATACTCGTGAGGGATACGCGCGAAGCCGGCGCACGCTAGAAAGAGCGCATGCGACTTTTCGGCCCGCTCGTCGATCGGGCGACCTACCGCCGGTGGGTGTACTTCATCCTCGGTGGCGCGCTGAGCGTGCCGTACATCCTCTTCGCGGCCATCGTGGTGCCGTCGTTGCTTCCCCTCGTCGTGACGGTGGAACGCGGCATCTCCGTCGCGATGATCACCGTCGTCCTGGTGATGGTCGCGTCGTCGTTCATCCCCGCCGTCCGGGTGCTGGAGGGCGCGGCCGTGCGGGAACTCCTGGACGATCCCGTCCCCGGCGTGACGTTCGGACCCGCGTCGAGCTGGCCCGTCCGGCTGCGGTCGACCGCGATGTTCCTGCTGCACGTGAGCACCGGCTGCGTCGTCAGTCTGGTGAGCCTGGTCGTCCCGGTCGCGTTCGGGTTCACGATCGCGGCCCCGTTCACCGGCCGGATCGCACTGTCCGCCGAGGACCCGATCGAGGTGCCGAAGGGCTGGGCGAGCGCGTGGATCCCGCTGGCGTTCCTGTTCGGCGTCGTCGCGCTGGCCTACGTCGTGTGGGGAGCGGGCGCGGTGCTGACCCGCTGCGCCAAGAGCCTGCTGGGGATCTCGGCCGCGGAGCGGATCGCCCAGCTGGAGAAGCGCACCGAACAACTCGCCGAACGCAACCGGCTCGCGCGCGAACTGCACGACTCGGTCGGGCACGCGCTGAGCGTCGTGACCATCCAGGCCGGTGCCGCACGCCGCACACTGAGGTCGGATCCCGATTTCACCGAGCAGGCGCTGACCGCCATCGAGGACTCCGCCCGCGCCGCGCTGGACGACCTCGACCACGTGCTCGGGCTGCTACGTGACGAGGCGTCGTCGAGGACCCCGCAATCGGGGCTGGCGGAGCTGTCCGCGCTGGTCGAGGCGACACGGCTGGCGGGCGCCGAGGTGGCGGCGGAGGTGCGGGGTGAACCGTCCTCGGTGCCGCCGGTCGTCTCCCGTGAAGCGTACCGGATCCTGCAGGAATGCCTGACGAACGCGCTGCGGCACGCCGGTAAGGTTCCGGTGACGGTCCTCGTCGACGCCGGAACGGAGCTGTTGCGCTTGCGGGTGTCCAACCCGCTCGGCGCCGCGGCGCCTTCTCGCGACGGGGGCGGCCGGGGGCTGAGGGGAATGACGGAACGGGTGGAAGTGCTCGGAGGCACGATCACCGCGGGCCGTGCGGACGGATTCTGGAAGGTCGAGGTGGCGGTGCCATGGGGGAAACGGCGATGAGCATCGGGGTACTGCTGGTCGACGACGAACAGCTCATCCGGGCGGGGCTGCGGGCGATCGTCGCCTCCGAGCCCGACCTCGAGGTCGTGGGTGAAGCGTCCGACGGCGCCGAAGTGCCGGGGCTGGTCTCGCGGTTCCGGCCCGACGTCGTGCTGATGGACGTCCGGATGCCTTCGGTCGACGGGATCCGCGCGACCACCCATTTGATGTCCACTATGGACAATCCGCCGAAGGTGATCGTGGTGACCACCTTCGAGAACGACGACTACGTCTACGACGCCCTGCTCGCCGGTGCGAGCGGCTTCCTGCTGAAGCGGGCCCGGCCCGAGGAGATCGTCGCGGCGATCCGGACGGTGGCGGCGGGGGAGTCGCTGCTGTTCCCGGCCGCGATCCGGCGGCTGGCCGCGCGACAGGCGAACCGGGGCCCGCAGGACGGTCTCGCCGGCGCCGGGCTCACCGAACGCGAAAGCGAGGTGCTGCGGCTGATGGCGGGCGGACTGTCCAATGTGGAGATCGCGGGCGAGCTGTACCTTGGCGTACAGACGGTCAAGACGCATGTGGGGAACGTGCTCGCGAAACTCGGCGCGAGAGACCGGACGCAAGCGGTGATCAAGGCCTACGACACCGGATTCGTCACACCGGCGGGCTGAACGGGGCAGGGGTCCGGAGTGGACAGGCAACGTCGATCGCCGTTGCCTGCTGGGGGCTGGGCACGGTCGCCGCCGCGGGCGCCGTGCTCGGGACGGCGCAGGTCGCTCAGGCCGCCGAAGAGTCCGAATCAGACACGCCCGCTCGGTCGAGTCGGTGCTTATGTCGCGAAAGCCACTTTCGCAACGCGCCTTGTTCCTGGGTGATGCGGGGAAAGCGTCCTTCCGCTACTCCAGGGCGGCGAGGATCAGCGCGGCCATCGCGGCCGGATCCCCGTTTTCCGGGCGCAGCACCAGATCCGGGCTCTCCGGCTGCTCGTAAGGAGCGTCCACCCCGGTGAACCCGCTGATCTCACCCGCCCGTGCCTTCGCGTACATCCCCTTGGGGTCGCGGTCTTCGCAGACTTCGAGCGGGGTGTCGACGAAGACTTCGAGGAACGGCAGCCCGGCCGCCTCGTGCGCGGCGCGGGCCAGTTCGCGGTCGGCCCGGTACGGGCTGATCAGGGAGACCACCGACACCACCCCGGCGTCGGCGAACAGCTTCGCGACTTCGGCGACGCGACGGACGTTCTCGGCGCGATCGGCGGGGCTGAAGCCGAGGTTCCCGTTCAACCCGTGCCGGAGGTTGTCGCCGTCCAGCAGGTACGCGGGCCTGCCGGACGCGACCAGCCGCCGCTCCAGTTCCACGGCCACACTCGACTTCCCGGACGCGGAAAGCCCGGTGAGCCAGACGGTCAGCCCGCGTGTCGCCCGTTCCGTCCTGCTGACCGCGGCGGTGTGCCAGACGACGTTCGAAGCGGTCACGCCCGGGCCGGTGATCATGCCGGCCGCGACCGTCGCCCCGGAGTGCTCGTCGACGAGGAGGAAGCCACCGGTGGAGCGGTTGCGGCGGTAGGAATCGAACAGCAGCGGCTGCCGTGCGCGCAGCCGGATCCGGCCGATTTCGTTCAGTGACAACGACTCCGCGGTCTCGTCACGGTGCAGGGTGGTGACGTCGAGCCGGTAGTCCAGTTCGCGGATCTCGGCCTTGGTCTCCCGGGTGGTGTGCCGCACGACGTAGGTGGAGCCGGGTTTCAGCGCCCCTTGTTCGGAGAACCAGCACACCATCGCGTCGACGTCCCTGCTGGTGTGGGGACGGTTTCCGGGGCGGCAGATCAGGTCACCACGGCCGAGGTCGAGGTCGTCTCCGAGTTCGATCGTGACGGCCTGCGAGGCGAAGGCCTCGGTGACCGTGGTGCCGCCCGGGCCCCAGATCGCGCGCACCGTCGTGGTGAAGCCGGACGGCAGCACGGCGACCTCGTCGCCGGGTTTGAACACCCCGCCCGCGACTGTTCCCGCGTAGCCGCGGAAGTCGCGGCTGTGCTCCCGGATCACGTACTGCACGGGGAATCGCGCGTCGATGAGATTGCGATCCGAGGCGACATGCACCTGTTCCAGGTGGTGCAGCAGGGAAGTCCCTTCGTACCAGGGCATACTGGCGCCCCGGTGCACGACGTTGTCGCCGTGCAGCGCCGACATCGGCACGAAGGTGAGATCGTGCACCTGGAGTTTCATGGCGAAGCGGCGGAATTCCTCGCGGATCTCTTCGAAGCGCTGCTGAGACCAGCCGGCCAGGTCCATCTTGTTGACACACAGCACCAGATGCGGGATGCCCAGCAGGCTGGCCAGGAACGCGTGCCGCCGCGACTGTTCGAGCACGCCCTTGCGGGCGTCGATCAGGATCAGCGCGAGATCCGCGGTGGACGCCCCGGTGACCATGTTCCGGGTGTACTGCACGTGCCCCGGCGTGTCGGCGATGATGAACTTCCGCCGGGGCGTGGCGAAGTAGCGGTGGGCGACGTCGATGGTGATGCCTTGTTCGCGTTCCGCGCGGAGACCGTCGGTCAGCAGCGCGAGGTTCGGGTACGCCTCGCCGCGGTCGCGGCTGGTGCGTTCGATGGCTTCGAGCTGGTCGGTGAACACCGTCTTCGAATCGAACAGCAGACGGCCGATCAGGGTCGATTTCCCGTCGTCGACACTGCCCGCGGTCGCGAGGCGGACCAGCGAAGCGCTCATCAGAAGTAGCCTTCCTTCTTCCGGTCTTCCATGCCCGCCTCGGAGATCCGGTCGTCGGCGCGGGTGGCGCCGCGTTCGGTGAGCCTGCTGACGGCGACCTCGGCGACCACCTCACCCGGCGACGTCGCCGTCGACTCGACGCAGCCGGTGCAGGTCGCGTCGCCGACGGTCCGGAAACGAACCGTTGCCTCGTAAGGACTTTCGCCTTCGTTCAGGGTGAGGAACCGGGTGTGCGCGAGCAGCATCCCGTCCCGCTGGACGACCGGACGCCGATGCGAGTAGTAGATCGACGGCAGGTCGACGTTCTCGGCTTCGACGTACTGCCAGATGTCGAGTTCGGTCCAGTTCGACAGCGGGAAGACGCGGATGTGCTCGCCCTTGCGGTGCCTGCCGTTGTAGAGGTCCCAGAGTTCCGGCCGCTGATTGCGCGGGTCCCACTGGCCGAACTCGTCACGGAAGCTGAACACGCGCTCCTTCGCGCGGGCCTTCTCCTCGTCGCGCCGCGCTCCGCCGAACACGGCGTCGAAGGTATGCTCGCGGATTCCCCTGAGCAGGGCGGCGGTCTGAAGACGGTTGCGGCCGGCCTTCGGGTCTTCGACGACCCGGCCGGCGTCGATGTCGTCCTGGACGCTGGAGACGACGAGCCTGAGCCCGTACCTGTCGACGGTGCGGTCACGGAATTCGACGACCTCGTCGAAGTTGTGCCCGGTGTCGACGTGCATCACCGGGAACGGCGGCGGTGACGGCCAGAACGCCTTGGCCGCCACGTGGAGCATCACCATCGAGTCCTTGCCGCCGGAGAACAGCAGCACCGGCCGTTCGAAGGTCGCCGCGACCTCGCGGAAGATGTGCACGGCTTCGGCTTCCAGTGCTTCGAGGTGGGTGAGCTCGTATGCCGGGGACGCCATCGTGACCTCCGTGGTTCGAGATCAGAAAAGTAGAACTAGTTCTTGTGCTTGGTCAAGGGCTGGGGGACGCTGTCGGCATGGACCTGGTCGCGCTCGAAGAGATCCGTCGCCTGAAAGCCCGCTACCTCCGCTGCCTCGACCTCAAGCTGTGGGACGAGATGGCCGAGACCCTGACCGCCGACGCGCACGCGCGCTACGGCACGCCGTCGTACGGCAAACCACTGACCTTCGAAAGCCGCGAAGCGATCGTCGAGTTCTTCCGGAACGCGGTCGGCCCCGGCGTCACGACGGTGCACTTCGCCGGCCAGCCGGAGATCGACGTCGACGGCGACACCGCGACGGGCACGTGGCTGATGCGGGACAAGGTGATCGTGCCCGAACACCGGGTGGTGATCGAGGGCGCCGCGTACTACGAGGACACCTATCGGCGGGTGGACGGCGTGTGGCTGACCGCCTCGACCCAATACGACCGGCTGTACGAGACGATGATGTCGATGGACGACGTGCCGAGCCTGAAGCTCACCGCGAACCGGTGGGCTTCCTGACCCGCACGAACCCGGAACACGCGACTATCGCATTCAGAGGGCTAAACGCGGGGGTGGCGGCCTCCGGATTCGGCGGTGACGGCGTCGGCGGTGGCGACCAGCGCCGCGCCCCGCCGCGCGATCTCCGCGCCGGTGATCGGTTCGCCGACCGAGAGCGTGAGCACGAGCTCTTGCCGTCCCGAAGCGTCGAACGTCGGCGCGGCGAGCAGGCTCACCGCGTGCTTGCGGCGCGGCTCCAGATCGGCGCCGAGGTAGACGCGCTCGCCTAGGCTCGACACGAGTTCTCCCACCAGGCCCCGCACTTCCGGCGGGAGTTCCTCCGCGCCGACGCCCGCCATCAGCGCGTAGAGCCGCCGCCCCGCGGCCGTCAGGCTCTCCACCAGGTAACCGTGCTCCCGGCATTCGGCGACGACGCGACGCAGGTGCGCTTCGTCCAGCCGCACCGGAACCGCCGGCGGTTTGGCGAGCCACGCGTCGAACGCCGCGTCGGAATCCCACAGCACGTACATCAGGCCGACCGGCGGCGCGAACGGGTAGGTCTCGCCCAGTTTGATCCGGCCGGGACCGGCGCTCTGCAACATCAGAATCCGGTCGCCGACCACGGCCGACGCCGTGCACGTGGTGCCGTATCGCCTGCTCAGCTCCTCCAGATGACGGCGCGCGACCGCGCTCGCACCGAATCCTTCGCTCGCGACGCGGCCGGCGGCGACCATCGCCGGTCCGAGCCGGTACGTGACCGGCTGAGGGTCCCGGATCAGATAACCGCCCGCCGTCAGCTCGGTGACGATGCCGAGACAGGTCGGTTTGGCCAGGTCCAGCCGGCGGGCGAGTTCCGACAGGCCGAAGCGACGGCCTGGGTGCGCGGCGAAGAAGTCGAGCAGCCGCACGACTCGCTCGGTGGGCGGTGAGCGCCGGGTCATTGACCCATCCTTAGAACGCGTTCTAGTCTGATGACACGAAGAACGTACCAGGCCGGTACGTATTTGTACCAGTATGAGGAGTCGCCGGTGCTCACTCAACCGTTCGCGGACGCGATCGTCGAAGCAGAGAAGATCATCGCGGAGGCGCCGCACATCCGGACCGAACAGGATCTGGTCGAGGGGTACGACTACCTCGCGGGCAGCATCCGCGCGTCCCTGCAGATGGCGTGGGCCTACGAACGGGACTATCCGTTCTTCACCCAGTCCACCGGGCCGTACACGAAGATGGGCCTGGACAACCCGGACACGCTGTACTTCAACGCGAACATCCGCGAGGACCGCGAATACGTCGTCACCGGGACGCGGGGGAGCACGGCCGACGTCAGCTTCCAGGTTCTCAACGGCGACTACTCACCCGTCGAGGTGCCCGACAGTCTCGCCGCCTTCGACGATCGCGAGATCGAGATCGCCGAGGACGGCTCGTTCGAACTCCGCTTCGGGCCGGCGAAACCCGACCCTGGACCCAACTACTTCGTCCTCGGCCCGGGTTCGTCGATGCTCGTGGTGCGCGAGGTCTACAGCGACTGGGCCACCGAACGCCGCGGCACGATCCAGATCCAGTGCGCCGACACCGCGGGCGGTGCGCCCGCGCCGCTCACCCGTGACGGGCTGGCCAAGCGGTACGGCGTCACCGGCAAGATCCTGCTGAGCAGGCTACGCACCTTCCTCGCCTTCCCGAAGTGGTTCTACCTGAACCTGCCGGTGAACACGATGACCGAACCGCGCCCGACGCCGGGCGGCCTGACCACGCAGTACTCGTCGGCCGGGCACTACGAACTCGGCGACGAGGAGGTCATGATCGTGACGGTGCCGCGTTCGGACGCGCCGTATCAGGGCATCCAGCTCGGCAGCGTCTGGTATCTCTCGCTGGACTACATCAACCATCAGACGAGCCTCACCACCGACCAGGCGCGGGTCGACCCCGACGGCAAGATCCGCTTCGTGATCAGCGAACGCGACCCCGGCCTGGCGAACTGGCTCGAACGCACCGGGCACGACCGCGGTTACGTCCAGATCCGCTGGCAGCGCCTGTCCCGCGCGCTGGACAAGACCGACGGCCCCGAGGTCGAGGTGGTGAAGTTCGGCGAACTCGCCGACCGGCTGCCGTTCCACGACGAGGCGCGCGTGACCCCGCGGGAATGGGCGGACCGGATCTCGGCCCGGCAGAAGGCCGTCGCGGCGAGGATGCTGGGATGACAGATCTCTTGCGGGACAAGGTGATCGTGGTCTCCGGGGTCGGCCCTGGGCTCGGCCGGTCGATCGCCGTGCGCTGCGCCGCGGCGGGCGCCGACGTCGTTCTCGCCGCCCGAACCGAATCCCGGCTCGCGGAGGTCGCCCAGGAGGTCGACGCGCTCGGCCGCCGCGCGATCACCGTGCCCACCGACATCACCGACGACGCTTCGGCGGCGAACCTCACCGAGGCCGCGGTGAAGGCGTTCGGCCGGGTGGATGCCTTGGTGAACAACGCCTTCGCCATCCCGCCGATCATGGATCTCGCCGACGTCGACCTCGCCGACGTGCGAGCGGGCTTCGAGACCAACGTACTCGCCGCGCTTCGGCTCACGCG
This sequence comes from Amycolatopsis sp. NPDC043885, assembly GCF_056435685.1. NCBI lineage: Bacteria > Bacillati > Actinomycetota > Actinomycetes > Pseudonocardiales > Pseudonocardiaceae > Amycolatopsis > Amycolatopsis sp. NPDC043885. The sequence goes on from NZ_JBWKEA010000028.1 coordinate 55,517, forward strand.
CCTGTTCACGCCTTCGCTCGCCGAGAGCGGCGGTTCGGTGGTGATGATCAATTCGGCCGTGCTGCGGCATTCCCGGCGGACGTTCGGCGCCTACAAGATGGCGAAAGCGAGCCTGCTCGCGCTCGCGCAGAGTCTCGCCTCGGAACTCGGGCCGCGTGGGATCCGGGTCAATTCCGTGGCGCCGGGCTACATCTGGGCGGACTCGCTGAAGTGGTACTTCGCTTATCTGGCCAAGGAACGCGGGGTGCCGCCGGAGCAGGTGTACGCCGAGACGGCGGAGACGATCGACCTGCGCCGCCTCCCGGAACCGGACGAGATCGCCGACACCGTCGTGTTCCTGGCCTCGTCGCTCGCCCGGTGCGTCACCGGCCAGTGCCTCGACGTCAACGCCGGCGAATACCACCACTGAAGGGGAGAACATGTTGCCAGGGCGGGAAAACGTCGGCACCGTGGAGGATCTGCACGCGTCGGCGGCGAAACTCACCGGGTTGGACGACTTCGGCGGCGAGGACCATCTCGAAGGTCTCCGCGTGCTGCTGGATTCGTACGCCGGCGAGGCGGGCCTGACCCCGTACGGCAACAAGATCCATCGCGCGTTCCTGCGCGGCGCCCTGGTGGCGAGGTCGTTGAGCGAGGCATCGTGGAAGCAGAATCCTGAGTACGCCGACGTTCCCGTCGACCGGCCGATCTTCGTCACCGGCCTGCCGCGCACGGGGACCACGGCACTGCACCGACTGCTCACCGAGGACCCGGCGCACCAGGGGCTGGAAGTCTGGCTGACCGAAGTGCCGCAACCGCGTCCGCCGCGCGAGACCTGGGTGGCGAACCCGGTCTTCCAAGGCATACAGGCGGGTTACGAGAAACACCACGTCGAACATCCCGAATTCATGGGCCTGCACCATATGTCCGCCGATCAGGTCGAGGAATGCTGGCAGCTCCTGCGGCAGTCGCTGAAATCGGTGTCCTACGAATGCCTCGCGCGCGTGCCCTCGTACTCGCGCTGGCTGGACGGGCAGAGCTGGACCGACGCCTATCGCAGGCATCGGCGCAACCTGCAGCTCATCGGCCTGCCGGACGCCGGACGACGCTGGGTGCTCAAGAACCCGAGCCATCTCTTCGCGCTCGACGCGCTGTTGGAGGTGTACCCGGACGCGCTGATCGTCCAGACCCATCGCGCGCCGAGCACGATCGTCGCGTCGGTGTGCAGCTTGAACGAGCAGGCGTCGGCGGGCTGGTCCGACGTCTTCCGCGGCGACGTGATCGGCCGCAGCCAGCTGGACCTCTGGGCGCGCGGTGCGGAAAAGTCTTTGGAGGCAAGGAAACGGCACAACCCGGCACAGTTCTGCGATGTCCGGTACGAGGATTTCGTCGCCGACCCGATCGGTACGGTCGAGGACGTCTACCGGCATTTCGGGCTGCCGCTGAGCGATGCCGCCCGGGACGCGATGACCGTGGTGCACGCCGAAAGCCGTTCCGGGGAAAGGAAACCCTTGCACCGGTACGACCTCGCGGACTTCGGCCTCACCGCGGGCGAGGTCGACGAACGCTTCTCGGCCTACCGCGCCGCCTACGCCCTCTGATCCCCCGCATTTAGTCCTCTGAATGCGGTAGTCGCTCGCGCAAGGACCGCATTCAGAGGACTAAATGCGGCAGGTCAGAAGCCGGCGGCGCGCTGGGAAGGCAGGCCGCGCGTCGTGATCCCGCGCAGGACCTCGACCCGGTCCGAACCCGGCCGCCCGAGCACCCAACTCGACCCCGGAACCTCCTTGGCCCGCTTCTTCAGCGGCGCCAGGAGCCGGGACGCGTCCTTGTAGGACCGGATCGCGCCGTGCCCGCACACCAGGGTCGCCAGCGAAACCGTCACCGGCAGCCCGTCGGCCGACCACGCCGTGTCCAGCAGCGCGGCGGCGACCGTGCCGATCTCGTCGACGTCGCAGGCGATCAGGAAGTCGTCCCCGCCGACGTGGCTGACGCGCATCCGGCGCAGCCGGGCCTCCAGGTCGGTGAGAGTCCGGCCGAGCGTGCGGATCAGGTCGTCGCCCGCGGCGAACCCGGCGGTGTCGTTGACCGTCTTGAACGAATCGACGTCCAGCCAGGCCGCGACGAACGGCTCCCGCGCGTTGATCCGGCGGTCGACGTCCCTGGCGACGGCGTCGCTACCCGGCAGGCGGGTCAGAGGGCTCAGCGAGACCGCCTCCTCGACCTTCGCCTCCGCGACCCCGCGGACGACCTCGTTCACCAGCACCACGCCGACACACCGGCCGCGGTCGTCGACCACCACGACGTCGTCGCCGGTCCGGCCCCAGTCCGCGTCGGTGACCAGTTCGAGGAATTCGAGCGCGCTCGCGTCGGCGTGGATCGTGTGCGGCCGGTCGGCGAGCCGCGACGCCGGCCGTTTGGCGTGCAGGGCGTGGCCGTACAACCCGGTGACCGCGACCAGGAACCGGGTCCGGTCGATCGACCACTGTGGACGGTGCCGGTCGTCGATGCCGACGATGCCGCTCGGCCCGTCCGCTGCGGCCAGTACCTCGCGCACGTCGTCACAGGTCGCGTCTTCCGGCAGCGTGGTCGCGGGCCGGAGGAAGTCGCCGACGCGGCGGGCGCGGGCGGTGCCGGGGATGAACGGTCCGGGCGCGTCCGGCGCGGGCAGCGGCGCGTGGTCGCCGTCCGGCGGGGCGAGCAGGTTGCCCTGCGCGATCCGCACGCCGAGCCGCCGCGCGGACTCCAGCTGTTCGGTGGTTTCGAGCCCGGTCGCCACCAGGCGGTTGTCGGTGCGCGACGCGAAGTGCAGCACCGACTCGACCACCGCGACGGCGGCCGGGTCGTGCGGCAGGCCGCGCAGCACGCTGCGGTCCAGTTTCACCAGGTCGACGGGCGCCGAAGCGAGCAGCGTGAGCGGGAGGTCACCGCGGCCGAGGCCGTCGAGCGCGAGCCGGAACCCGACTTCGGTGAGCCGCCGCATGCCGGTGAGCAGCAGGTCGGCGGGGATCTGCGTGAACGGCGGCCCGATCTCCAGCACGACGTCCCTGGTCCGGCGGCCCGCCAGGCTGAGCGCGTCGGTCAGCGGGTCGAACTGCGACGGCGGTGCCGCGACCGTCCGCGCGGACAGGTTCAGGTGCAGGGGGAGGGTGGCCTGCGGTTCGCGCAGCTGCCGGACGGCTTCGGCGGCCAGGCCGACGTCGACCTCGGCCAGCCTGCCGCTGCGCCGGGCGTCGGCGAGCAGTTCGCGGGCGGTGCCGCGGCCTGGCCTTGCCAGTGCTTCGAACGCGACGACGCCACCGGTGTGCAGGCTGTACAACGGCTGGTAAGCGAAGCGGACAGCGATCTGCAACGTCACAAGCGAATATTCGCCGGTGGCGGAACGAAACGAAATACGTGTCAACTGATGTTCATCGTGAAGGCACCTGGGTTACCTAGAACGGCGTAACGCACGCCACCCGATCAGGTGTTTTCTTACTGGCCATGGTGACATCCGGAAAAGTGCCGACATCGCTTCGGCGGTATCCGAAACATCTTCGCGACCGCTGGTGAATGCCCGCTGGAGCGGGATGGGCAACGTGAAGAACTGATCGAAGAACACCGGGACCAGTTCGGGCGGCATCCCGCACAGTGCCCGCAGCCCGTGCCGCCGCAATCCGTGCACGGCGCGTGCCGAGGACGGCCACAGCGCCCGGTGCGCGCCCGACGCCGCGGCGTCGGGACCTCGATCCCAAGCCCGGACCACGGCGTCGGCCACCGGTTCCGCGAGCCGGATCGACGTCGCAACGCTGTACCCGGTCGCCGGATGCACCAGGGCGGCGGCGGTCCCGAACGGCACGGTCCGGCCGCGTCGCGGCACCGGCACGTCGAGCACTATCCGCACGCGTTCCTCGCGCCCGCGCGACGTCAGCCCGACGGCCCTCAGACGGGCTCGCAGCCGTGCCGCCAGGACGTCGAGCGGCAGGCCGGGTCTGCGGGCCAGCGAGGTCTCCTCGACCAGGACGGTGCCGTCGCCGAGCGGCAGTACATAGAGGAATCCGGACTCGGTCTCCCGCCAGTCCATGAACACGGCGGTGTCGGGGTCGTCGACCAGCCGCAGCGCGTCCTCGGCTGGGAGAACGGCGCCGAACGCCGTCTGTTCGTACCGGTCGCCTCGCGGCCGGACACCGGACGCGTCGACGTACAGCCCGGTCGCGAGGGTTCGCCCGTCATCGAGGCGCACCGACGAACCCTGTCCGCCGTGGTCCACGCCGGACACCGTCCCCCCGACGACGTCGTAGGCACCGTCGAGCCACCGTCGCAGGCCGGCGTTGTCCAGCACCAGGTAGCGGCGATCCAGGACGTGCGGCCTGGTCCCGAAGGCGAGCGTGGTCGAAGGGGCGCACGCGACGGCGCTCGCGGGCAGCGCGGGCAGTTCGTCGGCGAACAACCCGTAGGTCGCCCGCCAGCGTCGGCCCGGCGCCGGGTCGACGAGGACCGTCTCCAGGCCGCGCCGGGCGCAGGCACGCGCGAGCGCCCGTCCGGCCGGGCCCCCGCCCGCGATCACCACGTCCGCCACCTGGGCATCTCATCATGCCGCCGCGACGGATACGGTGTGACGCATGGAACAGACGGACCCGAGGGCGTGGCGGCGCGATCCGGAGAGCGCGAACGCCGGGTTCAGCGATCTCGCCACGAGCCCGTTCCGGATCGACCGGGACCGGATCGCCGCTTCGCCGTTCTTCGCCCGGCTCGGCGGCGTGACACAGGTCGTCAGCGCCGGGGGCGCCGGGTTGCTGCACAACCGGCTCACGCACAGCCTCAAGGTCGCGCAGGTCGCGCGCGCCATCGCCGAGCGGATCAACGCGAGCAGCGATTCCGCCGAACTCGCCGCGAAACTGGGCGGCTGTGATCCGGACGTCGCCGAGGCCGCCTCGCTCGCGCACGATCTGGGACATCCGCCGTTCGGCCACCTCGGCGAGCAGACCCTGGACCGGATCGCCCGCCACCGCTTCGGCCTCGCCGACGGTTTCGAAGGCAACGCGCAGTCGTTCCGGATCATCACCACCACCGACGTACGCGGTCCGTCCGCGTCCGGGCTCGACCTCACCACGGCGGTGCGCGCCGCGGTGCTGAAGTACCCGTGGGCGCGGTTGCACGTGCCCGACCCGCACCCGACGTCGATGGCCGTCCAGCCACGCGGCGCTGCCGAACCGGCCGACGCCCCCGGCACCGGCGCGAGCAAGTTCTCCGCCTACAGCACCGAACTCGACGACTTCACTCAGGCGCGGGCCCCGTTCGACGGCCGGATCGAACCCTGGCAGCAGACCGTCGAAGCGTCCGTGATGGACACCGCCGACGACATCGCCTACGCCATCCACGATCTCCAGGACTTCCACCGGATCGGTGTGCTGCAGCACGCGCCGGTCGCCGCCGAGTTCTCCGGCTGGGTCGACCACGCGCTGGAGCTGGCCGGGCTGGACGACGCGACCTTGACCGCAGAACGGCGGCTGCCCGGCCGTTCGCTGGAACGGCTGCGCCGCCGAATGCACGCGAAGGACGGCTGGATCGTCGACGACGACGCCTTCACCAGTGCCGTCGCCCGTGTCCGCGCCGAACTCGTCGACGGCCTGCTCGCCACCGGCTTCGACGGTTCCATCGAGGCCGAGCAGGCCACCGCCGCCTTCTCCGCGAAGTGGACCGCGCGGCTCGTCGACGGCGTCCAGGTGGTGGCCTCGCCTCCGACCCGGACAGGCCATCTCACGCTGCGTCCCGCCCAGTGGCACGAGGTGCAGGTGCTGAAATTCGTGCACCGGCGGTTCGTGCTGCTGCGCCCGGAACTCGCGCTGCACCAACGCGGACAGGCGAGCCTGGTGACCACGCTGGTCGACGCGCTCGACGCGTGGCTGCTCGATCGCGACGAGTTCTACCGGCTCCCGCGACGGCTGCACGACTTGGTGGAATTGGCGCAGTCCGAGTTCTCCGCGCTGGCGCGGACGTCACCGGAACTGCTCATCGGAGCGACCGGGGAGCCGGTCACCGGTGCCGACGCCGTACGCGGTCTGGCGCGCGGGCGGGCGGTCGTCGATTTCGTGGCGTCGCTGACGGACAAGCAGGCGGTGACCCTTTTGGACGGCTTGTCGGGCCGTGCTTCCCAGCCCTGGTCGGACTCGTTCGTCCTGTAACGACGCGATTCCCCTGAACGGCCTACGAGCTGCGGCCGAAACCGGAAAATACCCATCCGACGTCACCCGAACGGCGACTGCCGCCGGTGCACGCCCGGTACTTAGCTTGATCCAGCCGGTGATCGCCGGCGTCGGTCAGCGTGAGTCGGGGCACGCGCCTAGGAATCGGAGGCGCACGTGCGTCCAACCCGTTCTAGTAGGAGAAGAAGAACGATCCTGACCGCGGGCACCGCTGCCCTCGTCACCGCGCTCGGCCTGGTGAGCCCGCCCGTCGCGGCGGCGGAAAGCGGTGGGTCCCCGGACGCGTTCTCGGCGAACACCGTCCGGCAGATCGAGGCACTGCAGTCGATCAAGAAGAGCCAGAACGCCGGCGAGTCCAAAGTGGACAGCCGACTGCTCGTCGAACAGAAACTCCGCGCACAGCGGATGTCGGCCTCCGCGGTTCCCGCACTGGGGTCTGGGGCGAACGTCTCCGCGGCCGGCACCGTACTCGTGGACATCCGGGGCCAGGTCTCGGAAGAACTCCTCAAGGGACTGCGTGAATCCGGTGCGGGGATTCGCGCGGTGTCCGAGCGCTACGGCAGTGTGCGCGCCGAGGTTCCGCTGAACGCCGTCCCGGCGATCGCGGCCCGCGCCGACGTCAAGAAGGTCGAGACCGCCAACGAGGCGTTCACCGCCCGCCAGCTCGCCGAGCCCGCCACCGCGGGCAAGCGGGAAAGCAAGGAAGAGAAGGCCGCCCGGATCGTGGACGAGCTGAAGAAGGCCGTCGACGCCAAGGGACAGGCCGGTATCGCGGCCGGACCGGTCAACAGCGAGGGCGATCGCGCGCACAACGCCGACACGGCGCGCCAGCAGTTCGGCGTCACCGGGGTTGGCACCAAGATCTGCGCGCTGTCCGACGGGATCGACTCGCTCGCGACCTCGCAGGCGCGCGGCGAACTCCCGGCGGGCGTCGACGTGATCCCCGGTCAGGAAGGCGATGGCGACGAGGGCACCGCGATGCTCGAGATCATCCACGATCTCGCGCCGAACGCGGCGCTCGGTTTCGCCAGCGCGTTCAACTCCGACGCCAGTTTCGCCGACAACATCCGCAAGCTGCGGTTCGACGCGGGCTGCGACGTCATCGTCGACGACGTCCTGTACTTCAAGGAATCGCCGTTCCAGGACTGGATCATCGCCCAGGCCGTGAACGACGTGACCGCCGATGGCGCGCTGTACTTCTCCTCGGCCGGTAACGAAGGCAACGTCGCCGACGGCACCTCGGGCCACTGGGAAGGCGACTTCGTCGACTCCGGCAAGGGCGTCGGCAAATACGCCGGTACCGCGCACAACTTCGCCGGTGCCGCGGGCAACCAGATCTTCCAGCCGCTTTCGAGCGCGTCGGGCCGGGTGCCGGTCACGTTGTTCTGGTCCGACCCGCTTGGCCGCTCGAACAACGACTACGACCTGTACCTGCTGAACCAGGCGGGCAACGTCGTCGACTTCAGCCAGGACGTCCAGACCGGCACCCAGGACCCGTACGAGCGGGTGGACACCACGGGCGTCGCCGGACTGCGGCTGGCCATCGTCAAATTCTCCGGTGAGGGCCGCTACCTTTCGCTGTCCGCGTTGCGCGGCCGGTTCACCGATTCGGCCGACGGTCTCAAGGCCTACACCAAGCCCGGCGTGACCGTCGGTCACTCGGCCGCGCGGGACGCGTTCAGTGTCGCGGCGGCACCGGCCGCGAAGGCGTTCCCCCGACCCCTCGAACCGGGCGACCCGGCCAACCCCGCCGGTCCGTTCCCCGGCGCGTTCGGCGTGACCACGAAGGTCGAACGGTTCACTTCGGACGGTCCGCGGCGGATGTTCTACCAGGCCGACGGCACGCCGATCACCCCGGGCGACGTGTCCGGGACCGGTGGTGAGGTCCGCGCCAAGCCGGACATCACCGCGGCCGACGGCGTCTCCACCAGCGTCACCGGCTTCACCACGTTCTACGGCACGTCGGCCGCCGCGCCGCACGCCGCCGCGATCGCGGGCCTGGTGCTCTCGGGCAACCCGGGGCTGCCCCCGGCCGACGTGCGCGAGGCGCTGATCAACACCGCCGTCGACATCCTCGCCCCCGGCCGCGACAACTCCAGCGGCGCGGGCGTCATCCTCGCCGACAAGGTGCTCGCCTACACCGGCGCCAGCCCGCAGCCGCTCGCGTCCGCGGGCCAGCCGACGGTCACCCCTGCCGACGGCGGCTCCGCGCTCGACCCGGGCGACACCGCCAAGGTGACCCTGCCGGTGACCAACCGCGGCGACGGCACCGCGACGTCCACCAGCGTCGTGCTGTCCAGCCCGACCCCCGGTGTCACGGTGGCGCCGCGGTCGAAGTCGTACGGCACGATCAGCCCCGGGCAGACCGGCGTGAACGACTTCACCATCACCGTTCCCGCCACGCAGGAACTCGGTGTGCCGGTGGTGCTGAACGCGCGCGTGACCTTCGCGGGTTCGTACTCGCCGACCACGTCCACGTTCTCGCTGCCGGTCGGCACCCCGTCGCCGGTGACGCAGAACTTCGCCTACGCCGGTGACGCGGTGGCGATCCCGGACAGCGACCCGACCGGCGTGACCGTGCCGATCACGGTGAGCGGGGTCGGGCGCGCGTCGAAACTGACGTTCTCGGTGGACGGGGCGACCTGCGACGCCGACCAGACCTCGACGACGGTGGGCATCAACCACTCGTACGTCGGTGACCTGGTCGGCACGCTGACGTCGCCCTCGGGTGCGAAGGCGACTGTGTTCCAGCGCAGCGGCGGCTCGGGCAACAACCTGTGCCAGGTCGTCTTCGCCGACAACGCGGCCATCGCGTTCAGCTCGGTGAGCGCGGCGAACGCGCCGTTCACCGGCACCTACAAGCCGGCGCAGGCGCTCGGCGGCCTGGCCGCCGGTGCCGCCGACGGCACCTGGAAGTTCACCGCGGTGGACGTCGCCGGTGGCGACACCGGGTCGATCCGCGCGATCTCCTTGCACATCAACGGTTTCGTTCAGCCCGGTGTGGCGGAGCGCCCCGCGGGTGTCGGGAAGTCGGTGGGGCGCGGGCCGGTGAAGCCGGTCTAGTTGTTTCGCTGTGCGCGTGAAGGCGTGACTCACGTGATCAGAGACCGCACTCGCGTGCTTGAAGGCGGAACTCGCGTGCTTGGAGGCCGCACTCGTGAGTTCCGCCTTCAAGCACGCGAGTTCCGTGCTTAAGCACGCGAGTGCGGTGTTGCCGATCCGGCCGGGCCCGTACGTTGGACCCATGGCGAGGGAGCGGCAGGTAGCGGGCGGGGGGCGGGCGGTCGAGGTCGCGCCGGATCGCCTTGAAGGCTGGTACGCCCGCTTCGCCGTCCGCAACGAAGGCGTCCGCTCGACAGAACTGAAGCCGGACACCGTCACGGTCGTCGCGGACAACGGCGTAGTCGCCGTCGCGACCGTCCCTTTCGGACCGCTGAACGCCGAAGGAACCGTGCCAGGTCTCGCCGTCGGCCCGCTCATCGAACACGCGCTGACCTCACGGAGGATCGCGCTCTTGCTGGTGCGCCGTGGCGGGCACAGCGTCGGGATCGCGCGCGGGGGAGTGGTCGTGCAGTCCAGGACTGACCGCCATCTCGTCCAGGGCCGGTCCGCGGCGGGCGGCTGGTCTCAGCAGCGGTTCGCGCGGCGGCGGGAGGGGCAGGCGCGCTCAGCGCTCCGTTCCGCCGCGGACGACGCTTTCGAGGTGCTCGTGCCGCAACTGTCCGAAGTGGACGCCGTCGTACTCGGCGGGGATCGCCGCGCCTTGGAATCCCTGCGCGAGGACAAGCGTCTGGCGCCGTTGTTCCAGCGTGCCGAGGCCCGCGTCCTCGACATCGCCGAACCGCGCCGCACGGTGCTCGAAGACGCGGCGGAGCGGGCTGTCGCGGTCGAAATCACCCTGTCCGGGCCGTGACGTCGGGCACGGTCGGATAAAACCGTTCGACACCGGCCCGTACACTGATCGTGTGGACATCCTCTTGGAGTAGCTCCTCGTCTGCCCGACGGCAGACGAGTCGAAGCTGTCCGCTCATCCACCCCTTGTACCGGGAGTTCCCGTGATCACGGCCACTGGCCTGCAGCTGCGCGCAGGTTCGCGCATTCTGCTCGACGACACCAACGTCCGCATCCAGCAGGGCGACCGCATCGGCCTGGTCGGCCGCAACGGCGCCGGCAAGACCACCTCGCTCAAGGTGCTGGCGGGGGAGGGTGAGCCGTACGCGGGCGAGGTCCGCCGCAGCGGCGAGCTCGGCTATCTTCCGCAGGACCCGCGCGAGGGCGACCTGTCCGTCACCGCGAAAGACCGCGTGCTCTCCGCGCGCGGCCTCGACACCTTGCTGCGCAACATGGAAAAAGCGCAGACCGCGATGTCGGAGCTGGCGGACGAGAAGGAACGCGACAAGGCGGTCAACCGCTACAGCCGTCTCGAGGAGCGCTTCGCGTCCCTCGGCGGATACGCCGCCGAGAGCGAGGCCGCACGGATCTGTTCCAACCTCGGCCTGGCCGACAGGGTGCTCGAACAGACACTGCAGACGCTCTCGGGTGGTCAGCGCCGCCGTGTGGAGCTGGCCCGGATCCTGTTCGCCGCCGCCGAGGCGGGCGCGGGCGGCAAATCCGAGACGATCCTGCTGCTCGACGAGCCCACCAACCACCTCGACGCAGACTCCATCAACTGGCTCCGCGGCTTCCTGAAGCAGCACGACGGCGGTCTCGTGGTCATCAGCCACGACGTCGAACTGCTCGCGGACGTCGTCAACAAGGTGTGGTTCCTCGACGCGACCCGCGGTGAGCTCGACCTCTACAACATGGGCTGGCAGCGGTACCTCGACGCGCGGGCCACCGACGAGAAGCGCCGCCGCCGCGAGCGCGCGAACGCCGAGAAGAAGGCGTCCGCGCTGCAGCAGCAGGCCGCCAAACTGGGGGCCAAGGCTACGAAGGCCGTGGCGGCCAAGAACATGGCCCGCCGTGCCGAGCAGATGCTCTCCGCGCTCGACGAGACCCGGCAGGCCGACAAGGTCGCCCGGATCAAGTTCCCCGAGCCCGCCCCCTGTGGCCGGACGCCGCTCACCGCGGAGGGACTCTCGAAGTCCTACGGTTCGCTCGAGATCTTCACCGGAGTCGACCTCGCCATCGACCGCGGGTCGAAGGTCGTCGTGCTCGGATTGAACGGTGCCGGAAAGACGACATTGCTCCGGCTGCTCGGCGGAATGGAAACTCCGGATACCGGCGAGACCATTCCAGGTCACGGATTGCGTCTGGGCTATTACGCACAGGAACACGAAACTCTCGACCACGACGCGTCCGTGTGGGAAAATATCCGTCACCTCGCGCCGGACACCGGAGCGCAGGAGTTGCGGAACCTTCTCGGTTCGTTCCTGTTCACCGGCGAGCAGCTCGATCAGCCCGCCGGCACGCTCTCCGGCGGCGAGAAGACGCGGCTCGCGCTCGCCGGACTGGTATCCAGCGCTGCCAACGTTTTGCTGCTCGACGAGCCGACGAACAACCTGGACCCGGCCAGCCGTGCCCAGGTCCTGGACGCCTTGCGCAGCTTCGCCGGAGCCGTCGTCCTGGTGACACACGACCCGGGCGCGGTCGAGGCGCTGGAGCCGGAACGCGTGATCCTCCTGCCGGACGGAACCGAGGACCATTGGTCGGCGGATTATCTGGAACTTGTCCAGCTTGCGTGAGGCCTGCGTCCGTTCGGGTGCTTGATCGATGCCATCCGGCCACTGAAATGGCCCAATGTGATCGCGGTTTCAGCAGTTTTGCGCTCGTCGTCTGGCATTCCGGCGCTCAGTGTTCGATCATTGCGGCGACAGGGGCCGTTATGTGGCCCAGAACACTCTCGGCTGGAAGGCGATCGACGTGGCTGATCTCAAGAAAGGCGCGCGGATCACCGGCAACACGCGTGACAAGCTGGCCGCTGACCTGAAGAAGAAATACGAGAAGGGCTCGAGCATCCGCGCTCTCGCGGAGTCCACGGGTCGCTCGTACGGGTTCGTGCACCGGGTCCTCTCGGAGTCCGGCGTCCAGTTGCGCGGCCGTGGCGGTGCCACCAGGGTCAAGAAGAAGTAGTCACGAGGAAGTAGCGGACTGCTGCGCGGGGGGCGCAGTTCCCTTTCCAGGGACCGCTGTTTCACGGGTTTCCGCGGCCAGGAAGGCCAACCTGGCACCGAGCAGGACCAGCGGATACACCAGGTAGCCGTACCTCGTCGCCGGAGTGAGCATGATCAGCGCGACGAGCCCGACGGCCATGCGCAGCAACGCGTCCGAGCCGGTCGCGGGCGGGCGGCGCAGCAGCCAGACCAGGATCGCGACGGCAGCGATCCCGAGCAGCGCGAAGGAAACCGCCGTGCCCACCGGGCCGAGTGAGGCGATGAGGTGGCCGGGCAACGGGCTCGCCGCCGGTGACTTGATCACGCCGATTCCCAGCGGGAAGCGGAAGACGTGCTCGACGAACGCCTTGGGGTCGGCCAGATAGACGGGGACGTGCAGGACGAGGGTCGTCACCATGAGTGCCGCGGCGAATCCGCCCAGTGCGCGAGGGCCACGCCGCGTGATCAACAAGACACCCAGCACCACGATCGCGGGCGCGACGATGAGTTTCGCGCTGACCACCAATGCCAGCACCAGGCCCGACAGGACCGCGCGGCCGGTCGAGGCCAGCGCGAAGGACAGCACCAGCAGGCCGACGATGGCCAGATCCGGGCCGGCGACCGCCCAGGTCAGTGCTGTCAGCGGGCAGGCGAGCGCGAGTTGCGCGGCGCTGACCGGGATTTTCGGCCACTTCAGCAGCCGCAGCGTCAGCAGCACACACGCGACGGCCGCCAGCGCGAACATCCAGCGCGCGTCGGTGAGGGCGTTCGCGACCGGTCCGCCGCCGAACAGGGCACGCGGCAGACCGAAGACGGTCATCACCGGACCGTATGGCGTGTAATCGTTTACTTCCACCGCGCGACCGAGCGTGGTGACGTCGACGTACGGGGTGCCGTTCTCCAGAAGGAGTTTCGCCGACCGTTCGATCACCCAGACCTCGGGCTGCGCGGCCCAGGAGCTCGGTGTGACGAGCCAGTCCACTCCGGTCAGACGGCGAATGACGAGCATTCCCAAGGGAAGGATCATGGCGAACAGGCCGATCGCCCCGATGCCGATCCACCGCGAACCGAGCGCGCCGGGCAGCGGCTTGCCGCGCCGGGCGGCGGCCAGCAGCCAGCCGGAGTGGACAACGGCGAGGCCGTAACCCGCTACAGCGAAGTTCGCCCACACGCGATAGCCGTAGAACTCCGCGACGGCCGTGTTCGCGACGGCGAAGATCAGGCAGCCCGTGTAGAAGACCAGGTCGATGGTCAGTCGTCGCCGGTCTGGGTCCTTGGTCACCGGCTCAGGCTACCGACGCGGCCACCTTCGCCGGAAAGAGGACGCGGAAACCGGGAAGCATCCGATGTGCTCCGGTGTTGGTCATGCTTATATCCGGGAAAACTCTCGACTAATATCGAGGTTTTGGGGGCGAAGAGAGGGTTCTCATGGACAACACGTGGACGCTGATGAACTCGGCGATGAAGTCCGCCGACGTTCCGAAGGGGCTGCACAAGGGCACGCTCCGCCGCGTCGCACGGTTCGCCAGGCCGCATTGGCGAAGGTTGCTGATATTCCTGGTGCTCACCGTCGTCTCGGCGGTACTGGCGGTGAGCACGCCGGTGCTGGCCGGGAAGGTGGTCGACGCGATCGTCGGCGGGCACGACGTCGCGCTGGTGGTGTGGCTCGCCGTGGTGATCGCGGCGCTGGCGCTGATCGACGCCGGACTCGGGCTGGCCGAGCGGGCGCAGTCGTCGAGGATCGGGGAGGGGATCATCCTCGACCTGCGGCTCGCGGTGTACCGCCACGTGCAGCGGATGCCGGTCGCGTTCTTCACCCGCACCCGCACCGGCGCACTGGTGAGCAGGCTCAACAATGACGTCATCGGCGCGCAGCGCACGTTCACCGCGACACTGTCCGGTTTGGTCACCAACGTGATCCAGCTCGCGCTGTCGCTCGTGGTCATGGTGACGCTGTCCTGGCAGGTCACCCTGCTGGCGCTGGTGCTGCTGCCGGTGTTCGTCCTGCCGACGCGGCGGCTCGGGCGGCGGATGGCCGCCCTGCAGCGGGAAGCCGGTCAGCTCAACGCGTCGATGACCACGCAGATGACCGAACGGTTCTCCGCGCCGGGCGCGACGCTGGTGAAGCTGTTCGGCGACCCGGAGCGCGAGGCGGGCGAGTTCGGCGCGCGGGCCGGGCGGGTGCGCGACATCGGCGTGCGCACGGCGATGCTGACACGCTGGTTCCTCACCAGCCTGACCACGGTTTCCGCGCTCGCGCAGGCGCTGGTCTACGGTTTGGGCGGCTACCTCGCGCTGACCGGGGCGCTCGCGCCGGGCACCGTCGTGGCGCTGGCGTTGCTGCTGACCAGGCTGTACTCGCCGCTGACCGCGCTGGCGAACGTCCGGGTGGACGTGATGACCGCGCTGGTTTCGTTCGAGCGCGTCTTCGAGGTGCTCGACCTCAAGCCGATGATCGAAGAGAAGCCGGAACCGCGCCGCGTTCCCGAAGGCCCGGTCTCGGTGGAGTTCGCGGACGTCCGGTTCGGCTACCCCGCGGCGGACCGGTACTCGCTGGCGTCGCTGGAGGATGTGTCCACTTTGGATCACCGGGGCGGTGAGGAGGTACTGCACGGCATCAGCTTCCGCGCCGAACCCGGGCAGATGGTGGCGTTGGTCGGTTCGTCGGGCGCGGGCAAGTCGACGATCGCCTCACTGCTGCCGCGTCTCTACGACGTCGACGCCGGATCGGTCAAACTGTCCGATGTGGACGTTCGAGATCTGGGTTTCGCCTCGCTGCGGGAGACCGTCGGCGTGGTGACCCAGGACGGGCACCTCTTCCACGACACGATCCGCGCGAACCTCGAGTACGCGCGGCCCGGGGTCGCCGACGCCGAGATCTGGGCGGCGCTGGAGAAGGCGCGGCTGGCCGAGCTGATCCGGGAACTGCCGGACGGGCTGGAGACCGTGGTGGGGGAGCGGGGTTACCGGCTCTCCGGCGGGGAGCGGCAGCGGCTGACCATCGCCCGGCTGCTGCTCGCGCAGCCGAAGGTCGTCGTCCTCGACGAGGCGACCGCGCATCTGGACTCGCAGTCCGAGGCGGCCGTGGGCGAGGCGCTGACCGACGCGCTCGACGGGCGGACCGCGCTGGTCATCGCGCACCGGTTGTCGACGGTCCGGGCGGCCGACCAGATCCTGGTGATCGAGCACGGGGAGATCGTCGAGCGGGGAACGCACGACGAGCTTCTCGCGCGGGAAGGGCGCTACGCGGCGCTGTACCTGACGCAGTTCTCGGAGGAGTCCGCGGCCGCGTGACCCTCGGGTGGGTCGTGGGGGGGGGGTTGGGGGGGGAAACCAAACACCCCCCCCCCCCCCCACAGGGGGAGGAGGGGGGCTCCCCAAGACACCCTCCCCCAGGTATTCCCCACCCACCGGACCAC
>NZ_JBWKEA010000029.1:0-66367 GCF_056435685.1 Amycolatopsis sp. NPDC043885
TTCCTCGACTTTCTGGTCCCAGGTCAACGACGAGCACGCCGAGACCAGCAGTAGCGCCGCACCGGCCGCTGCGGCGGCCACAGTTCGTCCCCACCTCGATGTCATGCGCACAAGGTAGGCAGAGATGCGCGGTCAGTAGCGAACCGTGGTGGGCGTGTCCACGGAAACCCCTGAAATGGAGCAGCCCCTGGGCTGCGGCCGCGAAAGTGCCCTGAACGCACGAAAGCCCCCGGCCGACATCGGCCGAGGGCTTTCGTGGCGTTGCTCGTCAGTCGCCGTTCCACATGACGAGGTGGTTGGCCTCGCCGCCGATGTCGATGGCGGCGTCGTGGTCGGGAGCCTTCAGGGCTTTGCGGTTGCTCTCGGGCACGAGCTCCAGCTTTCCCGCTTTGGAGAGTCGTTTGAGGTGTTCGTCCTGGGCGGCCCGGCTCGCACCCCGCCCGTCGAGGCGGGGGCGCAGTTCGACCAGGGCGACCCAGTCCCGGGGTCCGCGCGCGAGCTTGTTGATCTGCTCGCGAAGGAGGTTCTCCCACCGTTCGTCGGCGGACATGCTGGTCATCCTTTCTGCATGACGGCGGGTGCCGTCCGCGATGCGGTGTTGAGTCGGGGCGGGGGTTACCGCAGGGCTCGGGCCACGTCGTCCGCGCTGGCGGCCAGCACGACCTCGTAGGCCTCGCGCAACGTGGCGTCGTCCACGACCTCCAGATCCTCGACCGTGACCTCGCCGCGCGCGCAGTCGATCGCCTCGCGGTCGGTCATCGAATCGTCGGTGCTCTCGCGGGTGTCCTTGGCCACCAGCGCGATCGCGTCACTGAGGTTCATCGTTCGTTTTCTCCTTGGGTTTCGGTACTGCTCAAACGGGGGCTGCGGGTTCGCGTGAAGCCGAAGCCGCTGGCTTACCGCCAGGGGCCCTTCGAGCAGGGGAGTGTCACGTCCCCTGAATCAGTGGCCGCAAGCCTTGCGACCAGCGCAGATGGCCAGGTGGGTGAGCAGGCTGCGCACGTCCTGGCGGCCGATCTCTCCGCCGATGATCCGGACGGCGTTGGGTGCGGTGTAAGCGTGGAACAGGCCGGCGACGACCAGGCGGGTGCCGTCCGGGAGGGTGCCGCGGATGTTGAGCCGAACGAAGCCGGCGGTGTCTGGCTGGGCATTGAACATCGTGTTGTGCACGGTGATCTTTTCCAGCCAGAAGAGCAGCGCGTTGACGGTCTGGCTTGCGGACAGCTCGGCGGCGAGGCACACGCCAAGGGCGCCGTCGGGCAGGTCCGTGGCTACGGTGGCGGTCGCGAGCTGCAGACCGTCGTGGGCGATCTTCACCAGCGGCGCCGGTACGGTGCTCAGGCCAGCGACCCATGCTGCGCCGTCGTGGCGTCGGTTGACCTCGACGCCGTAGAGGCTGAAGTTGCCGGCGAGTTCGTCGAGGACCGTGGCGTCCACGAGGCCCCACCAGCGATCGGTGTCATCCCACACGCTCCACTGACCAGAGTCGTGTGTGTCAACCGTGATGGCGCTGGTGTCGTCGGCGATATCGCTGGCGAGGGCACGGGGTTTGAGGGTGGCGGTCATGGTGTTCCTCCTTGGGTTTCGGCACTGCTCACACGGGGCTGCTCCGGTCGGCAGGTCCCGTGGGCCATGCGGTGCTTGATCAGGTCGGGCAGGTCGCGCCAGCCGACGTCGACGGCGCCGAGCTGCAGCGCGAGGTCGCGCTTGGAGCGGGTGATGTCGTAGTGCCAGGTCTCGGCGGCGAAGCTGCCCGGCAGGGCCGGGGACGGCCGCTTGTAGGACCGGACACGGGGGTCCTGGAACCAGCGGCGCTGCAGGCCGAGCCTCACGGCGAAATCGTGGAGTTCGTCTTCGGTGTCGGCGATCATGTGCGACCAGTGCCCGCTCCGGCCGTCGACCCTTGCGGGAGCGGCGAAGTCGTCCACGTAGACCGTCATCGCCCGCTCCGGTAGACCTCGGCGCGTTTGACGAGGGTGTCGGCCAGCCCGGTGCAGGTGACGATGGTGGCCTCCATGCCGGTCGAGTTCGCGACGCGCCAGGCGTTGGCCTCCTTGCGGATCTCGACAACGACGTTCATCAGCTCGTCGGCGATCAGGTCCCGCGCGTGCGGGCTGAGGCCGGCGGTGAGCGGGCGGGCCAGCCCGGCGAACGGAGTCACCTTCGGCACCGTTTCAGCATGTCGCCGAGCGCGGTCTTCTCGGCCCCGGTGACGGTGAGGCCGTAGTGGTGCTTGACCGCCGTCCACGCTGTGGCGTAGGCGCACCAGTAGGACACCAGCGGCGGCTTCCACTGGTCGGGCGACTTGTCGGACTTCTCCTGGTTGACGTTGTCGGTCACGGCGAGCAGCTGCGGCCGGGTCAGGTCGTTGGCGAACGCTCGGCGTTTCTCGGTGGCCCAGGACTTCGCGCCGGACACCCACGCGGCGGCGAGCGGAACCATGTGGTCGATGTCCACATCGGTCGCCTTGGTCCAGGTCTCGCCGTCGTAGGGGCTGGGCCAGGTCCCGGCCGTCGGCGCGCAGTCCGGGCCGGTCACCACGTTCTTGCCGTCGCGTTTGAGCACGACCTCGCGGGTGTTGCAGCTATTGCCCTGGTCGTCCCAGTGCGGGAACTTCTTCCGGTCGTAGCCGTCCATCGAGCCCCGGGGCGCGACCCGGAGCGCGGCCAGCTGCTGCCCGGCATCACCCGGGGCCTGCACCGACACCGGCGCGGGCGCGGGTTGGGCACCGGTGGCCGCGGGCACGCCGCAGGCGGTGGCGAGGACCGCGACGGCGACCAGGGTGATCGTGGCGAGGCGCTTCATACGGCACCTGCCGCACCGCGGGCCTTCACGGCCGCGACGAGCTCGTCGACCTCGCGGGGTGTGGGCGTGTGGACGTCGCCGGCGGCCCAGGCCTGCTCGTCGAGCACGTCGGTCGCCGCGGCGTCGATCGCATCGTGGTCCCAGCGGCCGCGGAAGTGGCTACCGAGCCGGGCGATCACCCGCTGGACCAGGTCCGGCTCGTCGTCCCGGCGGGGCACGGTGTCGCCGGAGCCGCTGTGAATGGTGATGGGCATGGTCTTCGTCCTCGATTGTGGTTGGCGGGCAACGAAAAACCGGGGCCGAACCTCGTGGTGAGGTCCGGCCCCGGCGGGGGCGTCGCTGGGTTCAGTGCTGGATGTTGAGCAGGGCGGCGATGTTGTGGCGCTGGGCGGCGACGGCGTCGGTGAGGATCCGGCGGTGGTCGAACGCCATCCGGTCGCCTTCGAGAACTTTGTGGACCGGTCGCCAGGCGGCGGCCTCGGCGTCGCTGTCGGGGACGGGATCGGGCGCGTCGGGCAGCACCGCGCTGAAGGCGGTGGTGGAGTAGTCACCGCGCGGATCCCGGCCCGGGTCGTTGTAGACACCGACCTGGATCAGCTCCTGTGGCGCGTCGATGCCGGTCTCTTCGCGGCATTCGCGCCGGGCGGCCGCTTCGGCTTTCTCGCCGGGGTCGAGGTGCCCGCCAGGCAGGGCGGCTTTGCCCTGGTGCGGCTCCCAGAGCCGGTCGATCATCAGGACCATCAGCACGCCGCCGCGTTCGGTGAACAGCACCATGTCGGCCGTGTATCGCGTCGTGGTCGCTTCCGGTGATGCGGACAAGTGAAACTCCTCTTCTTGTTGTGTGCGGGGGAAATCGAGTGAGCCGCGCCGGATCGGCCAGGCTCGTGATCAGCGGGCCAGGAGCGGCAGGGACGCCGTCGCGACGGAGCCGGGACTGTGGAACGCCTCGACGAGGTAGGGCCAGACGCCGGGGATCGCGGCGACACAGCCGAGCACGACCAGCGGGAACACCAGCCAGTTCTCGACCTTCTTGCCGGTGCGGAAGCGCAGCAGGCTCGGCGGCCGGAGCTCGTACCAGGTCTCACCGGCGATCGGGAGCGGGAACAGGAACGGGCAGCCGGATTCGGTGAGCGCGTCGCCGAGGCAGTGGGTGATCGCGCCGGCGGCGACGGCGGTGCCGAGCCAGCCCGCGGACTCCTCGAGGGCGGCGAGCGCGGCCGGGCCGAGTCCGGCGGGCCCGTCGACCTGGGTCCACCAGCTCGCCGCGGCGATGCCGAACGGGACCAGCATGAGCGTGCCGAGCCGGTCGTAGGCCAGCAGCAGCCCGAACGCCAGCCAGACGAGCACCGCCCAACCGCCCCACGCGGTCGTGGTCGCCCAGCACACCGCGCCGACCACCAGGGCGAACAGCACGGTGTGGGTGGCGTGCCGGTGGGTGCCGTCGCATTGTTCGTCCCGGGGCCCTTTGGTGGCCCGGTACAGGGTGGCGGACATCCGCCGCAGCCCGGCCGAGAGCCCGCGGGTGATCGGGCCGAGTGTGCGGGTGATGGTGCTGCTGGGGTGATCCAGGTCGGGCAGCAGCGCGTATCCGGCGCAGGTCGCGGCGAACGGGCCGACTTCGGCCAGGCCCTCAAGTCCGATCGCGGGGCCGAGCAGCAGACCGGCCAGGACACCGGTGGCGGCGTGGGTGCGGCCCATCATCGCGGCCGCCGCTGCAGGGCCTGCAGGTCGCGGGTGAACGCGGCCTGGCCGTCGACGTAGCCGCGCAGGTCGATGTCGTGCGGCAGCTGGGGAACGTGGCCCAGGGCGAGCGTGCCGAAGGCGACCAGGGCGACGCGGGCGACGGCGTCGGAGCCCTTTTTCGTCTGCGGGGCCTGGTAGAGGCAGTAGGCGCCGTGGGCCCAGAGCCGGAGCGCGGCCGCGGGGTCGGTGGTGGTGATCGCCTCGGCGAAGGCGTCGACGGCGGCCTGGTGCAGGCGCGCCCGGTCGGCCTCGGAGGCGGTCGCGGTGTAGAGCAGGGCACCGCCGGTCTCGATCCGGGTGGCGTCCCCGCCACGGGCGGCGATCCGCGCGGCGAGCTCCGTCGCCGCAGCGTCCGCCGCGTGGCCGCGCAGGAGCCGGTTGCCCAGCACGAGCGTGCCGTCGACGAGTTCGACGAAGTTCTGCAACACCGCGCCGTGCGGGGCGTCTGCCTCGAATCGGGCCAGGGCGCGGCGGCCGGCCTCCACGAGCGTGTGGAAGGCCGGGGTCGCGGCGCCTCCGCGATAGAGGCGGAAGGCGGGATCCCAGTACGCGCCGTGGCGGACACGGCCGACGTAGCCGATGCGGTCGTAGTTCGTGGTGTGGTCGGTGATCGGGGTCCGGTACCGGGTGTGGTCGAGCGGGATCCCGGTGCCGCGGCGGACCTCATTGGTGTCGCGGGCGAGCTGGTAGCGCCAGTGGCGTGCCGCGTCGAGCGTCGCGCTGACCATGCGCTGGGCGTCGCCGGGGACGTCGTGCAGCCGGTGGGCGACGGTGGCGGCCAGGTCCTGGGCGATGGCGGCCTGGTGCTCGGCGAAGCGCGTGATCCGCGTCAGGGCGGCGGGATCGTTGGTGCGCTGGGCCAGTGCCGGGGTCGGGAACGCGGCGGCGGTGATCTCCTCGATGACGGCGAGGTTCTTCGGGCTTGTGGTGGCGGGCATGGGAAATCCCCCTCATTGCGGGCAGAAGGAAGCGCGGGCCGGGAGGATCCGGCCCGTGTGTGGAGGAAAGGTGGATCAGTGCAGCGGGTGGCCGAAGCCGTCGAGCTCGGTGACCTCGGCGAACCCTTCGGCGCGCAGCGCCGGGATGGTCAGCTGCTGGATGTCGTGCCACATCCGCTCGACGACGTCGGCCGGGACGGGCCGGGCACGCGCCGCGTTCCGCTGGAGGATGAGGTCGAGGTCGGCGCGCAGGACGAGCGCGACCGGCCGGGCACCGTGCTGGGCGGCCAGGCCGAGCCAGCGGGCGCGGTGCTCGGCGACGGTGGAGGTGGCGTCCAGGGTGACGTCGAGGCCGTCGGCGAGTGTCTCGTCGATCTCGGCGTGGACGGCCGCGACCGCGGCAGCCGAGACGGCGTGATCGTGGGCGTGGCGACCGAGCTGGGCCCGGGCACGATCGAGGGAGTACACCTCGCCGAACTCCATCGCCTTGTTCCGGCACAGCGCCGTCTTCCCGCTCGCCGGTGCCGCGATGAGCAAGCGGAAGGTGGTCACCAGCCAACTCCTTCGGGGATCGGGGCGGGTTTCCAGCCGCTGGGCCAGGGCGCGTCGCGGACCATGGTGTGGGTGCGGGCGCAGCGCCGCTGGGCCTCGGCGCGGGCGGCCGGGGTGTTCGGCTCGACGTCGAATGCGTTGCCCTGGCCGTCGCAGGAGGCGGTGTATTCGACATCCGACGAACTGCCGGGGCGGGAGCCGGTGCCGCCCGCGGGCGGCTCGCAGGACGTGGCCGGCGCGACGGCCAGGACACCGGCGAGAGCGAGGGCGTGGATCGTGGCCATGAATGAACCTCCAGAAAAGCGCGTCGGGGCCGGAACCTGGTGGTTCCGGCCCCGACGCGGGTGATGGCGGTCAGCTGTCTGTTGTTCTCACAGCAGGTTTTCGGGTGTGCTGCGCTGATGTCTGATGTAGCAATCGACTACGACATCCCATCGGACACTTGCGGGCACCTGGCCGTTGTAGTGGCCTTCGAGAAACGCTTCTGCCTCGTCCACGGTGGTTGCACCGTCGTTGAGCAGGTGGCCAAGATCATTGGCCACCGCCTGGGCGATGTTGTCGGGGATGCCGGCCTTGTCCGCGATGGTTTCGGTGTCGCTACTGATGATCATCTCGGTACGTTCTTCCCTGTTCTGGACGGTCAGGTCGATGGCTGGGCAGCCACCCGGAGGGCCGGGGTCCTGGTGGCCCCGGCCCTCCGCGCGGTGGTCGGTCAGGTGAGCGGTGCGCCGGTGAATCCCGGCCGCTGCTGGGCGTCCTCGATCGCCGCGTCCTGGGCGACGTCCTGCCGGTGTTCCAGGTGGTCGGCGACGACGTCGAGGCCGCGGTCGACACAGAGGTGCAGCAGGTAGAGGGCGGCGACCGGGGTCAGGCGCAGCAGCAGCTGCGGTCCGGCCACGCCGAAGGCCTCCGGGGTGTTGGCGGTCCAGGCCGCGAGCAGGTCCGGGATGGCCGGGGCGGCCAGCAGTGCGGCCAGCGCGAAGTGGAGCAGCCGGGTGTTGCGGACCAAGGCGCGACCGGCGCGGTCCAGCTCGTGGCGCTCGACGACGTCCAGGTCCTCGGGATGATGCGTCCGGGCGAGGTTGCCGTAGATGGCGCAGCGCCCGACCGTGAAGATTCCCAGCAGCAGCACGGCGATCAGGGCGCCGGTGAGCAGGTGCTGCGGACTGCGGCCGGTCGCGGCGGGCCACAGCCACTGCCCAGGACGATCGAGCACGAGCAGGTAGAAGACGTACGCGGCCGCGGCAAGCAGGACGACCTCGGCGGCGGACTGCGCGCCATCAAGCCAGCCCCGGTAGTAGCTGTTGAGCCGCCACTGCGGCGACGCCGGTGGCCGTGCCCGCGGATCGAGATCGACGAGGTCGATGAGTTCACGCATGGGAGGTCCTCTCCAGGAGGGACGGGATGGACTGCCGGGGCAGGTCGAGCGGCTGGGTCGGGGGCTCGGCGGTGCCGGGCGGGTCGTCCTCGTCGGGGGTGGCGGCGATCGCGGCCCGGTACATCTGCCAGGCCAGCAGCAGCGCGACAACGCCAAGGACGGCGAACGCGACCGCACCGATGAACACCAGCGCCGGGATCACGCGAAGCTCCCGGTCATCCGCGGCGCGGCCGGGGCGGTGTAGTAGTCGCCGAACACCGCGGCGGTGGCCGCATCGAGCGGGTCGTCCGGCGCGATCTCGGTGTGCACCCAGGGATCCCCGTCGGGGAAGAAGGGGACCCGGGTGTCGTATTCGTGCCCTGCGCCGTCCCGGATCCGCGCGGTGCCGGCCTCGGTGCCGTGGCCGCGCATGCGGATCCGGTTCGTCTCCGCCAGCTGCCGCCACAGGGCCCGCTGCCCGGTGGGCAGGGTCGGGTCGTCCTCCCGCTCCAGGGTGGCCAGGAGCGCGATGTTGAGCTTCGTGGCGTGGCGGGCGAGCCGCGCCCAGCGGTGCGGGCGGTCGCCGACGACCTGCGCCGCGTTTTCCACGACCGCGAGCAGGATCGGCAGCTCGGTGCCGGCGAGGGTGGCCAGGCCGCGCTCACGCAGGAGCTCGGCGCGGACCTCCGCCGCGTCGCGCAGCAGGCCGATCACCGTGTCCTGGGCGCCGCCCAGGACCGGGACGCTCGCGATCCGGGCGAGCAGCGGGTTGTCCAGCCCGCCGAAGGGAGCGGTGTAGAGCGTGGTGACCGGCACGGCCTGGCTGGCGCGGGCCGCGGCGACCAGCGCCCGCACGGTGGTGCTCTTGCCGGATCCCTTCGGGCCGGAGATCACGCCGCTGGAGACGTGGACATCGTCGGCGAGGTCGAACCACGCGGGCCCGGCTCCGTCGAGACGCTGGCCGAGGCCGATGTTGCCGGAATGGTCCCAGGCCAGCGCGGGGCTGGCGGCGGGGGTGGTGATCATGGTCGTCATGGGCGGATGCCCCTTTCTGTGCGTGGTGAACGGGATGTGCGGGAGGTCAGGCGGCGTCGCGCTCGTCGACGCCGATGCCGTCGGCTTCCTCGTGCTCGGCGGCGTTCTCCCCGTCCGGACGGTGGGAGACGGCCAGGGCGAGGCGTTCGGCGAGCCGGGTACCGATGCCGAGGTCGATCGCGTGGTCGACCACGGCGTTGAGCCGCAGGGCCAGGACCCAGCCGGGCTGGTCGTCGGCCGCGCAGGCCATGCGGTCCAGCACGGCCTGCAGATAGGGCCGCTGTTCCAGCTCGGGCAGCAGCCCGGTCTTGCGGGCGTCGTCGACGTCATCGGCCGCGCGGGTCAGGGAGGCCTGCTCCGCGGCGGTCTCGGCGAGTTCGTCGAGCAGCTGCGCGTCCTTGAGGTCGGTGTCGCTGCAGCGCATCGCGGTCACCAGCCCGTCGACGAGGTCGGCGAGTTCGAGGTACCGGGCGGCGGTCTCGGGGGAGAGGTGGGTAATCGTGCCGGTCATGCAGCGTCCTTCCTGGTCGGGGACATGGCGAGGAATACGAGGCCTGCGAGGGCTATCCGGTCTCGCAGAGAGTGCGTGGCGGTGTGGCGCTACAGGTCGCGGGTGCCGCCGAGGAGCTTGCGGCCGAGGCGGATCTTCGTGCCGGATCCCTTGCAGCGGCCGCACTTGCGCCAGAACTTGCCGTCGGAGGTGAGGTGTTTGCCGCCGTCGCAGTTGCCGCAGGCGGTGTAGGGGTAGCACCAGCAGTAGCCCAGGTAGAGCAAGGTCAGCGCAGCGAAGAACAGCAGCGGCTTCATGGCGGAGGGCCTTCCTGAGACGGCGACGGCCCCGCCCGGAGACCGGAGCGGGGCCGTCGAGGCGAGCGGTGGACGGTCAGGACGCGCACGCGCCGCCGCTGTCGGCCGGGGCGGTGTCGGGCGCCGGGCAGGAATTCCCGGACTCCTGGCCACCGCCGGTGTCGACCAGGCTGGCGTAGTCGTCGTAGCTGGAGGTGGCGACCGGGTACGGACCGGGCCGGGCCGGGCGGGCACTGCGGGAGCGGGTCGGCCGTCGGTTGGTCATCAGCGAACTCCTTCATCACGGGGTGGACGGATCAGGCGGTTGATCGGGAGGGAACGGGTCGAGGGACCGGGTTTAGCGGCTGTAGCGGTCGAACACCGCGCGTCCGAGATCGGACTTGCCGATCGAGGCGAGTGCCTGCTGCAGAACGCGTCCGTCAGCCGAGGACACCGCGCTCCCGTCCCCGCCGGTGGTCTCGCCGGTCTCGCGGTTCACGATGAAGGAATGGCGCGGCCGGTTCGGGCGCTCGCTCCACGACAGGACGATGTCTGTGCCGATCTCGGAGTGGGTGAACTCGGGATCCGGATCGATGGTGTTGACCATGGCGGTTCTCCTCAACGGGATTGGGTTGTGCAGGAATCGAGATCTGCGCGGCCAGGGCGGCTATGCCCCCGGCCGGGGTCAGTGGGCCGGGACCGGGTCCTCCGCGCGGCGGGCGGCGGGTGTGACGGGCGGGGTCTTGACGCTGTCCCGGCGCCGGCGGCTCTCGGTCTCGATGGCGGTGACGCGCAGGTTCGCGTGATCGACCCAGCCGCCGGCGGCGCGGAAGGCGGTGTGCACCCCGCACTCGCCGGTCCTGGCGTCGTGGCGGAGCACGCCGAGGACCTCGGTCACCGCGGCCTGGGTCTCGCTCCGCAGATCGAGGTCGACGCCGTACGGGCTCCAGCGGGTGTGGAGTTCGAGCAGCCGCCGGATCACGGCGGCGGCGTTGAGAAAGAGCGTGTTCGGCTCGGTGCGGCTGGCGGTGGTGAGCAGCCGCTCGTGCAGGGCGAGCAGGTCGGTCACGATGTCGTCGCCTAGGTTCGCGGGCCAGTCCTGGACCCAGGCGGGAACCGGGTACGCCCCGACCTGGTCCCGGCTGGGCAGGTCGATGGGAGTCCTGGCCGGTGCGGGGATCGTGCGTGTGGCGCGTTTCCTGCCGAACATGCGGCGTCCTTTCCGATAGAGACGGCTTGCGAGGCCTGCGAGGGGTTATATTCCTCGCAGGCCTCGCAAGCTTTCGGGGTGTTCTTGCTGGTGGTGCTTGTCCGGCTGGCCTACTTGATGCGGTAGACGCCCGGGGTGATGTTGTCGAGGCGGGTCTCGCCGAGCGAGCGGAGATGCCCGCGCACGGCCTGTTCGCTGATGCCGAGCGCGGCTGAGAGGTCCTTGGTGTGCCAGGCCTTCCCGTCGCTCATCAGCTCCATGACCCGCCGCGGTCCGGGTTTGAGATCGGCCGCGGGGACGCCCTCGGGGGCGGCGACTGCGCCGCCGGTGGACTTCCCGGCCGAGGGCCGGACCGGCAGCACCCGCACCGACGCCAGCCCGCCACCAGTACTCGCCGCCGGCGTCGCGCCGACGCTGGTGCTGGTGTCCTGTTCCGCCTGGCGGGGGCCGCTGGTGAGCATGGTCAGCGCGGTCGCCTCGGGTGCCGCGTCGAAGGCCTCCAGGGTGGCGAGGGCCTTCTCGGTGTAGCGGGCGGCGGTCTTGTGCCGGTTGCGGTAGACCAGGCCCGCGGCCTTGGTGGCCCGCGCGTCCAGGGTCGCTTTCGGCTTGGCGGCCAGGTATTCGGCGGCGTGGTCGCCGATGTTGCGGGCCCGCCACATGACGTGTTCGCGGTCGGTGTCGATGGCGTAGCCGTAGCCGCCGCCCTTGCGCAGGCTCAGCGGTGACGGCGCGCTGCCGGGCAGCAGCCCGCAGTGGCTCTTCTCCATCATCCGCATGATCAGCAGGTTCCCGGTGATCATGCCCGACCGCAGGGCCGCGGAGTTGCCGAAGGTGTCCATCGTGAAGATCTGGCTGGCGCCGATGAACCCGATGCCCAATTTTCGGGTGACCCGGTCGAGTTCGCCGAAGTCGTAGCCGAAGGTGTTGCCGGTGATGGGGTTCTTCACGTTGAACGCCTTGTGGCACTCGTCGATCATCACCATGATCGCCGGGCGCTCGCGGGTGTGGGTGAACCCGTCGAGGCCCATCGCGACGTTCTCCGCCTCGCGGATCTTCGCCACGTTGCACACTGCCCGCCACAGGTGCAGCAGGTTCCCGATGTAGGCGAGCTCAAGCTCGCCTTCATCGGAGTTCAGGCCCATCAGCGACCAGTCGGCGTGGTCCTTCAACGCCTTCGACGACGCGCCGCCCTGGGGGTCCATCCACCAGATCTCGAACCCGAGCTCGCGCAGCCCGTCGGCGATGAGCTCCAGGACCCGGCTCTTGCCGGATCCTTTCGACCCGAGCACGAAACCGCTGTTCACCGAGTTCGGTCCGGCGACGTGGTAGCGGGTCGCGCCCTCACCGTCGATGTACGGGCCGATCTCCAGGTAGATGTCCTGGCCCTCGACGTGAATGACCGGGCCGGTGTAGGTGGTGTCGACCTCGGCGCTGATCCGCACCGCCATGGTCGCCTCGGTCGGCGTGGCGCCGTCGTCGAAGGTGATGTCCTTGGCGAAGAACCCAATCGCCGAGCCGATCTTGCCGACCAGGTTGCGCAGGTCCTGCACGGTCTGCTTGCCCGGCACGAGCGCGATGGTGAAGCTCACGCGGTGATCGGCGACCTGCGGGTCGGTCAGCTGCGCGCCGGGCAGGAGGCCGGTCGGGATGGTGACTGTGGCGTTCCAGGCCTCGAGGATCGACTCGGCCGCGGTGACGACCGCGCCGGCCTCGGCGTCCGGCTCCGTCGTCGGGACGAGGTCGGTCGGGCTGGCCAGCACGAGGTCGGTGCCGGCGGGGTAGCCGGGGCGGATCCGCTGCCACCAGCGCGCGGATAACGCCACAGTGCCCAGTCCGAGCGCGAGCCACATCTCCAGGGCGTTCGCCCCGGTCAGCGGAGTGGTCAAGCACCAGGCGCACGACGCGACGACCCCGGCCTGCACACGGCTGGTCATGCCGGCCTTCTCGATCTGCTCAGAGCACCGTTTCGCCAGCTGCCAGCCACCGGCGAGAGCGACAGCACCGGTGCCACCGGCGATCGCGAGATCGGCGGGACCGTCGGCGAACTCGGTGGCGACCGACCCGGCGACGCCGAGCGTGGCGGTCGCGGCCGCGGCGTACCAGGGGTAGCTCGCGCGGCGGGTCCGCCACCCGAGCGACCGGATCTTCTTCCGGGTCTTGGTGACGTTGTCCTTGGCCGCGGTGACCTTGTCCCGGGCGGAGGTGATCGTGCCCAGCACGCCCCGGGGCCCGGTCTCGACGGCCGGGGTGGGCTGCGGGAGCGGGAGGTCGGTGGCCACCGGCGCGGCGGCCGGGGCGGTCTTGGTGTCGGCCATGATCGGGTCCTTTCAGTCGGTGGCCGGATGGGATGAGTGCGCCGGGCGGGAGTCGGACCCGCCCACCAGATGGGGCACCGGCCGGGTGGCCGGTGCCCCTGTGGTGTCCTCTTTCGGCGCTACCGCAAGGAATTCGCGGCTGCTCAGGCGTTGGCGTAGAAGTCGGTGTCGCTGGCGACGTTGCCAGTGGCGGCCTGCGTCTGGACCTGCTCGGCGATCCCGGCCTGACGGTCGAAGGCCTCCGCGGCCTTGTCGTAGGCGCCCTTCGCGCTGGTCGCGTTGTCCGGCAGCGTGTTCAGAGCCTGCTCGGCGTTCTGCAGGGCCTGCTGCATCTGCGTCAGCTGCTCGTTCGCCAGCTGGAACTGGGTGATCGGATCGCCAGTGAATCCGTGCGACTGCAGGGAACTCATCGCGAGCTCGGCGTCGCCGAGCTCGGCCGTGAGGTCTGCGGCGAGCGTCGCCATCTCGGCCTTCTGGGCCTCGACGACACCGTTGATGCGGTCCAGGTACTCGGTCATCTTCGCGGTGTAGGCCTTCGCCGCGGGCAGGTTGGTGATCTCGGCGCTGGCGTTCATGTTCGCGTCCTCCATGGTCGTCGCGGTGGGGTTGCCCGCCGGGGAACCGGCGGGGGCTGAGGAGTCCTCGACGACTTCGGCGTCGAGGACTTCGGTGGAGCTGCTGGGCCCGGCTTCCAGCTGCAGCGGCTCAGGCGGGGTCGGCGGTGTGTCGCGGACGATCTCGCCCTCGGCGCGGATCGTGCCGGGCTTGTCCGCCTCCGGGGCCTGCCCCTGCGAGCGATCGAAGATCGGCCCGCCGAACCCGAACGCGTACCGGGTGTCGCGGGGCGTGTCCTCGAAGGGGTAGGTCCCGTTGCTGAAGCGGTATTCGTCGCTGTCGTGGACGATCGGCTCCTCGTAGTCACGGTCATCGGGCGGAGGCGCTCCGCCCGATGCGGTCCGGCCACCACCGGGTTGGCCTGCACCGTGCGGCACAGAACCGGGCGGCGGCATCGCTCCAGGCGGCGGGACCGAGCCAGGTCCCGGCGGGGGCGACGTCGACGAGGAGCCGGCATCGGCGGCCGCGCCGTGCGCCGCGTTGGCGTCCCAGGCCGCGTCCTCGTCGCGGGCTGCGTTGGCGTCCCAGGCGGCGTTCTCGTCCCGGCGGGCGGTCGCGCGAGCCTTCGTCTTGTCCCACGCGACACCGAACTTCGCCGCCCACCGCTCGGCGCGTTCGGCGCGCTTGTCGGTGCGGGCGATCTTCTTCCGCAGCCACTCGGAATCGTCATGCTCCTGCCGTTTGGCCTGCAGCATCTTGCGGCGCCGGTGTTTGCGGTTGGAGCGGTCGGCCCAGGCCTCGACACTGTTGGTGAGCATCCGGCCGAAGTAGCCGCGCATCCCGGGCTTGATCGGCTTGTCCGGGTGCTTGAGTTTCCATTTCTCGATGCTGGGCGGGGTCTTGCCCCGGGCCAGGGCGATGGAGTCGGGGACGGCCTGCGCGGCCTGCTTGGTCAGGTAGGCACTGATGATCAGGATGAACAGCAGCTCCACGGCACGTTTCCTCCTTTGCGGCTCGGTGGGGTGATGGTCTGTGCGCGCCCCTGGCGGGAGTCGAACCCGCCCACACGCAAAGCCCCTGGCGACGGGGGCGTGTGGTGACACCGGTGAGGGCTGCCCCGCGGTGGGTGACGCCCGGGGCTCGGGCGGGCTGAGGACCTGGCCACGCGGGCCGGGCCTCAGCCGGTGATGGCGGCGATGACCTGCGGGCCGACGCCGCCGGTCTTGGTGACGATCGCGTCGAGAAGCTGCCCGACGATGCCGAGGCATCCGGCCGCGAGCATGGGCAGCAGCACGATGCCGGTCTTGGCCAGGCCGTCCGGTTTCCGGTCGACGGCGATGTCGAGCACGGTGCCGACGAACAGCGCCGCGGCGACGATGGTCACCAGGATCGCGGGATTGCCGCCGAACCAGGTGACCGGCCAGCCGATGACCCAGATCAGGATCCCGCCGAGGAACCCGCCGATGTCCGACAGCGCGAACGCCGTGGTGGCCAGGAACAGCACCAGCGGGGAGATCAGCCAGGCGAACCAGTCGGGGATCCATTTCGCTCGGCGTTTGCGGATCAGGATCCAGAACACGAACAGTGCGAGGGCGGACAGGATGTACATGAAGGGCTCCTTCGGTCGGGTGGATCAGTAGTTGGTGAGCAGCTCGATGGCGGTGTGCGCTGGCCACAGCAGGACCGTCAGCACCGTCCGGGTGCTGGGCAGCAGCGACGCGGTGATCAGCAGCGCGATGAACACGACGGCGCGGACCGGGCGTTCCATCAGCCACGCGCGGGTGTAGCCGCGGGCGGCGTGGTACATCGCGATCCAGGACCAGGCCTGGCTTGCCGCGCGCAGCACCGGCACGTCCGGGGTCTGGGTGTTGTCCTTGCCGTAGCGGCGGAGTTTCTGCAGCGACGGCCGGTCCTTCGTGGCGATGTCCGGCGGGCCGAACATGTCTTTCGCCCACGGCTTCGCGACGCCCTCGGTCCAGGACCTCGCCCTGTCGACCGGCGACCCGCCGTCGTCCGGACCGCCGGTGACGTCCTCGGCCGGGCCGGTGGTGTCGGGCGGCGGGACGACGCTGAGGTGGGTGTCGGGGCGGATGGCCGGGATCGGGATGGTCTTCTCGACGTCGGTTTCCGGCGGGACCGGACGTCGCGCCTGGTCCGTCGTGGACGCGGGCGTCGGCTGGGGCAGCTCGTGCACGGCGGACATACGGGATCACTTCCTTTGCTGAGGTGGGGACCTGTTCGAAAAAGGGGGTCAGCGGATCAGCTGGTCGCCCGCGCGGACGAGCGCGTGCAGCGCGGCCTCCAGCGCGGTGACGTCGGCGCCGGGATCCCGGCGCCGGGCCCGCGCCGCGGCGGCGCGGGCGTAGTCGAAGCCGTGCGCCAGGCGCTGGACCGGGTCACCGGTGGCGGCGAGTTTCTCCGCCAGCAGCGCCCTCGAGTTCTCGTGATGACGCCGGCGCGCGGTCGGTGTCCCAGGCTTGCGCGTCCTGCGGTGACCGGCCATCAGCTACACCCGCCAGCCGCGATACGAGGTCACCAGCCGGGTGCTGCCCGGCTGGTAGATCCGCAGCACGTAGCGGGCCAACCACGGCATCTCCTCGCGGTCGCCGCCGGGGTCTTCGCCTTCGGCAACACACGCCAGCGGCAGAAAGTGCTTGGCCAGCGTGGTTTCGGTGTCGACCGGGTCGTCGAGGTCGAAGAACTCGGTGAGCTCCGTGACCCGGTTCGGCAACCGGCCGCCGTCGAGGCGTTCCAGGCGCAGTTCGTAGCGTTCACGAGCCAATCGGATGGTCCTTTCCAGACGTGCCAACACAAAACGGGGAAGACGAGGGAAGAAGTGAGGTGAGGGCCGGTGGCCGAGCGCGCGCTGAAACCAGGCAGGTTTCATCGGGGGATGCGGCGCTCGGCCACCGGGGTTTCCCGCGCAGCACAAACGTGGGGGAGGGGCGTGCTGCGCGGGGTGGGCGCCGGACGTCGCGCAGGTGTGGCTGCTCACCACGCGGCGTCCGGCCGTCTCGGGCGGGCCGTTCCAGGGGCCTGGGCAACGCTCGCGAACCGCGGGAGAGCTGACCTCCGCGAGCGTTCCCCCGGTGCTGGACCGGAGAAAAGGTGCTACTGGCTAGCGGGCCTTGCGGGCCTGCCAGGACTTACGGACCTCGGGCGCCAGGTTGAGGACGGCGAGGATCGTGCACAGGGTCAGAAGGACTCCGACGACGGCACCGGGCATGGGCTTTCCTTTCCAGAACAGGGGTTGTTACTGGCCGATGTGCTGTTTGATCTCGCGGCACCAGTTCTTGATCGTGGTGTCCGAGGAGGGCAGCTCATGCCCCTCCTGGACGAGTGCCTCTTTGAGCATCGCCGGGGTGCGGGCCTGGCGGGCGATGCCGAGCTGGACCGCCGTCTGCTTGTCCACGACCCCGGTGGAGGAGGGCTTGGCCTGCGCGGGCTTCGCCTGCTTCACCGGCGCCGCCGCGGCCGGGGCCGGTGCGGGCTCGGCGCTCGGCTGCGGAACCATCTTCACCGCCTCCCGCAACGCCTTCTCCTCGGCGCGGCGCCGCGACGCGGCCTGTGCCTCGATCTTGGCGTTCCGCTCGGCGACCGCGGCGTTGTACGCGGCGAGCTGCGTCTCGTAGTCCTTGGCCGCCAGGTGCTCGGCCATGGTGTGCGCGGCGAACCCGACCAGCGAGCCACCGCCGAACATCACCGCCAACCCGATCTGGATCGGCGCCCAGTGCAGGACGTTAAGGATGGTCGCGTACGCGCAGACGAGGCAGGCGATCAGCAGCAAGGACTTCCATGCCCCGCCCGCGTAGCGCCGTTTCAGCGACGAGGATCCGGCGCCGATCATGGTGATCTCGGCGAACGCCGCACCGAACGCCGCCGCGACGTAGCCGAGGATCTTCATCTTGCCGTCCAGGCCGCTGGCGATCAGCGAGCCGAACGACGCGATCTGACCGACCGCGCCGACACCGACCGACATCCAGTAGCCGACGCCGAGCGCCCCGGCGGTACGGAAGTGCTTCTCTCCCGGCGGTTCCGGCTTCTTCACCTCCACCGGCGGTGGCTCATCGGCCGGGCGGGGGATCGGCTGCGGCAAAGGAACCGGCGCCACCGCGACGGGCGCGGGCGGCGCGGGCGGGGGAGACGGGACGGGCACGGGAGCGGGCGTTGCCGCGACCGACTCCGGCTCCGGTTCGGCCTGTTCGGTCTCGGCCGGTGCGGGTGGGGACGTGGCCGGCCTGACGTCGTCGAGCTGGGAGGGCATCTTCTCCAGCTCAGCGGCCAGCTGAGCGAACACGTCCTCGGGCTGGTCCTCGGCCGGGCCGAGGTGCTTCGCGTCGGGCACGGGGCGTCCTTCCTTCTCGTGCGGGTGGGGAAATCCTGCCGGGTGGTGATCGAGGGGGATCCGGTGGCCTGGGCACCACACGCGCTCGGGGTTCCTCCGCAGAGGAGAGCGTGTGGTCCCCCGGTGCCGGAGCGCCGGGTCAGGTGGCTCGCAAGGCGTCCTGGATGTGCACAAGGACGTCGAACTCCTCGGCGATCTCGGCCTTCAGCTGATCGATCCGCGCTTTGAGACCAACGGGATCCACGCTGTTGCCGCTGCGGTAGAGGATGGTCTCGCAGTGCACCAGCAGCTGTTTGCTTACCGCACCGGCGATCACGTCGTGCTGCAACGCGCCGAGGTCTACGGAATCCGTGGCCGGGGCGCTCATCGCTGCACCTGTCCCCGGGCCCGAAACACCCGGTACAGCCAGAACGACGCGGCCAGACCGGCGAGCGCGGCCACCAGCTGGGTCGGCTCGTGGGAGCCGAACAGCGCGATCAGGCCAGCGGTGAGGATCGTGGCCATCGCCAGCAGTGGCGAACCGACCGGCTCGGGGACCGTGGTGGGCGGGACGGGCTGCGGGTCGGCCAGGCCGACGTCGCGGATGACGTGCTCGGTGATCATGCTGCCTCCTCCAAATAGTCGTGGTCGGCACCGGCGGGGAGCGGAACGACGGCCGCGGTGAACCGCGGCTCGGCGAGGCGCTGTCGGTGAACGCGCTCGTCCTTCGTGGTGGTGAGCAGCGCCAACTGCTCGAAGACTTCGTGCAGCCGGTCGTCGGTGGCGGACAGCAGGTCGAACTCGACCTGGGTGAACACGGCGGCGTACTCGGCGAGGGTGGCGCTCATAGCGATCTCCGTTCGTGGGTGACTCCCGGAGGCCCACCCGCCGGGGAAGTGACGGGTGGGCAACCGGCAGGCATCGATCGGTCTGACCTGCAAGAACGTGAGAGAAAGGGACCGCCTCGACTTCGGGGATACCTAGGCGCGCATCGCTCGGGCTTACCGTCCTGGCGGGCTGGAAATACGCGCTCGTAGGGACCTAGGTTTCGCGGTCCTATGAAGATTTCTGCGTCTCCTCGCGTCTTCAGAGGAGTCCTCACCGGAGAACCGGGGGAGTGGAGCGAACCACCACGGGCGCAGACCCGCGTGAATTGCGGCGCCCCGGGGATTGGACCCGCGAGAACCGACCAACACGTTCAACGTTTTTGATGTGTCGAATGTGTTGAACCGACGGTAGCTCGCTTGTTGTGGATCACGCAAGACCTATGGATATATTTGATACATCTAAACTTGGAAACCAAGGTCAACAGCAGGCTGAGAGGGCTGATCCGAGACGATGGCATCCAGTAGTCAGACAGCCGCCTACGTGCGGATTGCAGCCGAGTGGGCCGAGAAGATCGACAGCGGCACACTCCGTCACGGCGATCCACTGCCGACACGGGAGGAGCTCGCCGAGACGTACGGCGTCTCCAAAACCGTCATCAGGGACGCACTGGGACTCCTGCATCAGGACGGGTACCTGCAGTCGAACACCAGGCGCGGGACATCGGTGTTCCGGCTCGCACGCTACGAGCTCCCCATGTACGTCCTCGAGGCGGATGATCGCGGGCGCGACGCCTTCACCGACGCCGTCGAAGCTCAGGGCGGACGGCCCTACCAGCACATCCGAGTGGAAACCATCGTCCCGTCGGATTCGATCAAAGCCGCGCTCAATCTGGCGGACAACGATCTGGTGCTCGCGCGACGCCGGATGCGCACTATCGACGGCGTCCCCTACTGCATCACGGACTCATACTTCCCCTTTGACCTGGTCAAGGGCACCGAGATCGCCGATCCCACAGACATCCAACGCGGTGGCCGCCATGTCCTTCGCGAGCATGGTCACGAGATGGTCCGCCACCGCGACAGCATCCGATCACGCCGGCCGCACGCACGAGAGATTTCCGAGCTGGAGATCTCCAGCGGACTTCCCGTGATCCGGCACGACCGCACCAGCTACACCGCATCCGGCCAGCCAGTTCGCCTGATGGCGAGCGCCTTCCCTTCCGACCGCTGGGAGCTGACCTACGAGGTGGAGAAATGACCTCTGCTCGGTACCTCATGCACCGCGCGACGATCTCGGATCTGCCGGCCGTCATGTCCCTGCTCGACGCACGAACAGCCTGGCTGCGCACCCGGGAAACGAACCAGTGGAACACTCGCGAGTTCGAACCCGTCATGCGCGACGCAATCAACCGCGGCGAGACCTGGCTGCTGACGGAGGCCGGGCAGCCCGTAGCGACCCTGACGCTGACCACTGTCGCGGATAGTGACTTCTGGACCATCGAAGAGCGACGAGCCCCCGCGTTCTACCTGTCCAAGCTCGCCACGCGCCTTGATCGCAAAGGCGAAGGACTTGGCGCCCTCTTGATCGACTGGGCTGCCGGCTACGCAGGCACCCGAGGCGTGCTGTGGCTGAGGTGGGACGTCTGGCGCACCAACGTCGAGCTGCAGAACTATTACCTCAGCCTCGGCGCGACACTCACCCGCACCGTGGACGTACCTGGTCGCCACTCTGGTGCCCTGTTCGAACTGTCCAAAGCCGCCCGTCCCGACCTCGACATCTCCACGGCCACCGACTTCGCGCCTGTCCTCACGCTGCCCAGCACGGAGAGGAAGTCCGCGGCCGAGATACTGCCCGTCGACCTGTACGGGTACACGGGAGTCGACTCAGCAGGGAACCAGCTCGGCCACGAGTACTGCCGGATCGTCGACGGCTGGAAGACCAACCCGCTCCACACCGCCGACATCCACGACCCGACCGTCGCACCGGTAAGCGTCAGCCAACACCACAGGCCGCTACTGCATGACGCCGGCGACGGCTGGCATCTCCAAGGGGCCTTCAGCAAACCAGTCGGCGACACCTGGCCTGCCCAGCTCAATCCGGCCACACTGCGACGAGGCCAGGTCTACCGACTCCAACTATCGACCGACCAGAGCGCCGTTCAGCTCTTCGGCGACATCGACAGGTAGGTAGCGTCTTCACTGCATCGGGGTGGGACCAGGAGTCACCTGGTCCCACCCCTTTTTCATGCCCACTCTGGAGTTCTCAATCAACATCTAGTCAATGCGAGATTGACTACGCCTGTGCGCGAAAAAGGCCTGGTCAGGCCTCCTGAAGAAAGTCTTGTCTGATGCGGTCGAGGTGGGTGCGGGCGTCGTCGCCCCAGGTGATCAGGTCTTGGATCTCGGTCCAGTAGTCCTCGTAGTCGCGCAGGTTCTGGGCGTCGGTGATGAGGGCGGTGGCGTTGATGGTGCCGACGAGGACGGCGCGGGAGTCGTAGATGGCGAAGGGGTGGAGGGCGGGCACGGTCGCCGGGGTGGTGGAGGGGATGATCCCGAGCCTGACGTGTCCGGCCTGGCTGATGTCGATGAGGTGGGCGAGCTGTCCGGCCATGACGTCGGGGCTGCCCATGCACCAGCGGAGAGCGCCTTCGGCCATGACGATGTCGATGGTCCGGCCGCTGGTGAGGATGTCCTGGCGGAGCAGTCGGGCCTGGATGGTCCGCTCGAGGTCTTCCTCAGGGAGGGAGTCGCCGAAGAGCGCGCGGATGTAGTCCGGGGTTTGGACGAGGCCGACGATGATCGACGGGGAGAACTCGCGGATCCGTTCGGCGGTTTGCTCGATTTTGCCGATGCGTTCCTGCATCCACCAGCCGCCGCGCTGCAGGGTCATCCGCGCGCTGTGGCTGGCTTCTTTGAGGTCTTGGGCCATCTGCATGAGCTCCTTGCGGACTGTGGCCGGCGCCTTGTAGACGCGGCACAGGGCGGCGACGTCCTCGGGGCTCGGCGCGAAGGCGCCGCGTTCCGCTCGGGAGACCTTGCTCTGGGACAGCCCGGCTCGCTTCGCGGCTTCGTTCCCGCTGATGCCGAAGTCCTCGCGCAGGGTGCGCAGCGCGGTCGACAGCGGCGGGGTCGGCGTGGTCACGGTGTATCTCCTGGATCAGCGAGGTCAGGCGGCGTGGTGGCTGTCTCGCCAGGCGTCGGGGTGGCCGCGCCAGTAGTCGCCGAACGGCTGCGCGGCAGACCACGCGGCCTGGGCGCAGGCCTGGTAGCGGGCGAGCTCGTTGACGTCGTCGACGGGCTGGGCGCCGGTGAAGCGGCCGCGGTCGTCGTAGTGCATGAGGACCAGGTGCTCGTCGTCGATCAGCCAAAAGTCGTGGTCGATCAGCTCGCTCGGGGCGTCGCGCTCGGCGAGGTCGAGGATCCCGATCCGCTCGCCGGCCTCTTCGTTGTGGACGTAGCCCCACTCGAAGTCGAACCGGAGGTAGTCGGTGAGCGGGGAGCGCACGACGTGCACGCGGTAGGTGTATTTACCCTGGGCGACCTCGTTCCGGAGCACGTCCAGCCAGGCGTTCTTGCGGGCCATGTCCGGACCGGGCTGCCCAGCGAGGTAACGCTGGAAGTCGTCGCCGTCGCTGCCAACGTCGAGGTAGTCGTGGGTTTCCAGGCGGAACAGCCGCCGGGTGAACCGGGCGTCGATGTAAGCGCCGAGCTGCTCCTCATCCAGCATGGGCAGGGATCCTTCCAGGCACGGCCGCGACCTCGACGGCGTCCTCGCCCTCGGGCAGCTGCAGCTCGGCGAGCGCTTCGGCGTCAACCACCCGAGGGCCGACGACCAGCAGGGTGCCGCGGCCGGTCGGGTACATCCGGGTGCCGGCGGCGACCAGACCGTCCGGCAGGAGCCCGACGGGGATTTCCACCACGGCGTCGGAGGCGGACAGGGTAAAGCCGGGCACGCTGTCGCGGGCCGCGATGTAGCCCTGGACCACCACGGTGCCCCGGTCACTCGTGTTGATGTTCGGGCAGGTTCGGCCGTTGTTGCAGACCGCCGCCACCAAAGTGATCTTCATCGTGCCCATGACCCTCTCGTCGAACGGACGAACACGACTGAGTGTGTGACCTGACCGCACCTTAGTCAACACGCGATTGACTAAATGCCGTCCGTGTCGCAGTTCTTGCCGTTGACCATTGCCATCTTGCTAGATCTCGTAATTCTGCGAGTCCTAGCAGAGGAATTGCTGAACATCTCCGCTGGTCTTGGCCACGAACGAATCGACCCGAAAGAGCCAAGAACTTAAGCCGGGCCACAGTTGCCATGCGTGCGGTCTGCTGATCCCCTTGAAGCATGGAGTACTTCAGCCTCAGCCCGAAGAAGGTCACAGCCGAACCGGCCGCCGTCGATGCGGCACTGCGTCAGGCGTGGAATGCGTGCGCTGGAGTGGCCTGCTCCAAGTGCGGGGTCTCCGCTGGGCAGTATTGCCGGAACGTCACCGGAGGAGTTCCGCTGGTCACCCGCTTTCACCGTCCCCGACAGGACGCGGCTGGGGCACCCGAGATTCTGGCTCGGGTCGGGGTGCGCGAACTCAGCTGGGCGAAGGCCAAAGGCGGCCGGATCACGTGGGACGACCGCCGCATTCCGACTGTCTAGATCGGCAGGCGGACGACGCGGACCGATTCCGGGTACGACTCCGGCCTCGGCGTGATCACCGAGGCGTCATGCGTCGCCGCCGTGTGCACGACGTGGCCGACGTCCGGCGCCAGGTCGGCCAGCGACTCGCACAGCGCGGTGACGGCCGGGGCGTCCAGCGGGACGACACGCAGCGGCTCCAGCACCGACACATGCCGTGTCAGGCCTGTTCGTTGGCGACCCGCGTGCAGTAGTGCCATCGCCGGGACCAGGAGGCGCGGACCGCGGTAGAGAGCCAGGACCACGTCGTCGACGTCGCGAGGCGTGCCGTACAGCAGCTTCGAGAGCACCCTGTTGCCAGCGCCGAGGGCTTCCAGCGCGGCCGTGTCCAGCACGAAGGACCTCATGCGTCGGGGTCTTTGAGGAGGGCGTCGTCGTCGCCGGCGTCCAGTGCCGCCCACAGCGCCTCGCCCTCGGCGCGTTCGCTGATCGCCAGCGCGATCCCGAACTTCTTCAAGGCCTGGCGCGTGCGCTCGTCTCGCTCGTCGAGCTCGGCTGCGGTCGGAAGACGCTCGGCGACGCCGGAGATGAACGCGCCGATCGACTGCCCTTTCTCGGCCGCGAGCACGGCCAGGCGATCACGCGCTGCTGCCGTCACTTTCACCGTCGTCATCGAGGTATCCGCAGTCATCTACTTATCGTATACCTAAGTCAGACTCATAGCGCCCCGAACTGCAGGCGTAGAAGATCTCCAACCAGTCCTCTCATGCCTATCCAAAGCGAGAGGCCTCGCAAGCATGCGAGATGATCCGCGCCCGGCGACACGCCGAGCTGCACCCGTCCCAGCGGAATTACGCATTTTGGTTTAGATTGCACCCGACCGATGATCAAGGAGGCCTCTCAATGGAGATGACCAACGTGCAACGGCGACCCGGCGCGCTACGCCGCGCGCTCCGCGCTGGCCACGCCGTTCCCTTGACCTTCCACGACAAGCCCTTGGGCAGGGTCCTGCCGGAGGACTTGATCGACAAGCTTGTCGAGCTCGCCGGCGACAAGGGTCGCCAGCTGCTGGACGCGGCCACTCCGGAAGAGGCGGCGGTCGCATGATCTAGCCACAGACTGGGCCGAAAGCCCCAGGTCCGACTGGCAATCAGCCCTCCCCGGACCCTGGCTACACGGCCCGTGAACAGCAGAAACGCCCCGCGTGAACGGCAGCCAACCAAGTCACGCGGAGCGTCCTAAAGAGCCTGGGGGATCTCCCGGCGATTTCGTACTTTACTGCATCCTCGCGTGATTGCAGTAAAGATCAGCCGCAGATCACCCCTGGGCTCCACGAACGATGTGGAGACCTACGTGAATTTCCCGCAAGACGTGGTAGTTCCACCACTGCGACCTGCTCCCGCTTCCCCTGAGTGCGCCTCAATTCCGATCTGGATCACCGCTTGCGTGCGGCTGTTGCCCCCTCGACGGGCGAATGGCTCCGAACTCACCACCACGGTGGCCAACACTGTCTTTCCTGCAGTTCAGGCCTTCATTGCCAGCCACGTTGAGGAAGTCGGCGGACAGGTTTCCTTCCAGCTGAACCGGACGAGCATCGCTCGACGCTGCGGATCGCATCATCCAGAAAAGCTCGACTGGCTGTTCGACTACCTGGAGCTGATCGGCTTCCTGAAGGTGCTCCCCGCCGCACTCCGCGGACGTGACCACGACACCTTCCAGATCTCCATCGATCCCCCAGACGCCTACATCGGACCCCGGACTGACACCGAGCTCAACCTGGTCCTGGACGAGGCGCAAGACGGACATCGCCCGGCCTTGTTCGCCAACCAAAGCGGTGACAAGGGCAGCGGGACCTTCGTCTACGTGATCGGGGTGAACGACCACACACGTCTCAAGATCGGCTTCACCCGAGACCTGGCAAAGCGACTGAGCCAGCTCCGCAACTCCTCGCCGATGCCCCTGGACCTGCTGTGGTGCGCTCAAGGCGGCCGCACTGTCGAGCAGCAGCTTCACTCGCACTTTCGCCAGTACCGGACTCACGGCGAGTGGTTCGACTTCGGACCACATGGCGATCCCGTGGGGCGGATCAGGACTGCGGCCATGCGTTTCGGCGCTGTGGAGGTGTCGGCGTGAACTACAGCCCAACAGCCCTGCTTGCCGCGAATGCCGCGCTCATGAACCAGGCCGGGGGCACGTTCCCGCCGGACCTGGGCGCCGATTCTCCTCATGGCACTTCGCGGGGTGAGAGTCCTACATCGGGCGAGGTTCCGTTGTGGGTCACCGCGTGCATCTTGTTTGACCCGCCGCCCGTGGCGTCGTCGGCCAACACGGTCAGCACTGCGGTGGCGTTCCTCATGGCCTCCTGCGTGCGGGTGCACGGCGATCTGGCCGTGAAGCTCTCGCCGACTCGGCTGGCGCTGCTGTGCGGGTTTGAGCGGCCGGAGAAGGCGAAGTGGCTGACGGACTACCTCCAGAGGATCGGTTTCCTCAGGATCCTGGATGGCGGGGTCAACCCGAAGACGGGACGTCGGCAGGCTCGCCGGGACGCGCAGGGGCGGCCGATCGAGAACGAGCTCCTCGTGTTCCCGTCGCCGCCGCCGAACTATCGCGGGCCGCGGACCCTGGCAGAGATCGACGCCGCGATCGCCGAGGACATCGCTGAGGCCGAGTTCGCACACGAGCGCTCGGCCGGGACCGGGACCAAGCGTTCCAAGCCGCGCACCATCCGAATTCGCAAGCGCGAGCTGTTCGGACAACCTGCAGGTCAGCCCATCCCCCCTGGGAGGGGGATGGAGTTCGGGACCCAACCCCCCGCCGGGGGGGATGGACGGGTTTCCGCAGGTCAGCCCACTCCCCCTGGGAGGGGGATGGAGTTCGGGACCCAACCCCCCGCCGGGGGGGATGGACGGGTTTCCGCAGGTCAGCCCATCCCCCCTGCAGGGGGGGAATATCGATCTGATCGATCTTCGATCTCCGAAGGAGAGATCGAAGGATCGATCTCGATGGAGCCCGTGCCGGGCGGGACGGCGGAGCCGCCCGCCACGGGCAGGGACGAGGCGTGGGTCGAGGAGGTGCGGGAAGCTGCACGGTCGTTCCCGGTGAAGGCCTGGTACGCCGCTCGTGGGCAGAAGCAGGGTTTGTCCCGGGGGGATACGAACAGGCTGCTGGCGGCGATCCTGGCCGCGATGGGGCGTACTTCGCTGACGTTGGAGCAGGTCCGGCAGATCGGGCAGGCCGCGGTAACCGATGCGAAGAAATCCCCGGTTACGTACGCGGAGCAGGCGTTCAGCGCGGCGAACCTGCCGACCTGGCTGGCGCGGATCACTCCGGAGCCTGAGGCGCGGAATCCGTTGCCGTTGCTGGACCTTGCTCCCGAGGTCATGGAGCCGACGTCCGCGCAGCGTCCGGCTGGTCGTGACGTGGTTGTCGACCAGCCCGTGGTCCCCA
The DNA here is from genome assembly GCF_056435685.1 of Amycolatopsis sp. NPDC043885. Lineage (NCBI taxonomy): Bacteria > Bacillati > Actinomycetota > Actinomycetes > Pseudonocardiales > Pseudonocardiaceae > Amycolatopsis > Amycolatopsis sp. NPDC043885. Next base: position 26,519 of record NZ_JBWKEA010000029.1, read on the forward strand.
ACGCTTCGGTGCGTCCGGCCAAGTGCGGGACCTGCCGTGCCCCTGCCGAAGCGGCGTGGAACGAGCGGTTCGTCCAGGCCACGGATGAGCCGTGCCCGGACTGCTTCCCCGCCGATCAGTTGTGGCGGTTCCAGAAGCCCGGCACGTCGACCCAGGCGTCTAGCTAGCCCTGTCCGGAAAGTGAAAAGTGCCTGGTCAGCCGTGCAGGGCGGACCAGGCGATGGACACACGAGAAAGGCATGAACGCGCATGTCCACCGACATGATCTCGCACCGCCCGGCCGCCCGCGACGATGACCACGATCCCGAGTACGCACCGCAGCCCCCGCATGACAACGAGGCCGAGCAGGTCGTCCTCGGCGGCCTGATGGAAACCCGCAGCGCCACCGTGATCAGCCAAGTCACGGGCCTGATCAGCAGCGCCGACTTCTACCGGCCCGCGCACGCGGCGATCTTCGACGTCGTGCTGGACCTGTTCAACGAGGGCAAGCCGCACGACGTGATGGTCGTTGAGCGCGAGCTCGCGAACCGCGGCGAGCTCAGCCGGGTCGGCGGGGCGCCGTACCTGTACACCCTCGTCGCGGCGTTGTACGTGTCGGATGCTGTGGTGCACCACGCCGAGAAGGTCCGGGACAAGGCCACGTTCCGTCGGGCCTACGAGGCCGGGACGCGGATGACGCAGGCCGCGCTTGCGGCGAACGAGTCGGGCGGCGACCCGTCCGACCTGCTCACCCGGGCCCAGTCGTTCCTGGACCAGGTCAGCGAGGGCCGCCGGGACGGCGGCCAGGCCCGCATTGGCGATCTGCGTGCGGCGTTCTCGTCGCACCTGGACGACGTGCAGTCTGGGCGGATCAAGCCGGGCTTGTCCACCGGTTACGTCGACCTCGACGCCGTCACCAACGGGCTGCACCCAGGGCACCTGATCATCGTCGCGGCCCGGCCCGGCATCGGGAAGACCTCGCTCGCCAGGGACCTCTCCCGCGCGGCCGCCATCAAGCAGGGCGTCCCGACCGCGTTCTTCAGCCTGGAGATGAGCTGCACGGAGCTCGTGCAGGGCATCGTCGCCGCCGAAACGCCGTTGCGGATCGGGGACATGCGGGAGCCCGGCAGCCTCACTCCCGCCGACTGGGACCGGATGAACCAGGCCTGGGACGACCGCATCAGCGGTGCGCCGCTGATGATCGACGACACCCCGAACATGACGGTCACCGACATCCGCGCGAAGGCGCGCATGCTGCACGCCAAGCCCGAAGGGCTCGGGCTGATCGTCGTGGACTACCTGCAGTTGCTCACCGCCGGCGGCCGCGCCGAGTCCCGCCAGGTCGAGGTCTCAGAGATGTCGCGTTCGCTCAAGTTGCTGGCGAAGGAGCTCGAGGTCCCGATTGTGGCGCTCTCCCAGCTCAACCGCGGCCCCGAGCAGCGGCAGGACAAGCGGCCGCTGCTGTCGGACCTGCGCGAGTCCGGCTCGCTCGAACAGGACGCCGATATGGTCATCCTCCTCAGCCGCCCCGACGCCCACGACCGTGACGATCCCCGCGCCGGTGAAGCCGACTTCATCGTCGCCAAGAACCGCTTCGGGCCCACGACGACAGTGACCGTCGCGCACCAGCTCCACTATGGGCGCTTCACCGACCTTGCACGCTTCTAAATGGCCTCTACCAGCGGAAATGCATCCGATGGCGTTCGGGCAGGGCTGCGGTCGCAGCCGCGCCATCGGTGGATTGTGGCGCGATTCGGGCCCGGCGGAGGCGATCTTGGAGCGGATTTCCTGGCCCCGAGGCCGTCTCTGCGGCGTTTTTGTTGCTCGCGTGCCTCTGCGGTCGCGAGACGGGGGCTCAAGCCCTCAAAATGCCAAGCTGTATAGCAAGTTATACGACTTGGCTTTTTTGAAGATCGTTTCGCTGGTGTCGGCCAACCAGGTCTTGATCACCGTCGCGAACAGGCACTGGACGGGATGCGCCCGCGGGCCGCGGCCGTCTTCACGGGCCGTGGAGGACCGAAGCAGGTCTGAGTGAGTGGTGACTGTCGGTCACATGCGCGTGTGTGCGGGTTTCGCGCGGGAAGACTTCGGGGGTCGTTGGAGGGCCAACGCGCAGCGCGCGTCGCGTGCGCGCGCGAGGCCGATGCTAGCGAAACCTCCGTTCTTTCGCCACGAAACCCTCAGCGAAACCCCTGTTTCGTCTACAGAGGGTGACCGGCTGGCGGGTCTGCCAAGGCCTTCCCGCACCGGTCGGCGGCCGGGCTGGTGACCGGGCCGCGGGAGCCCATCTCGGCCGAGCGAGACCGACTAAGGCCGGGCCTCGGCCGGGGTGCGGTCAAGGCGGGTCAGCCCGGCCAGGGACGGGGCGGGGTGAGGGGTCAGCGGTCTGGTGGGTCCGCTCCGCGTGACCCCGGCAGTGGCCGGGTCAGAATGACGGCGCGGGTGCTCGGCCGGCGGTGCCGCTGCAGGGGGCAGTGACCCCCCGGGCGGTCCCGGGTTGGCCGGGGGGCAGCTGCCGGGGCCGTGGCGATCGTGCCCCGTGGGGTTGCCCCCTTGGTGTCCCCCGGCAGGTGACCCCCGGGCACGGTGCCCGGTCAGGTGAGGGGGCAGTGCCCCCTTCGCCGGGGTGGCCGGGCGGCCAGGGCAGGGGGGCAAATGAGGGGGGCAACAGGGGGCAACTGCGCTGGTGAGCCGCTGATTGCCCCCTCCCGATTGCCCCGGGCACCGAGGGGGCACCTGACCCCCTGCGGCTGACCCGGTCAGAGGTGGAAATCCCGGCCTTGTGGCCGCGGCTGATCGACGTCTGCCCCCCTGTGCCCGGAGAGGGGGCAAGGGGGCAGGGGCGCCGGTTTCCGAGGGGTGACGGGTGGGCTCGGCGACAAGGTTTGCGAGGTCTGCGAGGGCTCGCCGGAGGCGCATATGTCGCGGGCAGGGCAGGCCTGGTGAACGCGCGAGCGCCGTGACCGAAGCGGGTTCGGTCACGGCGCTCGCAGGTGTGCGGGGTCTCGCAGAACTATGAGGCGATTTTGGTCAGCTTCTCGCGGACCTTGGCCTTGTGCCGGAGGCCTTCGCGGATGAGGTGGCTGAGGATGACGTGCTTGGGGATGGCCCCGCGCAGGTCGTAGAAGAGTTCGTCGCAGGCCTCACTCAGTTCCTCGGCGACCTCGCGGGCGAGATACCAGGACCGGGTGGTGGGTTCGCTCGCCGAGCTGGAGGGCACGGGCTGCTTCTTGTTCTTCGGCGCGGAGCCGCCGCTCCCGCCGCCGCCCCGGTTGCGGAGCGCGTCGACGAGCGGGTCCACGCCGTCTTCGTTGACGGCGTCTTGCCAGCTAGGGGGCTTGTTCATGCGGTGGTGTCCTCTGTGATCTTCGTGAGTTCGGAAACGGGCGGCAGGGCGTCCCACTCGGACGCTGGGGACAGGCCGGCGGCGACGTCGAGCCGGATCGCCAGCCGGTGGTAGTTCTGGGCGCTGGGCGATTCGGGCTGGAACAGCGGGACCGGGGTGCCGGTGGCCCAGGCCTGCTGAACGACCGTGGCGGAGGGGAACAGCGCGAGGATGTCCAGCGGCATGGCCTCGAACTTCTTGAACATCGCGATGTTGATCCCTGCCAGCGGTCGCCGGTAGACCGACGGGACCAGGCCGAAGATGGTGCGCTGGGCGAGCCGGTTGCTCTCCTCGATGACCCGAAGCTGCCCGAGCAGCAGCCGCAGCGCGCGGATCGAGCTGCGTTCGGGCTGGACCGGCAGGAGCACGCCATCGGTGGCGACGAGCGCGTTCTCCGTGAGGATGTTCAGCGCGGGCGGGCAGTCGATGAGGACGTGGTCGTAGGCGGCGTCCCGGCTCGCGAGGTCGTCGGCGATGGCCTGGATCAGCCAGCTGAGCCGATTCTCCATCTGGGAGGTGCGGGCGTAGAGCTCGCGGTCGAGGAAGAACATGTCGAACGTCGTGGGCAGCACGTCGAGGACGCCGACCGAGCCGTCGGCGGCGGTGTGGACCGAGTGCCGGACCGTCAGCTTCGACGGCTGTCCCTTGTACGTGCCGCGCAGCGCGTTGAACATGTTCGCGGCCTTGTCGCCGCTCGCGGCCTCTTTGAGTTTCAGGGCCTCGGTCGTCAGGTGGCCCTGTGGGTCGAGGTCGATCGCGAGGACCCGGCGGCCGCGAGCCAGAAGCGCTCCAGCGGTGCCGGCGACGAGAGCGGACTTCCCGACGCCGCCCTTCTGGTTGATCGCAGCGGTAATGAGCATGGGCAGCAGCGTAAACGCAGGTGCGAGGCTTGCGAAGGACTTCAACCCTCGCGTCACTCGCAATGACGGCAACCCTGCGTGACCTATCAGGCCTATCACGCCAGGTAGAGGCGTTTTTAGCCCCGTTTGATGGATTGCCCACCAGTGGTACCACTGGGACCATCGGAGTCATGAAGAAGATCCTGTCCCGCGCCGCACGTGACAACTGGGCCTCCGTGCTCGACGACGTCCAGTGGCGTGGCGAGGAGTACGTGATCCTCCGGGGCTCGGAGAACAAGCCGGTCGCGCGGCTCGTCCCCTACCAGCCGCCCGCGAGTGAGGAGGACGTCGACGGCTGACCCATCCCGCCGGTGGCCATCGCCGAGCGGGCAACAGAAAAGCCGACCCCGGGAGCTTCAGAATTCCAGCTCGTGGCTCCAGGGATCGGCCGACACCCTCGAAAGGGAGATCCCAGTGTCTCACTCGATCGACCCTGCGCGCGAGCGCGCGGACCATCTCGCCCTGGCCAACGCCCTGGCCCTGCGCTACCACGAACTGGTGCTGCGGCCCGAGCCGCTGGCCGGATCCGACCACATCGCGGCCGCCGCCCTGGCCACCGCGGTCGCCGACCACCTCGAGGTCCACGCCGACACCGTCGACACCTCTACCGAGGCCGCCCTCCGGCAGGCCGCCGCCCAGGCCCGGGCCGAAGCCCGCGGCCACGACGAGGCCGCGTGGACCGACCAGGCCGTCAGGCACGCCCTCGGCGCGCTGCTGGACGGGGTGACGGCCCGATGAGCACCCTCTTCTACGGCGTAGCCGTGGTCCTCGACGTCACCGCCGAGGTCCTGCAGCAGCTCGCCGACCACCTCACCGCCCTGGCCGACCAGGTCGGAGGCGTCCGGTGACCCCCGACGAGGCCCGCGCGGTCCTCATCCGCGACGCGGCCGGGCTCCTGCGCTGCTCACCGGACGCCGCCGCCCCGTTCGTCACCGAGATCGCCACCCGCGACGACACCGGCATGCCGCCGTTCGCCATCCGGGCCTGGATGGCCAGCAACCTCACACCCGGCCACCCGGCCGCGCGGCCGGACTTCGTCGATACCGTCCTCAAACGGCTGCACGCCCCGCGCGCGTCCGACACACCTCGCGACCTTGCGATCCTCGATATCTGCCGTGACCCTGCGAGGTCTAGCAAGTCCGCGAGTGCCGCTCCACCTGGGCGGACGCGGTGCCGAGGGGCGCATCGGCGACGCCGGGCCGGGTGAGGTGGCCATGCCGATCCATCCGGAGAACCGGCACCGCTACCCCGCCGACTGGCCGATGATCAGCTACCGCATCCGGTTCGAACGCGCCGGCGGCCGCTGCGAATGCCGCGGTGAATGCGGCCGCCCCGCTCACCACCTGGCCGTCGACGGGCGCTGCCGCAATCGCCACGGCACGCCCGCGGCCGGAACCGGGTCCGAGGTCGTGCTGACCACCGCGCACCGCGACCACGTCCCGGAGCACTGCGCCGAGGACAACCTCGTCGCCTTCTGCCAGGGCTGCCACCTCCACCACGACCGCGATCACCATCTCCAGACCCGCGCCCGACGGCTGCGCGAAGCCGACGAGTCCCAGATGGTCCCGCTGTTCGACCTCACACCACACGCCACGCACCACCAGCAGGCCTAGCGCGTCTCACAGACCTATCCACCCAGCTCAAGACACCAGAAAGACCCGAATTCGAGCGGGTTGATAGGTCTCGCAGGCGCCACAGGCCCAGCAGGGAGGACCTCATGACCGACTCCGTGATCACCACCGTCACCGCCGCCATCGATCGCTTCTGCCACACCGTCGACGCGGTGCCCACCGCCCGTTACCTGACCGTCCTCGGCCAGCTCGACCGTCGGCAGCTCGCCGAGCACCTGGCCCAGCTCGACCGGATCCGCGAGCAGCTGGTCGACCTCGCCGACGGCGCCCTCGCCCGCCTCGGCGACGTCCTCGGTGCCGCGGCCACCAGTCCCTACGCCGACGCGCTCGCCGACGTCCACCAGGCCGGGGACGTCAGCTTCACCACCGTCCGCGAGCTTGATCCCGACATCGCCGAAGCGATGCTCTAACCCCATGTGCCCACGCGAGATGTGCTGTGCCTCGCACGTCTCGCAGAACCCGCACACCTGCGGCCCCTATCCGGCCAGCTCACCCGCCTGGAGGCGACCACGATGACGCCCATCGACGACCTGACGACCCTGACCACCTTCGCCGCCAGCTGGGCGGTGCTCCACATCGCGCACAACCTCGGCGACCACATCACCGGCCAGACCGACCGGCAGGCCGCACGCAAAGGCGCGCCGACACCCGAGGACGTCGCGAACGGCGACACGACCAGGCACGGCGGATGGGCGGCGAATCTCGCCCACATCGCCCAGTACCACCTGACCCTGGGCGTCCTGGGTCTGTTGGCCTGGCTCGTGCTGCCCCTGCACTGGTCGCCGGCCGGAGTGGCCGCGGCCCTCGCGGTCTCGGCGTTGACCCACGCGCTCCTGGACCGGAAATGGCCGGTGCGGTGGCTCCTCGAACACACCGGCTCCCCGGCTTTCGCCGCCCTCAACAGCGGAGGCCTCAACGGCATGTACCTGGCGGACCAAGCCCTCCACGGCCTCGCGCTCGGCATCTCCGCCACGCTGCTCGCCGTGCTCTGACCATCGCCGACGGCGACGCAGCGCACACCTGATCTGCCAAGCAGGTTTGATAGAGCTATCAGCAAAAACAGCCCTATCAAACCTGTTCAAACCCCCAGGAAGCGACGGAAAGGTCCCGACACATGACCTGGATCAGCACACGCCAGCAAGATCGCGACCACAACGGCCAGCGCAACGACTGCGGAGCCTGCGGCCACGAAGGAACAGCAGAAGACCCGCTGGTACTCACCGACACCGGCTCCCGCGTCCACAACAGCCACATCACCGATCCGAGCAGTGGCCTGTACGGCATGCGGCAAACCAACCCCTGAAACCCAGGTGTCCGCCCACGGTCTACGACCTGGCCTGGATGATCCAGCAGGGCGTGCTGTGGGAGCTGCAGTACGTCCGCAACACGATGGCCACGGCCGGCTACATCGGCCTCACTCGGCAGACCGGCCACGCGCTGGGCTGGTTCATCGAGCAGGCACCCGGACGGGCATCAGGCCTGTTCGGGGCCATCGTCCGCGACGCCGGCAAAGAGCCCCTGGAGATCCCGGCCGAGGTGGTCGAGAAGTCCCTGCGTAAGTCCATTTTGCTCGACGGCAGTATTCCAGCGGAACGCGTGAACGACTTCTTCGCCGTGGCGTTCCCGCCTCAGAAGTAGCGCGGCTGAGGTATAGAGCAGGCTTGATAGGCATCTCTTATCTATTGCGCCTATCAAGCCTGCTCAACTCCTTCCGCAACCGGCCACACGACAGTGGGATCCAGGGCAGAAACCTCCCGGGTCGGTTGTGGTCGGGCACAATTCCGGCCATGCCCCGTGCTGATCACCCCGATCCCGCCGCCAGCGACCCACTGGAGATGTGGGCAGTGGAGCGCCCTCCGGTCCAGCACGCGCTGGCCGATCAGTTGTCGGCGCTGGTGGGCGAGATGGACGTCGAGTCCGACACCACGCGCCGCAAGCTCAGCAAGGGCGGCCTCAGCCGCGCCGGGCAAGCCCAGCGGATGCTGGAGCGGGCCGAGCGGGTGATGGAGATGTCGCTGGCCTGCGACCGGGCGCAGGGGATGTCCTGGACCGCGATCGCCACCATGACCGGCCGGCCCGCCGAAGACCTGCGCGATCGCTACGGCGAGCTCGTCGAGGCGGTGCTGGAGAAGGTTCGGGCAGAGGCGCCGGTCGAGGACACCGGCCCGGTGTGGATGCCGACGGTGCCGCGCCGGGAGTACCGGGGCGATTTCTACTCCGGCCCGGACGACCCGGAGATCCCCCAGCCCGGCCCGCGCGCCACTCCGGATCCTGTCCGGGGCGGATCTGGTTCGCCACAATCAACGTCATGATCACCGACATCTACATCACCGTCCGCGACCGCGACGAGGGCCGCTACCTGGATCCGCCGGGGCAGGAGCTGTGCGTGTCGGTGACCGGCGACGACGTCCACCTCGGGCTCGTGGACGTGGACGAGGCGGGCAACCGGACCCCGCGCCCCGAACGCGACATCATCGTGCCCGCGCGCTCGCTGCTGCTGGCGCTGCAGGCGGGCATCAACGACACGCAAGGCCCGCGGTCATGACACACAGCTTGCGCACCTACCACCGCGTCGACGAGCGGGGCATGCAGTGGATCGGGGTGAACGTGTGCTCAAAGGAGTGCGACGGCCCCCATTCCGAGGACAAGCCGGGCCGGACGTTCTCCGTCGACGAGGTCTGCCGCCACTGCGGCGCACCCGGCGTCCTGGAATGGCGGCTGAACAACTGGTAGCCCGGCTGCGCCACCGTGGTGTGGGCGCGCCGGGACGGCGACAGGCCGGGTGGGCGGTAGAACAGGACGACGAGAGCCAGGCGCGAGGGGCGATGGGGGAGGGCTGAGGTGGCGACGAGCGATCCGCGGTACGTCGTGGAGCAGGGGACCGACGGCAGCTGGCTGGTGGTCGACCGGGGCGTCAACAGGCGCGGGCGCCGCGCGATCCACCGCGCCCTGGACGAGCGGGCGGCCCGCAGCGAGGCGGAGGCGCTGTCGGGCATGGAGGCCGCCGTCGACGCGCTCCCCGAACCCGAGCCGGATCCGGACTTCGACGCGATGTTCGCCGCCGCCCTCGGCGCCGGCGACACGTTCGACGAGACACACAATTTCGACCACCTGCTGCAGTCCCGCCCCGGCCAGCGGTGAACGCCGGCATCGGCGGGGCCGCGCGGCCGCCGCGCGTGGAGGACCTGCCGACATTCCGGGGCCTGCCGGTGCCGTACCTGGTGCCCTGGGACGGCGAGCCTGGATACGAACCGATCACTACGGTCTCGCTGACCGACGGCGTGTGGCGGGTCGCCTTCGCCGACGAGCAGCCCGGCGACCGGGACGAACGCGGCGTGCTCTGGTACCGCAACGAGCCCCGCGTCGACGACGAGGACCTGGTGGTGATGCCCCACATGGGCCGCGTCCACGAACGACGGCAACGGGACTGTATGCAGCGCCCGGCGTGTCAGGTCTGCAGCCGTGGCCTTGATCCGGCCGCGGTGCCGTGGCTGCTGCCCACCCCGGAGATGGCCGACATGGGCGAGGGCGGGCATCGGTGCACCCCGACCCCGCCGACCTGCCTGGATTGCGTCCCCGCGTCCCGCCGCTACTGCCCCGCGCTGCGCCAGGCCGGATCGGCCCTGCTCACCGTGCGGGCGTTCACGGTGTGGGGCGTGTCCGGGATCGTGCACAACACCCCCGTCGACGCCGTCGAGCTGCTCGGCCGCCGCCGGAAAGGGTGGATCGGCTGGGACAGCGAGCTTCTCCCACGCACTATCGCCCACGAGATCGTCGTCCGCATCGACGCGTTCGACATCGTCGACGCTGTCCCGGCCGCCGGCCCTGCACGGCACTGATCACCCTGGTCCCGGCGCAGGTCATCAGGCAGGCTTGATAGGACTCGCAGGTCCGTAGAGCTATCACCCCTGCTCACCGGGTGCGAGTGTCCTCGTCTGGTGTCTCCAGGAGGAGGAAGGTGCGCTCGGGGTCGCGCACAGTCGCCGTGATCCGCCGGAGCTCGTCGGGGTGGCCGACGATGATCGGCACGCCGGGCGGGAGCGTGTTGATGAGCGGGCCCAGCGGCTCGACGATCGCGACGAGTTCCCGCCCGAGGTAGACCGGGACACCGTCGGCGTAGTCGCGGCGGGCGCCGGGGTCGAGATGGGGGCGGGCGGAGCGGGTGCGCTCGAAGTAGCTGATGACGGGCTCTGTCAGGGCTTCCATGCGTGCTTCCCGTGCCTGCAGGGCGGCACGCCACCGCGCACGCCAGTCCCTGCTGGCCTGCGTTTCGCGTGGCGGTGCCGGGCCAGTCACGGGGTGGTCAGGAAGCCGGTTCTCCTCGGCCTGGACGTAGTGCTCGGCGGTCCAGGTCCATCGGCCGCGACGAAGCCGTTCCTTCTCCTGCGCGGGAGTGAGCCCGGCGCGGGGCTCGTGGCGGACGAGCTGGCCCGCGCAGTGCAATGCGACGAACCTCGCCAACGGCATGCCGGTGACACGTTCCCAGCGGTTGTGGCCGACACACCTGCCGGGGAACGGTCGCTTTCGGCCGCGGATCTCGCAGCGGGTCGCCGGTACGCACCAGCGACGGACGAAGCGGTGCAGCCCATCGACGACCTCAAGCCGGTCATCGACGCCGTGCTCGGCGGGCGCCGGGCACAGCTGGACGGCGGGAACGTGTCCCAGCCACGCCACGCGGCGGCGGGCGACCCAGCAGACCTCCAGCCCGCCGGCGCGCAGGCCTTCGGTGCGGGCGGAGATGTCGTCGACGCTGATGCCGGACAGCTGCGCCTCCCACGCCACCCGCCGGGAGCCGTCCGAGGCGGAGGCCAGGACATCGGCTCGCCATCCCGGGCCGGGCACCTCAAGTTCGGCGCGCCAGCCCGCGCGCCGCACCGCGGCCGTCAGCGCCGCTTTCAGCGCGCGGTGCGCGGCGGACTCACCAGCCAGAGCGCAGCCGGCGGCGGCCGCGTCGTGCGCGAAATATCGCAGGGACAGCGGAGCGGGGCTGACCTTCGCGTGCACCCGGCGGCCGCAGCCGACGCACGTCAGCGGCGGCCGCGGGTTCACCACGCGATGCAGCTGCTCCCACGCCGCGCCGGTGACACCGAGATCAGGTGCGGTCGCGTCCACGATCCCGACGTCTTCCAGGCGCGCGATCAGCGGCATGAGCTGGTCAGGCTCTGCCTGAGGGGAACGCGAGTTCGCTCTGACCGTCACCATCAGGGGTGCTCGGCATGCGGTCGCTGGTCGGCTGCTCCGGGATCGGCGGCTTGGTCGTCGGGTCTTGCGTCGTCGGCGGTGAGTCGCTGGGGAGTTTGCGAAGGCGGTTGACTTCGGGCACGGTCTGGCCAGTCATTTCAGCGATGCCGCTGGTCGTGTGCCCTAGCTTCGCCAGGCCGACAATTCCGGCCGCCATGTCCTTCTCCGCCTCATCCCGGCGTTTCTGCGCGGTCATGACATCGGTGAGCAGGTCGATGGACTCCTGCTCGCGTTTACGGGCAGCCTCGATCTGCGCCGCCATCCTCTCCCGGGCGATTCGCCGGGTCTGCACTGCTGCTGATGTTTTCGCCATCACCCCAGGTTAGGCACGAATCCCGACAAGATCACCCGATCGCCCTTAGTTCAGAGCGCGTACAGGGCACATCGCCTACATCGTCTTCGTCTCGTCCTTCAGGTCCCGCACGGTGACTTCGACGTGATGCGCCTCGCGCAGGACCGAGGTGGCGAGCATGGTGGCGATGAGTGCGTTCGCACGTGAGTACTGAGCCTGGCCGACGGCGTGCGCCGTGGCGTGCCGATTGAACACGGTGGGCGCCTCGTCGACGCCGTCGTAGTTGTTCAGCGCCTCGAGCACCGGCCAGTGGGTGATCGCCCACGGCAGCAAGACGTAGGGGATGTCGTTGATCGTCTCCTTGACCTTGGCGTAGTACCTGAACCTGACCGGCTCGGCGACCGCTACCCGCAGCAGGGTGTCGACGATGTTCGCGGCGAGAGCCTGGGCCGCGGCGTCGTGGCCGCCTGCAAGCGCATCGACAACCTGGCCGACGGCGAGAGCGAGTTCGCGCAGCTCACCATCGTCGTTCGCGACGGTCGCCACGGTGGTACGGCAGCTGGCCAGAATGTCGTCCTTGTGGGAGAGGAGGACTGTGGCGCGGTCATCCTCGTCTGCCGCGAGCAGCGCCTTCAGCACCTGGGCGTCGGGGACCCAGGTGACCGGCAGCCCGGCCTTGGCGAGGTCGAGGACGCCGGTCATCTCCTCGTCGCTGAGCTCGGCCCAGTTGCCGGGGCCTTTGCCGCGCAGCAGATCTGTGTGCATCGTGCGCAGGGGCGCGAGGATCTCGCCGATCTCGGTGGCGATCGGCCGCAGCCAGCTATCCACTGAGGGGAATCGGAACTGGCGGCTGTAGTCCAGGAGTGGCACTTCGACGGTCTGTTTCCACTGCTTGGCGGCGCGCAGGCTTTCTCGCAGTGAATCCGGCATCACCTGCTGGGTCATCGTGCGAGCGACGTCGCGGAGTTGTTCTCTGAGCTGCTCGCCGACGTCGATGTGCGCTTTCTGGATTCCGCTGAGGGTCGACAAGGCCGCTGCGGCCAGGTCGCTCGCCGAGCGGTTCAGTTCTCGCAGAGACTCCAGGTCCACTACTTCGTTCTGGTCGTCGCCGGCTACCTGCCCAGGGACGTTGGCGCCCTTGTCATCAGGCTCGGACGGAGCGGGGTGTGACGTTGACGGGTCCGGACTGGGCACGGCGGGGGGCCTCCAGGGCAGAACGATCGTTGCGGCCGTCGGAATGCGGCGTCATCCACGTTAAGTACGGCTCCCGACATCACGCCCGAACCGCACCCATGCCGACCATCGCACCGGCTACGCTGCACCGTGCACCGCCGTGCCTGGTGCTTGACGCCCGCACGCCGCAGCCCACGTGCTGCCCGGTGATCAACTTGCCCGTACGGCGCCCCCTAGCCGACACCACACCTCTGGCACTAAAGTGTGCGGATGCAAAGGCGCTGGTCAGGGACAGGGCGTACGGTGGATCTTGAGGGGTAGGGAGGCCCCGCAAGGGTTGGGGGACCCGGATGACGATGACGTGTCACGTCCTGCACGCGGGCGACGGCTACACGTACCTGACCGACCAGGTCGCCTCGTTCGACATGGAGCGCGAGCCAGGGCAGTCGCTGGCGGACTACTACCTGGCCTCGGGAACCCCGCCGGGCCAGTGGGTCGGGTCGGGTATCGCGGACCTGGGCATGTCCGGCCAGGTCACCGAGGAGCACATGCGTGCCCTGTTCGGCGAGGGTCTTCACCCAGACGCCGACGCGATGGTCGCCCGCTGGATCGACGCCGGGATGCCGTACGCGAAGGCGATCGACAGGGCCCGGCTGGGCCGGCGGTTCGCGCCACCGAAGGGCGGCAAGAGCCCGCTCGGGGTCGCCGTGCAGGAGGGCTACGACCGGTTCGCGGTCATCCATGATCGCCGTCCGAGTGTGGCCGAGCGCCGGGAGATCAAGGAGAAGATCGCCGCGGAGATGCTGGCCGGGCCGGGCGGTACGCCGCCGGAACCGGCGGTGGTGCGGCGCTTCCTCGTCGACGAGCTCGGCAAGGCCGATCAGCCCGTCACCGGTTTCGATCTCGTCTTCACCCCGCCGAAATCCGCGTCGGTGTTATGGGGGCTGGGGAAACCGGACGTCGCACAGGCCATCGAAGAGGTTCACGAGCAGGCGTGGCGGACGGCGCTCGCCTACGGCGAGAAGGAGGCGGCGTTCACCCGCGTCGGTGCGGGCGGGGCCGGGCAGATCGACACGAACGGCTTCGTCGCGGTCGCGTTCCAGCACCGCGATTCCCGCTGCGGCGACCCGAACCTCCACACCCACGTGGTCGTCGCGAACCGCGTGCTCGGGGTCGACGGGAAATGGCGGACGATCGACTCGCGGCAGGTACACCGGGTCGCGGTGTCGATGTCGGAGACCTACAACGCCGCCATGGAACACGGCCTGACCGAGCGGCTGGGCGTCACCTGGCAGAACGTGCCCAAGCCCGACGGGAAGCGGCCGGTGCGGGAAATCGCCGGTGTCCCGGACGAGCTGATCACCGGGTTCTCCTCCCGCCGTAACCAGGTCGAGAACAACTACGAGCGCCTGGTCGGCGAGTACGTGCGGGCCTACGGCCATACCCCGTCGCGCAGTGTGCAGATGCGCCTCGCGCAGCAGGCCACGCTGGAGGACCGGCCGGAGAAGGCCACCGCCGGCACGACTCTGGGCGAGCAGCGCGATGCCTGGCGGGCGGCGGCCGAAGGCATGCTGCCCGGCCGGAACCTCGATCGGGTTCTCGCCGCGACGATGGGCCGCGCGGCCGCGGCCGCCGAGCCGGTCAAGGTCGGGCAGGTGGCGGCGATAGTGGTCGACGTCGTCTCGCGGCACCGGTCGACCTGGTCGGTGTATCACGTGCGGTCCGAGGCGATCCGCCAGCTCAAACCCCATCGTTTCGCCTCGGCCGCCGACCGCGAGCGGGTCACCGAAGAGGTCGTCGCCACGGCGCTGGGCACCGAATCCATCGAACTGTCGGTCGCGGTCACCCCGCCGCCAACGCTGCTGCAGCGCGCCGACGGCGAATCGATCTACCAGCGCCACGGCGCGACCCGCTACACCAGCACCGAGATCCTCGACGCCGAACAGCGCCTCCTCGACGCCGCCCGCACCACGACCGGCCCGGTCGTCGCGGCCCGGGACGTGCACGCGGCGATCGCGGCGCACGAGGCCCGGACCGGGCGGGCGCTGGATCCCGGGCAGCGGCAGCTGGTGGAACAGTTCGTCACCTGCGGAAAAGCGCTGGCGGTCGGGATCGGCCCGCCGGGGGCGGGGAAGTCGATGGCGATGCGCGCGGTCCGCACAGCGTGGGAGACCACCGGCGGCCGGATCATCGGCCTCGCTCCCTCGGCCGCAGCCGCCCAGGTCCTCGGCACCGAGCTCGGCGTCGCGGCCGACACCATGCACCGGCTGGTCACCCTGCACGCCCACGGCCGCGAGATCGACCTGCGCGCCGGGGACATGGTGCTGGTCGACGAGGCCGGGATGGGCGGCACCCGCACCCTCGACGCCGTCCGCGCGATCGCCGCCGAACGCGGCGCCGTCGTCCGCCTGGTCGGCGACTACCGCCAACTCGCCGCCGTCGAGGCCGGCGGCGCGCTGCGGCTTTTGCACCACGACCACGGCGGCACCGAACTGACCCACCTGCACCGCTTCCGCGACCCGGCCGAAGCCACCGCTGTGCTGCAGCTGCGCGTCGGCGACAAGGCGGCGGTCGGCTTCTACAGCGGCCACGGCCGCCTGCACGGCGGCACCCGGACCGCCGTGCTGGACCAGCTCTACGCCGACTGGAACACCGACACCACCCTCGGACGGGCGTCGATCATGATGTCGGACTCGACCGAGGTCGTCCGCGAGCTGTCCGGGCGGGCGCAGACCGACCGCCGCGCCACCGGCGAGGTCGAACCCGAGGGTGTGCGGCTGCGCGACGGCATGGCCGCCGGCGTCGGGGACCGGATCGTCACCCGCGACAACCAGCGCCGCCTCGCCCTCGGACCCACCGACTATGTCAAGAACGGCGACCTGTGGGACGTCACCGCCCGCCACGACGACGGCTCCCTCACCGTCCGGCACGTCCGCCACCGCGGCGAGATCACCCTCCCCGCCCCCTACGTCGCCACCCAGGTGGAGCTCGGCTACGCCGCCACCGTGCACCGCTCCCAAGGCCTCACCGTCGACGTCTCCCGCGGCTACCTGACCCCGATCGCCGTCCGCGAAGCCGCCCTCGTCGCCCTCTCGCGCGGTGTCGAGGAGAACCACGCCTACCTCGACACCGACACCATCCTCGAGACCGGCGAACCCGAAACCCTGCCCGGTGAGCTTTTCTACCGGCACCGCAACGACGACCCGGCCGCGGCGGCGATGACCGCGATCCTGCGCCGCGAAGGCGCCGAACTCTCGGCCACCGAGCACCTACGGAACGCGCTGGAGGAACCGTTCCGGCTCGACGTCGCCGTCCCCGCCTACCTGCACGCCCTCGACGTCCACCGTGGTCCCGACGCGTTCGCCGACGCCGGAACTTGGGTGCACCAGGCGCTCCCGGCCTACGCCGACGAGATCTTTCTCGACCCGGCGTGGCCCGCGCTCGCCGACATCCTGCACCAGGTGCGCGACACCGGCGCCGACCCCGGCGACGTCCTCGCCCGCCGCGCCGCCCAGCGCCCCTTCGACGACCCGGCCGACCCAGCCCACTCGATCGCGCAGGTCCTGCACCACCGCCTCGAACCCGACCTCCCCACCACGGCAGGCGGCGCCGAGGGGGCGGGGGAGCGGCCGGTGCTGCTGCCCGGCTGGATCCCCGCACCCCCACCGGTCGACCCGACCGCGCCCCGCGAGCTCGCCGACCTGCAGGAGTGGCTGGCCGAGAAGGCCCGCGAACTCGCCGACCGCGTCCGCCACCTCGGCGAACAGGCCGCCGATGTGAGCCCGGCCTGGGCCGCGCACCTCGGACCGGTCCCGCTCGACCCCCTCGACCGCGACACCTGGATCCACCGAGCCGGGCAGGTCGCCGCCTACCGCGAGCGCTTCGGCGTCCCCGACGACGACCCCGAACTGCTCCCGCACACCACCGCCGACACCGCCCGCGACTGGGTCTCCCGCCACCTCACCGCCACCGAGCACACCCCGCTCGCCGACGACCCCGCCGACGTCGACGACCATGCCCTGGCCGCCACCGAACAGGCCAGACAGGACCAGGCCGAGGAGACAGCCGAGGAACCGGTCGAGGCCATGTGGGAGCGGATGGACCGCTGGCGCGCCGAGCACGAGACCAGCTACCCCGCCGAGAACACCGAGGTCGCCGAGCCCGCCCTGAGCAGCGGGGCCGAGCTCCTCCTGCGGATCCGCTACACCGGCCTGCAGATGGGGCTGACCAGCGCGAGCATCGCCGGGGACACCGACCGGGAACAGGAGTTACTGGCGCAACGGGAGGAGTTCATCGCCGCCCACCCCGAGCTCGTCGAGCGGATCGAGGCCGAGAGGCTCCAGAAGATGCAGCAGGAGCGGGAGTGGAAGGACGCCTGGCGGGAACGTCCGCACGGCACCCTCTCCAGCGACGACCTCGCCGAGGCGATCGCCCGCGAACAACGCCGCATCGAGAAGGCCACCCAGGCCCAGCAGACCATCACGCGCCGCCTCGCCGACCTCGAACCGCAGGTCGCCGCCGGCGCCGGGCCGCGGGTGCGGGACCTCGACGCCCACGTCACCGCCCTGACCGCCCGCGCCGACCTGGCCACCCAGTACGACAGCCTCGCCCGCGAGCACCAGAAAGCCGTGACCGAAGCCGGCGTCGCGACCGCGAACGCCGACGACCGCGCGCGGAAAGCCGACCAGCTCACCCGCTGGGACACCCTCCGCCGCCCCAGCCTGCGCGGCCGGCTGCACGAGGAAGCCGCCGACCTGCGCGAGGCCGCCGCCCAGGCCGAGGCCGTCGCCGCCGACCTGCGCACCCGCATGAACACCCTCACCCAGCACGACCACGATCCCGGCAGCCTCCACCGCGCCCGCGCCGAAGCCCGCCTCGCCGCCGACAACCACGACCGGAACCGCCACGCCGCCCAGGCCGCCGATCAGCGCGACGTCGACGACCTCCACCGCCAGGCCGACCGGGCGGGCCACACAGCCGACCGCGCCGGCACCACCCTCGGCGAACTGCGCGACGAAGCCGACCTCCGCACTCGCATGCCCGACAGCCAGCACGACGCCGAAGACCGCTTCCGCAGTACCGAACGCGAGCTGCAGGCCGAACGCGCGCTCCGGGCCGCCCGACAACGCGCCACACGTCAGGACGAGCGCTACGACCCGCACCGCTACGACCAGCACTACGGCCAAGACCGCGGCCACGGCATGGGCATGGGCCGGTAGACCACCGCTGCCGAAGCTAAGTAGCACACCAGATCGGCGGTGATACTTCCTCGACCTCAGGTATCACAATCGGTTTGCCGAGAGAGGCCAGTACCTGCTCCGCACCGCATGACCGAGGCCACGCGACGTCGAGGACCGCTTCCGCTCCGGGTACCGCCGACCCTGCCGATCCGCCTCGTTCTCCGGGATCCACCTAAGTTGGATCCCCCTGTGGCAGGGCTTTCCGCAGTTCACGGCGCTGCCGGGGAGCCAACGATTACCCAGACTCCCTTGCCGAAAAGAAAAAGAAGGGCATCGGGTTGGCCGTGGGACTGGCGTCCGGCTGGCGCTCGCGACACTGCGCTTAGCGGAACCCGCAGCGCTAAGCCGGAGGCAGCTACAAGATGTGGTGGTCCGGGCGTTGCGTCCCACACGATGAGGTGGCCACGCTTCGACTCTCGTCCGGAACTGAGCTATGGTCCAGAGTGACCCGGGGTTATTCGGGTCGGACAAGCAGCAACGTGGCCGCCTCTCGCTCCAACGAGAGACGGCCACGCAGCGGTACTCAGCTCAGCCAGTGGTGTGCCAACGCCGACAAACGTTCAGCCACTGTCAGAGCTATCAGGTAGAGCTCGACTCCGGAGGCTCTTGGCTTCCGGGGCGGGCTCTTCCGCTTTTTACGGCGTCTGCCAGGGGCAGGTTCACCGCGGCCGTAAGCGTTCACGGCACGGCTCCCTTCTGCCGCACCGTGAGGTCCGGCAAGGGGTTCCGCCTTGGGGGCGGGCCCCGCCTCACATGATGTGAGGCGCTCCAGGGGGAGCTCGATTGCCAGGAGACTACATGTAGGGGTCGGAGGCTGCACGTGCCCCAATGGGTGGCTTGTCGTTATTCGGGTCTGCCTTCAACGAGTCTTTCCCCCAGCGTGGGGGGAAAGATTTCCCCGCTGATCCCGATAACCGCAGGTAGCGCCTTCGTGCAGGTCAGGGCAGCCATCCGAGCTCGGTGGTCGGAGAAATTTTTTAGAGTCTCGGCCGAATCGCTCCGCCGGGCGAGTGGCGGCTGAGCGGGACGCGGTCAATTGTCATCTCAGCGGACATTGACTGCCAGGAAGGCAGCTCTGGACACGCTGCCGCGAGTTCATCGGCCGGCGAACATCTGGTCGACGAGGATCGCAGCGGTGAGGCCGATCGTGCAGATCAGGGTGAGCGCGATCAGCAGCCCCCACGGGACACGTCGACGTCGCGCCGGACGCTCAGCCGGGACGGGCGCAGGCCTCGCCGCCGGGTGTGCGGGCGGTCGCCGTGGCACGGCGGCTCGCGGTTGAGGAGCCACTGGCGTGGGCGGGGTGATCGGGTCGAAGACGAAGTCCGGCGGCGGCTTCGCCGGCAGGCCGGGGGAGCGAGACCAGGCGTTCGTCGACGTCGAGGCGGTCCTGGCCGGGGAGTCCGCTCGGGTCCTGGCCGGGGCCGGACTGGCGGTGCGGGGCGGTGGCACCGGGGGCGGAACTGGCGCCGGTGGCTGGTCGAGGAAGCCTTCGGCGAGCAGCTCGGTGCGCTCCGGAGCGAGGTGGCCCAGCGCCAGGACGCGGCAGGCGGCCAGGACCGCGTCGGCAGTCCAGCTGCTGGTTCGGCTGGTGATCCGGCGCATCACGCGCCGGAGGTCTTTCTGGGTGGCCAGGGTGACGTGGATGCCGAGCCCGGCCCGGCCGGTGTCGCCGAGCTGGAGTCCGCGGTCGTGCGGGACGAGCACGACCAGGCCGGTGACGAACGTGCCGTCGGCACCGCCGATCCCGGAGAGCGCCGCCTTCGCCGCGTACACGCCGGCCTTGACCTGATCGCCCGGGGTGAGCCCGGTGAGGGTGTGCACGGCGGCCGGTTCTCCGCCAACGGTCCACGGGCCGTTCGGCGGAACGGTGAGCGTGCCCGGCTGGGGGCGGACGAAGCCCTTCACCTCGACGACGATCAGCCCGGCCGGGGTGAAGATCAGCCCGTCGACCTGCCGAACCGCTGTCTTCTCCGGCACGTTCACGTTCACCAGCGCCAGTCCGGGCAGGTGGTACTTGCCCGTCCACGACGACAGCAGCCCGACGACGCGTTCCTCCGCGCCGGACAGGCCATGCGCCGTGGCGCCGGTGCCGCGCTGAATCCGCACCAGCACCGTCGATCCCTCCTCGCGGTCACCGTGTGACACAACCCCGATCCCTCGCGTGATCGACGGTACGAGGCGGGGCTGGGGAGGATCTGCGCCCGAACGGGTGGCCCCCGCGCCGACGACCGCCTATCCGCCGCCGCGTACTGCCCACCAGCTAGCCGGGCGCCCGTTGATCGTGGATGTGCGGCCGCTCGTCGTGCCGAGGAATCAAGATCCACATTGATTCGAGCCCATGTTCACCCAGGTAGCGCAATGTCCAAGATCTTTGAAGCCGCGTCGTCGTCGACTGACGTGTATGAGCTCAGATCTTCGTGATCGGTCGGTCGTATCCGTTCGTGCCGTTGTTCGCGATTCCTGTACCGGCCGCCGATGAGCACCGCGAGACCAGGGTGAATGTGAAGGCGGCGGCTTTAGATTCTGGCGTGACGCCTGTGGGAGGGCCGGTGTGAACGTCCCCGGGGTAGTAGCCCCGGGGACGTCGTCGTTCCTCCTGCCGACGTCATCGTGTACGGCCTGCCCGGCCGGTCAACGGCCGTGGAAAGCGTGCCGGCCGGGCAGGCCCCCGACATCGAGAAGAGGAACGACTGTGAGGTTACGTCCGCGCAAGAAGCGGATTCCAGCATCCAACGGCGACCCGTCTCCTGTGCGCGACCGGCGGCAGGAACCCCAGAACGAAGATCAACAACAGGGCGGAAATCACCCTGTCGGACCGGATGAGCGGTGCGGTGAGCGGCATGGTCTGCTCACCCTGGCCGATCGGATTCTGACCAGCGGGACCGTAGCCCGGCGTGCGGTCGCCGTCGCCGCGGCCATCACCGTGCTGGCGACCGGCTCGATGCTCGCGATCGGGATCGCCCGCATCGACATCGGCCCCGTCCACATCACCGTCCGCGACAACCCGGACCGGCCACTGGCCCACGGGTAACGCTCGGCCGCCGCGTCGGCGATGCACGACGGGACGACGGTCCGGCAGCACGCCCCGACTGCCGGGCCGCCGCCCACACATCCGACGTCGACACGGCATGATCCCTTCGCCCGGCACCCCCGCCGGGCGGGTGGGCACAACACTGAGGGCCAGGCCGAAACTCCGGCCTGGCCCTCAGTGTTCTCGGATGCTCTCTGACTGTCGTGCCGTCACGGTGACGTGTCGATGGCTGCAAGTCCGGATCAGGTAGTTTCCGCCGTGACCTGCACGTTCTGCCCGATCTTCACGATCGGAAGCCCGGAATCAGAAGAGCGCGAGCTGGATGTCGGGGTGGCGGCGCTGCTCGATCCCGCCGCATCGTACGCAGGTGACGTCGTCGTCGGTTGGCTGAAGGCTCTGCGGATCCCAGCCGTTCAGCCCGGCCCCGCACACCGGCAGCCAGTCGCCGGTGACCAGGTGGACCTTGCCGGACGGAGCGCGGCCGCGGGCACCGGCGTGCGCGGCCGCCCACGCCTCCGGTGTCTCCGGATCGACGGGCTCGACAGGCCGGTGGTGGGCCAGTCGACGACGGAACGGCCCCAGCGGCTCCCGCGCGGCGTCGCGTGTGAACGGGAGAGCGAACAACGTCGGCGGTTCCTCGGGCACGGCCATGATCTCCACGGTCGCAGCCCCGCTCGGCGGGAGCCAGCGGCCGAGCGGGCGAATCACGCGCGAAGCCGTCGTTGCTGGTCAACGGCACAGGTCAAAGCTCACACGTTGGTGGGGCATCGCGACGTCGCAGAGTTCGTTCCTGGTGCGCGCGGGTCAGACTTGACCGGTGGCCCACAGCACCCTTCCCGCCGACCGCGGCGATGAATACACCTGGCTGATCGAGACCAGCGACGACGGCCGTAGCTGGTCGTATGAACTGCACCCGGTCCATGGGGACCGCGATGCGGGCGGGATCGAGCGGGCCGCCACCGCCGAAGACCTCGCCCGCGCCGTATTGGCTCGGCGCTTCGGTCTCCTGCGCGCGGACCAGGGCTACGAGTGGGAGGAGCTGTGGTTCCGCGTGACCGTGTGGAACCACCAGCACGCCTGCGACTGGGCTGGAGAATGGCAGCCGCCGTTTCCGCCGGAAGTGGCGGAGCAGGAACCGCGAAGCTACGGCCGCTATCTGCAGCTCCACGAGGCCGAGCCCTTCGCCGTCGAGGTCTGTACACCACGCCAGGTCCGCGAAGCGGTCCGGAACTTGTCAGTCGTTTCCGCCGCCATCAGCGGCGGCACCCGCGCCGGTGCGGTCTCCCGCACCGAACTTGACGAGATCCAGCGCGACATCGCCCACCTGATCGCGCAGGCCCGCGAGGCTGGCTGGGACAGCGACGCCACCAGCGAGCATCGCGCACTGGGGGTCGCCCGGAGCAAGCTCGCCGAGTTCGATCAGCTACTCGGTGACCGTGTCGCGGACCTGGAACAGCAGCACAGCCACCGTCCCGGCTTCACCATCGATGCCTGAACCGCGATCAGCGACACGAGTCCGTTTCGGCTATGACGTGTTCACTACCGGACACCCCATAACTCGAACCCGTGTTCGATGTGGCGCATACTGCGGGCATGTCCGTCCTGCCGCCGCACAATCCCTTCGGGAACGGCGGCTGTGTCGTGCGGCCCGCGGTGCGGCACCGGCGGTGTCTCAACGGGCACGACCTGGAGATCGCCGGGCGGAGCAGCGGCTATGACCATGAGCTGTATCTGCCGACCGGGACCTGTGAGTTGTGCTTCTGGCTACGGCTTCCGCGCGCGATGTGGCTGGAGGTGGATCTCCGGTTCCGGGACGAGGCGCCGGCGACGTCGGCCGCGTTGGGGTTGGCCGCGCGGCCGCCGCTCGTGCGCGGCGGCGTCGGCCAGATCATGCTGCAGCTGTGGGGCACCACGATCGCGGACCTGGACGTCCAGATGTGTGGACCTTGCCGCGCGGGAGTCGTCGAACACATCCGCGTGGATACCGAGTATCTGCGGCGGGGGATCGGCACCGTCCTTTTAACCGCGGCGCTGGTCCGGGGCCGCGGCTACCGGTGGTCGACGACCACGATCGACGACACGGTGACGGCGCGGGCGTTCTGGGCCGCCCAGCAGCTGCCCGCCGACATGACCCTTGGGCAGCCGAGACGGTGCTCGGACATGCTGGCCGTCGACGGGCACGCCGTCTAACCGCCCGCCGGGGCCCGG
Organism: Amycolatopsis sp. NPDC043885; assembly: GCF_056435685.1. Classification (NCBI taxonomy): domain Bacteria; kingdom Bacillati; phylum Actinomycetota; class Actinomycetes; order Pseudonocardiales; family Pseudonocardiaceae; genus Amycolatopsis; species Amycolatopsis sp. NPDC043885. The sequence goes on from NZ_JBWKEA010000029.1 coordinate 49,601, forward strand.
AGCCGGTATGCGGTCGTGTTGCCCGCGCCGGTGACGACGAAACGGTCCTGGCCCAGCTCGGTGGCGACCTCGGCCAGATCGGGGAGTCGATCGGCGTCGTCGGCGTGGACGAGCAGGCCGGGCTCATGCCACCACTGCGCGTCGCCGTCGTGCCCGATCCGCACCGAGCACAGCCGCACCGGCCAGGCCCGGCATTCCACGACACAAACTGGACAACACCAGGACACGCGGTTGCTCAGGCGGCGGTGGGCGGATGCCAGCCAGGGATCCGGCCACCGTGCTGAAGACGGCGAGTGTGCTCGTAGGACAACGGCCAGGTCTCGTCCGGCACCCACGGAGGTGGATCGGCGTCGTTGCTGGTGATGTCCTCGGCGAGCGTCGCCGCCAGCGAGCGCTGGCGGGCGTTCCACGCCTCGCGCAGGGAATCCAGCGACACCGCGTCGGAGAACGGCTCGTTCCTGATCTCCTCGACCCAGGCGCGCAGCAGCGGCCACACCTCCTCGGGTGCGGATTCCTGCGCGGCAGCCTCGGTCACACCGGAAATATCGGCATAGGGGCGCGAAACGCAACAAATTTGTCAAGCTTCCGTGAGTTCAGCAAAAGTGAGGGTTCCTCGTCGTGAACCCAAGGGGCCGATCCACCCAGGACCAGTGCTCGATCCGTGGGTGCGGCTCATTCGGCGGTCGCTGCCTGTCCTGGCGCGGCAGAATGACGCGAAGCCGTCACGGTCTGGCGCTGTTCGCGGCTGGTGGTGACGGCTGTGCGTCATCGAGATCGCCGCTGGCGCCAGGCCGTGGTGCGGCAGGCCGGAGAGCAGTAGCGGGCATCGATGCGCCGTCGCACACCGGCCCAAACCATCGTGCCGCACACCGGGCAGGTCGCCCGGTCCATGATCGAGGCGGCCAGGTCACGGGTCGTCTCCTCGTAGGAGCACCAACGCTCGTATGCCTCACGGAGCCGGTGCGGCGGGGGCGGGCCGGTGATGGCGATGGCCTTGATCAGGCCACGTTGCCGGAGATCCGCGAGCTGGGCGCGACGGCGAGCCCGGTAAGCCCGAGCGACGCATGCGGGCGAGCAATACCGGCGGCGCGAGCTCGCGCCGCGGGGGAGAAGCTGTCGGCACTGGGCGCAGCGCCGACGCCTCGGCCTCGAGGTGGCCACGAAGCGAGCATGCCCCGCAGAACCTCACCACGGAAGAGCGCAGGATTCTGCGGGTTTCAGGCCAGACGGTGGTCAGTCGCGGTGCCCGGTCGCCGCTCCGGGGTCCTGGCCTTCGGTCGCCGGGGACTCGTGCACGTCGATTCTCCTTGCTGGAGCGGGGATTGCTCAGTAGAGGAACGAGCTCAGGATTGCATTGCCGGTGGTGGAGTCGGCACCGTAGATGGCGGTGTGCCATTCGGTCTGCAGGCGGCGCAGCGCGTCCGCGCCGGCGGTGTCGAGGGCGATGTCGCGGCCGCCGGTGGTGTCGATGACGCCGAGCAGCAGCGCGGTGTCGGCGGCCGGGGAGGTCCCGGCCGGGTCGGGCTGGGGGACCAGGCGGCCGGTGGTGTCCAGGAGCCGGTCGGGGCGGTGCTCGAGGACGGGGTGCTCGGCGGTGGCGATGTCGAACAGCCGCAACATCAGGAACCACGACGAGATGGAGGCCTCGATCTCGTCGTTCTCCTCGCCCTCGACCATCGCGTCGACGTAGTCGGCGATCTCCTGCTGCCAGGGGCTGCGCGAGCGTACGGGCGTGGTTTTCGCCTCGGTGAGCAGAGCGCGTGCGGCGGTGAGGAGGTTCAGCTGGTCGCGGGTGGCGGTCGCGACGAAGACCCCCATGCGGCTGACGCCGCCGGCTGTGAGGGCGTCGGCGGTGGTCGCGGTGGAGAAGGTGATCAGCGGGCTGTCCGGGTCGTCGTAGGCGGTGTCGTCGTCGATCCGGCGGATCCAGGAGGGCTGCAGGATCGCTTCCAGCGCGTCGGCGACGGCGGGGTCGGTCAGCGCGGTGGGCAGCCGCCACGGATCCTCGCCGGGCAAGTAGGTGTCCGGGTCGGTCGCGTGCCGCAGGTGGTGGGCGAAATCCAACGCACGCCAGGGGTGTTTGCCCAGATCGGGGTGGTTCGGGATCAGGATCCGCACCGTCTCATCCTCACGCAGTTCAGGCATCGTCGCGGTCCTTCCTGGTCGCGCGGGCGCGGGCTTCGGCGGCGCGGGTGCGTGCCTTCGCCGCGAGGTCGCGGTAGCTGTCGTGGCCGGCGGCGGCCATCGCGTCGGCGAGTTCGGCTTCGCGCTCGTAGATCGGAGCGAGCAGCGCCGGTGTCGGTGCGAGGTTCCCAGCGCGCAGTTGGTCTCGCAGCCGGGACTGGTGGGCGAGCTCGGCGAAGGCCTCCATCCGCCGCATCCGATCCGACACCTGCCCCGGGCCGGGCGCGTCCGGATCCTCACGGCGGCGGGTGAGCCAGGCGTCGACGTGCTGGATCCAGTAGTCCGGGTCGAGCAGCTCGTCTGGGATCCCGGTGATGCTGGTCCGGCCGGGGAAGGACGCCAGCCGCTGCTGGGATTCCCACTCGGTTTCGAGGTGGCCCCATCGTTTCTCGGCGTCCTCGGCGGTGACCTGCTCGCCGGTGTCGGCGGTGATCGTCTCGGCGATGACGTCCCAGCCGGTGCCGTGGACCCGCTCGGTCAGGACCGCCGCGTCCAGCACGTCCCGCGCCCGGCCCACGACGGTCAGGGCGTCGGACAGGCCGAGGCCGGGGAAGTGGTTCCGGCCGGGTGGTCCGGTGGGGATCAGTCCGGCGGCGGCGTCGGCGGCCTCGACCGCTGCCCGCGCGAGGCGCAGCGCGGTCAGGGACTGTTCCGTGTACGGGGCGCCGTCGACCGGTCCGGGCCACGACGTCGAATCGGTGCCGCTCATCGGCTGCTCCTGGTGGTGGTCGGGGTGGTGTTGAGCTGGGCGCGGAGCTCGGCGACCGAGCGACGGGCGTGGGCCAGGCCGTCGCGGGTGGGTGCGCTGACCCGGGTCTGGCTGGCGGCGATACGTTCCCAGGCGCCGAGGATCGCCTCGGCGACCTCGAGGCGATCCTCGGCCGGCGGCAAGGCCGCCACGTCGCGGGCGGCGGCGTCTTTCCACTGCTGGTGGGCGCGGGCGCTGTGCCAGCGCTGCTCGACGTAGGGATCCATCCGCGTCAGCCCGCCCGACACCGGCGCCACCTCGGGCTCATCGACGGCGTCGTCCGGATCGCGGTGCCGGCTAACCCACTCGTCCAGATCCCGCGCCGTGGCCTCGGGTTCACGCGCGGCCGGGTGCAGCCGCCACCGCAGCTCGCCGAACTTGCCGGTGTAGTCCGGATACTCCGGGGACAACAGCGCCTCCTGGAACTCGTCGACGACCTCGTCGAACCGCTCCTGCGCGGACTGGCGCGTCACGTCCAGCGCGCCACCGATCTCTTCCCAGGTGACCTTGCCCAGCCGCGCGTACACGACAGCGGCCTCCAGGACCCGCCGCGCCATCCCTGGCAATCGGTTCGCCTCGCCGACCACAGACCCCGCCGACGGTGCGGACCCATCCTCCCGCAGCTCATGCTCGCCGATCGTCACAAACCCGCGCAGGTAGTCGGCCATCTCGGCCGCCTCGGCCGAGAGCACCAGCCGAGCCCGCGTCGCCTCCGTCAACGGCGGAAGCCGCTCTCCATCCTCACTCATGATTGTCAGGCTAGCCCTGCATTGAAGGAAATAGCAGGACCATCCTGACAATCACCCGTTTAGCGGGTCGCGGAACTGTCGGTGCGTGCCGCTACAGTGACTCAGAGATCCACGGGGCCACCGCACGCTGGCCTCTCTCCGAGCCGATCCCCGCCCACGCCGGGACCTGGTGACCGAGGACAAGTAGCCCCGCTACCCGTGCCGCAGCTCAGAATCCGTGGCCGATCGACGTCCGCGGCGAGATGCGTGGGATCAACCGCCGCAGGAAACGAGCGATCACCATGCCCAGCAACGAACTCAAGCGCGCCGCCCGCGCCTACGCCGCCGAGCACGGCGTCAAATACACCGAAGCGCTGCGCGCGGTCAGCGCCGGCGCCGAGCGTCCCGGCGCGGACCGGGTGCGCGCCCAGGTCACCGTGACCGCGAATCCCGACGGGATGGACTCGCCGCGCCGGTGGGAGATCGTCGTCGACGACCCGCGCACCGCGAAGCCGTTCGCCGAGTGGGTCTACGGCGCCGAGCCCGGGATCCGGGTCGACGAGCTCGCCGACGTTCACGGCTGGCGCCGCGCTCCCGGTGCGGAGTGGCCGGACGACGTGACCCTGGAGCCGGTCGTCGTCGAGCTGGAGCGCAGCGAGGTCGGGCAGCGGAACGACGAGGTTGAGGAGATCCTCGCCGCGGCTGGGGTGACCTGGCATGAGGCCTGCGAGCCGTACATGGCCGCGGTCGGACATGAGCTCGTCCGGGCCGGGATCGGCGTGAAGGAGGCCTTCGCGGGCGGCAACGAACCCCGCGACGGCGCGATCGACCTCGACGAGGCGCTGCCCGGCTACGACTCGACACAGCTGGCGTGGCGCGAGGACCAGGGCTGGTACTACTTGTCGTTCCAGCACGGTGAGACCGCCGACTACGTCATCGACCTGCCGGTTGGGCACCTCGCCGAGCCCTACGAGGTCGCCGCCGCGTTCTGCGAGGCCATCGGCCACCCCGTCCCCGGCGAGCGGCCGGACTGGCGCCCGCCGGCCGACTACGACCCTGAGGCGGTCGCGCCGGACGACTGGTGGGACGTCTCGCCCGCGCTGGAGCGCGCCCTGACCTGCTACACCACCTATCCCGGCTGGACACCGGTCGCACGCCCGGCGCCTGTTCCGGAGCCGGTCCGTCATCACCCACTGCGCGAACCCCGCGATCCCGATGCCGAGGACGTGTTCATCCAGGACCCGGTCACCGGCTGCTGGCGGGCCTGGTCCCGCGCCGAGGCCACCGTCGTCGAGCCCGTGCCCGAGAGGGCCGACGACGGCGAATGGATCTACGGCAACATCCACATCGCCGGGGAAGCCTTCAGCACCGACGGCACACTGCAGGTCCGGACCGGCCGCGGCGTCGTCTCGTCGTGGCTGGCGAGCCGGCCCGCGCCGACCGGGTCGAAGCACGACGGCACGCATGAGTGCCGGGTCTGCCACGACCACCACGAGTACGAGATGCCGACGACGCTGGCGATGCTGGAACACCGCGGGCACCAGATCCGCGCGGCGTACGAGCGGCTGGCCGGGCTCGCGCCCGGCGACGGAGCCCGGGTTCTGGCCGAGCAGGACGGCGACGTCCTGGTCCTCACCCTGCGGCTGATCGACCCGGCCACCCGCCTGCTGGGCATGCACTGGCGAGCAGACGACGACTGGAAAACCATCGTGCAGAACGAGGACCTCCCCGGCGAGGAGCACACCAGCGGAACTCTGATCAGCGGAGCGGACTGGGAGCCACACCGGATCGCCCACGAGATGACGAGGTACGTCAGCCACTACCGGTAGCCGCAGGGCAAAAAGGGGCGGCGCGAAGCGAAGATCCGCTCGCGCCGCCCTTGCTCAGGTACCGGGTACTAGCCGCCTTAGCGGCCCGGCGACAGGCTGGTTCGCCGAGCAGATCAAGAAGGCGGAGCAGGAGTACACCTCAGCGATGGCCGTCTTCATCGACGAGATCAAGGCCTTCGGCGCGACCACCGACGAGCTGTACACGCGATATATCGCCGCAGTTGAGCAGGAGAAACAGCGCCGAGATCGACACGCTGCCACACGTGAATCCCTAGCTCAGCTTCCGCAGCTTTTCATCGCCGTCTGATTTCAGAGCCAGGCACCGTGGTGTTCGAAAAACGATTGTTGACCGAACACGAACATCGAGCAGGAAGGCGGGAAAGTTGGGCCAGATCGCGATGTTCGGGAACCCGTTCGTTTACGTGGAGAGGCCCGGCAGCGCACCGGCTGCCGGGCCTCTCCACAGCCACCAGGTCTAGTCGTCGACCTTCTTCTTTGGCTTCCGGACGCTCTTGCGGAGGGCGAGAAGGAGCGGCGAGAGCAGCCCTGCCACGACCAGCGGGGTGGCGGTGGGCGTCTTGACGGCCAGGAACACCAGCGCGCACACGACACCGAGCAGCAGCAGCGTGATCGGGATCAGCAGCGTGACCGCGTGCCGGGTCCGGCGCTCGTCGCCCAGGATGTAGTGCAGCAACTCGGTCCAGCTGGTGCCCTGGCGGAACAACTGCCGGCCGCCGGGCACGGCATCGCAGTTGTTACGTCGGTGTCCCCAAGCGAACACACTGGTGTCGAGAATGAGCTTGGAGTCGGCTTCGTGAGACAGGAGTTCGCGGATCGTCTCGGGCGTGGCCCAGTCCATCGTGGTCGGCGGGGGCACCTCCATCTTGTCTTTGCTCTCGCCGCTGCTGATGCGGACGTTCTCGGTTTCCCGGTGCAGCTTCTTCCACAGGTCCATCACCAGATCGACCTGGGTGGGGGTCAGGCCGCAGGCCTTGACGAAGGCGAGGACCTGGTCAGGGTTGCTCGGGAGGCCGGGGCGTTTGGTGTCAGGCAGGCTGTAGGCGGTGGAGCGCGGCATACCAGTCTTGATGGAGATCTGGCCGCAGCTCAGCGGCGAGTTGCCGAGGATCCGGCCCAGCAGGGCGCGGAACTCGGTGGCGTCGGCTGCTTCGAAGACGAGTTGCTGATCGGCGGGGATGGTCATGGTCATCGCCGGCCCTCCTGCTCGTGGTGCAGGCGGGCGAGTTCGTCAGCGGCCGAGCGCAGGAACCGCAGGTTCTTCCCGATCTCGCCGATACCGCGCGGGATCGCGATAACGGCGACGAACACGACCATCACGCCCGCGGCGATGCCCGCGGCTGCGACGATCGGGGTGTCGCGCACGTTGAGGTAGATGGTGAGGCCGACGGCCAGCGTGATCACGAAGGCCTCCGGCCAGGTCAGTCTGACCGCGGCAGGGACGGCGCCGCTCCCGGAGGGCGGGCTCACCGCTTTCAACATCATGCTGTTGTGCCCTTCTGCGAAGAACGCGCCTGCCCGCCCCGGAAGACTGTGAAGAGGGGGCGGGCGAGGGTGGTGCGTTCCGTGGTTGCGGATTTACGAGCACTCACCGGTCGGGCTGTCTGTGGCTGGAACCACGGCCCTGTCGGCGACATCCCGGGGTGGGACCGGAACGAGAAAAGCGTCCCGCACGTGCACGCACATGAGAAGACCCAGCAACACAACCGGTGTCTACCGCGCGCCCAGCGGAGTCCCGTAGACACGACGAAGGCCCCGAGCGAAATCTACGCTCGAGGCCTCGCCTGAGTGCGCGGGCTAGTTCCAGCTAGACCGCAAGTTCCTGTGCTCCACCGCAACCACGCAGAAGGGCTTCAGGACCCTCACCACCCGCACTCACGGGCGGAGAAGACACAACACGGGCACCGGACAGCGCGGACGGCGGCATGCCACGAGGCCCCGCGGGACGACAGCGGCGATCATGATGCCTCCAATCCGGGACGACGGATGCCCTCTGCTTGCGAGACCAAGAATGACTCCCCGGGAACTGGCTCGGGTCCACGCGTGGACATCAGACACCCGGTTTCCGAACTCATGCAGGTCAGCAGTGTTGCAGAGCCGTCCACAAAGAGCCCGTGGACACCCGTGGGCACACATCGGTGAACGCCCCGCGCCCATCCCCGCCGTCTGTGCCGCCCGCCATCGAGAAGGCGACGAGCAGAACCCAGGGTCAACGGCGGCTACGGTTTGCCATGACCAGCATCCTCGGCCCCATCGCCACCGCTCTCGCCTCGATTGTTGCGTTGGGCATCGCCGTCTGGAACGCACGCCGGAGCGATCGCCAGCGCGAACAAGACCTGCACGCCGCCGTCCGGGCTCGGCAAGCCGAGCAGCTGGCGCAGCTGCTGACCATGTACACCTCGTTCTCCGCCCCCAGGCTGCTGGTGCAGCCGTTGGTCGGGGAGGGGCCCAGTGCGGTGGACCGCAACAACGGTGCCATGAAAGCGATCCTGCTGACCTTGCCCGGCCACTTCGCGACGGTGCTCCGGATCTGCCTCGACTTGAAGTACACGGTGGAGGGCGTCCCGCTCGACGCCGCCAGCCGTGCCCGGCTGCGCGATGACGAGGACGACGCCGGGCACAAATGGCTGATCTTCGACCGCGCTTCCGCCATCACTAACCGTGGGTTTAAGGCTCGTTCGGAGTGGATCGAGGCCGAGCTCGCCTACGACATCGAGGGCCTGCTCGGCGGCGACCAGGATGCCGTCCTGTCCGCGTTGAAACGCTACAAGTCACGACTCGACTGAAGTAACCATGCCGCCGCAGGCACCGCCTGGCGATAGCGCTGCTTAGTCGGCGAGTCGGTGAGGGTTGCTGCCCTGAGCCGTGAAGAAGGCATCGCATGCAGTGCGCAGCTCCTCGTAGCTAGAGACAACCTCCGCGTAGGCTTTGGCCAGATTCGCCAGGCCCGTCTTGCCCAGTCGACGATCTTCGGCGAGGTCGAGGGCTTCATCGGTCTGTGCACTGAGGGTTTTCACGCGCTCGTTGTAGTCGTTGAGCACCTTGCGCAGGTTCGGATCCGGGGGTTGCTGCACGCGAAGTATGTTCAGCGCGTCATCCCACCGCGTCTCACCCTTTCCTGCGGGGAGCGGCATCGGAAAATCGAATCCGTACGGGCCAGGGAGGTCGCGACTATTGCGTTCCATGGCGTACTCGTACTGTTCGAGCAACTCGTCGTGAACCTGCTTGGCCGCCAGCAGCGCGCCATGAACGTTGCCGACGTTCGTGATCTTCTCCTGGGCCTTATGCCGGTCTTCCTCGCTGTCCAGTTGCTTGATTGCGATGTCGAGCTGTTGTGCGGTGATCTCGTTCTGCTGACCCATGAGCGCCACTTGCTTGCCGGCTTCGACAACCTGCTCCTCGGCCGCTTTGGCGGATCTTGTCGCCGCCTTGGACTGTTTTCGTGCCTCTTCCAGAGCTTGCTGGGCGGTTGCCGCCTGGGCTGCGGATGCCTTGGCGCTGCTGCCTGCGTGGATCGCTGAGATCACGGCAGCGACCGCGCTGACAATGGCCACCGGGCTCACGATGGCACCGATCGCGCTGACCCATCCCGGGACGTCTCCCCAGTCCACCAACCGGCTCTCCCCGCATAATCTGTGGTCAAGGCGCTCAGGCTATGGGGCTTCGAGCAAGTTCGTCGACCGGATGATCTCCGCCGGAGCTCGCCGCGCGGGGCCAGGCGGCGCGGGGTGGTCGTCCAGGTAGCCGCTGACGGGCCGATCGGTGTCGTCGGCGACATCGCCGGGTTCGAGGTGCCGCAGGTACCAGGCGTCGAGGTTTTCGGCGAGCTTCCGGCTCGTGGCGGCTTTCCGGCTGCGGAGGGCGTCCGCGCCGATCCCGTCGGCGAGCGCGTCGATGGTCTCAGCCGTGTCGGCCCAGCGTCGCTGGGCCGACTGCTTGGTGATGCCGCCGGCGGCCGCGCCGATCTCGTCCCAGGTGGCGCCGCGGGAGCGTTCGACGACGACGGCGAGCTCGGCCAGGCGCTCGGCGTATCGCAGGACCAGTAGCGCCTCGTGGATGTAGTCGCCAGGGGCGTGGTCGCGCTCGGTGGCGACGAGCCTGCGGGCGAAGTCGGACAGCCGGCGCGCGTCGTCGGCGTAGAGCAGCCGCGCCGCGTCCGCGCCGACCGGTTCCTCGTCCATCGTGTGCTCGACAGCCTCCGGCGCCCGGTCCGCGGTGGCCGGGATGATCGCGTTCTCGTCCGTCCTCATGTCGTCAGCCTAAGGCTGACGTCTCGTCAGCGTAAAGCTGACAACACCCGTTCGGCGGCAGGCAAGAGGCATCGCTACCGATATCTTGGGTTATCGGTAGTGATTCCGAGGACATCTGAGGAGCTGGAAATGGCCGACGACAGCAACTACACCGAGGCGGAACAGCAGACCATCGACGCACTGAACGAGGCCAAGGACGAGGGCGGCTTTCCTGCCGTGCTGGATCTCCTGGAAGTGGCCGGATACGACCTCGGCTAGCTACTGATGCTCTCGCCTGTTCCCGCGCCCCGGCCCCAGACGCGGGAGCAGGACACCACCACACGGCGCCGGACAGCCGGCGCGCACCGACCGGAAGGGAAGACCATGACCGCCCAGCGCAGGATCGAAGATGTCGTGTCCGGCGAACAGATCGCGCAAGCTGACGGCCGCGGGGACCGTGTCCACAGCATCGACCACGAACGCGAGAAGGACGCGGTGTTCGTGACCACTGATCTCGCTCGCGACGTCCGCTACGAGGTCGGCACCCTCGTCACGATCGTCTGATGCGAGCGAAGGAGGAAACCTGATGTCCAGTCTCGCCGGGAGCGACGCCGCCGCGATCAGCGGCTGGCTGCAGACCGACGCCAGCATCGCTCCCGACCGGGCCGACGCCGCCGCCCGGGAGCTGGCCGCCTCGTGGGACGAAAGCGACTTCGCGTACCAGACCGTGGCCGACATCCTCGGCGATCACCTCACCGACAACGAACCGCGCCCGAAGCTGCTCGCCGACGACCTGGCGGCCGCGTCCGGCATCACCCTGGAGGACTGAAACCGATGGTCAAGTTCTGGCCCTGGCGCCGAGCCACCCGATCCGTCACACCCGCCCAGCCTCAGCCCGGCGGCTGGTCCGACGATCCGGACGCGATGCCCTACGGCCCGTACGCGTCGGTCGACGTCATCGACGCCCCGCGTGCGCAGGACGGCTTCGGCCGGTTGGTCGCGACCCGCAGTTTCGACGATCCGGACGAGGCGGCCCGGGTCCAGGCCGCCTGGCAGCGGCACGTGCCTGAGCTGACCGTCAAGCTGAGTCACCCCATCCGCAGCTCGCACAAGCCGGCCTACGAGGGCACCTATCTCCTGGACGACGCCTGGCACGACGGGCAACCGGCCGAAATCGACGCCCTGGTCGAGAAGATCAAAGCCGAGGCCGCCGAACAGGCCAGGCAGCGAGCCGAGGAGAAACAACTATGGGCCGAGAAGCTCGCCCGGCTCGAAGCGAGGCAGGAGGCCCGCCGCCCGAAGACGGTCGTGGTGGCCGAGGCCGGCGACGATTCCCCGATGCCACACCACGAGAAATTCCTCAAGGCCACCCGGACCTTCGTCGAGGGCCGTCCGGTCGATCAGGTGCGGTTTGAGTTCGCCGCGTTCACCGGGCGGGAGCCGAAACCCGTCTCGCCGGTCCCGGACCACGTCCGATGCACCGAGCAGGAGATCGAGCAGCTGCGGCTCATCCATGCCGAGTACGAGGAGGCCCTCAAACTGTGGACCGCGGCGGCGTACCGGCTGAAGGCCGAGTCGGCGCTGCGGTCTGCTGCCGGGGCCTGGCCCGAGGTGGCGGCCGCGTTCGCCCGGATCGAGCAGGCCTGGTCGGATCTCGATCACCCGCCGCACGGCTGGCAGGTCGCGGTCAAGCAGCTGCTCGACGCCCACGACGCGGCGAAGAAACCGGTGTCGGACTGGGAGTACGTGCACGCCCGGCGCCTGGCCACTCTCGGCGCTGACCTGGTCGCCGACGAGTTCGACCTGAGGGTGCTGCGCGATCAGATCGGTGCCGAGCTGGGCCTCGCCGAGGTGAAGGACTGGCGCATCGGCCGCGCCGAGGACCTCTACGGCGACGGCCGCTACATCGACCTCAAGGATGGCGCCCGAGAGCAGCTGGAGCACCTGGTCTCGACGCAGCGCGCCCGGCTCGCCGAGATCACCGCCGCGGCGGGCCAGGTGACCACGTGACCGCCCCGACCTCACTCTCCGGACCTATCGCCGTCGCCTTGACGGGTCTTGGCCTGGACGGCGAGGCCGCCACCGGGGTCGGGAGGTGGCTGGAGGACCTGATCGGCGACGCCCGCCGCGGCTGGGCGGTCCCGGACCTCAACCGGACCGAGGTCGTCGAGCGTCTGCGCAGCGCCTACGGCCGGCGCGACGGGCACGAGACCCGGATCGCGCTGGCCGCACTGGACCGCATCGAGCGCGAGGTGTTCGGCGGAGCCCGCATCCCGGGGACGAACATCCGAGACCGGTACTTCCCGACGTCACTGTCCATCTGGGACCGCGAGCTCAACCGGTTCTTCTGCCACACCTGCCAGACCTGGGCGGACTACAACGGCGGCCCCGGCCTGCTCAGCCCGATGTGGTGCCCGTGCGGCACCAAGCTCGTTCCCTGACCCGAAAACCCTTGTCCAGCAGGGAGAGAACAGCCATGGCCGACACACCGAAGGACATCGCCGCGCATCTGCGCACGCTCGACACCGAAGACGACGGTGCCGCCTACCTCGGCACGCTGGGGCTGGACCACGACGGCCTCCTCGCCGTCGCGACCGAACTCCAGCTCACTCGCCTGGACCGGCTGAATACCACCGAACTCCGGAACCGGGTGCTCAAGCAGGCGATCAGCGCGCGCCGCAAGTTCCAGGGACTGCGCGACGGCTGGCAATAACGGCCCGGAAACCCTCGACCACCGCGACGAAAGCTGGACCATGACGACCATCCCCGTCCGCGAGGACTTGCTGCAGGCCGCCCGCGCCTGCGACGACGCGCTCGCCCGGTTCGCCGGTGACGAGCCCAGCCAGGTGCGGGCGGGGGAGTTGCTCACCGGCGCGGCGCGGGCCTGCCGGGAGCTCGCGGCCGCGCTCGACACGGACCCGACCGTGGCCACCGAACCGTTGGCGACCGGACGGCTGCAGCCGGTGGACCTCGTCGTCGAGCTCACCCGGCAGCTGCGGCCGCTGCTGGTCCAGGCCGCGCTCAACAACTCCGCCCTGGATCGCTGGCCGCGCGAGGCCCGCTGGGACGAGGCCGAGGCGCTCGCCGCCCGGCTACACGAGCTCGCCGACGAGGCGATCGCGACCGTGCCGCGCGCCGATCACGCCACCGAGGCCGGATCCCGGCAGATCTCCCGGGCCCGGCTCGCCGCCCAGGACGGCCTGGTCCGAGACGCCGCGGCCGCGTTGCGCGCGGCCGTCGACGCCGCGCTGCAGGTCCCGCACCCGGATCCGCTCGCGCTGTCGCTGGACGCGATCGCCACCCAGCTCGAACGACATCATGCCGACCTGGCCGCCGCCCCGGTCGCCGGCGGGCCGGAGGACGACGAGCTGCTGGATCCGGATCGGCGGGCGGAGCTCGCGGCCGCGGGCGAGTTGCTGATCGCCGAGGACGCCGCCCCGGCCTGGGCGCGGCCCACGATCGACGCGGCCGCGTTGTGGCTGCACACCGCCTACGGGTCGGCGAACACGAAGAAGGCGCACGCCAACGCCCTGGGGATCCCGCGCGCCGATCAGCGGCTGTGGCGCGGCGAGCCGACGCACCGCAACGTGGTCGAGGTCCCGAGCCCGACGGCGTTCTTCCCGTGGTGTGTGGTGATGGGCCTGGACCCGCACACCGACATGACCCGCGAGCGGCTGCGGGCCTGGCTCACGATCCAGGACGAGGCGAAGGTCGCGAAGACCACGCAGAAAGCGCGGCTGGGCGCGGTGTCGGCCTGGTACCGGGAAATGCGCTACCAGGGCAAAACCAGCTTCGAGGTGCCCGCCGCGCTGCCGCAGGAGGAACGCCGCACCCTCGGCGTGCTCAAGCCCGCCCCGGCGACCCCGACCGTGCCGGTGACGATGGGGCAGGTCCGGGCGCTACGGATCAGCGCCGAGCGCTACCCCGGCCCCGCCCGCCGCCGCTACCGCGCCGCGGTCGCCGTGCTCACCACCACCGGGATCCGTGCGGAGGAACTCTGCGCCCTCAACCGCGGCGACCTGCACAGCGCCGGACCGGACGGCACCCCGGCGCTGTGGATCGACGGCAAGGGCCGCAAACGACGGTGGGTGAAGTTGCCCCGCATGGCCGTCGAACTCCTCGAGGACTACCTCGCCGAGCGCGACACCACCACCATCGCCCAGGCGCCGGCGCTGCCCGGCCAGGTCTCGGCGAAACCCGCCGAGCAGCCGCTGTTCACCACCGCCACCGGCACCCGTCTCGGCGCCCAGCAGGTCACCGACATGCTCCGCTACCTGTGCCGATACCTCGTCCGGGCCGCGGCCGGCGCGACGTCCAGCACCCTGCGCGGGCACGCCGCACAGCTACGCCCGATCGCCGACACCATCCACCCTCACAGCACCCGGCACTTCTACGCCGTCACCGCCGAAGCCAACGGCGTCCCCATCCGCCAGATCAGCCTCGACCTCGGCCATTCCTCCGTCGCTGTCACCGAGGCCTACCTCGAACACGCCCGCGCCCTGCTCGGCTCCGCCGCCACCATCGTCGCCGACCTCATCACCGCCGGCGAAGACCTCGCCCTCATCCCCGCCCTGGACTGACTGCTCGCTGGCCTTGCCCGCACGCTGCGCCGAAACCGCTCTCGCCCTCGTCTTCAGCACGACGACCCGTCTCATTCCGTCGGTGAGGCTGCGGGGTGGGGTTCGTCGGCGTCGAACGGCGGGAGCCCGAGGTACAGCGTGTAGTAGGCGTCCCGGACGTCGCGCAGCTTCACCTTGCCGACCCCGAACCGTTCCGCGATCGCCCGCCCGGTCGGCGCCCCGGCCCACGGTCCCGCGGTGTGGGCCCGGAGGGTTCTGTCGCGATGGGCGTGGTCGATCCGGGACAGCAGGCTCTGCAGTTCGTCGTCGTCCAGGACATGGGGGCGGCGGGCGAGGCGGGTGAGCTCGCCGATCGCGGCGGTCAGGGGGAGAGCGCGCCGGCGGAACCGCAGCAGCACTTCGGCGTACTGCTCCTGCAGCAGCGTGGTCGATCCCGGCATCAGCGGTTCGCTCCCGGCTCGGCGTCTCCGGCGTGCTGAGGTTTCGGGCGCTGCTGGGCCTGGCGGCGTTCGGAGGCTTTCCACCAGCGCTCCTGGAACTCCTCGGTGGCCTCGATGTCGTTGACACGGGTGGACAGCCACAGCTTGACCCGCGGCGCGTTGCGGCCGCCGGGATTCGGTTTGGTCTGGTCCGGCTCGCCGAGGAACTGTTTGATCATCGCCGGTGTCCAGCCGCGACTGTCTGTCAGCTCCGCCACCCCGATGTAGGGGCCGCAGTGTTCTCGCCAGCTCATGTGGTTCTCGATTGCCTCTCATGCTCGGGCGTCCTCGATGACGCCGAGCGGCACAGAACCGCACTGACCTGCGCTTTGTCCACGCGAAAAATGGATGCATTGGGCTTGACCCTGGAACCACCCGATCAGGTGGCGAACCCGGCCGCTCCGAGTCTCGTGCCGCGGGCGGTGGCGGCGTCCGCCAGTACAGTCCGAGCCCATGGCCAGCACCGCGATCTCCGCGAAGGAGCCGCCGGGCCCGCACGGCATCGTCGAGGTCGTCTCGCCGCATGTGAAGCTCAGTCCGCTCGGGGACACCCAGCTGCAGGGAGCGTGCCCGTTTTGCGGGTCACGGGCGTTCAGAGTCCGCCCGGCCTACGGCACTTTCCATTGCTTCGGTTGTGGCGCAGGGGGCGACGCCCGGATGTTCATTGCCTGGATCAGCCACGTCCACGGCAACCCCGACGACTAGCGGATCCTCGTCATGAGAGGACTCGGGTCGAACCGCCTTGTCCCTGCTCGGCTCGGAAAAGCCCCGGCGTGGAATCGGGCAGGGTGAGGCGGTAGTCGACGCTGCCGCCGTTCCCGCGGTGCCCCAGCAGACGGTCCTGGCGCATCAACGCGTTGAAGCAATCCATCAGGGCGCACGCGGTGAAGGAGTCGAAGACGAGGGTGTTCTTCTCGTCGTCCGGCAGGTCGCGGTTGAGCACGTTCGCGACGTGGACGCGGTAGAAGTTCGGCAGCTTGAAGTCCAGCAGCACGCCGTCGACGTCGGCCGCGGCGGCGAGCGCGTCGACGACGACGGACTTCACCATGCTCAGCCGCACCGTGGCCTGCACGCCGAGCAGGAACTGCCCGGGGGTCACGAATCGGGCGCCCGGTGCGGCATGCACGGCCGGATCCCACGGGGTCCGCGCCGTTCCGTTCATGAAGACTCCTCCGTCACACGGTCGGTCGCCGGCGTGGATGCCGGGACGCGGGGGATGACCATCGCGGCGAACAGCGGCCCTCCGAGGGCGATCGCGCAGATGAGGATCACGCCGGACACGGGGCTGTCCGGATGCAGATCGGTGAAGCCTTTGGCGACGACGCAGGCCATGATCGCGCTGTAGAAGAGCAGCAGCGGGCGAGCATGGCGTGTCCTGGCCCGGTCACCTGCAGCTGCGGAGAGCAGGAACGCGAGCGCCATGAGGTGAACCACCGCCGCGGCGGGGTAAGCGATCGGCGGCCACATCGGCATGAGGATGAACCCACGCGCGGCGTAGATGACGCAGGAGACGGCCGTGACCGCCACCACCACGATCGCGGCAATCAACAGATGACGCGGCACGGTGGTGTTCGCCTGACGCGTCGACTGCTGGCTGGTCACGGCTTGGCGCTCGGAGACGCGCTGGCTGGTGCCGACGACGTGGGGGTGTCGGAGGGGCGCGTGTTCGGGACCCGCGGCTTGCCCGACACGCAGCTGTCGACGAAGTACGACTGGTGCAGGGCGCGCCATTCATTGGTGATGTTCCCCGCCGAATCGGCGGGTGTCCCGTCGCCGAGCACCCGGTAGTTGGCGGTGCATTCGTCGTTCGTGGGCTGCTTGTTCTGGGTCAGCAGAATGTAGTGCGCGTCAGCGCCACGCTCGCCGATCTTGCGCAGTTCCTCGACTTTCTGGTCCCAGGTCAACGACGAGCACGCCGAGACCAGCAGTAGCGCCGCACCGGCCGCTGCGGCGGCCACAGTTCGTCCCCACC
>NZ_JBWKEA010000030.1:0-62155 GCF_056435685.1 Amycolatopsis sp. NPDC043885
ATCACCACACAAGCCCTGGTCACCACGCCGACAGGCCGGTCAGTGTCCGTGAGGTCCTGAAACATCAACTGTCCGACATGTCCTGAACTCAGACATCGGGTTAGAACCCGAATCGCCACTCACGACCCACCTGACCCATGCCTCACGGCACGTTGAGCACTCACCTGATTCCGATTAGTAACGTCAAGATCGTACAGACTTTCGCTCAAACTATGCGAAAGTCTGCGCGGTTCTGGACGGCTATTCGGGTGACGGCGGGCATTTCTGTCCTGTTGTCACCTTGACGAGTGACACGGACCACCCTACTTTCGCTGGCTAAGTAACAAAGTTTGTTACGGCCGATTCGTAAGTGAGGGCAGTGTGGCCGCGACTGAATCCGGGCAGCTCGACCCGGTCAGCCCACGTACCTCGAACCTCGCCGTGCTTCTGCGGGCGTTGCGTGCGGGGCCGCTTTCGCGTACCCAGCTCGCGGCGCGCTGCGGGCTCACCAAGGCGGCCGTCTCCGGGTTGATCACCGAGCTGTCCGAACGCGGTCTCGTCCGCTCCGCCGGACTCCAGGGGGGCGGCAACGGCAGGCCCAGCCAGCTCGTCGAGCTGAACGGCGCCAGCGCCTGCGGGCTCGCGCTCAGCGTCGAGGCCGATCGTTTCGCCGCCGTCGTCACGAACCTCGACGGCCGCGTCGTCGCCGAACGCATCGAGACCGCCGACGTCGCCGCGCTCGGGCTGCACCGGAGCATGGACGAACTCGCCTTCCTCGCCCGGAACATGCTGCTCGACGATCAGCCGGTCGGGGTCACCGTCTCGGTGCCGGGGCTGGTCGATTCGGCCGCCGCCGTGCTGCGGTTCGCGCCGACCCTGCGCTGGCGCGACGCCGAGATCGCCGATCTCCTCGCCGCCCGGCTCGGTCTTCCCGCCGACGCCATCGCGGTCGACAACGAGGCCAACCTCGGCGCGATCGGCGAGGCCGTCGCCGGAGTCGGCCAAGGTGTGCGGGAGCTCTTCTACCTCAGCGGCGGCACGGGCGTCGGCGGCGGACTCGTGTCCGGCGGCATGATCCTGCGTGGTGCCAGGGGTTTCGCGGGCGAGGTCGGGCATATCACCGTCGACCCGTCCGGCGAGCAGTGCCAGTGCGGCCGGGTCGGCTGCCTGGAGACCAAGGCCGGCCTCAACGCCGTCCTGCGCGGCGCGGCGTCGCCCGGCGACCCGCTGCACGATCCCGCGCTGGGTGTCGACGGCCGGGTCGGGCTGCTCAAGCACCGCGTGCAGCGCGGTGACCAGCGCGCGGTCGCCGCGGTTTCGGAACTCGGGGTCGCGCTCGGCATCGCGGTGTCCACTGTGGTCGACGTGCTCGACCCGGACGTCGTCGTGCTCGGCGGCTACTTCGCCGAACTGGGCGAATGGCTGGTCGAGCCGGTGCGCCGCGAACTGTCCGCGCGTCCGCTAGGGCATGAGCCCACCTGTCGCGTCGAGCCGTCGCCGCTGGGCACCACCGCCCCGCTGCGCGGCGCCGCGCATCTCGCCACCGAACGGCTTTTCGCCGACCCGACGCTAGTTCCCTTCGTGACCGAGGAGGCTCCGGCATGACGCTGCTATCCGTCCGGGGGATCGTGAAGACCTTCCCCGGGGTCCGTGCGCTCGACGGGGTCGACTTCGACGTCGAACCCGGTGAGGTGCACTGTCTCCTCGGCCAGAACGGCGCGGGCAAGTCCACGCTGATCAAAACGCTCGCCGGTGCGCATCGCCCCGACGGCGGCGAGATCTTCTGGCAGGGCGAGCCGGTCACGCTGCCCTCGCCGGTCGCCGCGCTGAAGATCGGCATCGCGACCATGTACCAGGAACTCGACCTGGTACCCGGGCTTTCCGTGGCGGACAACATCTTCCTCGGCCGCGAGCGCGCGTCGTTCGGGTTCACGCGGATCAGCGAGTCCCGGAACAAGGCCGCGAGACTGATGGCGCGGCTCGGGCACCCCGAGATCGCGCCGTCGACCGAGGTCGGCAAGTTGTCCGCCGCGGGTCAGCAGCTGGTCTCGATGGCGCGGGCGCTCGCGTACGACGCGAAGCTGCTGGTGATGGACGAGCCCACCGCGGCGCTGGCCGGCGAAGAGGTCGACAACCTGTTCCGTATCGTCGGCGAGCTGACCGCCGAGGGTGTCGCGATCATCTACATCTCCCACCGGCTCGAAGAACTGCGCCGGATCGGGCACCGCGTCACTGTGCTCAAGGACGGCAAGACCGTCTCCACCGGCCTCGACGCCAAGGAGACGCCGACCTCCGACCTCGTCGCGCTGATGGCGGGCCGCAAGGTCGAAACCGTGTTCGGCCCGCGCCACCAGGAACACGTGGACCCGGACAACGAGGTCCTCAAGGTGGAGAACCTGACCACCGTCGGCGAATTCGAGAACGTGACCTTCACCGTGCACGCCGGTGAGGTCGTCGGGATCGCGGGCCTCGTCGGCTCGGGACGCAGCGAACTGCTGGAGACGATCTTCGGCGCGCGCAAACAGGACGCGGGTTCGGTGTCGGTCGACGGCGAGCCGGTCCGGCCGGGCAGCGTGTCCGCGGCGGTCAAGGCCGGGATCGGGCTGGCACCGGAGGAACGCAAGAGCCAGGGGCTGCTGCTGGACTTGCCCGTCGTGCACAACGTGACCCTGGCGAGCCTGGGCAAATACGCGACGTTCGGTTTCACCGAGCGGGGCAGGGAGCTTGACGACGCCGGGGAAAGCCTGCGGCGCCTCGATCTGCGGCCCGCCGATCCGCACCGCATCATCCGCACGCTGTCCGGCGGCAACCAGCAGAAGGCGGTGCTCGCCCGCTGGCTGGTCCGCGGCTGCCGGGTCCTGCTGCTGGACGAGCCGACGCGCGGGGTCGACGTCGGCGCGCGGGCGGAGCTGTACCGGCTGATCGAGGAACTGGCCGCGACCGGCGTCGCGATCGTGCTGGTCAGCAGCGAGATCCCCGAAGTACTCGGCTTGTCCGACCGGGTGCTGGTGCTGCGTGAAGGACGTGTCCTGGCTGAAAAGCCGTCTGCGGAGCTGACAGAGGCGGATGTGCTCGACGTGATTCTCGAGGGGAGTGCGGCGTGACCGACCAAGCCGAATCGGTGCGTACGGAACCCGCCGTGGAACCTGTACCACCCAAAGAAAAGCGGAACTTCTCGCTCGACACCCGGCTGCTCGGGCTGGCCGGGGTACTGGTCATCCTGTGCATAGTCGGCCAGATCACGAGGCCCGACCAGTTCTTCACCGACGGCAACATCTCGACGATCCTGCGGCTCGCCGCGGCCATCGGGGTGGTCAGCGTCGGGATGACGTTCGTGATCATCGCCGGCGGCATCGACCTTTCGGTCGGGTCGATCGTGGCGCTCTCCAGTGTCTGGCTGACCACCTTGGCCACCCAGTCCTACGGCCCGTGGGTGATGATCCTTTGTGGACTCCTGGTCGGCCTCGGCTGCGGGCTGATCAACGGGATCCTGGTCTCCTACGGGAAGATCGTGCCGTTCATCGCGACACTGGCGATGTACGTCTCGGCCCGCGGGCTCGCGGAACGCATCAGTGGCCGCCGCACGCAGGTGGTGTCGGAGGCGGGTTTCCTCGACTTCTTCCGCGGTGACCTGCTCGGCGTCCCGGTGCTGATCTGGATGTTCGCGCTGGTGTTCGCGATCGGCTGGGTGGTGCTGAACCGCACCACGTTCGGCCGCCGCACCTTCGCCGTCGGCGGCAACGCCGAGGCTTCGCGGCTGGCGGGTATCAACGTCAAGCGGCACACCGCGCTCGTCTACGGCGTCGCCGGGCTGTGCTGCGGTATCGCGGCGCTGATGGTCGTCGCCCGCACCACCGCGGGCGCCTCGACCAACGGCATGCTCTACGAACTCGACGCCATCGCGGCGGTCGTCATCGGCGGCACGCTGCTCACCGGTGGCCGCGGCTCGCTCATCGGCACCCTGATCGGCGTGCTGATCTTCACCGTGCTGTCCAACATCTTCACGCTCAACAACCTGGACACCGACATCCAGAACATCGCCAAGGGCGTGATCATCGTCCTGGCCGCGCTACTGCAGTTCCGCTCCGTGAAAAAGACAAAGACGAGTACTTAGCGGGGTCGTGAGTGGCGTTTCGGGTGAGAACCCGAAACGCCACTCACGACCACCTGGACCACCGCCGTCACCGTGGATGGAGAGTCGTCATGACCGAACAATCCCTGCATCGCCGCCGCTTCCTGCTGGGAGGCGCGGCCGTCGGAGCGGGTGCGCTGCTGACCGCGTGCACCTCGAACGAGGCGCCGGCGCAGAACAACGCGGCCAACGTGGCCAACGCCGGGGCGAACTCGCAGCCCGGAAGTCCAGTGACAATCGGGTTTTCAGCTCCGGCCGCGGACCACGGCTGGATGGCGGCCATCACCAAGAACGCCCGCGCGCAGGCGCAGAAGTTCAGTGAGGTCACGCTCAACGCGACCGAGGGCACCAACGACGTCAACCAGCAGATCTCCCAGGTGGAGACCTTGATCAACGCCAAGGTCAACGTGCTGGTGATCCTGCCGTTCGACGGCAAGGCGCTGACCGCGGTCGGCCAGCAGGCGATGGACGCCGGTATCCAGGTGATCAACCTGGACCGCGTCTTCGACACCCCGCTCGCGTACCGCACCTGGATCGGCGGCGACAACTACCGCATGGGCGTCAACGCCGGGAACTACATCGCCCAGCAGATGAAGGCGAAGAACATCGCCAGCCCGGTGATCGGCGAGGTCGCGGGTATCGACTCACTGCCGCTGACCCAGGAACGCAGCAAGGGTTTCAAGGACGCCTTGGCGCGTCAGGGTTTCCAGGTGGGACCGCGGGTCTCGGCACAGTTCACGCCGGAGTCCGGCGAGCAGCAGACCTCGAACCTGCTCCAGTCGGCGTCCAAATTGGACGCTCTCTGGAACCACGACGACGACCAGGGTGTCGGCGTCATCGCGGCGATCAACAACGCCAACCGCAAGGACTTCCTGATGGTCGGCGGCGCGGGCTCGAAGAACGCGATGAACCTGATCAAGTCCGACGCCGAGCCGCTGAAGGCGACCGTGCTCTACAGCCCGTCGATGGCGTCTTCGGCGATCTCGCTCGCGCGGCTTCTCGGTCAGGGCAAGGGGGCCGGCGACTTCGCCGAGCACGAGATCCCCGCCGAGATCACCACGTACTCCGCGGTGGTCACCAAGGAGAACGTCGACAAGTACATGGACGTCGGCTTCGACTCGTAAACCCGCGTACCCGACACGCGCGCTTGAAAGACACAGCCTAGGAGGGGCATGAGCACGGCAAAGGAAACGATCGGGATCGGCATGGTCGGCCACGCGTTCATGGGTGCGGTGCATTCGCACGCGTGGCGCAGTGTGCACCGGTTCTTCAGCCCACCGCTGATCCCGAGACTCGCCGTGCTCGGCGGCCGTGACGAGGTGCGGACGAAGGCCGCGGCGGAACGGTTCGGCTGGGAAGACGTCGAGACGGACTGGCGCGCGCTGATCGCCCGTGACGACGTCGACCTGGTCGACATCTGCACGCCGGGCGACAGCCACGCCGAGATCGCGATCGCCGCGCTCGAAGCGGGCAAGCACGTGCTGTGCGAGAAGCCGCTGGCCAACACCCTCGCCGAGGCCGAAGCGATGGCCGAGGCCGCGGCGAAGGCGCGGGCCGGCGGCATCCGGTCGATGGTGGCGTTCAACTACCGCCGGGTGCCCGCGCTCGCGCACGCCAGGAAGCTGGTCGCGAGCGGGGCGCTCGGCGAGATCCGCCACGTGCGGTCGGTCTACCTGCAGGATTGGCTGTCCGACGCGCGGGCGCCGATGACTTGGCGGCTGCACAAGGACAAGGCGGGTTCCGGCGCGCTGGGCGACCTCGGCGCGCACATCGTCGACGCCGCCCAGTTCGTCACCGGCGAGACGATCACCGGGGTTTCCGCGCTGACCAACACCTTCGTCAAGGAGCGGCCGGACGGCGACGGCGGCACCGGACAGGTCACGGTCGACGACACCGCGCTGTTCCTCGGCCGGTTCACCGGCGGCGCGGTGGCGAGTTTCGAGGCGACCCGGTTCGCGCTGGGCCGCAAGAACGCGATGCGGCTGGAGATCAACGGGTCGAAGGCGAGCCTCGCGTTCGACTTCGAGTCGATGAACGAACTGTCCTTCTTCGACGGCGGCCAGCCCGCCACGGAGGCGGGGTTCCGCCGGATCCTGGTCACCGAACCCGAGCACCCGTACGTCGGGGTGTGGTGGCCGCCGGGGCATCTCCTCGGCTACGAGCACACCTTCACCAACGAGGTCGCCGATCTGCTCACCGCGATCGGCGACGGCACGGATCCCGCACCGTCCTTCGAGGACGGGTTGAGGGTTCAGCAGGTCTTGGCCGCGGTCGAGCGCAGCGCGTCCGACGAGGCGCGATGGACCACTGTGCCCGGCGTCACCACGAAGGGAAGTAGCTGAGGACATGGAGAAGACCGAGGACGAGGCGGAGTGGTAACGGCTGTGTAGATCCAGCCGAAAGTCGCATGACGGCTATCACTGCGACTTGGTTCGATCCGAAACATCCGACCATCGGAGGTTGGTGTTCTCGGGCTGGGAAAGGTGGAGGAAATGCCTGCTCACGAGCGTACGGGCATCTGGTTGATCGGGGCGAGGGGGTCGGTGGCCACCACGGCCGCGGTGGGGCTCCTCGCGCTGCGCGCGGGGGTGACGGGCGGTGGCGGCTGCGTCACCGAGCTGCCCGCGTTCGCCGGGGTTCCGTTGCCGGGCTGGGACGATCTGGTCCTCGGCGGGCACGACATCGCGCATACGCCGCTGGAGAAGCGGGCCGAGCAGCTGGCGCACGCCGGTGTGTTCGGGCACGCGGTGTTCGCCGCGGTCCGGTCCGGGCTGGCCGAGGTGGACGCCGAGATCCGCGACGGCTACCACCCGGCGTCCCACACCGGTGCCCAGGCCGACGCGGCCGCCCGGCTCACGGCGGACATCCGAGCTTTCGCCGACCGGCACGACCTCGCGCGGGTCGTCGTGGTCAACGTGTCCTCCACCGAGGCCCCGTGTCCCCACCTGCCCGAACACGACGACCTCGCCGCGCTGGAAGTGGCGCTCGCCGACCCGGCGCGGGCAGTGCTCCCGTCGAGTTCCCTGTCGGCTTACGCGGCGCTGAAGGCGGGAAGCCCGTACGTCGAGTTCACGCCGTCCGCCGGGATCACCCTGCCCGCGCTGCGGGAGCTGGCCGAGCGGGAAGGCCTGCCGTACGCGGGTTGTGACGGCAAGACCGGTGAGACGCTGCTGCGCACGGTCCTCGCGCCGATGTTCAGCGCGCGGGCGTTGAAGGTCCGCTCCTGGGCGGGCACCAACCTGCTGGGCGGCGGCGACGGCGAGACCCTGGCCGACCCGGTGACGGCGAACAGCAAGCTGGAATCCAAGGCCCGCGGGCTCGCGGCGCTGCTCGGCGAGGACGTCACCGCGCCGCTGCACATCGACAACGTGCCCGACCTCGGCGAGATCAAGACCGCGTGGGACCACGTGTCGTTCGAGGGTTTCCTCGGCGCGCGCATGAGCCTGCAGTTCACCTGGACCGGTTACGACTCCGCGCTCGCGGCGCCGCTGATCCTCGACCTCGCGAGGCTGGTGACCGCGGCGCACGCCGGTGGCCAGAGCGGCGCGCTGACCGAACTCGGGTTCTTCTTCAAGGATCCGCTGGGCAGCGACGAACACCGGTTCGCCGAGCAGACCGCCCGCCTGATCACCTGGGCGGGAACCCTGTGAAGGCTTACGTGGAACTCGTGCGGGCGCCCGCCGCGCTGACGGTGCTCGGCGACACGGTCGCCGGATCCGCCGCGGCGGGGCTCAAGATGACCGGGCGGCGGCTGCTGCTGCCGCTGTCTTCGGTCGCCTTCTACTGGGCCGGGATGGCCCTCAACGACTGGGCGGATCGGAAGCTCGACGCCGTGGAGCGTCCCGAGCGGCCGATCCCGTCCGGGCGGGTGAGTGCCGGCGCGGCGCTCACCACCGGGACCGCGCTGACCGCTGCCGGACTTGGCCTGGCAGCGCTCGGTGGCGGCCGCCGGGCGATGCGTGTCGCGGTCCCGCTCGCGGCGTCGGTGTGGGCTTACGACACCGTGCTCAAGCCGACCCCGGCCGGGCCGGTGGCGATGGCGGCCTGCCGCACGCTCGACGTCCTGCTGGGCGCGGGCGACTCTCCGAAGAAGGCGGCCACCGCCGCCGCGGCGGTGGGTGTGCACACACTCGGCGTCACGGCGTTGTCCACCGGGGAAGTGCACGGCGCGAAACCAGGCACGGCCCGCGCCGCACTGGCCACCAGCTGCGCGGCGACAACGTTGGCATTGACCGGACCGGCCCGTGGGGGCTGGCATCGCGCCGCCTCGATGGCCGCCGGTTCGGGCTACGCGGGCCTGGTCGGCCGGGCTCAGGCGGACGCCGTCCGCGACCCGTCGGCGAAGTCCGTGCGTTCGGCGACCAAGAACGGCATCCACGGCATGGTCCCGCTGCAGGCGGCGGTCACGGCGAAGGGCTCGGTACTGGGGGCGGCGCTGGTCGCGGCCGCGCTGCCGATCGCCCGCAAGCTGTCGCGGAAGGTGAGCCCCACATGACGTTTTCTTTGGGATACGGCACCAACGGCTTCTCCAATCACCGCCTCGACGACGCGCTCGCGATCATCGCCGACCTCGGCTACACCGGGGTGGCGCTGACCCTGGACCACGACCACCTCGACCCGTTCGCCGACGATCTGGCACGGCAGGTCGACCACGTGGCTTCCCGGCTTTCGGCGCTCGGCCTGAACCGCGTCGTCGTCGAAACCGGCGCGCGTTATCTGCTCGACCCGTGGCGCAAGCACTCGCCGACGCTGCTGTCGGACGACCCCGCGCTTCGGATCGACTTCCTGGAACGGGCTTTGCGGATCGCCGGGGATCTCGGTGCCGACTGCGTTTCGTTCTGGTCCGGCGTGTCCACTGTGGACACGGAGATCGCCTGGTCTCGATTGCGCGAGGGAGTCGCGGCGGTCCTGGAGCACGCCGCGCGGCTGAACGTGCGGCTGGCGATGGAACCCGAGCCCGGGCATCTCGTGCAGCATCTCGGCCAGGTCTTGGACCTGCGCAAGGAACTCGGCGAGCCGGAGCTGTTCGGCGTCACGCTCGACGTCGGGCACTGTGTCGCCGTCGAGCCGGTCAACGCGGCCGAATGCGTCCGCCTCGCCGGCCCGCTGCTGTGGAACGTGCAGCTGGACGACATGCTGCCGAGGGTCCACGAGCATCTGGAGTTCGGTGACGGGCACCTGGATCTGCCGGGGACGCTCGCCGCGCTGGCGGAGATCGGCTATACCGGACTGGCCGCGGTCGAACTGCCCCGGCACAGCCACGCCGCGCCGGACACCGCGCGGCGGGCCTTCGAAGCGCTGACCGCGGCGATGCCGCAGACGTGGCAGGCCAAGGCGGAACGCCGGATCCGGGAGAAGCCGTCGGTGATCGGCTCGCTCTTCCCGGCCGTCGGCCGCGAGGTCGGGCGTGCGGCGCTGCGGCCGGACACCGATCCGCAAGGGCTGGTCCACGGCACCGTCGACGACCGGGCGCGGGTCCGGCTCGTGGCGGTCTTGGCCGACGTCCTCGACGACGCCGCGCTGGCCACGGAACTGCGCGACCTCTATCGCTACGGCGACGACGCCGAGCGGCGTGGGGTCCTGCGGGCGCTCAACGCGCTGAAGTCCCCGGGCGCCGAAGTCACCGATGCCGGGATCAGGCTGGTCGAAGACGCCTTGCGCGCCAACGACATCAGGCTGGTCGCCGCCGCCATGGGTGCCTTCGCCCGGTTCCTGGACGACCACACGTGGCGCCACGGCGTCCTCAAATGCGTCTTCGTCGGTGTGCCGCTGGCCGCCGTCGCGGATCTCCCTTCCCGCGCGGACGACGAGCTGAGGCGCATGCTCGCCGACTTCGCCGACGAACGCAGGGCGGCCGGACGTGACGTACCCGCCGACGCCCTCGAACTCCTCAAGGAGAACTGAGCCAGTGCGTATCTTCGATCCCCACATCCACATGTCCTCCCGGACCACCGACGACTACGAAGCCATGTACGCGGCCGGTGTCCGCGCGCTGGTCGAGCCCGCGTTCTGGCTGGGGCAGCCGCGTACGAGCGTCGGCTCGTACACCGACTACTTCGACGCGCTCATCGGCTGGGAACGGTTCCGTGCCGCCCAGTTCGGCATCCGGCACCACTGCACGATCGCGCTGAACCCCAAGGAGGCCAACGACCCCCGCTGCCGCGAGGTGCTCGACGTGCTCCCGAGGTACCTGGCCAAGGACGGCGTGGTCGCGGTCGGCGAGGTCGGCTACGACTCGATGACCAAGGAAGAGGACGAGGTCTTCTCGCAGCAGCTCGCCATGGCGCTGGAGCACGATCTCCCGGTACTGGTGCACACCCCGCACCGCGACAAGCTGGAAGGCACCAAGCGCACCCTCGACGTCGTGCGGGAAGCCGGTGTCGCGCCGGAGCGCGTGGTCGTCGACCACCTCAACGAGGTCACCGTCAAGCTGGTCAAGGATTCCGGTGCCTGGATGGGCTTCTCCATCTACCCGGACACCAAGATGGACGAACACCGGATGGTCGAGATCCTGCGCCAGTACGGGCTGGACAACATGATCGTCAACTCGGCCGCCGACTGGGGCCGGTCCGATCCGCTGAAGACCGCCAAGACCGGACAGGCGATGCTCGACGGCGGTTTCACCGAGGCCGACGTCGACAAGGTGCTCTGGCAGAACCCCGTCGACTTCTACGGCCTCAGCGGCAGGCTCACCCTCGATCCGCTGCCCGGGTTCACCGGCGAGGCCGTGACCTTCGAGGGCAACTCGGTCCTGCGAGGTGCCCGCAAATGATCTCCTACTGTACGAACGTCCATCCGGCCGAAGACGTCGACGGCATCGTCGCGCAGCTGGAGCGGTACGCGCTGCCCGTGCGTGAGCGGCTGGGCGCCGATCGGCTCGGCGTGGGGCTGTGGCTCTCCGCGCCGGTCGCGCGCGGACTCGCCGAAGACGCCGGAGCCCGCAAGCGTTTCCGCGCCGAACTCGACGCTCGCGGGCTTTTGGTGTACACGCTGAACGCGTTCCCGTACGGCGGTTTCCACGACGACGTCGTCAAGCACGCGGTCTATCGTCCTGAGTGGACGAACCCGGACCGGGTCGTGTACACGATCGACTGCGTGAACGTGCTGTCCGATCTGCTCGCCGAGGACGCTTCTTACGGCAGCATATCCACGCTGCCGTTGGCTTGGCGTGAACCGTGGGCCGAACAGGACGATCGTCGCGCCACCGAGGCGTTCGGTCAGGTCGTCCGGGCGATCGGAGACCGGCCGATCAAGCTGGCCGTCGAGCCGGAGCCAGGTTGTGTGCTCGACACGGTGGCCGACGCGCTGGGCTGGCTGTCCGGTCGCGTCGACCCGGAGTACGTCGGGCTGTGCCTGGACACCTGTCACCTCGCGGTGTCGTTCGCCGACCCGGCGGAGACTCTCAAGGCGATCGCGGAGTCCGATGTGGACATCGTCAAGGTGCAGGCTTCCGCCGCGCTGCATGTCGAGAAGCCCGCCGATGCGCGTGAAGCGTTGGCGGCGTTCGCCGAACCGCGGTACCTGCACCAGGTCCGCGAGTTTTCGGGCGGTGTCGTGCGCAAGGCCGACGACCTGCCCGAGGCGTGGACCGAGCTGCCGGGGGAGGGGCCGTGGCGCGTGCACTTCCACATGCCGCTGCACCAGGCGCCGGCCACACCGCTGTCCACCACGACGGACGTGCTGCGCACCATCGCCGCGGGACTGCCCGGCGAACCGCATATCGAGGTCGAGACCTACACCTGGAGCGTGCTCCCGGACGCGGGTGACCTCGTCGGGGGGATCGCCGCCGAACTCGAATGGGCACAGGCCAACCTCGTCAAGGAAGGGGTGTCCGCGTGAAACCCTTGGTCGTCATCGACGTCGTCGGGCTGACCCCGAAGGCGTTGCGGGACATGCCGAAACTGTCCGCCGTCGCCCGCGACGGCTGGCAGGCCGAACTGGGCACGGTGCTGCCCGCCGTCACCTGCAGCGCGCAGTCGACGTTCCTCACCGGGCTCATGCCCGCGCGGCACGGGATCGTCGGCAACGGCTGGTACTTCCGCGAACTCGGCGAGATCTTCCTGTGGCGCCAGCACAACCGCCTCGTCGGCGGCGAGAAGCTGTGGGAGACCGCGCGGGCGGCGCACCCCGGCTACACGTCGGCGAACGTCTGCTGGTGGTACGCGATGGGGATGAGCACCGACGTCACGGTGACCCCGCGGCCGATCTACCACGCCGACGGCCGCAAGTCGCCGGACGCCTACGTTCGGCCGCCCGAGCTGCACGATCAGCTGACCGGCGCGCTGGGGGAGTTCCCGCTCTTCCAGTACTGGGGCCCGACGGCGTCGCTCAAGTCGAGCAAGTGGGTCATCGGCGCGTCCCGGCAGATCCTGCGGGAGAAGCGGCCGGATCTGCTGCTGACCTACGTGCCGCATCTGGACTACGACCTGCAGCGCTTCGGCCCCGACGCTCCGCAGGCGGCCAGGGCGGCGCGGGAGCTGGACAACGCGCTCGCGCCGCTGCTCGACGACGCCCGCAACGCCGGGGCGACCGTGGTCGCGCTCAGCGAATACGGGATCACCAACGTGCACCGCCCGGTCGACATCAACCGGGCGCTGCGGCGCGAGGGTCTGCTGGAGGTCTACACCCAGGCGGGCATGGAGTACCTCGACCCGTGGGCGTCGCGCGCGTTCGCCGTCGCCGACCACCAGGTCGCGCACGTCTACGTCCGCGACTCCGCCGATATCGAGCGAGTGCGGTCGATCGTCGGTGAACTGACCGGCGTCGACGAGGTGCTCGACCGCGAGGCGCAGGCTCGCTATGGATTGGATCACGAGCGCGCAGGCGAGCTCGTCGCGGTCGCCGAGCCGGACGCGTGGTTCACCTACTACTACTGGCTCGACGACGAGCGGAAGCCCGACTTCGCGCGCGGCGTCGAAATCCACCGCAAGCCGGGCTACGACCCCGCCGAGCTGTTCTTCGATCCGGAGGACAAGTTCGCCAAGGCGCGGGCCGGGCTCAACCTGGCGAAGAAGTTCGCCGGGCTCCGGTACGCGATGGACGTCGTTCCGACCGATCCGCGCTGGGTGCGCGGTTCGCACGGACGGCTGCCCGATTCCACTGAGGACGGTCCG
The DNA here is from genome assembly GCF_056435685.1 of Amycolatopsis sp. NPDC043885. Lineage (NCBI taxonomy): Bacteria > Bacillati > Actinomycetota > Actinomycetes > Pseudonocardiales > Pseudonocardiaceae > Amycolatopsis > Amycolatopsis sp. NPDC043885. Next base: position 13,225 of record NZ_JBWKEA010000030.1, read on the forward strand.
GTGTTGTTGTGTTCGGATCCGGCCTTCCAGCCGTCCGGTCGCGTCGGGGCGACCGACGTGCATCCGCTGCTGTTGTCCCTGCAAGGCCTGAAGTGACAGTAGGGCTTCGGTACAGGGGGTCGTGAGTGGCGATTCGGGTTAGAACCCGAATCGCCACTCACGACCAACCCGACCCATCCCCACACGCCGCCCTCCCTCCCCACCTCACGAAAGGAACGCTCCACCCGCAAGTCCTTCCTTGATCGCCGCCGCTCATCGAAAGGATCGCCACTGCTATGTCTTTGAAACGACGATTGGGTGTGCTCGTCACATCCATGGTCACGGCTCTGACAGGCGTCGCGCTACCGACGCAGACCGCATCGGCGCACGAAGCGGCCACGGTGCTCGTGTTCTCCAAGACCGCGGGCTTCCGGCACGATTCGATCCCCGACGGCATCAAGGCGATCAAGGAACTGGGGGCGCAGAACCACTTCGCGGTGGAGGCCACCGAGGACGCGGCGGCCTTCACCGACGCGAACCTCAAGCGCTTCAACGCGGTGGTCTGGCTTTCCACCACCGGTGACGTGCTGAACGCGGACCAGCAGGCCGCGTTCGAGCGGTACGTGAAGGGAGGCGGCGGGTACGTGGGCGTGCACGCCGCCTCCGACACCGAGTACGACTGGCCCTGGTACGGCGAGCTGGTCGGGGCGTACTTCAAGTCCCACCCGCAGATCCAGCAGGCGAACGTCAAGGTCGAAGACCACGAGCACGTGTCCACTCATGCCCTGCCGGAGACCTGGCCGCGCACCGACGAGTGGTACAACTACCGCGAGAACCCGCGCAGCGACGTCCACGTGCTCGCGAGCCTGGACGAGAAGAGCTACCAGCCCGGCGACGGCGCGATGGGCGATCACCCGATCGCCTGGTGCCACGAGAACTCCGGCGGCCGCTCCTGGTACACCGGCGGCGGGCACACCAAGGCCTCCTACGCCGAGCCTGCCTTCCTCAAGCATCTGGCGGGCGGCATCAAGTACGCCACCAAGCTGAGCGAGGCGGGCTGCGCCAAGACCCAGGAAGACCCGGTCGACGCGGACTTCGACCAGATCACCCTGGCCAAGGGCGAGGAGAAGACCGGCGAGCCGATCGCGCTTTCCGTACTGCCCAATCGCGACGTGCTGCACACCTCGCGTGACGGCCGCGTCTGGTACACCAGCTCGTCGGCGACGACGTCGCTGGCCGGGCAGATCCCCGTCTACAACCACGACGAGGACGGCCTCCAGGGGGTCGCCATCGACCCGGACTTCGCCAAGAACCGCTGGGTCTACCTGTACTACGCGCCCAAGCTGAACACCCCGGCCGGTGACGCGCCGGAGAACGGCACCCCGGCCGACTTCGAGCCGTTCAAGGGCTACAACCAGCTCTCGCGGTTCAAGCTGGGCACCGACAACAAACTCGATCTCGCGAGCGAGCAGAAGATCCTGCAGGTCCCCGCCGAACGCGGTATCTGCTGCCACGCCGGCGGTGAGATCGACTTCGACGCGCGGGGCAACCTGTATCTGTCCACAGGGGACGACTCCAACCCGTTCGCCTCCGACGGCTTCACCCCGATCGACGAACGCGCCGACCGCAACCCGGTCTACGACGCGCAGCGCACCTCGGCCAACACCAACGACCTGCGCGGGAAGGTGCTGCGGATCAAGGTCGGCGCGAATGGCAAGTACACGATCCCGAAGGGCAACCTGTTCCCGCGTGGCACGGCCAAGACCAAGCCCGAGATCTACGCGATGGGCTTCCGCAACCCGTTCCGGTTCGCCGTCGACCGTAAGACCGGCTGGATCCACCTGGCCGACTACGGTCCCGACGCCGGCGCGGCCGACCCGAAGCGCGGTCCCGGCGGCACGGTCGAGTTCAACCTGATCAAGAAGCCCGGCAACTTCGGCTGGCCGTACTGCGTCGGGGACAACCAGCCGTTCATCGACTACGACTTCGCCACCAAGCAGTCCGGCGCCGCTTTCGACTGCGCCAAACCGAAGAACACCAGCCCGCGCAACACCGGCCTGACCGATCTGCCGCCGGTCGAGAAGGCGTGGATCGCCTACGACGGCGGTTCGCTGCCCGAGTTCGGCACCGGCCCCGAGTCGCCGATGGGCGGCCCGGTCTACCAGTTCGACGCGAAGAACCCGTCGCAGACCAAGTTCCCGGAGTACTTCAACGGCAAGACCTTCGCCTACGAATGGGAACGCGGCTGGATCAAGGAGATCACCGTCGGTGCGAACGGTGAACGCGGCGCCATCAAGCCGTTCTTCGACTCGATGGACCTCGTCCGCCCGATGAACCTCGAGTTCGGCCCGGACGGCGCGCTCTACGTCCTCGACTACGGCACCGGCTACTTCGGCGGCTCCAAGGAATCCGCCGTCTACCGCATCGACTACACCAAGGGCCGCCGCACGCCGGTCGCCAAGGTGGCCGCGGACAAGACGTCCGGCCAGGCGCCGCTGACCGTCAAGTTCGACCCGGTCGGGACGAACGATCCCGACGGCGGCGCGCTCACCTACGCGTGGGACTTCGACGGGAACGGCACGACCGATTCCACCGAGGCCACCCCGGTTTCCCACACCTACGCCGCGAACGGCCAGTACACCGCGAAGCTCTCGGTCACCGACTCCACCGGGCTGACCGGCTCGGCGAGCGTGGTGGTCACCGTCGGCAACACCGCGCCGGTGGTCACGCTGAAAACGCCGGTCAACGGCAGCGTGTTCAGCTTCGGCGACATGGTTCCGTTCAAGGTCGAGGTGACCGACGCCGAGGACGACCCGATCGACTGCTCGAAGGTGACCGTCGAATACATCCTCGGCCACGAGGGCCACGGACATCCGCTGAGCCGTGCGACCGGCTGTGAAGGCACCATCGCCACGCCCGCCGACGAAGGACACGGGGCGGACGCCAACGTCTTCGGCGTCATCAACGCCAGCTACACCGACAACGGCGGAAACGGCGTGCCCGCGCTCACCGGCGAGGCCGAGTCCATCCTGCAGCCGAAGTTGAAGCAGGCGGAGTTCTTCACCCAGTCCAGCGGGATCGAGGTCGTCGTGCACGCCGGCGCCAGTGGCGGCAAACGCGTCGGCCACATCGAATCCGGTGACTGGATCAAATTCGACCCGGTGAACCTCGTGGGTGTCAGCGGCATCGGCTACCGAGTGTCCTCCGGCGGCGCGGGCGGCACGATCGAGGTCCGCTCGGGCGCGCTGGACGGACCCCTGGTCCAGACGGTCACCGTCGCCAACACCGGCGGCTGGGACACCTATGCCGACATCCCGGCGTCCGCCCTCACCGACCCCGGCGGCACCGGCCCGTTGTTCCTTGTGTTCAAGGGCGGTTCCGGCGGCTTGTTCGACGTAGACGCGATCACCTTCGAGGAGCAAGCATGAGCCGTCCGATCACCCTGTTCACCGGCCAGTGGGCGGATCTCCCGTTCACCGAGGTGTGCAGGCTGGCCAGCGAATGGGGCTACGACGGCCTCGAAATCGCGTGTTCCGGTGACCATTTCGAGGTCGACCGCGCACTGTCCGAAGAGGACTATGTGCCCGGCCGCCTGAAACTGCTCGCCGACCACGGCCTGAAGGTGTGGGCGATCTCCAACCACCTCGTCGGCCAGGCCGTCTGTGACGACCCGATCGACGAACGCCACCAGGCCATCATCCCGTCCAGGGTGTGGGGTGACGGTGAACCGGAAGGCGTCCGGCAGCGGGCGGCGAACGAGATGGCCGACACCGCCCGCGCGGCGGCGAAACTCGGCGTGGAGACGGTGATCGGCTTCACGGGTTCGAAGACCTGGAAGTACGTCGCGATGTTCCCGCCCGTCTCGCAGGCGGTCATCGACGACGGCTACCAGGACTTCGCCGACCGGTGGAACCCGATCCTCGACGTCTTCGACGAGGTGGGCGTGCGGTTCGCCCACGAGGTCCACCCGTCGGAGATCGCTTACGACTACTGGACCACGAAACGAGCGCTCGAAGCTGTCGGCGACCGTCCGGCATTCGGGCTGAATTGGGATCCTTCGCATTTCATCTGGCAGGACCTCGACCCGGTCGGCTTCATCCTCGACTTCGCCGACCGGATCTACCACGTGGACTGCAAGGACACCAGGAAGCGGTTCGACGGGCGGAACGGACGGCTCGGCTCGCATCTCCCCTGGGGAGATCCCCGACGCGGCTGGGACTTCGTTTCGACCGGGCACGGCGACGTGCCCTGGGAGGACTGTTTCCGCGCACTGAATTCGATCGGCTACGCCGGTCCGATCTCGGTGGAGTGGGAGGACGCCGGCATGGACCGGCTCCGGGGCGCGGCGGAAGCCGTGACCTTTCTGCGGGGGCTCCTGTTCGACAAGCCGTCGGCGGCCTTCGACGCGGCTTTCAGCAACCAGAAGTGAGGGCGGTTTCATGTGCGGTGAAGAAGCTGAGCAATTCCACTCTCGACGGACGCTCCTCCGAGGCGCGGCGACGGCGGCCGTCGCGGTCGGCGCGGCGGTAGCCCTGCCGAGCGTGGCCAGTGCGGCCACCGAGGGATCCGGCCACCACGGTCGGGGCCGGGTCCCGGTGGACAAGATCAGCATCCAGCTCTACTCCCTGCGCACCGCGCTGCAGGCCGATCTGCCGGGAACCCTGTCCGCGCTGGCGGACATCGGCTACCGGAAGGTCGAACTGGCGGGCACCTACGGCCGCACGGCCGAGGAGTTCCGCGGGCTGCTGGACAAGAACCACATCAAGGCGACGTCCACGCACGTCGGCATCGACGGTGACCTCGACAAGACCATCGCGGACGCGAAGATCCTCGGGAACACCCGCGCCAACGTGCCGTGGGCGAACTTCGACACCATCGACGGCTGGAAGCAGTTCGCCGGCCGGATGGACACGGCGGCCCGGAAGTTCCGCCAGGCCGGTATCCCACTCGGCTACCACAACCACGCGCACGAGTTCGCGCCCATCGACGGCGTGCGCCCGTACGACGTGCTCACCAGGAACACGAACCCGCGTTACGTGCACCTGGAGATCGACCTGTTCTGGGCGGTGGAAGGCGGGATGGACCCGGTTTCGCTGTACCGGCGGCACTGCCCGCGCGTGGTGCAGTACCACGTCAAGGACCGGACCGCGGACGGCAAGATGGTCGACCCGGGCAAGGGCGTCATCGACTTCCCCCGCATCTTCCGGCACACCCGTCCCCACCTCGCCGAGTACATCGTCGAGCACGACAACCCCACGGATCCCCTGAGCACCGCCCAGACCGGATTCACCTATCTCCGCAACGTCCGATTCTGACTGGGGAATCCACAATGGACATGAAGAAACGCGGGCTGTCCCGCAGATCGATGCTCGCGGGCACCGCGGCCGGGGTCATCGCCCCGGTCGTGGTGTCGGCCAGCGCGGGTTCGGCACCGGCCGCCGCGGCCGGGATGACCCGCAACATCACCGTCTACGCCGACTACGTTCCCGGCTCGACCCGGGTCGGTTACGGGCTGGAGCCCGGGAAACCGACGATCCCCGGGCCGCTCCTGGAGTGCTACGAGGGCGACACGCTGGTGATCGAGCTGGTCAACAACACCGACCAGCGGCTTTCGATCCACCCGCACGGCGTCAACTACGACACCAAGTCGGACGGTTCGCCGTTCAACGATTCCTTCAACAAGCCGTACGAGACCAAGACCTACACCTGGAAGACCCGGACGGCCTACCAGGCGGCCAACGGCTTCTGGATGCCCGGCAGCGCGGGGTACTGGCACTATCACGACCACGCGTTCGGCGGTGACCACGGCACCGTCGGCCTGATGAAGGGCCTGTACGGCGGACTGATCGTGCGCAAACGCGGGGATCTGCTGCCCAGCAAGCAGTTCACCGTGGTGTTCACCGAAATGTGGATCAACCACCAGGTCGCCCCGAACACGCCGATCTTCGAGGCGAACCTCGGCGAACGCGTCGAGTTCATCTGCATCGGGCACGGCAACCTGATGCACACCTTCCATCTGCACGCGCACCGCTGGGCGGACACCCGCACCGGCATGCTCACCAGCGCGACCGACAACGCGCCGATCCTCGACAACAAGACCCTGGACCCCGGTAACTCCTTCGGCTTCCAGGTGATCGCCGGTGACGGCGTCGGGCCCGGCGCGTGGATGTACCACTGCCACGTCCAGCAGCACTCGGACGACGGCATGTCCGGGGTGTTCCTGGTCCGCAACGCCGACGGCGGGATGCCCGCGGGCGCCCAGGAGGCGATCGACCGCTTCAAGGGACATCAGCACCCGACGTCCACTCCGGACGCCACCGGCGCTTCCGCCCATACCCACCACCAGTCTTGAAAGGAGCGAGAACTTGAGACGAGTGTTTTCGCAACGTCGGCTCCGCAGACGGTCACTGGCCGCGCTGGCGGTCGGCGCCGTCGTCACCTCCGGGCTTCCGCTGGCCATCGCACCGGTGACCGCCGAAGCCGCGACGAACGTCCCGATCAACGTCCTGGTCTTCCACGGCACCGCCGCGGACCAGAAGGACCCCGTCCTGCGCGCCACGGACGCGATCGCGAGCCTGGGGCAGGCGAACGGCATCTCCGTTTCGTCCTCTTCGGACCCCGCGGTGTTCACGCAGGCGAACCTCGCGAAGTACCGCGGCGTCGTTTTCCTGTCCGCACAGGGCATCACGCTGAACCGTGACCAGGAAACCTCGCTGCAGAACTACATGAAGGCGGGCGGCGGCTTCCTCGGCCTCTCCGACGCCGCGCGGGCGCAGGACGGCTCGCAGTGGTTCTCCGGGCTGATCGGCGCGCGCCCGGTGGGGGCGCGTCCCACTCCGGAGGCTGTCGCCTCGATCACCGCGAGCGCGGAGAACCCGCCCAACGAGACCAAGGAAAAGCTCGCCGACAACAACGAGAACACCAAGTGGCTGGCCTTCGCGAACAGCGGCTGGATCGCCTACAAGCTGGCCGCCCCGGTCGCCGTGAGCAGCTACGCGCTCGTTTCGGCGAACGACTTCGCCGGGCGTGACCCCAAGAGCTGGACCCTGCAGGGCTCCAACGACGGGACCGCGTGGACCGATCTGGACACCCGTACCAACGAGGTGTTCGCCGACCGGTTCCAGAGCCGGACCTTCACCTTCGCCAACACCACGGCGTACTCGAACTACCGGCTGAACATCACCGCCAACGCCGGTGAATCGGCCACCCAGCTGGCCGACTTCAAGCTGTTCAAGGACAACTCGACGACCCCGCCGCCGCCGGAGAGCGACCCGGCGCAGGCCACGGTCGACGTCCTCGACAAGGCGAACCCGGCCACCGCCGGCCTGCCGCAGAAGTGGGTCCGCACCGACCGGTGGCTCAACTGGGAGGTCAACCCGGTCGGTACCGTGCACACGGTCGCGCAGGTCGAGGAATCGACCTACAAGCCGGGAGTCGGCGCGAACGGCGCCTTCCACCCGATCTCGTGGTGCCGTGACTACGACGGCGGCCGCTCCTTCTACACCGGCATGGGCCGGACCGAGGCGAGCTACGGCGAAGCCCAGTTCCGCAGCCACATCCTCGGCGCGCTGAAGTGGACCACCGGCATGGTGCGCGGTGACTGCAAGGCGGGGATCGCGGCCAACTACAAGGTCGAACGCCTGACCGGGATCAACCAGCCCGGTCAGCTGGACCAGATGGGCGAGCCGCACGGGCTCACCATCGCGCCGAACGGCCGGGTCTTCTACATCGGCCGCGCGGCCTGCGCCGGCAACGTGGTGCCCGCGCCGAACGACTGGACCAACCCCGAGATCGGCGCCGGCTGCGGCACGATCCACCAGTGGGACCCGGTCACCAAGAAGCCGAAGCTGCTCACCACGCTGAAGGTGATGGGCAACCGCGGCAGCGGCGACGAACTGGTCAAGAACGAGGAAGGCCTCCTCGGTCTCGTGCTGGACCCGAAGTTCAGCGAGAACGGCTTCATGTACGCCTACTGGATGCCGCACGCGTCGATCGACCTCGACAAGCGGATCGGCAAGCGCACGGTCTCGCGGTTCACCTACGACCTGAAGAACCAGACGCTGGACCAGGCGACCCGCAAGGACCTGCTGTCGTGGGACGTCCAGATCCACAGCTGCTGCCACGCCGGCGGCGGGATGGACTTCGACTCCGACGGGAACCTCTACATCGGGTCCGGTGACAGCAACTCGTCGCAGGGCTCCAACGGGTACTCCGGCAACAACTGGACCAAGGACTACAAGGGCGTCTCGTTCCAGGACGCGCGCCGCACCGCCGGCAACACCAACGACCTCAACGGCAAGATCCTGCGGATCCACCCGGAGCCGGACGGTACCTACACCAACCCGGCGGGCAACCTGTTCCCCGAGGCGAACGATCCCGGGGACAAGACCAGGCCCGAGATCTACGTGATGGGCGTGCGGAACATCTCGCGTCTGCAAGTCGACAAGAAGACCAACTGGCTGACCGCCGCGTGGGTCGGCCCGGACGCGTCCTCGCCGAGCCCGGAACTCGGCCCGGCCAAGTACGAGACCGCCACGGTCATCACCGAGGCGGGCAACCACGGCTGGCCGTACTGCATGGGTAACAAGCAGCCGTACCGCGACCGCAGCAGTACCGACGCCGCGGTGCTCACCGGCTGGTACGACTGCGACAACCCGGTCAACACCTCGCCGCGCAACACCGGTCTGGTGAACCTTCCGCCGATCAAGAAGAACATGATCTGGTACGCGCCGGACGGCGGAGGGCCGGTGTTCCCCAACCGTCCCAACAGCTCCGTCCCGACGTACAACGCGGCCGAGGCAACCTACACGCAGCCCTACCTCAAGGGCGGCGGCCAGGCGGTCATGACCGGGCCGACGTACCACCGCGAACTGGTCAACACCAACAGCGGCGTCGCGTGGCCCGCCTACTGGAACGACAAGTGGTTCATCGGTGACCAGAGCAACGGGCAGAACCGGATCGCGGTCACCCTCGACCCGAACGGCGTCGCGAAGCAGGATCCGCCGGTGTTCGCCGAGACCGTGCGGCAGATCATCCCGACCGGCGGTGGCGACACCAAGCTGAACCAGTGGATGGACGCCAAGTTCGGGCCGGACGGCGCGTTGTACGCGCTCGACTACGGCGGCGGCTTCTTCACCCTGACCAACAACCAGAAGCTGCTGAAGATCAGCTACACCGGCGGCGAGGCCACGCCGGCCGCGGCGGCGTCTTCGACCATGGTGCAGAACAAGCCGCTCACCGCGGCCTTCACCGGGTCGAAGTCCGGCGGCGTCTCCTACAAGTGGGAGTTCGGCGACGGCACGATCTCGACGCAGCCCGACCCGCGGCACACCTACCCGCGCACGGGCCTGTACACCGCCAAGCTGACCGTGACCTACGCGAACGGCGAGACGGTGACCACGCGGAACTCGGTGAACGTCGGGTGTCTCGTGGCGGATCCCAGTGCCACGGTGACCATCGGAGACACCGACACCGGGGTGACCAACCGCAACGCCGGTGGCGGCTGCACGGTCGACGACATGATCGACGACGAGAGCACGTGGACCTCCCACGCCGGTTTCGTCAACCACGTCACCCAGGCCGTGGACCGGCTCGGCGACCTCGGCGTGCTGAACGCGGCCGAGTCGGACAAGATCAACGCCGCGGCCGCCGCGTCGCCCATCGGCAACAAGGGCGTCACCGGCTACGACGCGATCTACGACGGCACGCCCGAATCGTTCCGCAACTGGTCACAGGCGCCGTCCGGGCAGTTCGCCATCCAGCCGGACGGGTCACTGCGACCGTCGGGCGGGCTGGGCATGCTGTGGTACTCGGCACGGCAGTTCGGCAACTTCTCGGTGAAGCTGCAGTTCAAGGACATCGCGCCGACCGGCAGCGCCAACAGCGGTGTGTTCGTCCGGTTCCCGGACCCGCGCACCCCGCTGGAGCAGCGTCCGCCGGGCAGCTGCGGCACGGTCGGTTCGGCGAGGACGTCGCAGGCCTGGGTCGCGATCTACTGCGGCCACGAGGTCCAGCTGTACGACGGGGCCACCGGTGAACCGCAGAAGACCGGGTCGATCTACAACTTCGACCCGCGGCCGCTGGACCAGGCGGGAGTGAAGCCGAAGGGGACCTGGAACGAGTACGAGGTCAAGGTCGTCGGGCAGAAGTACACGATCATCCGCAACGGTGTGGTGATCAACGAGTTCGAGAACGCGCCGGGGATCCAGTCGTCGCGGGCGGGCGATCCGTCCACCGACTTCCGGCAGTTCGTCAGCGGGTTCATCGGTCTGCAGAACCACGGTGACAACGACCTGATGGAGTTCCGCAACATCCGGGTGCGGCAGCTGTAGCGCGAAAGCCGGCCGGGCGCGGGTTCGCGTGCCCGGCCGGTGTCCCTTGTACGGAAGGTTTCCCTGCGATGTCCCCAAGAACCCTCGTCGTGGCCCTGGTGGCCGCGACGCTCGCGCTGGCGGGCCTGGTGTTACCGGGCTCGTCCGCTCCCGCCTCCGCCGCACCCGTCCAGACCCTGGAATGGACCGCGGGCGACAGCACCGACCACTACCTCAGCGCGCCGTCCACCGCGGTGGCGGGCGAGACCACGATCGTCTTCAAGAACACCGAAGAGCTCGGCTCGACGATGTCGCACACGCTGACGTTCGACACGGCGACCCCGGGCTACAACCACGACGTGAACCTGAACATCCTCGCCAACCCCTATGACGACAAGAACGGCGTGCACCAGGCCACGGTGACGCTGACCCCGGGCAAGTACCGGTACTACTGCACGATCCAGGGCCACACCAAGATGATGGGCGAGTTCGTCGTCACCGACGGCGGCGGCGCCGACACCACTCCGCCGACCGTGACCGCGAACGTGACCGGCACCAAGGACACCGCCGGGAACTACGTCGGTTCCGCGACGGTGAACCTGACCGCGTCGGACAGCCAGTCCGGAGTGGACAAGGTCGAGTACCAGCTCGACGGCGGCGCGTGGACCGCGTACACCGCACCCGTGGCGGTCACCGCGGCCGGTTCGCACATGGTCCACTATCGCGCTTCCGACAAAGCGGGCAACGTTTCGCCGGAAGGGATGTCGTCGTTCACCGTCGTCACCGGGCAGCCCGGCGACACGACTCCGCCGACGGTGACTTCCGAGGTGACGGGGACCAAGGACACCGCGGGCAACTACCTCGACACCGCCACCGTGAAGCTCACCGCGACCGACGCCGGCACCGGCGTCGACAAGGTCGAGTACAAAGTGGACGAAGGCGCGTGGACCGCGTACACCGCTCCGGTCGCGGTCACCGCGCCGGGGATGCACATGGTCTCGTACCGCGCGTCGGACAAGGCGGGCAACGTCTCGCCGGAGGGCATGGCGCACTTCACGATCGTCAGCAGTGACACCACCGCGCCGACGGTGACCTCCGAGGTGACCGGGACCAAGGACACCGCCGGGAACTACGTCGGCAAGGCCACCGTGACCCTCACGGCCACCGACGCCGGTTCCGGTGTCGGCAAGGTCGAGTACCAGTTGAACGGCGGTCCGTGGCTGGCGTACTCGGCGCCGCTCGCGCTCACCGTCGTCGGCGCGCACACGGTGAAGTACCGCGCCACCGACAAGGCGGGCAACGTCTCGGCCGAAGGCACGGCGACGTTCACCATCGTCGAGGGCGACGACAGCACCGCGCCCGCCGTTTCGGTGGTGGTGAGCGGCGATCTGGACGGAAGCTGGTCGTACATCGAGGACGCGACCATCAACCTGACCGCGACGGACACCGGATCCGGCGTCGACAAGATCGAGTACAAACTGGACGGTGGGGCCTGGACGGTCTACACCGCGCCGGTGAAGGTGACCGAGCTCGGCACGCACACGCTGGCCTACCGCGCGTCGGACAAGGCGGGCAACGTCTCGGCGGAACAGGGCGGCGCGTTCACCATCGTCGCCGCGCCGCCGGGCCCGGACGCCTGCCCGGATTCCGACGTCCGGGACACCGTGATCCTCGGCACGGCGGACAGCCAGGTCGAGAACCGCGACATCGGCAACGGCTGCACGATCAACGACGTGATCGACGACGAGTCGGACTACTCGTCGAACGAGCAGTTCGTGACCTACGTGCGGGCCGTGACGCAGGAGCTCCTCGACGGCGAGGTCATCTCGTCCGACGAGCGGAACCTGATCGTCACGGCGGCGATCGACTCCGGTATCGGCGGCTCAACCGCCGAGCCGGAACCGGAGCCCGGTAAGAAGAAGCCGGAGACGAAGAACCCCGGCATGAAGAAGACCGTGAAGACGCCGATCCGGGACGTCTGAGCGGCTCCTCGTAGCGCGGAAGGCCCCTTCTCTCTGCCCAGCCGAGGGAAGGGGCTTCACACGCCTGTGCCTGCCACCTTCGGTAACCGGGTCGGTCACGTGTGTCGTGAGTGGCGATTCGGGTTCTAACCGTCCTTGCCACTCACGAGACGTGCCCCACCCTGCCACCGCCGCCCTTGCTCGCTTCCCGCGCCGCCACTGAGACTGCTGGAGCTGGTGGTGTTGCTGAGGCCGCGGATGGCGATCACGTAGTCCGTGAAGGCCTCCTTCCCTACCTTCAGGGTAGGCAAGGAGGCCTTCACGGACCTGCGCACTCGACCGGCCATCGGTTACCTTTCTCGCGTCGCGCTCGTCATGGACATGACGGGTTCGGCGCGAGAAAGGTATCGACATGACCGGCGAAGCCCTGGCCAGCGCGTTCGAGGAACAGCGCGGGCGTCTGGTGGCCGTGGCCCAGCGGATGCTCGGCTCGCGCGCGGACGCCGAGGACGCCGTCCAGGAGGCCTGGCTGCGGCTGGCCCGCCAGGACGCCGACACGATCGACAACCTCTCCGGCTGGCTGACCACGGTCGTCGGCCGCGTCTGCATCGACGTCCTGCGCTCCCGCAAGACCCGCCCAGAGGATTCCTACGACGAGCCGCCCGAGCTGCTGGTGCTGGAGGACTCGCCGGAAGAGGACGCGCTGCTCGCCGAATCGGTCGGGGTGGCGCTGGTCGTGGTGCTCGACGCCCTCGGCCCGGCGGAGCGGCTGGCGTTCGTCTTGCACGACCTGTTCGCGGTCCCGTTCGCCGAGGTCGGCGAGATCCTCGGCAAATCCGCCGACGCGGCCAAGATGCTCGCCAGCCGGGCCCGCCGGAAGGTGCAAGGACGGCGTCCAGCCGACGAGCCTCGGCAGCACGCGGTCGTCGAGGCGTTCCTCGCCGCCGCGCGCGAAGGAGACCTCGAAGGACTGGTCGAGATGCTCGACCCCGGCGTGACGTGGCGTTCGCGGAGCAGGCACGGCGAGGTCGTGCGGCTCGGCGCGGCCGAGGTGGCCACGCGGGTCCAGCGCGGGGCGCGCGCCGTCGTCACCACTCGTCCCGCGCTGGTCAACGGCAAACCGGGAATCGTGTCGTGGAGCCGGACCGGCAAGCTGCTGGGCGTGATGTCCTGCACCATCGTCGACGGCCGTATCGTCGAAATCGATTCCGTGAGTGACCCCCGTCGCCTCGCGGCCATGGGTGTTACCTCCCGGGAGTCCTCCTCGTCGAAGTAAGTGAACACCGACGAGAAGGAGAAATCCCGTGCAGGCAAGGATCGATTATCTCAAGACCGCTCTCGCGCCGAAGCTGGTGAAGCACCTCGTCTCGGCCGCGAAGGTGCTCGACGGCAGCGAACTTCCTTTGGCGACAAGGGAACTGGTGAACATCCGGGCCAGCCAGATCAACGGCTGCTCGGGCTGCCTCGACATGCACACCAAGGACGCGGCGCACGCGGGGGAGACCACGACCCGGCTGAACCTGGTCGCGTGCTGGCGCGAGGCGACGGTCTTCACCGAGGCCGAACGCGCCGCGCTGGAGCTCACCGAGCAGGGCTGCCGCCTCGCCGACGGCAGCGGTGTCACCGACGAGGCGTGGGCGGCCGCCGCCAAGCATTACGACGACGAGCAGCTCGTGGCGCTGGTGACCCAGATCGCGCTCATCAACGCCTTCAACCGGCTCAACGTCATCACCCGGCAGCCGGCGGGCGACTACACGCCAGGCCAGTTCGCGGGGCATTGATGGACACCGCACTATGGATCGTCGCCTGGCTGCTGGCCGTCATGTATGTCGTGTCCGGCGTCGGGAAACTGTTCCTGCAAAGGGAAAAGATCGCCGGCGTGGCGTCGGCCGCGGGCTGGGTACTGGATTTCGGCCCCGGCACGGTGAAGTTCATCGGGCTGGTCGAGATCCTGGGCGCGGTCGGCTTGATCCTTCCGGCCTTGCTCGACATCGCGCCGGAACTCGTGCCGCTGGCCGCCCTCGGGCTGGCGCTGGTCATGGCGGGCGCCGTGGTCGTCCGGCTGCGTCGCCGGGAGCCCCTGGTCGCGCTGCTGGACCTGGGCTACCTCGCGCTGTGCGCTTTCGTCGCCATCGGGCGCGCCTGAAGTACATGAAGGCCCCCATCCCCAGGCGCCTGGGGATGGGGGCCTTCATGTACTTACGAGATCAGGTGCGCTGTTTCGATCGTCCGAGGATGCGACGGCGGCCGTGGCCGTTCGTGCGTTCCTCGTGGAGTTCCTTCAGCGACAACATCATCGCGTCTTCCTGCTTCATCAGCGGGTCGTTGCGCAGGTCCTTCCAGACCGAGACGCACAACCCGACCATCACGAACACGAACGGCACCGCGATCAGGATCGTGAGGTTCTGCAGACCGGTCAGCGCCTTGTCCCCGCCGACCAGCAGCATCACCGCCGCGACGGCACCCATCAGCACGCCCCAGAAGATCACGACGGTCTTCTTCGGATGCACGCTTCCGCGCTGGGACAAGGTACCCATCACCACCGACGCCGCGTCCGCACCGGAGACGAAGAAGATGGACACCAGGATCATCACCAGGATGGCGATCGGGAGGAACCACGGCAGCGTCTCGAGCAGTTCGAACGTCGCCGACTGGGCACTGCCCGCGCCCGCGATGTCCGTCCCCGCTCGCTGCCTGCTGATCGCCGCGCCGCCGAAGATCGCGAACCAGATGAGGCTCACGATGCTCGGGATCGCGATGACCCCGAAGATGAACTGCCGGATCGTGCGGCCGCGCGAGATCCGCGCGATGAACATGCCGACGAAGGGGGTCCACGAGATCCACCAGGCCCAGTAGAAGACCGTCCATCCGCCGAGCCAGGTCTGCATCTCCTCGCCGCCGGTCATCCCGGTGCGGCCGGACATCTCGGCCAGCTCGCGGAAGTAGTCGCCGATGGCGCCCGGCACGATGTTGAGGATCAGCACGGTCGGCCCGACCACCAGGACGAACACCGCGAGTACCGCGGCGAGCACCATGTTGATGTTGGACAGCCACTGGATGCCCTTGGCCACACCGGAAACCGCCGAAGCGATGAACGCGATGGTGAGGATCGCGATGATCGCGACCAGCAGGCCCTTGCCTGGGTCGTCGATCCAGCCGACGGCGCCCATGCCGCCACCGACCTGGAGCGCGCCGAGGCCGAGGGAAGCGGCGGAACCGAACAGAGTGGCGAAGATCGCCATGATGTCGATCGCCTTGCCCAGTGGGCCTTCGGTGCGCCGCTTGCCGATCAGCGGCGCGAACACCGAACTGATCAGCTGGCTGCGACCCTTGCGAAAGGTGCTGTAGGCGATCGCGAGACCGACGACGGCGTAGATCGCCCACGGGTGCACGGTCCAGTGGAACAACGTCGTCGCCATCGCGGTGTGGACGGCTTCGTCGGAATTCGGGGCCGCGGTGCCCGGGGGCGGGCTCGCGAGGTGGGAGACCGGTTCGTACACCCCGAAGAACATCAGGCCGATGCCCATGCCGGCGCTGAACATCATCGCGATCCACGACGACGTCCGGAATTCGGGCAGTTCCTTGTCCCCGCCCAGCGGGATCCGGCCGTAGCGGCTTATGGCCAGACAGACCGCGAAGAGCACGAAACCGCTCGCGGTCAGCACGAAAGCCCAACCGCCGTAAGGGATCACGGCGTCGTTCAACAGGGTCGACGCGACACTCGCCAGGTTTTCCGGGGCCAGCACGCCCCAGACGATGATCGCGAGCGCGAGTACCGCCGCCACACCGAAAACGGTCCGGTCGGTCGCGGCGGGTCGTTCTGAGGCGAGGTCGAGGGGGACGTGCTCATCGGGCGGGTGGCCCGGGCCCGTCGTGTCCGGTGCGTGGGCAAGGTCGGCCGCGGTCTCCGCGACGACCTCTTCTTCCGCTTGTTTACCGTCCTGCGAACTCATGTTCAGTGACGCGCCGACTGCGGCGCGCTCTCCTTCCGCCCGATGTTAACCCGTTTGCACCACTGCACCCTAACCAGAAAACTGGTAACCGGCAGAAAATACGGGCGAAGTGGTTCAAAGCCGTGATTGTGGGTTTGACCTCGGCGGATGACGGTCGGGTTCGCGGTCCGGGCGGGGAACGTGGCGCTCGTGACACCGGGCCTTCGCGGCCCGGTGCCCTCAGGCCGTGTCGCCGCCTCTCCAGAAGGGGCGGACGAGCGGGTCTCCGCCGGCGGTGCCGGGGCGACCCTGGCGCGTGTGGTTGCGCTCCAGGAGGTAGCCGACGAGGGCGATCAGGGCGAGGGTGACGAGGATTGCGGTCATGGCAGTAAGTTTGCGCCGCCAGAGATCCTGCCAAAAGTGGCAGTTCTGTCGTTGTGCGACAATATCCTGCCAGCTATGCTCCGGCCATGCTGAAGAGCGTCGCCGTGGTGCTGCTGGACGATTTCGCCGCCTTCGAGTTCGGTGTCGTCTGCGAGGTGCTCGGTTACGACCGCACCGATGACGGAGTGCCACTACTCGACTTCCGCGTGTGCGGGGAGCGGGCGGGAGAACCGCTCAGCCTCGGCCACGGCGTCAAAGTGACCCCGGAGCACGGTCTCGAAGCGACGGAGGACGCGGATCTCGTCGTCGTCCCCGCCTGCGACGTACGCGACGAGTACCCGCCCGCGGTGCTCGAGGCGCTCCGGGCGGCTTCGGAGCGCGGCGCCACGCTGCTTTCGGTCTGCACGGGCGCGTTCGTGCTGGGCGCCGCCGGCTTGCTCGACGGACGGCGGTGCACGAACCACTGGCGCCACAGCGCGGCGTTCCGGAAGCGGTTCCCGCAGGCCCAGCTGGATCCGGACGTCCTCTTCGTCGACGACGGCGACATCGTCACCAGCGCGGGCACGGCCGCCGGCATCGACGCCTGCCTGCATCTGGTCCGGCGCGAACTCGGCTCCGCCGCGGCCACCGCGATCGCGCGGCGCATGGTGGTGCCGCCGCAACGGGAAGGCGGGCAGCGCCAGTTCGTCGAGGTGCCGATCCCGGAGTGCACCGGGGACAGCCTGCAGCCGGTGCTCACCTGGATGCTCGACACCATCGCCCACGAACATCCGGTCGCCGATCTCGCCCGCCGGGCCCGGATGTCCGAGCGCACCTTCGCGCGCAAGTTCGTCGCGGAGACGGGAACCACGCCGCACCGATGGCTTTCGACACAACGGGTTCTGCACGCGCGGTCCCTGCTGGAGGAGACGACGATGAGCATCGACGAGGTCGCGCGCCGCTGCGGTTTCGGTTCGGGAGCCTTGCTACGGCACCATTTCCACAAGGTCGTCGGCGTTTCCCCGCAGGACTATCGCCGGACCTTCGCGCCGCGGCGAGTTTGACCTTCCTTCAGGCGGAACGCCGTCCGACGGCCTCGAAGATGTCGTGTGCCAACAGGTCGGCGCCTTCGGTGAATCCGTTGATGAGGATCTTCCTGCCGTCGGTGAGTTTGACGAGACAGCCGACATCGCCGCCGAACGCCTTGGCGAGGATGTTCTTCCTGGTGTGGTCGATGGCCACCACGACCGCGGTCCACGGCACGATCGTGGTGGGCTCTTTCCACGTTCACTATCGCGGTCACGCCCCGGAGCGCGCGCCTGCGCGAATTCGTCTCGAAGCGCTCGACGTACGCACCCGGCTCGGTCACGGGCAGGACCCTGGTGGCGGCCGAGGGGACCGGTCCCTAGTCCTTCGGCTTCTTGGTGAACAAGCCGAGAGACTGGGCGAAGGTCGCACCGCCGACCAGGAAGACGAGTGGCAGCGTCTTGGCCCAGAAGGTGCCTACTTCGAGCGAGATGAGCAACGCGAGGAGCCCGCCAGACAGCGCGGCCAAGACGAGCATTCCCAGTGCGACGCGGGGTTTCGAGACCATGTGTCCTCCAAGGGGTTCGGAAGAGCAAGCCTGGCGACGGCATTGACGCGGAGAGAGGTCATTTTTGCCGCGTCCGGAATTTCAGGGGGTTCAGCGGAGTACGGCATGCAGCGTGCCGCCGGGCAGGCGACTCGTCGCGTGGACGACGAACCTCGGGCCGAGGCCGATCTCCGCGGCGTCGTGCCTGGCCGGTGGGTCACCGATCTCTGCTGAGCCGTCCTCGGCGAGGTCACGAAGCTGGGTGCCCTCGAGTTCGAAGGCACGGCGGCTGCCACGAGGAAAGGGTGTCCGCGGCGATGCCCGGGCGAAGCTGACCGCGGTCGCCTCGGTAGCTCAGGTGTTCTTCGTTGCTGAAGACCGGGAAGGCGTTCTGCGGCAGCCTTCGTGGTCCTGTTGGCGGGCTGTCCGGCACGCGCGATAGGGCAGATACACCAGACTGCGCGGGAGCGTGTGGCCAGCCACCAGGCGGCGGCCAGTTCGTGTGCCGACGCCGTGTACACGTCGGGCTCCGCGCCGTGCCGGCTTTGGACGAGAGGACAGGGCGTGCCGGACGGATGACGCGGTAGGTGTCCTTGCCGAGGTGGACCTGACTGATCAGCGTGCGCCATCTGTACCCGTCCAGTTTCACCGTGGTGCGTTCTCTTCTCGTCGGAAACGGAACTGTAGGGAGCGGACGACGCCGTGACCACCGAGTTTGCGCGCCGAACGGACCAGGGCATAAGATCAGGGCAGTCGTACAGGACGAACGCCCTAGGAGGCGACGGTGGCAGGTTCTCCGGCTGCGGAACGTGGTCAGGTCGCCCGGCGGCGGTTGCTCGAAGCCGCGGTCGCGTTGGTGCCCGAGCTCGGCTGGTCCGCGGTCAGTACCCGGATCCTGGCCGAACGCGCGGGTGTCACGCCGAGCGTCGTGCACTACCACTTTCCCTCGTTGCAGGCCTTGATGATCGAGGCCGTGCTGGGTGCGATGCGCGAGGTCGCGGGCGCTTTCGAACCGGCGCTGGAAACCGTCGAGACCCCGGCGGAAGCGGTGGACGCGCTGCTGGCGTCGGTCGGCGAATATTCCGGCACCGATCCGATGTCGTTGCTGTTCGCCGAGGCCTACCTGGCCGCGACCCGCGACGACAACTTGCGCCAGGGCATCCGCGAGCTTCTCGCCGATCTGCGCGCCCGGTTCGGCGGTTGGCTGGCGGAACGTGGCGTTGCCGACGCAGAGGGCACGGCCGCGGTGCTTTTCGCCACGGTGGACGGGTTGCTGCTGCATCGCGCGCTCGAACCGGAATCTGGCAGCGAGGTGCCCTTCGCGGTCCTGTGCAGGCTGGTCGGCTGAACCGAAAGGGAGGAACCCTGATGAAGGTGGCGATCTGCGGTGCCGGGATCACCGGACTGGCGCTGGCGCACCGGCTCGCGACGCTGGACGTCGAGGTCGTGATGCTGGAACGTGCGGCGGGGCCGCGAGAACAGGGCTACATGATCGACTTCTTCGGCCCTGGGTTCGACGCGATCGAGGAGATGGGTCTGCTCCCTCGGGTCGAAGACGTGGCGTACCAGGTGGACGAGGCGAGTTTGCTGGACGACCGCGGCCGCCGACGGGCGGCGATCGACTACGTCCAGTTCGCGAAGTCGTTTCGGGGCAGGCTGTGCAGCATCATGCGGCCCGACCTGGAACGCGTCCTGCGTACGAGCCTTCCGTCCACAGTGGACGTCCGGTTCGGCGCCGGGGTCACGGGAGCCGAGGATCTCGGCGACCGCGTGCGGATCACCCTGACCGATGGCGAGATGGTCGAAGCCGATCTGCTGGTCGGTGCCGACGGGATCCATTCGACCGTACGGCGGCTGGTCTTCGGTGAAGAGAAAAGGTTCCTGCATTACCTTGGCTTTCACACGGCGGCGTTCGTCTTCGAGGACGAGGAGATCCGCGCACGGGTGGGGGAGCGGTTCTGCCTGACCGACACCGTCGGGATGCAGATGGGTTTCTACGGTCTCCGCGACGGCAAGCTCGCGGCGTTCGCCGTGCACCGCGCGACAGACCCGGCTCTGCCGGGCGACGCACGGGCGGCACTGCGCGCGACCTATGGTTTGCTCGGCTGGGCGGTTCCCAAAGCACTCGATCGCTGCCCGCCACCCGGTGAGGTGTACTACGACCAGGTCGCGCAGATCGAGATGTCGTCGTGGAGCCGCGGCCGGGTCGTCCTGGCCGGTGATTCCTGCTACGCCGTCTCACTTCTCGCCGGTCAGGGCGCTTCGCTCGGGATCGCGGGCGCTTTCGTACTGGCCGAACAACTCACCCAGGCGCCCTCGATCGAAGCCGCGTTCGCCGAGTACGAGAAGCTGGTCCGGCCGGTGGTGACCGAGAAGCAGCAGGTCGCTCGCCGAGGTGCGCGATGGTTCCTGCCCGCGAACCGGCTCCTGCTCCAGGCGCGCCGGATTTTCCTGCGTGTTGCAAGGCTTCCGGGACTGGAACGGACACTCGCGACCGCCGTCACGGGCAAGTCGACGGCGCTGGTGACGAATCTGAGACACGGGACCGAGATCCGGAGCCGGTGAGTCGGCCTATGTCCTGAGGCTTCCCGACGGTCCCGATCTCCGAACGCCCGGCCGAAGCCGACGACCGAGCGATCCCAAGGCACGGGAAAGGCGATCTGATCATGGGCAGAGACAGCGGTTCGGCGATCGGGACCCAGTCGAATGCCTCAACCAAGGGTTTCGGAGGTTCACGCGGTTCGGCTATGTCCTGAGGTGCATCGTGTTGCGTCTGGGTTCTCCTGTGGGTCGAGGTAGGCGGGGGCGGTGAATTCGGGGAGTCCGTCTTGGGCGATTTGGACTTTTCATTCGCTGTGGTGGATGAGCTGGTGGTGCCGAGCGCAGAGCAGGACCAGGTTGTCGATCTTCGTTTCGCCGTGGTGGCGCCAGAAAGCGATGTGGTGCAATGCCGCTAAGTTAAGGTGAAAAGTACACCTATCTCTTTCTCGTGGATTTCGGCCAGTGTGTCGTTGTTGTCGCTGCATGAAATAGGCCATGAATGGGTCTATTATTTCTGCATGGCTGCTCGTGATGCCCATGATGTGAAGCTGATAGATCGGATCTCGATCGGCGTTCTGACGCGATTGTTTCCGCGCGATCTGATGGATTAGATCATTGCCGAAACTGGTTGCAGAGAGAAGCGTTCGCGATTGCTGTCAGCGCATGTTGTGGTCTATTACGTGCTGGCAATGGGACTGTTCTTCGGGGAAGCATACGAGGAGGTGATGCGGCGACTGGTTGGCGCGCTCCGATTCCTGAGGAACTGGTCAGGTGATTGGAATGTGCCAACCACAAGCGCTATTTCGCAAGCTCGTCAGCGATTAGGGTCGGAGCCGCTGGAGGAACTCTTTCATCGGGCGGCCAGGCCAATGGGGCGGTGAGGAACTCGTGGCGCCTAGTTCGACTCCTGGCGTGTCATGGCCATCGACGGTGTGATCCTGGACGTTCCGGAAACTTCGGAGAACAACAAGGAATTCGATCACTCGTCAGGCGGCCGTGGGGTGAGCGCTTTCCGGCTGGTGCGCGTGGTTGGTCTCGGGGAGTGTGGTACCCACGCGATCGTCGGTACCGCGCCACCACTCAGTGGGCGTCTTCTGGGATGCGTTGTCGCTGGCCACGAACACAACGCTACCCGCATTCGAACATCTGTGCCATCACACGTTTATGTGGCACCTACATGTGCTATTCCCTTCGATAGAGGGCGCGAAGCGAATAGGTGGCCACCTGAGCGGCGGAACGTGGTGGGGCTCGTGAGTGGTAAGGACGGTTAGAACCGTCCTTACCACTCACGAGGCTCGCCACCAGGACACGTCACGATTGCCCTACCCCTCAATAACCCGAATCGCCACTCACGACCAACCGGTGCCTAAGCCCTGAAACACAAAGTGCCCCACTGGAATCCCGCCCCGATCGCCGACACGACGAAGGCGTCGCCCGGCCGCACCATGCCCGCCGAGAAACCCTTGTGCAGAACGGTGAAAACGCCGGCCGAACCGGTGTTGCCGAGCTTGTCGACGGTGATCGGAGCACGGTCACGCCGCACGCCGAGTTTGTCCATCGCCGCCCGCACGATGTTCAGATTCGCTTGGTGGAGAAAGAAATGGCTTACCTCGTCCACGGTCAGCCCGGCCTGGGCGGTGGCGTTCAGGACGCTGTCGGGCAGGCATCGGGTGGCGGTGTCCCAGACGGCCCGGCCGTTCATCTTGAGGTAGTGCCGCCGGTCCGCGAACGTCGTCGTCCCGGCGGGCTGCCGTGAGCCGCCGGCCGGGATCTCGACGTCGTAGGACAATTCGGCGCCGAAGTCCCAGCCGAGCAGGCCGGTGCCCGGTGTCGTCGCCTCGGTCAGGACGGCGGCACCCGCGGCATCGCCGAAGAAGACCCGGGTGGTGCGGTCCTCCGGATCGGTCACGCGGGACGCGCAGTCACCCGCGATCACCAGGACCCGTTTCGCCGCACCGGTTCGCACCAGCAAGGAACCGAGGAACAGCGCCTGGACACCGTTGGCGCAGGCGGCCTGCGTGATGTCGAAGGTGAGCGCTCGGAACGCGCCGAGCGCGTCCTTGACGATCAGAGCCGTCGACGGCAAGGGCTGGTCGTAGGTGTAGGTCGCGACGATGATCGCGTCGACGTCCCTCGCGGTACAGTTCGCCGCCGCGAGCGCGGGAAGAGCGGCGGCCACGCACATGTCCGAAGTGGCGAGATCCGGGGCGAGCCAACGGCGTTCCCGGATCCCGGTGCGGTGGACGATCCACTCGTCGGAGGTGTCGAGCGTTTCGGCGAGCCGCCGGTTGGTGACGACGTCCGAGGGCAGGTGGAGGCCGGTGCCGGCGATCCGCACGGGCAGCGGGGTCACGCGACGGTGCTCCGCTCCGGGGCGATCTGCCGGTCGAGGTCGGTGTAGAACCGGCCGGACGCGCACGGCAGGCCGAGCAGGATGCGCCGCGCTGCCTCGCCGCACAACGCGCCGCCCAGCGCGACCCCGGAGGCCAGTTGCGGCCAGCTGCTCAGGGTGCGGCCGAGTTCGCCGAAGGAGGCGGCCAGTTCCGGGCTGATCCGGTCGGCGTCGACCATGGCCAGGATCAGGTCGACCTTTTCCTGCCGGCTCAGGTCGGTGACGTCCACGGACTTGATGTCGCCGAGCAGGCCGTGCAGCAGCGGCCGGTCCGGCTCGAGGTCGAAGCGTTCGACGTCGAGCATGCCGCGGTCGTTGCAGTCCATGACGACCGGGACGCGCAGATCGCGCGCGTACTCGCGGGCCGCGACCTTGCCCCACGGGGTGTCGCACTCCTCGATCAGGAGGTCGATCGCGCCCTGCCCGCCGGTGAAGAACGCCTCGATGTTGTCCTCGGTCAGGCCGCCGCGGTGGATCTCGATGTCGAGGTACGGATCGATCTCGAACATCTGGCGCGCCGACAGGACCGCTTTGTTGACACCGAGTTCGTGCACGCCGGCGCGCAGCCGGTTGAGGTTCGAGAGGCTGAAGTCGTCGAAATCCGCCAGTTTGAAGGCGCCGCCGATGCCTTCGAGGGCGAAGGTGAGCGCCGCGCTGTTGCCGACCGAAAGGCCGATGATCCCGATCCGCTTGCCGAGCAGGCGGCGCTGTTCGGGCCGGTCGATCTTGCCGCGGTTGCGATCCGTGCGCACGAGCCGGAACTCGTCGCGCGGCAGGACGTGCACGAGCCGCCGCGACCACGGGTACCAGACCCAGGTGCCGTACTCCCAGGTCGCCATCCCGGCGAGCTGTTCCCGTTTCCTGACCTCGATTTCGGTCTCTTCCCGGCACGACGGTTCACGGCTTCGGACCAGTTCGGTCAGTTGCTCGTCGATGGTGTCGTGGATCTCGCGGACGTCGCCGTAGGCCAGCAACGCCGTCAGGGCTTGGAAATCCATCGCGTTGCGGGGTGTGAGCAGGGTCGGGCGCCACAGGTCGCGGTCGGGTCCGGGGGCAGTGGTGAGCCCGGCGGGCGCGGGCCTGCCCGACGGCGCCTCGGTGGTGGCGAGCGCAGGCGTGGAAGCGGCGATCCGGGGGAATTCGTCCCGCAGCCGGGTGACGAGATCGTGGTGCCGCCCGGCGCCGTCGGCGGTGCGGTGGAACATGATCACGACGTCTTCGGTGTACTGCTCGACATAGCGGCGGGTGCCCGGCATCGCGCGGAAACCGAACTGCGCGTGGAACCGGTCCTGGCCGTCCTTCGTGCCCGAAGTGCCGATCATGGCGTGGGCGCCGAGGTGGTGCGCGGCGCCGATCGCGAGCGCGTTGAGGTACTGCCCGAGTCCGAGCTTCCGGGACCGGTGCTCGACGACGAGCCTGCTGTGTTCGAAGACCCGGCCCGGTTCGACGCCTTGTGCGGCAAGCAATTCCTCGTACCGCTCGACGCCGAGGTAGGTCCGTGACTGAAAGTTTTCGCCGGTGGCGGGGGTGGAGAGCCGGATGTAGCCGAGCGGCGGACCGTCCGGACGCTGCCGTGCGATGAAGTGCCAGGCCCCGAAGTCGAGGTCCTGGTCGTCGATGTGCGCACCGTCCGCCCGGCGAAAGGACGGGCGGCGGCCGCGGTCGAACAGGATCCGCGCGCGGAGTTCGCGTACGGATCCGAGCAGGCAGGTGTCGGCCCCGAGGAACGCGGTCACGATCCACGGGTGGTTGAGATCCGTCAAGTGATGCCTTTTCTGGAGAAATCGCCGGAAATCGGCGAAATAATCGTGGGAGAAGCCCGGAAACTCTACGGAAACCGGACTAGCGCGGACTGTAGCAGCGTGGTGACGGAGCGTCTTGGGGTGTATGCCGCAGCCTGCTGTACGCACGAGCGAGTGCGGAAATCGTTTACCGCCACGGCGATCGACAATCCGTCACGGTGAAGGCAATCAGATCTGATGAAGCCCGCCGGAATTCCCACCCGATGGTGTGTCGGGCTGATTCGAAGTGAGAGCAAGCCATTCCGCGGCATGTGGCGGAGGTCATAGCAGGGCGGGCGTCCGTGATCACCAGGTGGGACGTGCGGAGACGCCTCCGTCCACGGTCAGGTTGTGCCCGGTGATCCACGCCGCGAGCGGCGACGCGAGGAACAGGCAGGCGTTCGCGACGTCGCCGGGGGTGCCGAGCCTGCCAAGGGGTGCGGCCTGCTCCCAGCGGCGGACGCCCTCCGGCCAAGCGTCGCCGAGGCCGGGGCGGTCGATCAGGCCGGGGGAGACCGCGTTGACGCGCAGGCCTCGCGGTCCGTATTCGAGCGCGGCGGCGCGGGCGTGCATGACCAGGGCGGCCTTGGCGCTGCTGTAGTGCGCGTGTCCCGGCGCGGGGTGGGCCGCTTCGATCGAGGCGATGTGGATGACGCTGCCGCCGTCCATCACGTCGGCGGCGGCCTGCGTGCACGAGAAGGCGCTGGTGAGGTTCGCGTCGAGGACGGCGCGCCAGCTTTCCGCCGACATCTCCGGCAAGGGGTCTATCGGCTGCACGCCGGCGTTGTTGACCAACGTGTCCAGCCGTCCGGTCCATGCCGCGGCGGCGGCCACGAGACGGCGGCATTCGCCGTCGTCGGTGAGGTCGGCGGAGAACGCCTTGGCGGTGCCGCCCGCTTCCTCGATCCGCTCGACGACGGCGAGCGCGGAAGCTTCATCGCGGTGGTAGTGCACGGCGACGGCGCTGCCCGCTCCGGCGAAGCGCAGGGCGATGCCGTGGCCGATGCCGCCGCTGGCCCCGGTGACGAGGGTCGTGGTGCCGCTCAGGTCGAGCATCGAGGTCCTTTCCGCAGCGCGAGAACGGCCGCGACGACGAGGAAGACCAGGCCCGCGGCGACGTAGCAGTTTCCCAGCCACTGCTGGGCGGTCGTCCACGTCTGGCCCGGCCGGTCGAAGGCGGGGAAGTACCGGAACGGTGCCCCGACGAAGATCGTGGCGGCGACCCCGGTGACGGCGAGCCAGGCCGCGGCCCGGCGGCGATCTCGGCGATGGAGTACCGCGCAGGCGGCGGTGGTGAACAGCGCCGGGGCGATCCACACCCAGTGGTGTGACCACGACGTCGGCGAGATGAGCAGGGCGAACGTCGCGTTCAGCAGCAGCGCCGGCACCGCGGCCGAGCGGTACATGGTCAGGGTCACCAGAATCAGCAGAACGCCGGTGAGGACGATCCACAGCGGCTTCGCGGCGCCCTCGACGCCGAATCGCGCCAGCACGGCCTGCAAGGTCTGGTTGGTGTGGAACGAGGTACCGCTGATCCCGGACGCCCCCGCGAGTCCGCCGAACCAATACCGCGCGGAAGCCTCCGGGGCGACCGCGAACGCGACGGCGGACGCGGCCACGAACGTGCCCGACGAGGTCAACGCGCCACGGAAGTCCTTGCGCACCAGGAAGAACAACAAGAACGCCATGGGCGTCAACTTGATCGCGGCCGCGAGACCGACGCCGATTCCCCGGTAGCGGCCCCGAGTCAGCAGGCAGTCGGCCGCGACGAGACCCATCAGCAACAGATTGATCTGGCCGAAGCCGAGCGTCTGGCGGACCGGTTCGAGGAAGAGCGCCGGCGTGATCGCCAGCGACGCGACGAGCAGCGCCTTCCGCCGGTCGCCGGACGGCCACAGCGTGCGGGTGATCCCGTAGAAGGTGATCCCCAGCGCGGCCAGGCTGAGCGCGAACAACAGGAGCACCGCGCCGGTCCAGGGCACCAGCGCCAGCGGGGTGAGCACCAGTGCGGCGAACGGCGGATAGATGAACAGCAGGGGGATGCCCGCGTCGGAAAGCGGCAACGCGCCGTAGAGGTCGCCGCCGTTCCACAGGGTGTCGACGCCGAAGCGGTAGATCTCGAGGTCGCTGTGGGAAGCGCCCGTCGTCGCCCAGGCCACGGCGCACGCCAGTACCAGTGCGGCGAACGCGCCGACCGGCCACCAGGTCCGACCGCGCGACTTGGTGGGAGACATCGCGTGGTGACCCTTCGGACGTGCGTCGATGCTCCTGACTGTACCCCGACGGCGACAAGCGACTTCCGTCGGCAGTCAGCGATCCGTCATTGGTCTAGACTTTTCATTCCCAGTGTGGTGAAAGGGACCGGTCCATGCGCGGAACGACGGTGTTGCCGAGGACGCCTTGCCTCGAACCGAAGGCGGGGGAATTGCCACTGCATCGGCTGGAGGTCCGCGCGCCGGACGCTCTGCCGTTCACGGTCGGCACATTCGACACGATCGGGCCGATGTCGCGGGCGGCGTTCCCGCATCGGCACACTTTCTACGAAATCGTCCATGTCACCGGCGGTACCGGCGACCACGTCATCGATTTCACCCGCTGGGAATTGGGGCCGCCGCAGCTCGCGGTCATAACACCGGGGCAGGTGCACCATTGGGATGCCCGCGATCTCAGTGGATTCGTCGTGTTGTTCACCGACGATTTCCTGCTCGAACATCCGTCGGATCGCGAAACCCTGCGAAGGCTCAGCCAGCAGCCGTGGCGGCTCGACGAGCGCGCGGCCGAGGAGACGGCCCGGATGGTCGCCGAACTGGACGAGGAATTCCGTTGTGGCGGCCAGGGTACCGATTCGGTGCTGCGGGCCCTGATGCACGTGCTGATCGTGCGGGCGGGACGCCTTCCGGGATTGGCGGACCCGCGCCCGCCCGCCAGGGCACAGGCGGTGGGCACGGAATTCGCCCGGCTGCTCGGCAGGCCGGATCTGGGGCTGTGGTCGGTCGGTGCACTCGCGGAGCGAATCGGGGTCACGCCGGGATATCTCACCGACGCGGTGAAAACGGCGACCGGCCGGACGGCGGCACAACTGATGCGCGAGGCGAGGACGAGGGAGGCGAAACGATTCCTGCGCGGCACGGATCTCACCGTGCGGCAGGTCGCCAGCCGGGTCGGATTCGCGGATCCCGCCTATTTCTGCCGGTTCTTCCGGCGGGAAACGGGGTTGAGCCCCGGCGATTACCGCAGGACCGGTGACGCGCCCCCGGAGATTCACCACGACTGACCACCTCAGTCCATCGTCCGCAGCTGATCTTCTCCATACCGTCGAGGGTGATTCCCGAAGCCCCCACGAGGAGCAGGTATGGACGAAGAGAACAAGCTCAGCCGGAAGACCGTGCTGAAGGCCGCGCTCGCCGCGGGTGTGGCGGCTCCGGTCGCGTTGATCGGCGGCCCGGCTCTCGCGCGCACCACCGTCGAGAGCGGCCAGGCACCCGAGCTGACCCCCGCCTGTGACGACGGTGACGACCCGACCCCGCCGCAGACCGAAGGTCCTTACTTCAAGCCGAATTCCCCGCAGCGGACGTCGCTTGTCACGCCGAACACGCAAGGGACGAGGCTCACCGTCTCCGGCTACGTCTTCGGTCTCGGGTGCCTTCCGATCTCGCGGGTGCTGCTGGACTTCTGGCAGGCGGACGTCAACGGCGCCTACGACAACGTGGGGTACACCTTCCGCGGTCACCAGTTCACCAACGACCAGGGCGCGTTCTCGCTGAGCACGATCGTGCCCGGCCTGTACCCCGGCCGTACGCGGCACATCCACGTCAAGGTCCAGGCGCCCGGCAGGCCGGTGCTGACCACGCAGCTCTACTTCCCCAACGAGCCGCGCAACAACACCGACTCGATCTTCGACCCGCGGCTGCTGATGACCGTGCGCGATCAGCCTTCCGGCAAGCAGGCCGCGTTCGACTTCGTGCTGAACGTGCCGCAGACGCCGACGTCGACCTCACGGCCGACCAGTACGACGCCGACGACGTCGACTTCGACCTCCAACCCGCCCGGCGGGACGACCTGGGCGGCGGGAACCGGCTATTCCGCGGGCGCCCGGGTCACCTACAGCGGTCGCGGTTACGTGTGCTTGCAGGCGCACACGGCCCAGCCAGGCTGGGAGCCGCCGTCCACACCCGCGTTGTGGCGCGCGGAGTGACGGACAGCCGCTGCGGAGGGAGATAAACGCGGGTGGACTCCCGCCGCCGGGACCCACACCCCGGCGGCGGGGTCCACCCGCTTCCTCGTGGGGTGGGGTTTTCCTCACCCCAAGTGGGAGCTTTGCTTCAGTGCGCCGCTCCGGTCCGCGGACGATGATCGTCTTCGACATCGGAGCGAAGGGGTGGACGGTAATGACACAGCGCCGGAAACGGTGGGGGAGACGCGGATTGGTGGCCGCGGCGGTGGTGGTGACGGGGGCGGTGCTCGCTCCCGCGGCGAGTCCGGCTCTCGCGGCGGAGACGACCTCCGCCTGGCGGGATCCGGTGCGGTCGCTGGACCGGGCGGCACATCCGTTGCGCTCGACCGAGCCCGGCCGGAGCACCGCCGATCTACGGGCGCTGGGCGGGATGATCGGCGGCGCGAAGGTGGTGGGCCTCGGCGAGGCGACGCACGGCTCCCACGAGTTCTTCACCATGAAGGAGCGGGTGTTCCGCTACCTCGTCGAGGAAAAGGGGTTCCGGGCCTTCGCGCTGGAGCTCAGCTGGTCAGCCGGCCTGGAGATCGACGAGTACGTCCAGAGCGGGCGCGGCGACGCCCGTGAGATCGCGAAGCGCACGCTGGCCGGCTCCCCGTGGGACCGCGAGGAGTTCGTCAGCCTGATCCGGTGGATGCGCGATCACAACCGCGCGCACCCCGACCGCACGGTGCACTTCGTCGGTGACGACCTCGGCGCGCCATCGGTGAACGACGTGTTCTTCGCGCGGATCACCGACTATATCGGCCGCCATCACCCGGAGGCGCTGCCCCGGCTCAACGAGCTGTACACCGGGCTGCGCCCGATCGACGACGCGTTCGCTTACTTGCGCAAACCCGTCGACGAGCGACAGCGGCTCGCCACGCAGGCGGAGCAGGCCTTCGAGCTGGTCAAGGGCCTGACCGGCGCGGACGCCCACGGCTGGACCGAGCAGCACGCCCGGTTCGTCGCGCAGACCGCCCGCTTCCTCGCCGTCGACCTCGCGGATCCGGAGAGCCTGCCCGCGGCACAGATCCTGCGCGACCAGGCGATGGCGCAGAACGTCGCCTGGTGGCAGCGGCGGACCGGGCACAAGATCCTGCTCTCCGCGCACAACGCCCACGTCGCGTACATCCCCGACATGCCGGCGATCTACCCGAAGACCCAAGGCGCCTTCCTGAGCGAGACGTTGGGCCGCGGCTATCTGCCGATCGGGTTCAGCTTCGACGAGGGTTCCTTCTTGTCCAAGGACACCGCGGTGGGCGGGGAGTGGAAGCGGTTCTCCGTCCCGGCCGCGCCGTCCGGGACGAACGAGGACACCCTCGACCAGGTCCGGTTCGAGGACTTCTACCTGGACCTCCGCACCGCGCCGCCCGCCGCCCGCGCCTGGCTGGACACCGCCCGGCCCACCCGCACCATCGGCACGCTGTTCCCCGTCGACCCCGCGGCCATCTCGCTCGGGCGGTCCTACGACGTCGTCATCCACCTGCACGACGTCCGCCAGGCCGATCTGAGAAGGTAGTGACGTTGCGCCCGTTTAGGGGGTTTTAACCCGGTTTACCTGGCGTGCCGCGACGGATCTCGGTAGTAGTCGAAGTGTTCCGGTACCCCCTGTTCCAGTACCCAGCGGAGGAAATCCCTGATGTTCAAACGGATGCTCAGCGCCTTCGGGGTCGGCGGTCCGTCCGTCGACACCGTGCTCGACTCACCGCACGCCGTTCCCGGCGAGGTGATCACCGGCCAGGTCCGCATCCAGGGCGGTTCGAGCGACGCCCAGATCGAGGAGATCCTGCTTTCGCTGGTCACCCGGGTCGAGGTCGAGCGTGGCGACCACGAGCGCGCCGGAACCGCGGAGTTCCTGCGGGTCAGCGCGGGCCGCAAGGTGAAGGTGACGGCGGGACAGCTGACCACCGTTCCGTTCCAGATCGCGCTGCCTTGGGAGACGCCGATCAGCGCGGTCGGCGGACGTGAACTGCCGGGTATGGTCGTCGGTGTGCGGACCGAACTGGTCATCGCCGGAGCGCCGGACAAGGGCGACCTCGACCCGGTGCTGGTCGGGCCGCTGGAATCGCAGGATCGGGTGCTGGAGGCGTTCGGCGAGCTGGGCTTCTCGTTCCGCAGCGCCGACGTCGAAGCCGGCCGGCTGCACGGCGTCCGGCAGGAGCTCGGGTTCTTCCAGGAGATCGAGTTCTTCCCGCCGTCGCGCTACGCGGGCCGCGTCAGCCAGGTGGAGCTGACCTTCGTCGCCGGCCCGGACGACCTCGTGGTGGTGCTGGAGGCCGATCGGCGCGGTGGCATGTTCCGCTCCGGCGGCGACTCCTTCGGCCGCTTCCACGTTTCGCACGAGGAGGCCCTGCGCACCGACTGGGCGGCGGCCATCGACGGCTGGCTGGCCAAGGTCGCCGAGTCCGGCGGCGGGCACGCCATGTTCGGCGGGCACCAGGAGCACTACGGCCACGACTACGACCACCACGGGCACCACGGCAGGCGTGGACCGGGGATGGGCGGCGTGGTCGCCGGTGCCGCGGCAGGCGTGGTCGGCGGCATGATCCTCGGCGAGGTCATGGAGGACGCCTTCGACGGCGGCGACGAAGGCTTCGAGGAGTGATCCGGCTCCTGGGCACGCCGGCGCCGGTGTGCCCAGGGGTCACTTCGCGGTCAAGGGCGCCAAAGCGGCGTCGACCGCGTCGGTGAGCCGGCGCGGATCGGCCTCCGCCCTGGCCACCACGTGCAGGCCCTGCATGACGATGAGCAGGAGCCGTGCCTGCGCCCCGCAGTCGATGTCCGCGCGGACCTCGCCGGACCGCTGGGCGGCTTCGAGTCCTTGCGTGATACCGGTTTCCAGTGCTTCGAATCCACTGTGGACGATCTTTCCCGCGGCTTCGTCTGCGGGTAGCAGTTCGGCGGCGGTGTTGCCCAGCAGGCATCCGCGTCCCGGGGTTTCCCGCGCCGCTTCGAGGACGCTGAGCAGAAGCTCACGCAGATGCGCGAGGACCGGTCCTTCGGCGAGAGTGTCCGCCTGGTTCGCGGCGCCGCCCGCGTAGCGTTCCAGTGCTCGCAGGAAGAGGGCGTGCTTGTCGCCATACGCGGCGTACAGGCTTCCCGGCAGGATGCCGAGGTCCTCCTTCAGGTCGCGCATCGACGTGGCCGCGTAACCCCGCCGCCAGAAGACGTCGAGCGCATCCCCGATCACCTGGTCTTCGTCGAAGGAGCGCGGCCGTCCCGTGCGTGGCATGGCGTCATCGTACGACTTCTTGACAGTGCGTTCAAGAAGTGTACCTTGACTTCTTGTTCATGCGTTCAAGAAGTCAACCGAGGAGTTCACATGGGGCGGCTCTTCCTGCACATCAACGTTTCGCTCGACGGGTACATCGCCGACGCCGCGGGCGACATCGACTGGCGGTTCGCCGACGACGAGTTCCAGGGGCATATCGACGAGCTGCTGGAGTCGATCGACGGCATGGCCTTCGGTCGCAAGGCCTATGAGGAACTCGCCGGCTATTGGCCGGCCGCCGGGGACGAGGTCTCGGCCACGCAGCGGCGCCGGATGCACGAACTGCCGAAGTATGTCCTCTCGCGCACTCTCCGAGCCACGAACTGGCACAACTCCCACGTGATCGAAGACGCCTCGGCGCTCGCCGGTCTCGAAGGTGACATCGCGCTCTTCGCCGGGGGAGGGGCCGCGACGTCCGCCGCCGGGCTCGGGCTGTTCGACGAAGTGCGGCTCGTGATGAACCCGGTGCTCCTCGGCGGCGGGACGCGGCTGTTCGATGGCGAGTACGCCGAGACGGCGCTCACGCTCGTCGATGACCGACGGTTCGCTTCGGGCGCGCTGCTGCTCACCTACGCCGTCGCGCGTTAGCCGGCCGCCCGGGGTCAGGTGTACCAGGTGGGTTCCGGGAGTTCGTTCAGCAGCGCGTACGCACCGACTTCGCGGCGCTTGTAGGCCACCGGATCGTGCAGCGAGTGCGTGCGCAGGTTCCGCCAGAAGCGGTCCAGGCCGTATTTCGTGGCGCTCGCCCGCGCGCCGGTCAGCTCGAAGATCTTCGTGCCGATTTCGAGGCCGGTTTCGATCGCGCGCTGTTTGGCGGCCGCGACGAGGACCGCGACCTCGCCGCGGGCCCCGGGTGTCAGGTCTTCGCGCGGTGCGTGCAGCACGGCGGAAATCGCGGTTCCGGCCTTGTCCGCCAGTGCCTCGGCCGCCCACAGCTTCGACTGGAGATCGCCGTAGCCGTCGAGGATGTACCACTCCTCGCCGGCGGAGGTCTTGTTGTCGCCGCCGTACGGCCACGCGCGGGTGTGTTCGCGCGTGTACGCCAGCGCGGTTTCCAGCGCCCCTTGCGCGATGCCCAGGTAGAAGTTGGTGAACACCAGCTGGATCGCCGGGACGTTGAGCGTGTTGTAGGTCAAGGGACGGAACTTCTTGTCGACGTAGCCCGCCGCGCTCGCCCACGGGACGCGCACGCCGGAGATGGTCACGCTGCCCGATTCGGTGAGCCGCTGGCCGATGTTGTCCCAGTCGTCGTGGAAGACGATACCGTCCTGTTCGGACGGAACGATGGCGAAGACATGGTCCTCGGTGCCTTCGAGGACACCTTCGAGCACGGTCAGGTCGGAGACCTTGCTGCCGGTGGAGAACGACTTGTGTCCGTTGTAGACGATCTCGTCGCCGTCTTCGGTGATCTTCAGATCGGAGTCACGGGGATTGACCGCGCCGCCGAAGACGAAGTTGTTCCGCGTGTACAGTTCTTCGACCGCGGCGATCTGCTCGTCGGTCGCCACCAGCCGGGCGGCCCACGCCCAGAGGTAGTGGTAGCCGAGCAGCTGGCCGATCGAGCCGTCGCCGCGCGCGACCTCGCGGATCACGCGGTAGGCGATCTCCCAGCTCTGGCCGCCACCGCCGTGTTCGACCGGGCCGAGCAGGGTCACCAGGCCGGAATCCTTGAGTAGTCGTACTTCCGCGTAGGGCGTCTCGTTCTCACGGTCCCGCTCGGCGGCGTCCACCGCGAGTTCGGCGGCGACGTCTTTCGCGGCCGCCAGCCATTCACTGGCTGATCGGATCCGGTTCTCGGTCGTGGTCATGGGCGAATTCCGTTCTGTGCGAGGGCGAACGGGGTTTCCGGGCAGGACGGAGCGCCCGGAATTCCCGGGTCTTCACCGAATTGGGCGGACACTGATTCAGGCCGTACGGAGCATGCGTCCGAGTAGAGCAGTGGCACTACGGGGGTGTCAACGAACGTCCGCGCTCTGGGACCGGGGTAATCTCCGGTCGTGCCGGATCACGTTGATCACATTCTTCGCCAGTGGGCCGAAGCCCGTCCCGACCTGGACGTCTCCCCGATGGCGGTCATCGGGCGGCTGACCAGGCTGACCCGGGTCCTGGAAGGCGAACTGCGCAAGACGTTCGCCCGCCACGACCTCGACCGGTCGTCGTTCGACGTCCTGGCGACCCTGCGCCGGGCGGGCACGCTGACCCCCGCCGACCTGATGCGTTCGGCGATGATCACCTCCGGCGCGGTCACCCAGCGGCTCGACCGGCTCGAACAACGCGGACTGGTGGTCCGCGCGCCC
The DNA here is from genome assembly GCF_056435685.1 of Amycolatopsis sp. NPDC043885. Lineage (NCBI taxonomy): Bacteria > Bacillati > Actinomycetota > Actinomycetes > Pseudonocardiales > Pseudonocardiaceae > Amycolatopsis > Amycolatopsis sp. NPDC043885. Next base: position 47,838 of record NZ_JBWKEA010000030.1, read on the forward strand.
GACGAGACGAACGGCCGCCGCGTGCTGGTCGACCTCACGGAGGAAGGGCGCGAGCTCATCGACCGTGCCCTGCCCGATCACGTGGACACCGAGCACCGGCTCCTGAGCGCGGTCAGCGCCGAGGAACGGGACGAGTTGGCCGCCTTGCTGCGAAACCTGTTGCGGTCACTGGGAGATGTCGCCCTCGACGACTGACGCGCGAACCTTCTCGGGTACTAGTTTGACTTAGCGCTAAGCATCGAATAGCTTAGTGCTAAGAGGTTCGCGGGTCGTCCCGCGCGCCGTCGATCCTTCTGGAGCGAAGCACCCCAGGGCGGAATCGCCGTGCCCGCAGGGGTTTCTTCGTCATGCTCGTGAATCGAGAGAGAAGAAATGGTCACCCGAACCGAAAACGCGCACTCGACCCTGAAAGGCTGGGCCGGGGTCGCCGCCATCACCGCCAGCCTGTTCGTCTTCCTCACCACCGAACTGATGCCCGTCGGCCTGCTCACCCCGGTGAGTTCCAGCCTGGACATCTCGGTGGGCGCCGCCGGCCTGATGGTCACGCTCTACGGCGTCTCGGCCGGGCTCGGCGTGCCGTTCGTGGTCGCGTGGACGCGGCGGATCAACCGGCGCGTCCTGCTCTCCGCGTTGCTCGCGATCCTGACCGCGGGCAACCTGATCACCGCCCTCGCGCCCGGCTATCCGCTGGTACTGGCGACCCGGCTCGTCATGGGCTTCGCCAACGGCGCGTTCTGGGCCATCGGCGTGGGGATGGCGATGCGGATCGTCCCCGGCCGCCACGCGAACCGGGCGGCGGCGGTCGTGATGTCCGGTATCTCCGTCGCCACCGTGCTGGGGATGCCGCTGGGCACCGTCCTGGAGCGTCTCGTCGGCTGGCAGGCCACGTTCCTGATCTGGAGCGGGCTCAGCGTCCTGGTCTTCCTCGCCGTGCTCGTCCTGGTCCCGTCCCTGCCGTCGGCGAACGCGGTCCCGGTCCGTGAGGTCTTCGGCCTGCCGCGGGTGAACGCGCGCCTGCGATCGGTCCTGATCACGGTGGTCCTGTTCGTGCTCGGGCACTTCGGTGTCTACACCTTCATCCGGCCTTTCCTGGAAGGCACTTCGTCGGCGTCGCCCGCCTTCGTCACGGTGTGCCTGATCGTCTTCGGTGCCGGGGGAGCCGCGGGGAACTTCGTCGCCGGGTATTTCGTGGCGAAGAACGTGCTCGTCAGCTTCGCGGTCGGAGCGGCCGGGCTCGTGGCGTCACTGTTGCTGCTACTCGCGATCGGCCACGGGCAGGCGGGGGCGATGATCGCGCTCGTGCTCTGGGGACTGTCCTACGGCGTGGTGCAGCTGAGCCAGCTCACCATGACGCAGCGGTCCGCACCCGACACGTTCGAGGCCGCCATGTCGCTCAACACCTTGGCGTACAACACTTCCATCGCACTGGGCGCGTTGTTCGCGGGATTGCTCGCGGACCACGCCGGGATCACCAGCGTGGTGTGGTTCGGCGTGGTGCTGACCGCGGCGTCGCTGCTGTTCACGGTCGGCACCCGCCGGACCTGATCAGAACCAGTGCAGGCAGTGCGGCGAACGCTCGGTACGGAAGAGAGCGTCGGCGAGCGCGGCCGCACCCGGGTGATGGGCTCGGACGCGTCCGGCCCGCACGAGCAGGCTCGGGGTGGTGCCGCCGAGATAGATCGAGCCCAGGTCGCTCACGTCCAAGGAGAGGTCGGGTTCGCTGTCGGTCGGCACGCAGTCCGCCTCACCGCCCCGGACGGTGAGCAGGTACCGGCCGTGCTCGCCGAGCGCCGGGTCGTCGACGTCGAGGACGAGCTCGCCGTCGGTGGACCAGCCGCGTGCGGTGAGCGCGCGGGGCACGTCCAGCAGCCGCACCCAGAGCCAGTCCGTGTCACCGCCGACTTCGCCGGCGCGGAAGTCCTCGAGCTGCCACCGCAGCGGATGGTCGGGCGGGCAGTGCTCGAACACGACCTCGGTGATCAGGTCGTGTTCGAGCACGAACCGGGCCAGCGCCGTGGACACCTCGTCGTCGACGGCGACGGTCTCGTCGACGGTCAAGGTGCTCGGTTCGGTGAGCGAGTACGAGGCGTACCCGTCCGGGACACCGTCGGCGTCGCGGTGGACGGCGATGTGGCGCGATGCCCGGGAGATCGGCGGCTGCCCGGCGCCCAAGGACCACCAGCGGTGCGGCCGCGACAGCGCGCCGGGCCGGGCACGGCGATACCGGTCGTAGACCTCCTCCAGGAGCTCGCCGCACTCGGCCCGGCGCAGCACCTCGATCGAGCCACCGGCCGTCCCGCCGGCGAAGGCGGCCCGATGGCGCTGCACCGTCAGACGCCGGGTGTAGGTCGCCGGGCCGTAGCCGAACCGCCGGTAGATCAGCGCCTCCGACGCCAGCAGGACGGAGAGGAACTCGCCCCGCTCCCGGAACTCGGCGAGCTGATGCCGCATCATCGCGCTGAGCACACCCCGCCGCCGGTGCGAGGGCAGGACACCGACGGCGGTCACCCCGGCGGCCGGGACGACGACCTCACCGGGCAGGGTGAGCTCGAAGGAATACGCGGCGGCCGTGCCGACGGGCCGCCCGTCCTCCGTCACCGCGAGCAGGCCGCGGTCCAGTTCGAGCGCGGACCAGGTCTCGCCCGCGGTGTCCGGGAAACGCGCGAACGCGGTGAACATCGTGTCGACGAAGACGTCGCGGTCCTCGGCGGTCGTGGAACGGATCTTCATCGCCACAGTGCATTGCCGTTCGCGCGTGGCGTCAAGCGATTTGCAGTTCGAGGAACCCGGCGTACCGGCCACCGAGCCGGGCCAGCTCGTCGTGGCTTCCCTCCTCCACGATCCGGCCGCCGTCCAGGAAGACCACGTGATCGGCACGTTCGACGGTCCGCAGCCGATGCGCCACCATCACCACGGTCCGGCCCGCCATGAGGCGCTCGATCCCTTCGTGGACGGCCGTTTCGTTGACCGGATCCAGAGCCGACGTCACCTCGTCGAGCACCACGATCGGCGCGTCCTTCAGCAGGGCACGCGCGATCGAGACCCGCTGGCGTTCCCCGCCGGACAGCAGCGCCCCGCCTTCGCCGACGTTCGCGGACCAGCCGCCGGGCAGCCGTTCGATCACCTCGTCCAGCCGGGCCGCCGTCGCGGCGGCGCGCACCTCGGCGTCGCCGGCGTCCGGGCGGCCGAGCCGGATGTTCTCCTCGATCGTGCCGTCGAAGAGGTGGACGTCCTGGAAGACGATCGCGATCCGCGCCATCAGGTCCTCGGTGCTCATCGCGCGGACGTCCACCCCGCCGACGCGCACCGCTCCCGAATCCACGTCGTGGAACCGGGCGAGCAGCTGCAGCACCGTGCTCTTCCCGGCGCCCGAAGGCCCGGCGACGGCCAGCTTCTGTCCTTCGTGGACGGTCAGCGAGAGGCCGTCGAGCACCGTGCGGCCGCCGCGGGTGAAGACGACGGACTCGAATTCGAGGTCGTGCCGCTCCGGCCGGACGGGGTCCGGCGGCTCCGGCAGCGGTTCGGTCCGCAGCAGCGCGTCGAGCCTCGTCAGCACCGTACGCGCGCCGCGGAGCTTGCCGCCGATGTCGGTCAGCGAGAGCAGCGGATCCGCGCAGCGCGCGGCCAGGACGAGGATCGTCAGCACCTCGGGTGCCCCGATGCCCCCGCCGAGCGCGAGGAACGCGCCCAGTACCAGGAGGCCGGTGAACATCGCCTGCACCGTGAACGTCAGCCCCACGACACCGGGCAGCGCCGACAGCGTGGACCGGTGGTTCGCTCGCTGAAGGTCTCGCAGCGAGTCGTCGAGCAACCGGAATCGTTCCGCGGCTCGGCCACCCGCGCGCAGCACCGGCTGCGCCTGCAGATACTCGATGACCCGCCCGGTGGCCTCGTTCCCGCGTTCCGCGGTCTCCTCGTCGGCGGCGGCCATCGAACGACCCGTCCAGACCTGGATGGCCGCCACGACCGGAGCCGCGATCAGCGCGGCCAGCCCCAGCCGCCAGTCGAAGACGAGGATCACGAACACGATCGTCAGCGGGGTGACACACGCGGCGATGAACGGCGCCAGCAGATGCGCGATCACGCCCATCGCCCGCAGGACACCGGGTCCGGCCAGCGACGACACCTCACCGACCCGTTTCCCGCTGTACCAGCCCATCGGCAGCCGGGCGAGATGGTCGCCGAGCCGGTGGTACATCCCGCGCAGCAACGTCGTCCCGGCGCGGAATCCGGAAAGATCGGCGCGGTAACGCAGGATCGCGAACACCGAGAAGGCCGCGCCGAACGCGATCAGCCACGGGACGGCGTCGCCCGGAGTGCTCCCGAGCAGCGCCCGCAGCAGGGGGACCAGCAGCGCGTACGACAGGCCCTCGACGATCGCGGTCGCCGTCATCAGCGCCACGGTGCGCCGCACCGGCGGGGCGTGGTCGGGGCCGAGGACGCTCAGCAACATCCGGATCATCGAGGTTCCCCCAGTGGTTCGGCGGAGCGGTGGGAACGCCAGAAGGCGGCGAACCTCCCGTTCCGCGCCAGCAGCTCCGCGGGTTTCCCGCGTTCGGTGATGGTGCCGTTCTCCAGCAGTACGACGGTGTCGGCGTCGACGACCGTCTCCAGGCGATGGGCGATGACCAGGACCGTCCGGTCGGCGCGCCCCGCCGTCAGTGCCCGGCGCACGGCCAGTTCGGTCCGCGGGTCGGCGAACGCGGTGGCCTCGTCGAGCACCAGGACGGGAGTGTCGGCGAGCAGCGCACGAGCCAGCGAGATCCGCTGCGCTTCGCCGCCCGACAACCCGGTTTCCTCGTGCAGCACCGTTTCGTAGCCGTGCGGTAGTTCGAGGACGCGGTCGTGGATCTGCGCGAGCCGGGCCGCGCGCACGATGTCGTCGAGCTCGGCGTGTGGCACGGCGAGCGCGATGTTGTCCGCGACCGACGCGCGCAGCAGGCGGACGTCCTGGAACACGAAGGAGACCTTGCGGTACAGCTCCCGGCTGCCGATCTCGCGCAGATCGACGCCGCCCAGCAGCACGGAACCGTCCGCCGGGTCGAAGAACCGCGGCAGCAGAGTGACCAAAGTGGACTTCCCGCCGCCCGACGGCCCGACGAGCGCGGTGACCGTCCCCGGTTCGAGCACCAGATCGATCCCGCGCAGGACCTCGCGCTCCGCCTCGTAGCCGAAGCGGACGCCGCGCAGTTCCACCCGATGGCCTCGCGGCGCGACCGGCTTCGACGGCTCCGGCAGCGACGGCACCGCGAGCACTTCGCGGATCCGGCCGGTGGCGCGACGGGCGGCCTGGAGTTCGTCGAAGCCGTGGCCGAGCGCGGCCACAGGCGCGGTCAAGCCCAGGCCGAGCACCAGGAACGGCAGGAGATCGACCGGGGCGAGGCCGCCACCGGTGATCAGGAGCGTGCCGCCGATCAGGACCACCAGCAGGACGAACGGCGGCGACAGCGCCAGTTGCATCCCCGCCGCCGGCCCGGCCATACCGTGCACCCACCGGGTGAAGGTGGCGACGAAGGCGTCCGCGGCGGTGCGGAACCTGCGATGGGCACGGCCCGCGCCGCCGAACGCCTTGACCACGGCGATGCCCTGGACGAACTCGACGACCGAATCCGAGATCCCCGCCATTCCCCGGTCGAACTCCTCCTGCTCGCGCAGGCGGGAGGGCGTCATCATCAGCGGGACCAGCGCCACCGCCAGCACCACCGGGATCAGCGTGATCAAGGTGAGCCGCCAGTCGATGGTGAGCAGGTAGACCAGCGACACCAGCGGGACGACGAAGGCCGACACGAGTTCGCCGGGGGTGTGGGCGATGAACGGGTGCACGGCGCCGACGTCCTCGCCGACGACCTTGGCCAGTTCACCGGTGCGGCGGTTCGAGAACCAGCCGATCGGCACCCGTCCCAGACGTGCGGCCAGCAGACGGCGGAACGTGAGCTGGACCCGGCCGTCGAGCAGATGCCCGATCCCGGACGACGCGGCCGTGAGCACCAGCCGGACGAACAGCCCGGCCGCGCCGACGGCCACCGCCGTCCACACCCGGCTCTCGTCGGCCGGGCCGGGCACCAGCAGCGCCCTGCCCAGTTCGACGACCGCCAGCAGCGGCGCCAACCCCGAGATGGCACCGATGATCTGCAGGACGACGACAGCGGCGAAACTCCCGGCGAACGGACGCAGCAGCCCGGCCGTCGTGGGTGTCGCGGTGGGTGCGGTCATGACGAGGCCAGCGCGCGGCGCAGGACGCCGCCGAGTTCGTCGATCTGACGGCGGGACACCTCGGCGGACAGGATGGCCTGCGACCCGTGGAAGGTGCCCGCCCACTGGTGCAGCTCGACCGAAACCCCCGCCTGCAGCAGACGGAGCGCGTACTCGATGTTCTCGTCGCGATTGGGGCAAAACTCGGCGGAGGCCACGTACGCGGGTGGCAGCCCGGAGAGATCGGTGGCCCGCGAAGGGGCGGCATACGGCGAAGGCGCGGGCTTTCCGTCCAGGTAGTGCCCCCACGCTGCGGTGATCTTGGCGCGGTTCATCCATGGCGTGTCGGTGAAGTTCCGCGCCGACCAGGACTCCTGCCGGTCGTCGAGCCCCGGCTGGTTGAGCAGCTGGAAGCAGATCCGGGGGCCGCCTTCGTCGCGAGCTCGCAGTGCCGTCGCGGCCGCGAGCCCGCCGCCCGCGCTGTGCCCGCCGACCGCGATCCGGTCGGGGTCGACGCCGAGTTCGGCCGCGTGCTCGGCCGTCCAGTTCAGCACCGCGTAGACGTCGTCGAACGCGGCCGGGAACGGATTTTCCGGTGCCAGCCGGTACTCGACCGAGATCACTGTCGCGTCGGAGGCTTCGGCGAGCCGCGCCGCCCAAGGATGTTCGGTCTCCAGGTTGCCCATGACCCAGCCGCCGCCGTGCAGCCAGATGATGGCGCCCTGTGCCTCACGCGGCCGGTAGATCCGGATCGGGACGCCGGGTTCACCGGGCACCGTCCGGTCTTCGACCTCCAGGTCCGACGTGTCGGGCTGCGGCACGGACGTGGCGAGTTTCGCGAAGCTCACGCGGTCCGCGACCGGGTCGTCGAGTTTCGCCTGCGGGAACAGGGCGATGAAGGCTTCGAGTTCGGGATCCATGACCACGATCCTTCCGGCTCCGGGGCCGGAGGGCGGCCGCCATCCGTCGCGTGTGATCGCCCCTTCGTGCGACGATCGCCGCGTACGCTCGCGGACATGGAGGCACTGGCCGCGCGGTTGTCGCATCTGGATCCCGACGTCGAAGGCGCGATCCGGGTCGTGATGTTCTACGACACCCTGATGCGGCGGCGGGTCGACCTCCCCGCGCTCGCTCGCGCCACCGCGGGCTTGGCGGAATGCGTGGCGGGCATCCGGCTCCACAGCACGGGACGCACCATCCGCATGGCACCCGACGGCCGCGAAGCCGCGCCGACCGCCGCGCCCGCGCCCATCACGGAGGCGGTCACCCTCGACGACGAGGAGATCGGCACGGTGTGGCTGGAACGCGAGGGAACGCCCGTCGCCCTCGACGAAGCGGTGCTGGACCGGCTCGCGATCGCCGTGGCGACGGTCGTCGAAAGGTACGGACCGGCCCGTACCACCATGGCCGATCCGGCGCTGGTGGAGCTCGTGATCAGTGCCGCCGGCGACGACGCCGCGAGGAGCCGGGCCCTGCGGCTGCTGGGTTTCCCCGCCGACGCGTCGATCAGGGTGGTCGCCGTCCGGTCGGGGCTCCCGCTCGAGAAGATCGGGAACCTGATCTGCCCCGGCCGCCCGGTCAAGGCCGCGTCGCTCACCGACGTCGGCATCATCCTCGCCACCGCGGTGGACCCGGACCGCTTTCCGGAGGACGTCCGGGCGGGGATCGGGGAGACCGGCTGCCCGCATCGGTCCTGGCAGGACGCCAAGACGGCCTTGCGTTTCACGACCGCGCGCCGTCCGGTGATCCACTACGACGACCTCGGAGCGCTGGCCCTGCTCGCGCGGATCCCGGAGGAGGACACGCGGGCCAACGCCGACGTCGTCGCGATCACGAAGCTGGCGGCGGATCCCGAGGATCTGCGGACGCTGGACGCCTACTGCGCCACGGGTTCGGTACGCCAGGCCGCCGATTCCCTGCACCTGCACCACAGCAGCGTCGCGCGACGGCTGACCCAGATCGGCAAGAGCCTGGCCGTCGACCTGACCGACCCGTTCGGGCTGACCAGGGCGAGGCTCGCCCTCACCGCGTGGCGGCTGCTCGGCGAGTGACTACCTAATGATCTTCGGCGCATACTCAAAAACCTTCGCCGCGCGTCATGGAAATAAATAGGTAGCCGACGCGAACTTTCGTCGGTTTCCGGGTTCCCTTGGCACGACACAGAATCAGCGCGTTCGTCCCCACTGAAGCGGCCGGAACCCGCCGCAGAAATGAGTCGGAACATGCGACTGCGCTCTCTTGTCCTGCTGGCCGGTACCGCCTTCATGGCGTTGCTCGGCTCGACCGCCCCCACCGCGACCGCCGCCGAGCCCTCGGGCGTGCAGCCGATGATCATCGGTGGTCAGTACGCGCAGAACGCTCCCTGGGCGGCCCGGCTGTTCGTGAACGGCCAGCAGAACTGCAGCGCGACGATCATCGCGCCGCAGTACATCCTCACCGCGAAGCACTGTGTCGCCAGCAGTGGCAGCTACACGTTCCGGATCGGCAGCCTCGACCAGCAGAGCGGCGGCACGATGGCCACGGCGGCGAGCATCACCCGCCACTCGGGCGCGGACCTCGCCATCGTCCGGCTGACGAGTTCGGTCAACGCCACCTACGCGCCGCTCGGCACCACGAGCAACGTCGCGGTCGGCCAGAACGTCCAGGTCTACGGCTGGGGCGCGACCAGCCAGTGCGGTTCGGAGATCAACTGCCAGTCCCGCTACCTGAAAGTCGCCACCGTCCGGGTCAACTCGGTCAACTGCGGTGACTACCACGGCGGGGTCGCGGTCTGCGCGAACCGCGTCGACGGCATCACCGCCGGCGGTGACTCGGGCGGCCCGATGTTCTCCGGCGGCCGCCAGGTCGGCGTCGCCTCGACCAGCGACCGGTCGAACAACACCGCCTACACCAACATCACCCGTTACCGCAGCTGGATCCAGCAGGTCGCCGGCGTCTGACCGCCTCGTGAGCGGTAAGGACGGTTAGAACCGTCCTTACCGCTCACGAGCCCTAGCACGCTCCCGCCGCCCCCTATTTGTCAATTGACACTCACCCTCAGGGCCGATCGACGCGATAATGTGGCGGTCGGCGCCGGTGGGGCGGCGCCGTGGACCTTGGGAGGGGGCCAGTGGCGCGACCGACGCGGGCTCTCGACCGCACGATCGTCGTGGTGGACGTCGTGGGGTTCACCGCGCCGGACCGCAACCGGCTCGACAGACTCGCCGTCCACCAAGGCATGTACGAGGTGCTGAAGACGGCCTTCGCCGAAAGCGGTATCGATTTCGATTCCTGCGCGCACGAGGACCGCGGCGACGGTGTGCTGGTCCTTCTGCCGCCCGGAACGACCAAAAGCCTGGTCGCCGACCTGTTCCCGGATCGCATCGCGGTCGCCCTCCGCCGGTACAACCACACGCGGACGCCGCAGGCGCAGATGCGGCTCCGGGTGAGCTTCAACTCCGGCGAGGTGATCGACGACGGCAACGGATGGGTCGGGGAAGCGGTCGACATCGCTTTCCGCATTCTGGACGCGCAACAGGCGAAGGACGCGTTCGCGGAATCCGGCCGGATGATCGCGTTCATCTGTTCGCAGCGATTTTTCGCCGACGTCATCGAAAAGGACCCGGGCCTGTTGCCCGAGTCGTACAGTCCGATACCCGTTTCGGTGAAGACCTTCACCGGAACGGCTTATTTACGACTGCACGGAGAAGGTACCGCGACGGTCGCCAAATTCCCCGAACCGGCGGTAGCGGCCGCCGAAGACCTGTTTCTGGCCGACCTGGACAGCGCCGTTCTGGAGCTGATCCCCCGCAAGGATCTGGCCGGCCTGCACCGAAGACTGACCCGGCTGGAAGTCCCCCATTTGGCGGTCATGGTGAGCCGCGCGCTCGGCCCCGCGGTCCCCTTGCCCCGGCTGGAGGGCATCACCGACGCGTGGGGTGCTTTCCAGTTGCTCGCCGACTTCAACGCGGGGCCGGACGGTATCCCACCGGCCATGACTTTTCTGGGCCTGCTCGCGGAAAACGTGGACGGCGAGCCCGCGGCCATGATCGCGAACTGGATCGCCGACCAGGCCAGGTCGTTGCGGCTCGGCCCCGCCCTTCTGCATCAGCGGCAGAGCAGGCCACCGATTCCGGAGCGGCCCCATCTACATCTGTTGATCATGCTCGAACCGGTTTCCGGGGATCCCACGCGGTGCACGCTCGCGTTCTGGCGGCAGGAAGATCCGGAGGTCTGGCCGCCGTCACTCGGTGGAGTGCGGGAAATCGGGATAGAAGAGGTCGAGTTCAGGGTCGATGACGTCATCTTGGAGACTGAAGGCGTCTGGTCCGGCCAGAGCGTGTCCGCGTCGGTGGAATTCCTGCTGCCGAGGACGTTGATCAATTTGCCCGTGCAGCGCTGGGCGAAGGAACATGAGACCGGCCATCCCCAGCCGTTGCGCTACGGGTACCGGCTCGGAATACGGTCTTTGGAGAGGATGCGGGCGAGGCATTGGCATCGCGCATGGCATGTTCGCTGGGATTCGATGGTGAAGGACCCCGCCGCCGATCGGCTGCACTATTCCGGGTGCGCGGAGTTCGAGGATCATCCGATCGACGCCATCCTGAGCGACGATCACTGGGTCGGCCTGGTATTGACGAAACCCCCTTCGCCCCAAGCGGAACCGGGCGGCGTGCCGGACGAACTGACGAGCGCGCTCCGCGGCGGCCTTCCGGTGGTGCTCTGGCATCCGGACGCCGAGCCGGAGAACCTGCGCGAGTTGCTCGACTGGGTATTGGCCGCGGACAGCGGTTTTATCGAACTCCCGGATCGCCGCAAACTGGCGAATTCGGGTGCGGCGGTACCGTTCAAGAATTCTCTGGCTCACGATCTGGTGGTAATGTGGGACGACCCGAAACGGGTGATCGTTCTGGACCAACCGTTGATCCCGACTCGACTGTAAGGGGATGCCGCGGATGAGCGGGAACGATCAGGACGCGGCCGTGAACGGCCGGACGCCTCAGCGCGACGCACCCGATTGGTGGATCTACCGGGGAACCGGAAGGCCCATTCACGACATCGACCTCGCGCAGTTGCTGCCCGCGCCGCCGCCGTGGCGTTCGTATCGCGGCGACCCGCCACCGGAGAACGACGTGCCGCCGCCGGACGACGGCGAGGCGGAGCGCCGTCTCGGCACCGCGTTCACGCTTTCGGAGCTGACCGTCGACGACGGCGAGCTGAACATGGTCAACGCCGCCCTGTATCTGCGCCGTCCGTTGCTGGTCACCGGAAACCCGGGGACGGGGAAATCCAGCCTCGCGTACCGGATCGCCAGGGAACTCGGTCTCGGCAGGGTGCTGCGCTGGGCGATCACCAGCCACACCGCGCTGAGTTCCGGCCTCTACGGCTACGACGCGATCGGCCGGGTCCAGGCCGCGGCGACCAGTCAGGCGCAGCGCGGCGGCGAGGCGGAAGAACCACCGATCGGCGATTTCGTCCGGCTCGGCCCGCTGGGCACCGCCTTCCTCCCGAGCAGGCTGCCGCGGGTACTGCTGATCGACGAGCTGGACAAATCCGAGGCGGATCTGCCCAACGACCTGCTGTCGGTCTTCGAGGACGGCGAATTCTCCATCGAGGAACTGGCGCGCGTGCGCAACCGGCATCCCGAGGTCACCGTGCACACCGCCGATCCGCAGCGCACCGCGGTGGTCCGCGACGGCAGGATCGCCTGCCACGCCTTCCCGATCATCGTCATGACCAGCAACGGCGAACGGGAGTTCCCGCCCGCCTTCCTGCGCCGCTGCCTCCAATTGCGGATCGAGAACCCGGACGAGGAGCAGCTCGCGGCGATCGTGGCGGGCCATCTGGTCGGCGAGAACGGCGAACACCGGGACAGGCTCATCCGGGAATTCGCCGAACGGAGCAAGGCGGAAGGCGGTCTCCCCACCGACAGGCTGCTCGACGCCGTCTATCTCGCGACGTCGGGCGCGTACCAGCCGGATCAGGAGGCATGGCCGCGGCTGGTGGACGCCCTCTGGCAACGACTGACGGTGCGGTGACATGGAGGGGCCGGGCGGTGTGTCCGACTCGCGTTCCGCCCCGGTGGCGGAGCGGCGGAAGACCGGTTCCCCCCAGGGGGTCGAGCGGTTCGGGTTCGAGGACCTGAGCTGGACCGACGTCGCCGACATCGTGTGGCTGGCCGCGGCCATTTCGCCGCGGCGGGCCGCAGACCGAGCCGAGCCCGACGAGGAGCCGGAGCGGCCTTCCGAGAAAACGCGGATCCGCAATGCTCCCGCCGAACGCGGGGAAAACCCGGAACCTCCCGAGTCGCGGCCGTCGCGGATCATCGACACCGAGGCGACCGCCGGGGACGACGGTGAGATCGTCGGGATCGAGGCCGTGCCCGGTGAGCTGCCCGAACCCGCGGTGGACGGCACCGGGCCGGGGGGAGTGGTACTCCTCGAATCGCTGGAGTACTTCCGCGCACTGAGATCACTGAAACGGGAGACGGTGTCGCGGCGACACAACAACGTGGTCCTGGACGAAGTGGCGACCGCCGTCCGGGTCGCGGAGACCGGCCGGTGGTGGCCGGTCACCCGATCGAGAAAAGAGCGCTGGCTGGACCTGACGCTCGTCCTCGACAATGGTCCCTCGATGGCCTTGTGGCGGCCGAGGGTGTCGGCCTTCGTCGAATTACTCCGGCAGGTGGGTGCTTTCCGCACCATTCAGGTTCGGCTGCTGGAAACGGCGAAGGACAGCGAAGAGGGTCTCGTTCTTCGTGGTGGCACGCCCGGCGCGCCCGCCCGCGACCCGGACGAGATCGTGGATTCTTCGGGACGGCGGGCCGTATTGCTGCTGACCGACGGTGTCGGCGATGCCTGGCAGAACAAGGACGCGCTGTACCCGATGCTCGCGCGCTGGGGCAGGCGGATGCCGGTGAGCATCGTCCACCTGCTCCCGCCATGGCTGTGGGGCCGGTGCGGAATGGAGCCGCACAAGGCGTGGTTACGTGTCCCGAACGCGTTGGCACCCAACAGCCGATGGGGTTGCGACCTCGCGGACGCCTGGCTCGAACCGGGCTCGGAAGTGCCCGGCCACCTCGTCCCCGTGCCGATGCTCGAACTGCGGCCACGGTCGCTGGGCTGGTGGGCCGGGCTGATGACCGGCGAAAACACCGGTGCCGTCGAAGGAACGGTCGTCCTCACCACGGAACGGAGTTCCCGGTCCGATTTCGCGGACCCGCCGGTAACTTTGTCACCCGCCGAAAGAGTGCACAGATTCCGCAGTGTCGCGTCGCCGCCGGCGCTACGCTTGGCGCAGTTGCTCGCGGCGGTACCGGTCCGTCTCGACGTGGCGAAGCTGGTGGGACAACGGTTCGTACCGGAAGCGGGAGTGGAGCACCTCCTCGAGCTTTTGCTTTCGGGGATGATGTACGCTCCCGCACTCAGGGAGGGCAAGTCCACTTGGGACACCGACGGGGTCTTCGCTTTTCCCGAGGCAGTCCGGGAATTGCTGCTCAGCGGCGCGCGACGGTCGGAAACGGCCAGTGTCGTCCGAGTGGCCGCCACCCATTTCGGTGACCGGATCAGGTTGCTCGGTCACCTCCGGGACGCCATCGCCGACCCGAACAACACACCGGATCCAGACCTCACCCGCGAGTCCCCGGCCGATGTGGAATTGGAAAGCGCACTCATGCGCGCGCTTTCCGGACCGTACCTGTCCCGGGCCGACCGGCTACGGAACGCGGTACGAGGCCGGGGTCTCGTCGCATTCGAATCTGAATCAATAAAGAAGGCTGTGAGCCCAAAAATGCCTGAGACGGCCGAACGTCCACCTGCTTCGACACCTGTGCCACAGGGACGGTCGACTTATCTCAGCGAGCCCGACGCGAACGAACCGACGACCAGGATCGTCCACCCGTCGGCGGCGGACAGTTCCCGGCACTTCCCCGACCGCCAGCCCGACGACCCGCCGCTGATCTTCGGGAACGTCCCCCCGCGGAACCCCAACTTCACCGGTCGCGACGAACTGCTCGACCAGCTCACCAAGCGATTGAGCAGTGGTACCACCGCCGTGCTTCCTTCGGCGTTGCATGGTCTTGGTGGTATCGGTAAGACTCAGATGGCGACTGAGTATATTTATCGGCATCTTCAGGATTATGATCTGGT
>NZ_JBWKEA010000031.1:0-49534 GCF_056435685.1 Amycolatopsis sp. NPDC043885
ACCAGATCATAATCCTGAAGATGCCGATAAATATACTCAGTCGCCATCTGAGTCTTACCGATACCACCAAGACCATGCAACGCCGAAGGAAGCACCGCCGCGGTACCCCTGTTCCGCCGTTTGGCCAGTTGCTTCAAAAGTTCGCCGCGCCCGGTGAAAAGGGGATTGCGCGGCGGAACATTACCGAACAACCATGGCGGATCGTCCGCCTCACGGGCCGGAAAACGGCCGGTGGCACTCAGTGCTGCGCACGCTGAGGCAAGGGGACGTTCGGCTGTCTCAGGCATCTTGGGCTCACAGTCTTGCTGGACTCATATTCGGGCACGACACTCGCCAGGGTCGCTGTCGAGTCGACAGGGTTCTGGAACGATCACCCAACTCCTTCTTCGCTTTCCACCACAAGCGCGTCCTGTCCCGGCTTCTCCGCCAAAGTGCCAGGCTCAGGATCCGGGCCGGCGGAGAGGAGCCGCCGGTAAAGCGCGCTCGTCCGGAGAAGCTCCTCATGGGAACCCACCGCCTCCACCCGGCCCTCATCGAGCACGATGATCTGATCCGCCGCGCGTACGGTGGACAACCGATGCGCGATCACCAGAAGCGCACGGTGTGTGGAAACCTCTCGCATCGCCGCGGTGAGGGCCCGCTCGTTGAGCATGTCCAGCTGCGAGGTCGGCTCATCCAGCAACAGCAACGCCGGCCGGGCGAGCAAGGCCCTGGCAATGGCGATACGCTGCCGTTCGCCGCCGGACAGGAGCGTGCCGTGGTCACCGACCTCGGTATCGAGACCGGCCGGCAGTCGTGCCACCAGTTCTCCGAGGCATGCCTCGTTGACGACCCACCGAACCTCGTCCTCTGTCGCTTCGGGTACGGCGTAAGTGATGTTGTCGCGAAGCGTCCCATGCAGCACAGGTGCCTGCTGCTCCACAAGATTCACCAGAGTACGGGCATCCGCTCGGGTCATGGAACTCGCCGGACGCCCATCGATCTTGATCTCCCCACGGTCTGGATCGTAAAAGCGCTCGATGAGCTCCAGCACCGTCGACTTGCCCGCTCCCGACCTGCCGACCAGCGCGATGTGACCACGACTGGGCAAGACGAAGGAAAGTCCTTTCAGGACAGGACGGTCGTCGTAGCCGAACCAGACGTCACGAAACTCCACTACCGGGGTCTCACGAACTCGTCGGAGTGCCATCACCTGACCACTCCCCAGCGCTCGGTCCTTCTCGCGCGGCATCGCGAAAACCTCATTCACGCGATCCAGCGCGCCCAGCCCTCGCTGTGCCGTGGAAAAGGCGTTGAACAAGGATGACAACGGCATCACCAGATAGGTGACATAGAGCAGGAACGCGACGAGATCTCCCAGTGACGTCGTACCATTCGTGACCCGGAGACCGCCGATCAGCAGAACGACCAGTACCGAACCGTTGACCGCCAGCTCGATCGCCGGCGCCACCGTCGAGTCCAGCCTGGCCAGCCGCACCCCGGCCCGATAGGCGTCGCGGGCATGAGAACCGACACGTTCGATCTCCCGCCGCTCGGCCTGACAGGCACGGACCGTCCGAGTGGCGCTGAGCGCACGTTCGAGTGCCGCGGTCATGCTACCCACGCTGGTCTGTGCTTCGTTGGAGGCACGTCGGATGCGCGTCAAGACCGCCAACACCGTGGCACCTGCGACAGCGACGGCCGCCAGTACAAGCAGGAACAGCTGCGCGTCGAGCCACACCATCAGGACAACCGCGCCGGCAACCCCGAGGGAATTCGTGACGATATCGGAAAAGCTTTGTGTCGCCGCCTCGCGCACCATCGACGTATCGGTGTTCGCCCGGGAGATCAGGTCACCGATACGCTGACGGTCGCAGACCCGCATATGCAAACGCATCAAATGGGCCGTCAGGCGTAACCGGAGACCGAGAAGGATGCTCTCGCTGGTGCGGTCCAGCAGAAAGCGGCCGACAGCGTCCACGACGGCTTGGATGACGAACACCGCGAGAAGCGCGACCACCAGCCAGCTCGCGACGGTGCCGGCCTGCGCGGCGTCGATCACCTGTTTCACCAGCATCGGCTGGACCAGCCCGACAAGCGTACCCAGCAGGGTCAGCAGGGTGGCGATGACGACCTGCCGCCCATGACCGCGGAGCAGTCGCCACAAATGAGGCAAACGAGTCAGCGATTCACCGCCCGCCGCCTCGGCATTTTGGCTCTCCTCGTTCACGAGTCCACCGGGGGAACGATCATCAGACGCTGGAAATAGTCGTCGGAGAACTCTTCTCCCACGAGGACGCCGTCCACCTCGACCCACGCATGGGCGGCGAACGGACCGACCTTTCTCGCGCCCACGCACCAGGTCGGCCATACACCCCAGGCGCGGCAGAGCAACGCGGTGGAAATGGACCGGGGAACACACCCCTGCGCGCCCCGGCACACCAGGCTCACCGTCGTGACCGCGTCACGTGCGGCCGATGCTTGGCCGAGGCCCGCCGGACGAGCTCCCCTGCGGATGTAGCCGAGTACCATACGGATCCGCGCGGGCGGCAGCAAGGCGAGCAGCCGGGCAAGAGCGACGGCTGCCCGCGCCAGCAGCCGCCGCGGCAACGGGATTCCCTCGCCACGCCGGGGCAAGGTCATCGGGGTGGTCATTTCTCCTCCACAAGGCCGGCTTCACGGAGCTGATCCAGAAGGTTGCCGACGTCGGTCGAAACGGCGTCGCGGCGCGCCGGATAGAGTTCGACCACCGCATCGACGGCATCGTCCTCGTTCTTGCCATCGAGCAGCACACCTATGGCCAGGGCGCCGGTCGGATTGAGCGTCCAATACCGACCGCTCGCCTCGTTCAGCACCACGGCGCCGTAGTCGGTTTCGCAGAAGACGACGTTCTTGGCCAGCTTCACGATCGCGGTCCCGCCTGCGCTGACTGGATTCCGAGCCGTCGAAGCCAAGCCTCGGAAGTGAAAGTCTGCTGAAGCGACTCGTGCGGACGGGTCAGCGAAGGCGAGTAATGACTGGCTGCCCGCAACTGATCGGCATCGACAAGTCCCAGTTCCGCGAGCCGGGAGTCCTCACACAGCGCCATCAGGTCAAGATGGTTGGCGCGCAACCCTGCCTCCTCCTCGGCCGAACTTTCGGCCTTGGTCGTGCGTTCGAGCGAAGCCTCGGGGACGATCCCCTTCATGGCCTCCTTGATCAACGGTTTGTATTCCCAGGGCGTGGACCGCTCATACGCGCGAACGGCCAAGCACGCCTCAACGACCTGATCGTCGAGAAAAGGCACAGCGAACGGCACGCCGGTCGGTCCCACCAGCTGCCCGAACGATCGGGCGATCCGCGCACTCGACCGGATGGCGAGGAGATCGGCATGCTTGCTGGGGTCACCTGCCAGCGGGCGTACGGCTTCTTGCCTCACTCGAAGCATCTGGCGGACAAGATCGACGCAGTCGCGACTGACCCACGGCGGCAACCGCGGTGGCTCGTCCCAGTCGAACTTCGGAGACCTCAGCGCTTGGCGCGGATCGGTGATCCGCTCAGCGGTGCCTGCCCACCAAGAACCGTACGAACGTGGTCGAAGCAGCTGCCACACGACGTTCATGAGCGGCCAACGCCCCTGAGCGTGGTACGCCCGAAGCCGGGGCAACGCGATCCATGGCGCCATACGAGTCAACGAACGCAGATAGTTCAGATCGCCTTCCAGGACCTCGTCGCCCCCGAACCCGGTGAGGTGGACCCGCGACCCCAGCGCGGCCATCCGTTCGAAGCCCGTCAGTATCTGAGCCCGGTCGATCTGCCCGATGAAGGGCCGGTCCAGGCAGTCGGCGGCGGTGGCTATGCCCTGATAAACCAAGGGAAGTTCGTTTCGGGGCAGGATCTCGTGTCCCACCCCGGGCAAGGCGAAGATCGCCCTCATGGCCCAAGGGACGTCGTCATCAGCCGGATCCAGACCGACCGTGGTGTAGGCGATCAGTTCGGCAGGACTGTCTGCCGCGAGAAAGCATACCGAGGTCGAGTCGAGGCCGCCGGAAAGGTCGCAGCTCACTCTGCCGCCGGCGGAAGTCCTGACCGCGACCGCATTGGTGAGCGCGAGTCGAAGCGCGCGTGCGCCGTCCTCGAGCGGCACCACCGGTTCGGGCGGCGACCACCAACGGAAGGTCGCCGGTCGCCCGGCCTCGTCGGTCAACAGAAAATGATCCGGTGGAACAGCGTCGACGCCCTTCCACATGGGGAGATCGTCCAGTGGGTACGGTGGCATCGGGTCCAAAAGTGACAGTGCCACCGCGTCGAGGTCCAGTTCGGCACCGAGCACCCCGGCGAGCACGTCGGCCCGGTCGGCGGCGAGCACTTGTCCATCCACGTCGGCATAGAGGACCTGGCGGACACCGGCCGCCGTTCCCCGCACCAGTGAACGGCCTTTGACGTACGCGATCACGTGATAACTGCCGGGTAGCGAAGACAGCACCGTGCTGACAGCAGTGACGTCGCCGGTCCTCTCGAGGATGCCGGCGAGACGGGCGGCGGTGACGGACACGTGCCCGATCACCGCCACCCGCGAATTCCCCGCCTCGGCTACCACGATCTCGTCGTCACCCCAGTTGCCCACCAGCCAGGGGCGGCCAGAATTGTGAGACACGGACACCCGCCCCTGGGCGAGTAGCAGCCTCGTGACCGTGCTTGTCACGTCGGCGTCTGGCATGACGACGAACCATGAAGTGTCGGGCGCCAACGCAGGGAAATCCATCATCTGGCTAGATACCTATGCCTCTCACCAGTGCCAGTGGCGGTGGCCGCGACGGCAGTAACGGTCACGGCCCCAGCCGCACTTGCCACATCCGGTCACCTTCGAGAAGGCCCCGGCGGCCTGCAGCGCCGGGGACTCGTAAACACCCTTCACAACTACTCCTTACATTTCGGTTAATTGCAACAGCCTGACCGGACGCATCCGGTCCGACTAAGGTAATTCTGCCCCAAGCAGAGCCATTTCCGGTACATTCTCGGCACAGCGCGGACGGGGCCGATTTCGACTTCGCTGCCGTGCGTGGCAATGAGGGTCAGAACACGAATAGCCATTCACGATCGCCCGGCTCACGCCTCACCGGCCACCGGCCAGGGATGAAGAGTCGTCCGTGTTCACAACGTGTCCGCGAGCATTCGCTCATGCAGCCGGCGCAGCTCGGCACCGGGCTCGATGCCGAGCTCGTCCGTCAGTGATCGGTAGGCCGATTGGTACGCGTCCAACGCGTCAGCTCGCCGGCCAGAACGGTGCAATGCGACAAGTAGCAGGCACCACAGCCGCTCGCGTGTCGGATGTTCGATCGTCAGCGCACGGAGGTCTGGGACCACCGTATGGTGCTGCCCCAGCATCAGCCGTACGTCGATCAGTTCCTCGCGGGCGGTCCAGCGCAGCTCTTCCAGGCGAGCCGCTACGGGACGCCTGATGGACAGCGGAAGATCTTCATACGGCTCGCCGCGCCAGAGCCCGAGCGCTTCGCGGAAATGCTCGACAGCCTCGCCGTCGGCAGACCGGTTTCGCGCTTCGCGCCCCAGCCGTACCGACTCCTCGAATCGGAAGACGTCGAGTTCACCCGGCTCCACGCTTATCCGGTATGCACCGACCCGATTGGCGATCCTGCCGGGATCGCCCCCGAGTGCCGCCAGCGTCCGACGCAACTGCGAGACATAGGTTTTGACATTCCCTGACGCAGACCTCGGCGGTGGCCCCTCCCAGAGCGCATTCTCTATCAGCGGAGTGGACACCCAGCGTTCCGCATGGAGAAGCAACAGAGCCAGGAGCGTTCGCGGCTTGCGCGGCCGCACACAGACCGGTCCTTCGACCTGGCCGCTCAGCTCCAAACTCCCTAGTACCCGGAACAGCATTCGTCAGATCCGTTTGGCAACGCGAAACCCCTGAAACAGCCGGCCGCCGTGCGCCACGGCAGGAGCGGATCCGCGGAGGAGAACACGATGAAGACCACGGGTATCCCTGCCGAGGTACACACCGACGGGGTCGACCGGGCCACCACCGTTCGCATCGAGAGCGAAGAGCAGAAGATCACCAGGCTGAAGCAGGCTCTGTTCACGCGCCTCGGTTGAGATCACCACTCCTCCGGAGTCGGCTTTCACCATGGCGAGCGAGGCTTTCCGCGGCAACCCGTAAACGAGTGTGATCAACCGGGAGCCGCTGATCTTCGAAGCATCCCCCGCCCAATGATGCCGAGCGGTGTCGAGCACGTCGGGGCTCCGATCGGCGAGTGCGGCATCAAGCCAGCCGCGGAACCATCCGCCCCCTTCAGCACCCTCCTTCCACGGCTCCGGCAGGAGACGCACCCACGCTTCGCCTTTGACGACAGAAGCGCCGGACCGTGTTACCGGGAATTCCCGAGCGGGGCCGGCCAGGACAACGGTACGGGCGCCGTCGGTGAACGTCGCCACGACCGCACCCGCGTTGTTCCGTACCACGGTCCGCGCCGGACGTGGCAAACGTTCATAGCGATACTCGGCCACCGGGTAGGGACCGGCCATGATCCGAACCGCGAGTGCGTTCACCGGCGGGACCGTGGTCACCGTCCGCACACCCGGCCCGAGGTGAATGGTCACCACGGACAAGACGACGACGGACAACCAGAGCGCGATACGCAGGTTGCGGACCCACTTCTTCCGGGGCGAAATGCGGGATACTCGCATGGGGCAGATCCTCTGCTTGTCAGACTGTGGAGACGAAACCGGCGAGAACGCCGCTTGCCAGGACCGCACCGGTGACCAGGCTGACCGTCGCCGTGGCCAGCATGGTGGCGACGGGTGGCTGGCGGATCAACTGGTAGGCGATCAGTCCCGGCACCACGAAGCCCAGCGTTTGATGGGCGAACAGCAGTGGGTAGTCATGCTGCAGGACCAGGAAGAGCGTGCTCTGCAGCAAGACGGCGAGCAGGACGATGGCCGAGAAGAGGCGCTTTCCGTACAAGATGGTGAGCCGTTGCAGCCCCTTCGACCCCGCATAGGTGAACACGGTCATCGCTACTACGATCGCGGCACGCCGGTAGTCCTCCACAAGCGTCAGCGCGAGCCAGCCCGGACTGATCATTCCACCGGGCGACAGATTGGTGAGCAGTACACAGGCCAGCGCCAGCACGAGGCCGATGGCCAATCCGAGTGTCGCGACGCCTGGCAACAAGGTTCCCATCGGTTACGATCCCTCCCTTCCTCGTTCCGCGGTCCAGACAACGGCGTCGGCCGTTATCCGCTCCAGAGCCTGCAGCTCGCCCAGGAGCCGCTCTCCCTGGCCGTGGATGCTGCCGATCGCGACGACTGACGCCTCACCCTCGATCCCGTCGACGACTCCG
This sequence comes from Amycolatopsis sp. NPDC043885, assembly GCF_056435685.1. Taxonomy (NCBI): domain Bacteria; kingdom Bacillati; phylum Actinomycetota; class Actinomycetes; order Pseudonocardiales; family Pseudonocardiaceae; genus Amycolatopsis; species Amycolatopsis sp. NPDC043885. Next base: position 7,323 of record NZ_JBWKEA010000031.1, read on the forward strand.
TCGAGAAGCTCGGATGAGCTGCGACGACCGCCGAGATCGCATACCCGGTCCTGCCATTGGCCTGGAATGGCACTTCTCGCGCTCCGTGTCGGCTCACCGATCAGGATCACTCGCTCCGGGTCGAGCCGCGGGATCAGTGATCCTATTTGGCGATTACGCTCGATCCGGTCGGGGCGACATCCGATCACCACATGCAGCGGGCGAGTGATGAGCTTCTCGGACATGAGCTCCTCGATGTTCATCAACGTGGATTCCGGATCGTTGACGGCGAGGAGGTTGGCGAATCTCAGCTGCTTCCCGCGCACCCGGAACCGATCGACACTCAGCGCTCCCGGGTCGGGTGGCGCGGACCACATACCGCGCAACGCCGCCCCGCGATCGACCCCCAGGAGCGCCGCGACGGCCAAGGCTATGGCGACGTTCTCCTTGAAAGTGATCCAGCCGAAACCCTTCATGTCCTCATCCGTCACGGTCTCCGGATCGATCACGACGAGCTCGCAGTTTCGCCGAGCCGCCTCCTGCTTCAGCACCGAAAGCCGTTCTCGTTCGGCGGTGACGCAAATCCCTCCCTTCGGCATCGACCTGCTGAGCGAGCAGGCGATATCGTCAATCGTGGGGCCCATTTCCTCGACGTGGTCCAGGCGGACATTGGAAATGACGCCGATTGTCGAGGAGATCAGCTTGCTCTGGTTGATCTCCTGCAGCTCTGGCATCACAGCCATGCACTCGACGACCAAGGCATCGGGCGAGTAGGCGACGGCGCGGCGCACCACACCGACCTGCTCGATGACATTGGCGATGCCGAATTTCCGGTAGACCGGGTCTTCATGCGCGTCCGGATGAACGAACCGGGCAGCGGTTCCTGTCGTCTTGGCGACGGTCACCAGATCGCCACCTCGCAGCGCACCTGCGCACAACCGGGTTATCGAGCTCTTCCCGCGAGTACCGTTGACCAGCACTCTCGTCGGAATGGACCGGAGATTGGCGTGGTGACGGCGCTGTTCGAGGATGCCGGCCGTCAGGGCAAGGACACAGAGGACTACATATACGACGTAACAGAAAAGCACATCAGCTCTCTCGCCGGGCAAGCTCTTTCCGATACTCGGAATCACTCGCTGTTCTCCTGCAGATCTCGAGGCATAAGGTGATCGTGCCGATCTGGTCTTGCCTCACCGGGTGGATCCCGGATACGTGGTCGCCGGATGCCAACCGCTCCGCGAGCGTCGCCGTCCGCCGCAACTGCCGTACGACAATGAACTCATGCCAACCGAAGTTCAGCAGAGCGATGACGAGACCGATGAGACCGGCCGAGAGAGCGCGCCGGCTCACTTCGTTCTCCGGAAGTCCTAGCATGGCTGTGTCTTGTTCGGAGATCACACTCCATTGCAGGGTGCCCGCCGGTCCCGGTGCGCCGATCGCGGCGGAGGCGATCACGGACTCACCGCCCCGGGATCGCCCTATCTCCGCGCGAGGCCGCCCCGCGAGTGCCTCACTCGCGCTTCGTCGGAGAGAGTCCTCGGACAGCGTATGGAACGCGAGATACCCCTCGGTGTCGGCGATCGTCCGGAAACCGGGATCGACGACCCGGACTCGACCGGCGCGCCGGTGCAATAGTTCCGAAAGGTGCTCCACATCGAACTCGGCGACGACGCCATGGCGGGCATCCGGCAGTTCCGCGTACGCGAAGATCACGGGGAGGCTTCCGGCGGTGTTGTGCTGACGTACACCTTCGCCGGAAGGCAGCCGGGCTTCGGCCCGCAGTGGCGGCCGCCCGGTCCGGGCGCCGATCCGGCCTGCCGAATCCACTACATAGATACTCCGGTACCTGGCCTCCCTGGCGATCAGGCGCTCCATGAGCGGGAGTACCGAATCAGTGTCCTTGTTCCCTTTGGTCCTCGCCAAGAGTTTCAAGTCCGCGACCGCTCCGTTCAGGCTGCGGCGGACCGTGTCCGCGATACGCGAAACCTCCATTCCCCGTTCACGCACGACGAGTTCCGGCACCCTGGGTGCCGCACCACCGGCGGCCACCAGCACAGCGCACGACCAGGCCAGCATGGTCGCCGCGGCGCCGACGATCGTCAGTCGTGCCGACGGCACCCACCAACGCAGGCGTCGTCCGTGTTCCGCCGCACAACTGAGTTGCTCCAGCACTGCGGCGATCCGGCGCACCTCACGCACTTCCAAGCCACGCGACTTCGGCGCGCCGGCCCCGGAGGCGACCGCCAGCGCGCCGGTTCGCAGCCGGTGAACCGGAACGACAATGGTCCTGCGTACCAGTACGAAACCGAAGACCGCCACGACCACCAGGCTGACAACAGTCACCGGGTGGCGATCTGTCTGCGTGTGCCCTTCCACCGGCACGTGGGCCATCGACACCAGCGAGAGCCTCCACGCCCCGGATAGACCGGCTACCGTCAGCGGCGCATGAGCGACCACCAACGCCTTCTCACGGACACCATCCGGCCCCGTTCCGTTCCCGGCGACAAGGTCGACGGTGCTACCGGTACGTCCCCCCGCCGATTCGGCCGCGGCCTTGTTGATCAACCCCTGGCTGACTCGGGCATCCACGGCAGGAGCGGGTCCTCTCGAATCGAGGACGCGACCTTCGTCCGTGACCACCAGCACGCTCTGTCCGAGTCCCGAGTCCAACGGAACCTCGGAGGTCACCAGGTCGGTGAATGCCACCAGGGTCCGCTGCTCGTTGCCGGCGAGCATCGGGACCGTCGCGACCATGACGACGCCCTTACCCGTCGACGCCACAGGACGAACGCTCGCTTCCTTCGTGACTTCACTGTCGAGAGACGCGAAGGGCAGGGGTTCGCCGCGAGTGGCGAGCAATCGTCCCGTCGAGCTCTGCATGAGTGCCATCCCGCGCCATCGGGGATACACCTCACCCAGAGAACCGAGCAGGGCGTCCGGTTCCCGGCCCTGCTCCCGCTCGGACTGCGTCAGTCCGAACCGGAGTTCCATGACGGATTCCGCCACGGTCTTCGCCAACGCGCCGGCAGTTGCTTCAGCGAAACGTTCTTGCGACTGCACGACGACATCGGGTACCGGTCTCGCCGACGGAGAATCGAGAAGCAGGACGCAGGCGGCGAGCAACAAGGTCAGCACCAGAACTACGGCGGAAGGGGCACCCACGCCTCTGGGAAATCCTGCCTCGGCAAGGTGCTTCTCCAATCGGATTGTGCGCTTCCGCACGAATTGTTTCCTCTCGACCTGAGCGCGGCGGTTTCACCAGCCCTGCGCGATGAGGGCATCATTCCCCTTCACCGCCCGCCGGTGAAGGAGCCATCCAGCTGGCCGCCGGGCGCAGAGTCTCACCCTGCCGAGCACCCGCAGGTCACATCGGGCTCAAGGAACTTTCAGAGTGTCGACCAAGGCCATCCATACCGCATTGGTGACTACCAGCGCCGGACCCGAACGGTCTTTGGAGTCGCGTACCGCTACGTGCTTCTCCAGCTCGGCAACCTCTACACAGGCACCTTCACCGACGCTTCGAAGCGGCTTCCGCCAGACCGCGTCCGGCGAAATGATGTTTCCCTGCTCCACTCGCGCTACAACTCCTTAATGATCTTGCCGACAAAACTGGTGGTTTGCTCCGGAGACAGTGCCATCTCCCTCAGCCGCCCGAAAACACAGGTGTATCCCGCGATCTCACTCTCGCGCTCCAGGTACAGACCCCCCACAGGAGTCTCGACATAGACGACGTCCGGATCGGACTCCTCGTGGAACTCCAAGACCGTGAACGGTCCTACCATCGCCGGGTGTTCACCGGCCGCGATGGGCAGAACCTGCACGTTGACGTGCGGCAGTTCCGAAATCTCCAGAAGGTGCGTGAGCTGGTCACGCATGACAGGCCTGCCGCCGACCGGCCGTCGCAAAGCCGCCTCGCTATGCACCGCCCACAAGCTGATCGGGCGGCTGGAGTGCAGGCGTTCCTGGCGTTTCATGCGCAGCATCACCTGTCGGTCGACCTGGTCCTCCGTCCGGGGAACCACGGTCGCCGCCGTGACCGCACGGGCATACTCCTTGGTCTGCAAAAGCCCGGTGATCACTTCGCCTTCATATGTTCGACTCGTGGCGGCTTCAGCCTCCAACCCCACATAGGTCGCGAGCCACCCGGGTAACACATCACCATAGCTGTGCCACCATCCCCGAACACGGGATTCTCTCGCGGCCTGGACAAGACGATCCGCTTCAACGCCTTGTACGCCGTACAAGTCCAGCATCAAGCGGACGTCACCTGGACTGATACTGCCATGACCGTTCTCGATGCGCGAAATCTTCGAGTGCCTGCATCCGAGATATTCGGCGACTTCGCCGATCTTCTTGCCTGCCTTCTCCCGATGGCGACGCAGTTCGCTGTCCAAACGCCTACGACGGACAGTGGGGCTGTAATCAGCGGCCAATTCTTACTCCTTTCATTGCGGGGTAGCTTCCACCACTTGTGCTGATTTGCGGTAGACCCAGACAGAGTAACGCCCCGACAACCCTGTCGGCGGATGTACAGCTGTGTACGTACAGGCCAAGCTGTTCGCATGACCAATCCGGCAAAACCGCACGTGAAGGCCATGTTACGGCCACACTGGCCAACATACATGAATGAGATTCACGACGCGGCATCGTCCATCTGGGGGTAACCGGAATGGCGTACATTTCCAGAACATGAAAGATCGTCGCCAATCTTGCGGACCGCCCGGAAATGACCCGGCGCGACTCATGGCGCGGTAAAGGATCGATTTTTCTGGTGTCGGAATCTTTTGTCCGCTAGACCGATACCAGTGCCGCCGGACGGCGTGCGCGTCGCCTCCTCGAGCGCGCGCCGCCGTCCGGCATCCAGAGCGGCGGTGAGGCTGGGAACCCTCCCCGACATACCAGCCTCACCGCCCCCTCAACTGCGCGGAAGCCACGCCCCGCCGCGAAACGCACGCGCCGAATGCGCATTACCGCCCTCCCGTCATCCGCATGAGGAGGGCAGATCACCCCTGCCCGGTTTCCCGCCGCGCGCCATCGAGCACCGGCCGGTCGGAGACCGCGGTCGCCGGCTCTGCCAGTAGACAAGAAAGCGGGTTCCAGAAATGCCCTCTCAAGGTGTTGCGGAAGCGGTCGTGCCCAGTTCACAGCTGGAACACATGTTGGCGACGGCCGACGCCTATCGGCGGTTCTACGGCTGGCCGACGAGTGTGGACCACACGACCGGACAGGTCGTGCTCACCGTGTCCGGCGAGGTGAGCGCGATCGTAGCGAGGAAGCCACTCTGCGAGGACGCCCAAACGTTGCTCGCCATCCGGATGCTCGCCGGCCCCGTCGTCACCTTGCCTGGCGCGGATTGTGCCTTCCTTACTGGTCCTGCGTGCCATTTGAGCCAGGCGACGGTGACCGACCTCCAACGGCTCGGCGTTCGCCTGCAGTGCGGGGGGTCACTGATCCCCTTGCCCCCGTCGAGAGCCGGCGACGACGCGGTGCGATGGCTGTGCGGGCCGAAGCCGACCCGGCCGCTTCCCCCGTGGACCGCGGTCATCGGAGCTCTCCGCGCCTCCTCGGCGATATGCCCCCTCTAGTGCCACCCGAAGACGAGGTTCGATCCTTGTCCCAAGAAAGGAAGGGCTCCTGCTGTGTTCAACTACACCGCGACACTGTCAGCTGCGGAAAACTGGGTGAACCTGATCCCACGGCGGCCGCTCTGGCACCATGCGGATGTCGAATGGGAGTTCGAACCAGTCATCCAGAGAGCCGCCGGAGTCCTGAAGCTCACGCTGCGCGCGCCGGACAGAGCGGCCAAGGTCCGGGCCGTTCAGATCGCCGATGTCCGCGACACGGCCAACGCCGCGGGCTCGGTCATGGCAGTGCTGGACGACATCTACATGAAGATGTTCGAGATCTCCGGAATCCCGGCTCCTCCGATACCGGTCCGGTAGGCCGGCCTCGCTAGCGCGCAAAGGGTCACCTTCAGGGAACCTGCGTCCCTGAGGTGACCCTCACTGCACCCCGCGGCACACCTGACGCGAGAGAACGCCGAAACAGGCACACCTCCGGGTCAGCCGACCACGATGCTCGCGCCCCGCAGCGAGATGTACCACGCATCGGACCTGAACTCCGGCCCGCGCTCCTCGCCGATGTAGAGATCGAGGTGCCGAGGGCCGCCCAGACCAGGGGTGAACTCATCGCGAATCTGCCACTTCGCCGCGGTGATCCCGGCACAAACCCCACTCGGAGGGGTTTCACCCGACTCGGTGGTGCCGCACCCGACAACGGAGAATCGCGAGCCCATGGCCAGCACATCACGGTCGGCCGCGGCACTGACGAACGGCTCAAGCGGTTCGCCCCGACTGTCCAGTGGAGCATTCTCGAGCCAGTATCCGATGTTGTACGACCAATTCAGGTAGCGGCCCGTATGCGGCCCACTGGTGATTCGCCCGGTCCCCTCGTCACGTACCGCATCGGCGAATCCGACTGGATAGCGGCCCAACGATTGTTTTCCAGCGGCGCACTCACTGTCCGGACAGCCGAACACCTCCGCGGAAGGACCCGCATGATAAGTCTCGACAGCCGTGTAGTAGACGGTGATCAACCATCCGCTGGACGGCTCGTGGCGAGCCTGCTTGCAGCCGATCACGCCGAAGACGATCGAGGCGACAATCGAAATAGTCTTGATTCGGTAATGGTCACCCTTGCCACCGGGTCTTCGCATACCGTTCACCACTCTTCGGCCCATGCGCTTCGTATCTCATCTCGTGTGCCGCCCCCTGGCCACAGTACGCTCGACCAGACGTTCTGTCTTCACCCAGTCGACACGGCCGCCGACGTGCCGGGCGACTCCACGGCAGCCCGCGACCGAGCCGAGCACCAGGAAGACCGGATAGGTCATCGAGGTGACCACACATCGCCACAGGGGCTCGTCACGCAGTCTAAGCCGATGGGTGAATCCCCAGACCGCACCGGGCAACAGCAGCGCACCCAGCCACGTCACCCATGCCGACACCGCATCGGTCGTACCGCTCGCGAGCGGGAACAGAGCCGTCCCGCCGAGCCCGACGTGGATGGCGATGCCGAGAAACAGGAACGCCAGCAGGGCGACGATCGGTACGCACCAAGGAATGATCAAGTAGTGCAGCAGGTCGACCAGCCCCAGCGCGGAAACGTGACGAGAGGTGAGCAACCCGGGCAGATGGCGAGCGCACTGGAGGTTCCCCTGCGCCCACCGGGTACGTTGCCGAACCAGCCGGCGAATGTCGACGACGGCCTGCTGGGTCACGACGGCGCGTCTCACGTAGCGGACTCTGACCCCTGCCCGATGCAGCCGTAGTCCCAGTTCGGTGTCCTCCACCAGACAGGACGACCACGGGTCGTTCCCGAAAGCCATGAGTACCGAGAGCTTGACGAACTGGCCGTTGCCGCCCAGTGCGACCGTACCGACGGTGTCACGCACCGTCTGAGCCGCGTCGGCGACGCAGCCGAACTCGATGTCCTGCAGTAACCCCAGCAATTTGTGCCGATTACGAATACGGACCCTGCATTGGACCGCACCGCTCGTCCCGTCGGCGAGGTATCGATCGACTTCGGTAAGCAGGTTTCGGCTGACCCGGCCGTCGGCGTCGACCACGCCGACCACGGTCTCATCTGCCGTGCCCTCTTCCAGCGCGAGTTCGCGGATCAGCCGGTACGCGGCGTTGAGAGCGGCACCTTTGCCTTGTCGTGCCTCCGGCAGATTACGCCGAAGGACCAGCAATCGATCGTCATAGAGGGACTCGAGCACCGTCGAGGTCCGGTCGGTACTCCCATCGTCCACCACCAGCACGCGCAGCCGATTCTTGTCGTCGGCCAAGGCAAGGAGAGACCGTACGGTGTCAGCGATCACCAGTTCCTCGTCAAGCGCCGGGACCACAAGCCAGAAACACGACGGTCTGCCGGGGCCTGCCGCGCCTGGCATGGGAGTTCTCAGGCTCAGCAAAGACAGAATAATATTGTAGATCGGCCATCCGAGCATGAGCGCCAGCATCAGCGAATAGATCTGCATGGTTTCTACTTGACCGCCCGTCGTAAACGCAGGCCAAGGGATCGCAGCGCGAGCAAAGAACAGGCGACCACCAGTACATGCACGGCCACTTGCACCACCCCGGACGATCCGAAGAGGGCAAATCCCATGAATAAAGGGACCCCGGTCGCCGGAATCGATGTAACAGACATCTTGACAATCCTTTTGACGGCGTGCGATACATTAAGAACCAGCTGCAGAGCGCGGAAGCGGCCACTCCCATTAACACTGAACCCACCCTGCACAGCCTGGGCAACAGTCCCATGAAAATTCGCGCGGGGTTCACCGAGTGGGAGTATTAATGGATTGCACTGTTCGGAGCAGCTCAGGGGCCATTCACCGGGACGACCCCGGAATAGCGGCCGATACGTCCCGAACGGCACCCGAAGTGGTATTACTGGGCGGCACCCGACCAGAGGCGGTGAAGCTCGCACCGATCGTTCGAGCGATGCGAGACCAAGGCCGGATCCGACCGGTGCTGGTCGCGAGCGGACAGCACGAAACGATGTTCGGTCAAGCCTTGTCGTCCTTCGGACTGAGCCCCGATGTCCGGCTGGACATCGAGCGCCCGACAGGAACTCTGTCCGAACTACTGGGTGAACTGGTGAGGACCCTCGACGTTCACCTCGAACGGCTCCGGCCCGCCGCTGTCGTCGTTCAAGGTGACACGACGACGGCGCTCGCCGGCGCCCTGGCGGCCTTCTGGCGTCACATTCCCGTAGTTCACGTCGAGGCCGGACTGCGGTCCCATGATCCGCGGGCACCCTTTCCCGAGGAGGCCAACCGTAAACTGGTAGCCCAACTCAGTACGTTGCATCTCGCGCCAACCGCTCGTGCGGTGAACAACCTCCTGGAAGAAGGCATCGCCGGCCCAGAGGTACTGCTGATCGGCAACACCGTGGTCGACGCGGTGCTTTCGATAGCGCGTACACCGACCGCGTACCACGATCACCGGCTTCCCTCCGTCGAGAACCGGGCGCGTACCGGCAAGTCTCGCCTGCTTCTCGCCACGATGCACCGCAGGGAATCCTTGGGCGCTCCCCTGGACGGAATCCTCGCCGGCCTGCGCGCGATAGTGAAGGAGCACGCGGACGTCGAAGTGGTCTTGCCGGTCCATCCGAACCCTCAAGTCCGTGATCAGGTGGTCACCGGCCTCCTCGGTGTGGACCGTGTCCATATCACCGGCCCCTTGCATTACGCGGAATTCTGCCGACTGCTCTCCTGCGCGCGCCTGGTGCTCACGGATTCCGGAGGCGTGCAGGAGGAAGCGCCCAGCTTCGGAGTTCCGTGCGTCGTGCTGCGCGAAGTCACCGAGCGCATGGAGGCCGTCGAAGCGGGCGTCTCGGTGCTGGCGGGACCAGATCCCGTCCTGATCGCGCGGCATGCCGCTCAGCTGTTGGCCGAGAACCGGCACGAGGGCTCGAATAATCGCGCCAATCCGTTCGGTGACGGTCTGGCCGCTGTCAGGGCTGAGCAGGCCATCGCACACCTGCTCGGGCTCGACTCCTGCGCGCCCGCAGCTGCGCAGCAAGCCATACTGGCAAAGGGGAAGTGATGAGCACTCTCACCCCTTCCCTGCGTCGGAGGTCCCGTTCATGGCCCGCGTGGCTCCGGCTGGCATGCGCCTTTGTGCTTGCCGGTTCTGTCCCCGTCGCCGTATCCGTCGTGGACTCCGGGTCGCGGATCACGCCGGCGGAAACATCCTCCGTTCCCGGCAAACCGGGGGATCCGGCCCCGGGCGCCCTGCCGGGCTGGCGCACGCTGGTGCTCTACGAACCAGGTACGGATGGCTCCAGTGGTGAGGTATACGGAGTGCAAGCGGCGAACCTCGTCTCCCATGGCGGCTCGTTCGAGCTGCGTCAGGCCGACAGGTACCGGCCGGGCGATGCTTCCAAGTTCTCATCGATCGTGTACATCGGTCATCGCGGCACCGCTCCTGTTTCCGATGGCTTGCTCGCCGATCTGGTCACCGCGGGCAAACCCGTCCTGTGGATCGGGCACGGGATCGAGAGCTTGTTCACCCGGGATCCGGCCTACCAGCACAAGACCGGGTGGCGGCCTGCCGGCCGTGACGAGCAGGCCATCGCCGGTATCGACTACAAGGGGATCCGGCTCGGGCGTGACGACCACGCTGATCCGCCGACACGGGTAGAGCTCATGGATACGGTCAAAGCCCAGGTACTCGCCGAGGTCGTTCACGACGACGGCAACCGGACTCCCTGGGCGGTGCGCTCGGGCGATTTGACCTACATCTCGGAAATCCCGTTCACCTATGTCGGGCAAGCCGATCGGTATCTCGCCGCCGCGGACCTCCTGCGCCCTCCAATGTCTCCGGCGCGGGCTCCACGAGCTCTCGTTCGCTTGGAAGACGTCGGCCCGGCAACCGATCCCGGCGTCCTGAGGACGGTCGCGGATCACCTCGCACAACGCGGGATCCCCTTCACGGTCGCTGTATATCCCCGTCATCGGGACCCGCGAGGGGTAACGAACAATGGCGTTCCACTGGACATCCGGCTGACCGACCGGCCGGATCTGGTCGACGCGTTGCGCTATCTGATCAGCCGTGGCGGCGCGCTCGTGTCGCACGGCTACACGCATCAGTACGGCGACGAACCCAATCCGCACAACGGCGTCAGCGCGGCCGACTACGAGTTCTATCGCGCACGCCTTGGTGCCGGCAACGCGACCGAACTGGTCGGTCCGGTAGCGGGCGACTCTTTCGCGTGGGCACGGGACCGGATCGACCAAGCCCTCTCCGAACTCGCCGGCGCCGGGCTACCCCGGCCGGCGATGTTCGAGTTCCCGCACTACACCGCATCCGCGGTGGACTATCAAGCCGCGACAAAGGCGTTCGGTATGCGGTACGACCGGGGAACCTACTTCCGGGGATGGTGTGAACCTGCCTGTGGCCAGGCCGGCGCGGTCGATCCGGCGGGGAGCTACCTGCAGACTTTCCCCTACGTCGTCCGCGACATCTACGGTGCCGTGGTCGTTCCCGAGAACCTCGGCTATCTCCCGGTATGGCCGGACATTTCAGAACGCGACCGCGCGATAGCCGCGGTGGTCGCCGAGGCTCGGGCCCTCCGCGTCGTCGACGATGGAGTCGCCAGCTTCTTCTACCATCCTTCCCTCGGTGCCGAAGCGCTCATGAAGGTCATCGACGGCATTCAGGCTGCCGGCTACCGGTTTGTGCCTGCCGCGGAGATCGGGCGCGGTTGAGGCTGAATCACAAAGATACGGAGTTCTTCTTGACTAGAATGCTTGGCGTTCGGCGCATCATCATGACCCTTCTGGTGCTGAGCACCACGCTGGTGATCACCTCCCCCGCCGCGAGTTCCGCGACCACCCACTTGTACCCGGCCGCTCCCGGCGCGGAGCCGGGCCGGCGGACGCTCGTGCTCTACGACGCCGACGGTGAATACGGTTGGCTCGGGGAGTCGTACGCGGTCATGGCGGGCAACCTCCTGTCCCATGGCGGCGCCTGGGCCATGCTCCCGGTCCAGCAGCATTTTCGGAACGAGTTGCAGGACTACACCGCCGTGGTCTATATCGGCACCAGTGACCACAGACCACTACCCAGTGCGTTTCTCGACGCCGTGTTGAAGACGCGTACGCCGGTGCTGTGGATCGGCGGCAACATCGGTCAGCTTTACGACAGGGACCGTGACTTCTCGAGAAAATTCGGCTGGCGGCCGGCCGGGGTCGATACGAGCGCGACAGCCCGGGTAATCTACCGCGGCGAATCGTTCGACCGTGACCGTGCCGCGGCTTCGAGCGGCATCATGCGCTCCAAGATCAACGACCCCGGCCACGCGGCCCCCGTGGGCGAGGCGGTTCGCCCGGATGGCAGCCGATTCCCTTGGGGAGTGCGCTCCCGGCATTTGACATACCTGGGTGAAGTGCCGTTCTCGTTCACCGGCCTCAACGATCGTTACCTCGCGGCCGCCGATCTGCTGTCCCGCCACGCGGGCCCTTCCAAGTCGGAGGGCAAAAAGGCCCTGATACGGATCGAGGATGTCGGCCCGGACGCCGATCCCGCGCAACTGCGGGCGATCGCGGACTACCTCCACGCGCGTCGAGTCCCCTTCTCGGTGGCGGTCTACCCCCGCTACCGAGATCCACGAGGTCGTCACAACAATGGCGAACCGGTGGACAAGACCTTGGCGGACACGCCCGCGGTCGTCGCCGCCCTGCGTTACATGACCGCCCGACGGGGAACGTTGGTGATGCACGGCTACACACATCAGTACGGAGAGGGCTCGAATCCCTACAGCGGGGTGAGTGGCGAGGATTACGAATTCTATCGAGTGCGGCTCGGCGACGACGGCGGCCTGCGCTACCAGGGCCCGGTCGCCGCCGATTCCCGGTCCTGGGCACGGCAACGGCTCGCCAGCGCGGCACGAGAATTCCGCCGAGCCGGGCTGGCCGTGCCGACCATCTTCGAGTTCCCTCACTATGTCGGCTCGGCGATCGACTACACCGTGGTAAACGAGCTCTTTCCGACCCGATACGACCAGGGATTCCATGCCGCGGGCTGGTGCCCGAACGGCGCGTGTGGTTCGGGAAAACCGGAGTACTCCCGGGCCACGAGTCAGCGTTTTCCGTTCCTGGTGCGAGACATCTACGGGTCGGTTGTAATACCCGAGTCACTCGACCACGTATCTCCGGCGAGTTCTGGCGAGTCCCGCCGGCTCCCAGAAGACATCCTGGCCACCGCCAAGCGGATCGCGGCGGTCCGTGGCGGTGTGGCGAGCTTCTTCTACCACCCGTATCTGGGAACCAGCTACCTCAAGCAGGTGGTGACCGGAATCCAAGACCTGGGTTTCGCGTTCGCCGACGCGGCGGAAATCCAACGTGGCTGAGCGCGTTCTGCAAGACGCAGCGTCGCGCACGTGCCGCGCACCTTTCGACAGAGGAATCCAAGTGTACGACCGGGAACCACCTGAATCGATTGCGGAGCTGATCAAATGGATCAGGGAAAGGCGTGGTTTCAGCCAGCGTGAACTCGCCGAGTCACTTGCCTCGGCGTCTGGTCGTGACACCGTGACCCGTGCGGACATATCCCGATGGGAGCGAGGGAAACGCATCCCCACCAGCCATTGGCTGCACTGGCTGAGCCGCGTTCTCGAGGTACCGTTGCCCACTCTGCAGTACGCGGCATCTCTCGCCAGGCGCGAACGCCTGCTGGCGCAGATGCTGCAGCCACAGCCGTGGACCCTGCTGCCATTCGAGCTCGATCGGCGGAGCGCGGAATCGAACGACCGACAAGATTATCAGGAGCCATTATGATGGCCTCTTTTCTGTGGTCGCCCACATTGACAAAATCTATCTCAGGGTCTCATCGAGAACCCTGATTGCATCAGAATCCCAACCAGGAGAATACAATATGAAGCGCACGTTTTGCGTGATCGCAGCGACGGTCGCGACGGTGTTCGGCCTCGGCGCCGCCAATGCGGCCGTTGCCGAAGAGCAGGTTCCTGTGGTGCCGCGCAGCGTTCACATCAGCGAGCTTTCCACCCAGGGTGTCGGCCCGGACGCGACGTTCAAGGAATTCATCGAACTGTCCAACCGCGCCAACTACACCGTGACCATCGGTGGTGCCAAGCTGCTGGCCAACTACAGCAACTTCGAGTTCGAGATCGCCCGGATCCCGACCGGTACCCGGCTGGCGCCGGGACAGACCTACCTGCTGGCGAGCCAGCGGCTCGCGGGGTCGGTACAGCCGGACCAGATCTTCACGACCACCAATGACATCCCCAACTCGGTGGGGATCTCCCTGCAGACCGGCATGGGCCGGCAGCTGGACGTCGTGGGCACCACGTACAGGACGACGTTCTACGCGGGTGTCCCCGCTTCGCCGCTCAGCCCGCAGGACGCGGCACAGAAGAAGTCACTCCACCGAGTGAACTTCGTCGGTAACAACCAGGTCGACTTCCAGAAGCTCCCGGCCAGCCCGGGCCGTCCTGGCTGATTTCACACACGACACTACTGCTCCGGGGGGCTCGGGCCAGGTTCTGGCCCGAGCCCCCACTATTGATGGTAAGGCGTGAACAGGTCACCATCACGCCCCGGCAAACACGGCCACAGGCGTCCTCCAAGGCCCGGCACCCCCTTTGCCCTGCCCCTTATATTTGAGGGGAGAGGCAAAGGTGGCGTGATCGAGTCCCCGTCATGAAGGTCGACAGAAGAAGGCTGTGCCTTGACTGTCCACGCGGGACAAGCCCGGACCACAAGATGTCCGGTTGATGTCCACATGTGCGGGTTTGAAGAGGGTCGTGAGTGGCGTTTCGGGTTAGAACCCGAAACGCCACTCACGACCACCCCGCGCCGACCACGCCACGTTTGCATCCTGTCCACGAGACAAGGAGCCGCACGTGACCGATGATGCCGCGGACGGTCTTGGCAAGAAGCTCGGCGAGATCGCCCGCGCGCTGGAAGGCGGAGCCGGATGTCGACTCGACGCTGGACGCCATCGTGATAGCCGCAAGTGGGCGACATTTCGATCCGGTCGGCCCTGACCGTCCACAGGGGAACCGCGAACCACTCGGCCAAAAGCCGCCCCGTCCTCGTCCTCGGTCTCGACGCGCCGGGAGCGGGCAACGACGCGCGCCACGACACCGCCGTGACGCACGAATTCTGGGCGACCCTGCCGGATTTTGTGCGCGCCCATCTCGATTGCCCGATCGTCGATTCCCTGCGGCCCATCACTCAGAAGCACACCATCGAAGGTCTCGTGATGGGCGAATCCGACTCCTGAGGCTGTTTCGCGCGGGAGAAAATCCCGCCGAAGTAACGTCCCTCTGATTCACGAATTCGCCTGAAATGGATACACGTCGATTCGCGAGGCAAGCGAGCCGAACGACTCATGCGTGAGGCTGGGAAGCGTGCCGACCCACGTCGGTCGTCCATCGCCGGGCGGGTGTTCGTCGCGTCCGGGAAGCCGATGTTCTCCGCCTGCCCCGCGCGGGACCGCCGTGGGCGTCTTGGCAAGCCCTTGAACCTTCACGCCGCCGCGGCCGGCGTTGAAGGCGAGGTTCACCCGTGCGATCGGGGATCCGTATTTCTGAATCGATTGTGGAAAACGGCTCGCCGGTTGCCGGTAAAAGTGGCTCATGGCATGGTGTCGGTTAATATCCGACGTGTCACCGAAAGTGATCAACCGAGTGTCGTTGGTGGCCGAACGATGGTCACGAAGTGTCGTCCAGTGTGCGGATTCGGGCGTAAGCCGTGGATAACTGCGACGTATGGTCCAATATAGATGGATCATTCGGACTAAATCAGCGGAAATCGTATTCCTCGGCGCGGCCGGTCGTCTTAACCTTGCGTAATTCTTCACCTGAATCTGCACTGGGGAGCAAGATGAAGTCCACGCCGTTGTCGTCGCGCGCCCGGAAGACCTCGGAGCGACTGCTCGACGCCCGATGACGGAGCCCGGCTGCGTCAGCCGATTCGACAGGCACGCCCGGCAATCGCCCGACCACGTCGCGGTCTTCGAGCACGGCACCGGGCTCACCTACGGCCGGCTCGCCGGGCTCGCGGGCGGCCGCGCGCTGCGGTTACGCGACGCCGGTGTCCGGCCGGGGGAGCGGGTCGGGCTCGTCACCGGGCATGGCAGCGCCGCGATCGCGGCGATCCTCGGCACCCTCGCCGCGGGCTGCACCTACGTCCCGCTGGACCCGACCTTCCCCCGGGAGCGTCTCGAGTACCAGCTCACGGCCGCGCGGGTGACCGCCGTGCTCGCGGATCCGGAGTACGTCGAGCTGGCAGAGTCCTTGTGCGGCACCGGATCCGTGCGGCTTGTACGCGCGGGCACGGAAACCGCGCCGCTCCCGGTGCCGGAAGCCGATCCGGACGGCTTGGCGTACGTGCTGTTCACCTCCGGGTCCACCGGCCGTCCGAAGGCCGTCGCGCAGACCCACCGCAACCTCCTGCACGTCGTAGACAACCAGATCACCGCCCTCGGCATCACCGCGGCCGACCGGCTCAGCCTGCTCGCGTCGTTCGGCTTCGACGCGGCGATCCCGGACCTCTACCCGGCACTGCTCACCGGCGCCGCGCTCGTACCGGTCGACCTGCGCGCGCACGGCCTCGCCCACGCCGCGCGCGAGCTGGCCCGGCACGAGGTGACCGTCTACCACTCGACGCCCACGGTCTACCGGCACCTGCTCGACGTCCTCGGCGAGACCGGCCTCCCGTCCGTGCGGACCGTGCTGCTCGGCGGCGAGCAGGCGACCCACTCCGACGTACGCCGGGGCCGGTTCGCGCCGGAGTGTGTGTTCGTCAACGGCTATGGCGCCACCGAGGTGACCTTCGCCGCGCACTACCGGACGACCGCCGCCGAGCTGGACCCGGACGCCGACGGGCCGCTGCCGATCGGGCACGCGCTGCCCGGGTTCACGCTCACCGTGCTGGACAGCGGCGAACTCGAAGTGCGCGGGCGGCATCTCGTCGACGGCTACCTTGACCAGCCGAGCCCGGCGTTCGGGGTGACCGCCGACGGCGACCGTCGTTACCGGACCGGCGACCTCGGCAGGCTGCTGTCGGACGGGAACCTCGTCTGCCTCGGACGGCTCGACCGGCAGGTCAAGGTCCGCGGCTTCCGGGTGGAGCTGACCGAGATCGAGGCCCGGCTCGCCGAACAGCCCGGCGTGGGCGAAGCCCGCGCGATCGTGCGCGACGGCGACCTGCTCGCCTACGTGACCGCGTCCGGCTCGCGTCCGGACGGCCGGGCGCTGCGGGCCGCGCTGGCGGACGTCCTGCCCGGCTATTCGGTCCCCGCGGCCGTCGCGGTGCTGGACGGTTTTCCGCTGACCGTAACGGGAAAACTCGACGAACGGGCGCTGCCGGACCCGCGGACGGCCGCGACCGTCCCGGCCGAGCGGCTGACCCCGGCCGAGGAACGCGTGCACCGGATCTGGTGCACGGTGCTGGGCCGTGACCGGGTCGGGCGCACCGAGGCGTTCTTCGACGCCGGCGGCGACTCGCTGCGGCTCGGCCGGGTGCAGGCGCGGCTGGCCGACGAGTTCGGGGTGGACGTCCCGCTGCTCGTCCTGTTCGAGCGCACGACGATCGCCGGGCAGGCCGCCTGGTTCACGGAGTCCACTTCGGACACTCGACCGCCGCCTGCCGCGGAGGAGCGGGCCGGGGATCTCATCGCCGTCGTCGGGCTGGCCTGCCGGTTCCCCGGCGCGCCGGACGCCGCCTCGTTCTGGTGGAACCTCTGCGCGGGCGTCGACTCGATCCACGACTACACCGACGAAGAGCTGGCGGCGCTGGGCATCGGGCCGGGCCTGCGTGCCGACCCGGCATACGTGCGGGCGGGCGGCCGGATCGACGGTGTCGAGGAGTTCGACGCCGGGTTCTTCGGGTTCACCGCCGACGAGGCCGCGCGGACCGACCCGCAGCACCGGCTTTTCCTCGAAACGGCGTGGCAGGCGCTGGAGGACGCGGGACGCGACCCCGCCGCCGAGACCGGCCCGGTCGGGGTGTTCACGGCCGCCTCGGTGAACCGCTACTTCCTGTTCCACCTGTTCGGCAATCCGGCGGTGACCGGTGACGTCGACCCGGACGACTGGGAGGGGCGGCTGACCGGCCGCCAGCTCGCCGATCATTTACCCGGCCAGGTCGCATACCGGCTGGGGCTGACCGGGCCGGCGGTGGCCGTGCAGAGCGCGTGCTCCAGCTCGCTCGCGGCGGTGGCGCTGGCCGTGCAGAGCCTCGCGGACTACCGGTGCGACGTCGCGCTGGCAGGCGGGGCGAGCGTGACGTGGCCGCGGTACCGCAGTGGCGGGCTCGCCTCCCCGGACGGCCGGTGCCGCGCGTTCGACGTCGGCGCGGCGGGTGCCGGGTTCAGCTCGGGCGCCGGGGTGGTCGTGCTGCGGCGGCTGGCGGACGCACTCGCCGACCGCGACCACGTCTACGCTGTGCTGCCCGGCTGGGCGATCACGAACGACGGCCCGGACCGCGCGGGCTACGCCGTGCCGGGACCGGCCGGGCAGGCGGCAGCGGTGGCCGAGGCGCTGGCCGTCGCGGAGGTCGCTCCGGACGAGGTCGCGCTGCTCGAAGCCCACGGCAGCGGCACCCCGCTGGGTGACGCGATCGAGGTGGCCGCGCTCAACCGCGTCTACGGGGACACGCTGCCGGAAACGTGTGCGCTGGGCTCGGTGAAGACGAACATCGGGCACCTCGACGCGGCCGCCGGTATCGCCGGGCTGATCAAGGCCGTGCTGTCCGTACGGCACGGAGTCATCCCGCCGAGCCTGCACTTCACGGCCCCGCACCCGGAGGTCGACCTGGCGGGCGGACCCTGGTACGTCCCGGCGAAGGCCACCGACTGGCCCGCCCGCGAGCGGCGGGTGGCCGGGGTCAGCTCGTTCGGCATGGGCGGCACGAACGTGCACGTGATCGTGGAGGAGGCCCCTGCCGTCCCACCACGGCAAGCGGCGAACGGTCCGTTCGTATTGCCGGTGTCCGCGCGTGACGCGAAAGCGTTGCGCGAGGCGGTATCCCGGCTGCGCGACCGGCTCGCCACGGACGCGCCGGACCTCAGGGACGTGGCGTACACGCTATCGGTGCGGCGGGCTTTCGCGTGCCGGGCCGCCGTGGTGGCGGACTCGGTCACGTCGGCGGTCGCCGCGCTCGATGCGTTGCTGGCGAACGGAACCGACGTCGAGGGCCCAACCGGGGCGGAGCGAGACCTGGCTGCCCACTGGGCCGGAGGCGGCGAGATCGAATGGATAGCGGACGGCGATCCCGGCCGCGTCCCCTTGCCGGGTTATCCGTTCCAGCGGGAGCGGCACTGGATCGAGCCACCGCATCACCACACAACCGACCAGGAGACCCCTCGGTGACCGACACCTTGCCCGTCGTGGGAGGCCATGGCCCGCCACTGTCCTATCCGGACACCACGATCACTGGGCTGATCCTCGCCCAGGCCGCGCGCACCCCGGATGCCGTCGCCGTCCGGCAGGGTGACGCCCGGCTCACCTACCGCGAACTGGTCGCGTCGGCGACCGGCGTCGCCCGGCTGCTGTGGGCCCGGGGTGCCGGGCCCGGCACCCGCGTCGGCGTCTGCGCCGACCGGCGGCCGGAGCTGATCTCGACCGTCGTGGGCGTGCTGCTGTCCGGGGCCGCCTACGTGCCGCTCGAACCCGGCGGCCCGAAGGCGCGGCTGGCCGAGATCGCCGCGGACGCCGGGGTCTCCCTCGTCGTAGGTGATTGTGCGCGGGCCGAATTCGGTGCCACGGAAGGCATCGAGGCCGTTGACGTACCCCCGCCCGCGGACGGCCCTGTCGAGTGCCCCGCCGGTCCGGACGACCTCGTCCACCTCCTCTACACCTCCGGCTCCACCGGTCGTCCCAAGGGCGTGCTGACCAGTCACCGCAACGTGGTCGCGTTCGTCACCGGGTTCGCCGCCGCCCTCGGGATCCGGCCCGGCGCCCGGGCGCTCGGCATCGCCTCGCCCGCCTTCGACGCCTTCACCATGGACGTGTTCGTCCCGCTGGTGAACGGCGGATCGGTCCAGCTCACCGGCACCGCCGACCGGGCCGACCCCGAGCGGCTGCGGCGGTTCCTCGTCGAGCACGACGTCGAGTGGGGCTTCGTCACGCCGACGCTGCTGTCCATGGTGGACCCCGCGGCCGTGCCCGGCTGGCGTGTCATCGCCTGCGGCGGCGAGCCGGTGCCCGCGGAGCTCGCCGCGCGCTGGCTGCCGGGACGGCGGTTCTTCAACGCTTATGGCCCGACCGAGACCACCGTCGTGGTCGTCACCGACGAGGTCACCGGCATGCCCGCCGATCCGCTGCCGCTCGGCCGCCCGACGCCGAACCACCGGGCGTACGTCGTGGACGCCGAGCTGCGGCCGGTCGCGCCGGGCGAGATCGGCGAGCTGCTCATCGGCGGACCGGGCCTCGCGCGTGGCTACCTCGGCAGCCCCGAGCTGACCGCCGCGAAGTTCGTCGACGACCCGATGACGCCGGGGGAACGGCTCTACCGCACCGGTGACCTGGCCCGTGAGCTGCCCGACGGCCGTCTCGAGTTCGCCGGCCGCGCCGACCGCCAGGTGAAGGTCCGCGGCCAGCGGATCGAGCTGGGCGAGGTGGAGGCCGCGCTCGCGACTCACCCGGACGTCGTCGCCGCCGCCGTGGCAGCCGTCCCCGGGCAGGGCGGCACCCGGCTGGTGGCGTTCCTGGCACCGGCTTCCGCACCGTCCGATGTGGACGCACTCGGCCAGGACCGGCTCACCGCGGCGATGCGCCCGGCCGCGGTCCGGGTGCTCGACCGCCTGCCGGTCAACCCGGTCACCGGCAAGATCGACCGGCCCGCGCTGCGCGACCTGGCCGAAGCGGTGCTGGCGGGACGACGGGAGGACCTCGGCCCGCTCGGCACCTCGGCCGAACGCGCGGTCGCGGCCATCTGGCGGCGAGTGCTCGGTGACGGCGCGGGGACGGATTTCCTGGCCTCGGGCGGGAATTCGATCGCCGCGATGCGCCTGGTCGCGGCGCTGCGGGCGGAGCTGGCCGCCGACGTCGCCACGGAGGACGTGCTCGCGAGCGGCACTCTCGACGGGCTCACCCGGCGGGTCGCGGCCGCGCCGCCGCTGACCGGACCGGGGCTGACCACCGGGCACGCGCCCGCGCTGTCCCCGCAGCAGCGGCGGCTGTGGTTCCTCGACCAGCTCGCCCCGGACGCCGCACCGTACAACATCGCGATGGCGTTCCGGCTGACCGGCGCGCTGGACGTCGGCGCCCTGCGCCATGCCTTGCGCGCGGTCGCCGAGCGGCACGACGTACTCCGCTGGCGGATCCGGGCCGTCGACGGCGCGCCGCTGGCGGATCTCCTGCCGCCGTCGGATGTTCCGCTGCCGGTGGCGCCGGTGACCGAGGACGGTCTGCGGTCCCGGCTGGCCGCCGACGCCGCGACACCGGTGCGCCTCGACCGCGAGGCTCCCTGGCGCGTAAGGCTTTACCGGCTCGGCGAGACGGAACACGTGCTCGGCTTCACGCTGCATCACGCGGCGTTCGACGGCTGGTCGCAGGACCTGCTGTGCGCAGACCTGTCGGCGGCCTACCGGGGTGAACCGCTGCCGCCGCCGGTGGCGTCCTATGCGGACTACGCGGTGTGGCGGGCCGGACGCGACGAACGCCGGGAAGCTGTGGACGTCGCCTGGTGGAGCGAACATCTCACCGGCGCACCGACCACAGTGGACCTTCCGCGTGACCGGCCGCGCCCGGCCGTGCAGACCTACCGAGGCGTGAGCCTGCGTCAGTCCTTTTCGGACGGCGTCGCCGAGTCGGTGCGGGCGCTGGCCGCCCGCACCGGCACGACACGCGCCGGGGTGCTGCTCGCCGCGTTCGGCCAGCTGCTGCGGCGGCTCACCGGCGCGACCGACCATCTGGTCGCCACGGTCGTCGCGGACCGGCAGCTCGCCGAGTGCCAGGAGGTCGCGGGGTTCTTCGTGGACATCGTGCCGGTGCGGCTGCGGGCCGACGACGCCGCGGACTTCGCGACGCACGTCCGTGATGGCGGCGCGGAACTCCTCGCCGCGACCGCGCATCCGGCCGCGCCGGTCGAACGGCTCGTCGAGGCGCTCGGCGTGCCCCGCGATCCCGCGCACGCCCCGCTCGTGCAGGTGATGTTCAACGTCCTGAACTTCACCGAGCCGCGGCTGGACCTGCCCGGCGTGCGGTCGGCGTGGCTGCCGGTCGACAAGCCTGGGTCGCCGTTCGACCTCACGGTGTACGTCCACGACGACGGCGTCGAACTGCTGTACAACCCGGACCTGTTCGACCACGCCCGGATGGCCGGGCTCGCCGAGGACTACGTCGCTCTGCTCGGCGCGCTGGCCGCGGCGCCGGACGCGGCGGTCGGGACGAGCGTGCCGGAGCTGCCGCGGGCGGACGTCCGCACGGCCGCGCCCGCCGCGACGACCCGCGTCCGGGCACGGCCGCCGTCGGTGGCCGCGGATCCGGCGGCGCTCGCCGCGACCGAGGCCGTGATCGCTCGTGCCTGGTGTGACGTCCTCGGCGTCGCCGAAGTCGGGCACACCGACAACTTCTTCGACGCCGGCGGGAATTCGCTCGCCTTGGCCAGGGTGCACGCCCAGGTCACCGCCCGGCTCGGCCGCCGGATCCCGATGGTCGACCTGTTCACCCACCCCACTGTCCGCGCCCTCGCCGCGCACCTGCACTCCGGCGGCGCAGCTGTCCCGGAACTGGCCCGCGCCGCCGAGCGCGTCGCCGCCCGCCGAGGCCGGACCCAGACCAGAAGACCCCGTCGCACCGCCGGCCCGGCCGGCTCCTGATAGGAGCACCACCGTGAACCACCTCCCCGAAACCGGCACCGGCGATCCCGGAGCCGAACCGATCGCGATCGTCGGACTCGACGTGCGCGTGCCCGGCGCGCGTGACGCGCGGCAGTTCTGGCGCAACCTCGTCGACGGCGTCGAGTCGATCGTGCCCGCCACCCGCGAGGAGATGATCGCCCGCGGCGCCGCACCGGACACAGTGGACGATCCGAGCTGGGTGAACGCCACCGCCGTGGTCGACGGCTTCGACGAGTTCGACGCGGAGCTGTTCGGCATGACCAGCCGCGAGGCCGAGATCACCGACCCGCAGCATCGGCTGTTCCTCCAGTCGTGCCACGCCGCGCTCACCGACGCGGGCTACGACCCGGCCCGCTTCGACGGCGCGATCGGCGTCTACGGCGGGTCCGGGGGCACCGGATACCTGACCGAGAACCTGATGCGCAACGAGCGGCTCCTCGCCTCGCAGCACGGCGGGATCGGCATCTCGACCGGCAACCAGCCGAGCTACTTGACGACCTCGGTGTCGTACAAGCTCAACCTGCGCGGTCCGAGTCTCGCGGTGTTCACCGCCTGCTCGACGTCCCTGGTGGCGGTGCACCTCGCCTGCGAGGCGCTGCGCAACGGCGAGTGCGACATGGCGCTGGCCGGTGGGGTCAACGTGGAAATGCCGCACGGCGTCGGCTACATGGGTGTCGACGGCTTCACCTCGCCGGACGGCCACGTGCGCGCGTTCGACGCGGGCGCCAACGGCACGGTCTGGAGCAGCGGCGTCGGGGTCGTGCTGGTGAAGCGGCTGTCGCAGGCGATCGAGGACGGCGACCACATCCGGGGTGTCGTGCTGGGCAACGCGATCAACAACGATGGCGCCACCAAGGTCGGTTTCTCCGCGCCCAGCGTGTCCGGGCAGACGGAGGCGATCGCGCAGGCCGTCGGCATGGCCGGTGTCGATCCGCGCACCATCGGTTACGTCGAGGCGCACGGCACCGGAACCGCGCTGGGTGACCCGATCGAGATCACCGCACTGTCCACTGTGTACGGGGACAGGGTCGCGGACACCGGCTGGTGCGCGATCGGCTCGGTGAAGTCCAACATCGGCCACCTGTCGCAGGCGGCGGGCGTGGTCTCGCTGATCAAGGCCGTGCTCGTCATGGAGCACGGGCTGATCCCGCCGACCATCAACTATCACGAACCCAACCCGGGGATCGACTTCCCGGCGAGCCCGTTCTTCCCGGCGCGCGAGGTGACGAAGTGGGAGGCGGGCCGGGTGCCGCGGCGGGCGGGCGTCAGCTCGTTCGGCGTCGGCGGCACCAACGCGCACGTCGTGCTGGAGGAGGCGCCGAGTCCGCAGCGGTCCCGGACGCCGCATCCGGCGCATCTGCTGCGGGTGTCGGCCAACACCGCGGAAGCGCTCTCGGCCGCGGTCGACCAGCTCGCCGAGCGGCTGGCCGGGGACGTCGACCTCGACCTCGCCGACGTGGCGTACACCCTCGCCGCCGGGCGCACCGAGTACCCGCACCGCGCGGTCGTCGTCGCCCGTGACCCGGAGGACGCGGTCGACGGGCTGCGCGACCCCCGGCGCCTCGTGTCCGCACAGGCCGGGGAGACGAACGTGGCGTTCCTCTTCCCCGGGCAGGGTTCCCAATACGCCGGGATGGGCGCCGAGCTGTACGACGCCGAGCCGGTGTTCGCCGCGGCCGTCGACGAGTGCCTGCGGCTGCTCGAACCCGAGCTGCCGGAGCTGCGCGACCTGATCTTCCGGCCCGGCGGCGAGCAGGCGCTGCGGGAAACCCGCGTGACCCAGCCCGCGCTGTTCGTCGTCGAGTACGCGCTGGCGAGGCTGTGGCAGAGCTGGGGTGTGCGGCCCGCGGCGATGATCGGTCACTCGGTCGGCGAGTACGTCGCCGCCACCGTCGCCGGGGTCTTCACCCTGCCGGACGCGCTGAACCTGGTCGCCACCCGCGGCCGCCTCATGCAGTCGATGCCCGCCGGGGCGATGCTGGCCGTCCAGCTCGACGAGGAGAGCGTCACCTCGCGGCTGCCGGGCACGCTCGCGATCGCCGGGGTGAACGGGCCCGGCACGTGTGTCGTGGCCGGGCCGTCGGACGCGGTCGCGGATTTCGCGGCGACGCTCAAGGCCAGCGGCGTGCAGTGCCGCGAGCTGGTGACCTCGCACGCGTTCCACTCGCCGATGATGGACCCGATCCTCGCCGAGTTCACCGCGGCCGTCGCCGCCGTCACCCGCATCGCGCCCGCGCTGCCGTTCCTGTCGAACGTCACCGGCGACTGGATCACCGACGCCCAGGCCACCGACCCGGCCTACTGGGCCTCGCACCTGCGTCAGGCCGTCCGGTTCGGCGACTGCGTCAAGAACCTGTTCGCGCGCGGCGGCCGCTGGGCGCTCGTCGAATGCGGCCCGGGTCATCAGCTGTCCGGACTGTCCCGCGGCCAGGTCCCCAAGGGCATGCCCGCGCCGCAGCCGAGCCTGCCGGGCCGTACCGAGCGCATCGGCGACGTCGAAACACTGTACGGCGCGGCCGGTCTCTTGTGGACGAACGGGGTTTCCCTGGAACCGCGCATGTTCGGCGCGCCCGGCCACCGGGTGCCGCTGCCCGGCTATCCGTACGCGCGCAAGCGGTACTGGGTCGACCCGGACCCGATCACGGCTGCCCAGCCCGCGCGGTCGACCGGTCCGCTGCCGCTGTCCGAGTGGTTCGCGGTCCCGGCGTGGCGGCAGGCGGAACCGGACCTGAGACGCGAGCCCTTCGCGAACGCGCTCGTCTTCGCCGCTGACGACGTCTTGCCCGGTCTTCTGCGCGAGGCGGGTGTGACGGTCACCGAGGTGCGTCCCGGTGACGGGTTCGCCGCGACGGAGACCGGATTCACCGTCCGGCCCGGGGCCCGCGAAGACTACGACGCGCTCGTGGCCGCGCTGCCCGCCCGGCCCGAGCGGGTCGTCCACGCCTGGACGCTGGCCGGGGAAGAGCGCGGCATGGCCGCACAGGACCACGGGTTCTTCAGCCTGCTCAATCTTGTTCAGGCCTGGGGCGAGCCGGTGCGGATCGACGTGCTGAGTACCGGCACCGTCGACGTCACCGGCACCGATCTGAACCGCCCCGAGCACGCGACCCTCGCCGGCATCGCCCGGGTCGTGCCGCTGGAAGTCCCTGGCACGGTGGTGCGCCGGATCGATGTAGATCGCCCGCAGGACGCTGTCGCTGAGCTGTTCCGCCCCGCCGACGCGGCCGCCGAGGTCGCGCTGCGGGCCGGCCGTCGCTGGATACTCGACTATACCCAGCTCGCCCTGCCCGAGACCGCCGAACCGGTGCTGCGCGACGGCGGCCGGTACCTGATCACGGGCGGGACCGGCGGCATCGGCATCACGCTCGCCGAGGACCTCGCTCGCCGGGTGCGGGCGAAGCTCGTGCTGCTCACCCGCGCCGGGCTGCCGCCGCGGGCGGAGTGGGACGCGCACCTCGCCGCGCACGGCGGCACCGACCGTGCCGGGCGCGCGATGCTCGCCGTGCGGCGGATGGAGACCGCGGGCGCGGTAGTGCACGTCGTCGCCGCCGATGTCACCGACGCGGGGCGCCTGCGTGAGGTGCGTGAGCTGGCCGAGCGCGAGTTCGGCGGCCTCGACGGGATCGTGCACGCGGCCGGGTTGCCCGGTGATGGCGTCGCCGAGGTGAAGGAGCGGGCCGCGGCCGAGGCCGTGCTGGCCCCGAAGATCGCCGGGACGCTGGCTCTTGCCGAGGCGTTCGCCGACCTGCCGATGGACTTCGTCGCGCTGTGCTCGTCGATCACGGCGGTGACGGGCGGCATCGGGCAGGTCGACTACTGCGCCGCCAACAACTTCCTCGACGCCTACGCGCGGGGCGGCCACGGCTGGCGGGCGCGGCTCGTCTCGCACGCCTGGGGTGGCTGGGAAGAGGTCGGCATGGCCGCGGAAGTGGCCGCGCCGACCACGATCCGCACCACCCGGTCGCGGGCACTCGGCCCGGTCGAGCACCCGGTGCTCACCACGCGCACCGAGGACGGCGCGCACGGGCTCGTCTCGGCGGCCACGCACTGGCTGCTCGACGAGCACCGGATCGCCGGGGTGCCGGTGGTGCCGGGTACGGGACACCTGGAGACCGTCCGCGCGGCGGTGGCCGCGGCGCTGCCGAAGCCCGGTGACGGGCACGTCGTCGAGTTGCGGGACGTCGCCTTCCTGGAGCCGTTCGGCGTCCCGGACGGCGCCACCGCGGAGTACCGCGTGGAGTTCGACGGCGACGACTTCACCGTGAACAGCCACGTCGCCGGCGCGAGCCGGACCCACGTGCGCGGATCCGCCGGATGGGTCGAGGCGGGGCCGACGTCCACTGTGGACATCGAGGCGGTGACCGGGCGGACCGAGCCGATCGACGACGGGCACGGCTTCGGCACCGGCCGCACCAGCATGGTCACCTTCGGCCCGCGCTGGGCGGCGTTGCGCGAACACCGCATCGGCGCGGAGGAGGAGCTGGCCACGATCACGGCTCCCGACGCGGCGGCGGGTGACGCCGGCGCGTGGGGCCTGCACCCGGCACTGCTGGACGTCGCGACCGCGTTCGGCCGCGGCCGGGGGAGCGGCACCTACCTGCCGATGAGCTACGGCCGGATCGTCGTGCACGACGCGCTCCCGACGAGTTTCCGCAGCCACCTGCGCTACCGCGACTCCGGCGGCGACCAGGTGGTGGCGGCCGACCTTTCGCTGTGCGACGAGACCGGTCGCGTGCTCGTCACGATCGAGGATTTCGTGCTGCGCCAGGTCGATCAGGCCGCCGTCGGCGGCGGCCTGATTTCGGCGTCCACTGTGGACACTGTTGGGACGTCGACCGGGATCCGGCCGGTGGACGGCGCCGAGGCGTTCGTGCGGGCGCTGGCTCCCGGTCTCGGCGGGCAGGTGGTGATCAGCACCCTCCCGGTGCGGGAGCTGATCGAGCACCAGGTCACCGTCGAGGAGCTGGACGAACCCGACGAAGCGCCGGTGAAGGTGTCGGAGGACGACTACGTCGCCCCGCGCACCGAGCTGGAGGCCGAGATCGCCCGCCAGTGGACCGAGCTGCTCGGCGTGGAGAAGATCGGCGTGCACGACGACTTCTTCGCCCTCGGCGGCAACTCGCTGGTCGCCATCCAGCTCATCGCCCAGGTGCGCAAGGCCACCGGCACGCGGCTGGCGATGAAGACGCTGTTCGAAGCGTCCACAGTGGCCACTCTGGCCGAGCGGATCGAGGAGCTGCGCGCCGGCAAGGCCGAGGCGCCGGACGAATCCGCCCGGACCACCATCCCGAAGCTCGAACGCTGAAGCGGTGGGTCAGGCCTCGTGAGTGGCAATGATCGTTCTAACCGTCATTACCACTCACGACCCCCTGGACCGACGCGGCACTTGCGCTTGACCTCTCACTGAACAGGAAATCATGAGCGACACGAAGGAATGGACGTTCCCGGCCTCGTTCGGGCAGGAGCGGATCTGGCTGTCCGGCCAGCTCGACCCGGCGTCCCCGGTGTACAACCTGCACTGCCAGGCCAGGCTGGACCGCCCGCTGACCGCGGAGCAGTGGCGCGCCGCGCTCGGCGTCATCGTCGGGCGGCATGAGGCGCTGCGCACGTCGTTCCGCATGGAGGGCGGCGCGCTCATGCAGGTGGTGCACGCAGAGGTGCCGATCGAGCCCGAGGTGCACGACCTGCGAGACCTGCCCGCCGACGCCCGTGAAGACCGGCTCGCCGAACTCGTCGGTGGTGTGTCGCGCGGGGCCATCCCGCTCGACTCGCCGCCGCCGTGGCGGGCCCAGGTGTGCCGCATGGCCGACGCCGAGTGGGTGCTCACGTTCGTCGTGCACCACACCGTGTTCGACGCAGGCTCGGTGCTGGTGCTGGGGGCCGAGCTGGGCGAGGCGTGCGACGCCGTGTTCGAGGGCCGCGAGCCGAAGCTGCCCGAACTGGCCATCCAGTACCCGGACTTCTCGGCCTGGCAGCGCGGGCAGCTCGAAACGTCCAGCGAGCAGCTGGACTACTGGCGCAAGCAGCTCGCCGGGCTGCCGCCGGTGCACGGCCTGCCCACTGACCGGCCGCGGCCCGCGGAGCTGACGTTCGCCGGTGACCAGGTGCACTTCACCCTGCCGGACGGTCTGATCGACCGGGTCGGTGAGCTGGGCCGGGAGCTGTCGGCGTCGCCGTTCATGGTGCTGCTGGCCGGCTACTCGGCGCTTCTGTCGCGACTGTCCAGAGCGGACGACATCGTCGTCGGCGTCCCGGTCGCCGGCCGTGACCTTCCCGAGCTGGCCGACCTGATCGGCATGTTCGTCAACCAGATGGCCGTGCGAGTCGACTGCTCGGGCGCGCCCGCGTTCACCGAGCTGGTCGGCCGGGTCCGGTCCACGTTGCTGGAGGCGATCGACCACAGCCAGGTGCCGTTCCAGGCGGTCGCCGAGGCGGTCGGGGCCGAGCGCGATCCCGGCGTGCAGGCGCTGTACCAGCTCGGGTTCAACTTCCTGCCCGACTCGGGGCTGGAGCCGATCCGTTCGGCCACCGCGAAGGACGACATCGCGATCGACCTGACCGCCGTGGACGGCAGGCTCGTCTACCGCACCGACCTGTTCGACCGCGAGACCGCCGAAGCCATCGCCGAGCGGTACGTGCGGCTGCTGAGCGCGGCGGTCGCCGATCCGGCCCGGTCGGTCGCGGATCTGCCGCTGCTGTCGGACGCCGAGCGCGAGCTGGTCCTGACCGGGTGGAACCCGACGGAACTGTCCACTCCGGACACCAAGACGGTGCACGCCCGTTTCGAGGAACAGGCCAGGCGTACCCCGGACGCGCCCGCCGTCGACTTCGGCGGAGTTCTCCTGACGTATGCCGAGCTGAACACGCGAGCCAACCGCGTCGCGCACCGGCTGCGCGAGCTGGGCGCCGGTCCCGGCACCGTCGTCGGCGTGTGCGTGCCGAACTCGGCGGATCTGCTGACCGGCGTGCTCGGGGTGCTGAAGAGCGGCGCGGCCTACGTCCCGCTCGACCCGGCCAACCCGGCTCCCCGGCAGGCGCTGATCCTCGCCGACGCGGGTGTCCCGTTCGTGCTGGTCTCCGGAGAGTCCACTTTGGACACCAAGACGCTGGCCCTCGACGACCCGGCCGAGTGGTCCGCCGCGGCCACCGAGGACCCGGACCCGACGGCCGGGCCGGGCGACGTCGCCTACGTGATCTACACGTCGGGCTCGACCGGGCGGCCCAAGGGCGTCGAGGTCGAGCACCGGGCCGTCGACACCTACCTGGCGTGGGCGCGCGAGGCGTACCCCGGCCTGGCCGGACGGGCGTTGCTGCACACGTCGCCGTCGTTCGACCTCACCGTGACGACGCTGCTCGGCACCCTCACCGCCGGGGGCGCGGTGGTCGATGGCGGACGCCCGACGTTCGTCAAGGCGACCCCGACACACCTCGCCGTCCTCGCCGAGGAGCTGTTCCCGACGGGTGAGCTGGTGCTCGGCGGTGAGGCGCTGACCGCCGAGGCCGTCCAGCCGTGGCGGGGTCGGCACCCCGGCACGCTCGTCGTCAACGAGTACGGCCCGACCGAGGCCACCGTCGGCTGCGTCGTGCACCGGGTCGAACCTGGGGACGAGCTGCCGTCCGGGCCCGTCCCGATCGGCCGTCCGGTGCCCGGCACCCGCGTGTACGTCCTCGACGAACGGCGGCAGCCGGTGCCGCCGGGCGTCCCGGGCGAGTTGTACATCGCCGGGTCGCAGCTCGCCCGCGGCTACCTCGGGCTGCCGGATCTGACCGCCGAAAAGTTCACCGAAGGTCCGTACGGCCGGATGTACGCGACCGGCGACCTCGCCCGCTGGCGCCGCGACGGCACGCTCGACTACCTCGGCCGCGTCGACGAGCAGGTGAAGCTGCGCGGCTACCGCATCGAGCCCGGCGAGGTCGAAGCGGCGCTGCGTGAGCTGCCGGAGGTGCGCGACGCGGCCGTGGCGGTCCGCGGTGACACGCTCGTCGGCTATGTCGTCGGCAGCACCGAGGGGGCGGCCGACGCCCTGCGGAAGACGTTGCCGGACTACCTGGTGCCGACCCGGTTCGTGACGCTCGAGGCGCTGCCGATGGCGGCCAGCGGCAAGCTCGACCGGGCCGCGCTGCCGGATCCCGAACCCGGCGAGACGCCGGCGTACGTCGCACCCCGGACCGCGGCCGAAGAACTCGTCGCCGAGGTGCTCGGCGAGCTGCTGGGCGTCGACGACCTCGGCGCGCACGACGACTTCTTCGCCCGTGGCGGCAACTCGCTGCTGGCGATCCGCGCGATGTCCCGGATCCGCAAACAGGTCGAAGTCGACATCCCGGTGCGGGGGCTGTTCTCCCTCACCACCGTCGCCGGGCTCGCCGCCGAGATCGAACGGCGGCTCGCCGAGGACCTCGACCAGCTCAGCGACGAAGAGGTCCAGCGTCAGCTGGCCGAAGGCGAGCTCTCATGACCGCGATCGACGAAACCAGCAGCGCGGCCGCGCGCCGGGCCCTGCTCGAACAGCGGCTGCGACGGCGCACGGAGCGGGCCGCGACCATCACGCCGCGCCCCGCCGACGCCGTCGTCCCGCTTTCCTATCAGCAGGAACGCGTCTGGTTCATGGAACAGTTCGCGCCGGGCACCGGGTCGTACCACATCCCGGTGCCGATCCGGCTGACCGGCAGGCTCGACGTCGCCGCGCTCCAGTCCGCTTTGGACACCCTGCCCGCTCGGCACGAGGCGCTGCGGATGCGCTTCCCGGAGGGGGACGACGGACAGCCGACCGTCCACATCGAACCTTCGGTCTCGGTTGATTTGTCCATAGTGGATGCGGGAACTGAGGAAGCCGCCCGCGCCGCCGTCGACGCCGCCGCGGCCGAGACGTTCGACCTGGCGACGGGCCCGCTCCTGCGGGCGACACTGGCCCGGGTGTCCGACGAGGAGCACCTGCTGGTCTTGTGCACGCACCACATCGTGGGTGACGGCTGGTCGGTCGACCTGTTGCTGCGTGACCTCGCCGCGCAGTACCACGCTCTGAGCACCGGCGGCACGGCCCAGCTGCCCGCGCTGAGCATCGGGTACGGCGACTTCGCGCACTGGCAGCGCCGCACGCTCACCGGTGGCGAACTCGACCGGCAACTGGAGCACTGGAAGGCACAGCTCGCCGGGGTCGAGCCGCTGGAGTTGCCCACCGATCGGCCCCGGCCCGCCAAGCAGAGCTTCGACGGCGCGATCCACGAGTTCTTCGTCGAGCGCGACCTCGCCCGCGCGCTCGGCGAGCTGAGCCGTGAGCACGGCGTCACGCTCTTCATGACCCTGCTGGCTGCCTACCAGGTGCTGCTTTCGCGGTACTCGGGCCAGGAGGACTTCGCGATCGGCTCGTCGTCGGCCGGACGCGGCCTGCCCGAGCTGGAGGGCGTGGCGGGCATGTTCATCAACATGCTGCCGCTGCGTGCCCAGCTCGCGGGTGACCCGACGTTCGCCGAGCTGCTCGAACGCACCCGGCGGCACGTGCTGGACGCGTTCGAGCACGCCGACGTCCCGTTCGAACGGCTGGTGAACGCGCTCGGCGTGCCCCGCGACGTCAGCCGCTCGCCGGTGTTCCAGGCGATGTTCGTGCTGCAGAACTACGAGATGGGCCGGATGGGCGCGGCCGGTGAGTCCGAAGTGGACTTCCGCTGGCTGCCGATGGACCTGCCCGCTACCCGGTTCGACTTCGAGTTCCACGCGATCGAGGTCGAACGCGGGCTGATCGGCAAGCTCGTATACAACACCGCGCTGTTCACCCCGGACACGGTCGACGGGATGGCCGGGCGGCTGGTCACGCTGCTGCGCTCGATCGTCGCCGACCCGGACCGGCGACTGTCCGAAGTGGACATTCTCGACGCCGCACAGCGCGAACTCGTCCTGGAGCGCTGGAACGACACGACCGCCGAGTTCCCGCAGACCACGCTGCACGTCCTCGTCGAGGAGCAGGCCGCCCGGACCCCGGACGCGCCCGCGGTGACCTTCCGCGGTGCGTCGCTGACCTACCGCGAGCTGGACGAGCGGGCCAACCGGCTCGCGCACCGGCTGCGTGGGCTCGGCGTCGGACCGGGCGTGCTCACCGGTGTGTTCGCGGAGCGGTCTTTCGAGCTGGTCGTCGCGCTCCTCGGCGTGCTGAAGGCCGGTGGCGCGTACGTCCCGCTCGACCCGGAGTACCCGGCCGACCGGCTGGCGTTCATGCTGCGGGACGCGGCCGCGCCCGTCGTCGTGACGCAGGCGGCGTTGCGTGAAACACTGCCGCCGGGGGACGCGACCGTCGTCGTCCTGGACGACCTCGCCGAGACGGCCGGGCAACCGGGCACCCCGCCTGAGCCGCTTGCCGGACCGGATGACCCGGCATACGTCATCTACACTTCGGGCTCCACCGGTCAGCCGAAAGGCGTGCCCAACGGTCACCGCGGCATCGTCAACCGGCTCGACTGGATGCAGCGCGCGTACCGCCTCGACCACACCGATTCGGTGTTGCAGAAGACCCCGGCCGGTTTCGACGTGTCGGTCTGGGAGTTCTTCTGGCCGCTGATCACCGGTGCGCGGCTCGTGCTCGCCGAACCCGGCGGCCACAAGGACGCCGCGTACCTGCGTGAGCTGCTCGCGTCCGAGAGCATCACCACCGCGCACTTCGTGCCGTCGATGCTCACGCTTTTCCTGGCCGAACAAGGCGTCGAGACCTGCACGGCGCTGCGGCGGGTCGTGTGCAGCGGCGAGGAGCTGCCGCTCGACGCGGCCCGCGAGTTCACCCGGCGGCTGCCGGACTGCGAGCTGCACAATCTCTACGGCCCGACCGAAGCCGCCATCGACGTCACCGCCTGGCACTGCACGCCCGCCGCGCTCGCCGACGTCGCGTCGGTGCCGATCGGAGCGCCGATCCAGAACATCCGGATCTACGTGCTCGACCGTGCCGGGCGGCCCTGCCCGGTCGGCGTGCCGGGCGAACTGCACATCGCCGGCGTCGGCCTCGCCCTGGGGTACCACAACCGCCCGGAGCTGACGGCGGAGCGGTTCGTACCCGACCCGTTCCACAGTGGACGGATGTACCGCACCGGCGACCTCGCGCACTGGCGCCCGGACGGGACGATCGCGTTCCTCGGCCGGATCGACCACCAGGTCAAGCTGCGCGGCCTCCGCATCGAGCTGGGGGAGATCGAGACGACCTTGCGCGCCCAGCCGGGTGTGCGCGACGCCGCGGTGATCGTCCGCGAGGACACGCCGGGGGACAAGCGGCTGGTCGGGTACGTCGTGGGCGACGCTGATCCCGGCACGCTGCGGACGGCGCTCAAGCAGAGCCTTCCGGACTACATGGTCCCGCCGTCGTTCGTCGCGCTCGACGAGCTGCCGCTCACCCCGAACGGCAAGCTCGACCGCAAGGCACTCCCCGCTCCGGTCGCGTCCCGGGACGCGACCAAGGAACTGGTCGCGCCGTCGACCCCGGTCGAGACCCTGCTGGCCGAAATCTGGCGGGACGTGCTCAAAGTGGACGAGCTGGGCGTCGACGACGACTTCTTCGACCTCGGCGGCCACTCGATGCTGGCCACCCAGGTGGTGGCACGGATCGGCAAGGCGGGCGCCGGGCAGGTCGGCGTCATGGACCTGTTCCAGCACCGCACGATCCGCGAGCTGGCGTCCTTCATGGACGATGACGCCACCGACCGGCCGCGGCATCTGCTGTACGAGCTGACCAAGCCGACGACGCAGCGGACGCTGACCTACGTCTGCTTCCCCTACGGCGGCGGCAGCGCGATCGTGTACCAGCCGCTGGCCGACGCGCTCCCGGCGGGCTACTCGCTCTACTCGGTCGCCATCCCCGGCCACGACGTCGGACTGTCCGAAGAGGCCCTGCCCTTCGACGACCTGGTCGAGCGGCTGGCCGACGAGATCCTCGACCGCGTCGACGGCCCGCTGGCCATCTACGGCCACTGCGGGGTCGGCAACGCACTAGCCGTCGCCGTCGCCCGGCTGCTCGAAGAGCGCGGCCGCGAGCTGGAGGTCGTCTACATCGGCGCGATCTTCCC
This sequence comes from Amycolatopsis sp. NPDC043885, assembly GCF_056435685.1. Taxonomy (NCBI): domain Bacteria; kingdom Bacillati; phylum Actinomycetota; class Actinomycetes; order Pseudonocardiales; family Pseudonocardiaceae; genus Amycolatopsis; species Amycolatopsis sp. NPDC043885. The sequence goes on from NZ_JBWKEA010000031.1 coordinate 41,723, forward strand.
GTTCGCCCGCATGAAGGGCCCGGTGGGCACGCTGCGCACCCGGCTGGAGAAGCTGCGCAGCAACCGGTACTACTCGAACTGGCTCAAGGGCATGGGCGTCGACACCGACGACCTCGACCCGGCGCAGGCCGACCGGATCATCACGAACATGCGCGCCGACAGCCGCGCCGCCGAGGAGTACTTCAGCGGCCTGCTCGACGCCCGCGTGGCCAAGCTGCGCGCGCCGATCGTGTCGGTGGTCGGCTCCGAGGACCCGGTCACCGACTACTACGCCGAGCGGTACCGGGAATGGGAGTTCCTCACCGACACCACCGCGCTCGTGGTGCTCGACCGGGCCGGGCACTTCTTCCTGCGCTACCGGGCCGACGAACTCGCGGAGATCGTCACGCGCGTGCATCCGGCGCTGGACGACCCCGGCGAACTCGACGTCCGGGTCCGCGGCGAAGACGCGGCCTGGGCGGTGCACGAGACCCACCGGGCGGACGTGGACGAGAAACCCGCGGTGCGGCCGAGCATGGCCCGGTTCGTCACCATCACGGTCGGGCAACTGGTGTCCTCGACCGGTTCGGCGCTGACGTCCTTCGCGGTGCCGATCTGGCTCTACACGCGCACGGGCTCGGTGGCCGACCTCGGCCTGCTGTGGGCGCTCGCGCTGCTGTTCGGCGTGCTCGTCCTGCCGGTGGCCGGCGCACTGGTCGACCGCGGCGACCGGCGGCGGATCATGATCGCGGCCAGCGGCATCGCCGGCGGGATCCAGCTGATACTGGCGTTGCTGCTGATCACCGGGCATGTCCAGCTGTGGTTGTTCTACGTGTTGATCCCGCTCGGGTCGGTGGCCGCTTCGTTCCAGCGCATCGCCTATCAGTCGTCGGTGGCTCAGCTGGTGCCGAAGCAGTATCTCGGGCACGCGATGGGTCTCGCGCAGCTGTCCACCGGTTTCGCCCAGTTGCTGATGCCGGTGCTCGCGGCCGGGCTGCTGGCGACGATTCAGTTGTCCGGCATCCTGATCCTGGACATGGCGAGCTACGCGTTCGCGATCGTGGGCCTGCTGCTGGTGCGGTTCCCGGACATGATGGGCTGGCGCCCGCGCGAACCGCTGCTGACGGCGATCGCAGGTGGGCTGCGGTACTCGTGGAACCACCGCGGTTTCCGCACGATGCTGCTGTACTTCGCGCTGGCGAACGTCTTCCTCGCTCCCGCGCTGGTGCTGGTCTCGCCGCTCGTGCTGTCGTTCGGCTCGGTCACCGACGTCGCGCAGGTGGCGCTGGCCGAGGCCATCGGCGCGGTGGCGGGTGGGATCGGGATGGCCTTGTGGGGCGGCCCGCGGCACCGCCGGATGGTCGGTGTGCTCGTCGGCAACATAGGGATCGCGCTCGGCAGCCTGGTGATGGGCCTGCGGCCGTCGCTGATCGTCGTCGCGGCCGGGGTGTTCCTCCTGGCCGCCGCGATGTCCGTGTCGCAGGGCATCTACGCGACGCTGGTGCAGGTCAAGGTGCCGCAGCGGTTCCACGGCCGGGTGTTCGCGATCAACCAGACGATCACCTGGTCCACGCTGCCGATCGGGTTCGCCGTGCTGGCGCCGCTGGCCGTCGGCTGGTTCTCGCCGCTGCTGGCACCGGGCGGCGCGCTGACCGGGTCGGTCGGCGCCGTGCTCGGCACCGGCGAGACCCGGGGCATCGGGCTCGCCTATGTCGTCTTCGCGCTGATCCTGCTGCTGATCAACGTGGGCGGGTTCTCGCTGCGGCGCCTGCGCCGCTTCGACACCGAGGTGCCCGATTCGCTGCCCGACGATCTGGTGGGGGCGCAGGAACGGGAGCGCAAGCTCGCCGGGAAGGAAGCCGCATGAGTACGGCAGTGCTGGTCAGGGAGGCCCGCGGACACTGGGTCGGCGAGGTCGCGCCGTCGATGCGGGCGGCCGGGCACCGCGTGGTGCTGCTCGCCCCGTCGATGGACGAGGCCGAGCGCGCCGCGCTGACGAACGTGGTAGACGACGTCGTCGCGCTCGACGACGTCCACGACCCGGAAGCCGTCGCGGCGAAGGTCCGGGAGATCGACGGCGGCGCGTTGGCCGGGATCTTCACCGGCTCGGACGGCGCCATCGCGAGCACCGCCCACGCCGCGGAACTGCTCGGGGTGGCGCGCTGCCCGGCGTCGGTGTTCGCCTTGTGCGCGAACAAGTTCGCGGTCCGGGAGGCGCTCGCCGCGGCCGGGCTGCCCGGGCCCGCGCACGCCCTGATCTCGTCGGCCGCCGAGGCGGTATCGGTCGCTTCCGCGGTCGGGCTCCCGGCGATCGTCAAACCGGTCAACGGGGCGGGCAGCAATCTGATCCGCGCGGTGTCCACTGTGGACGAACTAGCGGCCGCGTACGAGCTGCTGGCCGCGCGGCTGCCCGAGTCCGCGGATCCGCGCTACCACCGTCCATTGGGGACACTGGACCCTTCGGCGACATTCCTCGTCGAAGGATTGCTGTCCGGCCCGGAGTACGCGGTGGACGTGCTGGTCCGTGATGGGGTCGCCGAGCCGGTCGAGATCCTCGACAAGCCGCTGATCGACGAGCGGAAGTTCGAGCTGGCGCTGTCGTGCCCGCCCGCCGGGCTCACCGCCGACCGGGCCGAGCTGGTGACCGCCGCGGCGGTCACCGCCGTCCGCGCGCTGGGGCTCGACAACACCTGTGCCCACGTCGAGTTGATCGACGACGTCGACCGTGGCCCGACGATCGTCGAGGTCAACGCGGGCAGGCCCGCCGGCTCGATCATGCCGCTGCTGGCGAAGCTGCGCACCGGCATCGACGTGTTCGCCGAGCTGGCGGCGCTCGCGGTGGGCGCTCCGCCGCCGGTGCGGGAACCCGCGAAACTGCCCATCCCGCTGGGCATGCTGATCCTCTACGCGGCCGGTTCGGGCCGGTTGACCGGCATCGGCGGGCTCGACGAGATCGCCGAGCTGCCCGAGGTGATCGACGTCGTCACCACCGTCTCGCCGGGGGAGGTGCTCACCGACGAACAGGAGACCTACGCGGTCAACCTCGTCGTGGCCGGGTTCGCCGATCACGAGGACCTCGCCGACCTGCACGCGGAGGCGAGCAAGCTCGTCCGGCTCGAACTGGAGGAAGTGTGAAAACCGCGTTCGTGGTCTGCGAGACCGCAGGGCAGTGGATCGCCGACTTCGTGGCCGCTGTGCACGCGACCGGCCTGCGGGCCGAGCTGGTCACCCAACCCCTGGAACCGGCCGAGCAGGCACAGGTGGCGGAACTGGTGGACGGCATCGTCGTCGTCGACGACGTCCGTGACGCCGAAGCCGTCGCCGAGGCGATTCGGGTGCGGACCGTCAGTCCGGCCGGGGTGGTGACCGCCGCCGAGGGGATCATCGCGAGCGTCGCCCGTGCGGCCGAGCTGCTCGGGGTGGCGCGCTGCCCGGCGTCGGTGTTCACCGTGACGCACAACAAGTTCGCGGTCCGGCAGGCGTTGGGCGCGGCAGGGTTGCCGGGGCCACGCTGCGCGCTGATCTCGGCCGAGTCCGAGGCGGCGTCGGTGGCTTCGGCAGTCGGGCTCCCGGCGATCGTCAAACCGGTGAACGGCGCGGCGAGCAATCTCGTGCGTACTGTGTCCACAGTGGATGAACTGGCGGCGGCGTACCGGCTGCTGGCCGAGCGGTTGCCGCTGTCGGAGGACGCACGGTACCACCGGCTCGTCGGTGGCGGACCGGCGCCGATCGACCCGCTGAAGGTGTTCCTCGTGGAAGGCCTGCTGCGCGGTCCGGAGTACGCGGTCGACGTCCTGGTGCGCGACGGCGTCGCGGAACCGGTCGCCGTGGTGGAGAAGCCGCTGATCGACGAGCGCAAGTTCGAGCTGGGCATGGTCTGCCCGCCGCTCGAACTGTCCGAAGAGGACACCGGGCGGCTGTTCGCGGCCGCTACGGCCGCCGCGCTCGCCCTGGGTCTGGACAACACCTGCGCTCACCTGGAACTGATCGACGATGCCGAACTGGGCCCGACGATCGTCGAGGTGAACGCGGGCCGCCCGGCAGGCGGCGCCCAGCCGGTGCTGCTGAAGCTCGCGACCGGCATCGATGTCATCGCCGAAGCCGTGTCGCTGGCATTGGGCACGCCACCGCCCGCGCGAGGTGCGGGCCTGCCGGTGCCGGTGGGCTACCTGATCTTCTACGCCGAGGGCACCGGGCGGCTGATCCGCGTCGAGGGCACCGACGAGGTCGCCGGGCTGCCCGAGGTCCTGGAGGTCGTCACGATCGTGCGCCCCGGCCAGCTGCTCACCGACGACCAGGAGATCTACGCGGTGAACGTACTCGCCGCGGGGTTCGCCGACACCGAAGACCTCGCCGCGCTGCACGCCGAGGCCGCCAAGCTGATCCGATTCGAACTGGAGGAGTCATGACCGCCGAACTCGCGGCGAACCTCGACAGCGCCCACCACGTCGAGGGCAACGAACACACGGAGATCACCGTGTACGCGGCCACGGGTCTGGACTGGGTGCGCGCGCATCGCGAAGTGCTGCAGGGCCGGCTGCGCGAGCACGGCGCGATCCTGCTGCGCGGGATGCCTGCCGATCTGGCGGTGTTCAACCAGGTCACGGAGGAGATCGGCGGCTCGCTGCTGACGTACACGGAACGGTCGACGCCGCGGTCGGCGGTCTCGGGCAACATCTACACCTCGACGGAGTACCCGCCTGCCGAGTCGATCCCGATGCACAACGAGAACTCGTACTCGGCGCACTGGCCCGCCCGCCTGTTCTTCCTGTGCGACACCGCGGCCGAAACCGGCGGCGCGACGCCGATCGCCGACAGCCGCGCGATGTACCGCCTGCTGCCGGAGGACCTGCGGGAGCGCTTCGCGGGCGGTGTCACCTACACCCGGGCGTTCCGTGAAGGCCTCGGGCTGACCTGGCAGGAGGCGTTCCAGACCGACGACCGCCAGGCGGTGGCGGACTACTGCACCGGCAACGGGCAGACGTACGAGTGGACCGACGAGGGCCTGCGCACCCGGCACGTGCGCCCGTCGTTCGTCGCGGAACCGCACACCGGCGCGACGGTGTGGTTCAACCAGGCCAACCTGTTCCATGTCTCGAGCCTGGGGGAGGAGGTCAGCGAGGCGCTGCTGGAGCTGTACCCCGAGGAAGACCTGCCCCGCAACGCCTTCTTCGCCGACGGCTCGCCGATCCCGCAGGCGGACCTGGCCACGATCAAGGCGACGTACGACGAGGTCAGCTACGCGTTCCCGTGGCAGCCGGGCGACATCATGGTGATCAACAACATGCTGATGGCGCACGGACGCGAGCCGTTCACGGGCAAGCGGCGGACCCTGGTCGCCATGACCTGAGCCGCCTCAGGCCGCGGCGACGCTGGAGAAGGGTGACGCGCGGGTGCTGCCGTTGCGGCCTCGTGAGTGGTAAGGACGGTTATTGAGGGGTGAGGCAAAGGTGTCGGGTGCGGTGGGCGGTCCGCTCATGGCGGCCTTCGACACACGCCCAGACCATGTCGACGACGTAGCGAAGGCCTCCTTCCCTGCCTTCAGGGTAGGCAAGGAGGCCTTCACCACCACCTGGGTCGATCACTTCGGCTGACGGTGCGAAAGTGGCTTCGTAACACGCCACAGTTGCCTTACCCCTCAAGAGAACCGTCCTTACCACTCACGAGGCCGCCGGCCAGCGGCGGTGGTCCTGGTCGATGACGAACTCGTGGCTGTGCCGCCACGTGCCGTCGCCGGCCTGGACGGCGTCGGCGAGGTGAGCGGGGTCGATGGGCTCATGGTGGGTGTGTTCGAGAAGCAGGGGGTCGCGGCGTGGCCACGAGCGGATCGTGACGGCGAGCCCGAGTAGTGCGAGTGCGCCGAGAACGAGCCAGGTGGTGGTGAATCCGGCGGTGGTGGCGAGCCAGCCGGCGATGGGGTAGGCAAGCAGCCAGCAGGCGTGCGACAGCGAGAACTGGGCGGCGAAGATCGCGGGCCGGTCGCTGGGTTGGCTGGACCTGCGCAGGACCCGGCCGACAGGAGTGAGCACCAGTCCGGTGCCGAGGCCGATGATCGCCCAGACGGTGAGCGCGGCTCCCCAGCGCCAGTTGCCGGAGTCCGCGGTGGACAGTGCGATGGCGCCGGTCATTCCGGTGAGGAGGGTTCCGCCGCCGGAAAGCATGACGGTGCGTTCGGGGATCCGGTCGAGGGCGCGGGGGAGCAGGAGTGCGACCAGGATGGTGCCGATGCCGTTGCCTGCCAGGAGAAGCGCGACGTCGGCTTGGGACCGGCCGAGGGTGTCCTGGACGTAGTTGACCGTGTTGACCATGACGATCGAGCCGGCCGCGGCGACCACCAGGTCGAGACCGAGTGCTCCACGCAGGCGCGGGGTCGCGGTGAAGATCTTGATCCCGGCGAGGGTGCGGTCCCAGATTCCGCCGCGGTGACTGCGGGTCGCGTCGGGGATGCGGGTGCTCAGCACGAGCACGGCGGAGGCGACGAACCCGATCGAGGTGCCGGTGAACAACCAGTGGAAGGACACGAGGCTGAGCACGGCGGCGGCGAGCAGGGGACTGAGCAGGCTCTCCATCGTCGAGGCCAGCTGCGACAGCGAGAGCGCCTTCGTGTAGTCGCGTTCGTCGGGCAGGATGTCCGGGAGGGCGGCCTGGAAGGTCGGGGTGAACGACGCCGACGCGGATTGCAGGACCACGATCAGGACGTAGATCTGCCAGACCTGGTCGACGAAGGGCAGCGCGAGGACGACGAGCGCGCGGACAGCGTCCAGGCAAACGAGGAACAGGCGGCGTGGCACCCGGTCGGCGTAGGCCCCGGCGAGCGGCGCGACCGTGACATAGGTGATCATCTTGATCGCCAGCGCTGTTCCCAGCACCGCGCCGGCACTGGCCCCCGCCAAGTCGTAGGCCAGCAGGCCGAGCGCTACGGTCGTCAATCCAGTGCCGAACAGCGCGACCAGCTGTGCCCCGAACAGATGCCGGTAGTCCCGATGGCCGAACAACGACACGCTCCACCACTCCGCTCGCTCGAAGCCCCTTCCATGATAGGTGCTCATGTACGCACATGACGAATCAGGCGACCAGTGGACCCGGCTGCCTCCGGATGACCAGGTCGAGGCCGCGTCCACGTCGTTGCGGATGCTGGCCGATCCGACCCGGATGCGGATGCTGTGGCTGCTCAGTGGGGAGGAGTACGACGTCGCGTCGTTGTCGGCCGCGGTCGCCATCGCGCGTCCGGCGGTGTCCCAGCATCTGGCCAAGCTCAAGCTGGCCGGTCTGGTCACGCAACGCCGGGACGGCAGGCGGATCCTCTACCGCGCTCGTGGCGGGCATGTCCGGCGTCTCTTGGCGGAGGTCATGAACGCGGCCGACCACCATCTGCACGGGATCCCCGACCACGATTGAGCCACTGAGCGCTGAATCCCTGGCTCCGCGGATCAGGTCAACGGGCGGCCGCTCGGGGCTCGGCGTCGATGTGGTCGGCGTGGAAGAGGGCCTGCTTGAGCAGCCTGCCGACGTGCTCGTTCGCGGCGGAGTAATAGACGAAGGTGCCTTCGCGGCGGCCTTTGACCAGGCCGGCGAGCCGGAGTTTCGCCAGGTGCTGGCTGACCGCGGTGGGGGCGGCGCCGGCGAGTTCGGCGAGGCAGGCGACCGAGGATTCGCCCTGCAGTAGCGCCCAGAGGACCTTGATCCGGGTCGGGTCGGCCAGCAGGCGGAAGGACTCGGCGGCCAGGTGTACCTGCTCTTCGTTGGGCATGTCGAAGTCCGGCAGTGACGTGTGCATGCGGCGAGCATACCTGGCTGCCCAGCTTCTTGCGTATCTGCGTGACTGCGTATATA
>NZ_JBWKEA010000032.1:0-47334 GCF_056435685.1 Amycolatopsis sp. NPDC043885
GGGGGGGCCTTGGAGGGGGTTGGGGGGGGGGGGGGGGGGGGTGGGGGGGGGGGGGGGGGGGGGGTGGGGGCAAAACCCAAACCCCCCCCCCACGACCACGCCGACCCCGTCCTTCCTGTTCCCGACCTGCGGAAGTGATAGCAAAGGTCCCCTGCTCCCACCGCCGCCCTTTCGGACGCTGCGCCCGTCACTACTTGTCGGTAGGGTGCTCCCATGGGCGAAGCGAGTCGCGTCACGGGACGGTTCCGCGGGACGTTCGATGTACTGCATTCCCTTACCTACTTCGCCCCCGAGACGGAAGCCGCGCTCACCGGCGCGGGCCTCCGGCCGGGGCGCATGACGTACTTCGCGGGCCGCGCGGCGCCGATGGGCGCGGTGGGTCCCGGCGTGGTCGCGGCCACCTTCTACAACTTCAACCCCGAACTCGTCGCCCGCCACATCCCGCGCGCGTGGACGCTGGCCACGCCCGAAAAGATCATCGAGGCCCGGTTCGAAGCCGTCGACGCGACGCTGACCCGGCTGCTCGGCAAGGAGACGCTCGGTTCCGACGAGGTCGCCGAGGCGGCCGAGCTCGCCCGTGAGGCGACCGGCGGCTGCCAGGTCGACGGCCGTCCCCTGTACGCCGGGCACGCGGGTCTCGACTGGCCGAGCGAACCGCATCTCGTCCTCTGGCACGCCATCACCCTCTTGCGCGAGCATCGCGGCGACGGCCACATCGCCGCGCTCGTCGCCAACGGGCTCGACGGGCTCGCCGCCCTCGTCACGCACACCGCCACCGGCAAGGGGTTCCTGCCAGCCGCGGCCAAGGCATCCCGCGGCTGGAGCGACGAGCAGTGGGACAACGCCGCCGTCAAGCTTCGCGAGCAGGGCATCCTCGACGGCGAGGGTGGCCTGACCGAGGCCGGGAACGATCTTCGCGAACGGCTCGAAGTCGCCACGAACGCGGCGTCGACAGGGCCTTGGGAGCATCTCGGCGAGGAGAAGACGAAGCGGCTTCACGAGCTGTGCGGACCTTTGAGTCGCCAGGCCGTCGAAGCGGGCGCTTTTCCCGCGAATGTGTTCTCGACAGGCCGATAATCACGCTATGTAGTGAAAATATCCGCTCTGTTTTCGCTTAGGGTAACGGAAGTGTGACTTTCACTTGACCGGCGCTCAGGATTTTTGTCGAATGCGTGCTCACCCAGCGGACTCGCGAGAAGCCACCGAACGAGTCATGTCACACTGGTCGAGGCTGGATTCTCCTCGGTCGGTCAGTACTCAGGGTGAGCAAGATGCCTCGCAAGCGAGTGAGGCCGTCAGCACACTGCGAAATACGGGTGGCCGGGGTTAATTCAGACGACCCTTGCAGCGATGATGGAGACCGAGGATGGTCGGGGTGCTGTGCCTCGCTCTGTGATCAGTAGACAAAACGATATCTACAGAGCGCGCTTTGACCACTACGCCTCGTGACGCCATGATGTTCGAAGCACCACCGAGCCAGAACCGCGCGAACCCCCTCTCCGCGCACCGGGAGTAATGCGATGATGACCATGACCACCCTCGACACGCTGGCCGCCGGCGAGCTCGGCACCGGCAACGTCCGCACCTGGCTGATCGACAACATCATCCCCCTGGTGCTGCTGGCCGTCGCGCTTCTTCTGCTGTGGCTGGGCGGTGGCAAAGGGGACAACGCGGGTGTCATGCGCCGACTCGCCGGTGTCGTGATCGCGCTGGCGATCATCGGCCTCGCGGTGAGTGGCGCCGGAGTCAACGTGGGCCAGTGGATCGCCGGCCTCTTCACAGGCTGAGGGCTCGCGTTGCGTATCCGTACCGATGACGAGGTTTACCGGGTCGATGCCGTATGGCTCGGCCCGCCGAAAGCGACTTTTCCCTGGAGAGCCCGCTACGTCGCGTGGCTCGTCGGTATCCCGGTCTTCCTGCTCGTGCTCACCGTCGAACGGTGGGCGGGCTGGAGCTTCGGGTTCTTCTCGACCGCCTGGGCCTTCGTCGCCACAATTGTGATCACCAGATTGATCACGGCCAAGATCAGCCACGAGCGTCCGCTGGGCGCCGTGGCCGCGATGGCGGCGAAAGAGCTCAACACACCCAGAGAACGGACCACGGGCACAGGCGGCGCGGCCAGCGCCTCCCGTGTCCGGGTACGGGCGAACCGCCCGCTACCGAAGCACCGCAGGAGACGGCAGTACCAGCACCACGGCTACGGCGGCGGCGCCGGAGCTCAGGGAACACCACGAGCGCGTCGGAGCCGCCCTGCGGCTCGGGCCGGGAGGTAGTCGTTGTTCGGTCGCGGCGGAAGCCGAGGAAAACGTGATCGAGATCTGCAGCAAGGGGCCTGGCACGCGCCCCAGCAGGTCCGCTCCGCGCAGCCCAAGAAGGCCGGCAAGGGGAGGCGGCTGCCCGGCGAGGCGGCCATACCCTCGTATACCCCGTCGATCGCGGCGCGAAGCATCGACGGGCACCTGTTACGCACCGGTTATGAGGTGTACGCCTGGTACCGGCTCGCGCCACAGCGCTGGTCGTTCCGGTCGGACTCGCAGCGCCGCGACCTGATCGCGGCCATCGCCGGGCAGTACGCGGAGCTCCAGGGCCGCTGGCTGCACCTGCGCGTGACCAACCGGCCGTACCCGATCCGCATGTGGGCCGAGGCCCACGTGCACAACGCCGTCGGCCGTCCTCAGGACGTCCAGGGCGCACTGTCCTTCGACGACTACCTCATCGGCGAGCAGCAGCAGCTGATGGGCCGTTCGATGGCCGAAAAAGAGGTGTACCTCGGCGTCCAGGTGCAGACGAGGCGGATGATCGACCGCGCGGTCGAGAGCGCCGCCCCGGTGCTGCGCAAGATCCTGCCGGAGGCCGTCGACGCCGAGCTGGCCGCGCTCGACTCCGAGGTGGAGCACCTCGACCAGGTGATCGGCTCCGCCGGGCTCGAAGGCCGTCCGGTGCACGCCGAGGAGATGTCCTGGCTGATGCACCGTTCGTGCTCGCTGGGCCTGCCCGCGCCGCGCAACATGCCCGCGGTCCCCGGCGCGGCCTGGGAGCCCGAGGACCTCGCCAGCTTCACCGACGCGGCGGATTTCCACGCCGAGCCGTACGCGCCGACGGTGACCGTCCGCGGTCGCACGGGGTCGAACGCCGGCGTCTCGCGGCATCTCGCCGTCCTCACCGTCGGCCAGATGCACGGCCTCCAGATCCCCGAGGTCGACGACCCGTGGATCCAGCACGCGGACCGGCTGCCCGCGGCGGTCGAGGTGTCCGCGCGGATCTACGTCCGGCGGCCCGAAGAGGTCGCCGGTGAGCTGCAGCGCCAGATGAACAAGGTGCGCTCGCAGGTCAAGCACTACACCGACGAGCACGAGCTGGAGCCGCCGCAGTCGCTGGCGCGCCAGGCGGGCCGCGTGCTGGAGATCGACGACGAGATGACGTCGGGCTTCACCGCGCTGGCCACCCGGGTCCGGTCGTGGTGGCGGCTCGCGGTGTCCGGGCCGACGGAGCGGGACGCGCTGCGCCTGGCCCAGCAGCTTCTCGACCTCTACAAGCCGAAGATCGCGGTCGAGCATCCCGAAGCCCAGTACGCGCTGGCCCGGGAGTTCATCCCCGGCGAGCCGCTGGCTTCGGCGGCGTACATGCGCCGCGGTTCGGTCGTGTGGGCGGCGTCGTCCGTGCCGACGGCGACGGCCGAGGTGGGCGACCGCCGCGGCATCCTGCTCGGCGAGACCGTCACCGCGACCCGGCGCCCGGTGGCCTGGGACCCGTGGATGGCGCAGGAGATCCGCGACGGTTCCGGTCTGACGGCGATGGTCGCGGGCCTCGGTGGCGGTAAGTCGTTCCTCGGCGGCGGCATCGTCTACAAGACGCTCCGCGCGGGCGCGCACTGGACGATCCTCGACCCCTCGGGCCCGCTGTCGCGGCTCTGCGACCTGCCCGAGCTGCGCCCGTACGCCCGGCCGATCAACCTGCTCAACGCGCAGCCCGGCATCCTCAACCCGTACCGGGTGGTCGCCGAGCCGCAGATCGAGCACTTCATGGACGAAGACGACCCCGAGCGTTCGTGGCGGCGGGAGAAGGCCCTCGCGGGCGCGACCCGCCGCCGTCTCGTGCTCGACGTCCTCACCGGCGTCCTGCCGTACGAGGTCTCGCGGATGGCGCAGACCCGGATCGTGCTGCTGCGCGCCGTCCGCGCGGTCGGCGGCCGGTTCGACGCCGACCCGGGCCAGGTCATCGACGCGCTGCGGCGCGACTCCAGTGAGCACCACGAGCACGCCGTCGTCGTCGCGGACTTCCTCGACGAGATGCGCGAGCGGATGGCGCTGCTCATCCCGGAGACCGACGCGGACCCGTACTCCGAGACCCGCGACGACCGGATGACCGTGCTGACCATGGCGGGGCTGACCCTGCCCAAGGACGGCGTCCCGCGCGAGTACTGGACGGACGCGGAATCCCTCGGCGTCGAGATGCTGAACCTCGCCGCGTGGCTGACGCAGCGGTCGGTGTACGAGAAGCCGAAGGAACTGCGCAAGGGCGTCTGGATCGACGAGGCGTTCTTCCTCTCCGAGGTCCCGACCGGTCGCGTGCTGATGAACCGCTTCGCGCGTGACTCGCGCAAGTGGAACGTCCGTGTCCTGCTGTCCTCGCAGATCCCCGCGGACTTCCTGAAGATCCAGGGTTTCGTGGCGCTGCTCGATTCGGTGTTCGTCGGCCGCCTGGACGACGACGACGCCCAGGCCGACGCGCTGCGCCTGCTGAAGGTCCCGGTCGGTGTCGGCTACGAACAGGTCGTCGCGGCGCTGGGCCGCCGCCCCGGTTCGCAACGCGATCTCCAGCGCGACGTCGAGCCGCGGCAGTTCGTCTTCGGTGACGGCGCCGGCGGCGTGGAGCGGATCCGAGTCGACTTCTCCGGCCCGCACCTGGAGCATCTGCGCCGGGTCATGGACACCACGCCGGGTTCACCCGACGCCAAACCGTCCAGGCCGGGCAACGAGCTCGCGGTCCCGGAGGAGAAGCCGTTCGTGGCTTCGCCGCCCGAGGACGACTTCGAACTCGAAGAGGACCTCGAGCTCGCGGCCGAACTCGAGGTCGGCCTCACCGACGAACAGATGCTGGGCGCCCCGGACCCGCTCGCCGCGGAGACAGGTGAGGTCCAGGGTGCCGTCCAAAATGGACACAACGGTAACGGGGGTCAAGGCGAGCACGCGCGCGCCGGCAAGGGTGGCACCGGCAGGGATGCCGCATGAACACAGTGCTGACACTGGCGTTCGTGCTCGCGTTCGCCGCCGGCTGGCACGCGCTGCGCCGCCGGCTCAAAGAGGGGCCGCGGCCCGGCAAGACCAGACCCAGCCGCCGCGCGACGATGTTCGTCGTCATGGTGATCCTGGGCCTTCAAGCCGTGGCGACCGCTCCGGCGGCGTCGGCCGCGGCCTGCGGTGAGGCGCCGAACCCGGAACGGCCGGGCGCGGGCATGGTCGGCGCGCTCGACCCGCCCGCCACCGCTCGCGGTGAAGGCGGCAGCCCGTACAACGTCTACGGGTACGCCGGACACGTCTGGGACACCTTCGAAACCGACTGCGGCCCGCTCGCGGGGATCACCTCGCCCAACTCGACGATCGACACCTGGGCGGGCAACCAGCTGTTCAACATCGGCAAGAACATCGTCGGTGCCACGAACTCGCTGCACTACACCGTGTTGCAGGGCAGCCTGCTCAGCCCGCTGTACAACGCCGTCAAGGCCGGGGCCGAGAAAGTCTACAACAACATCTATGCGCAGCTCTTCGGCCTGGCCGCGCTGATCATGTCGATCATGTTGTTCCGCAACATCTGGCGCGGTGATCTCGCGGCGGTCAGCAAACGGGCGCTGTACGGGCTGGCCGCGGTCTGGCTCGCCGCGTCTTCCTTGGCACTGCTGAGATTCCTCGATCCGATCGACAACGCGATCGTGCAGACCACGACCAACATCCAGGCCGGGTTCATCGACGAGGCCAAGACGCCGCCGCCGTCCCAGCCGCAGCCGCCCGCCGCGCAGCCGTGTCAGGCGACTCCGGAGGCCGTGGCCGCGCGCCAGCCGTGGGACCGGGTCCCGACCGAGCTGCATTGCCGGGTCGTCTACGACAACTGGCTCCGTGGAGAGTTCGGCAGCCCGGACTCGCCGCAGGCGATCCAGTACGGTCCCGCTCTCCTGGACGCGCGTGCCTTCACCTGGGGGCAGATCCAGCAGGGCGGGGACGCCGACGCCGCGCTGGTCGACTCCAAGAAGGCGGCGTTCAAGGACATCTCGACCAAACTCGGCCCGGCGACCGGGTACTTCACGGGTGAGGACGGCAGCCGCGTCGGCGCCGGTTTCCTTTCGCTGGGCCAGGGAATCTTCTACTCGTTGTTCCAGCTGCTGGCCAAGGCCACGGTGCTGCTCGCGCAGGTGCTGATCAGGATCTTCGTGCTGACGGCTCCGCTGATCGGCCTGATCGCGCTGCTCCAGCCCCAGATCATGCAGCGCATCCTGAAGGTCGTCGGCGCGGTCGCCTTCAACCTGATGGTGCTCTCGGTGCTGGCCGGTGTGCACACCCTCCTTCTGGAGGCGATCTTCACCGCGGGGAATTCGCTGTCCCTGCTGACGAAGATGGTGCTGGCCGCGATCATCACCGTCCTGCTGTTCATGGTCGGCCGTCCCGTGCGGCGGCTGTGGCAGATGGTCGAGATGTCCGTGGGCATGGTCGGCGGGGCGATGCCTTCACCGCGCGGCGGGCTCTTCTCCCGCTTCCGCAAGAAGAACAACGAGCAGACCCCGCAGGACGCTTTCTGGCAGAACGTCCGCGACACCGACGACGTCGTCGACGGCGATCTCCGCGGTCCCGTGGGCGCGACGGTCGGCGGCGGGCGGTTCCGCCCCGAAGCGACGATCTTCGCCAGCTCCCAGCGGCTCGACAACGGTTCCGGCGCGATCCGCCCCGCGGCGGCCTGGTCGGGAGCGCCGTGGCCGGGTGCCGTCGGCGGTGGCGGCGGGCTGCCCGCGCTGCCCGCCGGCGGTGGCGGAGGCGTTCCCGTGTTCGGCCAGTACAACCCGTCCGCGGGCAATCCCGGCGACTCGATGTTCACCTCCGGCGGGCGGAGCCCGATCCAGGTACCGAGCCGCCGGGTCGACACCTCGCCGGTCGCCGACCGGCGTTGGAGCGACGAACCCGAGCCGGTCGTGGTGCCGTCGCGGATGAACTCCGCGGGCGGCGGTTACACCACTCCTGACTACTCGGGTGCCGTGCCGGTGCAAGCCGGCCCGTCCACCCCGCGCCCTCGCCGCGTCGACCCCGAAGTCGTCGCGGGGAAGCCGGTCTTCGTGCTGTACCGGCCGTCGCGCGGGCTCGAAGTCCGTGAGGAAGTCCGCGACACAGACCACGCAGTGGGCCGGTGACCCATGCCGATCCGGACCAACCGCGGGCGCACCGCGGTCTACCGCAGACTGTGGGGCTGGCCGTTGCGCTCGCCCCGCCACCTCGTCGGCACGCTGGTGATCCTCGCGGTCGTGCTCACCGCCTTGGGCATCCTGCTGCCCAAGGCCATCGGAAAACCGGGACAGACGGCCACCGGGCCGGGTTCATCGGCGACAGCCACCTCGCGTCCCGGCGTCGCGGCGCCGGTGACCGTGACGTCGACGTTGCCGCCGAGGCTCACCACCCAGCCTCCGCCGTCTTCCGCGCCACCTGACCAGGACGGTATCCGGGTCGCCAAGAATTGGGTGACGGCATGGGCGAACCATCCCGACGGTACGACGACCGAGCAGTGGCTGAGCGGCTTGCGGCCGTACACCACCGAGGAGTACCTCGCCGGGGAACTGACGACGGTGGACCCCGCGAACATCAAGGCGACCAGGGTGGCCGGGGAGCCGCAGGTGGTCTCCTCGCTCGCCGGTTCGATGGAGGTCGACGTCTCGACGGACGGGCCCAAGGTCCGGGTGACCGTCGTCAAGACGAACCCGGGATGGCGGGTCACCAAGTTCACCCAAGCGGGCTGACCCGATGAAGATCGGGCTCATCGTCGGCGTGCTGATCGCCGCGGTCTTCGCCGCGGTGGTCACCACGAGCACGGTCACCAAGGTGGTGACCGACCATGTGGAGGCGCAGTCGGGCGGGGTCGTCAAGACCTCCTGCGACGCGTCGATCGGGCCGACCCTGCCTGGACAGACCGATCGCGGTTCTTCGGACATCAACAAGCTGGACGAAGAACAGAAGGGGATCGTCGCGCTGATCATCTCGATCGGCAAGCAGCGCTCGCTGTCTCCGCGCGCGTGGCAGGTGGCGATCCAGGCCGGGATGACCGAGTCCAAGCTGCGGAACCTGACCTACGGCGACCGCGACTCGCTCGGCATCTTCCAGATGCGGCCGTCGATGGGCTGGGGCACCGTCGCCCAGGTCACCGACCCGCCGTACCAGGTCAACAAGTTCTACGACGTCCTGCTCGCGGTGCCGGACTGGGAGAACATGCGGCCCGGCGACGCCGCCCAGCGGGTCGAGCGCTCCGGCTTCCCCGACCGCTACCACAACTGGGAGCCGATGGCGGCCCTCCTCGTGCAGAACGAGGGCCAGATCGTCGACGTCGTCGGCTGCGGCACGAGCGTCGGCAGCGTGGTGCCGCCGAGCCAGGCGGCCGCGCAGGCCATCAAGTTCGCCCTCGCCGAGCAGGGAAAGCCGTACGTCTGGGGCGCCACGGGACCGAACAGCTACGACTGTTCCGGGCTGATGCTGCGGGCCTACGAGTCGGCCGGGATCATCCTGCCGCGCGTTTCCCGCGACCAGTACAAGGCGGGCGCGATGCTGCCGGTGCGGCAGGCGCAGCCGGGTGACCTGCTGTTCCTCGCCACCGTGCCGTCGAACCCGGCGACCATCCACCACGTGGCGATGTATCTGGGTGACGGCAAGATCGTCGAAGCGCAGCAGACCGGGGTGCCGGTGCACATCCGAGACTTCTCCTTCGACGAGGCCGAAGTGGTCGCGCAGGCGGTCCGCCCTGGCGTTTAGCATGGTGAGAGCGTGGTATCGCGATCGCGGGACCATCGGATTCACCCGAAGTGGCGGCCTGTCCACCGGCACGCGGCCGCACACTGGCAGAGGATGAAGAACGTGGCACGGAAATTCGGAAGGCGAGGCAAGCCCGCGGCGGGCAACGGCCCTGAGGTCGATCCCCGCGATCTTTTCGGCACCGCCCAGCCCGCGCGGCACGCGGCGCGGCCGGCGTCGAGCACGCCGTTGGCCGACCAGCTGAACCAGGGCTGGCCCGGCGTCGATCCCGGTTACGTCGTGTTGCCGCGTTCGCTGGCCGAGGGGATGTCGCTGCCCTGGCAGCAGCAGATGGCCACCCTGCTGGCCCAGTTCCACCAGGAGAACGCCAGGCTCGCCTGGCCGATCTACCGGGTGGTCCCGTCGCGCTACGAAAAGCTCGTCGATCTCGACGAGGAGCAGCTGGCGGAGGCCGGCTACCTGGTCGAGATGGACACCGAAGGCGAGATGATCTACCGCGAGCGCAGCGGCCGGAAGATCGAAGACCCGGCGAACACGACGGTGCTCGTCTCGTGTCTCGACCCGATTCCGAAGCCGTCGCAGCGTCAGGCGCCCCCGGCGCCGTCGCAGGCCGCGCCGCCCGTGACCGGGCAGCCGCCTCGCGCTCCGGCGCCGATGAACATCGGGCCCGCGCCGGTGTGGCGCACGGTCACACCTTCGGGGCCGCCGCTGCCGGGCCATCAGGGAGCGCCTGCGCCTCAGGCACCGGCCCCGCCGGCTGCCGCGCCTCAAGCACCTGCGTCCCAGGCGCCGGCCTCGCAGCCTGCCGCGGCTCAGGCGCAGGCCTCGCAGCCTGCTGCGCACCAACCACCTGCGTCTCAGGCCGCCGCCCCGCAGACGCCCGCGTCTCAGGCACCGTCGGCCCAACCGCCGGTGTCCCAGCCGCCGCTGCCCCAGCCCACGTGGACACAGCCGCCGTCCGGGAACCACATGTCGCCGCCTCCGCCGGTGAGCGCGCCTCCTTCCACCCTGGAAGCCCCGGCCGCCGCCGCGCCCTCCCAGGCCGAGCCGGAGCCGCCCGTGACACCGCCGTCGTCCGCGATGCCCCCGGCTCCTCCGTTGACGCAGCCGGTGTCGCCGCCGCCGGGAATTCCCGTGTCACCCGAACCGGCGACCCCGCCGCGCGGCATCCCGATGCACCGCGGCTGGTTCGACGAACTCGCGGAGAACGTGCCGGAAAGCTCGAAGGTCGACCCGCCCGAGGGCGGCGAGTTCGGCCCGACCGGCGATCCCACGGAGATCCCCTACCGCTATCGCAAGTGATGACAGGACGTCCGGGTGATGTCAGGCTTGACCCATGTCGAGCGACCCGAACCCGGATCAGGGCTGGTACTTCAACACCAAGACGAACCAGGTCGAGCACCTGGAACGAGGCCGGAGCATCGACCTACTCGGGCCGTACCCGGACGAGGCGACGGCGAGGCGCGCCCTGGAGATCGCCAAGGAACGCACCAGGCAGGCCGACGCCGAAGACGCCAAGTGGAACGGCGACTGATCACTGGTCCGTGAAGGCCTCCTTCCCTACCTTGAGAGTGGGGAAGGAGGCCTTCACGGACTCCCGGCAGCCGGTCAGGCGTCCTGCCGCGCCAACGCCGGGCCGAGCACGAACTCCGGGTCCACCTGCGCGGTGAGGTCTTCCCCGGCCCGCCCGCTGCCCCAAGCCCGCGCGTTGCGGAGGTGGAACTCGACGCCCTGTCGCTGGTAACGCGCCCAGTCCCGCTGCTCGCCGTCGACGGTCGCGAGCATCGAGCCCAGCGTCGCGAGGTTGTGCGCCTCGAGTTCGCCGATCGGGCGGGCGCGGCCGCGTTCGGCGGCGCGGACGTGCCGCGAGTTCTCCATCCAGCCCAGCAGGGCGTCGCCGACCTCTTCGCGCAGGAACTCGATGTCCTCGTCTTCGGTGACCTTGTTGCCCACGACGACCAGCCGCACACCGAAGTCCCGCGCGTAGTCGGCGTACTGCCGGTACACGCCGACGCTGCGTACGGTCGGCTCGCACACCAGGAACGTCACGTCGAACCGCGTGAACAGCCCGGACGCGAACGCGTCGGCGCCGGCGGTCATGTCCATGACGACGTATTCACCCGCGTCGTCGATCATGTGGTTCAGCAGCAGCTCCGCCGCGCCGACCTTCGAGTGGTAGCAGGCGACGCCGAGATCGTCCTCGTCGAACTGCCCGGTGACGCCGAGCCGCACGCCGCCGAACTCGCGGAAGCAGGCCTGGAAGATCGGGTTGTCCTCGAACGGCCGGACCAGCCGCGACCCGCGCCCCGGGGGCGTCGTCTTGATCATCGAGGCCGCGTCGGCGATCCGCGGGTTGTCACCGCGCAGGTACTCCTTGATCAGGCCCATGTTGTCGCCCAGCGTCGGCCACGCGATGGCCTCTTCCTCGCTCGCGCCGAGCGCGACGGCGAGGTGCTGGTTGATGTCCGCGTCGATCGCCAGAACCGGTTTCCCGCCGCCGGCCAGGTACGCGGTGAACAGCGACGCCAGCGTGGTCTTCCCGCTGCCGCCCTTCCCGACGAACGCGATCTTCACGCCACGGCCCTTCCTGTCGTTTTGAAAAGGGTATCGGTTTTCATTTCGGTCCGTAACGTACACCCGACCGGCCCGCACCCGAACGGGCGATCAACGGCGCCGGATCGGGATAGGGTTGGGTGGTGCCTCCACTCGTGATCAGGACACATGCGGCGGGAGGGGACTTCGGTCACCTTCGAGCCGAGTTCTCGCTGCCGGAGTCGTTCGGGCCCGAAGTGCTCGCCGAGGCGGAGGCGGCGGTTGTCGACCCGCTCGAGTCTGCGGGGGAACGCGAGGACGCCACCGGCCTGCCCTTCGTCACCATCGATCCGCCCGGCGCCAAGGACCTCGACCAGGCGGTGCTGATCGAGCGCGTCGAGGGCGGCGGGTTCCGGGTCCACTACGCGATCGCCGACCTGGCCGCGTTCATCCCGCCGGGTGGCGCGCTCGACAAGGAGGCGCGCCGTCGCGGGCAGACGCTCTACCTGCCCGACGGGAACGTCCCGCTCCATCCGCCGGTGTTGTCCGAGGGCGCGGCGAGCCTGCTGCCGGGGGAGACCCGGCCCGCCGTCCTGTGGACCATCGACGTCGACGCGGCCGGCGAGCCGACGGCGACCAACGTCCGCCGGGCGCTCGTCCGGTCCACCGAACAGTTCGACTACGAGACCGTCCAGGCGGCGATCGACGCGGGCGACCCGCATCCCTCGGTAGCCGCCCTGCCGGAGCTGGGCCGTCTGCGCCGCGAACTCGCGATCCGGCGCGGAGCGGTGGAGTTGCAGCTGCCGGAGCAGGAGATCGGCGGCGACCCAGACGGCGGGTGGGCGCTGATCCAGCGGCCGCGTAACGACGTCGACGCGTGGAACGCCGAGATCTCGCTGCTCACCGGCATGGCCGCGGCCAAGATCATGATCGGCGCCGGGATCGGGGTCCTGCGCACGCTGCCCCAGCCCGACGCCGAAGCGATCGAATGGCTGCGCCGGTCCGCGCAGGCGCTGAACATCGACTGGCCCGAGGGGAAGAGCGTGTCGGAGTTCCTGGCCGCGCTCGACCCCGGTCAACCCGCGTCCATGGCGCTTTTCGCCGACACCACCAGGCTTCTGCGCGGCGCCGGGTACACCGCGTTCGACGGCGAACTGCCCGCCTTGACCACGCACGCCGGGATCGGCGGCGCGTACGCCCACGTCACCGCGCCGATCCGGCGGCTGGTCGACCGGTTCGCCACCGAGATCTGCCTCGCCGTGAGCGCCGGCCGCGAGGCACCCGAGTGGGTCCGCGCGGCGCTTTCGGAGGTGCCGGAGCAGATGACCGCGTCCGACACACTGGCGGCGAAGGTCGAACGTGCCTGCATCGACCAGGTCGAGGCCTGGGTCATGGCCGAGCACATCGGCGAAGAGTTCGACGCGATCGTGCTGCGAGCCGACGACTCCAAGTCGGAGATCCTGATCGAGAATCCGCCGGTGATGGGCAAGTGCGCGGGCGAGAAGCCGCCCGAAGGCGAGCGGATCCGGGTCCGGCTCACAGCGGTGGACGTCGACAAGCGGAAACTGTCGTTCGAGCGGGCATGATCGACGACCTCGGCGAAGTGGTCCCGCTGCGCGAACCGGCGTCGCGGGTGGTGTCGCTCGTGCCGTCGCTGACCGAGGCCGTCGAGGTGAGCGCGCCGGGAAGGCTCGCGGGCGCCACGGACTACTGCACCCATCCGGTCGATCTGGACGTCCCGAGGGTGGGCGGCTCGAAGTACCCGAACGTGGACAAGGTGCTCGAACTCGAGCCGGATCTGGTGCTGGCCAACTCCGAGGAGAACCGGCCGGAAGACGTGGAATGCTTACGCGCCAACGGGGTTCCGGTCTGGGTGATGGAGGCGTCGGCGACCGTGCCCGGCGCGCTCGCCTCGATCCGGCGGATCCTGACGCAGGCCTACGACCTCGCCGAGCCGGATTGGCTGGTCGAGGCCGAAGAAATCTGGCGGGAGACCTTGCCGGAGCGGTTCCGTGCGGTCGTGCCGGTCTGGCGGAAGCCGTGGATCGTGCTCGGCAGGGACACCTTCGGCGGCGACGTCCTGCATCGCGTCGGAATCGGCAACGTCTACGCGGACCACGAAGAGCGCTACCCGCGTCCGAAGCTCGACGAGCTCCAAGCGCGCTTCGCGGCCGGAGACGCGAACCTGCTCGTACTGCCCGACGAGCCGTACGAGTTCACTGCGGATGACGGCCCCGAAGCGTTCCCCGGCGCGAAGCACGTGCTGGTCTCCGGGCGCTTCCTGACCTGGTACGGCCCTTCGCTCGTCGAGGCCCACTCCCACCTGACGCATTTAGTCCTCTGAATGCGGTTGCAGCGCATTCAGAGGACTAAATGCGGGCAGGTCAGAGAGTCAGGCCGGTCAGGACGGTGACGCGTTCCTCGGTGAAGTCCGCCATCGCCGACGCGGGGCCCTCGCGGCCGACGCCGGAGTCCTTCACGCCGCCGTAAGGCATCTGGTCGGCGCGGAAGCTCGGCACGTCGCCGACGAGCACACCGCCGACACGCAGCTTCGCGGACACGTCGAACGCCGTCGGCAGATCGCGCGTGAACACGCCCGCCTGCAAACCGAAACGCGAGTCGTTGATCCGGCGCACTCCGTCCTCCACCGAGTCCACGCGCGTGATCGACACGACCGGCCCGAAGACCTCGTCGGCCATCACCGACGCGTCCTCCGGCACGTTCGCGAGCACCGTCGGCTCGACGGTCGCGCCGTCGCGCTTCCCGCCGGTCAGCAGTTCGCCGCCCGCCTCGACAGCCGCCGTGATCCACGATTCCACCCGGGAAGCGGCCGCGGTGTTGATGAGCGGCCCGACGTCCACGCCGTCCGTCCGCGGGTTGCCGGTCCCGAGCGCGCGCACCTGTTCCAGCACCTTCGTCTGAAGCTCGTCGTAGACGTCGGCGTGCGCGTACACGCGCTGCACCGAGATGCACGACTGGCCCGCCTGGTACATCGCGAACGTCGCGATCCGCTGCGCCGCGAAGTCCAGATCAGTCCAATCAGGACAGACGAGCACCGCCGCGTTGCCGCCGAGTTCGAGCGCGACGTGCTTGCGCGGCACGCTGTCCCGGATGCCCCAGCCCACCGGCACGGAACCGGTGAACGACACGACCGGCAGCCGCGGGTCTGAAACCAGCTTGGCCGATTCCTCGTTGCTCACCGGAAGAATCGACCAGCTTCCGGCGGGCAGATCGGTCTCGGCGAGGATCTCGCCGAGCAGCAACGCGGTCAGCGGTGTCGCGGGCGCGGGCTTGAGCACGATCGGCGCGCCGACCGCGATCGCCGGCGCGACCTTGTGCGCCACCAGGTTCAGCGGGAAGTTGAACGGCGTGATGCCGAGCACCGGGCCCTTCGGCACACGGCGGACCAGCGCCAGCCGTCCGGTGCCGCCCGGGTCGGTGTCGAGCCGCTGCAGGTCACCGGAGAACCGGCGCGCCTCCTCGGCGGCCCAGCGGAACGTCGACGCCGCGCGCCCGACCTCGCCGCGCGCCCACTTCAGCGGCTTGCCGGACTCGGCGGTGATCAGCCGCGCCAGCTCTTCGGACCGCTCACCCAAAACTCGGGACACGTGGTCCAACGCGCCCGCCCGGACGTGCGCGGGCAGCGTCGCGAATTCCTCCTGGGCGTCGTGCGCGGCCTGGACCGCGGTCTCGATGTCCGAAGTGGACGGAACGTGGTGCGAGCCCGCCTCGCTTCCGTCGAAGGAGTGGCGGATGACGACGGTCTCGCCGCTGGTGACCGGCTTTCCGGCTACCCAGAAAGGAAAGGTGCTCACTTGGAAGCCTCCGTGCGGACAGCGTGCTCAAGGACGGTCAGGCCCTCGTCGAGCAGTTTGGTGGACAGGGACAGCGGCGGCAGCAGGCGGACGACGTTGCCGTAGGTACCGCAGGTGAGGACGACGACACCGGCCTGGTGGCAGGCCTGCGCGACGCGCTTCGTCAGGTCGGCGTCGGGTTCCGTGGTGCCGGGCTTCACGAACTCGGCGGCCAGCATCGCGCCGCGGCCGCGGACGTCGCCGATCACGCCGGTCTCCTCGGCCAGCGCCCGCAGTCGCGGCAGCACCGTGTTCTCGATGCGCTTCGCCGACGCCGCGAGGTTCTCCTGGCGCATGACCTCGATCGAGCCGAGCGCCGCGGCACACGCGATCGGGTTACCGCCGTAGGTTCCGCCGAGCCCGCCCGGCGGGACGGCGTCGAGCAGTTCCGCGCGGCCGGTGACGGCGGCGAGCGGCAGCCCGCCCGCGATGCCCTTGGCGGTGGTGATCAGGTCGGGGACGACGTCTTCGTGCGTGGACGCGAACCACTCGCCGGTGCGGCAGAAGCCGGTCTGCACTTCGTCGGCGACGAACACGACGCCGTTTTCGGTGCACCAGCGGGAAAGCGCGGGCAGGAACCCAGGAGCGGGCTCGATGAAGCCGCCCTCACCCTGCACCGGTTCCAGCACGACGGCCGCGACCTGGTCGCCGCCGATCTGCTTCTCGATGCGGTCGATGGCGATCCGCGCCGCTTCGGGACCGGACAGCCCGTCGCGGTACGGGTACGACCCCGGCACCCGGTAGACCTCGGGCGCGAACGGGCCGAAACCGTGCTTGTAGGGGATGGACTTCGCGGTCAGCGCCATCGTCAGGTTGGTACGGCCGTGGTAGGCGTGGTCGAAGACGACGACGGCCTGGCGCCCGGTCGCGGCGCGGGCGATCTTCACCGCGTTCTCGACGGCCTCGGCGCCGGAGTTGAACAGGACCGAACGCTTCTCGTGGGTGCCCGGCGTCAGCTTGTCGAGTGCCTCGCACACCTCGACGTACCCCTCGTACGGCGTGACCATGAAACACGTGTGCGTGAACCGGCCCACCTGCTCGCGGACGCGGTCCACGACGGCGGGGGCGGCGTGGCCGACGTTGGTCACCGCGATGCCGGAACCGAAGTCGATCAGGACGTTGCCGTCGGCGTCGGTGAGCAGGCCGCCTTCGGCCGAGGTGACGTAGACGGGCAGCACCGAACTCACGCCCGCGGCGACGACGGCGGCGCGTCGCTCCTGCAGGGCGCGCGAGGCGGGGCCGGGGATCTCGGTGCGCAGCCTGCGCTGGGTTTCGGTGGTGACGGTCACGGCCAGACTCCTGCGGACGCGAGGGACGGGGGCGCCCTCCAGAATGGGAGCCCGCCCGGTCCGCGTCAGCTCGACATCTTGTCGATATCGAGGCGTAGAGTTGGACAACATGGCACTGACCCTCGCCGCCCTCGTGGCCGAACGTCCGCTCGGCCTGCGGGTGCGCGCGGCCGAGTCGGGGCTCGACCGGGCGATCGGGTGGGTCCACCCCACCGAACTGACCGATCCGCAGGCCTTCCTCGAAGGCGGCGAACTGCTGCTGACCACCGGCCTCGCCCTCGATGAGACCACGTCGCCCGGGTACATCCGGCGGCTCGTCGACGCCGGCGTGGCGGGGCTCGGTTTCGGAGTCGGCCTCAGCCACGAGAGCATTCCGCGGTCCCTTGTGGACACCGCGGAAGAGGTCGGGCTGCCGGTGCTCGAAGTGCCGAGGAAGACGCCGTTCATCGCGATCACGCGGGCGGTCTCCCGCGCGGTGGCCGCCGACGAGTACGCCTCGCTCGTGCGCACCGGCAAGGGACAGCAGGAACTGACCAGGACGGCCGTCGGCAAGGGCGGGCCCGGTGGCGTGGTGCGCAAACTGGCGAAGCTGGTCGACGGCTGGGTGCTACTGCTCGACTCTTCAGGTGCCGTCACCGAAGCCTCGTCGGCATCCGCGCGGCCTTTCGCCGACGCTGTCCGGGAGGACTTGGCGCGGTTGCGAGCGGGCACACTGGTGACGGTGGCGGGGGAGTACGAGGTCATCCTGCAGACGCTCGACACCCGTGCCCGGGGCGTGCTCGCCGTCGGCACCCGCGAGCCGCTCGATGCCGCGGGGCAGCACATCGTCAACACCGCGGTGTCGTTGCTTTCCCTTGCCCTGGAACAGAACCGTGAACACGTAGGCGCGTTGCGGCGACTGAGGTCAGGGCTGTGCGACCTGCTCACCGCGGGGCACACCGAACTCGCCACGCGCACGATGAAGTCGCTCTGGGGCGGTGTTCCGGAAGCGCCGTGGTCCGTGCTGGCCGTCGCCGGTTCCGTGGGTGCGCGCCGCTCGCTCGCCGACGCGCTCGACGCCGAAACGGCCGGAGACAAGGTGTTCTTCGGCGAGTCGGGGGCGTTCGTGGTCGCGCTCGGCGACGTGGAGACCGTCGCCCGGCAGGCTTCCCGGATCGGCGGGCTGCACGCCGGGCTGTCCGATCCGGTGTCCACAGTGGATTTCCCGGCCGGGCTCCGGCAGGCGAAACAGGCGGCGGAAGCGGCGAAGGCCGAGCGCTCGCCGTTGGTCCGGTTCGCGGAGCACGCCGGGCGAGGCTTCCTGGAGATGGTCGACCCCCAAGCGGCACAAGCGTTCGCGGACAGCCTCCTGGCGCCGCTGCGGCAGCATGACGAAACTGGCCGCGGCGAACTGGTCTCCTCACTGACCTGCTGGCTCGAACACCACGGTCATTGGGATCTGGCGTCCGCGCGGCTCGGCGTCCACCGGCACACCTTGCGCAACCGTATGCGCAAGGTCGCCGAACTGACCGGCCGTGATCTCGATTCCCCCGGGGTGCGAGCCGAATTCTGGCTGGCGCTACAGGTCAGCGCTCGGACCTGACCAGGGCGATCGGCGAGTCGCCGCAGCGCCGCAGGTGGGTGCCGGTCTCCGTCGTGACCGGTTCCGCGCCGGCGGACCACCACGCCGGGACGTCGACCTCGCGGACCAGCGATCCGGTCGCCTGGCGCGCGTTGTTCGAGACGATCACCCGGCCCTGCGCGTTGACCAGCGCCGAGCGCACGCCGAGCGCACGCAGTTTCAGCTGCAGCAGGCGCTCGACCTCGCGCACGTAGATGTCCGCGCCGACGACCCCCGCGAACGACCCGTCACGCTGGACGGGAACCGTGAAGGTCAGCGTGTACTCGTCGGTGCAGAGGTAGTCGACGTACGGGCCGTTGATGTGGCGGCGGCCGGTGTCACGCGGGACGGTGAACCACGATTGCCGGGTGTAATCCAGGAAGTTCTCGCTGTCCGGATCGAGGCTGATGACCAGTTGCACCGGCTCGGCGTCACCGGTTTCGGTCCACCATTCGAAGCCGAATTCCTGATCGGCCAGCGCGTTCGGCGCACTGATGAACCCGGCGCCGACGACCAGGCCGCCGAGGACGTCGAAGACCTGCGGCCGGAGGCGGGCCAGGTCTTCGGCGGTGGCATCGGTGGGCGCGGCCAGGAGCCCCTCGGCGCCTGCCAATAGCGGCTTCAGCCTGCCGAAGACGTCCTCGACCAGGGTGGATACCTGTTCGACGACCTCGGAACCGGCGGACGGTGTGTCGTTCACGATGCTCACCTCGGATGCGCGGATGCCGCAGCTTAAGGGGCCAGAAGGTCTAAATGCACGTCCGCCAGCCGGTCTATCGCTTCGAGGATGTGCTCCTCGGTGAGCTTTCTGGCCAGCTCGCCGTCTCCCTGCGCGATGGCGGCGGCGATCGCGCGGTGTTCGGCGTAGGCGTTCTCGCGGGTGCCGTGCGGCTCGAGCGGCAGCCACAACAATCCCCCGCGTTCGCTCTGCAACTGCACTTCTTCCCTGGTCAGCCGTGGCGATTGGGCGGCGGCGGCGACTTCGAGATGGAACTGGCGCTCGGCGCGCGACGCTTCCGCGCCGGTGGCCGTGCGGATGTCCTCGGTCGCAAGTTCGAGCCGCTCGATGTCTTCGGGCGAACTCCGCTCGGCGGCGAGTTTGGCCGCGGCGCCCGCGATGGCGAGGTAGTGATCGCCGACGTCGCGAAGCTCGGACAGCGAGACCGTGCGAAGGCGCTCTCGCCACGAAGCGGCCGAAGGGTTGACAGGAGTCTTCACGAAGCTTCCGCCGCCTCGGCCGCGTCGCGTCTCGACAAGGCCCTGCTGTCGCAAGGCCACGAGCGCTTCGCGAACCGTCACGGTGGAGACGCCGAACTGGGCGGCCAGCTCGGCTTCGCTCGGCAGCTGTTCCGAATCGGCCAGCAGCCCGAGCGTGATGGCGTCGACCAGCCGCGCGGTGACCGCTTCCGCCCGGCCGATCTGGTCGAGCGGCGCGAACATCGCTGATCGCGCGCTGTGCGACATCCCCTTACGCATGGTGGCCCTTCGCCCGTACCGCTACCCGATGGAAGCAATCTTGCCCCACCGTCTTGTCATTTAACATCTGGACTTATATGTTTTAGCTCCCTCGCCCCCCAAAAGGGAGCAAGGGACCTTTGCTATCGCCTCACGCCCCCAGGCCCAGTAGCCAGGAGCTCTCGTGCAGCAGTTGAAGCACTTCATCGGCGGTGAGTACACCGGATCCGCGTCGGGCCAGGTCGCCGACGTCGTCGATCCCGTCACCGGCCGCCCGTATCGCACCGCCGCCGTCGCCGGCCCCGAAGACGTCGACCGCGCGCTCAAGGTCGCGGCCGCCGCTTTCGAAACCTGGCGCGAGACCACACCCGCACAGCGCCAGCTCGCGCTGCTGAAGATCGCGGACGCCGTCGAAGCACGCGCGGAAGAGATCGTGCTCGTCGAATCGGCGAACACCGGCAAGCCGATCGCGCTCACCGCGGCCGAAGAACTGCCGATGATCGTCGACCAGTTGCGGTTCTTCGCGGGGGCCGCGCGTGTCCTCGAAGGACGGTCGGCGGGCGAGTACATGGAAGGGCATACCTCTTTCGTCCGCCGAGAACCGATCGGCGTGTGCGCGCAGGTTACGCCGTGGAACTATCCGCTCCTCATGGCGGTCTGGAAGATCGCCCCCGCGCTCGCCGCCGGGAACACCGTCGTGCTCAAACCGGCCGACACGACGCCTGCGTCGACCCTGCTCTTCGCCGAGATCTGCGCCGAATTCCTGCCGTCCGGCGTGCTCAACGTGATCTGCGGCGACCGCGACACCGGGCGCGCGCTCGTCGAGCACGAGATCCCCGCGATGGTGTCCATCACCGGCTCCGTGCGGGCAGGGATCGAGGTCGCCGCTTCGGCCGCGAAGGACGTGAAGCGCGTACACCTCGAGCTCGGCGGTAAAGCGCCCGTAGTGGTCTTCGCCGACGCCGACATCGAAGCGGCCGCTGAAGGCATCGCCGCGGCCGGGTACTTCAACGCGGGCCAGGACTGCACCGCGGCGACGCGGGTCCTGGTCGCCGACGAAGTCCACGACACCTTCGTCGCGGCTCTCACCAGGCAAGCGCAGGCGACCACCACCGGCAAGCCCGACGACAGGTCGGTCAGCTACGGACCGCTCAACAACGCCGCCCAGCTCGACCGGGTCGCCGGCTTCGTCGACCGGCTGCCCGAGCACGCGATAGTCCACTGTGGAGGTAAGCGGCATGGGGACGAGGGTTACTTCTACGAGCCGACGGTGATCTCCGGGGTCCGTCAGGACGACGAGATCAGCCAGACGGAGATCTTCGGTCCGGTCATCACCGTGCAGCGCTTCGAGACCGAAACCGAAGCGTTGGCCGCGGCCAACGGCGTCGAGTACGCGCTCGCGTCGTCGGTGTGGACCACCGACCACCAGCGGGCGATGCGGTTGGCCGGGAAGCTCGACTTCGGCTGCGTGTGGATCAACACGCATATCCCGCTGGTCGCCGAAATGCCGCACGGCGGCTTCAAGAAGTCCGGCTACGGCAAGGACCTCTCGCTCTACGGCCTCGAGGACTACACCCGCGTCAAGCACGTGATGAGCGCGCTGTGACGACCACCGAAAGGCACGCCATGCCTCATCAAGCGCCCACCTCCGCCAAGGGGGAGCAAGGGACCTTTGCTATCACTTCCGCAGGTGGAGGCGCGATTCCGGCCATCCGGCTGCGCGGGCTGCGCAAGGAGTTCGGCCAGGTCCACGCGGTCGACGGCGTCGACCTCGACATCCCGCCCGGCGAGTTCTTCTCGATGCTCGGCCCGTCCGGCTCAGGCAAGACGACCGTGCTCCGCATGATCGCCGGCTTCGAGCTCGCGACCGCGGGCACGATCGAACTGCACGGCCGCGACGTCAGCCGTCTCGCGCCCTTCGACCGTGACGTCAACACCGTCTTCCAGGACTACGCGCTCTTCCCGCACATGACCGTGCAGCAGAACGTCGAGTACGGCCTCCGGGTGAAGCGCGTCCCCCGCGCGGAGCGACGTCAGCGCGCGAAGGAGGCTCTCGAGACCGTCCGTCTCGGCGAGTTCGGCGAGCGCAAACCCGACCAGCTCTCCGGCGGCCAGCGTCAGCGCGTCGCGCTCGCCAGGGCACTGGTCAACCGGCCGAAGGTGCTCCTGCTCGACGAACCACTCGGCGCCCTCGACCTGAAACTGCGCCACACCATGCAGACCGAGCTGAAACAGATCCAGCGCGACGTCGGCATCACCTTCATCTTCGTCACCCACGACCAGGACGAGGCGTTGACGATGAGCGACCGCATCGCGGTGTTCAACGCCGGCCGCATCGAACAGGTCGGCTCACCGGTCGAGGTCTACGAACGGCCTGCGTCCGCGTTCGTCGCCGGCTTCGTCGGCACCTCGAACCTGCTCAGCGGCGGCGGCGCCGAGAACATCGTCGGCAAACCCGGTGTGTTCAGCATCCGCCCCGAGAAGATCCGCATCGACGCCGATCTCTCGAAATCCGCCGAGGTCGGCGAGACCAGCGCCACCGGCACCGTCACCGACACCGTCTACGCCGGCGCGACCGTGCGCTACGAGGTCACGCTCGACGCCGGAGGCCAGCTCTCCGTGGTCCGGCAGAACACCGCCGAACCCGCGGACTTCGAAGGCGGCCGGGTCCGCCTGAGCTGGCCGCACGAACACAGCTTCCGCGTCCCCGAAGCCGGTTAGTTCTCCCCCTGTACCGAAAGGTTGTTCAATGAAGAACAGGAAACTCGCGCTCGCCGGCCTGCTCGGCGCCGGCCTGCTCGTGGCCGCCTGCGGAACCTCCGGATCCAGTTCGACCGCCGCCGCGCCCGGCGGACAGGGCTTCATCCCGCCGAAGCTCGACGCGCTCGCGCAGCTCGGCCAGCCGGAAGGCCAGGTCAACGTGCTGGCCTGGCCCGGCTATGCGGAGAACGGTTCCAACGACCCGGCCGTCGACTGGGTCACCGGCTTCGAGAAGGAGACCGGCTGCAAGGTCAACGTCAAGGCGTTCGGCACCTCCGACGAGGCCGTGAGCCTGATGAAGACCGGACAATACGACGTCATCTCCGCCTCCGGTGACGCTTCGCTGCGGCTCATCGCGTCCGGAGACGTCGAACCGGTGAACACCGCGCTCGTGCCGAACTACGCAGACGTCTTCGACTTCCTCAAGAATCGCCCGTGGAACAGCGTCAACAACGTCTCCTACGGCGTGCCGCACGGCTGGGGCGCGAACCTGCTCACCTGGCGCACCGACAAGGTGACCCCGGCGCCGACATCGTGGTCCGTCATGTTCGACGCGAACAGCCCGTACAAGGGCAAGATCACCGCCTACGACTCGCCGATCTACATCGCCGACGCCGCGCTGTACCTGCAGACGCACAAACCCGAACTCGGCATCAAGAACCCGTACGCCTTGGACGACAAGCAGTTCCAGGCCGCGGTCGACCTGCTCAAGCAGCAGCGGCCGATGGTGGCGGAGTACTGGTCGGACTACCTGAAGGAAAGCCAGGCGCTCAAGAGCGGCGACGCCGTCGTCGGCACCGCCTGGCAGGTGACGGTGAACCTGACCAAGAGCGAGGGTGCGCCGGTCGAGTCCGTGCTGCCGTCCGAAGGCGCGACCGGCTGGTCGGACACCTGGATGGTGGGCGCGAAGTCGCCGCACAAGACTTGCTCCTACAAGTGGCTGAACCACATCGTCAGCCCGAAGGCGAACGCTCAGGTCGCCGAGTACTTCGGTGAATCGCCCTCGAACCCGAAGGCGTGTGCCGAAACCAAGAACAAGGCGCACTGCGAGACCTTCCACGCCGGTGACGCCGCGTACGCCTCGAAGATCCAGTACTGGACGACGCCGATCGCGCAGTGCCTCGACGGCCGCACCGACATCAAGTGCAAGGACTACGGCGAGTGGACCCGCGCCTGGACCGAAATCAAGGGCTGACCTCCCGAACCCCGGGAGCGGCCGGTGGGCCCCCCACGCCGGCCGCTCCCGGTCCCATTCCTAGGTGGAAAAAGATGACGACCACCCTCGATTCGTCGAGGCGGAAAGCCTCCGCCTTCCTGTACCGCAAACCCAGGCTGCGACTGGGAATTCTGCTCTCCGCGCCGATGCTGTGGCTCGGCCTCGCCTACCTCGGCGCACTGGCCGCGTTGTTCGTGACCGCGTTCTGGAGTACCGACGTCTTCACCGGCCAGGTCGTGACCGAGTGGTCGCTGAACAACTTCGTCACTCTCTTCAGTGACGCGGTGTACCGCACGATCACTTTCCGGACGGTCGGGATCGCCGCGCTCGTCACGGTGGTCACCGCGATCATCGCCTTCCCGATGGCGTTCTACATGGCCAAATTCGCCTCGCCGAGGGCGCGGCGGCTCCTGGTGATCGCCGTCATGACCCCGCTGTGGGCGAGCTACCTGGTGAAGGCCTACGCGTGGCGGACCATGTTGTCCGGCAACGGGGTCCTGCACTGGCTGCTGAACCCGTTCGGCCTCGACACCCCCGGTTACGGCGTTCTCGCGACCGTGATCACCCTGTCGTATCTCTGGCTGCCGTACATGATCCTGCCGATTTACGCGGGCCTGGAACGGCTGCCGAACTCGCTGGTGGACGCCTCGGGCGACCTCGGCGCCCGGCCGTTCAGGACGTTCCGCTCGGTGGTGCTGCCGGTGACCTTCCCGGCCGTCGTCGCCGGCTCGATCTTCACGTTCTCGTTGTCGCTGGGCGACTACATCGCGGTGAAGATCGTCGGCGGCACGTCGCAGATGCTCGGCAACGTCGTCTACGACAACATCGGCGCGGCCAACAACCTGCCGTTCGCGGCGACCGTCGCGACCGTACCCGTGGTGATCATGCTCGCCTACCTCGCCGCCGTGCGCCGCACGGGCGCGCTGGACAACCTGTAGGAGCGCGCGATGCGGCTTTCCCGGACGACCAAATACCTGCTGCTCGCGGCGCTGGTGCTCGGCCTGGCGGTGATCTACTTCCCGCTGCTGGTGGTCCTGCTCAATTCGTTCAACGCCGACACCACCTTCGGCTGGCCGCCGTCCAGTTTCACCCTCGAATGGTGGGGCCGGGCCGCGGAGAACGAAGGCGCGCTGAACGCGCTCGGCACGAGTGTCCAAGCAGGACTCGCCGCGACCGCGATCGCCTTGGTACTCGGCACGATGGCGGCCTTCGCGCTGCAGAAGTACCGCTTCTTCGGCCGTAACCAGGTGTCGCTGCTGATCATCCTGCCGATCGCGCTGCCCGGTATCGTCACCGGTATCGCGCTGAACAACGCCTTCCGCACCATTCTCGGCATCGATCTCGGCCTGTTCACCGCGATCGTCGCGCACGCGACGTTCTGCATCGTGGTGGTGTTCAACAACGTCGTCGCCCGCCTGCGGCGGATGGGCGGCAACCTCGAAGAGGCGTCGATGGACCTCGGCGCCGACGGGCTCACGACGTTCCGGCTGGTGACCTTCCCGATGCTGCGTTCGGCCCTGCTGGCCGGCGGCCTGCTGGCGTTCGCCCTGTCCTTCGACGAGATCATCGTCACGACGTTCACTCTCGGGACCGGGCTGGAGACGCTGCCGATCTGGATCCTGAACAACCTGTTCCGGCCGAACCAGGCGCCGATCGTCAACGTCGTGGCGGCGGTGCTGATCCTGGCCTCGACCGTGCCGGTGTATCTGGCGCAACGGCTGTCCGGCGACACGGCTTCGGGCGGCCGGTTGTAGTCGCTTAGCGAAAGGAATCCGTCGCGGCCCGGAGCGCCGCCAGCATCCCCGGATCCGTCACCGCGTGCCCGGCCGCCTCCACCAGTTCCAGCTTCGAGTCCGGCCAAGCCCGGTGTAGCTCGTAAGCCGTCACTGGAGGACACACCGCGTCGTAACGCCCCTGCACGATCACACCCGGAATCCCGGCAAGCTTCCCGGCTTCCCGGATCAGCTGTCCTTCCTCAAGCCACGCCCCATGGCAGAAGTAGTGCAGGGCCAGCCGGGCGAACGTGACCGCGAACTCCGGCGACGCGTACTGATTGCGGAAGGCCGGATCCGGGCGCAGGCAGACGATCGCGCCTTCCCAGGCGCTCCACGCGATGGCGGCGCGTTCCCGGATCGCCCGATCGTGGTGATAGACGAGCTCGCGGTACGCAGACAGCGGGTCGTCGCGGCGGTCTTCGGAGATCGGGGCGAGGAACGCTTCCCACTCGCGGGGGAAGAGATTCGCGGCGCCGCCGTTGTAGATCCAGTCGAGTTCACTGCGGCGGACGGTGAAGACGCCGCGCAGGATGATCTCGCTGACGCGGCTCGGGTGGGTTTCGGCGTAGGCGAGGGCGAGGGTCACGCCCCACGAGCCGCCGAAGAGCTGCCACTGGTCGAGATTCAGCCGTTCGCGCAGCTTTTCCATGTCCGAGACGAGGTGCCAGAGGGTGTTGACCGACAGGTCGACGTCCGGCGTGCCGATGTGCGGGGTGCTACGGCCGGCGCCGCGCTGGTCGAACAGGATGATCCGGTAGGCCTCGGGGTCGAAATGCCGCCGGGCCATCGGGGAGGTGCCGCTACCAGGGCCTCCGTGCAGGACGACCACGGGTTTGCCGTCCGGGTTCCCGGCTTCCTGGCAGTAGATCCGGTGCCCGTCGCCGACGTCGAGCATGCCCTCGGCGCGAACATGGATCGGCGGGTACAGGTCTTCCATAAGGACACTCTGCCCGAATCGGCGAGTGTCCGAAGGGTGGGGGCCCGCCCCCGCCGCCGGGCTGAGCGGGCCCCCGGTCTTCGGTCGCGTCAGCAGCCCGCCGTGGCGGCCACGTTCGCGAATCCCTTCCCGGCACCGGTCACCTTGTTGCTCGCGCAGACCTTGTTCCCGGTCGCCGCCTTCACGAGATAGAAGCCGTACGCGTAGGAGGACTGCACGTCCGCGGTGTTGCCGGAGAAGGTGTTGCCGCGGCCCCAGCCGTCGAGCTGGACATGGACCTCGAAGCCGCCGTAGGTCGCGTCGTGCACGAAGACCTTGCTGCCCCGGTTGTCCGCGATCACGTAATTGTTGCCCTTCATGTCCACCCAGCTGTCGGCGAAGTGCTCGCCGCTCTGCCCGGTCCCGTCGAAGACGTTGCCGCGCAGTTCGCCGCCGGTGGTGCCTTCCTTGATGTCGATCGACTCGGCCCGCACGTTCGGGCCGATCTTGTTGTTCAACGCCTTGTTCCGGTCGCTCCGGTCGGGCGTGCCGCCGGGCCAGTTGCCCTTCGCGGAACCGAAGTAGATACCTTCGCCGTAGCCCGCGTACTCGCGGCCGGTGTCGGTCACCTCTGAGTTCTTCACGACGTTGTCGGTGCTCGTGTACTGGAAATGGATGCCCTCGTGGCCGACGCCGGTGACCTTGATGCCGTCGACGACGGTGTTCTTGACGCCTGTCGCCATCAGGCCCTTCTGGCCACCGGTGAGAGTGAAGCCGGTCAGGTTCCAGTAGCTGCCCGTCAGCTCCAGCGTGCGTCCGGCCGAGGCCTTGATGACCGCGCTTCGCGGCCCCTTCAGCGTGATACGGCTGCTGGACGTGCCGCTCTTCGCCGCCTTGAAGTTGCCCGTGAAAGTCGTGTCTGCCGCGAGTTCGATGACGGTACCCGGAGTGACCGAAGCGAGCGCCGCCGTCAATTGCTCCGCAGTCCCTACGCGGACCGTCGCGGCCTGTGCCGGGTACGCCGCCAGCGTCGACAGCAGGGCGGCACCGGTCGCAATGGCCAGAACCCGCTCACGAACACGCATCCGTGGTCCTCCTCGTCGAGGTATCGAAGCTCGGTCGTGGCGGCGACGGGCTAGACGTTAAGCCTCTTTACGAACGTGAGTCAAGGACATGATTCAAGTTCATGTATGTGAACAACTAAAGGAGGGTCGCCCTGCGTGGCCCACCCGAAAAAAGAGCAAGGGACCTTTGCTACCGCCTTCCGGCGGACGGGGTGTGTGGAAATAGGGACGTTGAGCGTCCCTGTTTCCACACGCCCTGTACTCCGCGTAGTAGCGCTGACTGACTGTGTGGGTTTTGGGGCGTTAGATGACCAGAAATCCACACAGCCAGCCGCGAGGAGAGCAAGGGACCTCTGCTATCGCCTTCCTCAACGTTGAGAGAAGTGATAGCAAAGGTCCCTTGATCTCTTTCTGCAGGTCAGAGGCGTGTTAGTCGTGGAATGAGTGCTCCGGAGCCGGGAACTCGCCTCGCCGGACGTCCTCCGCGAACGCCGACGCGGCCCCCGCCAGCACGCCGGCGAGGTCGGCATACTTCTTCACGAAGCGAGGGGTCTTGCCGCGTCGAAGCCCGGCCATGTCCTGCCAGACGAGCACCTGCGCGTCGCAGTCCGGCCCGGCGCCGATGCCGACGGTCGGGATCTTCAGTTCGTGTGTGATCCGCTTCGCCGCTTCGGCGGGCACCATCTCCATGACGACCGCGAAGGCGCCGGCTTCCTCCAGGGCGACTGCGTCGGCGAGCAGCGCTTCGGCCGCTTCGCCGCGTCCCTGGACTCGATAGCCGCCCAGATTGTGTTCACTCTGCGGAGTGAATCCGATATGTCCCATCACCGGGACACCGGCCGAAGTCAGTGCCTCGACATGCGGAGCGAATTTCCGTCCGCCTTCGAGTTTCACCGCGTGCGCGCGGCCTTCCTTCATGAACCGCACCGAGGTTTCCAGTGCCTGCTGCGGTGAGAGCTGATACGAGCCGAACGGCAGATCAGCCACGACCAGCGCCCGCTTCACCGATCGGGTCACCGCCCGGACCAACGGGAGCAGTTCGTCCACGGTCACCGGAAGCGAAGTGTCGTAGCCGAAGACGTTGTTCGCCGCTGAATCCCCGACGAGCAGCACGGGAATGCCCACTTCGTCGAACAGTGCGGCGGTGTACATGTCGTAGGCGGTGAGCATCGGCCAGGTTTCGCCGCGCTCTTTCATGTCACGAAGGTGATGTACACGGACCTTCTTCCCAGATGTGGCCTGGGGTGCCGCGCCGGTCCCGTACGGAGCCGCGAGCTCGCCGGAATCCTTTTCGGTGGCAGACATCCTTGTCGACCGTCCTTCCCTCGAGGCCTCGAAGAGGTCCCCGGGTCGTGGAGCTGAACAGGCCAAGCGTGACATGCCGATTTGACCGTCCCAAGGCCCTGCGACCAGCTTCACACAGCGCCGTCACACCCGCGAATGAGGAAATTCAGACCAGAGGATGATGATCGTTGACAACCACACGGGGTTGTGTGACGTCAAGTAAGTACAGCTGTCGATCTCCTGTGTGTACCGCGAAGGACCAGAATGGCAAACCCAGTGGGCCGAGTCACGCCGTGGAAGGCGAGGGCGGGCGGGATCGTCGCCACTCTCGTGCAACTCGCGGCCGTGTTCTCGGTGATCCTCCTGCTCGCCGGCGGTGTGAAGGGGCCGGTGCTCAGGACGGGTGACATCGCCTTCTCGGCCTTGAGCATCCCGACGAACGCGAGCCTCGTGATCGTCCTGCTGCTCGTCGTCCTCGGCGCCGCGCTCCGCCGCCGCAAACGCGCCGCGCTTTACACACTGCTGCTGTTCCAGGTCGGTGGACTGGCGGTGACGCTGGCGTTCCAGGCCGCGCTGCTGTGGTGGCCTGAGCTGCTGAAACTCGGTCCGTGGCAGGTTCGGCACATCCCGCACCAGGTGTGGGTGCTGGCCATCGCCGACCTGATCTCCCTCGGCATGATCGCGTTCCTCTGGATTCTGCGTCCGGCGTTCCCGGCCCGGCTCGCGCCCGGCGCGTGGCGCGACGGACTCACCGTCCTGTTCGGTGGCCTGGCCGCGGTCATTCTCGTCGGCTGGGGCTTGAGCGAAGCCTTTCCCGGTCGTCTCGCCGACACCTGGGCGCGCTTCGCCTGGGTCGTCAACCACACGACCGGTGAGAACATCCAGCTCCGCCGGGTCGGTATCGGTGAAGGACCGGCCTGGCTCGACCTCGTGCTCGATCTCAGCGCGACAGCCGTCGCGACGGCCGCGTTGTACACGCTCTTCCGCGGCGTACGTAGTCGTCGCTTGAGGACAGACGAGGAAGAACTGCGCGTACGTCGCCTTCTTGCCGAACACGGCGAAGACGACTCTTTGGGTTATTTCGCCACCAGGCGCGAGAAGAGCGTCGTCTTCTCGCTCAACGGCCGTGCCGCCGTGGCCTACCGCGTGCTCGCGGGCACCAGCGTCGCGAGCGCGGACCCCATCGGCGACCCCGACGCCTGGTCCGACGCCGTCCGCGCCTGGCTGAACGAAGCGCGCACCTACGGCTGGACTCCCGGCGTGCTCGGCGCGAGTGAACGCGGTGCGAAGGTCTACGCCGACGCGGGCCTGCGTGCGCTGGAAATCGGTGACGAAGCCGTCCTCGACGTCCGTGACTTCAGCCTCGCCGGGCCGGAACGACGCTCGGTCCGCCAAGCGGTCAAACGGATCGAACGGGCGGGATACACCACGAAAGTCCGGCGGCACAGCGAAATCCCGGCCGAGGAAATGGCCAAGCTCCTGCTGCACGCACAGCAGTGGCGCGGGGCGGAAACCGAGCGCGGGTTCTCGATGGCGCTCGGCAGGCTCGGCGATCCGAGCGATGGTCGCAGCGTGATGGTGGAGGCGTACGACGCCAAGGGCGAACTTCGCGGCATGCTGTCGTTCGTGCCGTGGGGCCGTCGCGGCCTGTCCCTCGACCTGATGCGACGCGACCGCGACGCCGAAAACGGCCTCAACGAATTCATGGTCGCGGAGGTCGTCGCGGCGAGCTCACACCTTGGCGCACAACGGATTTCGCTGAACTTCGCGATGTTCCGCGCGGTCTTCTCCGAGGGCGAGCGGATCGGCGCGGGCCCGGTGCTGCGCGCATGGCGCGGTGTCCTCAGCATGGCGTCGCGCTTCTTCCAGTTGGAATCGCTCTACCGGTCCAACGCCAAGTACGGTCCCGACTGGGAGCCGCGTTTCCTGTGCTATTCCTCGGCTCGACGGCTGCCGAGGGTCGGCATCGTCGCAGGCGCGCTCGAAGGATTCGTCCCGACAGGACGGTCGGGGCGAGCGCTGAAACTGGAGACCGTCACCGACGAATTCGTCGCCGAGGTCCACAACATCGAAGCGAACGCCGCCACTCCCGCGCCGAATCAGGTGCGACGCCCCGACCAGGTCCGGGTGCGGATGGCGAAGCTGGATCGCTTGCGGGAAGCCGGGATCGACCCCTATCCGGTCGGTTTCGCCCGGGAGGACCTGCTCGGCGACGTCGTCTCGAAGTTCGGTGATCTGAGCCCGGACACCCACACCGGTCATCGGGTCCGGGTCGCGGGCCGGGTGCTCGCGATGCGTAATCTCGGCGGGCTGTGTTTCGCCCGGGTCAAGGATTTCAGCGGTGAGATCCAGCTGATGCTCGACGCTTCCGTGCTCGATCCCGGGGGCTGGCGGCGAGGTGTCGACCTCGGCGACCACGTCGGTGTGAGCGGGCAGGTCGTGACGTCGCGGCGCGGTGAGCTTTCCGTGCTCGTCGACGAATGGACCGTCACGGCGAAGAGCCTGCATCCGTTGCCGGACAAGCGAAAGGGCCTCACCGACCCCGAGACGCGGGTGCGGCAGCGTTACCTGGACCTCGCGGTGAACCCGGATTCGACGGCGATGCTGCGAATGCGCTCGACCGTGGTGCGTGCCGTGCGGGAAAGGCTGCACCAGGGCGATTACCTCGAAGTCGAGACGCCGATGCTGCAGACGGTCCACGGCGGCGCCAACGCCCGCCCGTTCATCACGCATATCAACGCCTACGACATGCGGATGTACCTGCGGATCGCGCCCGAGCTGTACCTGAAGCGGCTGTGCGTGGCCGGCGTCGAGCGCGTTTTCGAACTGAACCGGAACTTCCGCAACGAAGGCGTCGACGCGACGCACAACCCCGAATTCACCATGCTGGAGGCGTACCAGGCGTACGCCGACTACAACACGATGCGGACGCTGACGCGGGAACTAGTGCAGTGCGCCGCGGAAGCCGCGTACGGCGCGCAGGTCGTTCGCCGTCCGGGGCCGGACGGGACGGTCGTCGAGTACGACATCTCCGGTGACTGGCCGGTGATCCCGGTGCACGAAGCCGTCTCGGCGGCGCTGGGAGAGAAGATCGACGCGAGCACCTCGGTCGCCGAACTGCAGCGGTTCTGCCGCGCGGCGGGAGTGCCGGTGAACGAGGAGGCCGGGCACGGCGACCTCGTGCTGAAGGCCCACGAGCACTTGGTCGAAGGCGCGACCGTGCTGCCGACGTTCTATACCGACTACCCGACCGACGTCTCGCCGCTGACCCGGCAACATCGCGTGGACCCGCGGTTGGCCGAGCGCTGGGACCTGATCGCGTTCGGCTCCGAGGTCGGCACGGCCTACACAGAGCTGACCGACCCGCTCGAACAGCGGCGGCGGCTGGAGGCCCAGTCGCTGCGCGCGGCGAGCGGGGACGTCGAGGCGATGGAGCTGGACGAGGACTTCCTGCTCGCGCTCGAACACGGCATGCCGCCGACCGGCGGGCTCGGCATCGGCGTCGACCGGCTGCTGATGATGCTGACCGGGGCGTCGATCAGGCAGACGGTGCTGTTCCCGTTCGTCCGGCCGCAGGGGTAGCGGGGGAGCAAGGGACCTTTGCTACCACTTCTCTCAACGTCGAGAGAAGTGGTAGCAGAGGTCCCTTGCTCTCTTCCGGGCCGAATCGCCGCAAGAAGCCGGTGCCGGATGTCATGATCCCCTTCCCAACGGAAGGAGCCGCCATGGCTGGAAACGTTCCCCCGGTCGCCGACGAACGCGAAGGTCTCCTCGCCTACCTTGAGCAGCAGCGCCACGTTCTGCGGATCGCGGCGCACGGCCTCACCGAAGAACAGGCCAGAGCCGTCCCGACCAGAAGCTCACTGAGCGTCGGCGGCCTGATCAAGCACACCGCTTTCACGGAAGACGGCTGGATCGACATCCTTCTCCAGAAGCCCTCGAAGTCGATGGACGAAGCGATGAAGGAGTACGAAGCCGGGTACGTGATGACGACGGAAGAGACGGTCGAAAGCGTCCTCGCGCGCTACGACGAGGTCGCTCGCCGCACTTCGGACGTCATCGCCGGCATCGCCGACCTCGGCCAGCCGGTCCTGGTGCCGAAGGGCGTGCCCTGGTACCCGCAGGATGTCGACGCGTGGTCGGTCCGCTGGGTGCTGCTCCACCTCATCGAAGAGACCGCGCGCCACGCCGGGCACGCCGACATCATCCGCGAGCACATCGACGGCGCGACGGCGATCCCGCTGATGGCCGCCGCGGAAGGCTGGCCGGAAACGCCCTGGCTCAAGCCCTGGTCACCGGCTCAAAACAGCTAGAACAACGTCGGTTCGTCCGCCAAAGCGCCTTCGATGACCAGCATCCGGCGCTTGGTGGCGACCCCTCCGCGCGCGGAGAAGCCGCCGTCCTTGCCACCCGCGGCGAGCACGCGGTGGCACGGCACGATGATCGGGAACGGGTTCCGGCCCATGGCCTGCCCCACGGCCTGCGCGCCGCCGGGCATACCGAGGATGTTCGCGATGTCGCCGTAGGTCAGCGTCTTGCCCGCGGGGATGGTGCGGATGAATTCGTAGACCCGGTGGTGGAAGTCCGGTACTCCTTCGTAGTCGAGGCCGACGCCGGCGAGGTCCGTGCGCTTGCCGTCCATCAACGAGACGATCCCGTCGATCGCGCGCTGGATCTCGCCCGGCGGTGTGGATTCGGTCGCCTCGGGAAGGCGCGCGGTCAGTCGCGCCCTCGTCTTCTCTTCACTGCCCTCGGGGAGCTGGACCGCGACGACCCCGCGTTCGCTCCACGCGATGCCGCAGTGGCCGATCGCGGTGCCGAACACGGAGTAGCCCGGTGCCGTCATATGTCCAGGGTACGAGAGCGGTACGACAGTTTCGGATCGACGGCCATGCCGCGGTGCCGCCGAAGCCGTGGCTGCGGTAGGAGTATGCACATGAGCGACCTCGTGCTTGACCACCTCGTCTACGCCGGGCCGGATCTCGAAGAGGCCGTCGCGCGCGTCGCCGAGCTGACCGGTGTCACGCCGGTACGCGGCGGAAAGCATGTCGGGTTCGGTACGGCCAACTACCTGGCCGACCTGGGCGCCGGTGCCTACCTCGAGGTGGTCGGCCCCGACCCGGATCAACCCGAGCACATCGGGCCGCGTCCGTTCGGCATCAACGAGCTGACCGCTCCCGCCCTGATCACCTGGGCCGCGCGTGCGGACGGCATCGACGAGGCGATCGCGGAAGCACGCCGACGCGGTTACGACCCGGGCGAAGCGTCCGAGATGTCGCGGACCACCGACGACGGCGAACTGCTGACTTGGCGTCTCACCGGCGCAGGCGGTCTCGATGGGCTCGCGCCCTTCCTCATCGACTGGGGGAGCACCCCGCATCCGACGACGCGGGGACTCCCGTCGATCCCGCTGCTCATGGTCACCGGCGTCCACCCCGAGCCCGCCGCGGTCGAATCCGCGGTCCGCGCGCTCGGGATGGACATGCTCGTCCGGCGTGACAAGAAGCCCGGCCTGGTGGCCGTGCTGACGAACTCAGCGGGGAAGCAGGTCGCGCTGAACTGAGGGGGTCACGACGGTGCCCTCTCGCCAGCCGTTGGTCATCGGCAGCCGCCGGTCCCGCCCGAACGCCTTGAAGGTGATCTTGGTGCCCGGCGGGTACTGGCGGCGCTTGTATTCGGCCTTGTCGACCATCCGCACCACACGGTCGATGGTCTCCGGCTCGAAGCCCGCGTCGACCAGGTCGACATAGCCGCGGTCGCCCTCGATGTAGTCGTCGAGGATGTCGTCGAGCATCAGGTAGTCGGGCAGCGAGTCGCTGTCCAGCTGACCGGGCCGCAGCTCGGCCGACGGCGGTTTGGTGATCGAGTTCTCCGGGATCGGCGGGGTTTCGCCGTTCTTTTCGGCTTCGGCGTTGCGCCACTTGGCCAGGTGCCAGACGTGCGTCTTGAACAGGTCCTTGATCGGCGCGAAGGCTCCGACGG
This sequence comes from Amycolatopsis sp. NPDC043885, assembly GCF_056435685.1. NCBI lineage: Bacteria > Bacillati > Actinomycetota > Actinomycetes > Pseudonocardiales > Pseudonocardiaceae > Amycolatopsis > Amycolatopsis sp. NPDC043885. The sequence goes on from NZ_JBWKEA010000032.1 coordinate 34,724, forward strand.
CGTCGCCGTAGATCGTCGAGTAGCCGACGGCGAGCTCGGTCTTGTTGCCGGTGGCGAGTACCAGGTGACCGTCCTGGTTGGACAGGGCCATCAGCAACATGCCGCGAACGCGGGCCTGGATGTTCTCCTCGGCGAGGCCGGTCAGCTGAAGCTGCTCCACGTAGACCTTGACCATGTCCGCGATCGGCTCGACGCGATAGTGCGCGCCGATCCGGCGGGCGAGGTCTTCGGCGTCGCCCTTCGAGTGCTCCGAGGAGTACTCCGAAGGCATCGAAACGCCATAGACGTTGTCTCCGCCCAGCGCGTCGGCGGCCAGCGCCGCCACGACCGCGGAGTCGATGCCGCCCGAGAAGCCGAACGTCACCGACGAGAAGCCGTTCTTGTGCACGTAGTCGCGCAGGCCGACGACCAACGCGTGCCACACCTCGGCTTCGTCCGACAGCGGCTCGCTGATCGCGGACTCGGTGCGCGGGGTGTACGCCGGAACCGGCTCCTCGCTGAGCACTCGGCGCTTCACCCGCAGGCCTTCGAACTCGCCTTCGGCGGTGTGCCCGCCGGCGACGAGGTCCGTGTCGACGACGAGCAAGTGCTCGACGAACTGCGGAGCGCGAGCCAGCAGTCGTCCGTCCGCGCCGACCACGATCGAGTCGCCGTCGAAGACGAGGTCGTCCTGGCCGCCGACCTGGTTCGTGTACACCAGCGGCGCCCCGGCCTCGGCCGCGCGGCGCGCGATCAGCGGCAGGCGGATGTCGTCCTTCGCCCGCTCGTAGGGCGAAGCGTTGGGAGCGACCACGAGGTCCACTCCGGCCTTGCCGAGTGCGGAGATCGGGCCGCCGTCCTGCCAGACGTCCTCGCAGATCACCATGCCGACGTCGACGCCGTGGAAGCGGACGACCTCGAGGTCGTGGCCCGGCTTGAACCAGCGGTGCTCGTCGAAGACGCCGTAGTTGGGCAGGTGGTGCTTGAACTGGCGGGCGACCACTTCGCCGCGGTACAGCGCGGCCGCCGCGTCACGCGGGCCAGCCTCGTCCAGATCGAGGTACCCGATGTAGGTGAGGACCTCGCCGCATCCGGCGTCTTCGAGCCGCTTGGCGAGCGCTTCGACCATCTGCTTCGAGGCGGAGGCGAAGGTCGGGCGGAGGGAGAGGTCCTCGACGGGGTAGCCGGTGAGGGACATCTCCGGGAAGACGACGACGTGGGCGCCTGCTTCGGCGGCTTTGCGAGTCCACTCGACGGTGAGCTCGGCGTTGCCTTCGAGGTCCCCGACGGTGGTGTTGACCTGGGCCAGTGCGATGCGCAGTTGCGGCATGCCGACATTCTCACCCACTGGCGTCCGCGGGGACGACCGGATGTGCCGAATCGCCCACCTGGGTCCGGCCGGTGCGGAAAGAGAGCGGGGGACCTTTGCTGTCGCTCTCCAAAAGAGAGTGACAGCAAAGTCCCCCGCTCCCCGCGCGCTACTTGCGCTTGATCATGCTCCGCACCTTCTTGATGGTCTGCTCGAAGTCGGAGTCGAACGGGTTGTCGTGCACCAGGTAGGTCCACGTCGTGTTCGCCCGCCGCACGCCCGCGTCGCCGAGGTCGATCCCGTTCTCGGTGATCTCGGCTTCCTCGAGCGTCTTCGCCGCCCGCTCGGCCGCCTCCGGGATGATCTTGTGGAACTCGGGGATCGCCGCGCGGTGGAACTCGTCGATCGGCGTCTCCCGCGCCAGCGCCCGCAGGTGGATGCTCTCTCGCACGTCGGTCAGGAACGCCAGGTGGTCGGACCACAGCTGGTCGATGTGGAACAGCAGCACCTCACGGCACAGCTGCTCGACGCGGGCCTCGTCGTCGACGGCCTCCGAAAGCTCCTTGAACTTCTCCGGGTGCGCCTTCTCCAGCACCTCCGCGGCGTGCGCTGTCCGCAGCACCTTGTCCCGGTGCTCCAGCAGCTCGCCGCGCTGCCGCTCGATCAGCCGCGTGTAGCGCCACGTGTTCCGGTGGATCTCCAGGTCGACGCCCTCGGCGACACGCTGCGCGTGGTTGATCTGCCGCAGCGCCGCCGGGTCGACGATCTCGCCGCTGCCCACGTCTGAGCTGATGCCCTCGGGGATGTCCGGCGCGTTCGACAGCACGAGCTCGTCGTTCAGACTGGCGAAGAACACCGCGCTGCCCGGGTCGCCCTGTCGCCCGGACCGGCCGCGCAGCTGGCCGTCCAGCCTGCTCGACGGGTAGCGCGCGGTGCCGATCACGTGCAGGCCGCCCAGCTCGACGACCTCGTCGCGGCCTTCGCCGTCCTTGCCGCCCAGCCGGATGTCGGTACCCCGGCCCGCCATCTGCGTTGAGACGGTGACCGCGCCCTTCTTGCCGGCGTCGGCGATGATCGCGGCTTCCTCGGCGTCGTTTCGCGCGTTGAGCACGACGCATTCGAGGTCGACCTTCGCCAGCTTCTCGGCCAGCTCTTCGGATTCGGCGACGTCCTGGGTGCCGACGAGGATCGGCCGCCCGGTCTCGTGCACCCGCCGGATCTCCTCTTCGATCGCGCGCAGCTTCTGCGACGGCGATCCGAAGATCCGGTCCTCCTGGTCCTCACGGATGTTCGGCGTGTTCGGCGGGATGACCGCGACCTCGAGCTTGTAGAACTCGCGCAGCTGCTCGGCGACCGCGACCGCGGTACCGGTCATCCCCGCGACCTCCGGGTACCGCGCGAGCAGGGCCTGCACGGTGATCGAGTCGAGGATCTCGCCGCGGTCGGTCGCCTTGACCTGCTCTTTCGCCTCGACGGCGGCCTGGAGGCCGTCCGGCCAGCGCTGCAGTTCGGCGACGCGGCCGCGCGCGGCGTTGATGAGCTGCACCTTCCCGTCGCGCACGAGGTAGTCGACGTCGCGGGTGAGCAGCGCGTGCGCGTGCAGCGCCACGTTCACCGCGGGCAGCCTGTCCGAACCCGTCTCGTCGTAGAGGTTGATGTCGTCGCCGAGGGCCTTCTCGACCACCGAAGCGCCCGCCTTGGTCAGCCAGGCGTTGCGGCCGTCGGCGTCGGTCTCGTAGTGCAGCCCGAGCCGCAGCCGCCGGACGATGTTCGCGACCTCTTCGTCGGCGTCGGTGTGGTCGATCGACCCCGCCATCACCAGCGGCACGCGGGCCTCGTCGACCAGCACGGAGTCCGCCTCGTCAACGATCGCGACTTCCGGCTCGCGCTGGACCAGGTCCTCCTCGCGGGTCACCAGCCGGTCGCGCAGCACGTCGAAGCCGATCTCGCTGACGGCGCCGTACGTGACCTCCTTCGCGTACGCCTCGCGGCGCTCGTCGCGGGAGTGCGCGGGCTCGACCCAGCCGACGGAGACACCGAGCAAGTCGTAGATCGGGCCCATCCACTCCGCGTCGCGGCGGGCGAGGTAGTCGTTCACCGTGACGACGTGGACGTGCTTCCCTCGCAGGGCGTACCCGGCGCCCGCCAGCGCGCCCGCCAGCGTCTTGCCCTCACCGGTCTCCATCTGCACGATATGCCCGCTGAGCAGGCCCATCGTGCCCAGCAGCTGGACGTCGAAGGCACGCTCGCCGAGCGCCCGCCGCGCGGCCTCGCGACCGAGCGCGCAGACCTCGATCAGCTGGTCGTTGCCGAAGGAAGCCGCGTCCCGAAGCTTGCCGGCCCGCTCTGTCAGCTCCTCGTCGGAAAGCTTCTCCAACTCGGGCTCGAGCTTCTCGATGCCCGGCAGCAGCGCTTCGTAGCGGGTCAGCTCGACGCTGCCCGGCCGCTGGATGATCCGGCGCAGCTTCTTGCCCACCCGGCTGATCAGTGCTGCCACCCCTGTGCTCCCGTCTGTTCTACTGCCGTCCGCACCCGTACCACCAACGCAGTGGTGGTGCGGCCGAGTTCCACGGCCGATGGCACGATCCAACCGTGTCCACTCATGTCAGCGCCAGGTCCCGTGCCCGTCGATTCGCCGCGATCACGCTGTCCGGCCTGTTTGCCGTCACCGTCGTCGCGTGCTCGTCGGGAGAGGGTAGAACCCAGCCGCCGCCTCCGGCCACCGAGTCGCACGCTCCGACCGGACCGGTGCCCGCCGGACTCGAGAAGTTCTACGGACAGAGCCTGACCTGGGCCGACTGTGCACCCTACGCGACATCTGATGACGCGAAAGCGGCGTTTCGAGTGAAGGACGCACAGTGCGCCCGGCTCACCGTCCCGCTCGACTACGCGAAGCCCGAAGGCGACTCGATCACGCTCGGCCTGCTGCGCCGGAAGGCGCTGGATACCGACGAAAGGATTGGGGCGCTCGTGGTCAACCCGGGCGGACCCGGCGCCTCCGGGATGCAGGCCGCGGCCGGTCTCGCCTCCCGGACGGCGACGAACGAGCTGGGCAAACGCTTCGACGTGGTCGGTTTCGACCCGCGCGGCATCGGCGCGAGCCAGCCGCAGGTCCGCTGCCTGACCGACGCCGAACGCGACGCGGACCGCGCGGACGACAGCGAGACCGACGGCTCACCCGAGGGAGTGAAAAAGCAGGAGACCGAGTCCCAGGATTTCGCGGCGAAGTGCGCCGGGCGGACCGAACACGGCGCCGCGATGCTCGCGAACCTGGGCACGCGTGACGTCGTCAAGGACATGGACATCCTGCGCTCGGTCCTCGGCGAGCCGAAGCTGAGTTACCTCGGCTACTCCTACGGGACGCGGATCGGGTCCGCCTACGCCGAGGCGTTCCCGGCGAACGTACGCGCCTTGGTGCTCGACGGAGCCGTCGACCCGGAGCAGGACGCGGTGGAGTCGCTGGTCGCGCAGGGGCAGGGCTTCGGCAAGGCGTTCGGGGAGTTCTCGAACTGGTGCGCCGCGCGTGAGGACTGTGCCCTCGGGCGCGACGCCGCCGGCGTGACGAAGGCGTTCCAGGATCTGGTGCGCCCGCTGATCGATTTCCCGGTGCCGGTCAGCGATGGCCGAAAACTGTCGTACGAGGACGCGACGACAGGCGTGATACAGGCCCTCTACCAGGAAGATCTCTGGGAACCGCTGAACACCGCGCTCAACGACCTGAAGCGCCAGCGCGGCGACGGCCTGGAGAAACTGGCCGATCTCTACAACGAACGCGGCGCCGACGGCCGTTACGGGACGACGCAGGACGCGTTCGTCGCGATTCGCTGCGTCGACGACCCGCGGGTCACCGATCCGGCGAAGATCCTCGACGCGCAGAAGCGGTACGCGGAGGCGGCGCCGTTCCTCGACGACGGCAAGCCGGACGGTTCCGCGCGTGACGCCTGCGCCTTCTGGCCGGTGCCGAACACGTCCGAGCCGCACCAGCCGAACGTCGAAGGGCTGCCGAAGACGCTGGTCATCTCGACGACGAACGACCCCGCGACCCCCTACCAGGCGGGCGTCAACCTGGCGAAAGCGATCAAGGGAGCTTTGCTCACGTTCGAGGGCAACCAGCACACCGTGTTCCTCCAGGGCGTGTCGTGCGTCGACCAGATCGGCATCGATTACCTGGTGAACGGCGCCCTGCCGGACGAGGGCACGCGCTGCGCCGCCAAGTAACGAGTTCGGCGCTAAGGCCCCTGAGCGGCCGGGACGCTGCGAAGATCGCGAGATGAGCCTTCGCCGCGTCCCGGCCGTGCTCGTTGCTGCCTTGCTCGTCGCCTCGTGCACGACACAGCAGCCACAGTCGGCGCCGCCGGCGTCCCCGACCACCACGGCGTCACCCACTCCGGACCCGAAGGCGCTCGAGAAGTTCGCCGAGCAGAAGCTCGCGTGGGAAGCGTGCGCGTCCTTCACAGACAAGGCGTTCGACTGCGCGAAGCTCACCGTGCCGCTCGACTACCTGAAGCCGGACCGCGAGACGATCTCGATCGGCGTCCTCCGGCACAAGACGAAGAACACCGGCCGGCGGATCGGCTCGCTCGTGCTCAACCCGGGTGGCCCCGGTGGCTCAGGCGTCTCGGCCGCGGCGCGGATCGCGAAGTCCCGGCCCGCGGCGGCGCTGGCCGAACGTTTCGACATCGTCGGCTTCGATCCGCGTGGGGTGGGGACCAGCGAACCGAAACTCGTCTGCCTCACCGATGCCGAACGCGACGCGGACCGTGCGGAGGATTCGGAAAGCGACTCGACACCCAGCGGGATCGCGAAGCAACTCTCCGACGCCAAGACGTACGCCGCGAAGTGCGCCGAGCGCACGAAGCACGGCAAAGAGCTGCTCGCCAATATCGGGACCAGGGACGTCGTCCGCGATCTCGACGTCCTGCGTTCGGCCCTCGGCGACGAGAAGCTCAGCTACCTGGGCTTTTCCTACGGAACGCAGATCGGGACCGCCTACGCCGAGGCCTATCCGGACAAGGTTCGGGCGCTGCTCCTCGACGGCGCGGTCGACCCCGAACTCGACACCGCCGAGTCGCTGGTCACGCAGATGGCCGGCTTCCAGAACACGTTCGCCGAATTCGGCAAGTGGTGCGCCGCTCGCGCGGAGTGCGCGCTCGGCCGGGACGCGGGCGCGGTGACGAAGGCGTTCCAGGACCTGGTGCGGCCTCTGATCACCGAACCGGTGCCCGCGGGGTCCCGCAAGCTGTCGTTCGAGGACGCCATCACCGGGACCAGTGCCGCGCTGTACTCGCAGGACGCGTGGAAGTTCCTCAACGACGGGCTCGCCGAGCTGAAACGGGGGAGCGGCAAAACCCTGGTCGCGCTCGCGGACAACTACTACGGCCGCGAGACGGACGGCCGGTACACCGGCATCCTCGACGTGTATTTCGCGGTCCGCTGCGTCGACAGCACGCGGATCGCCGACAGGCGTGTCATCGAAGGCGCCCACCAGCGGATGCTCCATGGCGCGCCGTTCCTCGCCGGCGGCACCCCGGACATGAGCGAGCTCGACATCTGTTCTGTGTGGCCCGTGCCCGCCACTTCGGAGGTGCACAAGCCGGACGTCGACGGCTTGCCGAAGCCCTTGGTCATCTCGACCACGGACGACCCCGCGACCCCGTACGCGTCCGGGGTGAACCTCGCGCGGGACCTCAAGGGAGCATTGCTCACGTTCGAGGGAGCGCAGCACACCGTGTTCCTCGACGGGAACGAGTGCGTCGACAAGGCCGGCATCGCCTACCTGATCGACGGCGCACTACCCGCTCCGGACACCCGCTGCTCCTAGCGGGGGAGCAAGGGACCTTTGCTACCGCCCTGCCCCGACGACCACCGCGTTATGCCTGGTCAACGCCAGTTCCAGCATCACCGCGAACTCCTCCGGCCTCGTCGGCGGCACCTGCAGCCACACCCGCACCAGCCGCCGCGGCTCGTCCTGCGAAATCCACAGCTTCACGAACACGTCCGACTTGATCTCCGGCACGATCCCGCCGATCACCGCGGCCGGCACCTTCGCCGCGATCCGGAACGACTCGGTGTCCTGCACCCGCTCCCACCGCTCACCCCGCAGCTCGGTCGCCCCGGTCAGCAGCCGTCGAAGCCCGCCTTCAGGCCCGAGCATCGCTTCAGGCGTGTACGGCTCCGAAGCCGGAATCACGCGCTCCCCGCGAGGCCCGCTGAGGGTGATCTCCGAGCCCGACAGCCGGTACTTGACCTTCACTCGTTCGAAGTCGTCCTGCAGATCGGCATTACCGACCGCGCCACCATCCAGGCTGACGTCGCCGTCGAGCCCGCGCACCGGCAGGCCGGTGACGACGCCGTTCACCCCGAGAGTGAACCGCACGCTGCGCAACGAGACGAGGGACTCGGCCGCCGCGCTCACGTAGTCCTGGGCAGGCGGCAGCGGGGGAGACCCCGCGCAGCCGCCGATGAGCCCGATCGTGAGCAGCAGCGCCGGCACGAGGAGACGGCAGCGCATGAGCAAAGCCTATGGCTTGGCCCGAATCTTTCGCACAGTGTCCTTCCGGCCGGTTTCGCCGGGCGCCGCCGCCCATGACGCTGTACCCGTGCAATCCGAGACCCGGCTCCACCGCGCGTGGTTCGTCGCCGCCGCCGCATTCATCGCCCTGCTCGCCGCCGCCGGTTTCCGCGCGGCTCCCGGCGTGCTCATCGACCCGCTTCACAACGAGTTCGGCTGGTCGCGCGCGACGATCGCGTCGGCCGTCTCCGTGAACCTCGTCCTCTACGGCCTCTTCGCACCCTTCGCCGCAGCTCTCATGGAGCGCTTCGGCATGCGACGTGTCGCCTCGACGGCGTTGTTCGTCGTCGCGATCGGCGCGGGCGGCACGGTGTTCATGAACGCGAGCTGGCAGCTCATCCTCTGCTGGGGCGTCCTGGTCGGCGTAGGCACCGGCTCGATGGCGATGAGTTTCGCCGCGACGGTCGCCGCCCGCTGGTTCGTCCGCAGTCGCGGCGTCGTCACCGGGGTCCTCACCGCGGCAGGCGCCACCGGCCAGCTGATCTTCCTCCCGATCGTGGCGAACCTCGCCGTCGACGAGGGCTGGCGGACGGCATCGCTCGTCATCGCCATCGCCGCACTGGCCGTCGTGCCCGTCGTTCTCCTGGTGGTTCGCGATCACCCGTCCGACGTCGGAACGACCGCTTATGGCGCGCAGCCTGGCGAAGCCGCTCCTGTCGCCCGCACGGGCGGTTCCGTTCGCCGCGCGCTGTCGGTACTCGGATCGGCGGCGCGCACGAGGACGTTCTGGCTGCTCGCCGTCGGCTTCGCGATCTGCGGCGCAACGACGAACGGCCTGGTCAGCACCCACTTCGTGCCTGCTGCGCACGACCACGGCATGCCGCAGACGACTGCCGCCGGACTGCTCGCCCTCGTCGGGATCTTCGACGTCGTCGGCACGATCGCCTCCGGCTGGCTCACCGACCGCGTCGATCCGCGGATCCTCCTCGGCGTCTACTACGCCCTTCGCGGCGTTTCGCTCGCCCTGCTCCCGCAACTGCTGAGCGGAACGGTGGAACCGAGCATGTGGGCGTTCATCATCTTCTACGGCCTCGACTGGGTGGCGACGGTTCCGCCCACGGTCGCGCTCTGTGTCCGGCAATACGGCGCCGCCGGGCCGATCGTCTTCGGCTGGGTCTTCGCCAGCCACCAGCTCGGGGCCGGTCTCGCGGCCTTCGGCGCGGGCGCGATCCGCGATTCATCGGGCAGCTACGCGCTCGCGTGGTACATCGCGGCGAGCCTCGCCGTGATCGCTTCGGTCGCTTCGCTGGCGATCACCAAGGCGGCCAAACCCGAACCGGTGCTCGTGGGGTGATCCACCACTTCCGGTCGATCGGCGCGTCGCGAAACATGTCGTTAACACGTTCTCGTTAGGGTGCGGCCATGGATCGCCAGCAGGAGTTCGTGCTCCGTACCTTGGAAGAGCGCGACATCCGTTTCGTCAGGCTCTGGTTCACGGATGTGCTGGGGTTTCTCAAGTCCGTCGCGGTGGCGCCCGCCGAACTCGAGGGCGCCTTCAGCGAGGGGATCGGCTTCGACGGATCGGCCATCGAAGGATTCGCCCGGGTCTACGAGTCCGACATGGTCGCGAAGCCCGACCCGGCCACGTTCCAGGTCCTCCCGTGGGAGACCCCGGACGGCGGCCCGTACTCGGCGCGCATGTTCTGCGACATCGCGATGCCGGACGGCTCCCCGTCCTGGGCAGATCCCCGGCACGTCCTGCGCAGGCAGCTCTCGAAGGCGGGCGAAGCGGGTTTCACCTGCTACGTCCACCCCGAGATCGAGTTCTTCCTGCTCGCCAGCCTGCCGGACGACGGGAGCGAGCCCGAGCCCGCGGACAACGGCGGCTACTTCGACCAGGCCAGCCACGCCACGGCGACGCACTTCCGCCGCCACGCCATCGAGACGCTCGAGGCGATGGGGATCTCGGTCGAGTTCAGCCACCACGAGGGGGCGCCCGGTCAGCAGGAGATCGACCTCCGGTACGCCGACGCGCTGACCATGGCCGACAACGTGATGACCTTCCGCTACGTCGTCAAGGAGGTCGCGCTCACGCAGGGCGTCCGCGCGACTTTCATGCCGAAGCCGTTCACCGACCAGCCGGGTTCCGGGATGCACACCCACGTGAGCCTGTTCGAGGGTGACCGCAACGCCTTCTACGACGCCGAAGACCCGTACGAGTTGTCGGCGACCGGTAAAGCTTTCGTGGCGGGACTGTTGCACCACGCGAAGGAGATCTCCGCGGTCACCAACCAGTGGGTGAACTCCTACAAGCGGCTGATCAGTGGCAGCGAGGCCCCGACGACCGTTTCGTGGGGCCGTGCCAACCGCTCCGCGCTGGTCAGGGTGCCGATGTACTCGCCGGGCAAGGCGTCGTCACGCCGCGTGGAGATCCGCACGCTCGACTCCGCGTGCAACCCCTATCTGGCGTACTCGGTCATCCTGGCCGCCGGTCTCAAGGGCATCGAGAAGGGGTACGAGCTCCCGCCCCCCGCCGAGGACAACATCTGGCAGCTGTCGGACGCCGAGCGCCGCGCGGCCGGGTATGCCCAGCTCCCGCAGAACCTCGGGGAGGCGCTGGCGGAGATGGAAAAATCGGAACTTCTGCCCGAAGCACTCGGAGAGCACGTTTACGACTTCTTCCTTCGCAACAAACGTGTTGAATGGGATAACTACCGCAGCGCGGTGACCCCGTACGAGCTGCGGACCCTGCTTCCGGTTCTCTAGACGAAGGAGACCTGATGGTGCGGCGGCCGGTGTTCGGAGTTCTGACGACGTTGGTCGCCGCGACCATCGCGGCAGGTGCCGCACCAGCGGCCTCCGCCGCCGGAAAACCACTCGATCTCGACGCCGCCGACATCCCCGCGCTCCAGGCCCGGATGTCCTCCGGACGGCTGACCGCGGTCGGTCTGACCTCGGCTTATCTCGATCGCATCCACAAGCTCGACCGGAAGGTGAACGCGGTCATCGCGGTCAATCCGGCCGCGGTCGCGCAAGCCGCGGAGAGCGACGTCCGGCGTCGCGCCGGCAAGACCCGCGGACCGCTGGACGGCATCCCCGTCTTGGTGAAGGACAACGTCGACACCCGCTCCATGCAGACGACGGCGGGGTCGCGCGCGCTGCGCGGCAAGCCCGCGAAGGACGCGACCCTGATCCGCCGTCTGCGTGACGCGGGCGCGGTCGTCCTCGGCAAGGCGAACTTGTCCGAGTGGGCGAACTTCCGCGCCGCCAAACCGACTTCCGGGTGGTCGGGCGTCGGCGGGCAGACGAACAACCCGTATGTGCTCGACCGCAACCCGTGTGGGTCGTCCGCCGGATCCGCCGCGGGTGTCGCCGCGTCACTCGCCCAGGTCGCCATCGGCAGTGAGACCGACGGCTCGATCGTCTGCCCGGCCGGGATGACCGCGACGGTGGGCCACAAACCGAGCCTCGGCCTGGTCAGCCGCACCGGCGTGGTGCCGATCTCGGCCGAACAGGACACCGCCGGCCCGATGGCCAGGCACGTCGTCGACGTCGCGCTCACCCTGTCCGCTCTGCAGGGCCGTGACCCGAGCGACCCGGCCACCGGCGCGTACCCGCCGAATCAGCCGGCCGACTACGCCGCGCACCTCCGGCCCGGCGTGCTGAAGGGTTCCCGGATCGGTCTCTGGCGCCTGCCCGTCCTCGGCCCGGATGTTGACGCCGTCATGACGAGGACCAGGAATTCGCTGGTCAAGGCCGGTGCCGAAGTCGTCGAGGTGACGCCGCCGTACCAGGCCAGGCTCGGTGAACTGGAGTTCCCGGCGCTGCTCACCGAGTTCCACCGGGACATCGATCGCTATCTGGCCACGCGCCCCGAAGGCCCGCGCGACCTCGCCGCGCTCATCGACTACAACCGCTCCGACCCGCTGGAGCAGACGTGCTTCGCAGGGCAGGAACTCTTCGAACAGGCGCTCGCCGCACCCGGCCCGTCCGATCCCGGCTACCAGGCCATGCGCCGCGAGCTCACCGATCTGGCGAAACGCTCGATCGACGAGACCCTCGCCAAGCACCGCCTCGACGCGCTCGCCGCGCCCACGAACCCGCCCGCCTGGAAGACCGACTGCAAGACCGGCGACAACGACGTGATCCCGTCATCGACGCCGGCCGCGGTCTCGGGCTACCCCGCGGTGACGGTGCCCGCCGGATTCGTCGGCGAGCTCCCGGTCGGTGTCTCGTTCATGGCGGGGCAGTGGACGGACGCCCGAGTGCTCGCCTACGCAGCCGACTTCGAACGCGTCGCGCCCGCCCGCAAGCCGCCCCACTTCCTGAAGACCGTCGGATGACGGGGGTTCATACCGGCTGACCTGCGGCGATGTCGTTAAGTGACCCCCCTGTTTTCAGGGGGTTCCGGGGCATGTAATCTTCTCTTCGTCGCCAGGAACACCGGGCCACCGGGGCCGAAAGCCCCGAGGCCAGGCGCCAGGGCCGAGCGGGTTGACACCGCGAACCGGACCAGGTAATGTTCAGCGTCGGCCCACGAGCGGCCGCCGACCCCCTACGGCTAACAGCGTAGGATTCGGCATGCTCGACCAAAAGCTTGTGAATATCGCTTTGAAACAAAGCGTGTTGCTTGAGAACTCAACAGTGTGCTAGTGAACTAAGCCAGTAGAGCTTATGTTTTTTGAACCTCGTTTTGGGGTTCCTTTGAGAGCATTAGATTGCCTCGATCAAATTTGACATTGTTGGAGAGTTTGATCCTGGCTCAGGACGAACGCTGGCGGCGTGCTTAACACATGCAAGTCGAACGATGAA
>NZ_JBWKEA010000033.1:0-44078 GCF_056435685.1 Amycolatopsis sp. NPDC043885
AGAGCAATACGCTACCAACCACTGACCAACCCAAAACTGTCCGACATGTCCTGAAACACATCTGTCCGTGAGGTCCTGAAACAGGACAGACGGTTAGAATGATCATTGCCACTCACGACCCCCACGCAAAGCACCCAAATCGGGCACGCGGGGGTGTCTTTGTGTCCCTTGCGGACAGTGGGGTCGCGATCAGTCCGGCAGGCCGGGCCTCCAGCGCGCAGCACGCCACATTTGCCTAACCCCTCAATAACCCGAAACGCCACTCACGACGTCAGGGCACGCACCACTTGCCGTCGTGCTTCTTGAGCGGGAACGGCGTGTCCTTCTGGCCGCCCACGCCTTCGACGTGGACGGTCACCGTGGCGGAGTCGCCGCTGACCACCGGCGGATCCGGGACGGTCGCGGTCACCTTGCCCGCCGCCGCCCATTTCCGGCCGAGCTCGGCCAGATCGGCCGACGACTGCTGGACGCAGGTGAGTTTCCCGAACGCCGTCGCGTCGTGGTTGACGATGGCCGCGGCGATCGCCTTGCCGACCACCTCGACCGCGGCCACGTCCGGATCCACCGGAACCGGACGGGACGACACCGGCGGTGGAGTGGGCGTGCCGGTGCTCGACGCGGCCGGGTCGGAGCCGGAGGGGGCCACCAGGAGCAGCCCCACCACGACCCCGGCCACGACCGCGCCACAAACCACCGCCACGGCGATCAGCTTGTGGCTCACCGTCACGGACAGGTCACTTCTTGTCGGCCTTGATGTCCTTGAGGCACCACAGGTCCGACTCCTTGGCCGCCGTGATGGTGCCTTCCGCCATCTTGGTGCCCTGGGTGGCGCGGTAACGGCCGGTCGCCCGGTCGCCGCTTTCCTTGGCTGGCTCGGTGATCTCGAGCTTGATGGGGTCGAGCGGCTTGCCCTCGTCCTTGGTGTTCTCGCTGCGGCAGATCAGGTCGAGGAACGTCTTCTTGTCACCCGCGCTGTAGGAGGTCGCGGCGCTTTCGAAGACTTCCTGCGGCGTGGCCTTGCCGCCGGGCGCCGGACCTGAGCTCTTCGTCGACGACGTGCTCGGCGAGCTGGACCTCGTACGGGTCGAGCTCGGCTTCTGCGACGACGAGGACGGGGCCTCCGACGGGGCGGCGCTGCTGGTGGGCGGCGCGGCGGTCGGGTTGTCGTCACCCGAGTTCAGCGCGATGACCAGCGCGGTGACACCGCCACCGACCAGCAGGACCGCGCCGATCGCGATGCCGACGATCAGGCCGGTCTTCTTTTTCTTGGGTGGCTCTCCGCCGCCGAACCCGCCTTCCTGCGGGTAGGCGTTGTAGCCGCCCTGCTGCCCGTACGGGTCCGGCTGGCCGAACTGCTGCGTGCCGCCGGGGTATCCCTGCTGGGGCTGAGGACCGCTCTGCGGGTAGCCGCCTTGTTGCTGGCCGTACGGATCCTGTCCGTACTGGCCGCCACCGGGGTATCCCTGTTGCGGCTGGGGGCCGCTCTGCGGGTACCCGCCCTGCTGGCCGTACGGATCTTGTCCGTAGCCGCCGGGCTGCTGCGGCGGGTAAGTCATGGCTGGTGCCCCCTAGCTGTTCTGCGAAAATGCTCAACATGACGTGCCGGTCCGCCTCCCCGGCGAACGTCGCCCGATGCTAGCCATCGAGCCGGATCGCCGCTCGATTAGGGCCGAACTGAGACCGGAAACCCGTTTGCACCCGGACGGAGCCGGGTATTCCGTCGCAGGTCAGGCCAGGTGGACGGATTGTGACCATGAGTGTGCCGGACCCGGCACCGGGATGGCCCCTTGCGCGTCGCGAAGGTACGTGCTGGCGGGTCGTCCGGAACGCGACGCGCCGATCTTGTGATGCGGAAAGGCCTTTTATTGTCGGTGATCGCCGGTACCGTGGAATGAAAAGCACTCCGAGGAGGTGCCCGATGCATCATGACCTTCCCGGAGGTCGGCGCGAGGAGGCCGACCCTTCAGAAACGACCGGAGCTGGAACCACGTCCGACGAGCAGGCACGTCAAATCCGCTTCCTCGAGGAGGAAGTCGCCCTGCTGCGCCGGAAGCTCACCGATTCCCCACGTCAGAACCGAGTGCTGGAGCAGCGACTCGCCGAGGCGTCGGAACGCGTGAGCCAACTCACTGAACGCAACACGAAACTGGTCGAGACGCTCCGCGAGGCGCGTGGTCAGTTGCTCGCGTTGCGGGAGGAGGTCGACAGGCTGGCCCAGCCTCCGAGCGGTTACGGCGTGTTCGTCACCGCGTACGAGGACAACACGGTGGACGTGTTCACCGCGGGCCGCAAAATGCGGGTTTCGGTCTCACCCGCGGTCGAGGTCTCGTCGCTTCAGCGCGGACAGGCGTTGCGGCTCAACGAGGCGCTGACCGTCGTCGAGGGCGGTGACTTCGAGCGGATCGGCGAGGTCTGCGCGCTGCGCGAGGTGCTGGCCCCGGACGTCGAGGGCGGCAGCCCCCGTGCGCTCGTGGTCGGGCACGCGGACGAGGAGCGGGTCGTCCTGCTCTCCGATCCGCTGTCCGAACAGCCCCTCAAGCCGGGCGATTCCCTGCTGGTGGACTCGAAAGCCGGTTACGCCTACGAACGCGTGCCGAAGGCGGAGGTCGAGGATCTCGTGCTGGAGGAGGTGCCCGACGTCCGGTACGAGGACATCGGTGGCCTGACCCGGCAGATCGAGCAGATCCGCGACGCCGTCGAGCTTCCGTTCCTGCACGCTGATCTCTACCAGGAGTACCAGCTGCGGCCGCCGAAGGGCGTCCTGCTCTACGGGCCTCCTGGCTGCGGTAAGACCCTCATCGCCAAGGCGGTGGCCAACTCGCTCGCCAAGAAGGTCGCGGAAGCCCGCGGCGACTCGGCGGACGGGAAGTCCTACTTCCTGAACATCAAGGGTCCGGAACTGCTGAACAAGTTCGTCGGGGAGACCGAGCGGCATATCCGCCTGATCTTCCAGCGAGCTCGGGAAAAGGCCTCCGAAGGCACCCCGGTGATCGTGTTCTTCGACGAGATGGACTCGATCTTCCGCACCCGCGGTTCGGGCGTGTCCTCCGACGTGGAGACCACGATCGTCCCGCAGCTGCTTTCGGAGATCGACGGTGTGGAAGGCCTGGAGAACGTCATCGTCATCGGCGCCTCCAACCGTGAGGACATGATCGACCCGGCGATCCTGCGGCCGGGCCGGCTCGACGTCAAGATCAAGATCGAGCGTCCGGACGCCGAAGGCGCGAAGGACATCTTCTCCAAGTACCTGTCCGATGGCCTGCCGATCCACGCGGACGACCTCGCCGAGTTCGGCGGGGACCGCAGGGCGACGTTCGACGCGATGATCCAGCACACGGTCGAGCGGATGTACGAGGAGACGGACGAGAACCGGTTCCTCGAGGTCACCTACGCCAACGGTGACAAGGAAGTCCTGTACTTCCGCGACTTCAACTCGGGCGCGATGATCCAGAACATCGTGGACCGGGCGAAGAAGTCGGCGATCAAGTCGGTGCTGGAGACCCAGCAGCCCGGTTTGCGCGTGCAGCACCTGCTGGACGCGATCGTCGACGAGTTCGCGGAGAACGAGGACCTGCCCAACACCACCAACCCGGACGACTGGGCCCGGATCTCCGGTAAGAAGGGCGAGCGGATCGTGTACATCCGCACGCTCGTCACCGGCAAGAACCAGGATTCGGGGCGGGCGATCGACACCGCCACGAACACCGGTCAGTACCTGTAGGACAAGCCGAAAGGGCCCTTCGCCGCAGCACCTGCGGCGAA
The DNA here is from genome assembly GCF_056435685.1 of Amycolatopsis sp. NPDC043885. Lineage (NCBI taxonomy): Bacteria > Bacillati > Actinomycetota > Actinomycetes > Pseudonocardiales > Pseudonocardiaceae > Amycolatopsis > Amycolatopsis sp. NPDC043885. The sequence goes on from NZ_JBWKEA010000033.1 coordinate 3,763, forward strand.
GGGCCCTTTCGTGTCACGCGGGTACGGGTTCCCGGACCTTCTTGCGCACGCTTAGCCGCCCGTGCGCGGCCAGGATCCCCAGGACGACGAGCAACGCGCCGACGGGCTGGTTCCACGCCAAGGGTTCGTCGAGGACGAGAACACCGAGCAGCACACCCACGACAGGTGTGAGGTAGGTCACGGCTGACGCGTTCGACGCGCCCCACGCCGCGATGATCGACGCGTTCCAGGCGTAGGCGAGCCCGGTGCCCAGTGCTCCGAGCGCGATCATGCTGAGGACGATCGGCGTGTCGAGGCGGACCGGAGTCGTCGCGATGAACGGCGCGAGTACGAGCATCACGACGGCACCACAGCAGACCTGTCCTAGCGCGACAGTGGGCGCGTCGAGGTTCCGCCAGGAAATGAACCGTCGCACGTAGACGAACGAGATGCCGTAGCAGGTCGTCGCGCCCAGGCACGCCAGTTGCGCGGTCAGCTCGTGGGAGACATCGATCCCTTGCCAGACCCCGACGATGGTGAGCACTCCCAGGAATCCGAGGACCAGTCCGGTCGTGCGGGCCTTCGTGAAGCGTTCCGACGGCAGGGCCGCGGCGGCGATGAGCATGGTGATCAGCGGGGTCGTCGCGTTGAAGATGCTGGCGAGCCCGGAGGAGATGTACTGCTCGGCCCAGGAGAACAGCAGGAACGGGATGACGCACAGCAGCACGGAGACGACCGCGAGATGGCCCCAGAGCGCCGGATCGCGGGGGAGCGGCTTACGGCGCCACGCGGCGATGGCGATCAGCGCCACGGCGCCGAGGCAGACGCGCGAGAGCGCCACCTGAGCCGGCGACAGGCCGGTGAGACCGACCTTGATGAACAGAAAACTCGCACCCCATACGACCGCGAGCGCCGCGAACCGGATCGCGATACCGAAACGTCCCAATTGTCCTTCTCCTGAATCCTCAAGCCGGGGCTCAGTGAATCCCGGAATCCCGTTGCGCTCCAGCGGTTTTCGGACGATGTGTCCGAAGACTCGCGCGTGGCGGCCACCCGAACCGTCTGTATAACGACCTATACTTCCGGGCTGTGAGCGAATCCTCCGGGCGCCCGCGCGCGCCGATCACCGAAGCCGATGTCCTGGCCTGGCTGGAAACGACGGCGGCCGCCGTACGGGCGGGGGAGGTGAGCGCCCCCGAACTCATCGAGATTCTGGGGGAGTTGCGCCGCGCCTCCGCGGCCTGCGCCGACGCGTCGGACTGGGCACTGCTCGCCGCCAGAGAAGAGGGCGCCAGTCTCCGTCAGATCGCGCCCGTCTTCGGCAAGGGTTACGTTCGGGCTCCGGCGGCGCGCCTCGAAAAGCTCCATCGGCAGGCGCAGAACTCGAGCCAGTGGCTCGCGATCCTCCGCCACAAGAACGAAGGAGCCCGGTGACAGACTCGGAAACCCCCGTCGGCGACCGGATCGCCGTCGGACTGGCGGCGCTCGGCAGGCCCGCGTACATCAACCTCGGCCGGGTCGAGGCGCTGCCGCCAGGACGCGAGTTCGAGGCGATGCGCGCGGCGACCTACGACGTGCTGGACGACGCGTATCGCGCGGGCGTCCGCTGGATCGACGTCGCTCGTTCGTATGGTTCTTCGGAGGAGTTCCTCGCCGGCTGGCTCGCCGACCGCGGCCACCCGGGCGTCACCGTGTCGAGCAAATGGGGCTACCGCTACGTGGGGGAGTGGAAGCTCGACGCGGAGGTGCACGAGGTCAAGGAGCACACCGCGGCGCGGTTCGCCGAGCAGTGGACCGAATCCGCCGGGCTGCTGGGGAAAGCGATCTCGCTCTACCAGGTCCATTCGCTCACTGTGGACAGTCCACTGTTCACCGACGACCGGCTGATCGGAGCGCTGGCGGAACTCGCCGCGGACGGGGTGCCGGTGGGGTTCTCGACGTCCGGACCGTCGCAGGCCGACGCCGTCCGCCGGGCGTTCGAGCTGGAGGTGTCCGGAACGCCGGTCTTCAGTGCCGTGCAGTCGACGTGGAACCTGCTCGAACCGTCCGTCGGCCCGGCGCTCGCGGAGGCGCACGCCGCCGGGAAACGGGTGCTGCTCAAGGAAACCGTCGCGAACGGACGGCTGGTGGTCGAGCCGCCTGCGCCGCTCGCGCGGATCGCGCGGGACCACGGGACGGGCCCGGACGCGGTGGCCATCGCGGCGGTGCTGGCGCAGGACTGGCGTCCGATCGCGGTCGTCGGCCCGTCGAGCACCGCCCAGCTCGCGGAGAATCTCGTTGCCGCGAAGGTGAAACTCGCCGAAGACGAACTCGCGGAGCTGGCCGCGCTCGCGGAGGAACCGGTCGCTTACTGGCGGCACCGATCCTGCCTCGGCTGGCATTGAGGGGCTGGACTAGTCTCGCGGCAAACGTCAGGCGGAAGCCGGGAGGGCTCGGGGTGCGTCATCGGCAGGTGCTCGCGGTGGCGACGGTCGCGCTGTTCGGTCTGTCGGGATGCGCCGACCGTCCCAACGACCTCGACACCTACTACGACGACCCGACACCGACGCCCGCGGCCGAGCCGTCACAGCCCTCGGTCAAACCGCAGGCCAACCCGGTGCCGCCGTCGTCGACCCGGCCTCCCGTCCCCGCGGCCGTTTCGGCCGCGTTGCTGACCGACGAGGACGTCGCCGAGGAAGAGGTCGTCCCCGGCGACAGCAAGGTGTCCGGCTGTCTGGCCGGTCTCACCCGGGGCACGAGCCGCTCGGCCACGTGGTCGTACCCCAGCGGCTCGACGCTGGAACATCAGGTCACCGAGTACCCCGACCGTGACGCTTCGGACGTCGTCCTCCGGGCGGACTGCGACGGCAAGAAACTCACCCTCGCGAAGCAAACCGGCGTCGAGGTCCAGCGCGCCTGGTGCGACGGCACGACGTGCACGGTGTTACTCGCCAAGGGGAAGCTCGTCTCCGCCCTCAGCGTGACGGCCGGAACCGAGGCGCGCGCAACGGAAGCGGCGAAGCGGCTGTTGCCGATCGTCGCGCAGCGCCTCCGTTCCGCCTAGCGGGCGTTCTCCCGCCGGAACCATTCCAGCGCACCGAGACGGCCGTCCGGCACGAACGCGCTCGAAGGATCGTCGAGCCACGAACGCAATTCGGCCAACGTCAGCCAACGCCCTTCGACGACTTCGGACGGCTGATGGACGAAGGGGCCGTCCCAACGCGTTTCGAACGCGAAGTTGTGGCAGCGGATCGTGTCGTCGTCGGTGACATGAACGAAAAGCGGCCGTAGTTCCGCTCCGTGAACACCCAGTTCTTCAGCCAGTTCCCGGCGCGCGCACTCTTCCGGTGTCTCACCCGCCGCGACGATGCCGCCCGCCCAGCAGTCCCAAGTGGAGGGATAGACGTCCTTCGTGGGAGTACGCAGGTGCACGTAGACGGAGTCTCCGTCACCCGAACGGACCAACACCACGCCCGCCGCGTGCCAGAGCCCTTCGGCGCGAACCCGGGAGCGCGTGGCCGCTCCCACCACGGTTCCGCCGAGGTCATAGAGCGCAACGAGTTCGTCACTGCCTGACATGGGGGGCATCGTCGCACGGCCCGGACCCCGTAGGGTGGTGGGTATGCGGCGGATCATGGGAACCGAAGTCGAGTACGGCATCGCGGTGCCGGGCGATGCGACGGCGAACCCGGTACTCACCTCGACCCAGGTCGTGCTCGCCTACGCGGCCGCGGCGGACGTTCCGCGGGCCAGGCGGGCGCGGTGGGACTACGAGGTGGAATCGCCCCTGCGCGACGCGCGCGGGTTCGACCTGACCGGCCCGAGCGGCCCGGGACACGACCCGGACGTCGAGGACCTCGGCGCGGCGAACGTGATCCTGACCAACGGAGCGCGGCTGTACGTCGACCACGCGCACCCCGAGTATTCGGCGCCCGAGGTGACGAACGCGCGCGACGCGGTCATCTGGGACAAGGCGGGCGAACGGGTCATGGAGGAGGCGGCGCGCAAGGCCGCCACCGTGCCGGGACAGCCGCCGTTGCAGCTGTACAAGAACAACGTCGACGGCAAGGGCGCGAGCTACGGCACGCACGAGAACTACCTGATGCAGCGGTCGACCCCGTTCACCGCGGTGATCGCGGGGCTGACGCCGTTCTTCGTGTCCCGCCAGGTGATCACGGGCTCAGGCCGCGTCGGTGTCGGGCAGCAGAGCGAAGAAGCGGGTTTCCAGCTCTCGCAGCGCTCGGACTACATCGAGGTCGAGGTCGGCCTGGAGACCACGCTCAAACGCGGGATCATCAACACCCGCGACGAGCCGCACGCCGACGCGGACAAGTACCGCCGTCTGCACGTCATCATCGGCGACGCGAACCTGGCCGAGTACTCGACGTACCTCAAGGTCGGCACGACGGCGCTGGTGCTGGACCTGATCGAAGCGGGCATCCGGTTCGACGACCTGAAACTGGACGAACCGGTGCGGGCCGTCCACCAGATCAGCCACGACCCGACGCTGAAGGCGAAGGTGTCGCTGGCCAACGGGCGCAAGTACACCGGGCTGGACCTCCAGTTCGCCTACCACGAGATCGCGTCGGCGAACCTGGAGCGCACCGGCGCGGACGAGGCCTCCAAGGAGGTCTTGCGGGTCTGGGGCGAGATCCTGGACGCGCTGGCGCGGGACCCCCAGGAATGCGCGGACAGGCTGGACTGGCCGGCGAAGCTGCGGTTGCTCGAGGGCTACCGCGCGCGGGACCAGCTGGCCTGGGGCGCGCCGCGGTTGCGGCTGGTCGACCTGCAGTACTCGGATGTCCGGCTGGACAAGGGCCTGTACAACAGGCTCGTCACCAGGGGTTCGATGAAGCGCCTGGTGACCGAGGAGGAGGTGCTGGAGGCGGTCACGACCCCGCCTTCGGACACCAGGGCCTACTTCCGGGGCCGCACGCTGGAGAAGTACGCCAACTCCATCGCCGCGGCGTCGTGGGATTCGGTCATCTTCGACGTCGGCAGGGAATCGCTGGTGCGGATCCCGACGTTGGAGCCGTTGCGGGGCACGAAGGCCCACGTGGGGAAGTTGCTGGACGACTCCGCGACCGCCGAGGAGCTGGTGGAGGCGCTCACCGGTTCGGACTAGCGGGATTTCCTTTCATCGGGGTTAAGCGATCACGGATCCCACGGATTGTCGGGACCGCTGGGTAGGCTAGGAAACATCGGCCACACCGGGAGGCGAGATGGCTCAGGAAAAGATCGAAAAGCACGGCGGCGGCGACTCGGACGAAGAGTTCGAGGACGGCGGTCCGGCGGGTCAGGAACGGCGCGAGAAGCTCGGCGAGGACGTCGACACGATCCTCGACGAGATCGACGACGTGCTCGAGGAGAACGCCGAGGACTTCGTCCGCGCCTACGTGCAAAAGGGCGGCGAGTAGCTCGTTTTCCGGCGGCCCCGGGCCGGGGCCGCCTGTGCGGAGCCGGCGGATCACACAGATTGGAACTTTGAGCACGTATGGAACACACCTCGGGTAAGTCGGCGCTGCCCGCCGCGTACTTCTCGTCGGCGACCTCGTCGTTCTCGGACTTCCTCCGGGCGCAGGCGCCCGAGCTGCTCCCGGAGCGGCGGGTCTCGACCGGGGCGGGCGGGCTGGACGCCCCCCACGGGACGACGATCGTCGCGGTCAAGTTCGCGGGCGGGGTGCTGATCGCCGGTGACCGGCGGGCCACGTCAGGCAACCTGATCGCTTCGCGCGACATGGAGAAGGTCCACGTCACCGACGAGTACTCGGCCGTGGGCATCGCGGGCTCGGCCGGGCTGGCGATCGAGATGGTGCGGCTGTACGCGGTCGAACTGGCGCACTACGAGAAGATCGAGGGTGTTTCGCTCTCGCTCGACGGCAAGACGAACAAGCTCGCGGGGCTGGTGAAGTCCAACCTCGAGATGGCGATGGCGGGGCTGGCCGTGCTGCCGCTGTTCGTCGGGTACGACCTCGACGCCGAGGACGCGAAGCACGCGGGCCGGATCGTCTCGTACGACGCGACGGGCGGCCGCTACGAGGAGAACGCGGGCTACCACGCCATCGGCTCGGGTTCGCTGTTCGCGAAGGGCTCGCTGAAGAAGCTGTACGACCCGGACGCGGACGCCGAAGCCGCGATTCGGACGGCGGTGGAGGCGTTGTACGACGCGGCGGACGACGACACCGCGACCGGCGGGCCGGATCTGGTGCGCCGGATCTTCCCGACGATCGTGACGGTCACCGCGGAGCAGGGTGCGGTGGCGTTGCCGCTCGAGCAGACGACAGCGGTGGCCGAGGCCGTCGTGGCCGCACGAGCCGAGCGCGGGCGCTAGCCGTCCCTCCCTGTCCCTTCCCGATTAGAGCCCGAAAGAGCGGAGCACCACAGTGACGATGCCGTTGTACGCCTCTCCCGAGCAGTTGATGCGGGAGCGTTCCGAGATCGCGCGCAAGGGCATCGCGCGTGGCCGGAGCGTGGTCGTGCTCAAGTACCGCGGTGGCGTGCTGTTCGTGGCCGAGAACCCCTCGGCGACGTTGCACAAGGTGTCGGAGATCTACGACCGGATCGGTTTCGCGGCCGTGGGCCGCTACAGCGAGTTCGAGAACCTCCGTGTCGCCGGCATCCGGCACGCGGACCTGAAGGGCTACCAGTACGACCGGCGGGACGTCAGCGCGCGTGCGCTGGCGAACGCGTACGCCGCGACGCTGGGCAGCATCTTCACCGAGCAGCTGAAGCCGTTCGAGGTGGAGGTCTGCGTCGCCGAGGTCGGCGCGACCGCCGCCGAGGACCAGCTGTACCGGCTGACCTACGACGGCTCGATCTTCGACGAGCCGAAGTTCGTCGTGATGGGCGGTCAGGCCGACACGCTCACCACGAAGCTCAAGGAGAGCTTCGAGTCGGACATGGAGCTGGAAGCGGCGCTCGGCGTCGCGGTGAAGGCGTTGCGCGCCAACACCCCCACGCCCGCGAACGGCGACTCGGACCCGGTGAAGCTCGAGGTCGCCGTCCTGGAGCGGGAACGGCGTGGCCGCAAGTTCCGCCGGGTCGCCGGTGCCGCGCTGGACGCGCTGCTGCCCGCCGAGCCGGAGGAGCCGAAGGACGACGCCGAGGGCGACAAGCCCGATGGTGAGTCCAAGAAGGACTGAGCCTCTCGAAGTACGTGAAGGCCTCCTTGCCTACCGTGAGGGTCAGGGTCCCGGCAAAGTCGGCTATCCGCTGGTCAAGCGGGTGCCGGATGGGGCTCGTCACAGTGGCCGGGCACCTTCTCGACTGTCCACGGGGGCCACTTTCGGGACGACCGTGCCCGGTTCGGGCGTTTTGTGCGGGGTCGTGAGTGGCAAAGAGGGTTAGAACCCATTGTCACGTAGCTTAAGTTGATCTTGGGTGAGGTTGGCAGGTGGGGTGAAGGCTCCCTTCGCTGTGTCTGATGCGACGAAGGGCTGGTCGTGGGTCGGGTTGGTCGTGAGTGGCGTTTCGGGTTCTAACCCGAAACGCCACTCACGACCCCCATCCGGGCTTCAGCCAGACATTGAGCCGGCGAAAAGTGTTCTTGATGGACACTCAGGGGCGCGGTCGGCTCCTGTCGGCCAGGGCAACCGAGCGCGTGACCTGCGGCAATCTTCACCGCTTACGATCCAGGCCCCCATCCAAGATCAACTTAAGCTACGTGGGATTGGGTTCCAATCCCTCTTTGTCGCTCACGGCCCCGACCGAGAACCGTGCAGATGCGCATCAAACGGACATCCACCCGTCAGCTGGCGTCCTTTGTGGACACCGTCCGTTCAAGCCCGCTGTCGTCCGCCCCGTTCGAATCACCAACAGCGACGCTGACCAGCGTCTATGCGACTTCGCCGAGCCCTGGCGTTCAGCGCAATGAAGGGGCCTTCATGAACTTGCGGGCTGCGTTGTACACAGTGGACGCGGCGGCGCGTGTTCGGCCCGGAGGGCAGCGCCTAGAGCCGGTAGATGGTGAGCGCGCTGGGCCGCGACCGGAAGCGGAAGTCGTTGCCGAGCGGGCCGACCTCGCCGTCGGTGGCGACGCGGCGGTTGCCGTTCAGCAGCCGGACGTGCAGCTCCGGAACGTCGAGTTCCTGGTAGACGTGGCTGGCGTTGAGGCTGTTCGTGATCGTGGCGAGGATGAAGCGCGCTCGCGAGTACGGCAGGTCGGCGCGCAGGTACCGGACGTCGAGAAGGCCGGTGTCGAGCGCCGGGCGGCGCGAGGGGGCGAACCCCTTCGGCGAGTAGGTGCCGTTGCCGACGAACAGCAGCCAGATGCTGATGTGCTTGCCGTTGAGGGTCACTTCCAGCGGCTTCGCGCGCCGGAGGGTGCGGGCGAGCGCGATCGCCGCCGACGGCCACTTCGGGTGCCGCTTCTGCAGCTTTTCCCGGATCCGGACCATTTCCGGGTAGCCGCCGAGGCTGGCGGTGTTGACGAAGTAGCGGTGGTCGTCGTCGTGGTTGATCTCGACTTCGCCGAGGTCGACGCCGACGGCGTTGCCCGCTTCGGTGGCGGCGTCCGCGTCGGGCATCGAGCGCATGCCCACGTCCCGGGCGAAGTGGTTGAGAGTGCCCGCCGGGATGAGCGCGAGCGGCAGGTCGTGGTCGGCCGCGACGGCGGCCACCGCGGCGACCGTCCCGTCACCCCCGGCGACACCGAGCGCGCGTACGGTGTTGTCCCGGGCAGCGATCTCGTCGCAGAGCTGATCGCGCAGGTCACGCTTCGCGTCCGGATACAGGATGGTGGCCTTGGGCCAGGCGAACCGGGCTTCCTCGGTCGGATCCTGGCCGTCGATCCCCGAATGCGGGTTGACCAGGACGAGCATGTCCTCCCCGTCGCGCATTTCGGGCGCTTCGGCGGTGTGCGCGGTGCGGCCGGGGACGTCGTCGTTCAGCGGCCACCAGTGCCGCGTGAGGAGGCCGGCGCCGACGCCTATCCCGATCCCCACCCCGACGTCACTGGGCCAGTGGACGCCGGTGTGGACCCGGGAATAGGCCACGGCGGCGGCCAGCGGTACGAGGGCGGCGCCTGCCTTGGGCGACTCCATCGCGACGGCCGTGACGAAGGCGGCCGCGGACGCCGAGTGCCCGGACGGGAACGACGACGAGGTCGGCCGCCGGACGAGCCGCCGGTGCATCGGCACCTCTTCGGCCGCGGGGCGGCGGCGGGGGAACAGCGGCTTGCCGATCAGGTTCGCCGCCGCGCTGGCCCCGGCGATGGCGGCCACGCCGCGGAGCGCTCCCCGGCGCGTCGGCCCCTTCTTCGTCGCGAGCAGGACCGCGACACACCACCAAAGCTTGGATTTGTCCGCACTTTTGGAGAGCGACGTGATCACGTCGTCGGCCCTGGTCCTCGGCAGGGCAGCACTCCGCGCCATCAGCCGCCGATCGGTTCGCCCGACCTTGCGGAAAGGGCGCTTGAGCTGCTTTAACACGGGTTCCCCACTTCCGGCCCGGAACGTCATGCGCGTGAGACCCGATCGGGACGTCCCGCACACCTTTCACCGAATGCAACGTACCGACCGCGTGTCGCCGCCCGAACGGCGCACCTTCAGTGGGTCTTCACCGCCTACTCTGGTGGGATGCAGCGGCGGATCTTTGGCATCGAGACCGAGTTCGGGGTCACGTGCACCTTTCACGGGCAACGCAGGCTCTCCCCGGACGAAGTGGCGCGTTACCTGTTTCGGCGTGTCGTGTCCTGGGGGCGTTCGTCGAACGTCTTCCTGTCGAACGGCTCGCGGCTCTACCTCGACGTGGGTTCCCACCCGGAGTACGCGACGGCCGAATGCGACGACCTCGTCCAGCTCGTCACGCACGACAAGGCGGGGGAGCGGATCCTCGAGGACCTCCTGGTGGACGCCGAGCGGCGGCTGGCGGACGAGGGCATCGGCGGCGACATCTTCCTGTTCAAGAACAACACCGACTCGGCGGGCAACTCCTACGGCTGTCACGAGAACTATCTGGTGACGCGGGCGGGTGAGTTCTCCCGGATCGCCGACGTGCTGCTGCCGTTCCTGGTGACCCGGCAGCTCATCTGCGGCGCCGGCAAGGTGCTGCAGACGCCCCGCGGCGCCGTGTACTGCCTGTCCCAGCGAGCGGAACACATCTGGGAGGGCGTCTCCAGCGCCACCACGCGCTCGCGGCCGATCATCAACACGCGCGACGAGCCGCACGCCGACGCCGAACGCTACCGGCGCCTCCACGTGATCGTCGGCGACTCGAACATGGCCGAGCCGACCACGATGCTCAAGGTCGGATCGGCGAACCTGGTGCTGGAGATGATCGAAGCGGGCGTCCAGTTCCGCGACTTCACGCTGGACAACCCGATAAGGGCCATCCGCGAGATCAGCCACGACCTCACCGGCCGCCGACAGGTGCGGCTCGCCGGCGGCCGCGAGGCGTCCGCGCTGGACATCCAGCGCGAGTACCACGCCCGGGCCGTCCAGCACGTCAAGGAGACCGGTTCGTCGCCGCAGTCCGAGCGCGTCGTCGAGCTGTGGGGCCGGGCGCTGGAGGCGGTCGAGCAGCAGGACTTCAGCAAGATCGACACCGAGATCGACTGGGCGATCAAGCACCGACTGGTCGAGCGCTACCGCGACAAGCACGACCTCGACCTGTCGAGCCCGCGGATCGCGCAACTCGACCTGGCTTACCACGACATCCGGCGCGGGCGGGGCATCTTCGACCTGCTGCAGCGGAAGGGGCTCGTGCGGCGGGTCACCGACGACGGCGAGATCGAGTTGGCCAAGGACACTCCGCCGCAGACCACGCGGGCGAAGCTGCGCGGTGACTTCATCGCAGCCGCGCAGGCCGCCGGGCGTGACTTCACCGTGGACTGGGTGCACCTCAAGCTCAACGACCAGGCGCAGCGGACCGTGCTGTGCAAGGACCCGTTCCGCTCGGTGGACGAACGCGTCGAGAGGCTCATCTCCTCGCTCTGAATTACTCCGTGAAGGCCATCTTGGAAAGCTCCGCGCCCTCTAAGGTGGCCTTCACGGATCTTCGAGGGAGAGGTGCGCCGATGCGCCGTGCGTTGCTGGTCCTGCTGGGTGCGGTCGTCCCGATGGCGTTCACCGGCGTCGCGCACGCCGCACCGGAATGTCCGGAGCCCGCGTGGACGGAGACTCCGACGGGCACGGACGCCCAGTTGCGCGGCCTGTCCGCGGTGGATTCCCGTACGGCGTGGGTCAGCGGCAGCAGGGGCACCGTCCTGCGCACCACCGACCGCGGCCGTACCTGGCAGCCCGTCGCCCCGGCGGGCACCGAGGCGCTCGACTTCCGTGACATCGAGGCCTTCGACGCCGATCACGCGGTCGCGCTGTCGATCGGGCCCGGCGACGCGTCCCGGATCTACCGCACCGACGACGGCGGCAAGAGCTGGCGACTGTCCTTCAGGAACAGTGACCCTGCCGCCTTCTACGACTGTGTCGCGTTCTTCGACCACCGGCGCGGTCTCGCGATGAGCGATCCGGTGGACGGCAAGTTCCGGTTACAGTCCACTTCGGACGGCGGTCGCACGTGGAAGCCGGTCCCCGCCGAGGGCATGGTCCCCGCGCTCGACGGCGAGTTCGGGTTCGCCGCCAGCGGCCAGTGCCTCACCACTTCAGGCCCGCGTGACGCTTGGATCGCCACCGGTGGCGGGGCCCGCGCCCGCGTCCTGCACTCCGGCGACGGCGGGATGACGTGGGAAGCCGCGGACACCCCGTTGCCGAGCGGCGCCTCAGCCGGGGTCTTTTCGGTGACGTTCCGGGATCCGCGGCACGGCGTGGCCATCGGCGGCGACTACGCGGCGCCGAACGCTCCTGGTCCGGCGGTGGCGCTCAGTGCGGACAGGGGGCGCACCTGGCGGACACCGCCCGAGGCCCCGGTCGGCTACCGCTCCGGCCTGGCGTGGCTGGGGAACACCGTGATCGCCGTCGGCCCCGGCGGGAGCGATCTGAGCCCGGACGGCGGACGGCATTGGAAGTCGTTCGACACCGGATCGCTCGACTCGGTCGACTGCGCTCGTGGCGCGTGCTGGGCGAGTGGGGCCAACGGCAGGGCCGCGCGACTCGGCACGGCCTGAGCAAAAGCGCGTGGGTGCCCTGGTCGTGAGTGGCAAGTAGGGTTAGAACACGAATCGCCACTCACGACCGACCCGCGAGCTTCTGAGGACTATGACCGCACAAGCCGAACCAGTCCCGGAGACCACCGATCATCTGGTCGAGGTGTTGAAAGCGCTCGCCAACCCGATCCGGCTCCAGGTGCTCGGGTGGCTGCGCGAACCGGACCGGCACTTCCCGCCGGAGAACGCGATCGCCGACCAGAACGAGGTCGGGGTCTGCGTCAGTCATCTCCAGGCGAAGCTGGGGCTCGCGCAGTCCACGGTGTCGGCGTACATGGCGCTGTTGCATCGCGCCGGGCTCGTCCGGTCCACCCGGGTGGGCAAGTGGACGCACTATCGCCGTGACGAGCAGCGGATCGCGCAGCTGGTCGACTTGCTGGGACGCTCCATCTGAGTCCGGCCGGGAATAACGTATCGAAAATCTGCGATACTTCGATACGTTGGACCCGACTTGAGGAGAGACAGATGGAACTGGGGCGTTTCGGGATCTGGACGTTCGACTTCGAGGATCAGCCCGCGAGCATGATCCGGGATTCGGTGCGAGAACTGGAAGAACTCGGCTGGCCCGCGATCTGGATCCCGGAACGGGACGGCCGCGAAGCGCTGACCCACGCCGGATTCCTGCTCGCGTCCACCGAACAGATGGTCGTGGTCAACGGGATCGCGCGCATCGACTCCCGTGGGTCCCGCTGGACCCGTGGCGCGGCGCTCCTGCTCGCCGACGCGTATCCGGGCAGGCATGTCCTCGGGCTCGGCTTCGGTGGCGCGCGTCCCGGCGTCAAGCCGCTGGAGGCGATGAACACCTACCTCGACGAACTCGACACTGTCACCAGCGCGAACCCGCTGCCCGCTCGGCCGATCCGGCGGCTGTTGGCGGCGTACGGGCCGAAAATGCTCGGGCTCGCCCGCGACCGGTCCGAGGGCGCGCACACCTACCACGTGCCGGTGTCGCACACCGCCCAGGCGAGGGAAGTGCTGGGGGAGAAGGCCTTCCTCGGCGTCGAGCACGCCGTGCTGTTCGAAACCGACCCGGGCAAGGCGCGTGCGATCGCCCGCGACCATCTGCACGCCTACCTGACGTCGAAGTACAACGTGGCCAAGTTCCTCCGCCTCGGCTACACCGAAGCCGACATCGACGGCGGTCGAGGCAGCGACCGGCTCGTCGACGATCTCGTGTTCTGGGGCGACCTCGACACCGTCACCGCGAAACTGCACGGCCACCTCGACGCGGGCGCCGACCACGTCGGCGTCCAGGTCATCGGCATCGGACCCGGCGAATCGGCCATGCCGCACTGGCGGCGGCTGGCCGACTCGCTGCTGCCGCGCTAGCGGACCTGGCCGGTCGGGCGGACCACGACCTCGTTGATGTCGACCGAGGGCGGCTGCTCCAGCGCGAAGAGCACCGCCCTCGCGATGTCGTCGGGTTCCAGTTTCGGCTTGGACTTCGAGTCCTCGGGGATCATCGAGGTGTCGACCAGTCCCGGCTGCACGACGGTGACCCGCACGCCGGTGCCGATGGCCTCCTCGCGGATGGACCCGGCGAGCCCGGTCACCGCCCATTTCGTGGCCGAGTAGAGGTTCCCGGGCCGGTGGTAGCGCCCGGCGACCGAGCCGGTGAGCACGAGGTGCCCCTTCGAATCCGCCAGTGACGGAAGGGCCGCCCGCGCGGTGAGGGCGGTGCCGTAGACGTTCGTCAGCACCATGTCCCGCCACTGTTCGGGGTCCGCGCCGCCGTCGCCGAAGAACGAGACGACGACGCTTTGTCCCGCGTTGGCGAACACCGCGTCCAGCCGGCCGAAGGTGTTCTCCACCGTCTCGACGGCCGCGGAGATCGATCCCCATTCGGTGACGTCCGCCGCGACCGCGAGGGCCCGCTCCTCGCCGAACTCGGCGACCAGCGGGAGCAGCGCCTCGCGGTCGCGGGAGAGCAACGCCAGCCGGAATCCGGCCGTCGCGGCCCGGCGCGCGGTGGCCGCGCCGATGCCGCGGGAAGCACCGGTGATCAGCAGTACTCGCTCGTTCATGCCTCCAAACTAGGCGGCGTGTAGCCGTCCCATTCGGGCACCGGTTCGCCGGCGAGGGAAGCGCCGAGCCGGTCGAGGTAGAAATGCCAGCCCTTGGCGATATCCGAGGTGTCCCAGTCCGGTTTGGGCATCTGGTGCACGAAGTCGAGCACTGTTCCGTCGCCGCGCGGGGTCAGGGTCAGCTCCACTCGCCAGGTCGGCTCGCCGGTGTTGTGCAGATCCATGACCAGCCGTTTCGGCGGATCGCATTCGCGGATGACGGCGGGACCCGGCTCGGAGCCCTCCTCGGCGGTCATCGACAGCATGATCGTGTTGCCGACTCCGGCTTCGCCCGTCCAGGTGCCGATCCAGCGGGCCGTGCGCTCGGAATCGGTGAGCGCCGACCAGACGTCCTCGATGGGGTCCGGGTACTCGCGCCGGAGTTCGAGCCGGGTCTCCTCGTTGTCCATGACGCGAAGATAACCGTAGGCTTAATTAAGCGTCAACTTATTCGTTGGTCAGGACCAGCCTCCCGCGGAGCCCGCCCTCCGCCAGGCGTTCGTGCGCCTTCACCGCCTCGGCCAAGGGCAAGGTGTCCGCGACCCGGAGGATGAGCGCGCCGTCGTCGACCAAGGTCGCCAGCCCGGCGAGCGCCGCGCCGTCGGCGGCTATCCAAACGTGCTCGACCTTGATACCCCGCAACGGAATCGGGGCGGCTCCGGCGGCGAACACGACGAACCGGCCGCGGTTCGCCACCGCGTCCACCGCGTCGAGCCCGAGCAGCGCCGTGTCGAGTGCCGCGTCGACGCCGCCAGGGACCACCGTCCGCACGCGATCGGCGAGGAAATCGCCACGTGACACGAAAACCTCCGCGCCGAAGCCTCGAACCAGCGCCTCGTCGGCCGGGCCGGCGACCGCCACCACGCGGAATCCCCTCGCCTTGGCCAAGGCGACCGCGTAGCCGCCGACGGCTCCCGCCGCGCCGGTCACCAGAACCGTCGAACCCGATGGCAGGTCGAGCAGGTCGAGGGCCTGGACCGCGGTGAGACCGTTCAGCGGCAACGTCGCGGCCTCTGCGAGGGACACCGTCCGCGGGGCGGCGGCGATCGCGTCCGCGTCGAGTACGACGAAATCGGCATACGCGCCGAGCGCGGCTGACGGCCGGTCCAGCAGGCCGATCACGCTGTCGCCGGCGGCGAACCCGGTGACGCCGCCGCCCACGGCGTCGACAGTCCCGGCCACGTCCCAGCCGATCCCGACCCGCTCACGCGGCGGGATGATCCCCGCCTCGGTCAGGAAACCCGACCGGGTCCCGGCGTCGACCGGGTTGACCCCGGCCGCGGCCACCTTCACTCGTACCTGACCGGGCCCCGGTGCCGGCACCGGGACTTCGGCGAACTCCAGGACTTCCGGCCCGCCGAACCGGCGGACCACCACTGCGCGCATCGTTCTCCTCCCGGGAATCGTTCACGGCGAACGTATGGGGAGTTACTCTCCTTCGGGAAGTACGCACCTCGAGGTGCCCAACCCACACGGAGGTACGCGCACCGTGGTCACGCGCACGGCACAGGAACGCCGGGACGAACAGAAACGGGCCTACGACGCCTACCTCGCGGCCTGTCCCGCCCGGAAACTGCTCGACGAGGTCTCGGGCAAATGGGTGAGCCTCGTCCTCGTCGCCCTAGGCGACGGACCCCAGCGCTACAGCGACCTCTCGCGCCGGATCGCCGGCGTCAGCCAGAAGATGCTCACGCAGACCCTGCGGACCCTCGAACGGGACGGCCTCCTGACCCGCACGGTGACCCCCTGCGTGCCGGTCCGCGTGGACTACGAACTGACCGAGCTCGGCCGGAGCCTCCGGCAGCTGCTGGCCGGGATCAAGGACTGGGCCGAGACCCGGTTCGACGAGGTCGAGACCGCCAGGGATCGTTACGACGCGCGATCGGCGGCTGTCACCATCGGGTCGGACGGCGCGGGCTAGGGTAGCCGGGTGTCCACCGCACGCGCCGAACGTCTGGTCAACCTGGTTCTGGCCCTTCTGTCCACCCGGCAGTACCTCACCGCCGAGCGGATCCGGGGCATCGTGCCCGGGTACGCCGACGCGGCCAGCGACGAGGCGTACTTCCGCATGTTCGAGCGCGACAAGACCGAACTGCGCGAACTCGGCATCCCGTTGGAGACCGGCCGCAACTCCGCCTTCGACGCGATCGACGGCTACCGCATCGCGCGCCGCGACTACGAACTCGGCGAGATCGACCTGGCACCCGACGAGGCGACCGCGGTCGGCCTCGCCGTCCGGCTGTGGGATTCCCCGGAACTGACCGGTGAGGCGCAAGGCGCGCTGGTGAAACTCCGCGCCGCCGGGGTCGAGGTCGACGACCACGCCCCGACCGTCGTCGAACCCCGCGTCCGCGCCGAACCGGCGTTCGGCCCGCTGCTCGCCGCCGTCCAAGCCGGGCGGGCGGTGCGTTTCGAGTACCGCCGCAGTGGTTCGGCCGAACGCAAGATCCGCACCCTCGAACCGTGGGGCGTGGTGTCGTGGAAGGGCCGCTGGTACGTCGTCGGGCACGACAGGGACCGCGGCGCGCCCCGGTGCTTCCGCCTCTCGCGCGTGACCGGGAAGGTCGACGCCTTCGGCGCGACCGGCGTCGTCGAACGCCCGGAAGGGGTCAACCTGCTGCGGATGGTCTCCGCCAGCAGTGGCGAGGACCCGTCCGCGCCGACCACCGCCAGTGTCTGGGTCGCCGACGGCCGGGCCGCCGGGGTCCGCCGCCGCGGCCGGGTGGTCGGCCGCAGCGACGCCGGGGGAGAAGAAGGCGATCTCGTGGAGATCGAGCTGTACTACCCTGAATCCGCCGCCGACTGGCTCACCGCGCACGGGCCGGACGTCCTCGTCCTCGAACCAGAGGTGCTCGCGAAGTCTGTCTTCGGCCGCCTCGAAGCCATCGCGCACGCCGGTGGTGCCCGATGAGCACCACCGGACGGATGCCGCGGCTGCTCGCGCTCGTGCCGTATCTCCTCGCGCGGCCCGGGATCAAGATCGACGACGCCGCCCACGACTTCGACGTCACACCCAAGCAGCTGCGCAAGGACCTCGAACTGCTGTGGATGTGCGGGCTGCCCGGCTACGGCCCCGGCGACCTGATCGACCTCTCTTTCGAGGGCGACACGATCGTCGTCACGCATGACGCGGGCATGAACCGCCCGCTGCGGCTCACCGGCGGCGAGGCGACGGCCATGCTCGTCGCGCTGCGCGCGCTGGCCGAGACGCCCGGGGTGGTCGACGCCGACGCGGTCCGCCGGGCCATCGCGAAGATCGAGGTGGCCGCGGGGCAGGCTCAGCCGTCGGGGATCGTCGTCGGTGGGGGAGTGCGGGAAGGCAAGAAGACGGCAGGCACGCGCGAAGCCGTCCGGGCCGCTCTCACGGCGAAGCGCGCGTTGCGGATCCGGTACTACACGGCGTCGAAGGACGAGATCACCGAACGCACCGTCGATCCGATGCGGCTGCTCATCGTCCAGGCGGTCGGCTACCTCGAAGCGTGGTGCCGCCGCGCCGAGGGTGTCCGGCTGTTCCGCCTCGACCGGATCGATGAGCTCACCGTGCTGGACGAACCCGCCGTCCCGCCGGCGCACGCACAGCCCACTGACATTTCCGATGGTGTTTTCCGCCCGCGTCCCGATCAGCAGGAAGCCGTTCTCGTCCTCGACCCCGACGCACGCTGGGTAGCCGAGTACTACCCCTGTGAGGAGCTCGACGAGCTCGACGGCGGGCGGCTGCGCATCCGGATGCGGTACGCCGACGAATCGTGGATGGTCCGGCTCATTCTGGGGCTGGGCGGAGACGCGCAGGTCGAAAGCCCGGTCGCGCTCGCAGAGGCAGTTCGTCAACGGGCGGCCGACGCACTGGCCCGGGCTCGTCACCTAACGTCAACCTACGAGCAGTAGGGTGACGCCGTGTCGTACCTGCCGAGCATCGCGCTCGCCGTCGCCGGGCTCATCCTGCTCTTTGCTCTGCTAATCAAATTACGCAGAGTCTTGCGCGTACTCACCCATACGATGAGCATGGTGGCTACGAACACCCGAAAACGGACAGGGCTCCTTCGCGCCCGGTCGGCCGCGCTGCGCGTGGCGATCGCGCAACGACGTGGGCTCGAAGACCGGTAACATCACACACGAGAGACTCGAGAAGGAGGCCGCAAACGATGAACGCGCTGCAGCCGTGGCACATCATCATCCTGGTGCTCGTCGTTGTTCTGCTGTTCGGCGCCAAGAGGCTTCCGGACGCCGCGCGGTCCATCGGCAAGTCCATGAAGATCTTCAAGGCCGAGACCAAGGACATGGCCGGAGACAAGGACAAGGCCGCCGAGGCCGAAGAGGTCGAGACCAAGCAGCTGCCGCAGGCCACCACGCCCGCGCCCGCCGCGACCGCGCAGGACAAGCAGGTCGCCGACCTCCAGCGTCAGCTCGACGAGCTCAAGAAGCAGCAGGCCGCCGCGCCCGCTCCGGCCGAGCAGGCGCAGAAGAACGCCAGCTGAGCGGTCTTTAGTTAGCCAAGCGGAGCCTGTTCGCGGATGAGCGCGCCGAAGTCGCGGCGCGCTCATGGTGGACCCTGACGAGAACGGACTGTCCAGTGGCGGATTCCGCCTCCGGTGAGGAGCGCCGCGGCACGAAGCGGCGCAAGCGCAGCCGTCGGGCCAACCCCGACGGCACGATGACGCTCATCGAGCACATCTACGAGTTCCGGCGCCGTCTGGGCTTCGCGCTGCTCGCCATCCTGGCGGGCGGGATCATCGGTTTCCTCTGGTTCCAGACCAAGGTGGGCCCGATCCCGTCGCTCGGCCAGATCATGACCGGGCCGTACTGCGGCATCCCGTACCAGCGCAGGCTCGGCGGGGAACCCAACGGTCCCTGCCAGCTGCTCCAGACGGTTCCGTTCGAAGCCTTCATGATCCAGCTGAAGGTCGGTCTCGCCGCGGGCGCGGTCCTGCTCGCCCCACTGTGGCTCTACCAGATCTGGGCGTTCATCGCGCCCGGCCTCTACTCGAAGGAGCGCAAGTACGCGCTCACCTTCGTCTTCTTCGCGTCGATCCTGTTCGCCGCCGGCGCCGTGCTGGCGTACCTGCTCATCCCGCACGCTCTCGAGCTGCTGATGAACTTCGGTGGCGACCAGTTCATCACCGCCCTCACCGGTGACAAGTACATCTCGTTCATCCTGTCGCTGCTGCTGATCTTCGGCGTCAGTTTCGAACTCCCGCTGTTCGTGGTGATGCTGAACCGCGTCGGCGTCCTCAAGTACCAGACGCTGAAGAAGTGGCGCCGCGGCCTGATCATGGTCGTGTTCGTCTTCGCCGCCTTCGCGACGCCCGGTTCGGACCCGTTCTCGATGCTCGCCCTGGCCGGCGCGCTGGTGGTGCTCCTGGAGCTCTCGATCCAGATCGCGCGCTTCCACGACCGCAAGCTCGACAAGGAGCGCGGCACCGAGGGCTGGGACAAGCTCGCCGACGACGAGGCCGCGCCGTTCGACTACACGCCGAGCACCATCGACGAGGAACCGTCGGCCGCCACGAACGGCAAGCGCACCAGCACCGACGACGTCACCTGAGCCGGGGATGCACGCGGCGCTGGCCGTCCACCCCGCCTCCGGTGACGGGGCCGCGGGACGGCTGCTGGAGTCGGTCGCGGCGCGGCTGCGGCCCGTCGTGGACCGGCTCGACGTCCTCGTCGCCCACACGGTCGAGGAATCCCGCGCGCTGACGACCGACTCGCGCGCGGCCGGGCTGGACGTCCTCGTCGTCCTCGGTGGTGACGGTGCGGCGCACCAAGGTGTGCAGTTCTGCGCCGAATCCGGCGTCGCACTCGGGCTCGTCCCCGCGGGTACCGGCAACGACTTCGCCAGGGCACTCGGCATCCCCGATCGGCCGCACGCCGCCGCCGATCTCGTCGCGAGGCGGATCGCGGAGGGGAAACGACGGAGGATCGATCTCGGCCGGGCGGGTGGCGAATGGTTCGCCACGGTGCTGTGCTCGGGTTTCGACGCCCTCGTCACCGAACGAGCCAACCGGCTGACCTGGCCTCGCGGCCCGCGCCGCTACGACGTCGCGATCCTCGCCGAACTCGCCGCCTTCCGGCCCCGGCCGGTCGTGCTCCGCACGGACGTCGAGACACTCGAACTCGACGCCACCATGATCGCCGTCGGCAACACCCCGTTCTACGGTGGCGGCATGCCGATCTGCCCCGGGGCGGACCCCGAAGACGGTCTGTTCGACGTCACCGTCGTCGGCAACGCGACCCGGCGCGACCTGCTCCGCATGCTGCCCGGAGTCCGGTCCGGGCAGCACATCGCGCATCCGGCGGTCCGGACCCTCAAAGCCAGTCAGATCCATCTGGCGGGCAGCGACCTGCCCGTGTACGCCGACGGCGAGCCGCTGGGCAGGCTGCCGATCGACGTCACCTGTGTTCCCGGCGCGCTCACCGTCGTCGGGTGAGCCCGGCGTAGTCACCCGCTCGCCACACCAGTCCGCGGAACGTCGCGGCAGACATCAGTTCGCCGCGCGGGAAGAACACCCCGCCGCAGCGGTGGCAGAACCACGCCTGCCGCCAGTACTCCAGCGCGTCGGGGATGCCCCGCCGGATCCGCGCGTTGCGCCGCAGCCTGAGCACGAACAGCACGGCGAACAGCGCGACCAGCGCGAGTGCCAAGAAGCACCCGCCACCGCGGAGCACCGGATACGGGTTGAGTGACGCCGCGGTCGCGGTCACCGACACGCCGGTGTGCGTCGTCGCGGTGTAGACCACGTCGTCGCCCGCCGGGATGGCCGTCATGCCTCCTTGCACCCGGTAGGTCGTCTGCCCGCTTTGGAACACCGCCGGCACACTCTGCACCTGGTCGACCTGCGCGCATTGCGGGCAAGCGATCTCCATGGGTCCCCTCTCGATCTCGGATCCGGCCCTTGGATGACACAGGGGTGGCGGCCGTTCCCGAGATCGTCACACCGAGTGCGAACTGTCGGTGGGGTATGGAACCCTGACGAAGTGGTCAATAGCCCTTCTCAGACCCCGGCCGAGGCCTACGCGGCCTCCCAGCGCCGCGCTCGATACCCCCAGCTGACCCGCTTCGCGGCGGAATCGTCGTTCGAATTCGACGACTTCCAGGTCCGCGGCTGCGAGGCGCTCGAAGACGGTCACGGCGTGCTCGTCTGCGCGCCCACCGGCGCCGGGAAGACCGTGGTCGGCGAGTTCGCGGTGCATCTCGCCCTCGCCGAGGGTCGCAAATGCTTCTACACGACACCGATCAAGGCGTTGTCGAACCAGAAGTACGCCGACCTCGTCGGCCGCTATGGGGCCGACGCCGTCGGCCTGCTGACCGGCGACACCTCGATCAACGGCAACGCGCAGGTCGTGGTCATGACCACCGAGGTCCTCCGCAACATGCTGTACGCCGGGTCCTCGACCATCGGCGAGCTCGCGTACGTGGTGATGGACGAGGTCCACTACCTCGCCGACCGGTTCCGCGGTGCCGTCTGGGAAGAGGTCATCCTCCACCTGCCCGAACACGTCCGGGTCGTCGGCCTGTCGGCCACGGTGAGCAACGCCGAGGAGTTCGGCGAATGGCTCGTCGAGGTCCGCGGCGACACCACCGTCGTCGTCGACGAGCACCGGCCGGTGCCGCTGTGGCAGCACATGCTGGTCGGCAACCGGCTGCTGGACCTGTTCGCAGGCCAGGAGGAACACGCGCCGGGCGCCGAACTGCGGATCAACCCCAGCCTGCTTCGCCGCACCGAGGAGATCGGCGGGCGTTTCGCCCCGGCCGGGTTGCGCGGGCCGAGAGGACGGCGAGGGGCGCCGTCGCGGATGCCGCGGTACCGGCCGCCGTCCCGCACCGACACGGTCGAGCGGCTGGACAACGCCGGGTTGCTCCCCGCCATCGTGTTCATCTTCTCCCGCGCCGGCTGTGACGCCGCCGTCGGTCAGTGCGTCCGGTCCGGCTTGCGGCTCAACGGCCCCGAAGAGGTCGAGAAGGTCCGCCGCATCGTCGCCGAGCGCACCAAGGACCTCCCCGAAGGCGACCTCGGCGTCCTCGGCTTCTGGGAATGGCGTGAGGCGCTCGAACGCGGTATCGCCGGGCACCACGCCGGGCTGCTCCCGGCGTTCAAGGAAACCGTCGAGGAGCTGTTCGTCCAGGGCCTGGTGAAGGTCGTCTTCGCCACCGAGACGCTCGCGCTCGGCATCAACATGCCCGCGCGCACCGTGGTGCTGGAGCGGCTGGTGAAGTACAACGGCGAGGCGCACGTCGACTTGACGCCGGGGGAGTACACGCAGCTCACCGGGCGGGCCGGACGGCGCGGCATCGACGTCGAAGGCCACGCGGTCGTCGCCTGGCAGCCGGGAATCGACCCGAAGCAGGTCGGCGGGCTGGCCTCGACCAGGACGTACCCGCTGCGGTCTTCCTTCCGGCCCGGCTACAACATGGCGGTGAACCTGGTCGCCCAGGTCGGCGCCGAAGAGGCCCGTGACCTGCTGGAACAGTCGTTCGCGCAGTTCCAGGCCGACCGGTCGGTGGTCGGGACGGCCCGGCGGATCGAGCGGAACAAGGAGGCCCTGCGGGGCTACACCTCGGCCATCACCGGCGATTTCGACCAGATGCTGGAGTACGTCGAGTTGCGGGCGAAGATCTCCGCCCGGGAGAAGGCGCTGTCGCGTCAGAACACCTCCGCCCGCCGTGCGGGAACCGCCGAATCGCTGGAGAAGCTCCGGAAGGGCGATGTCATCGCCGTCCCCGCCGGGCGGCGCGCCGGGCTGGCGGTGGTCGTCGACCCGGGGCTCGACCCGATCCGCGAACCGCGGCCCGTCGTGGTCACCGAGGACCGCTGGTCCGGGCCGCTCTCGGTCTCCGACTTCCCGTCGCCGGTCGAGGCGCTGGGGAACATCAAGCTGCCGAAGCACATCGAGCTGCGCTCGCCCAAGACCCGGCGGGATATCGCTTCGAGTCTGCGCAACGCGGGAATCTCCTTGCCTGGCAGGCAAAAGCGCCGCGCTGGGGCCAATGAGGACGGTGAGCTGGCCGCGCTGCGGCGGGCGCTGCGCGCGCATCCGTGCCACGGCCTCGCCGAACGCGAGGCGAACCTGCGCTGGGTCGAGCGGTACCAGCGGCTCACGGCCGAGACCGAGCAACTGGAACGCAAGGTCGCGGCG
Organism: Amycolatopsis sp. NPDC043885; assembly: GCF_056435685.1. NCBI lineage: Bacteria > Bacillati > Actinomycetota > Actinomycetes > Pseudonocardiales > Pseudonocardiaceae > Amycolatopsis > Amycolatopsis sp. NPDC043885. Next base: position 27,013 of record NZ_JBWKEA010000033.1, read on the forward strand.
ACCACGCACTCGCTCGCGCGTGCCTTCGACCGCATCCTGCGGCTCCTCGGCGAACGCGGGTACCTCGGCCCCGAGTCGAAGGGCGACGGCGAGAACCGTGTCACCGAACACGGGAAACGGCTCACCCGGCTCTACAGCGAGTCCGATCTGCTCGCCGCCGAGTGCATCCGGCATGGCGTCTGGAAAGGACTGGCGCCCGCCGAACTCGCCGCCGTCGTCTCGACGCTGGTCTTCGAGGCACGTCGGGACACCGCGGGGGAGCCCCGCCTGCCCGCGGGCAAGGTGCTCGACGCCTGGCAGGCGACCACGCGGCTGTGGATGGAGCTCACCGAGGACGAGCGGCGCCACAAACTGGACCGCACCCGCGAACCCGACGCCGGTTTCGCCTGGCCCGTCTACCGATGGGCGCGCGGCGAATCGCTGGAGAAGGTCCTCACCGCCGCCGAGGCGAACGGGCAGGAGCTGTCGGCCGGTGACTTCGTGCGCTGGGCGCGGCAGGTCATCGACCTGCTGGACCAGATCCGCGACGTCCTCGGGAAGGCGGACCCGGTCGGAGCGGCGGCCTCGGACGCGGTGAAGGCGTTGCGGCGTGGAGTCGTGGCGGCCGGCGGCGCGTGACCGTCCGTGAAGGCCTCCTTGCCTACCTTCAGGGTAGGTAAGGAGGCCTTCACTACGCGCGAGACCACCACCCCTCGCGGAGAGCCCATCTCCACACCCAGGCGTTGGGCTGACCGGCGGAATGGAAGCGCGTCCGGTGTGAGCACGGTCGCGGCGAGTTGCCCCGACACCGGCCGGGAACAGTGGGCAGGGGCGCCGACCTGTGGTTGGATCGCCCACGACGGCCATGCAGGTCGGCCGGTGACGATGGCGGAACAGGCGGAGGCGAACGATGAGCACGCCGTATGGCGGCAACGACCCGCAGCAGCAGCCCCAGTGGGGGCAGCAGCCGGGCTACGGGCAACAGCCGGGCGGCGCTCAACCGCCGAGCGGCCCGCAGCAGCAACCGCAGTGGGGCCAGCAGCCGCAGTACGACCCGTCGCAGACCCAGCAGCAACAGCCGCAGTGGGGTCAGCAGCCCGCCCCCTACGACCCGTCCCAGCAGCAGCCGGGCTACCCGCAGCAGCAGGACCCGTCGCAGACGCAGCAACAGCAGCCGCAGTGGGGTCAGCAGCCGCAGTACGGCCAGCAGCCGGGATATCCGCAGAGCGGGCCCCAGCAGCAACCCGGCTACCCCCAGAGCGGCCCGCAGCAACAGGCGCAGTACGGGCAGCAGCAGCCCGGCCAGTACGACTACGGCCAGAGCCAGTTCCCAGGCACCCAGGGCGAGGCGCAGGACAAGCCGAAGTCCAAGAAGGGCCTGTTCGTCGGGATCGGCGCGCTCGTGGTGATCATCGCCGTGGTCGGCATCCTCGGCTTCGTCACGCCGGGCTGGTTCAACACCCAGGTGTTCAACAACACGCAGATGCAGACCGACGTGCAGAAGCTGCTCACCGAGACCTACGGGATCAAGGAGATCAGCGCGGTCACCTGCCCCTCCGGCCAGGAGGTCAAGGACGGCGTGAAGTTCACCTGCACCGCCACGATCGAGGGCAAGCCACAGGAGGTGCCGATCACCGTGAAGGGTGACACCGGCAACTACGAGGTCTCTCCGCCCGCCATCAAATAACGGCGGGCGCCGCGCGCGGTCGATCCTGCATGATCGTGTCATGAGCGACTTCTCAGTGCGGCGGCTGCGGTCCGACGAGGAACGGGCCGCGACCGATTTGTTCAGGCGCGCCTTGCACGCCAAGGAGATGACCGACGAGGAATGGTCGGCCATCGCCCCGTCGATGCAGCCGGACCGCGGGTTCGGCGCGTTCGACCAGGAGCTGATCGGCACCCTCCGGTCGTTCGATTCGGAAGTGACCCTGCCCGGCGGCGGCACCACGCCGCTCGCCGCGGTCAGCCTCGTCGGCGTCCGCGCCGACCGGACCCGCCGCGGCGTGCTGACCGGATTGATGCGCGCGCAGTTCGAGGATTTCGCCGCTCGGGGCGTTCCCGCGGCGATGCTGCACGCGTCCGAAGGCGCCATCTACGGCAGGTTCGGGTACGGCGTCGCCGTGCGGGCGAAGTCGATCGAGGTCGACAGGCACCGGGCCCGCTTCCGGCCCGAGGCGCCCACGGGCGGTGAGATCTCCTTGCTGGATCTGGAAAGCACTGTCGAGCAATGGCCTTCGCTCTTCGACGCGCTGCCGCGCACCCGGCCGGGGATGATCGCGCGGAGCCCGCATCTGTGGCCGGGCTACGAACGGGAACTGCGCCGGGCGACCACGCCGGTCACGACCGCGGTGCATCGCGGCCAGGACGGGGTCGACGGCTATGTCACCTACACCGTCGAGAGGGCTCATTTCGGCGCTCCGGCGCTCCTGAAGGTCCAGTCGTTCCACTACGCGAGTCCTGACGCGTTCGCGGGGTTGTGGCGCTACCTGGTGTCCGTGGACCTGGTCGACCTCATCACCGCCGAGAAGCGGCCGCTCGACGAGCCGGTCGAGTTGCTGTTCAGCGACCCGCGGCACGTGACGGTGCAGAAGATCCAGGACGAAGGCTGGCTCCGGCTGGTCGACGTCGCGAGGATGCTCGACGCGCGCACGTACCGGGGCGAGCCGGTCGTCATCGAGGTCACGGACCCTTTCCTGGACCACAACTCCGGCCGCTACCGCCTGTCCGAGGACGGCGCCGTCCGCACCACCGACCCGGCGGATCTCGAACTGCACGCCGACACCCTGTCGATGGTGTACCTCGGTGGCTGGCGCCCGTCGGATCTCGCGGCCGCCGGCCGGGTCCGTGCCACCGGTGCGGCCGCTCTGGAGCGTGCGGACCTGCTGTTCGGCACGCGGGTCAATCCCTGGTGCGGTACCTTCTTCTGACGTTGGATGATCACACCGGTGGGGGTGGAGAAGCTTGAGCAGGCGAGCCGTCGCGACGGTCGGTCTGTGCTGTGCCGCGTTCGCGATGCTGGCGGCGTGTTCGGACACCCCGGCGCCCACGCCGGCGACGAAGACCGTCACGGTCCCGCCGACGACGAGCGCTGCGCCGGGCACGCCCGCCACGTCCGGCGGTTCGTCCTCCGCCGCTCCGGGCAGAGTCTTCGACCCGCGGACCATGCAGGCGGACGTGCGGAAGATCCTCACCGAGACCTATCAGGTGAGAGACGTCGGCGACGTGCTCTGCCCGGCGAACCAGACGGTCAAGGACGGCAGCACGTTCACCTGCACCGTCCAGGTCGGCGACGAGGGCAAGAGCGTGACGATCACCGTCACCGGGGACGACGGCCGCTACGAGGTCGGCGCGCCCGCCTGAAAACGGGTTGGGTTCGGCCGGTCCGCGCGGCAGGATCGGCGGGTATGAGCGAATTCCATGTGCGTGCCGTGGCCGAAGGCGAACAGAGGGCGTGTCTCGGAGTCCTGGCGGAGTCCTTGCACGGCAAGCCTGCTTCGGACGAGGTCTGGGCGAAGATGGCCCCGTCCTGGCCCGCCGCCGGGAAATTCGCCGCGTTCGACGACCACGGCACCCCGGTCGGCATCGCCAGTTCCTTCGAGGTGGAGCTGACCGTCCCGGGTGGACGGAAGCTCGTCACGGCCGCCGTCGACGGTGTCGGCGTTCGCGCAGACTGGACCCGCCGCGGGATCCTCACCGCGATGATGGCCGTACAGCTGGAAGACCTCGCGGCGCGCGGCGTCCCGCTCGCCGCGCTGCACGCGTCGGAAGCGGTGATCTACGGTCGCTTCGGTTACGGCGCGGCCACTTTCTGCAGAGGTGTTTCCGTCGAACGCCCCCGCGCCCGGCTTCGCGACGGCGTGGGGCGGGACGGCGTGGTCAGGTTCGTCACCCCGGCCGAAGCGGTCGAGCGTGTTCCCGCGCTGTACAGCCGATTCGAGGGAACGCGGCCGGGTTTCGTGACCCGGCCGGCCAACTGGTGGCCGGGCTTCTTCGAACGAGTGGTCACCGGGGACGACGGGTATCGCGTCGCCGTCCACAGTGGACCGGACGGCGACGACGGTTTCGTCGTCTACCAGACCATCGACACTCGCGACCGGCAGGCGCCGGAGCGTGGCGCGCTCCTGGACATCCGTGAACTTCATGCCGCCACGCCACAGGCCTGGGCGGGCCTGTGGCGCTTCCTGCTGTCGATCGACCTCGTCTCGGCCGTCGCCGGTCGTGGCCGCCCGCTGGACGAGCCGCTCGCCGAACTGCTCACCGACCCGCGCGCGGTGAACATCACCGAAGTCATCGACGACCTGTGGCTGCGCCTCGTCGACGTCCTCGCGGCGCTGCGGGCACGCTCCTACGGCACCGCCGATCCCGTGGTACTCGAAGTGCACGACAAGCAGCTTCCGGACAACAACGGCCGTTACGTCGTCGGCCCGGACGGCGTGGAACGCACGACCGCCGAGGCCGATCTGCGGCTGGACGTCGCCACGTTGTCGTCGCTGTACCTCGGCCACGGCCTGTTCGGCGATCTGGCCTTGTCCGGCCGGGTCGAGGTACTGGACGAGGCAGCGGCCGCCCGTGCCGACGCGCTGTTCCACACCGCGCGCACGCCTTGGTGCGGAACGTTCTTCTAAGTCGGGTTGCCCGCAGGGCGATCGTGTGTCCGTGAGGGCCTCCTTGCCTACCCTGAAGGTAGTGAAGGGGCCCTTCACGGACTTCAGTCCATCCCTAGCGGCCCCGAGGCCGCGCTGCTAAGCCGGGTTACGGCGAGGTTTGATCCGCACCTGCGGCAGCGTTGGCGCGGGCAGCCACGCGGTGGTGCCCTGATAGCCCTCCACCCGACCGAATCGGTCGGCCTGTGCCTGCCACGCCTCGCGGTACCCGGCGATCTCCTCGTGACTCCGGCCCACGAAGTTCCACCACATGACGAGTTCCTCGGTGAACGGAGTCCCGCCGAGCAGGAGCACCCGAGCCGGTTCGCCACCGGAGTTCTTCAGTTCCAGCCGCTCCGCGCCCGGTGCGAGGTAGGCGAGTTCCCCGGTTCCCAGCGCCACTCCGGCGACCGTGACGGAGCCGATGTCCTGGAGGACACCGTGCTCGAAGGCCGGGTCGACATCGAGCGCCAGGGTCGCTCCGGGCTCCACCGTGAGTTCGGCGCCCAGCAGGGGAGTGAACGCCGGGACCGGTGACGTGGTCCCGGCGAGACTCCCGAGAAAGACCCGGGCGGTCGCGCCGGGCAGGTCGAGCAGTGGCGGCGCGTAGTGCCGGAAGTCCCGAGCGGTGTCGCGATGTTCGTCCGGCAGCGCGATCCAGAGCTGGACGCCGTGCAGCGTCGAGGTGTCCGGTGTGGACACTTCGGAATGCGCGATGCCGTGCCCGGCGGTCATCAGGTTGAGCTCGCCGGGCCGCACCATGGCCCGGGTGCCGATGCTGTCGCGGTGCTCGATCTCGCCGCTGAACAGCCAGCTCGCGGTCTGCAATCCGGTGTGCGGATGCGGCGCGACGTCCATCCCGCCGGACTCCGAAACGTCCTGCGGGCCGTAGTGGTCGGCGAAACACCAGGCACCGATCAGGGACCGTTGGCGCTGCGGGAGTGTCCGCCGGACCCGGATGGCGCGCGGACCGCCGAGCGGGACGTCGCGCGGGGTCAGCACGGTGACGCCTTCGCCCGGCCTTTCCCGGCACCGCAGCTCGGCCGGGTCGGCCTCGGTGTTGCTCACGGCTTGGGGAGCGCGGCCAGCAGACGCTCCACCGAACGGCCGAGATTCCAGCGTTCCGCGAGTTCCGCGACCTTGTCCGGGTCGGCGGGCTCGGACGGGACGACGTCCGGACGGGACTGTTCGACCGGTGCGTCGGCGGCGACCCGGACGACGGTCGGGGCGACCGCGAGGTAGTCGGCGGCGTCGGTCAGCCGGAGCCGGGTCTTGAGCGGCACGCGCGAGTCGCCTGCGTCGGACGCCTCGATCAGCTCCTGCAGCGAACCGAACTGGGTGATCAGCTTCGCCGCCGTCTTCTCGCCGATCCCGGCGACGCCGGGCAGCCCGTCCGAGGGGTCTCCGCGCAGCGCCGCCATGTCGGCGTAGCCGGGCCCGGCGTTCCCGGCCGGGATCCCGTACTTCTCCGCGATCTCGTCCGGGCCGAGGACTTCGGCCTTGTTCCAGCCCTTGCCGACGTAGATGACGACCGTGGGCGTCGGTTCATGGCGGACCAGCTGGAAAAGGTCGCGGTCGCCGGTGATGACCTCGACGGGTGACACCTGCTCGCGGATCGCGAGCGCGCCGATGACGTCGTCGGCCTCGTACCCGGCCGCCTCGGCCGTCGCGATCCCGAAGGCCCCCAGCAGTTCCAGGATGATCGGCACCTGGGGCGTCAGGGTGTCCGGCACCTCTTCGACATCGCTGCCTTCCGGGACCTCTTCGGCCACCCGGTGCGCCTTGTAGCTGGGCAGCAGGTCGGTGCGGAACTTCGGCCGCCAGTCCGCGTCGAGGCACGCCACGAGCCGGGAAGGCCGCCGGTCGACGAGGATCCGCGCGACGGTGTCGGTGAACCCGCGCACCGCGTTGACCGGTGTCCCGTCGGGGGCGGTCATCGAATCGGGCAGTGCGTAGAACGAGCGGAAGTAGAGGCTCGCGGAATCGAGGAGAGCGAGTGGTCCGGTCACGCGGACAGCCTGCCATGTCCCGCCCCGGATGTCCGTGAAGGACCCGACCCCCAGCCGGGTCCTCCACGGACACGTCAGGCCGCGTAGGGCCGCACCCGGCGCGCGTCGCGGAGGGCGTTGGCCCACCAGTTCAGCTGATTCAGCAGCGTGGTGGCCGCGGCGGAGGCGCCTTCGAAGTCGTCGTGCTCACCGTCCGGGCCGAAGTGGTTCCAGGCGTAGGGGAAGCTCACGGTCTCGCGGATCGTCGCGGCGTGGAGTTCGGCGAAGACCGGACGCAGGTGCTCCACCGCGCGCAGGCCGCCCGAGATACCGCCGTAGGAAACGAAGGCGACCGGTTTCCCGTGCCATTCGGGGCCGGTGGCGTCGAGCGCGGTCTTGAGCGGGCCGGGGTAGCTGTGGTTGTACTCGGGGACGATCACGACGACGGCGTCCGCGGCGGCGACGCCGGGGGAGAGATCACCGGGGGCTTCGGCCAGGTCGATGACGGACAGGGTGACGTCGTCGCGCTGCTTGGCGCGGTCGAGGAACCAGTTCGCGACGACGGGAGCGAAGCGGCCCTCGCGGACGCTGCTGATCACGACGGCGAGTTGGTAAGGCGAGTTCGTTGTCATGCCCAAGACCGTAAAACCTGCACTTAACTTGAAGTCAAACTCCAGAATGGTCTCACTTCAAGAGTCATTCGCAGAGAACTCTTTGCAAAGAACTCTCTGCGGTCGTAGGGTGGAGCACATGGGGGAGGGCGAGAGGTATCTCGCGCGGGTCGACGGCCGCATCCTGCGGGCGCTGTCGCATCCACTGCGCGTCAAGATCCTGGAGTTGCTGCGGGAGGACGGACCGGCGACGGCGTCCGGACTGGCGAAACGGGTGGGGGAGAGTTCCGGGACCACGAGCTGGCATCTGCGTCAGCTGGCCGAATCCGGGCTGATCACGGAGGACACCGAGCGCGGCAGCAGGCGCGACCGGTGGTGGAGGGCGGTGCACGAGGGGGACCAGATGCGCGCCAAGGACTTCATCGACGATCCCGACCTCGCGGGTCCCTTCAACGCCTACGCCCACACGATGATCGAGCGGCGCTACGCGGCCGAAGCGCAGTTCGTCGCCGAAGTGCGGGACTGGGCCGACGAGTGGATCGACAAGGTCAGCTTCCACGATTCGCCGCTGTCGCTGACACCGGACGAGGCCGCCGCGTTGAGCGACGAAATCCTCGAGGTGATCGGCCGGTACCGCCGTCCGGAGAAGGACGGCGACACCCAGGTCCGTGTGCACTGGGCGGCCTTCCCGAGGAAGTCCCGGCCGGAGACGCCATGAGCCGGATGCCACTGGGGGCTCTGGTCGTGGCTTCGGGGATCTCCTCGGCCGGGGTGATGATGACGTTGCTCGCGATTCCCTGGTTCGTGCTGCAGAGCACGGGCAGCGGCACCAAGACCGGTCTCGTCACCGCGGCCGAGGTGCTGGGACTGATGGTCGCGGCGCTGCTGGGCGGGCCGATCGTGGACCGCGTCGGCACACGCCGGGCGAGCGTCGGTGCGGACCTGCTGACCACCGTCACGGTGCTCCTCATCCCGCTCGCGATGGGCACGACAGGGCTCAGCCTGCCCGGGCTGATCGTGCTGTCGTTCGTGATGGGGGTTTCCCGGGGGCCCGCGGACACGGCCAAGCAGGTGCTGCTCCCCGGCGTCGCCGAACTCGGCGGTGTCCGCTTGAGCCGGGCGGCGAGCGCCGTCGAAGCGGCGATGAGAACCGGCCGGATGGTGGGCGGGCCCGCCGCCGGCGCGCTGATCGCGCTGATCGGCCCGATGCCGGTGCTGTTCGTCGACGCGGGCGCGTTGCTGCTGTCCTCGGCGCTGGTGTTCGCGCTGATCCCGGCCGCGGCCGGTCCGCCGAGGCCGCCGTCGGGCGGATACCTCAGGCAACTGCGCGAAGGGCTCGGATACGTCAAGCGTGACGCGGTACTGCGCGCGGTGGTCGGCATGCTGATGCTCACCAACAGCCTCGATTTCGGGCTGCTCGGCGTCCTGTACCCGGCGTACGGCGACCAGGTCCTGCACAGCACCGCGCTCATCGGCGCGATGATCACCGCGGTCGCGGCGGGCGCGCTGCTCGGTTCGGCGATCTACGGCTGGATCGGCCACCGGTTCTCCCGGCGGACGGCGATCCTCGTCGCCGTCGCGATCGAAGGCGCGCCACGCTTCGCCTTGCTCGCGCTGGAACCCGCACCGCCGGTCCTGCTCGCCGGGCTCGTGGTCGCCGGGATCGGGGCGGGCGCGCTGAATCCGATCGTGCTCCCGGCGGTCTACGAACGGGTTCCCGAAGCCGTCCGCGGCCGCGTGCTCAGCCTTCTCGTGGGCGGGGTGCTCGCCGCGATGCCGCTCGGCTCGATGGCGGCAGGGTTGCTGCTGGACGGGATCGGCCTCGTCGGCGCGCTCGCCGTGTTCGGCGCTCTGTACCTGATCGCCGGCACCTTCCCGGCGATCTTCCGGGTCTGGCGCGGACTCGACGATCCCGCTCCGATCGGGGGTGACCGGCCGGTGAGCCAAGGGGCGCGGACCGACTAGGCTCGCCATCATGTCGCGCCGTTCCCTTCACAACCCAGCCCCCGACGCCGCCAGCCTCCGCGCCCGCCTCGACCGGGCGCGCGCCGCCGCGGCCGCCGCCGACACCGACGCCCTGCTGATCGCACCCGGCTCGGACCTGCGCTACCTCATCGGCCAGGCCGGGGGCTCCTTCGAACGGCTGACCACGCTGGTGATCCCGGCCGACGGCGTCCCGGCGCTGGTCCTGCCGAAGCTGGAAGCCCCCGGCTACGCCGACGTCCCCGCCGACGAACTCGGCATCGAGATCGTCACCTGGGTCGACGGCGACAACGCCTACGAACTGGTCGCCGACCGGCTGGGCAAGCCCGGCCGCGTGGCGGTCAGCGACTTCACCCCGGCGCTGCACGTGCTCGCCTTCCGCGGCGCGCTCGGCGACGCGGAGCAGACGCTCGCCGGGCCGATCGTGCGCGAACTGCGGATGCGCAAGGACGCGGCCGAGATCCAGGCGCTGCGCGACGCGGGTGCCGCCATCGACCGCGTACACGCCCGCGTGCACGAATGGCTGCGCCCCGGCCGCACCGAGGCCGAGGTCGGCGCGGACATCACCGCCGCGATCGTCGAAGAGGGCCACACCCACGCCGACTTCGTGATCGTCGGCTCGGGCCCCAACGGCGCCAGCCCGCACCACGACGTCTCCGACCGGGTCATCGAGCGCGGCGACGTCGTCGTGGTCGACATCGGCGGCCCGATCGCCGAGGGCTACAACTCCGACTCCACCCGCACGTACGCGGTGGGCGAGCCGCGTGACGCCGACGTCGCCGAGACCTACGCCGTCCTGCAGCGGGCGCAGAAGGCCGCCGTCGACGCCGTCCGTCCGGGTGTCACCGCCGAGTCGATCGACGCCGCCGCGCGCGACATCATCGCCGAGGCGGGGTACGGCGAGTACTTCATCCACCGCACCGGCCACGGCATCGGCCTCGACGTGCACGAGGAGCCCTACATCATCAAGGGCAACGCGCTGCCGCTCGAACCGGGCATGGCCTTCAGCGTCGAGCCCGGCATCTACCAGCCCGGCCGCTGGGGCGCCCGCATCGAGGACATCGTCGTGGTCACCGAGGACGGCGTCGAGTCGGTCAACCAGCGCCCGCACGACCTGATCGTGCTCGACGCATGACGGGTTCCCTGGAGCCGCTGGATCAGGCCATCGTGCAGGAACTGGCCGCGGACGGACGGCGCAGTTTCACCGATCTGGCGGAGCGGGTCGGGCTTTCGGTGTCGGCGGTGCACCAGCGGGTGCGCCGCCTGGAGCAGCGCGGGGTCATCCTCGGGTACACCGCGCGGCTCGACGGCGAGCAGATCGGGCTGCCGCTCACGGCGCTGATCTCGCTGACGCCGAACGATCCGGCCGCGCCGGACGACTACCCGCAGCGTCTCGAGCACATCAAGGAGATCGAGTCCTGCTACTCGGTCGCGGGGGACGAGTCGTACATCCTCCTGGTCCGGGTGGCTTCGCCGCTCGGCCTGGAGGATCTGCTCCGCCGGATCCGGGAGTCCGCCAAGGTCTCGACCAGGACCACGGTGGTGCTGTCGACGCCGTTCGAGGGCCGTTCGCCCACCCTGTGAAACGGGAAAACGGGTGGGCTTGCGCGACGCTGGTACGATAAAAGGTATGGCAACACGTAAGGTCACTCTCTCACTCGACAGTGGTGCGCTCGAGTTCGCCGAGCGGGCCGCGAAGGCACACGGGATCTCGGTCTCGTCGTGGTTGTCCAAAGCGGCCCGCAGGGAGGCCGTCCGCACCGGATACACCCCGCAGCGCGCCCCGGTCGAACCGTCCGCCGAATCGGACGAGGCCGAGCTGACCGCCGCGGAGAAGGATCTGCGTGCACAGGGGTGAAGTCTGGACGTACCACCCCCCGACCGAACCGGCACGGCAGCGCACCGTCGTCCTGCTGTCCTCGGACGGGGTGAACGAATCCGAGCGGCCGTGGCTGCTCGGCACCGAACTGCTGGACCGTGATCCGCAGGACATCCTCGGCGTCGCCGTCGACGCGCGGTACTGGGTCTCCACGCTGAACCTCACGCGCCTGTACCGGCCGTGGTTCGACGAGAAGATCGCGGAGATCGACCAAGAGGTCCAGGAGCGCATCGACATCGCGTTGCGCGCCGCACTCGACCTCTAACGCGCGATCACCTCGGGCGCGGCGTGCAGTTTGCCGTCGGGGCCGGAGAGACACGACGCGTTGCCCCCGCGGGCCGCGAGGAACTCGTTGAGGCAGTTCGCGATCTGCGCGTGGCCGTTCGCGTTGGGATGGAACGACTCCTGCAACGCGTGGCTCGCGCGGTCCACCTGGCCGAGGTCACGCAGCTGCAGCGTCAGCCTGCTGAACCACTCGTTCGCCGGGTCGCTGCTACATGCCTCGTGCCCGGCGCCCGCCCGCGAAAGGTCCAGGAACCGTGCGCTGGTCGCCCTCGACGCCTGCTTGAGCCCGTCCGACAGAACGGAGACGCCGTCGCGGCGCATCCACTCCAGGTCCTCGGTGCGGAACGGGCAGCCATTGAGGCTGCGCAGGGCCTCCGGGATCTGGGGGCCGACAGGCGAGGCGTACGACATCAGCACGAGCTGATAGTCCGCCGGGACGTAACCGGCCTGCGCGAGCACCTTCTTCACGTCGGCGACGGCGTTGGTCACCTTCGGCACCATGGCGTCCACTTTGGACTTCCAAGTGGTGCGGAGAGCCACGCTGCACGGCGGGTTCTGCGGGGAGAACCAAGCCTTGAAGCATTCGTTGACCTGAGCCGAGAACTTGGGCTCGTCGTTCGCGCCGATCGCGATCACCACCGCCGCGACCCGATGGTCCTTGATCAGGTTCGCGAGCTGTTGAGCCTGTGACGGCTCGGTCCACTGCTTGGCGTCGCCGAGGGCGATCTGCTCCGAGGGCGCCCCCGAACACGCGAGGTTCACGCGCGCGGTGACGTCGGGGATCTTGATCTGCTCGACGAAGGCGTTGGGGGAGCGGTGGCACCAATTGCCGCCCTGCCCGTTGGTCGTGGGCGTGTAGTCGCCCGCGCCCTCACCGGACACGGTGCTGTCGCCGATGGAGACGACCGTCAGCGGCCCCGTCCCCGGTGGGCCTTGGCGCGGGGACGGCTGCCCTGGGCGGCTTTCCGACCCGGTAAAGGCAATGAACCCGACGAGAACCACCACGAACGTGAGCGCCAGAGCACCCCACCACCACCGGAAACGTCGCATCGTCACCGGATTCTACGGAACCGCGGCCCGACAGGGTGATCATGGCGGTGTGACGGTCGCGATGTCCGGTCAGCCCGCCTCCGTCAGATCCGTTCCAGCTGCCAGTTCTGTCACGATTTCGAGCACGCCGGGCAGCGTGGGCTTGCCGTTCGCCGGCGACCAGGCCACCACCGTCCGGGCGGTGTCGCCCGCCAGAGGCACGAACACCACGCCGCTCCGGCGCAGGCTGTGCGAAGACCTGGCGAGTCTCGTGACCCCGACGCCGGCGGCGACCAGACCGAGCAGGCCTTGGACGGTCGCCGCCCGCTGGACGACCCGCGGCGTGAAGCCGGCCGCCTCGAATTCGTCGTCATAGTGGCGATGCCAGGGCTCCCACGAGCTTCGCGGGGTGAGCACCCAAGATTCGTCGGCCAGATCCGCGAGCTTCAGTTCGGTCGCGGCCGCGAGCCGATGACCCTCCGGCAGGACGGCGCAGACCTCCTCGGTGATCAGGGTGCGGGTCTCGAACCCGTCGACGAGCGGAGGCCGGGTGAAGATCAGGTCGTAACGTCCGCCGGTGAGCCCGTCGACGAGGGACGCGATCTGGGTGTCGTCCGTGGTGAGGGTGAGGTCGGGGAGCCGCTCACGGACCGCGCGCACCACCGGGGGGAGCAGGTAGTTGGCCGTGGTGGTGAGGAAACCGAGGTGCAGTGTGCCGATTTCGCCGCGAACCGCCCGGCTAAGCACCGACAGCGCCTCGTCGTTGCGCGCCAGGACGGCGCGGGCCTCCGGCAGGAACAGTGAACCGACTTCGGTGAGCCGGGTCCCGCGGGTGTCACGCTGCAGCAACTTCGCGCCGAGGACCCGTTCCAGCACGGTGATCTGCTGCGAAAGGGACTGCTGGGCGATGTGCAGGCGCCGCGCCGCCTTGGTGAAGCTCGCGTCCTCGGCGACGGCGACGAAATAGCGCAACTGCCGCGACTCGGGGGTCACAGGCTCTGACTGTAGCCGCACCAGGAAGCCGGTGTTGGCGGCCCAGGCGCGGTCTTCGCACGATGGACCCCAGGAACTTCACTGGAGGAAACAGGAATGATGAAGGAAACCGAGGGCCGCGTCTGGCTGATCACGGGCTGCTCGTCCGGATTCGGCAGGTACCTCGCCCTGGCCGCGCTCGACGCCGGTGACCGCGTGATGGCCACGGCACGCCGTCCGGAGACACTGGCCGATCTGGAAGAGTTCGGCCAGGGCCGGGTGCGCACCGCGGCGCTCGACGTCACCGATCCGGCGCAGGTCGAAGCCGCCGTGCAGGCGACTCTCGCCGAGTTCGGCCGGATCGACGTCGTGGTCAACAACGCCGGGCATGGTTCGGTCGGTGCGGTCGAAGAACTGACCATGCCCGACCTGCGATCGCTGATGGACGTGATGTTCTTCGGCGCCGTCGAGGTGACGAAGGCCGTCCTGCCGCACCTGCGTGAACAGAGGAGCGGAGCCATCGTGCAGATGAGTTCGATGGGCGGGCAGCAGAGCCCGCCCGGCTTCGGGGCCTACTGCTCGGCGAAGTTCGCCCTGGAGGCGATGTCGGAGTCCTTGGCCGCCGAGGTCGCGCCGTTCGGCGTGAAAGTGCTGATCGTGGAGCCTGGCGCCTTCCGGACCGCGTTCGGCGGTAGCCGGTTGCAGCGCTCGCGGGTGATCGAGGCGTACCGCGAATCGACCGGCGCGATCCGGGACTTCGTCGAGGGGATGGACGGCTCGCAGCCCGGGGACCCGGCGAAGGCCGCGGCGGCGATCTTGAAGGTGCTCGAAAGCGATGCCCCGCCGCTCCGGCTCGCGCTCGGCGACGACGCTGTCGACGGGTTGCGAGCCGTGCACGAGGCCAGGGCGGCGGAGTTGGCTGCTTGGGAGTCCTTGAGCCGTTCCACCGCGCTCTGAGCCTTCGGCCTCAACGACCGTCCACTCTGGACGCGAGGATCGCCGCGCCGGGCCCGGAAAGTTCGTCCAGTGCCACGGCCCGGCCGGCGATCGACAGCAGGAGCGCCTCACCGGGGCCGCGGACCTCCGGTCCGGATCCGGCCGACCAGCCGAGATCCGTGGCGACGAGCCGGAGCCCGCGCGCCCGCTTGCGCGCCTTGATCGGCGGGGCGTAGCGGGCGAAAGCCAGGGCGTGCCGCAGCCGTTCCGGCGGCACCTCGCGGGGAAACCCCAGCGGGCGCCGGATGTCCTGGTGATGGAGGAGGCCGTCGAGCAGCGCCACCCGTCCGCCGAACGCCGAGGTGAGGCCGCGTGGTTCGAGGTGCTCCTCGAACCACGCGATCAGCTCGTCCGGGGTCCGGCCGGGTTTCCGTGCGACACCCAGCGCGTTCATCCGGTTCAGCCGCAGCCCGCCGCGGACGGCCTGGCCGAGCAGATCACGGAACCGCTGGGCGTCGTAGTCGACAACGTGGGCGACCACCTGCCGGACCGTCCACTCCGAACACAACGTGGGTGCGTCCCAGTGCTCGGGGGACAGCGTTCGCAGGAAGGCGGCGAAGTCCGCCCGTTCGTCCCGGGCGAGTCGCGCGACGGTGTCCACTGGCGGCCTCCTGCTCACTCTGGTCGAGCCACCCGCAAACGTAGTAGTCCGTGTCCTCGTTCCGCTCGACATACCGCAGGAGGGTCGACCGCAGACGCGGGCAGGGCCGTCTGCCGGAGGGGTCGTCTATGAAGGATTTGGGACACTCAACCTGGATCCACCGGTGTGATGTGGGTGTTTGGGGTGTGTCCGGGCACGCAAATGCCCTCTGGCTTGGGATGATTGTTCTTGCGACGGAACAAAATCCACGGAGCGAGAGGGCATCTGCTGGATGCGATCATCTCATACTGCCGGATCGGTGTCAGTGAGGTTCGATGATGAGGGTCTCGTGTCGTGCGCGGGGCTGGTGCCGGTGCTGCGGCTGGCCGAGGACGTTGGCCTGGGTGAGTTGATTGATCAGCGGGTTGACCTGGGGATTCCTGTCGGCGCGAACCCGGACGCGAAAGCGTTGTGAGCTTTCCCCCCCCGTAGCGTGGAGGACTCCACTATGCTGCTTGCTGTTCGGGGTTGGTGGCGGTGTTTTCGTAGTCGATCGGGGATATCAGTCCACATCGACTGTGTCGCCGTTTCCCATTATAGAAGTCGACGATCCATTTCACAACCACAGTTTTCGCTTCCGTGCGCGTGCTAAAGTGGTGTCGCGAGAGCACCTCGTGCTCGAGCGTGGAAAAGAATGATTCCGCGGCGGCGTTGTCGAAGCACGATCCGACTCGTCCCATGGATTGCTGGATATCGATCTTCGTGCACAGCTTGGTGAAACTCGTCGCGGTGTATGTGGAGCCGCGGTCGGTGTGGAAGATGACTCCCGCGACGTCGCCACCGCGGGTGGCGACGGCCATCTTGATAGCCTGACCAGCGAGTTCGGCGTCCGGATGCGCACTGGTGGGGTAACCGAGCAATCGTCGGGAGTACAGGTCAATCACCGTCGCCAGATACAGTTTCCCCTCATCGGTGGGGATCTCGGTCATATCCCCGACCCATTTCTGGTCCGGCGCGTCCGCGGTGAAGTCACGTCGCACCAGATCCGGGAACGGAATCTTCGATTTATCCTGGCGGGTGAGGTTCTTCCGCCGTTTCTTGCCGCGCGCGATCAAGCCTTGTTCCGTCATCGACTTGGCAACCGTTTTCTCGCTCACCTCCCATCCGTCGTCGCGTAATTCGGCGTGCACCCGGGGCGAACCATAGAGACCACCCGAGGCGTCGAAGGCGGCCTTGACCGCCTCGTCCACCTCGGCGCGGCGCCGCTGGGCCACCGTGGGCTCGCGGTGGTTCCACTTGTAGAACCACGACTCCGACACCTCCAGAGCCCGGCAGGCGACCGCGTGCGGCACACGATGACTGGTCCTCTGGTCGGCGATGAACGCGGCCAGGCTCACCGCGTCGCCTCCTTCACCCACAGGACCACGGATCGCTTGAGCACATCACGCTCCATCCGGAGCTCGGCGTTCTCCGCCCGCAACCGCGCCAGCTCCGCGCGCTCGTCGCCGGTCACCCCTTCGGCCTCGCCCCGCTCGACCTTGTCCTTATTGACCCAGTTCCGCAGGGTCTGCTCGACAATCCCCAGGTCACGAGCTACCTCGGGAACCGACTTCCCCGTCTCCCGCACGATCCGGACCGCTCCCTCACGGAACTCCGCATCGAACTTCCTTCGCTTCTCAGGCACAACTCATGATCCTCTAAGTCCATGCCTCCACGGTTTGGGGGGAACCTCATTGTCGGTCGTGGCGGGCATGGTGGCCGGGGCAGGCTCGATCGAGGGTCTGGATGTGGTCCGGCATGGCGGGATGCGCCGGTTGTTCACGGGTCTTCGGGCGCCCTCGACGTGCGGGTCGTGGCTGCGGGGGTTCACCCATGGTCATGCCGGTCAGCTCGCGTCGGTGGCGGCTGAGGCGGTGGTCCGGCTGGCGCGGCGGGTTCCGTCGTTGCTGGCCGGTGTGGAGGGGCTGGCGTTCATCGATATCGACGCCAAGATCAAGGAAACCTACGGGCATGCCAAACAGGGCAGCGGTTTCGCCTATAACGGTGTCCGCGGCCTGAACCACCTGATCGCCACGGTGTCGAGCCCGGTCTGCGCGCCGGTGATCCTGACCGCCCGGTTGC
>NZ_JBWKEA010000034.1:0-41144 GCF_056435685.1 Amycolatopsis sp. NPDC043885
CCGCCGCGAAGGCACCTTCGTCTATTACTCCGCCGCGAACGAGCACGTCGGCAGGCTGCTCAAGCAGGCCCTCTTCCACGCCGACCACATCGACGGTGAGCAACCCGGCAGCAAGCCGCGGGCAGCCGCACACTGACACCCTGCACCAGGGGCGGCGTCGATGACAGCCAAGGAAGTCCGGGTCCCCGATCTGGTGGGACTGTCCGTTCCCGACGCCCGCGCGGCGACACACCGGCTGGGGCTCGTCCTCGCGTCCAAAGATCTCGACGGACCGTCGCTGGGAGCGTTGACGTGGCCGGGAACATGGATTGTCGTAGGGCAGGAACCCAATGGCGGCACCATGATCGCGCGCGGAGAGTACGTGCGAATCGAGTTCCGGCGATTACCCGACGGCGGCGACGCGGATGACCGGGAACCACGAGATCCGCTCCCTCGACCACAGGAGCTCAAAGAGGCCGCCGAACCGGCGCATGAGCCCGCGCCACAGGAACGGGCTGCCGACGATCAGCGTGTTCCCGGTGTCCGCTCTTCGGCCGGGCGCCGGAGGTCGGGTTCGAGATAGATGACGCGCGCGATCGGCACCGCGGTCCGCACGCGCTGTTCGGCGGCGTCGATGGCGCGGGCGACATCCGCACCGCTGACCACTGCCGGCACTGCGATCTTCGCGGCCACCAACAACTCCTCGGGTCCCAGGTGCAGGGTCCGCAGATGGATGACGGAGTCGACGCCGTCGCCGGGCAGCGCGGTCTCGATCGCGGTCCGGTGTTCGCGGCTCGCGCTTTCACCGATGAGCAAGGACTTCATCTCCACGGCGAGGATCGCGGCGATCGCGACGAGCAGCAAGCCGATCATCGCGGTACCGGCGGCGTCCCAGCGGCCTTCGCCGGTGATCAGGGTCATCGAGACACCGACCAGCGCGAACACGAGGCCGAGCAGGGCGCCCAGGTCCTCGAGCAGGATGACCGGCAGTTCCGGGGCTTTCGCGGTGCGGATGAACCGCGCCCACGAGCGCTTCCCGCGGATCCGGTTCGACTCGAGCACAGCGGTGCGCAGCGCGTAGCCCTCCATGGCCATGGCGACAAGCAGGACCGCGATCGGGACCCACTGCCAGGTCTCGATCGGATGCGGATCGGCCCACTTGTGCCACGCCTCGTACAGGGCGAACAAGCCACCGAGGCTGAACAGCACGATCGACACGATGAACCCGTACACGTAGCGCTCACGTCCGTAGCCGAACGGATGCTCCGGTGTCGCCGCCCGCTTCGCGCGCTTGCCGCCCAGCAGCAGCAACGCCTGGTTGCTGGTGTCGGCCAGCGAGTGCACGGATTCCGCGAGCATCGACGAGGACTGAGTGAGCAGGAACGCGACGAACTTCGTCACCGCGATCCCCAGATTGGCGAACATCGCCGTGACAACCGCCCGTGTACTTCCCTCTGCAGCCACGCGAGCACCTTAGCGAGGCTCCTGCGGTGCCCGGGCACCGGCGCGTCCGGACGGTTGGCCCCTCTCCTGCCGTGACACCGGCCTCGGGTCACCCGATAGGTTCGCTCTTCGTTGTCGGTCGGCGTGTCGGTGAGGAGTAACGCGGGTGAGTGTGCGGGAACGGTTGCGCGAGGTCGTCGAGGCACCGTTGTTCCAGCGGGTGGTCATCGGCGTGATCATCGTCAACGCGATCACGCTGGGGTGTGAGACGTCGCCGACGCTGGTGGCCGAATACGGCTCGATCCTGCACGTGGTGGACCGGGCCGTGCTGGTCATCTTCCTGCTCGAGCTGATCCTGCGGATCTACGCGCACGGCTGGCGGTTCTTCACTGATCCGTGGAACTGGTTCGACACGGTGATCGTCGCGATCGCGCTGCTCCCGACCTCGGGCGCGTTCTCCGTGCTGCGCGCGTTGCGGATTCTGCGGGCGTTGCGGCTGATCTCGGTGGTGCCGAGCATGCGGCGGGTGGTCTCGGCGTTGCTGGGCGCTCTGCCGGGGATGGTGTCGATCGCGGCGTTGCTGGTCCTGGTGCTGTACGTGTCGGCGGTGATGGCGACCAAGCTGTTCAGCGGTGTGTCCCCGGAGTACTTCGGGGATCTCGGCGATTCCCTGTTCACGCTGTTCCAGGTGATGACCGGGGAAGCCTGGTCGGAGGTGGCCCGCACGGTGATGAGCCAGCGACCGGTGGCGTGGATCTTCTTCGTCGCCTACATCGTCATCACCAGCTTCACCGTCTTGAACCTGTTCATCGCCGTGGCAGTCAGCGCGATGGAAGCCCAGACCTCCCGCCGCACCGACAAACAAGACGACGACGAAGCCGCCACCCTTGCCGCCGTACTCGCCGAACTCCGGGAACTACGCGCCCTGCACGACGCCGCCGCACGACGCGACGAGGAAATCCCCGAACGCGACACTGCGCGACCAGCCGTTTCCACGCTGTGAGAAGTCTGGGGGTTTTGTCCGGAACCATGCGCCGTACAGTTACGTTGCCATGGACGTGGACGACGATCCTGACCTAGCCGCTGCTCCGATATCGCGGGCGCTGATCGGCCCGTAAACCCTTGCTTCGCTTGGTGATGCGCCGCCTCTCGCGGCCGCACCGGCCGTGCCATGCCCCAGAGTCACCACTGTCAGTAGTTGATCGGTAACAAACGATTGAAGGAGAAGAATCTCGGATGGTGTTCAAGAAGATGCTGCAGAAGATCGGCGTCGGAGGCGTTTCGGTCGACACGGTGCTGAACGACCCGCGATGCCGGCCCGGTGCCCCGCTGACCGGTGAGGTGCGGCTGGTCGGCGGCGAGGCCGACGCCGAGATCGAGCACATCGCGCTGTCGCTGGCCACCCAGGTCCACAACGGCCGAGGCGGCCGGTCACAGACAGAGTTCCACCGGGTCGTCGTCGCGGGCGCGACAAGGTTGACCGCGAAAGAACAGCGCACCATCCCCTTCACCATCCCGCTCCCCTGGGAAACCCCCGTGACCGAGGTGTCCGGTCAACCTCTGCCCGGCATGGAACTGGGGCTGCGGACCGAGGTATCGATCGCCAAAGCGGTCGACAAGGGCGACCTGGACCCGGTGATCGTCGAACCGCTTCCGTCGCAAGACGCGGTACTGGAAGGCTTCGGCCAGCTCGGCTTCACCTTCAAATCCGCCATCGTGCAGCAAGGGCAGGCCTACGGGGTGCGCCAAGAGCTGCCGTTCTTCCAGCAGCTCGACTTCTACCCCTCAGGACAGTTCGCCGGCCGGGTCCAGGTGGTCACCCTGACACTGGTCACCACGCCCGCCGAGGTCACAGTGCTGCTGGACGCCGACCAGCACGCGGGTGCGTTCGGCGCCGGTGGCCAGGGGCGGTTCCAGGCCGGGCATGAGGAGGCTGCGGGGCAAGACTGGGCGGCACGCATCCACGAGTGGCTCGCCCAAGTCGTGGAGGCCCGGCAAGCCCACATGATGCAGGCCGGATACGGCCAGCCGGGCTACGGCCAGCCGGGATATGGGGAGCCCGGATATGGGCATCGTGAGCGGCGCGGCCCCGGCATGGGCGGCGTGGTGGCCGGAGTCGCCGGCGGTGTCGTGGGCGGCATGCTGCTCGGCGAAATGCTCGACGGCGACGACGAAGACGGCGGAGACGACGAAGGCTGACCGGCCCGGAACATCGACTGGGGCGAGACCGGAAGCCGGGTCCCGCCCCAGTCGACGTGCAGTACTGGTGAGGCTTATTTCGCGCGCATGCCCCGTGATCACGAACCGCTCGGCTAACCCCGGTCACTCACGAAGGGATCTGTCACCCGGATGAGCACGATCATCAAGTCCGTCGAGGTCGAAGCCGATGTGACCACCGTGTACGACCGGTGGACCCGGCTCTCCGACCTCCCGCGCTTCGTACCAGGCGTGAAACGGGTCGAGCAGCACGATGACGTCCACACCCGCTGGATGATCAGGATCGGTGGCCTGGAACGAACTTTCGAAGCCACCATCACCGAGCAGCGAGCCGACAGCCGGATCGCCTGGGAAAGCCGGACCGGACCGTCTCATACCGGCTCCGTCACCGTGCACCGCGTCGACGACGCCCACACGCGGATCACCATAGAGCTGACAGTCGCACCCACGGGGTTCGTGGAGAAGGGCGCCGACAAACTCGGCTTCCTCGATCGTCACGTCGAAGTCGCCTTGGACAGCTTCAAGACCACCATCGAAAACCGCTGAATCGTGAACTGACCCCGCCGACAGCTCGTCGCGGGCGAAATGGCTCGGTCTCATAGGTGTTACCTGGCTAGGCTTGAGCCATGGGGGTGCCGGTGTGGTCGGGTTTGTGCGTGGTACTACTGGCCCATGGGCCGCCATCCGCCGCCGTGCCCGCGGTGGTGCTGCTGGTGGCCTGCGCATCAGCGCTTCCCGCAACAGCCCGGAGGGCTGCGATGTCTCGATCACGGATACCGTCGCCACGCGGCCCTCATGACTGATCAACACCGGTTGGCACCCAAGCAGTGTTCTTCGTATCGTAAGTCTGTTCACCCGATCGACCACAAGGGGAAGCGATGTTCTGGACCATCCTGGGCTGGATCCTGTTCGGCCTGATCGCCGGTTTCATCGCGCGCGCCCTGGTGCCGGGCAAGGACGACATCGGCCTGCTCCGCACGATCGTCCTGGGCGTCGTCGGCTCCGTCGTGGGCGGCCTGCTGTTCGGCCTGCTCACTGTGGGCATCCGCGGCTTCCAGCCGGCCGGCTGGATCGGGTCGGTCATCGGCGCGATCATCGTCCTGGTCATCTACAACAAAGTGACCGGCCGCAAGTCCCGCCCCCGCGCCTGACTGCACGAAGGCTCAGCCGACCTTCGTCTCATCCGAGGTCGCGGGTGCTGAAGGTGTCACAGCGCGCCGGGTCTCCGGTGGTGATGCCGGTGGTGAACCACTTCTCGCGCTGCTTCGAGCTGCCGTGGCTGAACTTCGACTGGTCCACCCTGCCGTTGCCCAGTTTGCGCTGGATGTAGTCGTCGCCGATGCGAGCGGCTGTGTCCAGGGCGCGGTCGATGTCGTCTTGGGTGATGTCGGCGACCAGCGGCTTGCCGTTCTCGGCCGGTGTGGTCGTCGCGTGCTTGGCCCACACGCCGGCGTAGCAGTCGGCCTGCAACTCCAGCCGCACCGAGTCCGAGGTTGGGCCACTACGGCTGCGGACGCGATTCGACGTGCCGGTGAGGTTCTGCACGTGGTGGCCGTACTCATGGGCCAGCACGTAGGCCTCGGCGAACGGGCCGCCCTGTGCGCCGAAGCGCGAGCGCAGCTCCTGGAAGAACGCGAGGTCGATGTAGATCTCGGAGTCGGCAGGGCAATAGAACGGGCCGACGTCGGAGGAGGCGTTGCCGCAGGCAGTACGCACGCCGCCTCGGAAGAAGTTCGTGGTCGCCTTGCGGTAGGTCTGCCCGGATCGGGCGAACTGCGCGGTCCAGTAGTCCTGGATCGAGTTGATCACCGCGACCGTGGCGCAATCACGATTCCGGTTCGCGTCGGCGCCAGTACGGCACTCCGAGGAGAGCGAGGAGTTGTCGGTCTGCCGACCCGAATCGATTCCGGCCAGCCCAGGCCCGCTCGGCGACACGCCACCGAACTGCGAGAACAGGAAGTACACCACTAGGCCCAGCACGCCGAGCCCGCCACCGCCCATGGCCACCCGGCCACCGACACCACGCTGATCGTCGACCTCGGAGACGTCGAGACTCGCACCTTCATCGAATCGCACGCGTAGAAGCGTAGCGGTCGCAGGAAAGAACAGGCTCGGCCGAACGCGTGCCGACTTGGATGACCACCATGTGGCCAGCCGTGTCCGGATCGGATTTCCCCGCTCCGGACACGGCCTCGTTCGCGTTACCCCTGCGCCGGGCGGGACCGCGGATCCGCGAACCATTCCTTGGCGAAGTCCTTCAGCGCGGGAATGTCCACTGTGGAACAGGTGAGCGTGCTGAACGCGTTCCGCGCCACCACGGTGCCGGCCTGGACGGCCGAGCCGCCGACAACGCGGTTGCCCTCCGGCCCGGTGATGAACTGACGCAGGGCGGCGACCTGATCGACGGGAATCGTGGCCGCGTAGTGCACGATGACGTAGCCGTCACCCATGACATGGCCGAAGTCGTCGTCCGGCGTCTTCTCCGCCGGTTCGTAGAACTTCTTGTCCGGGTGCTGCCCGGCACCGTTCACCGGGAACCGGGTCGGGCCGGTGCTGCACGGCCCGGCCGCCTCCGCGTCGGGGCTGGTCGCCGAGGTGATGGTCAGCACGACGGCCGCGACCAGCCCGGCAGCGACCAGGCCCACGCTGGCCGCGCGGGACGTGGTGTTCTTGACCTTCTCCTGTTTGAGGAACCGGACCACGAGCAGCCCGAGCGCGGTGAGCACGCCGATCGCCAGCAACTGGCCGATCTCGACCCCGACGTTGAAGGCGATCACCCGCCACAGCAGGCCTTCCTCCGGCAGGCCGAGGTCCTGCAGCCGGGTCGAGAGTCCCAGCCCGTGCACGAGACCGAACCCGAGAACCGCGGCGGTGAACAGCTTCCAGTCCCGGGGCCTGCCGAACCAGCCGACCACCCCGACGAAGACCAGGCTCAGCGCGATGACGATGTCGACCACCGTCGCGTTCACCTGCCAGCCGGCCAGGGTCGCGATGATCAACGTCGTGCTGTGGCCGAGGACGAACACCGAGATCAGTTTCGCCGCCCGGCGCCATTCTCCCGCCAGCAGCACGATCCCGGCGATGAACAGCAGATGGTCCCAGCCGAGCAGCATGTGCTCGATACCGAGTGGGATGAACTCCCAGACGTTCTTGTCGGCGGCGGTGCCCCCGATACTGTGCGCCAGTGCCGGGGACGCCGTGACGAGCGACGCGCCCGCCACGACCCCCGCCAGCACCGCGCCACGACGGGCACGGAGCGGAAAATATGCAGACATGGAGGATTCCTGTTCCTGGATCGGGAAGAGCCGTCCTGGCCAGCCGGCCGGACGGTGTAGCGCTCGAACGAATCAGGAACCAGCGGGCGGACCGCGGCGCGTGCGACGCCGGGTCAGCAGAATCCGCAGACCGTGCCCGGGAACGACATCAGGGACGACCGGCACCCACAGCACCGGCCGCACCGGCGCCGAACAACGCGCGGCCACCACGATCGGCGACACCAACCGCAAGATCGCCGACGCCGCCGTGTCCGCCGAAGTGAGAAGAACGCCGGTGAGCAGGATCGCGAGCCCGTGCGCGACGAACATCGCCGAAGGATCTGTCTCGACCGCCGCTTGAGGATGATGGTCGGCGACGGGAGGCACGGAGAGGACGACGTGCATCGCCAGCTGCCCGACGGCCAGCACACCGGTCGTGGCGACCGGGCCACGTCCGCGGCCTGCCGTCGCGGTGGCGACCCAGCCGATCAAGACGGTCAGCAAGACCGTCAAGCCCGCGTCCGGGAACCCTCCCCCGGCCACCCCGTGCGCCGTGACCGCGAGCGCGGCCGACGCAGCCGCGAACCACGCACCACGTGCCAAGCGCAGCGCGCGAGGGCGACGGGAAGCGTGGCGGTCCATGGCGTGCAGCGTAAGGCACGGAGCCACCTCACCCGCAGAATGAGACCGCGGGCACCGAGTCAGTTCCCGCCGAGGATGCCGAGCACGGCCTTACGCGGCAGGGTCCGCGCGGCCGCGGCGAAGAAGGTGTTCCGCCGTCCAGAGATGACCGTGGGTCGTCGGCGCCGCCGCAGGGCGGCGAGAGCCGTTCGCACGACATGCTCCGGGGTCTGCACCAGACTGGCGGGGACGTCTCCGTGCGGCTGGGATTCGGTGGCCGTCACACCCGGACACAAGCCCATCACGTAGACCTCGCGGGCCCCGGCGATCACCTGGTAGCCGTGCGCTTCCAGCTGGCGGGCGAACTTCCTTCCGATCCGGCGGTCGCGCCGGTCCCACCGCTTACAGGAATGAGCAATCAAGGTGAATGGCCGACGCTGGTTCGCCATCGCTCGATCCTCGCGACGGACAGTGAGGCACCGACGCAATTAGTGAGCGGTTAGGCGCATCGATCACCGAAATTGTGGGCACCCTGAGGTCAGGTTGCCGGTCTGCCGCGGACGATCGGCATGTCAGGTCCCGTCGGTTGACTTACCAGCCGACGGGGCCGAAATTTCTGTCTATCTGGGACGATACAGGGGCGCCACTGTGATCAGCCGACGTGGATGCCGGGTCGCCGGGCCGGGTCGCGTTCGCTGGTGCGGATGATCTCGCGGACCACCGGGGCGGTGTCGCCGTGGCCGAGGATCAGGTAGCGGAACAGGTGCCCGAGCGGGTTGCCCTCGCTCCACTCGAAGTGGCATTGGGGACGCACGCCGGTGGTGTCCCGCAAGGCGAGCAGGATGGCGGCGATCGCGTTCGGCACGGCGGGGCTTTCCGCCCGCAGGACCCGGAAACCGTCGACCTCGACACCGCGGATCTTCAGCACGTCGCTGAAGCCGGACGGGTCGATGACGTCGATTTCGAGGAACAGGACGTCGGCGGCGCCCGGCACCGGGTTCAGGCCGCGCTGCTCGGCCTCCTTCGCCCGGTATTCGTCGGCGTCGCCGGCCTGGCGGCGGTTCGCGATGATGGTCAGCGCGCCGTCGTGGGCGATCGACTCGGTGATGAACCGGCGCGCGGGCTCGTCGAACTCGATGTGGTCCACCCGCAGTTCGGTGGTCCGAGTGACCCGCGAAACCAAGGACACGGCGATGATCCCGAAAATGAAGAACGCGGAAATCGTGAGCCCGTCCGGCTTCTCGATGACGTTCTCCACCAGCGCGTAGAGCAGGATCAGGGTCAGGACGGCGAACGCGACTGCGGCCTTGCGCTGACGCCGTTTCGCCGCGGAGATGGCCACCGCGACCGAGGCGGACACCATCATCGCGAGGATCCCGGTGGCGTACGCGCCGGCTTGGGCGTTGACGTCGGCGTTGAAGATGATCGTGACGAGAATGCAGATCGCGGTGTAGACCAGCACGACCGGCCGGACGGCCCGGGCCCACTCCGGGGCCATCCCGTAGGCGGGCAGGTACCGGGGGACGATGTTGATCAGCCCGGCCATGGCCGACGCCCCGGCGAACCACAGGATCAGGATGCTGCTGATGTCATAGGCGGTGCCGACCCACTCGCCCATCAGTCCGTGCGCCAGGTACGCCAAGGCGCGGCCGTTCGCCTCGCCGCCCGGCTTGAACTGCTCCGCGGGAATCAGGACCGTGGTGACGAAACTCGTCGCGATCAGGTACACCGACATGATCAGCGCGGCGGCGGTGAGCAGCTTGCGGGTGTTGCGGATCCGGTTCGCCAGCCGCTGCCCGGCGTTCTCACCCTTCGCCGCCACCAGCGGCATCATGCTCACCCCGGTCTCGAACCCGGACAGGCCGAGCACCAGCAACGGGAACGCCAGGACCGCCGGCCCGACGACACCGCCGAACCCGCCACCACCGGAGGTCAGCGCGTCCAGCCAGCGGTCCAGGGCCGCGGGCTCGGCGAGCACCTCACCGATCCCGGCGACCACGACCACCGCGTTCAACACCAGGAAGATCGCCACCAGCGGGATCGCGACCCCGACCGCCTCACTGAACCCGAGCAGGAACACCCCGCCCAGGGTCAGCAGCAGGATCACCGTGATCAGCACCGCGTGCCCGTGCAGGAACGACGGCACGTTCGGATTCTCCAGCGCGTGCACCGTGGCATCCGCCGAGGACAGCGTGATCGTGATGATCCACGATGTCGCGACGAAACCCAGCAACATCAGGACGAAGAGTTTGCCGCGCCAGAACGGCAGCAGGTTTTCGAGCATCGCGACCGACCCCTGGCCGTGCGGGCTCTCCTTCGCCACCCGCCGGTACATCGGCAGCATGCCGAGCAAGGTGAGCGCGACGATCAGCAACGTCGCCAGCGGCGAGAGCGCGCCGGCCGCCAACGCCGCGATACCGGGCAGATACGACAGGGTGGAGAAGTAGTCCACGCCGGTGAGGCACATGACCTTCCACCACGACTGCGGGGTGGCGTGCTCCTCGTTGCTTTCCGGCCCCACCGGCTGAACCCGGTGCTCCATCAGCCACCGGCCGACCTTGCCGGACGGCGCCGCCTGCCGGACCGGGCTGTCCACCCGCTCCGGAACAGCGAATTCCCCTACCTCGGTCCTGCCGTGCCTCTCCCCCGACGATCGTGCGCGCGCTACAGCATGCCCGATTCGTCCAGCGAGGCTCATCCGGCACACCGCCGCCGTCTCGGGCCGAAGGCGGCCAGCGCCACAGTGTGCCGCCCTCGGAGCTGATGGCTCAGGAAATCCGAGTGAGGGGAGCAGATCCTGCGCTTCCCGGCCAGACAAGCGACCACACCGCAGCAGGATCCGCCTCACGGGACTATGCGCGCGAGTGGCGGCCAGGTAAATGCGGAACACCGACCACCGCCGACAAGCCGCCGCGCGGGACCGTCGTCGGCTCGCGAAGAGCAGGACTTCGATCCCGACACCCGCCCTAGATGTTCCCGTTCTTTGCGGATGCGGTCCTAGCCCTTCTGCCATTCAGTGGTCTGTAGTAAGTCAAATGCCCGTACCATCGCCAGCTGGGCCACCGCCAGAATGCCGACCGTCGCGCTCACTCCGCGGCCGCGGTCCGCCGCCGCGGTGGCGACCCAGCCGATCAGCGCGGTCAGCAGCAGCGTCAAACCCGTGTCGGGGACACCGCCGCCGGCCATGCCGTGCGCCACCACCGCCAGCACGGCCGAGGCCGTCGCCAAGCAGCCCCCGCGCACCACTCGCAGCACCCGGGGGGCGGCGAGAGGCACGGCGGTTCATGGGCGCAGCCTAAGCCACGGCGGGGCCATCACCACAGTGCGAGAATCACTCATAGCGAAGCCGTAGAGACGAGGGCCAGCACCGTAGCCGTGACCAGCCCGGCAACGACGAGGCCGCCGTGGGCAGCGCGAGTGATCAGATCCTTGACGTTGTCCCGCTTCACCAACCGGACCACGAGTACGCCACTCCCCGCGATCACCGCGATCGCCAGCAATTGCCCGATCTCGATACCGACGTTGAACGCGATCACCCGCCAGATCAGGCCGTTCTCCGGCAGGCCGAGGATCTGCAAACGGGTAGCGAGCCCCAGGCCGTGCACCAGTCCGAAGGCCAGAACAGCAGCGGCGAAGACCCTCCAGTCGCGGGGCCTGCCGAACCAGCCGACCACCCCGACGAACACCAGGCTCAACGCGATGACGATATCGACCAGATCCGCGTCGAACTGCCAGCCGGCCAGTGTCGCGACGATCAGCGTCGTGCTGTGCCCGAGCACGAACACCGAGATGAGCTTCGCCGCCCGGCGCCACTCACCGGCCAGCAGCACGATCCCGGCGACGAACAGCAGATGGTCCCAGCCGAGCAGCATGTGCTCGATCCCGAGCGGGACAAATTCCCAGACGCCCTTGGCCGCGTGATCATCACCGATCCCGTGTGCCAGCGCCGGGGAGGCAGGAGCGAGCGTCATGGTCGCCACGGCCCCACTGACCAAGGGGCCACGGGCGCGCCGAAGAGTATCTGAAGACATGAGCGATTCCTGTTCCTGAAGCGAAAATCCGCCCTACCGCTCAGTCGTGGTCGGGGATGCCGTGGATGTGGTGATCGGCCGCGTTCATGACCTCGACCAGGAGACGGCGGACATGCCCACCGCGGGCGCGGTAGAGGATCCGGCGGCCATCGCGACGCTGGCTGACCAATCCGGCGAGTTTGAGCTTGGCCAGGTGCTGTGACACCGCCGGGCGGGCGATGGCGACCGCCGCGGCCAGCGACGCCACGTCGTACTCGTCGCCGCTGAGCAGCCACAGCATCCGCATCCGCGTCGGATCGGCCAGCATCCGCAGCGACGTGGACGCGGCATCGACCTGGTCGCCCGGCGGAAGCACAGACCACTGATCATCGGATTTGTCATGTGCGTACATGAGCACCTATCATGGCAGAGAGTTCACTTATGGCGGGAGAGGTGAAGCGTGTCGCTGTTCGGGCATCGGGACTACCGGCATCTGTTCGGCGCACAACTGGTCGCCTTGTTCGGCACCGGCTTGACGACCGTAGCGCTCGGCCTGCTGGCCTACGACCTGGCGGGCGCGAACGCCGGTGCCGTCCTGGGTACCGCGCTGGCGATCAAGATGATCACCTACGTCACCGTCGCCCCGCTCGCGGGCGCCTACGCCGACCGGGTGCCGAGGCGCCTGTTCCTCGTCAGCCTCGATGCGGTTCGCGCCCTGGTGGTGCTGGCGCTGCCCTTTGTGGACCAGGTGTGGCAGATCTACGTCCTGATCGTCGTCCTGCAATCCGCGTCGGCCTCGTTCACCCCGACCTTCCAGGCCGTCCTGCCCGACATCCTGCCCGATGAACGTGACTACACGAAGGCGTTGTCACTGTCGCAGCTGGCGTCGACGATGGAGAGCCTCCTGAGCCCGCTGCTGGCTGCCGCCGTGCTCAGCCTGGTGTCGTTCCACTGGCTGTTCACCGGCACGTCGGTCGGATTCGTGGCCTCGGCGGTACTGGTGCTGAGTACCCGGATTCCGGACGCGACCCGTAGTGATCGCGGCGGAGTCTGGGATCGAACCCTGGCGGGGATCCGGGTCTTCGCCGCGACGC
Organism: Amycolatopsis sp. NPDC043885; assembly: GCF_056435685.1. Taxonomy (NCBI): domain Bacteria; kingdom Bacillati; phylum Actinomycetota; class Actinomycetes; order Pseudonocardiales; family Pseudonocardiaceae; genus Amycolatopsis; species Amycolatopsis sp. NPDC043885. Next base: position 12,619 of record NZ_JBWKEA010000034.1, read on the forward strand.
CGCGCTTGCGTGGAACGCTGGGCCTGGATCTGGTGGTCGCCGCCGTCGGGTCCGTGGTCATGGTCAACACGGTCAACTACGTCCAGGACACCCTCGGCCGTTCGCAGGCCGACGTCGCGCTTCTGCTGGCGGGCAACGGCATCGGCACGATCCTCGTCGCACTCCTGCTTCCCCGTGTGCTGGACCGGATTCCGGAACGCACGGTCATGCTCACCGGTGGCGGCGTCCTGCTTTCCGGAATGGCAGGCGCGATCGCACTGTCCACAGCGGACAGTGGTGGCTGGCGGTGGACCGCGGCACTGGCGGTGTGGGCGGCCATCGGCCTCGGCACCGGACTCGTCCTCACCCCGGTGGGACGAGTCTTGCGCCGCTCCAGCCACGCGAGCGACCGGCCCGCGATCTTCGCCGCCCAATTCTCGCTGTCGCACGCCTGCTGGCTGCTCGCCTATCCGATCGCGGGCTGGCTCGCCACCGCCGCCGGGTTCACCGCGACGTGGATCGTCCTCGGAGTCCTCGGCCTCGCCGGATTCGTCCTGGCGGCGAAGTCGTGGCCACGGCGGGACCCGCACTTCCTGGAACACACCCACCACCACGACACCGACTCCGCCCACCTCAGCGACGCCGAGGATGTCGGCGACGGACTTTGGCAGCACAGCCACGAATTCGTCATCGACCGCGATCACCGACGCTGGCCCGCGGACGCTCGCTGACTCACTCCTCCATCGCGGGAGCGGTCGCGACGACGTAGTGCAGCCAGCCGACGTCGCCCTCCGCCTCCACAACGAAACCCGCGGCGCGCACCATCTCGGCCCAGCCTGGCCCGTCGAGTCGTCCAGCATCCGCGGCCCGGGACAGCAGCCCAGCTGATCGCGAGGATCTACGCGCACGGTCTCCGGTTCTTCCGGGATCCGTGGGACTGGTTCGACACGGTGATCGTGGTGATCGCGCTCCTGCCGACCTCGGGAGCCTTCTCGGTGTTGCGGGCGCTGAGGATCCTCCGCGCGCTGCGGCTGATCTCGATTGTGCCGAGCATGCGCCGGGTCGTTTCCGCTCTTCTTCACCCTCTACATCGTGGTGACCACGTTCACCGTGCTCAACCTGTTCATCGCGGTCGCGGTCAGCGCGATGCAGGCGCAAACGTCGCCCGACGAGGCCCCGCAGCAGGATGAGGATCAGGCGGCCACGCTGGCGACGGTTCTCGTCGAGCTACGCGAATTGCGCGCATTGCACGAGGCGTCTCAGCGAGAAGACGCCCCGGACAAGGCTGCTGCCACTTCCTGAAGTCCGCCGGTGTCAGGCGGCCTCGGCCAGGGGCGGCGCGGTACAGCAGGCGCCCGTGAAGCAGCCGAAAACGACGTCACTGGACTGGTTGGCCCAGTTGTCGAAGCGATCGATCACGAGGTCCGGCTCACTGGCGGTGGCGAGGCCGATTCCCCGGCACGCGAAGAGTGCCCGGACGTTGGCGCTGGCGGTGGTGTTCATGTGTTCCCCCACGCTGTGTCGGTGTCGGATCGGTTCCTCGATCCTGCGCCGAAGGGCTCAAACCAACCAGTACCAGGCCTCATAGCCCGGCTGTGTCTTTCACCTAGTCCGAACGGATCAGTGCTCCGCAGTCACTGCGACTCCTTGCCGCGCGCCCGGAACGCCGCCGCCTTCACGCGATTCTGGCAAGCCGTCGAGCAGAACCGGCGAGTGCCGTTGTGCGAGGTGTCGACGTAGACCCGGTCGCAGCGGACCGCCGTGCACACGCCGAGCCTGTCGCGTCCCGCGCCGCCCAGGACCACGGCGAGTGCGGCCGCGCAGGCGCCGCTCCATTCCGCGGCCACTCCCCCGCGTTGCCCGGCGAAGTGCAGATGCGGCCACGGCTGGCCCTCATGAGTGACGAGCCGCGGTTCCGTCCTCGTCTCGGCGAGCAACTCGTTGATCCGCGAGGTGGCCGTGGCCGGCTCGCCGGCCGAGACCGCCTCGAACACGTCACGAAGCCGGACAGCCATATCAGCGAGCCCTCTGGCCTCCGCGGCACTGACCAGGGAAAGCGTTTCGAACATCTCACTGGCCGAACGCAGCGCCCCGGTCGCCGCCTCCCGCATCGCGGCGCCGACGGGAGGCGAGAGGTCGCGGCCACGTTCCTGGCCGCCGGTGAGGCCGTTCACCAACAGTACGGCGGTCCTCACCGGCCCGTCGTAGTAACTGTCAAAATTCATTTGACCAGTCACGCCTTCCTGTTAGCCTGTCACTGTCATCAGCATAAATGACAGTGATATCGGCGGTGTCGGCATGCGCGAGACCAGTCAGGCGACAGGGCATCGCGGCTTTCGTCTTCTCTGGCTGGGAGAAACGAGCAGCAAGCTCGGCAGTTCGGTGTCCACCGTGGTGCTGCCACTGATCGCGATCACGACGCTCGGCGCGGGTCCGTTCGTCGTCGGCGCGCTCACCGCCGCCGCCTACTTGCCCTGGCTGCTGCTCAGCCTTCCGGCCGGGGTGTGGGTGGACCGGTTACGCCGTCGGCCGATCATGCTCGGCTGCGACGCGGTGTCGCTGCTGCTGTTGGCCAGCATTCCCGTTTCCGCGGCATTCGACGCACTCAGCGTTGCCCATCTGCTTGTCGTGGCGTTTCTGGGCGGGGCGTCGACCGTGCTGTTCGTGACCGCGTACCGGGCCTACGTCCCCGCCCTGGTCCCCGCGGCGAACCTGGTCGACGTCAACTCGAAACTCCAGGGCGGCGAACAAGCCGCCCAGATCGCCGGCCGCGGCCTCGGCGGGCTGCTGGCCCAGGTACTCGGACCTCCGATCGCCGTGCTCGCGGACGCGCTCAGCTTCGCCGTCTCCGCGCTGTGCCTGCTCCGCATCCGCGTGCAGGAACCGCGACCACGTAGCGTTGAGTCCGGCCAGGGCATGCTGTCGCAGATCCGCGCCGGGCTTCGATTCACGCTTCACGACCCCTATCTACGAACGCTGAGTTTGTTCAGCGCCACCGGAAACGTCGCCTACACCGGCTTGCAGACTCTGCAGATCACGTTCCTGGTCCAGGACGTCGCTCTCGCACCGGGAATGGTCGGCCTCGTGGTCGCCGCCACCAGCATCGGCGGTGTCCTCGGCGCCGTCGCCGCGCCTGTCACCGCGGCCCGCCTCGGCACTGCCCGTGCGATCCAAGTCTGGGCAGCGGGAACGGCGCCGTTCTCGATTCTGATTCCGCTGACCACCGCCGGGGCCGGGCTCATCTCGATGGTCATCGGGGTGTCGATGCTGGGCGCCGGTCTGGTCGCCATCACCGTGATCGTGATCGCCTTCCGGCAGGCCTACTGCCCGCCCGCGCTGCTCGGTCGGGTCAGCGCCAGCATGCAATTCCTCAACTACGCCACCATCCCCCTGGGCACGCTCGCCGCGGGAACTCTCGGTTCCCTACTCGGAAACCGTCCAGCGCTCTGGATCATCGCCGCGCTGTTCGGGCTCTACGGCGTGGTCCCGCTTCTCAGCGCACTCCGGCATTCCCGAGATCTCCCGGCGGCCCCACCGCCCGATCCCACGCGGCCCGGCGAAGGAGCCGAAGCCCGTTGAGTCCGACCAGGACGGTGGATCCTTCGTGCCCGGCGACGGCGAGCGGCAGCGGCAGTGTGCCGAAGAGATCCCACGCCACCAGAACGCCGATGAAGGTGGCGGCGATGACCAGGTTCGCGATGACCAGACGTCGTGCGCGCCGGGCCAGACCGAGAACAGCGGGAATCGCGGTCAGCTCGTCACGGGTGACGACCGCGTCGGCGGTGTCCAACGCCAAGTCGCTTCCGGAACGGCCCATCGCGATGCCCATGTGCGCCGCGGCCAGCGCGGGTGCGTCGTTGACGCCGTCGCCGACCAGGACCACGTTGGCGCCGCGCGATTCGAGCTCGCGCACCGCGGCGACCTTGTCCTGGGGCAGCAGGCCGGCGCGAACCTCGGTGATGCCGACTTCCGCGGCGAGGCGGGTGGGGCGCGAAGGTTGTCGCCGGTGAGCAGCACCGGTTCTGCGCCGGTGAGAGCGGTGAGCCGCCTGATCGTCGACGCGGCGCCGGGACGCAGCCGGTCCGAGAGGCCCAAGATCCCGGCCGGGTTGTCGTCGACGAGTACGACGACGGCGGTGTACCCGACCTCCTCCAGCTCGGTCACCGCGGCAAGGGCTTCGCCTTGGGCGTCGTCCAGCAACCGGAGCGGACTGCCGACCTCGATCACACGGCCGTCGACACGAGCGGTCGCACCTCGCCCCGGCGTCGAGCTGAACGTCTCCGCCGGACGTGGAGCTATCCCGGCGTCCCGAGCCGCGGCCACGACGGCGCGTGCCTAGGGGTGTTCAGAGGCGTACTCCGCCGCGGCGGCCAGTGCGAGCAGGTCCTCTCCGGTGAAGCCGACGCCGGGCAAGGTACGGATCTCGGCGACGCGCGGATCGCCTTCGGCGAGTGTGCCGGTCTTGTCGAAGGCCACCTGGGTGGCGGTGCCGAGTTGTTCGAGGACCACCGCGGATTGACCAGCACACCGTGTTTCCCGGCGTTCGCGATCACCGACAGCAGCGGGGGCATCGTGGCCAGGACCACGGCGCACGGTGACGCGACGATCATGAAGGTCATGGCCCGCAACAGGGTGGACTCGAAGGCGGCCCCGGACAGCAACGGGATGACGAACAGCGCCACCGTGGCCGCGACCATGCCGATCGAGTAGCGCTGCTCGATCTTCTCGATGAACAACTGCGTGCGGGCTTTCGTGACACTGGCCTCGGCGACCATCGCGACGATCCGCGCGATCACCGTGTCCTGCGCGGGCCTGGTGATCCGCACCCACAGCACGCCGGTGCCGTTGAGCGTGCCGGCGAACACCTCGTCGCCGACGGTCTTGTCGACCGGCAACGGTTCGCCGGTGATGGTGGCCTGGTCGACCTCACTCGCACCGACGACGACCTCGCCGTCACCGCCGATCCGCTCGCCAGGGCGGACCACGATCAAGTCACCCACGCGCACGGCCGACGCGAGAACGGTTTCCTCACCGGATGCGGTGAGGCGGGTGACCTGCTCAGGAGCCAGGTCGAGCAGCCCCCTTACGGAGTCCTCGGTGCGTTTGGTCGCGAGTGCTTCCAGCGCACCGGAAATGGCGAAGAGGACGATGAGGAGACCGCCGTCGAAGACCTGGCCGATCGCCGCCGCACCGATCGCCGCGAGCACCATCAGCAGGTCGACGTCGAGCTTTCGCTCCCACAGGGCCTGCAGCCCGGCCCACCCCGGTTCCCATCCGCCGGTCGCATAGCAGGCCAGATACAGCGTCCACCACAACCACGACGGGCCCTCGGCGACCTGCACCACCGAACCCAGCGCGAACAGTGCCGTCGCCGCGGCCGCCCACCGCACCTCCGGCACCACCCAGATCCCCGCCCGCCGCTTCCCGTCCCGAACGCCACTGGCCGGGGTGTGGGTCGCGTTCTCGAGTGCTCGCAGTTCCGCAGTCACGAAAGCATCTTATATGCGCACTCACGCAGATACGCAAGTACGTGGGTAGGTGGGTATGCTGTCGCCATGCACACGTCGCTGCCGGATTTCGAGATGCCCAACGACGAGCAAGTACACCTGGCCGCAGAGTCCTTCCGGATGCTGGCCGATCCGACGCGGATCAAGGTCCTGTGGGCACTGCTGCAAGGCGAGTCGTCGGTCGCCTGCCTCGCCGAACTCGCCGGTGCCGCCCCGACCGCGGTCAGCCAGCACCTGGCCAAGCTCCGACTGGCCGGGCTGGTCAAGGGCCGCCGCGAAGGCACCTTCGTCTACTACTCGGCCGCGAACGATCACGTGGGGCGACTACTCAAGCAAGCCCTGTTCCACGCGGACCACCTCGACGACGGGGTTTCCGGGAACGAGTCACCTTCGGAGGAACCGATCAAGTCGCGCAGCCTCTAGGCTTGCGTGCGTGACGCGAGACACGGAGGGGACACCGAGCGCGGTTCGCGCCGCCCGAAGCGTCATGCTGGCCGCCGTGTCCGCGTCTCTCGGCATCGCGGCTCACGTCCTGGGCGGCGGCGTGCTACCCGACGTCGGGATGACCGTGGCGATCGGCGGGCTCATCGGCTGGGCAGGTACCGCCATCGCCGACCGCTACCGCGGATCCCTCGCCGCCATCGGCGCGCTGGCCGCCACCCAGCTCATCCTGCACGCCGTCCTCCTTCTCCCGACACATCTCACGCACCGGCACCTCGACGCGTCCTTCGCCGCGCTCGACCCGCTGCCCGTGCTCGAAATACACGCGGTGGCCGTCGTGCTCCTCGGGCTGCTGCTGACGCGCGCCGACACCGCACTGCTCGCCGTCCGCGGTCTCGTGTGGCGAACCCTTGGCTGGCTGCCGTCGACGACCACGGCGTCCCATCCCCCGTTGTGGTCACCGCTCCCCCAGACGGCCAGGCAAGACGTCGCGACCGAGATTCTGCTGCGCCGTTCTCGACCACGCCGCGGGCCACCCGCCCTGCGCTGACGTTCACGAATCACTCGCCGCGCTGGCTTGAGCGCGGCGGAATTCACCGCGCCTCGCGGAATCCTGGGATCGCCGACCGGTTGACCTCACCCGGACTTCTCCGGGCCTGAACCGGTCCCCGTTCTGGGCACGAACCAGCGAAAGGGCACGCATGTCCGACAGGACCAGCCTCGTCGACGCCGTCAGAAGACGCCTTCCCGACGCACTCTCCCGCAGCAAACGCTTCGCCATCACCGTCGAAGACCACCTGCAGCGCGCACTGGCCACGGCGGGATTCCACCAGCCGGACTCGAGCATCTCCGCGGACGCGCAGGACTACTGGCAACGCCCGTCCGGAGACCGCTGGTCGGCCAACTCCCACTGGCGCGACTCGCCGGCGTTCCACGACAACGATCTGTGGGACCGGATCGGCCGGGAACACCTCGCCCTGTTCGAATCCGGAGCCCGCATGGCCGGGTTCGCCCGCCCCTGGAATCGGATCGTCGAATGGGGATGCGGCGGTGGCGCCAACGCCGCGGCCTTCGCCGTCCACGCCAAGGAATTCATCGGCGTCGACATCTCCCCCGAGTCCCTCACCGAGTGCGGCAAGCAGATCGCGAACGTCTGCGACACCCCCTTCACACCGGTCCCCATCAGCGTCCCGGACCCCGAAGCAGCCCTCGGGCAGATCGACGGACTATGCGACGTCTTCCTGTCCTTCTACGTCTTCGAACTGATCCCCAGCCCCGAATACGGTGAACGACTCCTGCACATCGCCCGGGACCTGCTCGCCCCCGGCGGCCTGGCGCTGATCCAGATCAAATACGACACCGGAACCTGGCACACCAGACCACGCCGTCGTTCCTACCGCCGCGGACTCGCGCACATGACGACCTACCCGATCGAGAGGTTCTGGCAGCTCGCCGAACATTGCGGCCTCACTCCGCACGCCGTCCACCTCGTTCCCCGGAACGAACTCGACGAACGCTACGCCTACTTCTTTCTTTCCAAGCGGCCATCTGCCTGACAGGCGATAGCACTTTCAGGGCAAGAGGAGTTGCTGTGACGCTCTTCGGCACCAGCATGCCGGTGTCACTCTGGACACCGGCCCTGCTGGTCGTCGGCGCCCTGATCAGTGTGCCACTGGCCCCGAAGCTGGCCGCCCTTACCGGATGGCATCGGAAATACCTGCTGACGACACTCTTGCTACTCACCTGCGTACTCGCGCTCAGCCTCACACCCGGCGCAGAGTCCCGGCGAGGCAAGTTTCATCCCTGCCTGTCAGGGAACTCCGAGGACCTGGTCCACGGGACTCCACACTCGACACCAGGCGTGGCCGGACTACTCCTCAACGCACTTCTTCTCGCACCCGCCGCCTGCTTCATGCTTCTGGCGAGCAGACACACGATCCCTTCACCCAAGGCCTCAGACAGCGCTACAACGAGGTCTTCAACGAGCGTAAAACACTCCTCGACACGCTAAGCCGAATCACTGACGGCGCGGACGCCCCAGGCCCATCGAACCTGGACCAAGCGAACCTGCTGGACGCCTTGCCCTTCCTGAAGGCCAACCTGCGCCACGCCCCAGCCGACCTGCTTCACCGCCTGCTAGACCTGACACAACTCACGATCAAAGTCCACTACAAGACCGACCAAGCGACCATCACGGCCACGCTCCCCGGAGACCGGGACTTGATATCCGCCATCAGCGACGCCGCGTCGCAACACCAATGCCCAGGCCAAGCCCAATGTGCATCCTGCGAGTGCCCCCGGTGAGATTCGAACTCACACTGGACGGGTTTTGAATCCGTTGCCTCTGCCAGTTGGGCTACGGGGGCGGTGCCCCGTGAACTTTACGGGATCACGGGACCGCGCCTGACGCCGGGCCTGGAGTGTGACGACCGTCTGACGTGGTGAACGCCATCTAGCCGTCTGGATCGTTCCCGGTAGGCTTCAGGTTCGCGGACAGACCGCGAGCCGAACTGCCCGACGACCTTCAGGAGGACCCCGGTGACCGAGCAGGCTGCCGAGGCCAATGGTGCCGTCGCCGCACCCCAGCGGCGGGTGCTCGTGGCCGAAGATGAGGCCCTCATCCGTCTGGATCTCGTCGAGATGCTCCGTGAAGAGGGTTATGAGGTGGTCGGTGAGGCCGGGGATGGCGAGCAGGCCATCAACCTGGCCACCGAGTTGAAGCCCGACCTGGTGATTCTCGACGTCAAGATGCCCAAGCTCGACGGTATCGAGGCCGCCTCCAAGATCACCGGCGACCGGATCGCGCCGGTCGTCATCCTGACCGCGTTCAGTCAGCGCGACCTCGTCGAGCGGGCCAGGGACGCGGGCACGATGGCGTACCTGGTCAAGCCGTTCGCCAAACGTGACCTGGTGCCGGCCATCGAGCTGGCCGTGAGCCGGTTCGCCGAGCTCCAGGCGCTCGAGTCCGAGGTCGCCGGCCTCACGGACCGGCTCGAGACGCGCAAGGTCATCGACCGCGCCAAGGGGCTGCTGATGAGCCGTCAGGGGCTCACCGAGCCGGACGCGTTCCGCTGGATACAGCGCACCGCGATGGACCGCCGGACCACGATGAAGGCGGTCGCCGAGGCGGTCGTCGAAAGCATCGGCTGACCCGACGCCCGTGAAGGCCACCTCCGTCGCCGGAGGTGGCCTTTTCCGGTTCAGAGGCCGCTTGCCGCCCGCATCACCCAGTGGACGTCGGTGTTCTCGACCGTGCCACCCAAACGGGTGGCGCCAGGGCCTTCGGCGGTGACCGGGGTGTCAGAGCCGGTGTGGTCGTGGGTCGTCCAGTCCACGGTGAACCGGAGCTTCGAATCCGGGACGTCGAACGGCCCGTCCTGGTCGGGATCGGTGTCGGAGGCGTCGTAGTTCTCGATGGCCAGCCCGCCGGTCTCGTGGTCACCGCCGATGATCACCAGCGTGTCGGGATGCGTCCGGACGAACCGCATGACCTCGGCGACGGTGTCGTCGAGCGCGCGGCCGGCGTCGATCACACCGTGCGCGTTGTTCTCGTGCGACATCCCGTCGGTTCCCTCCTCCTCCAGGAACAGGAAGAAGCCGCGCGGGTTCTTGGAGAGGGTGTCCAGCGCCTTGCGCGCCATCTGCTGGAGCGGCACCCGCGGCGCGTACTTCCCGACGCCGTCCGGGCCGTAGTCGACCATGTCCTCGTTCGCGAACAGGCCGAGGATCCGGTTCGCCCGCGTATTCCGCAGTTCGTCGCCGTCACGCACGTAGGTGTAGCCCGTCCGCTGCGCGCGCTCGACAAGGTTGCCGTACGGACTGCGACTCTCCTCCCCCGGCTTGTCCGGCCAGAGCCCGGGGTTGCCCTTCGGATACCACCAGTCCTCGCCTCCGCCGAGCAGAACGTCCGGGCGGCTGTTCTCGATGTACTGCTTCGCGATGTCGCTCTGCGAGTCCCGGCTGGGCACGTGCGCCGCGAAGGCCGCGGGCGACGCGCCGGTCACCTGCGCGGTCGTCACCAGGCCGGTCGACTTCCCCGCCCGCTTCGCCCGTTCGAGGATTGTCTCCAGCGGGCGCCCGTGGGCGTCCACGCCGACAGCGCCGTTGCGCGTCTTGTGCCCGGTCGCGAGGGCGGTGGCCGCGGCGGCCGAGTCGGTGACGATCTCGTCGGGGTCGTCCGAGGACGTCCGCACGAGGCCGGTGACCGCGAGCCCGTCCATCGCCAGCCTGCCGTTCTTGCCCTTGAGCGCCAGCCGGAGCAGGTCACGCTGGCCGAGGCCGAGGCCGTCGCCCTGAAGGTAGATGATGTTGCGCGCCGAGCGCGCCCCGGACCCAGCCACTGTCGTGTCCGCGACGGCGGCCGAGCCACCGCACAGGACCACCAGAACCGTCGCCGCCGCCAGCCCACGTCCGCGCACATCGCCTCCCGTTAGTTAGGAACCTTTCCTAACAGAGAAGCCGCGTGAAGGCCAGAGGCCCGCTCAGCCGCGCAGGATGCCCGCGTCGTGGGCGGGGATCGCGGCCTGGACACGGTTCGCGCAGCCCAGCTTGGCGAGGATCCGGCTGACGTGGATCTTCACTCGCCCCGGCCAGGGCATGGCTTGCCGGTCCTGGTGGCGCACTGTTTCGCATAGGTGAGCAGGGGTCTTCCACCCCCTTCGCCTGCTCGACGGTGTCGGCACGCCAATCGAGATAGGTGTTGTCGACGCCGTCGAGCACCATGACGCGGATCTTCTTCTCCGTGTCGCAGCGCAGCCGCGGTTCGCTGCCGCCGATCCCCCGTGGATCGAAGCCGACCAGGTCGAACCGTTCCCGGACCACGGCCGGCCACGCACCCGCGATGTCCTTGACCATGGCGACGCCGGACTGCCCGGGGCCGCCGGCGACGAGCGTGCCGAGCGGCCCCGGCCGGGTCGCGCCGCAGGAACGACGTCAGCGCCGCCCCGCGCTCCGGTTCGTCCACTTTGGTCACCGGGCAGGACTTCCCTGCGATGTCGTACATCCGGTGCAACCCCGCCGCCGCTCCGCGCACGACCTTCGACAGACTGAAATGACGGCACCGTCGTCGGCCGCGGGGACCAGGCCGAAAGACATACCCACGATCGGTGAGATCCAGACCACACGATCGGGTCGTGACGATCTTCGCGCGGCTGGGTCTATGGAGTGTGGAAGCGAAAGAACTTCCACCGCAGGCAAAGGAATCCGAACCCGAGGAGATCGCGATGACGAACACCGCCACCACCGCCAAGCCGAACTCGAACTCCGCCGCCCCGGCCGAGAACAGCGCGCTCGTCTCCCCGCAGGGCGTGACCACGATCGCCGACACCGTCGTGCAGAAGGTCGCGGGCCTCGCGACCCGCGAGATCACCGGTGTCCACGCGCTGGGCGGCGGCGCCGTGCGGGCGTTCAACGCGCTGCGCGAGCGCATCCCCGGCGCCACCGCGTCCGCCGGTCAGGGCGTCTCCGTCGAGGTCGGCGAGCGCCAGGCCGCGGTCGACCTGCAGATCGTCGTCGAATACGGCGTCGCGATCGCGGATCTCGCCAAATCGGTGCGGCGCAACGTGATCGGCGCCGTCGAGCAGATGACCGGGCTCGAGGTCGTCGAGGTCAACATCAACGTGTCCGATGTGCACATCCCCGGCGATGACGACAGCGACGAAAGCACCGAATCCACCCGCGTCCAGTGACCATCGGCGCCGGTTCGCGCCCGACCACAAGGAGAACGTTCATGAACGCCACCCATCTCGGCCTGTTGACCGGTCTCGTGCTCGGCGTGGCCGGCGCGTTCGGCGGCTTCGGCGCCTTCCTCGTCGTGCTCGTGCTCGCCGTCCTCGGCCTGCTGGTCGGCCGGTTCCTCGACGGCAAGCTCGACCTTTCGGCCCTGTCGGGCCGCGACAGGGGCTGATCGCCATGACGACCATGACCGCCGCGCCCGGAACGGACGGGCGCGGCGCCCTGACCGTGGCCGACGGCGCCGTCGAGCGGATCGCCGCACAGGCGATCACCGAACTCGACGGTGTCGGCGGCGCGGCCTCCCGGGTGCTCGGGATCGCGGTCGGCGGGGAAGACCCCGATCAGGGCGCCAAGGTGAGCGCGCACGTCACCGGCTCGACGGCCACTTTGGACGTCCGGCTCTCGGTGAAGTATCCGCTTTCCGTGCGCGCCACCACCGAAAGCGCGCGAGAGCATCTGATCCGCCGCGTCGGCGAGCTCTCGGGCCTGGCCGTCACGCGGGTCGACATCACCGTCACGGCCCTGCATTCCACGGAGACCGAAACGAGGAGGGTCCGATGAAACGGCGCCCCCGCCGCAGTGTCCCGGCCGTGCTGGTCGCCCTCGTGGTGCTCGCCGGATGCGTAGTGGCCGCCACCGTCGCGGTCCAGACGATCATCGGCGAGAAACCGTGGATCAGCTACGACACCGTCGCGTCCGCCCTGCACGGCACCCAGTGGAGTGACCCGCTTCCGGCGATCGCGGGCGGCGTGGTCGCGCTGCTCGGCCTGGTGCTCCTCGTGGCCGCGATCGTGCCGGGACGGCCCACCGTGCTGCCGCTCGAAGGCGGCACGGATTCCGGGGCCTCCCGGCGCAGTTACCGGTCGACGCTGCGCACCGCGGCGTCCACTGTGGATGGTGTCTCGGCGGCGAAACTGAAGGTCAAGCGGAACAAGATCGTCTCGGTGGTCACCACCGGGCGGACGAACACCGCCGGACTCGCCGACGCCGTCCGCGCCGCCATCGAGCACCGCCTCTCCCAGATCGGCCCCGCCGCCGTCCCTGCCGTGCGGGTCCGCGTCAAGGCCACGAGGAGCGCGTCATGACCGACCTCAACCGTCCCGCCCGCCTGAACCGCACCCTGCTGGTGCTGATCGGGATCGTGCTGCTCGCCGTCGGCGGGTTCGCCGTCGGCACCCATTTCGGCAGGATCCCGCTGCTCGATCCCGGCGCCACGCTCGTCCCCGGCACCGCCATGCCGCCCGGATGGGTCTGGTACGCCGTCTCCGGGGGCGCGGTGGTCGTCGGGCTGCTGGCGCTGCGCTGGCTCATCGCGCAGCCTGTCCGCAAACCGAAGTCCCACACCTGGCGTTTCGACCAGGACACCGGTCAGACCGCGCTGGCCGCGAGCACCGCGGTGGAACCGTTCGCCGCGGAGGTCGCGACCTATCCCGGCGTCCACGCCGCGCACGCCACGCTCGGCGGATCCCAGGACGCGCCGGTGCTTGCCGTGGTGCTGAGCGCCGAACAGGACGGCGATGTGGCCGCCATCCGCGAGCGGATCACCGAGGAGGGCCTGCCGCGCTTGCGTCAGGCGCTGGATCTCACCGAGCTTCCGATGACCATCGAGTTCCGCTTCACCGCGAAGGCCGGTTCCCGCATTCAGTGACACCCGTCCGCGGCCCCGTCCGCGCCGAACACCTCGCGAGAGGTGTTCGGCGACGGGAGCTGGGTGCGGTGAACGGTGATCAGGCGGAGCTGGAAGCGGAACTCGAGCGACTGTGCCACCGGGTGGCCGACGCCGCGGAAGTCACGGTCGACCTGCGGAATCGTCCCGATCTGCGCCGTGTCCGTTCCGTGGTCGCCGACCGCATCGGCTTCGGGCGCGGCGCGGACGAGCCGGGTGAACCACGCGTCGTCCGGCAGCTTCGCGGCTTCCTGGTCGAGGTTTCCGACGACGGCCCGGATCTGGAAGGGTTGCGGTCCTTCCCCGCTTCGGCGCATTACGGGCTCCGTCTGATCGGCCGGCTCGCCGTCGACTGGGGTTTCCGAACGGAGCGGACCGGGAAATCGGTGTGGGCACTGGTCCCCCACGATCGCTGAGGAGCGCCCCTATGTCCACCGTGACCCGAGCCGCCGACACCGTGCTCGACCGGACCCTGCTCGGGTACAGCAGCATCGGGCACTTCCTGCGGCGGCACTGGTGGCCCGAGGATCCCGCGCCGGACGCGCTCGCGGGCAAGGTCGCCGTGGTGACCGGCGCGAAAGCGGGGTTGGGGAAGGCGACGGCCATCGGGTTGGCGAAGCTGGGGGCGACCGTCCGGATCGCGATCCGCGGCGACGGCGACGCCGCCCGCGCCGAGATCGAGCGCGCCGTGCCCGGCTCGCGGATCGTCGTCGACCAGTGCGATGTCAGCCTGATGTCGTCCGTACGCGACTACGCCAAGGACCTCGACGGCGAGGTCGACATCCTGGTGCACAACGCCGGGGTCATGCCCGCGGAACGCACGGAGACGGCCGAGGGCAACGAACTCATGCTCGCCACGCACGTACTCGGCCCTCATCTGCTCACCGCGTCGCTCCGCCCGAAATTCGGCGAGGGCGCGCGGGTGATCTGGGTCAGCTCCGGTGGCATGTACGGTCAGCCGTTGCGCGCCGACGACCTGCAATACCGCCGGGACGAGTACAAGCCCGCCGCCGGATACGCGCGCACCAAGCGGATGCAGGTGGTGCTCGCCGAGCTCTGGGCGGACCGGCTGGACGGCTCCGGGGTCACCGTGCACAGCGCGCACCCCGGCTGGGCCGACACTCCCGGAGTCGCGACCTCCCTGCCGACGTTCCGGAAGCTGACGCGGCGGATCCTGCGCGACCCCGGGCAGGGCGCGGACACGTTCGTCTGGCTCGCCGCCGCCGAGGAACCGGGCCGGTACAACGGCATGTTCTGGCACGACCGCGTCCAGCGGCCGACGCACTATCTCGGCAAAACCCGGGAAACCGCCGCGCAGCGCCAGGAACTCTGGCAGGCCTGCGAGCGGTTGACCGGACGCTAGACCAGGTCCACCATGGCCACCGCCGGAACGGTCGGGGCGGGCGAACCTCCGGCGGGTTCGGCGGTGATGCCGACGCGGTCGATCCCGCCCGGCAGGTCCGCGAGGACCGGGTGGGTCCGATGTGGACCGTCCGGCGCCAGCAGCCCGGCGGAATGCACGCCGCTCGCCCCGATGAGCCAGACCTGATACGCCTTTCCGGGCGCCAAGGGCGGGAGGTCGCCGGCCACTACGACGATCTTGCCCTTGCTCCGCGAGGTCACGACCGTGGTGGTCCCGCGTTCGGCGCCCTCCTTGACCGTCGAGGCGTCGGGCGCGGTGAGCACGGCGTTCACGGAGGCCAGCTGTTGCTGTGCGGGGTCGGCTCCCGGATCGGTGGACGTGGTGACCAAGCTGAACACCAGCGCTCCGACGGCGGCCGCCGCGGCACCCCAGAGGGCGATCCTCGTCTTCGCCGGCCCACCTCGGCGCGCGACAGCGACCAGCGGAGGCCACTGACGGGTGCGGGCGACCTCCGTGAGCGTCGCTTCCCGCAGCCTCGGCGGTGGTGGCGTGGCGAGGGCTGCCCCCAGACGCGCGGCGGCCTCGCGGAGTTCCCGGACCTCCTGGCCGCACGCGGGGCAGCCCCGCAAGTGCCGTTTGAAGGCCGCGGCCTCTTCCTCCGGGACGGCGTCCACGGCGTAGGCCCCGGTCAGCGTGTGCAGCTCGGCCGTCATTGCCCGACCCCCAAGCAGTCACGCAACCGGATCAGTCCGTCGCGGATGCGGGTCTTCACCGTGCCGGGCGCGGTCTTGAGCACTTCCGCGACTTCCGGGTACGTGTAGCCGTTGTAGTAGGCCAGCACCACCGATTCCCGTTGCAGATCGGTCAACGCGGACAGGCACTGGCGCACCCGTTGCTGCTCCAGGTTGCTGATCGTCGACTCGGCGACCTCGTCGAACGGGCGGCGGAAGTCGAGCCGTCCCGCGCGATCGTCCCGGTCGAGCGCGGCCTGATGCGAACGCACCCGGTCCACCGCCCGCCGGTGCGCGATCGTGAGCACCCAGGCCAGCGTGCTCCCCTTGCCCGGTTTGAACCGGGCGGCCGTCCGCCACACCTCCACCAGGACCTCTTGGGTGACCTCCTCGGCGAACGTGCCGTTGCGGACGACCCTGTTCACCACTCCCCACACCGGTCCGGCCACGACGTCGTACAGGTCGGCGAACGCCTGTTCGTCACCTGCCGCGACCCGTTCCATCAAACTCGCCTCGGCAGGCACCGCTCCGGTGCCGCCGCTTCCGCGCGGACTCGTCCGCACACCCTCGACCATCAAGCCGCCTCCACCTCACCCGACGCCCGGCTACGCGGTTCCGTGGCGTCCGGGAGGGATTCGGTGCCGAGAGCGGATCGGACTGGTCCGGGCTACCCCTGTTCTTCGAGCAAGCTGTCCATTGTGGACTTGAGCTGCCGCAGGAAGGCCTCGAACCGTTCGATCTCCTCCACCGGGTACTCCGCCACCAGCGCCGCGAGCCCGGCGCTGAACGGGCCGAAGAACTCACGCGCGGGCCCCTGGATGTCCGGGCCGCTGCGCAGGGTCACCCTCCGCCGGTCGCTGTTCTCCCTGGTCCGCACCACGTAGCCGAGGGTTTCCAGCCGGTTCAGCAGATTCGTGGTCGCGCCGGAGGTCAGCGCGATGCGTTCGCCGAGCCGGGCCGGGGACAACGGCGATCCGGTGTCTTCGGCGTAGAGGATCTCCACCAGCGCGGCGGCGTCGGTGGCGTGCAGGCCGAGCCAATCCGCGAAACGCCGGGTGAACTCGGTGTAGTTCGCCCCGAAGCTCCGGAGGCCGTCCAGCAGCGACGCGCTCCGCGCCGCGACGTCGTCCTCCATCACCCCTCCTCGGATCCGTGCGCTTTGACAACCTACCGGCTCCGAATATACCTTCACTATGAAGATACTTTCTCATGAAGGAGTTTTTGTGCTCCCCGATCCATTCGCCGCGACGACCCGCGGCATCACCGAACCCGACCCTGTCCGTCCAGCGCTGCGGGCCGCCGGTCCCCTCGTCGAAGTGGCCGCCCCCGAGGGCGGAAGCGCGTGGATCGTGACCGAGGAGAAGCCGGCCCGCGAGGTGTTGGCGGACCCGCGCTTCGCGAAGGATCCCGCGCTCGCCCCCGAGGGATGGACCGGCCTCGAACAAACCGCCGCCGAACAGCCGTCCCTCACCACGCTGGACGGCCCCGACCACACGCGACTGCGGCGAGCGCACGCTCCTCTGCTGAGCGCCAAACGGATCCAGGCGCAATCCGACCGGATCCACCGGATCGCGCATGCACTGCTGACGGACCTCGGCGGCGGAACGGTCGACCTCATGGACGGGTTCTCCACCCGTTTCCCGCTCACCGTGCTGCTCGACCTGCTCGGTATCCCACTCCACCTGCTCGACGTCGCCGTCGACGCGTGCCGCCGCATGTCCGACCCCGAGCCGGGCGCCCAGGGCAAGGCCATCGCCGCGATCGCGGACCTCGCCGCCGCGGGGCTGACCCCGAACCGAAAGGGACTCGCGACGGAACTACGCGACAACCTGCCGCCCGAGACGTCCGAAGAGGACCTGCGGTATCACCTGTTCGCGTTGATCTTCGCCGGGCAGCTGACCACCGACGCCTCGATCGGCTTCCTCGTCTCGCGGCTCCTGGACGGGGACACCACCCCCGAAAGCCACCTGGTCCGGGAAACCCTCCGGATGCACCCGCCCGCACCGTTCACGCTTTGGCGGTTCACGACCTCGGAGGTCGTTCTCGCCGGGACCCGGCTCCCCGCCGGGGCCACGGTGCTCGTCGACATCCAGGGCATCAACACCGACCCGGCCAGGAAACCGGGCCCGGACCTGACCTTCGGCGCGGGCCCGCATTTCTGCGTCGGCGCCCAGCTCGCACAGCTCGAACTGCGGGCGGTCGCGACGGTTCTCCGCACTGACTTCCCCGAAGCCCGGCTCGCGGTGCCCTATGGCGAACTGCGGCAAACGTTCCTCGGCGGCATCCAGGGAACACGGCTCACGAGCCTGCCGGTGGTCCTGCACGACTGAAAACGGGCCGGGGCGCGGAAATCCGCCGCCCCGGCCCGGAAGGAAACGCTATTTCTTGAAGGTGTCGCGGATCTTGTCCGCCGCGTCGCCGACGGCGTCCTTCACGTTCTCGACCGCGCCCTTGAGACCGGCCTTCGCCTGGTCCGCCTGGCCTTCCGCGCGCAGTTCCTCGTTGCCGGTGGCGTCGCCGGCGGCCTCCTTGGCCTTACCACCGAGCTCCTCGGCCTTGTTGCTGATCTTGTCGCCCAACGACATCGGGTCCTCCTCCGTCCGTGGCGCCCGGATCGTGCGCCTTACGTCCGAAGGACAAACGAAGATCGGGATTCGTCACGCGCACGGACGGGTGATCGTCCTCACCCGAGCAGCGACGCCACAGCGGCCGCGAACGCCTCAGGGGCTTCCTGCGGGACGTTGTGGCCCACCCCCGGCAGAACCCGATGCTCATACGGCCCGGTGAAGTACTCGCGGTCGCCCTCCGCGCTCGGGCCGCCGATACCGTCGTCCCCGCTTTCCAACACGACCGTCGGCACCGTGATGGCCGGCTCCTTCGCGATCAGGTCTTCGAGCGCCTGATACCGCGGATCGCCTTCCGCCAGGCCGAACCGGTGCCGGTAAGAGTGGATGACGACGTCGACGAAGTCCGGGTTGTGGAGGCTGGAGGCGCTGGCCGGGAATGCCGCCTCGGCGCCCGTCCAGGTCGGCGACCAGGTGCGCCACAACAAGGCGCACAGCTCGTCGCGGTTCTCCGCCAGCCCGCGCCGTCCGCGCTCGGAGTGGAAATAAAACTGGTACCAGTACGTGCGTTCCCACTCCGGCGGAGCGGGTTCCCCGGCGTAGGCGAGATTCTGGACGTTGTAGCCGTCCACCGAGACCAGCCCGCGCACGCGCTCGGGCCGGAGCGCGGCCGCGATGCACGCCGCGCGGCCGCCCCAGTCGTATCCCGCGACGACGGCCTTCTCCAGCCCGAGCGCGTCCATGAACTCGAACAGGTCCTGCGCGAGGGCGGCCTGTTGTCCGGAGCGGGGTGTCGCCTCGTCGAGGAAGCGCGTCCCACCGAACCCACGGAGATACGGGACGTACACGGAGGCTCCGCCCGCCGCGACGAGCGCGGCGACCTCGTCGTAGGCCCGCACGTCGTACGGAAAGCCGTGGAGCAGGACCACCGGCGGCCCACCCGCTTCACCGGCGTGTTCGTACTCGATCTCGAGCACCGGCGTGGTGACCCGCCTCGTCCCCATCAGCCGGACCAGCCGCTCAGCCGGGTCAAAAGCCGTTCCAGGACTTCGGGATCGGCGCCGACGGGCTCACCGGAGACGGGTTCGTCCACCAGGGTGCGACGGTCGCCCCGCCTCGGCAGCCGGACCTGTCCGGCAGACAGACCACCAGGCAGCGGCAGCTCACACCAGAGGGTCACGCCGCCGGTCTCGCTCGGCGCCACCCCGGTCCGCTCTCCCGGAGCGGGCGTCGGCACGGGGAGTCCGTCCAGCGCGTGGTCGACCTCGATGACCAGCACGTCCGACCGCAGGCGCAATCTCAGCGTCAGGAAGGGCGGCTCCTTCGGATCGGCCGCGTCGACCAGCGTGCCCACCAATCTGGCGGCGGCGGTCTTCGCCTGATCGAGCAACGGCCGCAAGGACCAATCCGACAAGATGAGACGGACGAAGAGCTCGGAACACAACATGGCATTCGGTTGTGCCACCAGCCGGAGGTCGTCCATCTGGGAAGTGCGCGCGCTCAAACCAAGGCCTTCCTCGTCGACGTGCGAGCGTGCATCATGCCACTCCTTCCGGTGAACCCTCACGCCGCCTCACGCAACGCTTTGGTCCTGTGGAGTCACTCGTCTTTGGTCCTGTCCATCAGACCAAAAAGCGCGCACAGTGATCCAGTGAGCATCGCCTTCCTGGTCACCACGCTGGTCGTGGTCGCCACGCCCGGCACCGGCGTGGTCTACACCCTTTCCGCCGGACTGGCCCGGGGCAGACGCGCGAGCGTCGTCGCCGCGCTGGCGTGCACCCTCGGCATCATCCCGCACATGGTCGCCGCGATCACCGGTCTCGCGGCGCTGCTGCACGCGAGCGCGGTGGCGTTCGAGATCATCAAGTACCTCGGCGTCGCCTACCTGCTCTACATGGCGTGGGCGACCCTGAAGGACCGTGAGGCGATCGTCGTGGACGGCGATCCCGAACCGGCGTCGACCCTGCGGACGATCACCTCCGGCGTGCTGATCAACGTCCTGAACCCGAAGCTGACCTTGTTCTTCTTCGCGTTCCTGCCCCAGTTCGTCCCGGCGGGTGAGCCTGGTTCGATCCCTCGGATGCTGCTGCTGAGCGGGGTGTTCATGCTGGCCACCTTCGTGGTGTTCAGCGTGTACGGCGTCCTCGCCGCCAGCGTGCGGCACCACGTCCTTTCCCGGCCGCGCGTGCTCACCTGGCTCCGGCGGATCTTCGCCGGTTCCTTCGCCGCGCTCGGCGCCAAACTCGCGTTCACCACCCAGTAGACAGGTTCAGCATGCGACTCCAGCACCACCCGGAAATCCGCGCCGCTCATCCCGCCCTCGCCGTCGGCACACTGCGGGCCACCGGCATCACCCCGGAAATGCCAGTCGACGTCGAGAAGTTCCTCGCGCGGGCGACGCGGCGGCTCGCGGACGGGCCCGAATCGGAATTCCCCGAGATCCAGGCCTGGCGGCGGGCGTTCGCCAAGATGGGCCTGAAACCGACGCAGTACCGCTGTGCGTCCGAGTCACTGCTGCGCAGGCTGCGGAAAGAAGGCACGCTTCCCCGGATCCACCCGGTGATCGATCTCTGCAACGCGGTCTCGGTCGCCTACGCCGTCCCGGTCGCGGTGCTCGACGTCGCGAAGATCAGCGGCTCGCTGGAAGTCCGCCACGCGCGGGGCGACGAGAAGTACGTGACCTTCGCCGGCACGGTCGAGCAGCCGAACCCCGGCGAGGTGATCTTCGCCGACGAGGACGGCCAAGCCCACGCGCGCCGATGGACGAACCGGCAGAGCGGGCACTCCGCGGTCTCCGCCACGACGTCCGACGTGCTGATCGTTTCCGAAGGGCTGCACGCGACAGCGGGCGAGGACGTCCGGCTGCTGATCGAGGCCATCGCGCGCGAACTGGCGACGGCGGGGGTCGTCACGAGGCCTTGAGCGCCTTCTCCAGGCCGGCGCGGGTCATCTTCGACCGGCCCTTGATGTTCCGCTCCCGTGCCAGCTTGTCCAGGTCGGCTTTCGACAGCGAAGAGAGGTCCTTCTTCGCTGTCGGCTTTTTCGCCCCGGACTTCTTCTTGGCCTTCCCGCTCTCCACGCTCTTCGAAAGCGCCTCGAACAGGTCGACGACCTTCGTCGGCTCACCGGGTTCGGTCGCGGGCGTGATGGTGTCGCCCTTCTTCTTGGCCTTGATCAGGTCCCGCACGCGGTCGGTGTAGGTGTCGCGGTAGTCCTCGGGCCGCCAGTCGTCGCTCATCGCGTCGATCAGGCTGACGGCCATGTCGAGTTCCTTGCCGCGCGCCTTCGCCTTGCCCGGCAGGTCCGGCAGCTGCTCGGCGGGATCCCGCAGGTCGGCCGCGAAATGGAGGGTGTTGAGCACCATCACGCCGTCACCGGAGCGCACCAGCGCCAGGTACTCGCGGTTGCGCATGACGAACTTGGCGATCCCGGCCTTGCCCGACGAGTCCATCGCCTCGAGCAGCAACGCGTACGGGCGCTCGAACTCGTCCTTCGCGGGCGCGAGCCAGTACGTCTTGTCGAAGAACATCGGGTCGATCGCGTCCAGCTCGACGAAGCTCTCGATTTCGAGCGACTTCGACCGGCCGGGGGCGATCTCGTCGAGCTCCTCGGGTTCGACGACCACGTACTCGCCGTTTTCGAGCTCGTAACCCTTGACGATGTCTTCGTAGCCGACTTCCTTGCCGGTGCGCTCGTTCACCCGCCGGTACCGGATGCGGTCCTCGGTTCCGCGCTGGAACTGGCGGAAGTGCACCGTATGGTCCTCGACCGCGCTGTACAGCCGGACCGGCACCGTCACCAGACCGAGCGAAAGCGAACCGCTCCAGACCGGACGCATGGGCACACTCCTCTCCTCCAGCGGGCTGGTACCCGGAATCCCGGCGGATCACACCTGGTCAGAGGCTGAACGCGAGGGACTGCAGGAGAACGACCCCGAGGAACACGAGGGTGAAGGCGAGGTCGAACGCGACCCCGCCCGCCCGCACCGGGCGCACCACGCGGCGGACCGGCGCCAGCACGGGCTCGGTCAGCCGATGGGCGATCCCGCGAGCCCGGAAGGCCCAGCCGGGCGGACGGGTGGCGAGGTTGACGACCCAGTCGAGCACCATCCGGACGATGAGCACGATCAGGAACAGGGTGAGCAGGAAGCCCAGCAGATCACCTAGAGCACTCATGGCGGCACACTCCTCTTCGGTCCAGTGTGCCGCGCTTTGCTGGGAGCAACCTGTGACAGGAAGAAAGGGCTACCAGGGCGGTTGGCCACCCCCAGTTCGAAGGCCAACCGCCGCGGAGCCCCTACACACGGTTCGGCGCGCTGCCCCGTCGCGCCGACCCGCCAGCTGATGTCTTCAGCTTTCCAAGGCCCTGCATCGGAATTACATCGGCACTCCACCGCCGGGCATCCGCGCAGTTCAGGGGCGGCCGGGCGTAGAATCGAACCGGTTTCAGGGCAGGCCCGCGCGCGCCCGTTAGGCCGAATGCCGTAGTGCGTCGCCCGCGCTGATCTGGCTGGAGGCCGAAGCGGTGGGTTAGGGTGCCGGTCAGCCGGCGAACGGACTGGAGGTAGTGCGTGAGCACGCTCACGGCCTCGGACGACATAGTCGCATATGACCGCTGATCGTTTACCCGATTCGGCGGGATCGCCCACCGGCCGGCCCTCCCAGCTCAGCTTCTCCGTTCTCGGCCCGCTCGAAGCCGAAGTCGACGGTGTCCCCGTCCGGCTGGGCGGACGCCGCGAACAGCGTCTCCTCGCCGCCTTGCTGATCAACGCGGGCAGGCTGGTCCCGGTGTCGTACCTGATCGGCACGATGTGGCCGGAGAATCCGCCGAAGACCGCGGTCCGCCAGGTCAGCAACGCGATCGCGCGGCTGCGGCACGACCTCGGCGTGGCCAGGTCCGCCGTGGTCACCACCGGCTCGGCGTACCGCGTCGCCATCAGCAGCGCCTCGCTCGACTCGGTCCGCTTCGAAGCGGACTACAACCAGGGCGCCGAACTCCTTTCGGCCGGGCTGATCTCCCAGGCGGCCGCCAAGCTGGCGGACGCGCTCTCGCTCTGGCGCGGCCCGGCGTTCGACGGTCTCGAAGGCGACGCCATCGAACAGACCGCGCGACGGCTCGACGAAGAACGCCTGGCCGCCTGTGAGCTCTTGATCGGCGCCAGGCTCCGGCTCGGCGAAACCGAAGCGGCGGCTCGCGAGGCCTTCGACCTCGCCGCCTGGCATCCCACGCGCGAGACCCTGCAGTGCCTCACCATGCTGGCGCTCTACCGGGCGGGCCGCGGCGCCGACGCGCTCCGGACGTTCGACCGGACCAGGGTCGCGCTCGCCGAGGAGCTCGGAGTCGACCCGAGCGCCGAACTGAGCGCGCTCCACCAGCAGATCCTGCGCGCCGACGCCGAGCTGATGACCGACAGCGCCCTCGTCCGGTACGGCGTCGGCGGGCTCCGGGCCGGAATGGACACCGGCGGACGTCGCGAGGACGCGGACGCGCAGAAGGCGCTGTTCCCCCGCCCCGCGCAGCTTCCCGCGGACCTCCCCGCGTTCGGTGGCCGTGCCGCGGAACTGCGGACCGTCCTCGAGATCGGCCAGGCAGGCTCCTCGGCGGGGCCGAGGCTGATCGCGATCGACGGGATGCCCGGTGTCGGCAAGACCGCGCTGGCCGTCCACGCCGCACACCGGCTCGCGCCGCTGTTCCCCGACGGGCAGCTCTTCGTGAACCTCGAAGGGTTCTCGCCCGCGGGCGACCCGGTCGACCCTGGGGCCGCGCTCGAGGCGCTGCTGCGATCGCTCGGCATCCAGGGTTCGGACATTCCCACCGGGACCGAACAGCGTGCGGCGCTCTTCCGGAGCTGCCTCGCCGGCAAACGCGTGCTTCTGGTGCTGGACAACGCCATCGGGGCGACGCAGGTGAACCCGCTGCTGCCTGGTTCGGCGAGCTGCTGCGTGCTGATCACCAGCCGCACCCGGCTCGTGGACCTCGACGGCGCCGAACTGCTCTCGCTGGAACCGTTCAGCCGGGCCGACGCCGTGGAACTGCTCGGCCGGATCGTCGGGCCTTCGCGGTTGAGAAGGGAATCCCCGGACGCGGCCGACCAGGTCGCCAGCCTGTGCGGTGATCTCCCGCTCGCGCTGGCCGTCACGGCGAGCAGACTGCGCGCGCGGGCATCGTGGACGCTCGACTTCGTCGCCAGGCAGCTGCGCGACGAACGGAACCGGTTCGGCGAGCTCACCGCCGGGGAACGCGACGTCGCGGGCGCGTTCCGGGTGTCCTATCTGAACTTGACCGAGACCGAGCGCCGGGTGTTCCGCCGGCTGAGCCATCACCCCGGCGCCGCTTTCGATCTCCACTCGACGGCGGCCTTGGCGGAAGTGAGCCTCGGCGAGGCCCGCCGCCTCGCCGAACGCCTCGTCGACGTGAACCTCCTGCGCCAGCCGTCGATGGACCGGTACGAGATGCACGACCTGCTCCGCAGCTACGGTCGCGAACTCCTGCTCGCCGAAGAGCCCGAGCACCAGCGCGAGGCGATGATGCGGCGGCTGTTCGACTACTACCGCAGCACCGTCGCGGCCGCGATGGAGTTCATCGACCCGGACTCCGAAGACGAGCCGGGAGGCCTCGAGGTCCCGAAGAGCGAGTTCGGACAGTCCTTCGCCGACTACGACCAGGCTGCGCACTGGATGGACGCGCAATGGCAGAACGTGCTGCCGGTGGCCGTCGCGATGAACAACCACCAGCAGTACTCCGACCTCGTGCCCTTCTGTTCGGCGGTGTGGCGCTACTTCGACAACCGCGGCTACTACCGGCAGGCCAGGGAGCTGGAGACCCTCGCCCTGTCCGCGGCGCGGGTCACCGGGAACGTGGTCCTCGAGTACCAGGCCCTGCACATGTACGCGCTGACCCTGTGGCGGCTCAACGAGTTCACCGAAGCGAACCGGCTGTTCAACGAGGTGTTCGAACTGGCCGCGACCACCGGCGACATCCGGATGCAGTGCCGGGCCAGGGGCAACTCGGGGGTCACCCACTGGCTCAAGGGCGAGTCGGACGAGGCCATCGAACACCTCGGCTGGGTCCGCGAGACCGCCCATGCCCATGGCAGTGTCCTCATCGAAGCCCGCGCCAGGCACCGGATCGGGCTGATCCACACCGAGAACAGGCGCTATCCCGAAGCCGCCGAGGAACTCGACCAGGCACTGAGGCTGGCCCAGGAGAACGAATCACCTGATCTCGAGGCGGAATGCTTTCTCGCCCTCGGTATCAATTCGCGCGGACTCG
This sequence comes from Amycolatopsis sp. NPDC043885, assembly GCF_056435685.1. Taxonomy (NCBI): domain Bacteria; kingdom Bacillati; phylum Actinomycetota; class Actinomycetes; order Pseudonocardiales; family Pseudonocardiaceae; genus Amycolatopsis; species Amycolatopsis sp. NPDC043885. The sequence continues at coordinate 37,875 of NZ_JBWKEA010000034.1, forward strand.
GTGACGGCGCGCTCGCGGTCAGTCAGTTGACGACCGCGGTCGAAGTGCTCGAATCGACCGGGAATCGCAGCATGCTGCCCATCGCCCACAAGGAGATGGCGTTCGCGTTCGACATTCTCGGTGAGCGACTGAATGCGGACCGTCATCGCCGGTTCGCATTGCGCCTCTACACCGATCTCGGCATTTCGGAGTTGCCAGAGGTTCGCGAACTCAAACAGCGCCTGAGCGATTACTCGGCGTAATTCTCCGTTTCGATCCGGTACTCTGTTGGCGTAGGTATATTCGCTTGACCGGAGTAACCGCTCACGGAGAGGATCGGCGACATGCACGATGAAGACGACGACGAGTTCTTGTACGAGCTCGAAGCGGAGTACAAGGCGCAGAGCACCTGGGGCGGGTTCGAGCCGCCGCCGCACGGCGGGCCTCCTTTCCGCTCGCGACACTGAATGACCAGACGTATTCGGAAAGTATTACTGGGGACTGGGGCACAAGACATTCGATGCTGGTCAGGGTTTCCTCATGCGGAACGCTTTATTGGTCCGATGGTGACGTCGTCTGGGACGACCACCTCGGCCATCGCCAGCTGAAACTCGCCGAAGGAACCGAACGCGTCCTGCGCTGGTTCAGTTCTTGGCGAGAACCGGAATCGATCCGCACCGCGGACGAGAATCCCGAGACCGGGGAAAGGCTCGTCCGTATCGCGCGAGCGATGATCCGGTACGACGTGCTGGTGGTCAAAGGTTCTTCCCGGCAACAACGGGAAGAGGAGATCCTTCGGGATTGGGGGCCTTGGGGAACGTCCGCGCGGGCGTTTCACTTCGGTACCCGCTCCTTGCGGGAGACCGAGTTCACGACCAGCGAAATGACGGCGAAAACCTTGCTGGAGAAGGCGAAGGCCAGTCCTCCGCCCTCTCCGGTGAGGCCTTCCGGCGAGCACGACGCGATAGCGCTGCCCGAACCGTCACCGGAACCCTTGAACGCGATCGCATTGGGCGACGCGCTGAACCAACGCAGAAGTGTCCGCGAGTTCGGCGAAGAACCCTTGCGGCTGCGCGATTTGAGCGCACTCCTCACCGCGGCCCGGCCGACGAGGCCGGAAACGCATTCCGACATCCCCGCCACCGGGAACGTCTTCAAGACGAGCCCGTCGGGCGGAGCCCGGCATCCGACAGAGGTGTACGTCTACGCGAGGAACGTCGAGGGCCTGGATCGGGGGGCCTACCACTACGACGGTTTCCGGCACAGCCTCACGCCACTGGACGCCAAGATCGACGACGACGAACTCACCGCGCTCGCCGGCGACCAGCAGTGGACCCGGAAGGCCGGCGCGCTGCTGATCTACACCAGCGTCATCGAGCGGAACCAGTGGAAGTACCCGGTGAGCCGCACCTATCGGGTGCTGCTGATGGACGTCGGCCACCTGAGCCAAACCGTGTACCTGATGGCGACTGCGCTGGGACTGAACGTCACGTTCACCGCGGCGCTTCGCGACGAACTGGTCGAGGATCTTCTCGGCTGCGATCCGGCCAACGAACTGGTGCTGGGCATGTCGGTGCTGGGCACTCGTTTGTGAGTACCTGAAGGGCTTTGCCACATTTCGGCGACGGCGCTTCGGGGGTACTGCCGGCGACAGTCGCCGCTGCGAACGTCGCCGTGTCGCGGCCGCAGTCGCACTGAGATCCCGGGTCCTGCACACACGCGGCCGAGCCGTGGCCGAATTTCGGCGACGCCGCTGGACCGCACAGCCACCTAGCGAGCGCTGCGACCACAGTCGCTTTGAGATCCCGGGTCCTGCACACACCGCCAAGCCGTGGCCGAATTTCGGCGACCGCACCGGCACCGTGGCCGTTTTTCGGCGACGGCCTCAGAACGGTGGCGGTTCCTCGTCGAGCGGTGTGCGGGGTTCGTGTAGTGGTGGTGGTGTGCTGTCGTAGCTGTGTCCGGTGGGTGTGGTGATGGTGAGGGTGCCGTCGGCGGCGAGCCGATAGACCCAGCCGGGTTCGTCTTTCAAGCTGTGGTCGCGGCGGCAGAGGTCGATCAGTTCGGTGTCACTGGTGTGGCCACCGAATTGCCAGGGCACCGAGTGGTCGAGGTCGCAGGCTTGGGCGATGCGGTGGCAGCCGGGTCTTCGGCATTCCCGGTCTCGCACCCGCACGAACTCGCCCAACCCCGCCGTAGGCCGATACCGGTCCCGACCCAAATCCAAGACCTGCCCGGACAAGGGGTCGGTGATGATCCGCCGCAACACCGTGTCCGGCCTGGACGCGATGTGCCGGGCCAGCGACGCCGGGATGTGCCCGTGCCCGGCCAGCTCGGCCGGGACCTCGTTCAGTCCCAGGTAAGCGTTGAGGTCCATGTAGAGGAACACTTCGGATCGTTCGGTTTTGCCGCCTTGGCCACCGAGGAGGAGGTCGAGGGCGACGTCGGCGCGCAGCTGGTCCAGGGTGCGGTTCTCGCCGCAGGTCTTGAGCGCGCGTGCCTCGCGGTCGATCCGGGCGTAGGCGGCGGCGACCTTCTCCACGGGGCCGTCCTCGACGTCGATCGAGGCTACCCCGGTCTCGCCGTGCCGGATCGACAACCGACGCCCGGCGCGGTGCCGCTCCGCCCGGCGGGCGGCGCCGTCACGGTCGGCCAGCATCGCCGCGTGATTCGCCGCCTTCCGGATCTGCTCGGAGTTCCGGCCCGGTAGCCGGTCCTCCAGCACCGCGTCCACCGCACGGGCATCCTCGTCCGACAGCCACGCCGTCGCGGTAGCGACCTTCATCGCCCCATAACCGCCCACCTGTCCGCGATCCAGCAGCCCCAGCGTGCGCGGCAGCCGCGTGGTCAACGCCGCCGCCGTCGACACCAATCCGGCCGCGTGACCGTCCACAACAGACAACGCGAACGCGACCTCCTGCACCACACTCGACGCACCGTCACGGTGGCGGTTCAGCTGCGCGAGTGCACGGAATCGGACGGCCTCCAGCCGTGCGATTCCTTCTGATGCCGCGACAGCGGCGTCGACAGCATCCTTGTCCTCCAACGAATCCAGTGCGGCAGTGACCTCCTGCAAAGCATCAGGTGAGGTGATTTCCTTGAGTAGCGCCACAGTGGCGTTGCGGGTATCCACGCACAGAAGCTACATCCGACCACCGACAGTTTCCGGGCCAGCGCAAGTTTTCGTTACACGGCAACGAAGAACTGCGTCGCGCCGCAGTAGGCGCCGCGCTGATCGGACCGGATCGTCTCGACCTCGGTGCCGCCGACGAGCCGCGTCATCCGCAGCGC
>NZ_JBWKEA010000035.1:0-25499 GCF_056435685.1 Amycolatopsis sp. NPDC043885
CACCACACAAGCCCTGGTCACCACGCCGACAGGCCGGTCAGTGTCCGTGAGGTCCTGAAACATCAACTGTCCGACATGTCCTGAACTCAGACAGACGGTTAGAACCGTCTTTACCACTCACGAGGGGGCTAGACCCGCTCCAGCTCGAAGACCGGGATGACGCGGCTGGTCTTGCTCTGGTACTCGGCGAACTGCGGCATGACGGCGGACTGCCTGGCGTAGACCTCGTCGCGCTCGGCGCCGGTGAGCAACCGCGCGCGGACGGGGAAGGTCTCGGTGCCGAGTTCGACCTTCGTGTCCGGGTTGGCCACCAGGTTGTGGAACCACGCCGGGTTGTCGTCGGAGCCGCCCTTGCTCGCGAAGATGAAGATCCGGTCGCCTTCGAGAAGCGGGACGAGCGGCGCGATCCGCTGGGTGCCGGATTTCGCGCCGGTGTGGTGGACGAGGACGAGCGGGTAGCCCTCGAACATGCCACCCGCCTTGCCGCCGGTCTCGCGGAACTCGGCGATCACGGTGCGGTTGATCTGGTCGAAGTCGAACGTGTCAGTCATGACCTCGATCGTATGACGCACTCAGTGACCGTATCGATGCCTGAAGACGCCACGAACATATCCGTTTGTCGCACTATCCTCGATGCCATGGACCTGTTGGCCGAAGCGCTCGCCGTGGGCGGCGTCCGTGGCACCGCCGGGGCGCGGATCGAGGCGTCCGGACCGTGGGGCATCCTCTGGCACGGCACCACCCGCGCCGCCTTCTACGCCGTCACCTGCGGCACCGCCTGGCTGGAACTGGCCAGGCACCCGCCGCGGCAGCTCATGCCCGGCGACGTCGTCCTGTTGCCGAACGGCCCGGAGCACACTCTGCGCAGCGCTCCGGACGTCGCGATCATTCCCAACCTGTGCACGGCGGCGGAGAAGGCGCGAGCCTGCGGCGGCGTGTTGCGCCTCGGGTCCGGCGAGGTGGACACCCATGTCCTCGGCGCGTCCTACGACTACGACCCGGCGGTGTCCACCCAGGTGCTGGCCACCCTGCCGGAACTGGTGCACATCCGCGCGAACCGTGTCGGCGGCGGGCTGGACGACACCGTCCGGCTGTTGTCGCGGGAGCTGGCCTCCCCGCAGATCGCCACCGAGTTCGTCCTCAACCGCCTCGTCGACATCCTCCTGGTCCAATTGCTCCGCGCGTGGCGGACCGAAAAACCGGCCGAGGCGCGAGGAACCTGGCTCGGTGTCCTCGGTGATCCGCTGATCAGCGTGGCACTGGCGAAGCTCCACGAGGGCCCGGCGAAACCGTGGACCACCGATCTGCTCGCGGCGGAACTGGCGACCTCGCGCAGCACGTTGACCCGGCGCTTCCGCGAAACCACCGGCCGGACGCCCGGCGAGTACCTGACCCAGTGGCGGATGGACCTGGCCGCCGTCCGGCTGCGCGACACCGACGACACGGTGGACACCATCGCCCGCTCGGTCGGCTACACGTCGGTGTACGCGTTCAGCCGCGCCTTCCGTCGCGCTCGCCGTCAGGCTCCTGGGCAATACCGGGCCTCGACGCGGGAAGGCCTCAAGCCGGTCGGGTGACGGATCGCTCGACGTTGAAGGTCGCGAAAGCCACTTTCGCGACGGGGGCACCGGACCGGCTTGGCCGGAACTCACCCCTCGACCGTCAGGCCGTCTCCTCCTCCGGCTCCGGCTCGTCCGCCGGCCGCGTGAACAGCCGAGTCGCCGAAAGCCGCGCGACGCCGTCCGGCTCGCCGAGTTCGTCGGTCGCGTTCCGGATCGTCGCGTCGACGGACAGGTACTTGCGCCCCGCCCGCAGATCCGCGTCGTTGCGCAGCCGCACGATCAGCGGGAACTCGCTCAGCGCGCCGGCGTCGAACAGGCCAGTGGTGTAGATCAGCTGGACGCCCAGCGCCTCCGCGACCGCGCGCTGCAGTTCCAGCAGATAGCCCGCCGACGCACGGCCGATCGGATTGTCGAGGAACAGCACGCCGGAATGCCGGTTGCGGGCCTTGCCGCGGTTGTTCGCCCGCAGCGCCGCCAGGGTGCAGTACAGGATGATCGCCGCGGTCAGCTGCTGCCCGCCGGAGAACACGTCCCTGATCTCGGAGACACGCTGCCGCTCGGTCCGCAGCACGGAGTCCGGCTTCAGCATGTCGACCCGGAAACCCTTGGGAGCGGCGGCCTGCACGCCGCGCAGGACGAGCGAAAGCCCGTCCCGCTTGACATCCCGGCCGTCGGAGGTCTTCCCCACCGCGGCCTCGTCGACGACCTCGCCCAGTTTCTCGGCGAGCACGTTCTCCTCGAGTTCGGTGAAGCGGATCCGCAGGAACTCCTGGCCCGACCAGTCGCCGAGACCGTCCGGCAGCCGCGAAACCCGTTGTGCCGCACGGAGAGTGCGCAGTGCGCCGTCGACCATGCCCTGCAGGCGGGTGATGATGCCGCCGCGGTGCCGGTCGATCTGCGCGAGATCGTCGGTGAGCGTGCGCAACCGGGGCCGCAGCGCCTCCGCCCATTCCGCGGCGTGGGCGGGCAGCTGATCGCGGCGGACCGAGATCACCTGCTGCCGCACCGGCGTGCTGAGCTTCTCGAACCGCTTGTCCGTGGCGTACTGCGCCAGCTGGTCGGCCGCGGCCCGCACCCGGCGGTCACCCGCGTCGGCGGCGTCCTGCGCCTCGGTGAGCGAGGTGTTGAGCCGCGAGTGCTTGGCGCGCGCGGATTCGACATCGCCCTCGAACGCCGCCACTTCGTCCTCTTTGGACAAAAGGTGCGCCATGGATTCGGCCAGCAGGCCGAATCCGGACGCGGAGGCCTTCGCGGACTCCAGCGTCGCTTCGGCCGCGGCGCGGCGCTCCTGCAGCTCCTCCCATTTCCGCGCGGCGGCGGACACTTCCAGGCCGGCGTCGTCGATGAGCGCCAGGCCGTGTTCGATGTCCTTCGGCCGCGCGTCGGACGAGATCGCGGCGAGCTGGGCGCTCGCTAGCTCCGGAAGCTGGTTCAGTTCCGCCTTGCGGGTCGCGACGAGCCCGACGATCTCGGTGCGCTCTTCCTCCAGCACCGCGACCGCGCGGTTCGCCCGCGCTTGCGCGGCCGCCCGTGCCGAAGCGTCGGAGCCGTCCGGCGTTTCCAGCAACGCCGATGCCCGCTCGCGGACGGCGTCGTCCAGGGCCTCCACGGCCGCCCGCGTGGACGCCTCGACACTCTCGGCCTGGTCGAGTTCGGCACGGAGGTCACTGCCGACCTCCACCTTCGCGTACGCCTCGGAAGCCGACGCGAACGTACGCCGCAACGCGTCCACCGGTTCGGTGGGCACGGGGTCGTTTTCGGTGACGTCACTCGATCCCGGTACCTCGGCCAGTTCCGCTTTCGCGGTCGTCGCCGTGCGGCGGTGCCCGTCGGCGGTGCGTTGCTCCTCGCTCGCCTGTTCGCGCAGCCGGGACGCCTTCACGGCTGCTTCGGAAGCCGTCGCCTCCGCCCGCTGGGCGGTCTCGGTCGCGCGTTCGACGTCGTCCGTCCACTCGGGAATCTTCGCGGCACGCGCGGCGAGCGTTTCGAGCCCGCGGGCCCGCTCCCCCGCCTCGGCCGAAGCCGCACGCAGTTCGGGGACCCGTTCCCGCAGCCCTGCCGCCTTCTCACCGAGGCGCTGGAATTCCTTTTCCGCCTGCTCCAGCGCGGCCTGCGCGGTTTCGTGCGCGGTGCGCGCGTTCTGGAGCTGCTCGGCCAGTGTCGCGATGCTGCCGGGCGGGTAGTCCTCGCGCCAGGTCTTGAGCTTCCACGACAGGGCGCTGTCGTCGGCGAGCGACGTCGCCAGCGCTTCCAGCCGACGCTGACGCTCCGCGTGCCGGAGCGCGATGGCCTCGCGCTCGGCGTCTGCGGCTTCCTCGTCGTACATCGCCGGGTTGGGCGGCACCAGGAATTCGATCCCGGCCTCGTCCGGCAGACGGTCGGTCGTGGTGGCCTCGGTCGTGGCGACCGGGATGATCGTCGTGGGCAGCAGACGCCGCTCCGACAGGACCTTCTCGGCGCGCCGGACCTGATCCGGTTCGTTGAGCAGGATCCCCGAGACCAGCTGGGGCGCGCGGGCCAGCACGGCCGCCCGCCGCTTCTTGTCCAAAGTAGACAGATAGCGCCAGCCGGACCACGCGTTCATCCCGGCGGCTTCCAGCGCGTCCAACGCGGCCTGGACCTCTTCGGTGGCGGGCAGGAGGCCGCCCGAACCGAGCGCGTTCAGCGCGCGCTCGTCGACCGATTCCTCCATCCGCAGCGCGGTCTGCTCCTTCTCCGCGGCCGAACCCGCCTCGCGTAGACGCTCCAGCAATACCGGAAGGTCCGTCTCCAGCGTGACGTCGTCCGCGCCGAGGAGCTCGCTCAGCCGGGGTTCGACGGCTAGCGCGTCGGTGCGCCGGTTGGCCCGGTCGAGTTCGTCTGCCGCGCGCTCCAGACGGTCCTTTGCAGACCCCGCGAGCCGGTGCGCGTCGTTGACGGTGGCCTGCGCGGATCGCAGATCCTCCGCGACGCGTTCGAGTTCCTGTTCGCGCCGGACGAGTTCGGCGGCGGTCTCCTCGGTCTCCGCCCTGGCCGCACGCGCCGCTTCGGCGACGTCGGCACCGGCCTTGAGCGCGCCGGACCGGACGGTTTCCGCGATCTCCTCACGGATTTCGGCGATCCTCGCTCCCAGCCCTCGGGCCTCCGCCCGGCGCGAGGCCGCGAGGTTCGCCGACTCGTCGCGTTCCGCCTGAGCCTTCTCCGCCTCGGCACGCAGCGCGCCGACATGGGCTTCGGCCTTCGCCGCCTGCTCGGTGGCGTTCTTGGCCAGGGCCAGCAGGCCCCGCGCGAGCGCGCCCGCGGCGGCGTTGCGCGCCTGCAGCGCGGGCTGCGCCTTCTGCTCGCGATTCCCCACCAGTTCCCGGAAATCTCGCGCCTTGCGCGACGCGTTGAGGTGGTTCAGCACGGTGGCGCATTCACGCCAGGCCTCGGCTGCGGTCTTGGCCTCGGCCAGTTCGCCGTCGATCCGCTTCTTGCTCTCCTGCGCCTCCTCGAGCCGCAGTTTCCCGACCAGGCGGCGGAGTTCGGTGACCCCGGCGGTGAGACGGCGGTGGTCGCCCTCGGCCAGTTTCTCCGCGGACTTCACCTCGTCGACGTGCTGTTCGAGCCCGCTCAGCCGCTCGTTCTCCAGCTTGTCGCGCGCGGCGACCTGCCCGGCCAGCGTCCGCATCTCGGCGCGGGCCGCGTCGGCGAGCTTCCGTGAAGCGGCGGCGACGCTTTCCTCGTCCGCCAGCGGCGTGAGCAGGTCGAGCGCGCCCGCGACGAAATCGCGCTCCGACAGCAGATCCCCGCGCCGTGCGAGGTTGTGCGCGTACGTCGCGACAACCTCGGCGAGATCCTTCGGCTCCTCCTCCGAAAGCACCGCGCGCAACAGGAACTCGACGAACGCCTCGTCGGTGCTGAACGCGAAGGCGTCCGCCGCCTCGCCCTCACCGGCGTTCATCGCGCGCTGGTACCGGAAGAGTTCGGTGTCGAGGCCGAGCCCGTCGAGCCGGGACGTCCATTCGTGGTGACGCCGCGTCCAGAACAGCTCCAGTTCGGGCTCGCCGCCGTGCACCTTGTCGAGCTGGTCGTGGAAGCCGGACATCGTCAGCAGCCTGCCGTCCGACGTCAGCGGGAGCGAGTCCAGATCGAGCGAGGGCGTCGGCCGGAAGCAGTACCAGGAATCGACGAGGTTCTCCGAGTCCGCCGACACCACGTGCCCGCGCCATTCCGACACCTTGCCGGTGATCACCCGGTGGCCGGTCTCGACCTGCAGCCACTCCAGCACGACGTGCGAGACGTCCTTGGCGGCGACGAACTTCTCCAGCACCTTGGTGTTCGTCGTGCCGACGACCTGGCGGCGGCCGGGCAGCATGACCGAGAAGATCAGCTTGATCAGGACGGATTTACCGCCGCCGTTCTCCAGGAACAGCACGCTCGCCGGCGACGGGCGCCGCGGCGGCCCCTCCCCCGCCAGGTGGATCCCGGCGCTGAACAGCGCGTCTTGTTTGGGCGCGGTGATGGCCGCGCCGACGCCGCTGAAGTCCAGCACGACATCCTGGTACCGCGCGCCCGCCGGGCCCACCGAGTGCAGGCGAACCCGCGAAAGCTCGTACATCGATTCCCCTTGTTAGAGCGTGTCCGACGCGGCCGCGCGCAAGGTCCCGCCGCCGTTGGCGACCGAGACGACGTTCAGTTCGAGCAGGTCGTCGAAGGCCGCGTCGGCGGCGAGTTCACGCACCTGCACCTGATAACGCGGTGTCGTCCGGTAGGTCCCGCCCTGTTCTCCGCTGACCTGGACGAGAAACCCTTGATCGGCGAGGAAGCGCAGAGCGCGCGCGACCATGCCGCGAGTGGTGTCCGACGCCAGCCTGCCGTCCTTGGTCGCCGCGGCCGCCGGACGCCGGGCGTAGGCGCGCCAGGCCTGTTCGAGTTCGGGCGCGTCGGCCAGCGGGTCGTTGTTCGCCTCAGCCTCCGCAGCGCGCTCGTCGAGGATCCGGCAGGCCTCCCGCACCATCGCGTCCACCTGCTCGACACTGACGCGGCCGATGTAGGTGTCGTTGGCGAGATCGTCCGGGCGCGGGTAGCCGAGCGCGGCGGTCGCGAGGTGGACGAGCCCGTGCAGGACCTTCTCGGTCTCCCGGCGTTCGCGGATCTTGCTCTGCCGCGCGTAGCTGTCCATCTTGATCTCGAAGACGGACTCGTCGGTCGCCGCCAGCACGGCACCGGCTTGGAGGTTGACCTCCAGCACCATCAGCCCGAGCCCTGCCGCGACCGCGTGCGTGAGCTGCTTGAACGCCCTGTCTTCGCCGTAGCGCCGGACGAGGTCGCCGTACACGACGTCCCGCGACGGCAACTGCTTCGGGCGCATCCCGAAGGAGACGAGCCGGGCCGCGGATTCGACGTCCCCTGTGGTCGTCACGCGACCTCCTCCTCATCTTCGTGGCGATCGACCGTGGCCGACGAAAGCAGCAGATCCGCTCCGCCGAACTCGGGATCTTCGAGCAGCGTGCCGTCGTCGACGGCCAGCAGCACCTGGCGCTCCCCCTGCCGCAGCGCCGCGCCGACCTCGGGACTGTAGGCGTGCACCGCCCGCAGGGCGACCAGGGCCGGCAGCCCGGGATCGATCCGGCGAGCTTCTTCGAGCAGCCCGGACAGCCTCCGCGGCACCTCCGGCAGGTCGAGCAGGTCGTCGGCGAGGCGCCACTGCTCGTCGCCGAACCGGTCGGTGACCTCGGCGGGCATGAGTTCGGGTTCGGGGATTTCGCCGACGAGCTGGTCGCGTTCGGGGGCAGGCCGCAGCAGCAGCGACACCAGCGACGACAACGACGGCACGGTCGGTGGGGAGATCCCGGCGCCGGCGTGGAAGAACGATTCGGCGGGCGCGACGGCTTCGGCGATCGGCAGGCCCAGCGTCGGCATCAGGAGCTGGCCGAACAGGTCGATCGTCGCGCGCTGCGGCGGCCCGGAGAACTGCTGACGGTCCTGCTCGGCGCGGAACACCGCGCCCGCGTCGGCCAGCCGTGACTGGAGCCGGGTGTGGCGGCGGATGCAGTCACCGACGATGTCGACGAGCTCGGCCGCGCGGCGTTTGCGGTCGAGGTCCTCGGTCTCGTCCCTCGACGCGGTGATGTTCTTGAGGATCGCGTTCTCGGCGCGGAAGCGGGACTCGATATGGGACAGCGCCTGATCCAGCAGGTCCGGGACCTCGCGCTCCCAGTCGACCGCGCGCACGTCGCGCCGGGTGGCGTCGAGCTTGGCGCGCAGGGTCTCGCCGTACTGGACCGTCCGGTAGCGGGCCTGTTCCGCCGCGAGCTTCGCGTCGGCAAGGCGGCCGCGGTTGATCAGGTTCTCCAGTTTGACCTCGGCCGCGATCTGGGCCGACTCGACGTCGGTGTCCAGCGCGCCGACGAGCACGTTGATCGCCTCGTCGGTGGCGCGCAGGTAGACCTCGCCGTCGGGTGCGGCCAGCTCGACGAGCAGCTTGAAGTCGAACTGGCGGCGCTGGTAGCCGCCGCCGGGGCCGATGGAGCCGTAGACGCGGCGGAACCCGCGATCCGTGGTGCCGACGTTGATCAGGTTGTCGAGGACCCACCGGGCGACCTTGGCGTGCTCGTCGGGCGTCCGGCCGGGCGCCTGGAGCGCCACGAACGGCAGCAGCCGCGCGATCACCTGTTCGTGATCGGCGCCCGTGTCGAAGTCCATCGAGACGGTGACCTGGTCGATCGTGTGCAGGGCGATCTCGGCCATCTGGTAGATCGTGGCGTCCGCCCAGTCCAGCTTCGCCTTGCGCGCGTCGAGGTCGTGCAAGGGCGCGGTGCAGGCCAGCGCCTTGAGGCGGCGGGTCAGCCCCTCGTCGGCCAGCCCCATCCCGGTCAGCTCGTCGTCTCGCACAGCAGGCCAGGCTAGTCGCCGCCCCTCGCGCCCCGCACGGGTGACCGGGGTGCCCGGCGCTCCGGGCGGCGGTAGCGTCTGGTTCATGCGTGAAATGAGCCGGGACGAATGGTGGAAGTTCGCGAGCGAGGGCACGCGGACGGGCATGCTCGGCCTGGTCCGCGCCAACGGGGCGCCGATCGTGACGCCGGTGTGGTTCCTGCTGAACGAGGGGCCGGACGGTGACGAGCTGATCTTCACCACCGGCACGGACACCCTCAAGGGGAAGGCGCTGCGGCGCGATCCGCGGCTTTCGCTGGCCGTCGACGACCAGCGGCCGCCGTACTCGTACGTGCAGTTCACCGCCGAAGCCGTGTTGCACGACGACCTCGACGAGATGCTCGAATGGGCGACCAGGCTCGGTGGGCGGTACATGGGCGAGGACAAGGCCGAGGCCTACGGCAAGCGGAACGCCGTGCCCGAGGAGTCGTTGGTGCGGGCGCGGATCACGAAGGTGATCGCGCGGGCGGACATCGCCGGCTGACGCCTTTGTCTCCGCGTGAAGGCCCCCTTCCCTCCCATCGCGTTTAGTCCTCTGGATGCGGTCCTTGCGTGTGCAAGGACCGCATCCAGAGGACTAAACGCGTTTCGGGAGGTGACCCTCCGTGTTGATGTTGGTCAAGTATTGACACGAAGCACCCGCTGGTGTGTGATCTGAACCATAGATAGGAAAGTTTCCTAACTAAAACTCCACGTCCCCCGCCGGGCTCGCCCGGTCCGCCGTTGCACCTCCCGACCCCGAACTTCACGCATGGAGGCTCCAGTGGCACCCCGACCACCGTGGCGCGCGCTGCTCACGTGTGCCGCCGCGACGGCGATGACCTTCGCCGTCCTGCCGGCTCTGCCCGCCGGCGCGGCACCGACCGATCACGAATCCGAAGCCGCGACGATCTCCCAAGGCGCCGTCGAAAAGAACCACGCCGGCTATTCCGGCACCGGGTTCGTGAACTTCGACAACGTCATCGGCAGCTATGTCGAGTACACGGTGAACGCCGCGCAGGCCGGAACCCAGACGCTGACTTTCCGCTACGCCAACGGAACCACGATCGACCGGCCCGTCTCCCTCAGCGTCAACGGCACGGCCGCCGGGACACTGTCCTTCCCCGGTACGGGGGCGTGGACCACCTGGAAAACCGTCACGAAGGACGTCGCGCTGGCCGCCGGGGCCAACAAGATCCGCACCACCGCGACGACCGCGAACGGCGGTCCCAACGCCGACAAGCTCACCGCGAGCGGGGTGCTCGACGCCGAAGCGCCGACCCCGCCGAAGAACCTGGCCGCCAAGGACATCAAGGCCCGCAGCGCCACCTTCACCTGGGAGGCCGCGACCGACAACGTCGGCGTGGTCCGCTACGACGTCATGCGCGGCGGCAACGTTCTCAAGACCGTCGACGGGAACACGCTCACCACGACCGTCGACAACCTGCAGCCGAACACGGCCTACGACATCTCGGTCGGCGCCTTCGACGCGGCCGGAAACCCTTCGCAGCAAAGCAATGTCGTCCAGTTCACGACACCGCCCAGCGGGGACACCACACCACCGACGGTGCCGGGGAACCTCCGCTCGACGTCGGTGACCGCGAACAGCGTCTCCTTGGCGTGGAACGCTTCCACGGACAACAGCGGCACGATCGCCGGCTACGACGTGTACCAGGGCACCACGAAGGTCGCGACGACGCCTTCGCTCGAAGCCACGGTGACCGGCCTGACAGCGAACACGTCGTACACCTTCACGGTGAAGGCGCGTGACCTCGACGGCAACGCATCGGCCGCGAGCAACGCACTGACCGCGAAGACGAGCGGCGCCGCGGGCGGCGGGATTCCCGAATACGACAAGGACATCACGAAGGTGGACCTCGCCTGGTCCGTCGACTTCCTGCCGGACGGAACCGGGCTGGCGACCGAACGGGACCGGTTCGAGATCCTGCGGATCACGCCGTCGGGCGAGAAGACCACGCTCGGCAAGGTTCCCGGCGCGGTCGGCACCAGTGGCGAGGGCGGCCTGCTCGGCATCGCGATCTCGCCGAACTACGCCACCGATCACGCGATCTACCTCTACCACACGGCTTCCGGGGACAACCGGATCGTGAAGATGACCTACGAGAACGGAAAGCTGTCCTCGACGTCGACGCCGGTGCTCACCGGGATCGCCAAGAACCGTTACCACAACGGGGGAAGGGTGCGGTTCGGTCCGGACGGCAAGCTCTACGCCACCGTCGGCGACGGGCAGAACAAGGCGACGGCGCAGGACAAGAGTTCGCTCAACGGGAAGATCCTGCGGCTCAACCCCGACGGCTCGGCGCCGAACGACAACCCGTTCTTCTCCACCGGCGGCAACGCCCGGTACGTCTGGAGCTACGGGCACCGCAACCCGCAGGGCCTCGCGTGGGACTCCCGCGGCCAGCTGTGGTCCTCGGAATTCGGGGACGGCACCCAGGACGAGCTCAACCTGATCCAGAAGGGCGGCAACTTCGGCTGGTCCCAGTGCGAAGGGACCACCGGCAGCTGCGCCGGCACGATCGCGCCGAAGAAGACCTGGCCGACCAGTTCCGGCGGGCCGAGCGGGATCGAGATCGTCAACGACTGGATCTACGTCGCGGCCGTCACCAGCCAGCAGCTCTTCGCCACCCAGATCAACGCGGCTGGCAACGGCGTCGGCTCGGTGCAGTCGCTGTTCTCCGGCCGCTGGGGCAGGCTCCGCTCGGTCACCAAGACACCGGACGGCGGCCTGTGGGTCACCTCGACCAACGCGGACAAGAACGGCGGCACCCCGAGCGGGATCGACAACGTCGTGGTCCGGCTGAAGTTCCCCGGTGCCTCGCAGCCGGGAGCGTTCAAGCTGACCAGTTCCGCGTTCGCCGACAACGCGTCGATCCCGGACAAGTTCACCTGCGCCGGCGACGGCACCGCGGGCCAGGACACCTCCCCGCCGCTGGCGTGGGGCGCCGGGACCACCGGCGCCAAGGGCTACGCGATCGTCTTCGCCGACGTGGCCAACAACGGCAACAAACCGCACTGGGCGATCTGGGACATCCCGGCGTCCTCAGGGTCCACAGTGTCACTGCCCGAAGGCCTCGGAGCGGGCTACACCGTCCCGAACCAGAACGGCGCCAAGCAGAAGGCCATGGGCAGCGGGGCGAACTCGCAGAAGTACTTCGGCCCCTGCCCCGGCGGCTCCAGCCATCCCTACACCTTCACGCTCTACGCGTTGAAGTCGGCAACGGTTCCGGGCTTGTCCTCGTCCTCGACGATGGCTCAGATCGAAACGGCGATCAAGAACGCCTCGACGGCCAACGTCAAACTACGCGGCAAATCCAGCGCCGCGTCCTGAGCACGGTCGGGGTGTCCGGAGCGGCGCCGGGCACCCCGACCGTATCCAGTGTGAGCTGGAGGAACGCCACCCCGTCCGGGACCTCCCGGCGGGGTGGCGTTTTACGTGCTCACCAGCCGAACAGGTTCCGCATGATCCGCCCGCACCGCTCGGTCATCGCCGCGGCGTCCTGGTCCGGCTGGTCGATCCACCAGCTGATCAGCGAATCGACCACGCCGGTCCACACCTGCGCGATCGCCTCGATGTCGCGATCGTCGTCCAGGCCCCGTGAGCGCATCAGCTGGGCGGCGCCGACCAAGGCGAACCCGTCGAGCCGGTAGCGGTAGTCGATCGCGACGCCGGCGATCTCACCCGTCGAGGGCACCGTCGGGTCGCGGAGCAGCTTCCAGGCGTACCGGTCGTTGTCGAACGTCTCGAAAATGGCCGAGAGCACCGCGAGCGGCATCCGTTCCGGCGGCTCGGCCTCCGCCGCCATCGTCTCGGCGACGCCTTCGGTCAGCCTGTCCCCCGCGCGGTGCAGGCAGGCGAGGTACAGCCCGTCCTTCGAGCCGAAGTACTGGTACAGCAAGGGTTTCGTGACACCGACCCGGCGGGCGATCTCCACCATCGACGCCCCGGCGTACCCGTTCTTGCCGAACTCCTCCGTCCCGGCGCGCACGATCTGGGCCTCCCGCTCTTCGCGGGGCACCCCCTTCGTGCCGACGGCCCTTGCTTCTGTCACGGCGATTATCTTACCCTGAGGTAAGTGACCCTCGGGTAAGTTACCTGATGGTCAGATTACGGGGGCGGACGAGGGAGAGGTGCGGTGGCGGATTTTCTTGCCCATCTGAGTGACCCGGTGCTGCTGGCGACACCGGTGTTCCTGCTGTTCGTCGCGATCGAGATCCTCGCGCTGCACGTGCTGGGCCACGACGACAACGTCATCGGTTACAGCGTCAAGGACACCCGCACGAGCATGTCCATGGGCGCGGTGGCGGTGGTGATCAACGGTGTCTTCCGCATCGTCATGCTGTTCGTGTTCGCCGCGCTCTACGAACTGGCGCCGGTGAAGTTCAGCCCGCACGACTGGTGGACCTGGGTCCTGATGCTGCTGGGCCAGGAGATCGTCTTCTACGCCTACCACCGGGCGAGCCACCGCGTCAGGATCATGTGGGCGGGCCACCAAGTGCACCACTCGAGCGAGCACTACAACTTCTCGACGGCGTTACGGCAGAAGTGGACACCGTACTTCCAGCTGCCGTTCTGGTCGGTCCTCGCGCTCGCGGGCATCCCGCCGTGGATGATCCTCACCGGCCTGTCGATCGACCTCGTGTACCAGTTCTTCGTGCACACCGAGAAGATCCGGAAGCTGCCGCGCTGGTTCGAGTACGTGTTCAACACGCCTTCACACCATCGTGTGCATCACGGCAGCGACCAGGAGTACCTGGACGCGAACTACGGCGGCATCCTGATCATCTGGGACCGGATGTTCGGCAGTTTCGTGCCGGAGGGCAAGCGCCCGACCTACGGGCTGACCAAGAACGTCGAGTCCTACAACCTGCTCAAGGTCGGCTTCCACGAGTACGGCTCGATCCTGCGCGACGTCCGCGCGGCGGGGTCGTGGCGGGACAGGCTCGGCTACGTGTTCGGCCCGCCGGGGTGGCAACCCAGGGAGGCGTTAAGCGCTCCTGCGCAAGGCGGGTGAGTTCTCCGGGCGGATCTCCGGCGGGAGGCTCTCCAGCGGCGGCCGCTGCGTGAGGGCCACGTCGGTGAGCACGAGTTCCCGCTCGACGGACTCCCCCGCACCGCGCCGGAACTGGGCGAGCGACGTCGACGGGGGCGCCGCGGAGATCACCCGGCCCCCGCGTTCCAGCCGGTCCATCAGGGTCAGCATGATCTGCGCGGACATCCGGCCGAGGGCCTGCGTGCTCTGGTGGCGGTGGGTCCGGTGACCGAGGTCGACCTGCGCGAGCGCGTCGAGGCCGTGCGCTTCGAGCAGGTCGATGAGGTGGCCGACCTCGACGCCGTAGTGCGTGACGAACGGGATGCCTTCGAGCACTTCACGGCGTCCCGCGTACTCGCCGGCGAGCGGCTGGACGAAACCGGCCAGTTCCGGCCAGTACATGTTGAGCAGCGGCCGGGCGACGAGTTCGGTGACGCGGCCGCCGCCGTCGGGTTCGACGCCTGCCGCCCCGGCGAGCGGACGGTGGTAGAAGCCTTTGACGTAGGCGATCCCCGGGTCGGTCAGCAGCGGCCCCAGCAGACCGGTCACGTAGCCGGCGGTGAAATCGCGGAGATCGCCGTCGACGAAGGCGACGAGATCGCCGGTGGTTTCGGCGACGCCCTTCCAGAGCGCTTCTCCCTTGCCTGCCAGGCTTTCCAGCTCCGGGAACACCGCGTCCTGCGCGACGACGCCCGCTCCGGCCGCACGGGCGACCTCGGCGGTGGCGTCGGTGGAATGGCTGTCCACCACCAGGATCTCGTCCACCAGGGGGAACTGTTCGACGAGTTCGCGCCGGATGGTGCCGACGATCGCGCCGACCGTTTCCTCCTCGTCGCGGGCCGGGATCACCACCGAAACCCGGGTCCCGCGTTTGGCGGCGACCAGCTCCGCCGCCCACCAGTCACCCGCCCGGCTGCTGCGCCGCGCGAGCCACCTGCCGACCTCCGCCGATACCCGCATGGCTGTCCCTTCCTCGAAGATCACCTCTCCGGCGATCTTCGAGTGAGGCTGTTTCCATCGGTCGTCACCGCGGAAACCGCCGCGTTACGCCTGCCCGCGACAGGTTAACGCCTGGGAGAGGACCTCCCCGGTCCGTCGCTTGGCGAGGTAGAACGCCGCCTCGTGCGGTTTCGCGCCGTTGTCGACGGTGTAGCCGCTGTCCAGGACACCGTCGGCGCCGGGGAACATGCCGCTGAGATCCGGCCGGGCGGCGACGAGATCGTCCCGGTCGGCCAGGTTCACCCAGCGCGCGACGCCGGGCGGGACACACGGCGGCTGCGGACGGGTCCGTTCGTAGACCACCGTGCGCAGGCCCAGCGGCGAGCCGAGGGTGAGCAGCAGCGGCAGCGGACGGCCATGCCGATGGGCGGCTTCGTAGGCGACGACGGAACCGAGCGAATGCCCGACGATCGCCTCGGTCTCCGGCCCGATGTGCTCGGCGACGCGCTCCTGCACGCGTTCCCGGATCGTCTCGTCGGTGAGGTACAGCGTCACCTGTTTGAGCGCCTTGACCACCACGCGTTCGGCGAACGCGACCCCGAGTCTCGCGAACGGCTTCAGCCGCACCAGCGCGTTCAGCACCGGGCGGGCGGCCGCGCGCACCCCTTGGGTCTCCCCGGCCGGGCCGTCGAGCTGGGCCAATTCAGCCCTCGCCCGGTCCCGGTCCGTCTCGCGGGACGCCGACGAAGCAGCGTTGCGGAGCCATTCCGCCGCCAGGGTCTCGGCGAGCGCCCACTCGTCCGCGGTCAGTTCGTCCGCGCCGCCTTGCTGGCCGTCCTTGCGGAAAAGGTCGCCGTAGAAGGCCATTCGCGCGTCGCCGGGCCGGGCGTCGCGCCACACGGCGTCGGCCAGCGCGGTGTCACCGGCGAGCCGGACACCGCCCGCCAGACTCGGCAGCCATTCGGCCTCGAGGGTGTCCGCGGACTTCTGTTCCTGGGCGATGCCGTGCACCAGAACGATCCGAGCCATGGCGCACAGTATCGCGGCCCCTTGCCGGGTGACCGCCCGATGAGACAAAGTGATCTCCGTGGGAGAGCGCAGGTCGTTGGTGGTCGCGTCGCAATGCGACTCACTGAACCTTCTCTCGTTCCTCCCCGACGCGGGGCATCAGGTCTCGACGGCCCTGCTCGACCCTGAGATCGGCGGCTGCGTGCCCGCGCTCGAAGACGGCCGCGGCCTGCTCGTCGACCCGACGATGGTCGAACTGGACGACGCGCTCGTGAAGGCCTTCGAGCGCGCGTCGGAAGACGAGGCGACGCTCTTCCTCTCGCTCGTCGGCCACGGCGAATACGCCGACGACGACTTCTACTTCCTCACCAAGGACACCGGCCTGCCGGTGGACAGCCGCAGGTCGTTCCTGTTCGCCCAGCGCATCAAGGAGCTGCTCGGCCGCTACTCGATGCTGGACGGTCTGGTGATCCTGCTCGACACCTGCCACGCCGGTATCGGGGCGAGGCAGGCGGGCCAGCGCTGGCTGAGGATCGTCGGCGAAGCGGGCAAACGTTTCGACCTACTCACCGCCTCGGACGACCGCGTCGCGGCCAACGGGTGTTTCAGCCGGTCACTGGTCTCGGTGCTGCGGTCGGGGCACGCGGAGTTCGGCGAACGGGTCCGGTGCGCGGATCTCAAACGGGTGATCACCGGCCTGTGCCCGATGCAGACCGCCATCCACCTCGGTTTCGACGGCACCCGTGAGGTGGCCGAGGCCGATCAAGGGCTGTGGCTCGCGCTGAACTCCTCCCCCTCTTGGCGGCGTTCCCCGCTGGCGGGCAACCCGGCCGCGCCCCGGATCGAACGGCTGACCGCGAACTACCAGCAGGATCCGAAACTCGGCGAGACCGTCGGGCGCCTGCTCACCGGCGCCCGGCTGGTCGCGATCACGGGTGAGGCCGGCGCGGGGAAGTCGACCATGCTCGCCGCGCTCGCCCGGCCGTCGGTGGCCGGCTCCTACGTGCCGCCCGACTTCCTGCACGGCGTCCTGTTCGCGAGCCGCGGCGACACGGCGGAGCGGCTCGCGGGGGAACTCGCCCGCCAGTTGCGGCGCACCGTGCCCGGTTTCGCCGAAGCCGAGCAGGCTCACCATGCCGGGCTCGACGACGCCGCCCGCAGCGGTGCCAGCGCTTTCGATCTGGCGCTGCTCGGTCCCCTGCGGACGCTCGCTCCACAGTGGACCGAAGCACCGGTGCGGATCGCGATCGACGGGCTCGACGACCTCGACCCCGACGTCCGGGAACGCCTGTACGGCCTCGTCCGGAGCCTTTCGACGGACCCGGGCTTGGAGCTGGTGACGACGGTCGTGGCGACGCGGGATCCGGGGCGCCTTCCGCCCGCGGCGGAGGTTTCACTGGTACTGGCCGGCGGTTTCGAGCCACCCGGCGGGTGGTGGCCGACCGTGGATCCGCGGCCGGTGACGCGGGAACCCGAGGACGCCGAAGAGTGGGGTCGCCATCACGCCGGTTCGGCCACCTCACCGAGGATCACCCCGGCCACCCTGATCATCGACGTCCCCGGTCAGCCGCCCGCGCACCACGAACTGTCCTTCGGGCTCACGACGCTCGGCCGCAGCAGGAACGCCGCGGTCCGCCTCGGGGACTCGCGGGTGTCCCGGCTCCACTGCAAGATCCGCTGGGACGGAACGACCGCGTGGCTGACCGACCTCGACTCCGCCAACGGCACCTTCGTCAACGGGCAGCGAGTGCCGGACGCCGAGCTGGCGCACGGCGACGTTCTCCGGCTCGGTGATTCGACGGTCACCTTCATCAGCGTCGCGCAGGTGGATGAGGCGGCCGAGGAAGACGTGTCCGACGTCGAGCAGGGCACCGGTGCGGTGGCCTCGCCGCGGCCGGGTCACGCGCTCCTGCTGGAACTGCTGGGGCTGGCCGCGACCCGCGGGCCCATCCCGATCTCGATCCTCACCGCGGCGAGCGCGGCGGCGGGTGGCCCGGAGCGGCGGGTGCACGTCCGTGATTTCCTGGCCGGGCTCGGAGACTCGGTCAGCCGGACGCGGGCGGGTCTCGCCGACGAAACCGTCCTGTGGACCGAAGAACCGCCCGTTCTCTCCCCCGACGCGGCGACCCGCCAGCACGCCCGGCTGGCGGCGGCGACCTCGGAGGTGGCACTCGTGACCGTAGACGACGAGCCGACGCTGGAACAAGGCTACGCGGCGGCCAACGAGGCCGAGCACTTCTGGCTCGCCGGACTCCGCGAAGACGCCCTCGCCGCGCTGGAGCGCAGGGCGTCCCACATCCCCGTCGAGAACCGGGAACGCTGGGCGGCCTGGGCGAACCGCGCCGAACGGGAACTCGGCGAGACCGACCGGATCACGCTGCGCTGCAAGGCACGGCACGCGACGTGGACCGGCAAGGCGGGTGACGCGGCCGCGGCGCTCGCCCGATTCGAAGAACTGCTGCCGATCGCCACGATCACCCTGTCGGACGGCGACGAAGACGTCTTGAGCATCCGCAACAACATCGGGCATCTGCTCGCCGAGCTCGGCCGCTTCGAAGAATCCCGGATCGAGTTCGAAGCCCTCGTCCGCGACGCCAGCCACGCTCTCGGAGCTGATCATCGCGAGACCCTGCACGCACGGCATTTCCTCGCGGTGGCGACCGGCAAGACCGGGAACGGGGAGGAAGCCCTCCGCCTCTCCAGGGAATTGCTGCCACAGGCGAAACAGGCGCTGGACGAAGACGAGATCGTCAGCCACGTCCGGCACAACATCGCTTTCTGGAGCGCCGAAATCGAGCACCCCCCACCCGTCGTTTCGGACTACCGACGGCTCCTCGACGAAGCGAGGAGACGGCAGAGTGACCGGCATCCCGACGTCCTCGATCTCCGGTTCGGCCTCGCGCTCGCCCTAGCCAAGGCGGGCCAGGTCACCGAGGCGCTCTCGACCTGGACCTCGCTGCTCAGCGATTCCGTCGAGGTCCGCGGCGAACGGCACGGCGAAACCCGGAAGATCCGCGAGCAGCTCGGCTACTGGGGTACGCGGGAGTGAGCGGTGAGCGCACCGCGGACACGCTCCACTGTGGACTATCGACGATCGCCATCAGGGCCGTGCAGCAGCCGGGCGGCCGCCATGGAACTTCGGCGAACACCGCATTTAGTCCTCTGGATGCGGTCCTTGCACACGCAATTACCGCATCCAGAGGACTGAACGCGAGCTGATCAGGCCTCGTCTTCTTCGAGCATGTCCGGCGTGACCGCGGATTCGGTGTCCGGAATGCCTTGTTCCTTCGCCTTTTTGTCGGCCATCGCCAGCAGGCGGCGGATCCGGCCGGCGACGGCGTCCTTGGTCATCTGCGGATCGGACAGCTGACCGAGCTCTTCGAGCGAGGCCTGCCGGTTCGACAGGCGCAGCTTGCCCGCGGCGAGCAGGTGCTCCGGGGCGGATTCGCCGAGGATGTCCAGCGCGCGCTCCACCCTGGCCGCCGCGGCGACGGCCGCGCGGGCCGAACGACGCAGGTTCGCGTCGTCGAAGTTCGCGAGCCGGTTCGCGGTGGCGCGCACCTCGCGGCGCATGCGCCGCTCTTCCCAGGCGAGCACACTCGTGTGCGCGCCGAGCCGGGTCAGCAGCGCGCCGATGGCGTCACCGTCACGCACGACGACCCGGTCCGCGCCGCGGACCTCGCGCGACTTGGCCTGGATGCCCATCCGCCGGGCGGCGCCGACGAGCGCCAGCGCGGCCTCGGGGCCGGGGCAGGTCACTTCGAGCGACGACGAGCGCCCGGGTTCGGTGAGCGAACCGTGCGCCAGGAACGCGCCGCGCCAGGCGGCTTCCGCGTCGGCGACACCACCGGACACGACGGCGGCGGGCAGCCCGCGCACCGGGCGGCCGCGCTGGTCGATCAGGCCGGTCTGCCGGGCGAGCCCCTCGCCGTCCTTGACCACCCGGACGACGTACCGCGTGCCCTTGCGCAATCCACTGGAGGAGATGACGTGGACGTCGGACTGGTGTCCGTACAGTTCGTGGATCTCCTTGCGCAGCCGCCTCGCCACCGAACCGGTGTCGAGTTCGGCCTCCACCACGACGCGGCCGGCCACGATATGCAGCCCGCCCGCGAATCGCAGCATCGACGCGACCTCCGCGCGGCGCGGGCCGATCTTGGTGATCTCCAGCCGGCTCAGCTCGTCCTTCACGGCGGCGGTCATCGCCATCGCTGCCCCTCCATACCTTCAGCTCCTCCCCCGGTGAGACCGAGAGCGTCCCGCATACAGCCCGCGAGCGCATCAGGATCATGCCGCCCCGTCACGACCGGGTCAGCCACCGCCCCCAGCAACGCCCGCGCGCCCAGTCTCCCGGCGGCGTCCCGCAACCGGGCTGGTGAGGGCACCGAGTCACGATCCGCGATAACCGCGTCCACCCGCAAATCCGGGGCGTGTTCGAACAGTACGTCCAAATGCTTCTCCGGCGAGAACCCCGCCGTCTCCCCCGGTTGGGGGATCAGGTTGAGGATCACGACCTTCGTGGCGTCCGTTCGGAGCAACGCGTCGTGCAGATCCGGCACCAGCAGATGGGGCAGCACACTGGTGAACCACGACCCCGGGCCGAGGAACACGACGTCCGCGCCGAGCACCGCCTCGATCGCCTCGGCGCAGCCACGCGGGGGCCGGTCGGCCTGGCCGGACGGGTGCAGGCTGATCCGGTGCACTTGCCCCGGGGTCGTCGCCACCGCCACCTGACCGCGGATCCGCCGGACCGCCTCGGGATTCTCGGCGTCCAGCCCCGAAACCTCACCCTGGATCTCCAGCGGTTCGGGTGACATCGGCAGGACGCGGCCGGAGATGCCCATGAGCCTGCTCGCCTCGTCGAGCGCGGCGACCGGATCACCGAGCACCTCGAACAGCCCGGCCAACAACAGGTTCCCGACCGCGTGCCCGGCGAGCGCGCCGTCGCCGCCGAAGCGGTGCTGGAACACCTCCGCCCACAGGGTTCCGCCGTCTTCGGCGGCGAACGCGGCGAAGGCCTGCCGCAGGTCGCCCGGCGGCAGCAGCCCGAGCTCCCGGCGCAGCCTGCCGGACGAGCCCCCGTCGTCCGCGACGGTGACCACGGCGGTGACCTGCGAGGTCACCCGGCGCAACGCGGTGAGGGTGGCGTGCAGGCCGTGCCCGCCCCCCAGTGCGACCGCGCGCGGATCACTCGCGGCCAAGGTCGCGGTGCACCACCTTCACGGCCATACCATCCTCATTGGACAGACGCTGGGCGAGTTCCTCGGAAATGGCGACGCTGCGGTGCTTCCCGCCCGTGCAGCCGACGGCCAGCGTCAGGTACCGCTTGCCTTCGCGCTTGTAGCCCGCGCCGATCAGGCGCAGCAGCTGGTGGTAGCGGTCGAGGAACTCGTCCGCGCCTTCCTGGCTGAGCACGTAGTTGCGGACCTCGCCTTCGAGACCGGTGTGGTCGCGCAGTTCCGGGATCCAGAACGGGTTCGGCAGGAATCGGACGTCCATCACCAGGTCGGCGTCCATCGGCAGGCCGTACTTGTAGCCGAACGACAGCACGGTGACCCTGGTCTGCGTGCTCGCCTCGGAGCCGAAGGCGTCCTCGATCTTGGCGCGCAGGTCGTGCACCGAAAGCGACGAAGTGTCGAGCACAAGGTCGGCCTCTTCCCGCAGCGGCTCCAGGAGCGTGCGCTCGGCGGTGATGCCGTCGGCGAGCCTCCCGTCGCCCTGCATCGGGTGACCGCGGCGGACGGCCTCGAACCGGCGCACCAGCACCGCGTCCGTGGCCTCCAGGAACAGGACTCGCGGCTTGTACCCGCGGGCGTCGAGGTCCTTGATGACCGACGCCAGGTCGTCGGTGAACGCGCGCGAACGCACGTCCATCACCACGGCGACCTTGGTGATCGCGCCCCGCGCCTGCGCGCCGAGCTCGACCATGGTCGCGATCAGCTCGGGCGGCAGGTTGTCCACCACGAACCAGCCCAGATCCTCCAGGCATTTCGCGGCGGTGCTGCGGCCGGCGCCGGACAGACCGGAAACGACCGCGACCTCCATCCCCGAACCGCGGCCTTCTTCTTGCGCACTCACAATGGTCCCTTCACCGGTCACGTACTGGACTCCCCCGCCGCCGCGGCTTTCTCCCCTGCGAGTGCCGCGACGACCGCTTCGGCGGTGCGCCTGCCGAAGCCGGGCACCGCCTCGATCTCCTCTATCCGCGCTTCGCGGAGCTTCTTCACCGAGCCGAAATGCTTGATCAGCGCGGTACGGCGAGCCTGCCCCAGCCCGGGCACACCGTCCAATGCGGACACCTGCATCCGTTTGGACCGCTTCTCCCGGTGGTACCGGATGGCGAAGCGGTGCGCCTCGTCACGCAGCCGCTGCAGCAGATACAGCGCGTCGGAGGTGCGCGGCAGGATCACCGGGTCGGGGTCGCCCGGGAGCCACACCTCCTCCAGCCGCTTCGCCAGGCCGACCACGGCGACGTCGGTGACGCCCAGTTCGGAGAGGACGTCCGCGGCGGCGGTGGCCTGCGGGCCCGCGCCGTCGACGACGAGCAGGTTCGGCGCGTAGGCGAACTTGCGCGGCTTGCCGGTCTCCGGGTCGATGCCCGGACGGTCCGGATCGACCTCGGCACCCTCGGCGTTTTCCTTGAGGTAGCGGGAAAACCGGCGACGGACGACTTCGGCGATCGAGGCGACGTCGCCTTCCTCCGCGGCCTCGCGCAACGCGAAGCGCCGGTACTCGGACTTGCGCGGGATCCCGTCCTCGAACACCACGAGCGACGCCACCACGTCACTGCCCTGGATATGGCTGATGTCGACGCATTCGATGCGCAGTGGCGCGGTTTCCAGCGCCAGGTAGTCCTGCAGTTCCGCCAGCGCGGCCGACCGCGCGGTGAGATCGCCGGCGCGGCGCAGTTTGTGCTGGGTGAACGCCTCGCCGGCGTTGCGCGTCACCGTCTCCGCGAGGGCGCGCTTGTCGCCGCGCTGCGGGACCCGCAGGCTCACCCTCGACCCGCGCAGCCCGGAAAGCCACTCGCCGAGCGCCTCCGCGTCGGCGGGCAGTTCGGGGACGAGGACCTCGCGCGGCACCGGCGGGCCGCCGTCGGGATCGTCCGCGCGTTCGGCCTGCTCGCCGTAGAACTGCGTGATGAAGTGGTCGACGAGTTCCTGGACGCCCATCTCCTCGGCCTTGTCGATCACCCAGCCGCGCTGGCCGCGGACCCGGCCGCCGCGCACGTGGAAGACCTGGACGGCGGCTTCGAGTTCGTCGTGGGCGAAGGCGACGACGTCCGCGTCGGTACCGTCGCCGAGCACGACCGCCTGCTTCTCCATCGCGCGCCGCAACGCGCCGAGATCGTCCCGCAGCCGGGCGGCACGCTCGAACTCCAGCTCTTCGGACGCGGCCGCCATTTCCTGTTCCAGTCGGCGGATCAGCGCGTCGGTGCGGCCGGCGAGAAAATCACAGAAGTCCTCGACGATCGCGCGGTGTTCGTCGGCGGAGACCTTGCCGACGCACGGCGCGGAACATTTGCCGATGTAGCCCAGCAGGCAGGGCCTGCCGATCTGGCCGTGCCGTTTGAAGACGCCCGCCGAGCAGGTGCGCGCCGGGAAGACCCGGAGCAGCAGGTCGAGCGTTTCGCGGATGGCCCAAGCATGCGCGTACGGACCGAAATACCGCACGCCCTTCTTGCGCGCGCCGCGATAGACGTGCAGGCGCGGGAACTCCTCGTTCATCGTGACGGCGAGGACGGGATAGCTCTTGTCGTCGCGGTAACGGACGTTGAACCGCGGGTCGAACTCCTTGATCCAGTTGTACTCCAGCTGGAGCGCCTCGACCTCGGTACTCACCACGGTCCACTCGACGCTCGCCGCCGTCGTCACCATCTGGCGGGTGCGCGGGTGAAGGCCGGTGAGATCGGCGAAGTACGAGTTCAGCCTGCCGCGGAGGCTTTTCGCCTTGCCGACGTAGATGACCCTCTTCGTGGCGTCACGAAATTTGTACACGCCGGGGGCGTCCGGGATGCTCCCCGGCGAGGGACGGTAGGTGGTCGGGTCAGCCACGCCGCCAAGCCTATGGGGCACCACCGACAGTCTTACGAGGCCCCGTCCTTAGCCGCGCTCCGGTCAACCCTTCGAGTGGCCATTCCCACGATCCGGTCCGTATTTCACTACGTATACCGACCTAAGTCGGGTCTTCGGCCGGAACCGACGTTCGTTGGTTCCTGGCGAGTGAACCGGTTGATTACTTTCCGTCCCAGTTCCACTTCACTCGGTTCTTCGTCAGATGACGCTCGAAAGGACTCCTGCACCGTGAGCCGTCTTCGTACGCTGGGCGCCGCCACCCTCGCCGCCGCAGCCCTCACCATGACCGCCGGCGCGGTCGCCTCCGCGGGCACCCCCACCGGTGTCCAGCCCAACATCGTGGGCGGCGGCACCGCCCCCACCGTGAGCTGGGGCGCCCAGATCTACGTCAACACCCCGGGCCGTCAGTGGGACGGGTTCAACTGCTCCGGCAGCGTCATCGCCCAGCGCTGGGTCCTGACCGCCAAGCACTGCCTCGACTCCGACGGCAGCGGCATGCGGGTCCGCGTCGGCAGCAACCAGCTCCAGGGCGGCCGTGAGATCGCCGTCGACCGCAAGGTGTCCTCGCCGAACGGCGCCGACATCTCGCTGCTGCACCTGGCCTCCGACGCCGGTGTCACGCCGATCGGCCTGGCCAGCTCGAACCCGTCGGTCGGCAGCACCAACCAGCTCTACGGCTGGGGCCGTGAGACCCCGACCGGCCCGCCCGCCTTGGCGCTGAAGGTGGCCAACGTTCGCGTCACCGGCACCTCGCGCGACGCCTACGGCGGCCCGGCCATCCAGAGCGTCGGCATCGACGGTTCGGCGTGGAAGGGCGACTCGGGCGGCCCCCAGGTCTCCAACGGCGTCCAGGTGGGTGTCGCTTCGACCGTGCAGAACCAGAGCGGTTCGAACATCCGCGGCACCAACAACTACGGCAGCGTCGCTTCGGCCCGCTCCTGGATCCGCTCGACCACCGGGGTCTGACCTCCACCCCGGCCGGGGCCCCTGTCGCGACGTGACCCGTCGCGGCAGGGGCCCTTTCACGTCAGGGTGTCGGTGGGGTGTGGGACGCTCGCGGGCATGCGGATCGCGACCTGGAACGTGAACTCGATCGGACCCCGGCTGCCAAGGGTGCTGGACTGGCTCGGCTCGGTACAGCCGGACGTGCTGTGCTTGCAGGAACTCAAATGCGGCACCGACGCCTTCCCCTTCGACGCCGTGAAGGAACTGGGCTATGAGACGGCCGCGTACGGCATCGGACGCTGGAACGGCGTCGCGATCGTGTCCCGCGTCGGCTTGGAAGACGTGACACGGGGCCTGACCGGCGAGCCCACCTTCGAGGACAAGGCCGACGCGCGGGCCATCGGCGCCACCTGCGGCGGGCTGCGGCTGTGGTCGGTGTACGTGCCGAACGGGCGTGACCTGGAGAACCCGCACTACGGCTACAAACTCGCCTGGCTTTCGGCGCTGGAGGCGACCGTGCGAGAGGAGCAGGCGCGCGGGCTGCCGTTCGCGGTGCTCGGCGACTTCAACATCGCGCCGACCGACGCGGACGTGTGGGACATCGGCCTGTTCGCCGAATCGACGCACGTGACCGAGCCGGAGCGGAAGGCGCTCGCCGCGCTGCGCGACCTCGGGCTGTCCGACGTGTTCCCGCGGCCGCTGAAGTACGACCACCCGTTCACGTACTGGGACTACCGGGCCGGGAACTTCCCGAACAACAAGGGAATGCGGATCGACCTCGTCTACGCCGACGCGACGGTGGCCGGTGCGGTGACGGATTCCTATGTGGACCGTGAGGCGCGGAAGGGGAAGGGGCCCTCGGACCACGCGCCGATCGTGGTGGATCTTTCGCTCTGAGCGGCCGGCCGGTCCGGGGCGGGTATCGGTCGGGGTGGTCGTGAGTGGCGATTCGGGTTCTAACCCGAATCGCCACTCACGACCAACGCGACCACCAGCGTGCCCGCCAGCCTCTCCGCCCACTGGTCCAGTTCTTCGGGGGACGG
>NZ_JBWKEA010000036.1:0-13912 GCF_056435685.1 Amycolatopsis sp. NPDC043885
CGAACCCGGAAGCTAAGCCTGACAGCGCCGATGGTACTGCAACCGAAGGGTTGTGGGAGAGTAGGACACCGCCGGACTAACCTTGATAAAGGGTCTAGGCCCCGGTCGAGAACCACGAGTTCTCCCGGGGCCTGGACCCTTTTTTCATACCCAAAACCCGTCACACCCGTGCCTGAACCCGTCACACACGTGCCTGAACCCGGAACACACGAGTTCCGGATTCAGGCACGCGAGTGACGGGTTTGGGCACGTGAGGGTGTGGCGGGGCTCCCGCATTCAGAGGACTAAATGCGGGAGGGGGCGGGGCGGCGTAGGTGGTAGATGTCCATGATCCAGCCCTTTCGGGACCGGGCGGAGGCGCGGAGGGTGCGGATTTCCGCGGCCAGGTCGGCGGACAGGGGACCGGACAGCAGGAGTTCATCGGGGGTTCCGAGGTATGCGCCCCAGTAGATCTCCAGGCCCGTGTCGACGAACTGCGAGAAGGTACAGTTCGCGTCCAGCATCACGAAGACGTCGTCGACGTCCGCGGGCCATCCGGCCTCGAGACGGCGGCCGGTCGTGACCAGGACCGGGCGGCCGATCTGGTTCATCGTGGTCCGGTGCCGGGACGTCAGGGCGGCCACACTGCTGACGCCCGGGATGACGTCGTACTCGAACTCGACGTTCCCCCTGGCCAGTACGGCGTCCAGCAACGTCAGGGTCGAGTCGTAGAGCGCGGGGTCTCCCCATACGAGGAACGCGCCCCGCTCGTCGGGACCCAGGGAAGCGATCATGCTTTCGTAGACGTCGGTCCGGAGCCGGTGCCAGTCGGCGACGGCCTTCCGGTAGTCGTCCGGAGCACGGTCGCGTTCTGGGTCCGGCGCCCGGACGACGCGGTAGCCGGGCCGTTCGACGAACCGGTCGAGGATCTCCTGGCGCAGCGCCGTCAGGTCCTGCTTCTCCGAACCCTTGTCGAGGACGAAGAACACATCGGTCTCGTTCAGCCGCCGGACGGCCTGGACGGTCAGGTGTTCCGGGTCGCCGGCGCCGATGCCGATGGCGGAGATCTTCCTCATTTCCGCAGTGTGCCCGCACCCTCTGTGCAAACCCCTACCCCCACGGGGTATAAAGGAAGTGATCGCTCCACCTGTCCTGTAGAGGAGTTCGTACCGATGGCCGAAGCCACCTACACCGTCAAGGGCATGTCCTGCGGGCACTGCGCCTCCTCCGTCACCGAGGAAATCAGCGGGATCGCGGGCGTCAGCGCCGTGAACGTGGACGTCGCCAGCGGCAAGGTCACCGTCACCAGCGACGCGCCGCTGGACGTCCAAGCCGTCGACGCGGCCGTCACCGAGGCCGGTTACCAGCTCGTCTCGTGAGCACCGCCGTCAAGGTGTCGGCGTTCGCCGCGGCCCTGGTCGCGGTGTTCGCCGTCGCCTGGGCGATCGGTTCCGCCGTCGGGCCGCTGGAGGAGACGCCGGCACCGGCGCCGACCAGCGTGCACGAAGGCCATCACGAGGGCCACCCGGGAGGTACGCCGTGAGCGCCGCGACATCCCAGCGGGTCGAGCTGGCCATCGGCGGGATGACCTGCGCGTCCTGTGCCGCGCGGGTCGAACGCAAACTGAACAAGGTCGACGGCGTCTCCGCCACGGTCAACTACGCCACCGAGAAGGCGCAGGTCGACTTCCCCGCCGCGCTCTCGGTCGAAGACCTCGTCGGTGTCGTCGAGTCCGCCGGCTACACGGCCCAGCCGCCCGAACCCGACGAAGACGAAGACCAGACTGGCGCGCTTCGTACGCGTCTCGTCGTTTCGGCCGTGCTCGCCGTGCCGGTGATCGTGCTGGCGATGGTCCCGGCCTGGCAGTTCACCTACTGGCAGTGGGTCTCGCTGGCACTGGCCGCGCCGGTCGTCACCTGGGGCGCGTGGCCGTTCCACCGACCGGCCTGGACGAACCTCCGCCATGGCGCCGCCACCATGGACACCCTGATCTCACTCGGCGTCGTCGCAGCCACGCTCTGGTCGCTGTACGCCCTGCTGTTCGGCACCGCCGGGGTGCCCGGTATGCGGCACGGCTTCGAGCTGACGATGCAGCGCGGGTCCGGCGCGGGCAACCTCTACCTCGAAGTCGCCGCCGGGGTGACCACCTTCCTCCTCGCGGGCCGGTACTTCGAAGCCAGGTCCAAGCGCCGCTCCGGCGCCGCGCTGCGGGCGCTGCTCGAACTCGGCGCGAAGGATGTCGCGATCCTCAAAGACGGCACAGAGAGCCGGGTCCCGATCGGCGCGCTGAAGACGGGCGACGAGTTCGTCGTGCGGCCAGGGGAGAAGATCGCCACCGACGGTGTCGTGACCGACGGGGCATCGGCCGTCGACCTGAGCATGCTGACGGGGGAAGCGGTCCCGGTGGAGGTCGGCGCCGGGGACACCGTCGTCGGCGGGACGGTCAACGCCGGTGGACGGCTCGTCGTGCGCGCCACCCGGATCGGCGCCGACACCCAGCTCGCGCAGATGGCGCGGCTGGTCGAGGACGCGCAGAACGGCAAGGCCCGGGTCCAGCGGCTCGCCGACCGGGTGTCGGCCGTATTCGTCCCGGTGGTGATCGCGCTCGCGGTCGGCACGCTCGGCTTCTGGCTCGGAGCCGGCAGCGGAGCCGATGCCGCCTTCACCGCCGCCGTCGCGGTCCTCATCATCGCCTGCCCGTGCGCGCTCGGGCTGGCCACGCCGACGGCGCTGCTGGTCGGCACTGGCCGCGGCGCGCAGCTGGGCATCCTCATCAAGGGGCCCGAGGTGCTCGAGTCCACTCGTGCGGTCGACACCGTCGTCCTGGACAAGACCGGCACGGTGACCGCGGGGAAGATGAGCCTCACCGATCTCTTCGGTGCCACTTACGAGGATGCCGCCAAAATCGGTCCTGATGAAAACAAGGCAGCCGAGACCGAAGTCCTGCGCCTGGCCGCGGCGGTCGAGCACGCTTCCGAGCATCCGATCGCCCGCGCGATCGTCGCGGCCGCCGAAGAGCGGCTGGGCGAGCTGCCGCCGGTCGACGGGTTCCGCAGCGTCGAGGGCCTGGGCGTGCTCGGCGAGGTCGAAGGCAAGACCGTACTGGCCGGGCGGCCCGCTCTCCTCGAACAGCACGGCATCGCTGTCGGCGACGAGTATTCCCAGGTCAAGACGGCCGCTGAGGACCGTGGCGCCACCGCGGTCGTCGTCGCCTGGGGCGGCGAGACACGCGGTGTGGTCGTCGTCGCCGACACGGTCAAGCCGACTTCGGCCAAGGCCGTGGCGGAACTGAAAGCGCTCGGACTCCGCCCGGTCCTGCTGACCGGCGACAACACCGGTTCCGCGAAGGCCGTCGCCGCCGAAGTGGGGATCGACGAGGTGGTCGCGGAGGTCCTGCCCGCCGACAAGGTCGACGTCGTCAAGCGGCTGCAAGCCGAAGGCCGCGTGGTCGCCATGGTCGGCGACGGCGTCAACGACGCGGCCGCGCTCGCGCAGGCCGATCTCGGTCTCTCGATGGGGACCGGGACGGACGCCGCGATCGAGGCCGGTGATCTGACCCTGGTCCGCGGAGACCTGCGCGCCGCCGCGGACGCCATCCGGCTTTCGCGCCGCACGCTCGGCACGATCAAGGGCAACCTGTTCTGGGCGTTCGCCTACAACGTCGCCGCGCTGCCGCTGGCCGCGCTCGGCCTGCTCAACCCCATGATCGCCGGGGCCGCGATGGCGTTCTCCTCGGTGTTCGTCGTCACCAACAGCCTGCGGCTACGCCGGTTCCGCGGAAACGCCTGATCAGGACCGGACCAGCCGGGCGATGGCGTCGGACGCCTCCCGGACCTTGAGGTCGGCCTCTTCACCACCCGCGGCGGCGGCGTGGACCACGCAGGTGGCGAGGTGCTCGTCCAGGAGTTCGAGGGAGAACGACTGCAGCGCCTTCGTGGCCGCGGACACCTGCGTCAGGATGTCGATGCAGTACTTGTCCTCCTCGACCATCCGCTGCAAGCCGCGGATCTGCCCTTCGATCCGGCGCAGGCGCTTGAGATAGGCCTCCCGCTCGGTGCCGTAGCCCGTCATTCCGCACCCGTTCTCTCGTCGTTCCCTGTCACTGGCCACTATACCCTCCCCACGTATGTGCCCGGGGAAGCGGAATTTCCGGGTGCCAGGATGTCGAGGACGATCCGGTGGCTCCGACTCCTGCGTGAGTGGCCGGGCACCGGCCGGACGACCAGGAGGAACACCGATGAAGTACATGATCATGATCACGATGAACCCCACCGCCTGGGACGCCCTCCCCGAGGAGGAACGCAACGAGGTGGTCGCCCGCATCGACCCTTTCATGAAGAAGCTCACCGAGAGTGGCGAGCTGCTGGGGACGCAGGCGCTGGGGGAGCCGAAGGAGAGCACGGTGGTGCGGGTGCGTGACGGTGTCCCGGTGGTCACCGACGGCCCGTTCGCGGAGTCGAAGGAGTACCTGGCCGGCTTCTACCTGGTCGAATGCGACAGCAAGGAGCGCGCGATCGAGATCGCGGGCCAGATCCCGGACGCGCACATCAACGCGATGGAGATCCGGCCGGTCGTGTTTTCGTCGGGTGTGTGATTCGACCAGTCAGGCGGAGCCTGTCCGTCGAGGGTGGCGGTGGGGCGGGGTCCGGGCTAGGTCGCGGCCGCTTCGGTGCCGGTGCGGGCTTCGGGCCTGCTCCGGCGCTGAACGGGCACTTCCGGTTCCGGTGAGTCGGGCACGGCCAGTGCCGAGCCGGCCTCGGTGAGCAGTTCGCGGCAGCCGACCAGCTGTTTCAGCACGTCATCGCGCAGGCGGAGGGCCACGTCGGCCTTCTGTCGCGCTTCGGCGACCAGGCGCTCGCTCTCTTGGGTGGCGTCGTCGAGCAGTTTTCGCGCCCGGGCCTGCGCGGCTTCGTCCTGTGCGGCGAGCGCGCGCATCGCCTCCGCGCGGCGCAGCGTCATGGCGCGCTCGAAGTCTTCGGCGATCCGCTTCCGTTCCGCCTCGGCCTTGGTGGCCTCTTCGGCGGCGCGCGCGGTGATGTCTTCGGCTTCTTCGCGGGTGAGTTCGAGCATCCGGCGCGAGCGCTCCTGCAACGCGTCCGGCGCGATCGGCACCCGGCTGATCCGGTCGACCGTCGCCCTCAATTCGCGATTGTCCTCTCGCGCGGCGGTGAGCTCGGCGGCGAGCGTGTCTCCGCGGCGGAGGGCTTCATCGCGTTCCGCTTCCACCCGTCGTAGTTCGGCTTCCACCTCGCGAACGAATTCCCGGACCTGAGCGCGGTTGAAACCACGCCACGCCAGATCGAAGCCGGGCATCTCCATTGGTCACCTCCACAGTGGTCGATGTGTCGCCATTGGGCGCTTTCTCTTGCCACACGGGGCTTTCACCGACCAGTGTGCCTGAAGCCTCGGCGACACGCGCCACGGGTGGGTGGTCTTTGCTTTGAACGGTACGCGCAATCGGGAAGAAGGGTGAAGCTCCGAAGCGGTGGGAGAATGGACGACCATCGCTTACCCCTACTGGAGGTGGCCGCGTGACGAGCAGCCGAATTCGGGTCCCTGGCTGGAATACGGCGACAGCGGCCGAAGGGTATCGGCAGGTCAGAGAGAACTTCGCGATCCTGGTCGCCGACCACGCCGGCGCCGCCGAGCGGGCCGTCCCGGCTTGTCCACAGTGGACCGTGCGCGAGCTGATCGCGCATCTGGCCGAGATCTGCGATCGGGTGATCACCCGGTTCGGTGGCGAGTCCTGCCCGGTGCCGGAGACGGCGTCGGCCGCCGAAGTGCTGAAGCTCTGGCTCGAACGCGGTCCCGAAGCCGACACCCTCCTCGCCGCCGACGGCGACGGGAAGGGCCGCGGCGACATCATGGTGATGGACGCCTTCACTCACGAACTCGATCTCCGGTACGCGCTCGGCGTTCCGCCGCCCGGGGCGCACGCCGCTTGGCTGCGGGGATTCGAAGTGCTCGTCCGCGGCCTCGGCGACTCGCTGGGCAGGCACGGACTGCCCGGGATGCGGATCGAGACCGAGGGCGCGACCTGGATCGCCGGCACCGAGCCGGTCGCCGCGGTGCTCACGGGCGCGCCCGTGGACCTGTACCGGTCGCTCGCCGGGCGCCGGAGCCCGGCCCAGATCGCCGCCATGGACTGGCTGGGCGATCCCGAGCCGTGGCTCCGGGCCTTCACCTGGGGGCCGTTCACCCCGCCGGACGCGGAGATCGAGCGGTGATCAGCCGGTCGGGGACATCGAGGACAGCGCCGCGGCCAGCGCGAGCACCACGGCCACGATCAGTACCTCGATCCCGACGCTGATCCGCAGTTTCCGCAGGTCGGCGGTCACCACGCCGGTACCGCCGCGTCCGGAGAGCCCGCGCCGCACGGCGTTGCGGCTCAGGTTCGCCACCAGCAGCAACGCGGCGAACCCGGTCAGCTTCAGCAGGAAGACGATGCCGTACGCGGACGTCCAGAGCGCCTCCACCGACGGCACGAGCCGGAAGCCCAGGTAGGCGCCGCTGACCACCATGATCACGATCGACCGGGTGGCGATCGGGTGGAACCGCGCCAGCGCCGGCTCGGCCTCGGACGCCGGGTACCTGCCGCGCAGGAGCACGGCCAGCTGGATCAGCCCGCCGACCCAGACGGCCATCGCGCCGAAATGCGCCAGGTCGGCGCTGACCGAGAGGAACATGATCTTGTCGGCCACCGCGTGCCCGGTCGCGGAGAAGCTCAGCATCACGATGAATCCGGCGGCGATGCCGAGGTTTTCGTAACGCGAGCGCAGCCGATCCGGCAGGTCACCCGCGAGCAGCCGTCGCACGATCACGGCGAGCGCGACGATCGCGGCCAGGCGCAGGAGCAGGAGTTTCCCGTACGCCACCCGCAGGGTCGCCTCGATCAGCGCCGGATCGAAGATCGCGCCCACCCCGCGGCCCGCGACGTACGGACCTTGCAGCAGGAACCCGGCCACGGCCGTGACCCCCGAGAGCCACAGACCCGCGGTGATCAGCTTCCGCGCCGACGGATCGGTGCGGCCCTCCGGGCGGCAGACCAGGATGAACACCAGCCCGCCGAGCAACGCGACACCGCCGAAGGAGCCCCAGCGGAAGGTGGTGAACAGCGCGTCGGTCACCGGATCGGTCCCGGTGGAGGCGGACACCGCGCCCGCCGACGTGATCAGGGGGCCGGTGCCGATCACGAAGGCGATCGTGCCGCGCACGGGATGCGAATCGGTCGAGACGAAGGCGTACTCGACGAGATAGCTGCCGTCCGGAAGGTCGGGTTCGATTTCGACGGCGACCTCTTCGGCGACGTCGCCCGGCTGGAACACCGGACCGGACACCACGTCGGTGCCTTGCTGGTCGACGACCTTGATCGAGTTCGGCTGGATGCCGATGTTCTCCGACAGGGTGAGCGAGACCCGGGCGGGGGCCGAGGTGAGCCGGGCGCCGTCGGCGGGGTTCGAGGACAGGAGTTCGACGTGGGCCGAGGCCGGGGCCGCGGTGAGCACCGCGACCCCGAAACACGCCGCCAGCAACGCCAGTAGCGCGAAGAGCCTCCTGGTCACGACGCCGCGGTCGCCAGCTCGCGCCGGCTTTCGGGCGAGCACGTGCACCCGGTCAGCTCCCACTCGGCGGCGGGGGCCTTCCGGTGCACGATCATCGCGATGATCATCGGGATGGTGACGATCGTGTTGTAGAACAGGTGCAGTTCCACGCGCGGGATGAACAGCTGGATGATGCTGCTCGGCGCGGTGCCGCCGCCGAGCCGCCAGCCGGTCTGCGCCTGGATCAGCAGGAGCAGGTGCTCGATGTGGTGCCAGAACTGCAACCCGAGCGCCAGGTTCCACCACTGCCGCGAACGGCCGGCGAAACCTTTGCGCAGGGCGAACAGCGCGACCAGCATCACGATGGCGTACCCGTAGTGCAGCCATTCGGAGCTGATCAGTGCCGGGAAGGGGATCCCCAGCACGCCCCGGGCGTCCGCGGTCTTCCAGCCGAGCGCGTAGATCTGGAACGCCTGCACCAGGTGTTCCGCCCAGTGGGCCACCACGACCACCGCGAAGGCGAGGAGCGCCGCGCGGTGGTATTTCCCGTTGAGCGAGGCGAGCAGACCCGGACGACGCGAATCCAGTGTGGCCATGAAGGGCTCCTATGACGAAAGACCGACCGGTGACGGACCTTGACGATAGCTCGCGATCCGTAGTTTTCCGTTACTCCGGATTGCTGATCCGACCTGCGGTATTACGCCGGATGGCTCAACGGACGACGATTCCTTCCGTCACTTTCGGAGCCGCGGGAATATGGAACAGTTCCGCGAAAAGTTCGAGGTATTCGAAGGCGCCTTCGAGGCGGATCTTGCCGGTTCGGGT
Organism: Amycolatopsis sp. NPDC043885; assembly: GCF_056435685.1. Taxonomy (NCBI): domain Bacteria; kingdom Bacillati; phylum Actinomycetota; class Actinomycetes; order Pseudonocardiales; family Pseudonocardiaceae; genus Amycolatopsis; species Amycolatopsis sp. NPDC043885. Next base: position 8,346 of record NZ_JBWKEA010000036.1, read on the forward strand.
CGCGTCGGCGGCGGTGAGGTCCCCGGTCAGCAGGTCCTTGATGAACGGGCCCAGCGGTTCGATGACCGCGTCGGCGCCGGGGTGCGCGCCCTCCGCGACCTTGAGCGCGCCGTCCTCGACGATCGCGTGCAGGAGCATCTCGCCCGGGTAGCGCAGTTCGTAGGTGACCTGGACGCCCTTGGCCTTTTCGCTCCGGAAGGTCGTGTACAGCGAGAGGATCGCCGAGTCCATCGTGAAGACGTCCTCGGGGGACGGCTGCCCGAGCGACCGCGCGCCCCAGAGGCCGAGGTCCAGCACGATCTGGTCGAGTTCGCTGCCGTACTCGGTGAGTTCGTAGACGACCGCGGCGTCGAGCTGGGGGAGCAGGCGGCGGCGGAGCACCCCGGACTGCTCGAGTTCGTTGAGCCGCGCGGACAGCGTGCTCGGCGGGATCTTGGGCAGGCCGGCCTGCAGCTCGGTGAACCGCTTCGGGCCGAGGACGAGGTCGCGGACGATCAGCAGCGACCAGCGTTCGCCGATGATCTCCAGCGCCCTGGCCAGACCGCAGAACTGCCCATAGGTACGAATGCTCATCCGTCGATCCTCACTTTCGTTTCCGTTGCCGGGAGTGGTGTTCACGCGGGTTCACCCTCGGACAGCAGGCCATGGTGCAGTACCTGCAGTTCGTCACAGGGTTCGACGCCGAGTTCGTAGTTGAGCCGGGTCCGCACCTGACGGTACGTGGCGAGCGCGTCGGAACGCCGCCCGCTGCGGCCGAGCACGCGGATCAGCTGCCCGTGCAAGGCCTCGTCCAGGGGGTTCGCGGCGACCAGGGACCGCAGTTCGCCGATCAGCTCGTGCCGCATCCCGGCCGCGATATCCGCCTCGATCCGCAGGTGCAGCGTGCTGCGCCGCTGCTCGACCAGATCGACCGAGTACGCCGACAGCACCGGTCCACAGTGGACGTTCGCGAGCGGCGGGCCCGACCACAGGGCGAGCGCGGAACGGAAGGCTTTCGCCGCTTCGGGGTGCTCGCCCCGCTGCTGCAGCTCCCGGGCCCGCCGCTGCAGCTCCTGGAACTCGAACACGTCCACCTGCTCGGGGGCGATCCGGAACACGTATCCCGGCGGTTTCGTCGCCAGCATGGTCTCCCCGTACGGGGCGAGCTCGTTCTCCTCGATGCACTTGCGCAGCTGGTAGAGGTAGGTGTGCATGGTGGTGCGGACGCTGCGCGGCGGGTCGTCGGCCCACAGTTCCCGCACGATCGTGTCGATGGTGACGATCTTCCCCGGGCTCATCACCAGCAAGGCCAGCACCTGCAGCAGCTTCGGTGTCGTCGGCGCGTAGTCGATCCCGTCCCGCACGAGTTCGAGCGGGCCGAGGAGGGTGAAACGGACGGGGCTTGCGGGCGTGACCGGAATCGGGTTAGGTGCCGAGCCGTGGTGCGTGTCCGCTACTCGTGATCCGGTGTACATCGCAAGCGCCCTCCAGCTCGATACGCGTCGAGACCTGAATCCCAGTACTTCGACAGTGGCAGAGCGGCCCGGCGCGGGCCAGTGAGCCGTCCACCAGCTGTCGCGTGCGTGCGTCCCGGAAGAACGTGGGTTTTTCATATCCGAGGCGTGAATCGCGCACTGGCCGGGGCGGAGCCCGCCGAGCAGGATTCGAGAATCGAACCGACCTACTGGGGGTCTTCATGCGCGAGGCGTCTTCCACGACCGGCTCGATCAACGGTGCCCTGGGGTTCAAACGGCATCTACGCGCGGAGATCCGCGAGGGGAGCGGTGCCTACCTGTTTTCCGAACAAGGGGTCATCGCGATGCGCGGCGCGCAGGTCGCGTCGGTGGCGGCCCTGCTCGACGGCACCCGCGACCTCGACGGGCTCCTGGCCGCCCGCCCGGACGGGATGAGCGCCGAACAGGTCACCGGCGTGCTGGCCAGGCTGGTCGAGGCCGGTCTGGTCACCGTCCACGTCCCGGACGAGATCAGCGGCGACGAACGCGCGCTCGCGTACTGGGACGCGTGCGGTCTCGACGCCTCCGCGGTGGCCGGCCGCCAGAAGCCGGCGACGGCGAGCCTGACCGCGGTCGGCCGGGGCGTCGACACCTCGCAGGTGGCGAACGGGCTGGCCGCGAGCGGGATCGAAGTGGTCGGCACGGCGTCCGAACTGGCCATCGTGCTGTGCGACGACTACCTCGACCCGCGGCTGGCGGAGATCGACGCCGAGCACCGGCGTACCGGGCGGCCCTGGCTGCTGGCCAGGCCGTCGGGTGCGCAGGTGTGGATCGGCCCGATCACGCAGCCCGGCCGGTCCGGCTGCTGGCACTGCCTGACGAACCGGCTGTGGGGGCACCGGCACGCCGAGGCCTGCGTGCAGGAGGTCCTCGGGCACGACGGCCCCGCGTCGTTCCCGATGCCCGCCGTGCCGCCGCTGACCGCGGCCGCGTCGCACCTGATCTCCCTCGAAGCGTCCAAATGGCTGGCGGGACACCGCTATCCGGGGCAGCAGGCCGTGTGGATCCTGGACACGCTCGACCTCCAGGGCCGCCTGCACGAACTGCGCCGCCGCCCCCAGTGCCCCGAATGCGGTGACGAGGGGATCGTCGCCGCGCGGACGGCCGAGCCGGTGGTGCTGCGGGAGGCCAAGAAGGCGACCTCGGGCGGTGGCGGGCATCGGACCCTCACCCCGGTCGAGGTGCTCGACCGCTACGGCCACCTGGTCAGCCCGGTCACCGGGATCGTCAAGGAGATCTCCCGCGACCCGCGGGCGCCGGCGTTCGTGAACGCGTACCACTCCGGCAAGAACGTCGCGCGCCGCGTGCGCGGTGAGGCGGGGTTGCAGGCCGGGCTGCGCGGGGAGAACGGCGGCAAGGGCGCGAGCCCGATCGATGCCGAGGTCGGCGCGCTGTGCGAGGCGATCGAGCGGTTCTCGGCGAACTACCAGGGCGACGAACTGCGGATCCGCGACACCTTCAGCGCGCTCGGCGAGGACGCCGTCCACCCGAACTCGTGCATGCTCTTCGACGAGCGCCAATACGAAGACCGCGCCGAGTGGAACTCCGCGCACGCCACCTTCCAGTACGTCCCGGAGCGGTTCGACGCCGAAGCCGCCATCGACTGGACGCCGCTGTGGTCGCTTTCGCAGCAGCGCCGGATGCTGATGCCGACCGCGTACCTCTACTACGGGGTGCCGTGGGAGTGCGGGCTCACCGGGATGCGCGCGGACTCCAACGGTTGCGCGGCCGGGAGCAGCATCGAGGACGCGATCCTGCAGGGACTGCTCGAACTCGTCGAACGCGACGCCGTCGCGCTGTGGTGGTACAACCGGCTTCCCGTTCCCGGCGTGGACATCGCGTCGTTCGACGACCCGTGGGCCGAGGAGATGGTCGGCCAATACGCGCGGGCCGGCCGGGAACTGTGGGTCCTCGACCTGACGGCGGATCTCGGTGTTCCGGTGATGGTCGCGCTTTCCAGGAGTATCCTCGGGCCGCGCGAAAACGTCATGATGGGCTTCGGCGCCCACCTGGATCCCAGGACGGCGTTGCGGCGGGCGGTCAGCGAGCTCAACCAGATGATCCCGGCGGTGCTCGCGAACGACGTCGAACTCGACGATCCCGACGCGGCGCGGTGGCTCCGGTACGCCACGGTCGCGAACCAGCCGTATCTGCTGCCGGCACCCGGCCGGTCGGCGAAACGGGCCGCGGACTTCAAGTTCGTCCGGCGTCCCGACGTCCGTGACGACGTGGAGTGCTTGGTACGCAGGCTTTCCGTACTGGGAATGGAGACGCTGGTGCTGGACCAGACAAGGCCCGACATCGACCTCCCGGTGGTCCGGGTGGTCGTTCCGGGGCTGCGTCCGTTCTGGAGCCGCTTCGCCCCCGGACGGCTGTTCGACGTACCGGTGCGCCTGGGCAGGCTCGCCGAACCGACTCCCTACGAGCGGTTGAATCCGTTCCCCATGTTCTTGTAGATCAAGCTGGAGCAACAGTTGACGACAGATCCCCCCGGCGGTGTGGCCGAAACGATCCCCCTGTGGTCGCTCACCGACGACAGCCTCGTCGAAATCAGTGAGGACGGCTCACTGGTGGTCGTCACGCGCTGGGGTGAGCACGAATTCCCGCAGGCGGAACCGCTGGTGGTGGAATCGTTGCGGCGGATGGCCTTGGGGCCGGTGTCGCTGGCGAACGTGACGTCGTCATGGGAGCCCGTCGAACAGGAACCCGATCTCGAAGGCGAACTGAGCTGGACGGCCGAGGGCGCCGACGCGCTGCGGCAGGTGCTCAAGGAACTCGGCGGTTCCGTGGTGCGCTCGCTCGGGCTCGCCGACGGCCGCGGCCCGCTGCTGTCGGTGATCCCGGTCGTGCTCGCCCCGGTGTTCGCACCGGTGGAGATCCCCGCCACGCGCCCGATCCGGTTGTCCCGCTTCAGTTCCCTGCGTTCCGACGCCGACGGGATGGGGCTGGAGTCGCCGTCCGCGCGTTATCGCGTGGTGCTGTCCCAGCCGTGGGCGGTGCACGTCGCGGCGACCCTCGCGACGGCGAAGTCGGTCGGGGAGATCGTGACCACGACCGGGATCGATCGCGGCGTGGTCGGCGCGATCGGGTCCTATCTGGTCGCCGCGGGGGTCGTCCAGGCCGCCGGGGAGAACGGCAGGTTCGCCGAAGACGACGATCCCGAACTGGGCGTGTGGTCTCCGGACGAGTTGTCGTTCCACACCACGAGCCGCACCTGGCAGCCCGGCGGACCGGCCGACCTCGCCGGGCTCGGGAATCCGCCGGTGGTCAAGGCCCCCACCGGCGAAGGCCCGAGCTACTCGCTGTTCCGGCCGGATCTGGCCGAGCGCGCGGAAACCGATCCGACGCTGACGGCGTTGCTGGAGAACGACCACAGCTGCCCCGAGTTCACCGAGAGCGTGCTGTCGGCCGAGCAGATCGGCGAGTTCCTGTTCCGCGGCGCGCGGATCCGGTCGACCGGGCCCGCGCATCTTCCGAACGGGCCCGCGCACAGCGCCTCGCAGCGCCCGTATTTCAGCGTCGCCTGCCTGTACGAACTCGAGCTGTACTTGTCGGTGAACCGCTGTTCGGGGCTGGACCGCGGGATCTACCACTACGATCCGTTCGACCACCAGCTCAGCCTGGTCAACGACGACGTGGCCGATCTCGACGAGATGCTCGACATCGCGATGATCGGCGGCGGCAACCACCGGCGGCCCTCGGCGCTGATCACCGTCACCGCGCGGATGCCGCGGATGGCGTCCGTGCTCGGCGGTGGCGCGTACGCCACGACGCTGGCGCATGTCGGCGCGTTGCAGCAGACGCTCTACCTCGTCGCCCGCGCCATGGGACTGGCCGCGCACGCCGTCCCGGTGGACGCCGGCGACCGCGTCGACCGCGCCCTCAAACTCGACTGGCCCGCCGAGGTCGGCGTCGGTGAATGCGTGCTCGATTTCCCGGTGGACGCCGTGGGGGAGTGAGCGGGTTCTTGGCGAGGCGGTCGTGGGGGGGGGGGGGGGGGGGGAAAAGCGCCCCCCCCCCCCCCCCCCCACCCCCCCAACCCACCCAGCGCCACGCGGGAGAAACAGAAAAAAC
>NZ_JBWKEA010000037.1:0-6643 GCF_056435685.1 Amycolatopsis sp. NPDC043885
TCACTCCCGTGATGCGCCGGGCCTTGTCCGCAGTGACTGAACAGCCGCGTCCCGATCTGGTCGTCGTTTGACAGCGGGCTCGATCAATAGCGAATATCCGCTCATGCCGCTGACCGCATCGCCGCAGTGTGCGCATCACCGGAACTGGCACTGCTCTCTACGGCACAGAGCACCCCCGGCGACCCTGATGCCCCTCGCCCCTTGCGCAGCGGACCAGTTCGGTCGCGGCGAACCGGCGGGTATTTCGGTGCGGTGGTCGGTGCGGCACTCTCGGAATGAGCTCTGCAAGGGCTAAGGCTTGGTCGCAGGGGGTTCACGGCGTCGAGAAAGTTTAAGGTGCCAGTCAGAGTTGCGAGGACCCCGAGAATCCGCCTCGGAGATGGGCCTTTGCCATGTCCGGCATCAGCCGATCTTGAGCTGGATCTCCTCGCTCATCTTGTCAGACTCGACCCACGTCGTTTCTCGGTCCGGGCCGCCAGCATGGAAACCGTACCGGTCATGTCCGCCCTCAATCCCTGTGATCTCGAATGTGAAAGTTCGGTTGTAGCTCGACAGAATCGACAGCGACGGATCGTCGATGACGACTAGCTTCACCGTGCCGTTACCGATGACGTCGCCGCTACTGTCGACGACAGTGATCTGCGCGCCGTCCTTCAGATCGTCGTTGACCGAGGAGTTGCACGGGTAGCAGTTGAAGTTCAGGTAGCCCTTGGCGATGACCGGTTCCGAACCAGTGAGCAGAACGATGACGATGACCACGATCGCGACGAGAACTGTTGCGGCTGCCGCGGTGATGAGTTTCAGTCGGCGGGGTCTGGTGGATGCGGCGGTCTGGTCCATCGTGGTCTCCCTGTGAGCTGTGGGTACCTGTGGCTGGTCGTACGGATCACGGTTTCCGTTGCGCACTTGACCGGACCGTGACGTCACCACCTGCCGGCGGTGAAGAACATGACTGCGAAAGACCAGAGAGTTATAGCCGCGGTTACGTCGTCTCCGATTGGGCTTCGGTGCCGAAGCAGAGCCGGACACGCAATGACACGGCGTGACACCTGGCCGTCAGGCAAGGCCCGTTTTGACCTGCTTAGATGGTCGAAATTCGACAGCTCGCGGCACCGGCTGATCTTCCGGCGGAGCGGACTTGTAAACAGAAGGTCAGGGGTTCGAGCCCTCTTGGCGACTCAAGATCAAAATAGCCTTTGACCTGCTGATTCACTGCCTGCCCCAGGTTTGCCCCAGTTACTGAACGGTAGCCGAAGTTCGGTGCGTCGTTTCTCAAAGTGAGGTACAACGAAAAAACCGCCCTACCTCGGCGTATGTGCCAGGTGGGCGGTGTTTCGTCACGGTGGAGCTAAGGGGACTCGAACCCCTGACCCCCTCACTGCCAGTGAGGTGCGCTACCAGCTGCGCCATAGCCCCGGAGCGGCTTTGTTCTCCGCATCTCGTGTGTCCATACATTACACCGCCCGCGAGAGCCGTTCACGCGGGGGTCACTCTATGCACCCCTGCCTGCCGCAAACTGCGCTGACCAGCATCTTCGCACCTTATTTTTAGCCGTGTATTGACTCCGCGTGTGACCGCCGTTACGTTTTCGACCATCGTGACGCCGAGGTCCCCGCCCGCTACGCCGCGTCTCCACTGGGCTCCGCCTCAGCTCGCCCCTGCCCGAATGACGCGGAGGAGGTCCCGATGCGGGCCAGAGCAGCCCTGATAGCCTTGTTTTCCCTGGTCGGCGCACTGTTGGTGGTGGCTCCGGCAGCGCAGGCGGCCATCGTTCCCGACACCTGGTACACCGTGTCGACCACCGGTGGGAAGTGCGTGGACGCGCGTGCCGCCGGCACGGCGAACGGGACGGTCGTCCAGCAGTACGCCTGCAACCAGACCTTTTCCCAGCAGTGGCAGTTCCAGCCCACCTCGGGCGGCTACTACCGGGTCAACACGCGCAACAACCCGGCCCAGGTGTGGGATGTCGCCGAGGTGTCGACGGCAGACGGCGGGCTGATCCATCTGTGGGCCTACGGCGGCGGGAACAATCAGCAGTGGCAGCCGGTCGAGGAATCGGGTGGGGCCTATCACTTCGTGAGCCGTAACAGTGGCAAGTGCCTGGACATCCCCGGTCTCTCGACCCAGGACAGCACCCAGCTCCAGCAGTACGCCTGCAACGGCACCGGCGCCCAGTCCTTCCGGCTCACCCCGGTCTCCGGCACCGCGAACCCCGACCTCGGGCCGAATGTGCTCGTCTTCGATCCGGGTATGTCGCAGTCGGCGATCCAGTCCCAGGTCAACAGCGTGTTCTCGCAGCAGGAGACCAGTCAGTTCGGCTCGAATCGCAAGGCGTTGCTGTTCAAGCCGGGCTCGTACAACGTCGACGTCAATGTCGGGTTCTACACGCAGGTGCTGGGGCTCGGCCTTTCTCCCGACAACGTGACGATCAACGGCGCGGTGCACGCGGAGGCCGACTGGTTCCAGGGCAACGCGACGCAGAACTTCTGGCGTGGCGCGGAAAATCTGTCCGTGAACCCCAACGGCGGCACCGATCGCTGGGCTGTTTCGCAGGCCGCGCCGTACCGCCGTATGCATGTCCGCGGGAACCTGCAGCTCGACGACGGCGGCTGGTCGAGCGGCGGGTGGATGTCCGATGTGAAGGTCGACGGCCAGGTGCGGTCCGGGTCGCAGCAGCAGTGGATCTCGCGCAACTCGCAGTTCGGGAGCTGGAGCGGTTCCAACTGGAACATGGTGTTCGCCGGCGTCGGCGGCGCGCCGTCGACCAGTTTCCCGAATCCGCCGTACACCACGGTGAACACGACGCCGGTCGTGCGGGAGAAGCCGTTCCTCTACGTCGACAGCGCGGGCGCGTACCAGGTTTTCGTGCCTTCCAAGCGGACCAACACCTCCGGCATCACGTGGGGCGCCGGTCAGCAGGGCTCTTCGCTGCCGATCAGCCGGTTCTTCATCGCGAAGCCCGGCACGACGGCGTCGCAGATCAACGCGGCCCTCGCCGAGGGCAAGGACCTCCTGATCACGCCGGGCGTCTATCACCTCAACGAGACGCTCCGCGTCACCCGGCCGGATACCGTGGTGCTCGGCCTCGGACTGGCGACGCTGATCCCGGACAACGGCATCACCGCGATGACGGTGGCCGACGTCGACGGCGTCAAGATCGCCGGCGTGCTGATCGACGCGGGCACCACGAACTCGAACACACTGATGGAGGTCGGCCCGGCGAATTCGGCGCAAGACCACGCGGCCAACCCGACCTCGCTGCACGACGTCTTCTTCCGCGTCGGCGGGGCGGGCGTCGGCAAGGCCACGAACAGCCTGGTGGTCAACAGCGACGACGTCATCGGCGACCACCTGTGGATCTGGCGTGCCGACCACGGCAGCGGCGTCGGGTGGACCGCCAACACCGCCGACACCGGCCTGATCGTCAACGGTGACGACATCACGATGTACGGCCTGTTCGTCGAGCACTACCAGAAGTACCAGACGATCTGGAACGGCGAACGCGGCCGGACGTACTTCTACCAGAACGAAATGCCTTACGACCCACCGAATCAGGCCGCCTGGATGAACGGCTCGACGCGGGGTTACGCGGCCTACAAGGTGGCGGACTCGGTGACGAACCACGAGGCTTACGGGCTCGGCAGTTACTGCTACTTCAACGTGAATCCGAGCGTGGTGGCGGATCGCGCGATCGAGGTGCCGAACAACCCGAACGTCCGGTTCCGCAGCATGGTCGCCGTCTCCCTCGGCGGGAACGGGACCATCAGCCGGGTGATCAACGATCGCGGCGGACCGGCGAACTCGGGATCGACCGTGGCCAATCTGGTCGCCTATCCCTGATGACCCCGGTGCGCGCCGTGATGGCGGTCGCGGCGCGCACCGGCCTCACCCCAACGGGTGGCGTGCCGCGCGCTCCCGCACAGGCGCTCAGATACTCGGGGCATGCCTCTCGCCGGTCTCACCGTCGTCGAACCCCGCCTGGCCTGGCCGCTCGCCGCCGTGCGCGGGGTTTTCGCCATCCTCTTCGGCATTCTCGCGTTGATCTGGCCGGGAACGACTGTGCTCGCCCTCGCGATCCTCTACGGCATCTATGCCATCTTCGACGGCATCGGCGGCATCATGCAGGCCTTCCGGCCGGGCGACGCCGCTCATCGCGCCGCCTACGGAGTGCTCGGCGCGTTCGGGATCATCGCCGGTGTCCTGGTCCTGATCTGGCCGGGGATCACGGTGCTCGTGCTGGCCCTCCTGGTCGGTTTCTGGGCGATCTTCACCGGCATCGTCGAGATCGTCGCCGCGATCCGGCTGCGCAAGCAGATCGAGGGCGAGGCGTTCCTCATCGCGGCGGGCGCGCTTTCGCTGATCGCGGGGATCGTGATCGTGTTCAACCCGATCGCCGGTGCGTACGGGATCGCGCTGCTGGTCGGGATCTACGCCCTGCTCTACGGCGTGATGCTGCTCGTGCTGGCCTTCCGCCTGCGGAAGCTCACCCGAGCCTGAAGGCCTGCCGGAGCCGGATCCGCGCTCCGGCACGCCGCAGGTTCGACAGGCTCGGCGAGCCTTCCACCGCGGTCGCGACGGCGAAGCGGCGGCCTTCGCGTGCGGCCGCGGTCAGGCCGTGGAGGAGCAGCCGTGCCTGTGCGCCTTTGCCGCGATGCGCCCGTGGAGTGGCGGACCCGCCGAGGACGACGCCCGGACCGTGCGCACTCAGGGCCGCGGCGGAGATCGGCACCCCGTCCTCGATCAGCAGCGACCGCCTGATTCGCGGGTCGGCGTGTTCGGCGGCCATGAACGCCGTCACGACGTCGTCGCTTTCGTACCCGCCGAGCAGGACGCGGAGAAACGCGTCGAGGTCGGGTGAGTCGTCGACGTCGGCATCCGGCGGCGCGAGTTCAGCGAGCGGAAGGGTCGCGATCGGACGGACGCCGGCGGGTACGAGACCGGTGACGGGGAGCAGGCCCGGCGGCAGCACCAGCGTCGGCGGGTCGCCGTTCCAGCACGACGCCCCGGCCAACCGGACGGCCCGCGGCAGGTTCTCCCCGGTGATCCCGGAGATCGTGCGCAGGAACCGCAAGTCCGGCGCCGTGGCCAGGACCGCCAGCAGGCCGTCTTCACGCCAAGCCTCGAAACGGCCGGGAAGCCCCGCCGCGGTGGCCGCCTCGCACGCGACGGCGGCACGGGCGTGAATCACTTCTTCGGCTTCGGTCAGCATGGATCGAACGTAATAGGCTGATCCGGTGAGCCAGCCGATCCTCTTGACCGTCGACGACGATCCCGCCGTGTCCCGTTCGGTCGCCCGTGACCTGCGCAGAAGGTACGGAAAGGACTACCGGATCATCCGGGCCGATTCCGGTGCCGACGCCCTCGAAGCGTTGCGCGAGATCAAGCTGCGCGGCGACGCCGTGGCCGCGATCCTCGCCGACTACCGGATGCCGCAGATGGACGGCATCGTCTTCCTCGAGAAGGCGATGGACCTGTTCCCGAACGCCCGTCGCGCGCTGCTGACCGCCTACGCCGACACCGACGCCGCGATCCAGGCGATCAACGTCGTGGACGTCGACCATTACCTGCTCAAGCCGTGGGACCCGCCGGAGGAGAAGCTCTATCCGGTCGTCGACGCGCTGGTGGAGACGTGGCGCGCGGTGGGGGAGCGGCCGGTCGACGAGATCAAGCTCATCGGCCACCGGTACTCCTCGCCGTCGTTCCACCTGCGCGACTTCCTGGCGCGCAACGCCGTGCCGTACCGCTGGTACTCCGTCGACGACGACGAGGGCCGCCGGATCCTCGAGGCGGCGGACGCGGCGCCGCAGGACATCCCGGTCCTGGTCACCCCGGACGGCACGGTGCTGCGCCAGCCGTCCGGGCCGGAGCTCGCCGACGCCGTCGGCCTGTCCACGCGCCCGGCGCAGGAGTTCTACGACCTGATCGTGATCGGCGGCGGGCCCGCCGGGCTCGGGGCGGCCGTGTACGGCGCGTCGGAGGGGCTGCGCACCGTCATCGTCGAGCGCAAGGCGACCGGCGGACAGGCTGGCACCAGCTCCCGCATCGAGAACTACCTCGGCTTCCCGGACGGCGTTTCCGGCGCGCAGCTCACCGACCGCGCGCGGCGGCAGGCGCTCAAGTTCGGCGCCGAAGTGCTCACCGCCCGCGACGTCGTGGGCCTGGAGGCACGTGGCTCCGCGCGCGTGGTCATGTTCGGCGACGGGACCGAGATCTCCGCGCATTCGGTGGTGCTGGCCAGCGGCGTCACCTACCGGGCACTGGAGGCTCCCGGCGTCGCCGAGCTAGCCGGCCGAGGCGTGTACTACGGCTCGGCCGCGACCGAAGCGCCCGAGTGCAAGGGCGAGCACGTCTACATCGTCGGCGGCGCGAACTCGGCGGGGCAGGCGGCCGTGTTCTTCTCCAAGCACGCCGCCGACGTCACCATCCTCGTCCGCGGCCAGTCGCTCGAAGCGTCCATGTCGCACTACCTGATCGAGCAGATCGCCGGGATACCGAACATCCACGTCCGCACCCGGACCACGGTGGTCGAGGCGCACGGCGACGATCATCTCGAACGGCTGACCCTGTGCGAGAACGGCGGCGCGACCGAGACCGTGCCCACCGGGCACCTGTTCATCTTCATCGGTGCGGCCCCGCGCACCGA
>NZ_JBWKEA010000038.1:1696-4275 GCF_056435685.1 Amycolatopsis sp. NPDC043885
GTAGCCGTACCGGAAGGTGCGGCTGGATCACCTCCTTTCTAAGGAGCAACACATCCACCCCGCCGGGATACCCGGACCAACGGTGGTGGAGTGGCCGGCACTCAACACCCGAACGTGGTGTTGTGCTGGTTGCTCAAGGAATTGTGGAACTACTGGTTATGGCCTGAGGCCAGGTTGCTGATGACTTCTAGTACTGCACCTTGGGTGCGTGGAACGGGGTATGTCGGGTCTGGTTGATGATTGTTCGCTGGCATGCTGTTGGGTCCTGAGGCAACACGCCGAGGGGCTTACACGAGCTCCAGAGTTGTTTGTTTCTGGTGTGGTGTTTGAGAACTGTAGAGTGGATGCGAGCATCTTTGTGGTCAAGTTGTTAAGGGCACATGGTGGATGTCTTGGCTTCAGGAGCCGATGAAGGACGTGGGAGGCTGCGATATGCCTCGGGGAGCTGTCAACCGAGCTGTGATCCGAGGATTTCCGAATGGGGAAACCCAGCACCAGTTATGTGGTGTTACCCGCATCTGAATATATAGGGTGTGTGGAGGGAACGCGGGGAAGTGAAACATCTCAGTACCCGTAGGAAGAGAAAACAACCGTGATTCCGTGAGTAGTGGCGAGCGAAAGCGGAAGAGGCTAAACCATGCACATGTCAAGCTGTCAGGCGTTGTGTGTGTGGTGTTGTGGGACCCAGCGTCGAGGATCTGACAGTTCTCGGAGCGGTTACGCGTGTTAGTGGAACGCCTTGGGATGGGCGACCGGAGTGGGTGAGAGTCCCGTACGCGAAAACACGTTGTGGATCGTTTGTTTGGTGTTCCCGAGTAGCAGCGAGCTCGTGGAATTTGCTGTGAATCTGCCGGGACCACCCGGTAAGCCTAAATACTTCCTGAAGACCGATAGCGGACTAGTACCGTGAGGGAAAGATGAAAAGTACCCCGGGAGGGGAGTGAAAGAGTACCTGAAACCGTGTGCCTACAAGCCGTCAGAGCCCGAGCACATCCTTGTGATGTTGAGGTGATGGCGTGCCTTTTGAAGAATGAGCCTGCGAGTTAGTGCTGCGTGGCGAGGTTAACCCGTGTGGGGTAGCCGTAGCGAAAGCGAGTCTGAATAGGGCGTCTGAGTCGCGTGGTCTAGACCCGAAGCGGAGTGATCTACCCATGGCCAGGCTGAAGCGTCGGTAAGACGACGTGGAGGGCCGAACCCACTTAGGTTGAAAACTGAGGGGATGAGCTGTGGGTAGGGGTGAAAGGCCAATCAAACTCCGTGATAGCTGGTTCTCCCCGAAATGCATTTAGGTGCAGCGTCACATGTTTCTCCACGGGGGTAGAGCTACTGGATGGTCTAGGGGCCTTACCGGGTTACCGAAATCAACCAAACTCCGAATACCGTGGTGTGAGAGTGTGGCAGTGAGACGGCGGGGGATAAGCTTCGTCGTCGAGAGGGAAACAGCCCAGAACACCAGCTAAGGCCCCTAAGTGTGTGCTCAGTGGGAAAGGATGTGGGATTGCCCAGACAACCAGGAGGTTGGCTTAGAAGCAGCCACCCTTGAAAGAGTGCGTAATAGCTCACTGGTCAAGTGGTCCTGCGCCGACAATGTAGCGGGGCTTAAGCACACCGCCGAAGCTGTGTCATTCGTGCATATAGATCGGCGTCTCTCTTGAAGGGACGTCTAGTCGCACGGATGGGTAGGGGAGCGTCCTGCATCCAGGGAAGCGGCGGCGGAAGCCAGTCGTGGAGGGTGTGGGAGTGAGAATGCAGGCATGAGTAGCGAATGCAGAGTGAGAAACTCTGCCGCCGGATGACCAAGGGTTCCTGGGCCAGGCTAATCCGCCCAGGGTAAGTCGGGACCTAAGGCGAGGCCGACAGGCGTAGTCGATGGATAACGGGTTGATATTCCCGTACCCGAGCACGTGCGCCCAGGATGAGGCGGTTGATACTAACCACCCGAAGCGCCATCCAAGACCCTTCGGGGTGGAGGGTGGTTGTGGAGCGTGGGATCTGATTCCGTAGTAGTCGAGTGATGGGGTGACGCAGGAAGGTAGCTCCGCCAGTGAGTGGTAGTACTGGTGTAAGCGTGTAGGCCGGAGTGTAGGTAAATCCGCACTCTATATAGGTTGAGACGTGATGCGTAGCCGATTGAGGCGAAGTAGAGTGATCCTATGCTGCCGAGAAAAGCCTCTAGCGAGTGCGTGCACGGCCCGTACCCCAAACCAACACAGGTGGTCAGGTAGAGAATACTAAGGCGATCGGGTGAACTGTGGTTAAGGAACTCGGCAAAATGCCCCCGTAACTTCGGGAGAAGGGGGGCCAAACACTCTGAAGTCCCTTGCGGACTAGGGGTGGGTGGCCGCAGAGACCAGCGGAAAGCGACTGTTTACTAAAAACACAGGTCCATGCGAAGTCGCAAGACGATGTATATGGACTGACGCCTGCCCGGTGCTGGAACGTTAAGAGGACCGGTTAACCCCTTTTGGGGGTGAAGCTGAGAATTTAAGCGCCAGTAAACGGCGGTGGTAACTATAACCATCCTAAGGTAGCGAAATTCCTTGTCGGGTAAGTTCCGACCTGCACGAATGGCGTAACGA
>NZ_JBWKEA010000039.1:0-4000 GCF_056435685.1 Amycolatopsis sp. NPDC043885
GCTGGCGGCGTGCTTAACACATGCAAGTCGAACGATGAAGCCTTTCGGGGTGGATTAGTGGCGAACGGGTGAGTAACACGTGGGCAATCTGCCCTTCACTCTGGGACAAGCCCTGGAAACGGGGTCTAATACCGGATAACACTCTGTCCCGCATGGGACGGGGTTAAAAGCTCCGGCGGTGAAGGATGAGCCCGCGGCCTATCAGCTTGTTGGTGGGGTAATGGCCTACCAAGGCGACGACGGGTAGCCGGCCTGAGAGGGCGACCGGCCACACTGGGACTGAGACACGGCCCAGACTCCTACGGGAGGCAGCAGTGGGGAATATTGCACAATGGGCGAAAGCCTGATGCAGCGACGCCGCGTGAGGGATGACGGCCTTCGGGTTGTAAACCTCTTTCAGCAGGGAAGAAGCGAAAGTGACGGTACCTGCAGAAGAAGCGCCGGCTAACTACGTGCCAGCAGCCGCGGTAATACGTAGGGCGCAAGCGTTGTCCGGAATTATTGGGCGTAAAGAGCTCGTAGGCGGCTTGTCACGTCGGATGTGAAAGCCCGGGGCTTAACCCCGGGTCTGCATTCGATACGGGCTAGCTAGAGTGTGGTAGGGGAGATCGGAATTCCTGGTGTAGCGGTGAAATGCGCAGATATCAGGAGGAACACCGGTGGCGAAGGCGGATCTCTGGGCCATTACTGACGCTGAGGAGCGAAAGCGTGGGGAGCGAACAGGATTAGATACCCTGGTAGTCCACGCCGTAAACGTTGGGAACTAGGTGTTGGCGACATTCCACGTCGTCGGTGCCGCAGCTAACGCATTAAGTTCCCCGCCTGGGGAGTACGGCCGCAAGGCTAAAACTCAAAGGAATTGACGGGGGCCCGCACAAGCAGCGGAGCATGTGGCTTAATTCGACGCAACGCGAAGAACCTTACCAAGGCTTGACATATACCGGAAAGCATCAGAGATGGTGCCCCCCTTGTGGTCGGTATACAGGTGGTGCATGGCTGTCGTCAGCTCGTGTCGTGAGATGTTGGGTTAAGTCCCGCAACGAGCGCAACCCTTGTTCTGTGTTGCCAGCATGCCCTTCGGGGTGATGGGGACTCACAGGAGACTGCCGGGGTCAACTCGGAGGAAGGTGGGGACGACGTCAAGTCATCATGCCCCTTATGTCTTGGGCTGCACACGTGCTACAATGGCCGGTACAATGAGCTGCGATGCCGCGAGGCGGAGCGAATCTCAAAAAGCCGGTCTCAGTTCGGATTGGGGTCTGCAACTCGACCCCATGAAGTCGGAGTTGCTAGTAATCGCAGATCAGCATTGCTGCGGTGAATACGTTCCCGGGCCTTGTACACACCGCCCGTCACGTCACGAAAGTCGGTAACACCCGAAGCCGGTGGCCCAACCCCTTGTGGGAGGGAGCTGTCGAAGGTGGGACTGGCGATTGGGACGAAGTCGTAACAAGGTAGCCGTACCGGAAGGTGCGGCTGGATCACCTCCTTTCTAAGGAGCACTTCTTACCAGGCTTCGGTTTGGTCAGAGGCCAGTACACCGGCGAGTGTTCGGTGCTGGTTGCTCATGGGTGGAACGTTGACTATTCGGCACGGTGAGCACGGTTTCGTTAGTACTGCTTCGGCGTGGAAAACGGGAACGGGTTGATCGTGTCGGGCACGTTGTTGGGTGTCTGAGGGTGCGGCCGATATGGCTGTCCTTCTGATCCGGTCCCAGTGAACTCGCCTGTGAGGGTGGGGTGATGGGTGGCTGGTCGTTGTTTGAGAACTGCACAGTGGACGCGAGCATCTGTGGCCAAGTTTTTAAGGGCGCACGGTGGATGCCTTGGCACCAGGAACCGATGAAGGACGTGGGAGGCCACGATAGTCCCCGGGGAGCTGTCAACCAAGCTTTGATCCGGGGGTTTCCGAATGGGGAAACCCGGCAGTCGTCATGGGCTGTCACCCGCTGCTGAACACATAGGCAGTGTGGAGGGAACGAGGGGAAGTGAAACATCTCAGTACCCTCAGGAAGAGAAAACAACCGTGATTCCGGGAGTAGTGGCGAGCGAAACTGGATGAGGCCAAACCGTATGCGTGTGATACCCGGCAGGGGTTGCGCATTCGGGGTTGTGGGATCTCTCTTTCATAGTCTGCCGGCTGTGAGACGAGTCAGAAACCGTTGATGTAGGCGAAGGACATGCGAAAGGTCCGGCGTAGAGGGTAAGACCCCCGTAGCTGAAACATCAACGGCTCGTTTGAGAGACACCCAAGTAGCACGGGGCCCGAGAAATCCCGTGTGAATCTGGCGGGACCACCCGCTAAGCCTAAATATTCCCTGGTGACCGATAGCGGATAGTACCGTGAGGGAATGGTGAAAAGTACCGCGGGAGCGGAGTGAAATAGTACCTGAAACCGTGTGCCTACAAGCCGTGGGAGCGTCGCTGTATGTGCTTGCACATGCAGTCGTGACTGCGTGCCTTTTGAAGAATGAGCCTGCGAGTTAGCGGTGTGTAGCGAGGTTAACCCGTGTGGGGAAGCCGTAGCGAAAGCGAGTCCGAATAGGGCGTTTGAGTTGCACGCTCTAGACCCGAAGCGGAGTGATCTAGCCATGGGCAGGTTGAAGCGGAGGTAAGACTTCGTGGAGGACCGAACCCACCAGGGTTGAAAACCTGGGGGATGACCTGTGGTTAGGGGTGAAAGGCCAATCAAACTCCGTGATAGCTGGTTCTCCCCGAAATGCATTTAGGTGCAGCGTCGTGTGTTTCTTGCCGGAGGTAGAGCACTGGATAGGCGATGGGCCCTACCGGGTTACTGACCTTAGCCAAACTCCGAATGCCGGTAAGTGAGAGCGCGGCAGTGAGACTGTGGGGGATAAGCTCCATGGTCGAGAGGGAAACAGCCCAGAGCATCGACTAAGGCCCCTAAGCGTACGCTAAGTGGGAAAGGATGTGGAGTCGCAGAGACAACCAGGAGGTTGGCTTAGAAGCAGCCACCCTTGAAAGAGTGCGTAATAGCTCACTGGTCAAGTGATTCCGCGCCGACAATGTAGCGGGGCTCAAGCGTACCGCCGAAGTCGTGTCATTCGTACATATATCCCCAACGGGAGTACGGATGGGTAGGGGAGCGTCGTGTGCCGGGTGAAGCAGCCGCGGAAGCGAGTTGTGGACGGTTCACGAGTGAGAATGCAGGCATGAGTAGCGATACACACGTGAGAAACGTGTGCGCCGATTGACTAAGGGTTCCTGGGTCAAGCTGATCTGCCCAGGGTAAGTCGGGACCTAAGGCGAGGCCGACAGGCGTAGTCGATGGACAACCGGTTGATATTCCGGTACCCGCTTTGAAACGCCCAGTACTGAATCAGGCGATGCTAAGTCCGTGAAGCCGGCCCGATCTCTTCGGAGTTGAGGGTAGTGGTGGAGCCGATGAACCAGACTTGTAGTAGGTAAGCGATGGGGTGACGCAGGAAGGTAGTCCAGCCCGGGCGGTGGTTGTCCCGGGGTAAGGGTGTAGCCCGTGTGGTAGGTAAATCCGTCACACGTTAAGGGTGAGACCTGATGCCGAGCCGATTGTGGTGAAGTGGATGATCCTATGCTGTCGAGAAAAGCCTCTAGCGAGTTTCATGGCGGCCCGTACCCTAAACCGACTCAGGTGGTCAGGTAGAGAATACCGAGGCGTTCGGGTGAACTATGGTTAAGGAACTCGGCAAAATGCCCCCGTAACTTCGGGAGAAGGGGGGCCATCACTGGTGATCCGATTTACTCGGTGAGCTGGGGGTGGCCGCAGAGACCAGCGAGAAGCGACTGTTTACTAAAAACACAGGTCCGTGCGAAGCCGTAAGGCGATGTATACGGACTGACGCCTGCCCGGTGCTGGAACGTTAAGGGGACCGGTTAGCTGACTTTCGGGTTGGCGAAGCTGAGAACTTAAGCGCCAGTAAACGGCGGTGGTAACTATAACCATCCTAAGGTAGCGAAATTCCTTGTCGGGTAAGTTCCGACCTGCACGAATGGCGTAACGA
>NZ_JBWKEA010000040.1:0-2285 GCF_056435685.1 Amycolatopsis sp. NPDC043885
GTGCTTCCTTCGGCGTTGCATGGTCTTGGTGGTATCGGTAAGACTCAGATGGCGACTGAGTATATTTATCGGCATCTTCAGGATTATGATCTGGTGTGGTGGATTGATGCCGCGCATACGACTCAGATCCGTGCTGGTCTTTCCGAGCTTGCGGGGATGCTGGGTTTGCAGGGTGCGTCGGAGGCGAGTGTGGCGGTCCCGGCGGTGATCGAGGCGTTGCGGACGGGGCGGCCGTTCCGTCGTTGGCTTCTGGTTTTCGATGCCGCGGAGAGCCCGGATACGGTGTTGCCGTTTTTCCCGCGTAATGGTCCTGGTGAGATTCTGATCACGTCGCGGAACTCTGATTGGGCGGGGATCGCGCGTCCGCTGGAGTTGGCGGTGTTCAAGCGTGAGGAAAGTGTGGAGTTGCTGGGGCGTCGTGGTCCGGAGATCGATCCGGCCGACGCCGACGAGCTCGCGGAGAAGCTCGGTGATCTGCCGTTGGCGGTGGAGCAGGCGGCGGCGTGGCGGGCGGTGACCGGGATGCCGGTGCGGGAGTATCTGCGTTTGTTCGACGAGTCGGTCGAGGAGATTCTGGACACGGCGTCGGCGCCGGACAACGAGGTGTCGGTCGCCGCGGCGTGGAATGTGTCGTTCGAGGAGTTGAAGACCCGTAATCCGGCGGCCCATCAGATTTTGCATATCTGTGCTTTTTTCTCGCCGGAGCCGATTTCGCGTGATTTGCTCACGGGGGTCAACCGGGTGTCGATCTCTCCGGAGCTCGACGCGGCGCTGCGTGATCCGATCAAGCTCGCGCGGGCGATCCGGGACATCAACCGGTACGGTCTGGCGAAGATCGATCATGGGAACAACACTCTTCAGTTGCATCGGCTGGTCCAGCTGGTTCTGCGTAACCGGGTGATGGCCCGTCAGGTGCACGCGCGGATGCAGCACGGTGCTCATCAGTTGCTGGCCGCGCTGGATCCGAATGATCCGGAGTCGAGCAGGCATTGGTCGCGTTATCGTGAGCTGCTGCCGCACGCCTACGCGGCGAACGTGCTGGACTGTGACGACGATTGGCCGCGTCAGCTCTATGTCAATCTGATGCGCTACCTGTTCGAGTACGGCGATCACGAGGAGGCCGCCCGGCTGGGCCTGGAAGCGCGGAAGCGGTTCACCGACGTCCTCGGGCCGACGCATCCGCAGACGCTGGAGGTCTCGTCGAGGCTGGGGCTGTATCTGTGGGCGATCGGCCGGTATTCCGAGGCCGCGGAACTCAATCAGCGCACTCTCGCGCTGCGTCTTCAGGTGTCGGGTGAGGAGAACGAGGAGACCTTCGCTCTCCAGCGGAACATCACGATCGATCTCCGGGCGCAGGGCGACTTCGCGGCGGCGACCAAACTGAGCGAGGAGATCTACCAGAAGTCCAGGCGCATGTTCGGTGAGGACGACCCGGAGACACTCAACGCCGCGTACCAGCACGCCATCAGCCTCCGGCTGATCGGTGCCTACCGCGCGGCCGCGGAACTGGACCAGGACACCCTCCGGCGCCGGATCGAGGTCCTCGGCCGCGATCACGTCCGCACCTTCAGCGTCAACGGCTCCCTGATCGTGGACCTGCGCGAGGCGGGGGACTACGGCCAGGCCCGGGTGCAGCAGGAACGGCTCACCGAGAACTTCCACGCGCGGTTCGGCGCGGACC
Source organism: Amycolatopsis sp. NPDC043885 (assembly GCF_056435685.1). Classification (NCBI taxonomy): domain Bacteria; kingdom Bacillati; phylum Actinomycetota; class Actinomycetes; order Pseudonocardiales; family Pseudonocardiaceae; genus Amycolatopsis; species Amycolatopsis sp. NPDC043885. The sequence continues at coordinate 1,682 of NZ_JBWKEA010000040.1, forward strand.
AGCTGGACAGCGCGGCCCACTCGTTCCTGCTTTCGGTGACCCGGCGCAAGGACGGCGACCACCCGGGCGCGCTCAGCCTGTCCACGGAATCGCTCAGAAGGTTCCGGCTGGCCTACGGTGACGACCACTCCGTCACGATGGGCTGCGCGCTGGCCCATTCGATCGATCTTCGTCACTCGGGTGACCTGGCCGCGGCGAAACGGCTCGGGGAGGAGACCTTCGAGCGATACCGGAGCGGTCTCGGCGAGCATCACCCGCACACCCTCGTCGCCAAGGTCGACCTGGCGGTCACCTTGCGGCTCATGGGCGACGCCGCGGCCGCCCGCGTCCTCGACGAGCGCGCCCTCGAGCAACTACGGGCCACCATCGGCCCGGACCACCCCTACGCCGTCGCCGCCACGATCAACCTCGCGAGTGACCTGGCGGCGCTGGATGAGGTCGACCAGGCCGCCGAGCTGGGACGCGACGCGGTCGAACGCGGGACGCAGGTACTCGGCGACGAGCATCCGACGGTCCTGGCCGCATCCTTCAACCTCGGACTGGACCTGACCGCGCTCGGCCGGACGGACGAGGCCGCGCCGTTCCACAACCCGATCCTGGCACG
>NZ_JBWKEA010000041.1:0-1744 GCF_056435685.1 Amycolatopsis sp. NPDC043885
TCGACGTGGTCGGTACCCAGGTACCGGAGGCTGTTCTCGGTGACCTCGCGGATGTGCTCGGGCCTGCTGTCGAGCTTCGCACCCGCGTTCGCCGGGTCGGTCAGGTCGAAGCCGAACTTCGTGGCGAGCATGACCTCGTCCCGGAACCCGGCCACCGCACGCCCCAGCAGCCGCTCGTTGCTGCCAGTGCCCATGCCGTACAGCTCAGCGGTGTCGAACAGGGTGACGCCCAACTCGTGGGCGCGGCGGATAGTGGCGATGCCGCCCGCCTCGTCGCCCGCGCCGTACGCCATCGTCATGCCCATCGTGCCGAGGCCGATCGCGCCGACCTCCAGGCCCTGCGTGCCGAGCACGCGTGTGGGCAGGTTCTGCAGCTGTGTCATACCTTCGACGCTAGAGCGCACTCGTCGCGCCGGCATGAGCGGTGAACCGCATAGGATTGCCTGATCCTCTCACCCATCCTGTTCGGAGCAGCCCCGTGCTCGACCAGCTCGCGGCGGCCGTGGGCCGTCACCGCAACGGCCTGTGGTCCGGCACCACCGCCGTGCCCCGGCTCACCGTGGTCGCCCTCGACGAGGTGGTCAACCCTCTCGACCTGCGCTACGAGCCGATGGTGTGCTTCATCGCCGAGGGCTCCAAGCGCACCGTCACGGGGGAACACAGCCGGTCGGCCCGCCGCGGCGACATGTTCCTCAACTCGCTCGACCTGCCGGTCACCGCCGTGTTCGAGGAGGTGCCGTACCGCTCGGCCGTGCTGCACCTGGATGGCCCCGCCTTGGCCGACCTGCTGCTCGAACTCGACGGCGAGGCCCCGGCCACCCCGGCCGCGGGCCAGGTCTCCGCCACGATGACCCCGGAACTGGTCGACGCCGTCACCCGCTGGGTGCGGCTGCTCGACACCCCCGACGACATCCGGCCGCTGGCCGCCCGCGTGGAGGCCGAGATCCTCTACCGCCTGCTCGGCAGCGCGCTTGGCCCGACCCTGCGCCAGTTCGCGGCCACCGGCTCGGCCTTGACCAGGGTGCGCGCCGCGGCCGACTGGATCGCCGCCCACTTCACCGAGCCCATCACCGTGGAGCAGGTCGCGGCGGTCGCACACATGAGCCCGGCCACCCTGCATCGGCATTTCAAGGCCGCCACCGGCATGAGCCCGCTGCGGTTCCAGAAGCACCTGCGACTCCAGGAGGCGCGGCGCCTGCTGGTGGCAGGCGACACCACGGCCGCGCACACCGCCGATGCCGTCGGCTACACCAGCGCCACCCAGTTCACCCGGGAATACCGCCGCGCCTACGGCCTGCCGCCGGTGCGCGACGCCGCTCGCCTGCGCGGCAGACTCACCGACAGCCGCTCCTAGCGGGCCTTACCGCATAACGGTTCGTGGCCTTGGATGATCAGCTGGTGGGTCGTGCTCGACGTGGAGGAGCACCGGCGCGGCGGCGATCTTGCCGATCATCCAGGCGCAGATGCTGACGTTGCGCAGTGCCTTGAAGGTGGCCTTGAACAGCGAGTTTCCCCGTTCGCCCGCGAGGTCGCGATCGTATAAGCCCTGGCAGACCGGCGAAGGAGCAAGTCTCAAGGTGATGTCGTATATGACTTTCGTACGACATCATTCGTGAGATTACGACGTCGAAATTGAGAACCTACAACGGTTGTAGGTTCTCGCCGGCCATGGCGTGTCGATCTTGTTGACCTGGGCGTTCTCGGTTCTGGTACAGCCACCTGTCCGAAGTTCCTCATCGCGGCA
>NZ_JBWKEA010000042.1:0-1338 GCF_056435685.1 Amycolatopsis sp. NPDC043885
TGAGGTTCACCCCGGGTAGTGGACACCGAGTTAGCAGGACCAGTCGTCCTGTTGAAAGGATGTCCTCATGCCTCCTCGTAAGCGCCGTTCGTACACGGCTGAGTACAAGGTCGAGGCTGCTCATCGCGTGATCGATTCCGGCCGGACGATCGCTGAGGTTTCCCGTGAGCTGGGTATCGACGCGGGCATGTTGAGTGTCTGGGTCAAAGACGAACGTCGACGGGTCACCGCGGCCGAGGTCCACGGGGACAAACCTCTGGAGGCGGCCGAGCGGGCCGAACTGTTGCGCTTGCGCGGGCAGGTGGCCGAGCTGGAGAAGGACAACGCGTTCCTGGTAAAAGCCTCGGCGTACTTTGCCGCGATGCAGAAGAACCGGCCCGGTTCGCTCTGATGGCCAAGTACGCCGGCTCCGACGAGTTAGCTGGCACGACCCTTTCGCCTGAGCGCACGCGGTTTTCGGTGCGGCGTATGGCACGGTTGCTGGGCGTGTCGACGTCGGGCTACTACGCGCATGTGAAACGTGTGGCGGCAACGGTGCTGACTCCGCGGCAGCAACGCCGAGCCGATCTCGAGGTGAAGATCACCCAGGCGCACAAGGACTCGAGCGGGATCTACGGGTCGCCGCGGATCACCGCCGAGCTGCGTGAGCAGGGCGAGGTGGTCACAGCGAAGACCGTCGCCAAGATCATGGCCTCGATCGGGCTCGAGGGCATCAGCCCACGGACGTTCAAGGTGAAGACGACGGTGGTCGATCCGGCCGCGTCGTTCCCACCGGATCTGGTCGACCGGCACTTCGACCGGGACCGGCTCGACGCCGTGTGGCTGACCGACATCACGTACCTGACGTGTGGCGAGGGCGAGATGTTCCTGTGCGCGATCCGGGACGGACACTCCCGGAAAGTGTTGGGCTACAGCATATCCGACCACATCGGCGCCGAGATGGTCACCGACGCGATCGATGCCGCAGTGGCCGCCCGTGGCGGCAGATGCCGTGGCACGATCCTGCATTCCGACCGCGGCGGCGAGTACACGGCGCACCTGACAGCGAAGGCGTGCTTCCGGCACGGCCTGCGCCGGTCGATGGGCGCGACCGGAATCTGCTGGGACAACAGCCCAGCGGAATCGTTCTGGTCGACGTTCAAACACGAGCACTACTACCGGCACACGTACGCCACGAAGACAGAACTCGTTGCCGCGATTGACAAATGGATCAGCATCTACAACAGTACGCGGCGGCACTCCGCGATCGGGATGCTCAGCCCTGACAACTTCGAGCAGTCACTCCGAGCGGCTGCCTGAACCCTCGTAACCCCTGTCCACCATTCGGGGTGAACCTCA
>NZ_JBWKEA010000043.1:0-1311 GCF_056435685.1 Amycolatopsis sp. NPDC043885
TGTCCTGTTTCAGGACCTCACGGACAGATGTGTTTCAGGACATGTCGGACAGTTTTGGGTTGGTCAGTGGTTGGTAGCGTATTGCTCTGTTGAGGGTGAGCTGGCGGGCGAGTGTGTCGCCGATCATGATGACGACGCGGTCGCCCTGCCAGAACACGGTGGCGTTCTGGCCGGCCCAGCGTCGGCCTAGCACGATGGAGCAGCCGGAGAAGGCGATGACCCCGGTGCTGGAGACGGGGCGTTGGGTGGTTCCGCTGGGAGCTTTGGAGCCTTCGGGTGGAGTGGCTTTGAGGCTGGCGTCGTAGCGTTGCTGCGGGGTCTGGCCGTCGAGGCTCTGGTGTCTTCGGTTGTTGTAGATTGTGCGGTAGTCGTCGAGCAGCTGTTGCAGGGCGGCAAGATTCTCGGCCGGGGGCCGGGCGGCGAGCCATTTCTGCAGAGTCTGATGGACGCGTTCGTTCTTGCCGCAGGTTTGCGGGTGATAGACCGACGAGGCGATCGTGGTGACGCCGTGTTCGGCGAGGTGACGTTCCAGATCGGCCATCCAGCCGCGGTGTTTGCCGGAGAAAGCCAGCCCGTTGTCGGACAACAGTTTCACCGGCGCCCCGTAGCAGGCGATGGCCAGTTGCACCGCGGTCCAGGTGTCAGCACCGTTCTCGCTGACCGCGGCGTAGGAGCCGACATCGAGGCGGGAATGGTCATCCAGGATCTGGATGATGCAGACCTTGGTGCCGTCGGCCAGGTAGTGCTCCGTCCCATCGATCTGCCAGCAGCCGTTCGGGTCCGGGTACTGGAACCGGCGCCGCGTGCGGGGCTTCTTGCGTGGCTCGGGTTCGATCTGGCCGCGATCACGCAGGATCCGGTAGATCGACGACTGCGAGGGCGGCGGGAGCATCCCGGCGTCCTCCAGACGCCAGCGAATCGAGATCGGCCCGTTGTCCAGGCCTTCCTCCTCGAGCTCTTTACGGGCCCGCAGCACCGCCTCGGCCACCTCCTCACCCAGCGCGGACGGATGGCTCAGCGGAGCGGTGCTGCGGCAGGCGAACCCGACGGTCCCCTCGCTCCGGAACCGAGCCACATACCGATAGAAGGTGTCACGGGAAACCCCGTGCTCGCGACAGAACCGCGCCACGTTGATCTTCTCGCCCGCAGCCGACCTGACGATCGCGGCGACGAACTCAGGATCCATCGGAAAACCTGCTCTGCCCATCGCCGCATGATCACCACACAAGCCCTGGTCACCACGCCGACAGGCCGGTCAGTGTCCGTGAGGTCCTGAAACATCAACTGTCCGACATGTCCTGAACTCAGACA
>NZ_JBWKEA010000044.1:0-1061 GCF_056435685.1 Amycolatopsis sp. NPDC043885
TTAAGCGCCAGTAAACGGCGGTGGTAACTATAACCATCCTAAGGTAGCGAAATTCCTTGTCGGGTAAGTTCCGACCTGCACGAATGGCGTAACGACTTTCCGGCTGTCTCAACCACAGGCCCGGCGAAATTGCACTACGAGTAAAGATGCTCGTTACGCGCGGCAGGACGGAAAGACCCCGGGACCTTTACTATAGTTTGGTATTGGTTTTCGGTTCGGCTTGTGTAGGATAGGTGGGAGACTGTGAAGCCGGCACGCTAGTGTTGGTGGAGTCGTTGTTGAAATACCACTCTGGTCGGATTGGGAATCTGAACCTCGGACCATGATCTGGTTCAGGGACAGTGCCTGATGGGTAGTTTAACTGGGGCGGTTGCCTCCTAAAGAGTAACGGAGGCGCCCAAAGGTTCCCTCAGCCTGGTTGGCAATCAGGTGTTGAGTGCAAGTGCACAAGGGAGCTTGACTGTGAGACAGACATGTCGAGCAGGGACGAAAGTCGGGACTAGTGATCCGGCACCACCTGGTGGAAGGGGTGTCGCTCAACGGATAAAAGGTACCCCGGGGATAACAGGCTGATCTTGCCCAAGAGTCCATATCGACGGCATGGTTTGGCACCTCGATGTCGGCTCGTCGCATCCTGGGGCCGGAGTAGGTCCCAAGGGTTGGGCTGTTCGCCCATTAAAGCGGCACGCGAGCTGGGTTTAGAACGTCGTGAGACAGTTCGGTCCCTATCCGCCGCGCGCGTAGGATACTTGAGGAAGGCTGTCCCTAGTACGAGAGGACCGGGACGGACGAACCTCTGGTATGCCAGTTGTCACGCCAGTGGCATGGCTGGTTGGCCACGTTCGGAAGGGATAACCGCTGAAGGCATCTAAGCGGGAAGCCTGTTCCAAGATGAGGTATCCCACCCCATGTGGGTTAAGGCCCCCAACAGACCATTGGGTTGATAGGCCAGAAATGGAAGCACAGTAATGTGTTGTCGAGTTGACTGGTACTAATAGGCCGAGGACTTGCCCACGAAGATGTTACGCATCCACTCTACAGCTCTGAAACACCACACAACC